>NZ_JAEOXH010000009.1:0-1349 GCF_016632315.1 Oxynema mangrovii CENA135 | reverse complement strand
GTTTTCTTTTAATGCTCTCAGCTAATTCAAACCTTTGTTTTGGAGATATTACTATCCTTCCATCGACACCGGCTGTCTTTTTGCCTTGACCCGCTTGGGGGGCGGGTTTATTAAGCTGACTGTTGGGAAGCATGGCTGACCGTGGAACCCGCCCCTACAGCCGCACTGCTAAGAGTCGGGCATAATATGATTTCACCAATAGACGTTGCCGCCTTCTTACCTTTGCGTCCTGTCCCGATTTAGCTGCTTGAAATATACTCTTTTGGAGCTTGAAAACTTTCCGTTGAACCTTAGTCCATGGGATTGCCTTCCATGCGTTGTTCGTAGTCTTGATTGGTTTTGGTTTCCCAAACCCTTTCTTTAAACTCGCTATCGCCATTTGTACACCTACTAGACTCTATTCCTTACAATCAAACCGTGACCTGTTAGCATATCCCTACCATTACAGTCGGGCATTGGCTTCTGGTCACATCTCACCCCCTAATGGGCTTGCGCTTACACTTTTTACTACTGACTCTCTCGACCAGATTATCAGAGCCCAAGAGGGGTTAAAACGTTCCGTTTATATGGGCATTCCATCTTTAGATTTGTCCTTTCCACCGGGGTACTTTTAAAGGTCTGTGTAGGTAGTTCAAAGAGCCTCCTACTTTTCCCCTTACTCTTTTGAGCGCAGCGTATCAACCTATTTCGCTACTTAATAATTACGATGGTTCAAGTCGGAACATTCAGATTTCCTTAGTCATGGATGGTTGGCAGTGGTCTCGATTCCGGTGTTGGGTTACACCTCGGAGCCTTCCGTTCCCCGCTTCAATCCTGGGGTTATGATTCCCAAAACTGGGGGTGGCTATCGCCGTTACTCTCTACTCCCTGATTTCTCAGTTCGTTTATGACCTTGAGTTCCCTGCCTTGCTTAGTTACCTAAGCGTCGGGACATATAATCAGTTATGAGGATGCTCAGGAGAGGTCTCCTTATATCCAGATTCGGAGCTGGAATCCTCACCGGCTAGTGCTTTAGGGCATTTCAGCCCTATTTCATACCCGAACGTCTCGCACTACAACACGTAGTCTTTAAACTCGCTTTCGTCATCAAACTCTTACTTGTCGCGGTCTCTATATCCACACCGTGACTAGTGGGCATATCCTAACCATTACAGTTAGGCATTAGCTTTCAGTCACATCCTTTCCCCTAGGAGGCATACGCTTACACTTTTCACGCTCTGCCGTGAGGCAGAGCCAATGAGGGGTTTAAACGTTCCATCTATGGGGGCATTCCATCTTTAGATTTGTCCTATCCACCGGGGTACTTTAAAGGTCTGTGAAGGTGGTGGTAATATACCCCTTCTTTTCCC
>NZ_JAEOXH010000008.1:0-1906 GCF_016632315.1 Oxynema mangrovii CENA135 | reverse complement strand
GAAAAACTCACCGGGGTCATTGCCGTTGCCTTCCTCACCGACGACCCCCTAGAAGCGCCGTTAAAAGGGTTTCCGCCCAATCAACCGAATCTGATATCAGCCATTCAAACCTGGTTAGAGGAGATTTGAGGATTTGCATTTTTTAGGTTAAAATATCCATAGTTTTATAGACAAAAGAAGGTTGAGAATGGTTAACTCCTTTGAATTTAAAGCGCAAATTAAGCAAGGTATGATAGAAATTCCGCCTGAATATCAACAAAATATTCAAGAAGGAAGTGACGTTAAAGTGATTATTGTTTCAGAAGAAACAGCCAAGCCCAGACTAATGGATCAATTAGCAAAACAACCTATTAGTGTTAAAGGGTGGAGCAAACTAACCAGAGAGGAAATTCACGAAAGAAAATCATGATTCCTCAAACAATATTTATTGATTCTAATATCTGGTTATATCGTTTCTTAGCGGATCAAGACCAAAATCCCCAGGAAGATGCTAGAAAACGCAAAATAGCCGTTTCATTAACCAACCTAAACAATATCGTAGTCAGTACACAGGTTATTAATGAGACTTGCTCGGTTTTAAGGAAAAAAGTTAATTTTTCTGAAACCCAAATTATTCAACTGATTGAAGAATTTGAACAACAATGTCAAGTGATAAATGTAACAACGGCTATTCTGAAAAGAGCATCCCAATTGAGAATGAATTACCATCTATCTTTTTGGGATGGATTAATAGTCGCCAGTGCTTTATCTGGTAATGCAAACATTCTTTATTCAGAAGATATGCAAGATGGTTTAATTGTAGAGCATCAATTAACTATCATTAATCCTTTCAAAATCTAGTTTCTCAAAGCCGAATTAACATTTTTGAGGCTAAATACCCCCTGCACCCTCGCAACGCCGCCACCTGAAACCACTGCAACGCCGCCAACTCCTCCCCCACCGCGCCCTCCTCCTCACAGACTGCCAACATCCCACCCCGGAACTCATCACCTTCTGTGAAAAACTCACCGGAGTCATTGCCGTTACCTTCCTCACCGACGCACCCCTAGACGCGCCGTTAAAAGGCTTTCCGCCGAATCAACCGAATCTGATATCTGCCATTGAAGCTTGGTTAAAGGAGATTTGAGGATTTGCGTTTTTAAGGAGTATTCGTAATTTCCACAATCATTTCCCCTTGGCGCAATTGCTCTAACGCATCAGATAAAGTCGCCGTCAACAATTGTCGCAAGTTGCGGTTAGTGACATTACCACAAGTGAGCCATAAAATTTGAGGAGGCGATCCTAAACGACATACCAAATCGATGAAATCACTGTCTTTCGTCATAATCACAACATTTTCAGCCTGTGCTGCTGCAAAAATTTCGATATCTTGAGCATCTCGAAGTCCTAAATCTCGCAATGCGATCGCTTCCAAACCAAAGGTTTCTGTTAGCCAATTGGCTAATGTGGGGGCAGTTGAGCATCGATCCAAATCTTCATGCGGTTAGTCTGGGAAAATCAGTACGTCGTGCAGCAAAGATCAAACAAGCCTGAATATCCGCTAGTTCTAGATCGGGAAAGTCCTCTAAAATTTCAGGAATGCTAACATTTTCTGCCAACATTTCTAAAATATCCGTGACTCGAATTCGCATTCCTCGAATACAGGGACGACCGCCACATTGACCGGGATTTTGCGTAATTCGGTTCAGTAATTCAGGCGTTGAACTCATAAAAATTTTAAAATTTTTAGGCTAAATGAGTGATTGGTTTGTCTAATTAATTATAGCCGAGAATTTTACTAACTATAACCTCATCTGGAACTGTGCCGAAAATCTCCTCTATCCCCCATTTTATCAAGCATGGCACAATCCCGCGTCCTCCTCCTCACCGACTGCCAACATCCCACCCCGGAACTCATCACCTTCTG
>NZ_JAEOXH010000007.1:0-1976 GCF_016632315.1 Oxynema mangrovii CENA135 | reverse complement strand
AGCCGTTGGACAGACGGTGATACTGCCTGTAGAGGAAGGTTGCTTGGGAACCCCGATGAAGCAGGAAAACCCAACCGCGAGGAAGGGAAGCCCGCGCTCTACCTGTTAGGGTGAGCGTCGGGAGGATGTCACGATCTTTTTCCAGTCTGGCTCGAAGAGATCGGGCTACCCTGTAGGAGAGTTGACGAGACTGAGGTCATTACAAGGTTATGACGAAACAAAAATTTGGTGTGATTGGGTTGGCCGTGATGGGTGAGAACCTCGCCCTCAATGTGGAAAGCAAGGGATTTCCCGTTTCGGTGTACAATCGCACGGGTTCGGTGACGGAAGCGTTTATGGCCGAACGGGCCCAAGGTAAGCAAGTCAAGGCGACTTATTCGATTGAAGAGTTTGTCGAGTCTCTGGAACGTCCTCGGCGGATTTTGGTGATGGTGAAGGCGGGTAAGCCCGTGGATGCGGTCATCGGCCAGCTCAAACCGTTACTAGAACCGGGGGATATGATTATCGACGGCGGCAATTCCCTTTACGAGGATACGGAACGCCGGACTCAGGAGTTAGAATCGGTCGGCCTCGGTTTTATGGGAATGGGGGTCAGTGGCGGCGAGGAAGGCGCTTTAAATGGCCCGAGTTTGATGCCGGGAGGCACGGAACAAGCTTATAAAGATTTAGAGGCGATTCTGACGAAAATTGCGGCGCAAGTCGATGACGGACCGTGCGTGACTTATATCGGTCCGGGTGGGGCGGGTCATTACGTGAAAATGGTTCACAATGGGATCGAGTACGGCGATATGCAGTTAATCGCCGAGGCTTACGACTTGCTCAAAAGTGTTTTGGGTCTCGACCACAAGCAATTGCACGAAGTCTTTGCCGAATGGAATCAAACTGACGAGCTCAATTCGTTTTTAATCGAAATTACGGCGGATATTTTTAAATATATCGATCCGGAAACGAATCAGCCGTTAGTGGAGCAAATTGTCGATGCGGCGGGACAAAAAGGGACGGGTCGTTGGACGGCGATGAGTGCGTTGGAATTCGGGGTTTCGATTCCGACGATTACGGCGGCGGTTAATGCGCGGATTATGTCTTCGATTAAGGAGGAACGGGGCGCGGCGTCGCAGCAATTAAGCGGACCGATGTTTAAGTTTGACGGGGATGTCAAGGGATTTGTGGATAAGGTTCGCGATGCGCTTTACTGTTCTAAGATTTGTTCTTACGCTCAGGGGATGAGTTTGCTGGCGAAGGCGTCGGCGGATTTTAATTATAATTTGAATCTGAGTGAAATTTCCCGGATTTGGAAGGGTGGATGTATTATCCGTGCGGGATTTTTGGACAAGATTAAGTCGGCGTTTAAGGACAATCCGAGTTTGCCGAATTTGCTGTTAGCGCCGGAGTTCAAGCAGACGATTTTAGATCGTCAGGAGGCGTGGCGCGAGGTGTTGGCGACGGCGAATTATGCTGGGATTCCGGTTCCGGCGTTTAGTGCGTCTTTAGATTATTTTGACAGCTATCGGCGCGATCGCCTCCCGCAAAATTTGACCCAAGCTCAACGGGATTATTTCGGCGCTCATACTTACGAACGGTTGGACAAACCGCGCGGCGAGTTTTTCCATACGGAATGGTCGGAAGTCAATGAATAGTTTGCCAATTTGCCGATGATTTCTGATTAGTTGTAGCAAGGATTGAGGCGATCGCTCTTCCGGGGGCGATCGCTTTTAAAATATATAGGAGTCACGAGGTGCTCGTGTTGTCCAAACAAAATCATGGGAATATCCCGATTTGTTGTCAAAGTTAAACACTGCCGCGATCTCTCTTGCCAATTGCACGGATTTAGTGACAGTTTAACTTTTGAGGGGTTCGGGGAGCGATCGGTCCCGCGCCGTACCTGAAAGGTCAGTGTCGGAATACACGGACTCCCCACGTCGATTGAGGGGTAGCGAGAAGCCGCTTCGCGTCTACGATGCCCCGAAAATCGACAC
>NZ_JAEOXH010000006.1:0-4890 GCF_016632315.1 Oxynema mangrovii CENA135 | reverse complement strand
CAATAACGTAGGGGTTTGGTCTCCCAACCCAATCTCAGAGGGCTTGGAAACCAAGCCCCTACATTACCATTCTCACGTAGGGGTTTGGTCTCCAAACCCGTCCCCAATCCCCAATCAATAACGTAGGGGTTTGATCTCCAAACCCAACCTCAGAGGGCTTGGAAACCAAGCCCCTAGATGACCATTCTCCTAGGTTGCGTTGTTTTGGGGGCATGGTTTTTATGGGATGGTGGGGGTGTTGCGTTATAACCAAGAGATAGCGAGTACCCCGGTGTCGCCATGAATGAAGAACGCATCAAAGCCTATCCCTCCCTGATTCAAGAACTGCTGACCTGTACCAGTGGGGAAGAGCCGCAAATCCTTAACCGTCACCTGGAGTTGCTGGATGAGAGGTTTGTGCAGGCGTGCGAGTTTGTGGGAGCTAATGTGTAGGGGGTTTGATGGTTGCGGTATATTTAGATGTGTGTTGTCTCAATCGCCCTTTTGATGACTGGGCGCAGGAACGGGTTCGGCTAGAGGGGGACTCAGTTTTAACGATTCTGGAACGAGTTCGCACGGGAGAATGGCAACTCATTTCGAGTGAAGCGATCGCAGTGGAACTGGAAAAAATGCGAAATCTGGAGAAAAAAACTAGCATCCTTAGTCTTTTGGCGTTAGCAACCCAGATGCAAGAAATTAATCCGACAGTGGAGGAACGTTCACAACAATTAGAACAGTTTGGGTTTGGGCTGTTCGATTCTTTTCATCTGGCTTGTGCTGAAGCGGCTGGGGCGGATATTTTTCTTTCTAAGGTTGCTATTAGCAATCCGGTGGTTTGGCTGATTCAGGTTTTACAGGAATAATAATCAGGAGTTATGGATGATGAATGCAGTAGAGTTAAGAGAAAAAGGCTGTCAGATTTTAGTCAATCATTTGGGACAGTCCGATGCGATTCGCTTTTTGCAACAAATGGGGTGGGGACAGGGTGATTATACTCAAGAACGAAGTGAAATGTTAGAGTCTGTAACGCGAGAGGAATTTTGGCAGGATTTGCAGAGAATTAGAAAGGGGAATCATTGACCCCAGACCCTTTGTGTCCTTGCGTTCTTGTGAACCTCCAGAGGCAAGTTAAGCAACTACCCCACTACTGCATTCAGTACCATAAACGAACAACAGATTCCGGCTAGTTTTTCCTGGATTCAAGAATTGCTGAGTGTCTGGAGTGGGGAAAACCAGTTTTCAACTGAAACCGCAAGAAAGCTACGGTTGAAGTTATGGTAAATACCTCTGCTATTCTCCGGTAAGAACTGAGTTATAAATTTGTATATTGTTTTGTAAACAAAATCATTTCAATTTATAGGCATATCGGGAAAATTGGGTTAAGCTCAGGAAAATGTAAAGTTAAGCATTTCCCCATGAGTACGCCAACTCCTCAAGAGCAAGTTGCTGCCTTACAGGAACAGTTAATCCAAATTAGGAAGCGAGGCGATCGCACCGAATCTCGCCAAGATAATCGCCCTGCGGAATCGGAAATTCTGGGAAAGTTGGGGATTGCTTATTATCAGAACCAACAATGGCATAGCGCCCTTACCACCCTGACAGAATATCTCAATCTAGCGCGGGAGTTGGGGAATCAAACGAATGAGGCAGTCGCGCACTATTATTTGGGATTTACTCAACAGGCGATCGCCGAATTCGAGCAAGCAGTAGCAGCCTTTTTTCAGGGATATCGGTTGTTTCGGCAACTCCAACAACATGAGTTTGCCGCGCAACCTTGGCAGCAGTTAGTCCAACAGGGACAAAGGTATCTCCAAAATCAGCAAGTCCCCGAAGCAGTCGCGCTTTATAAACGGCAAATCCAAGTTTTGTTAGAATTTGATGACCTAAAAGCCAGCGCCGAGATAGCCGTAGAATTGGGGAAACTGTACTATTCTCAGCCAGATTTCCCCCAGGCGATCGCCTGTTTCACCTCAGCCCTGGATACCGCCCAAACCCTGAAAGACCAAACCCTAGAAAACGTAGCCTTAGCCTGGTTAGGATGCAGTCATTGGCAGGGGGGAGACTTATCTCAAGGATTGCAGTATTTGGAACAACGGTTAGCCTTAGTCCAGCAGCTAGAAAATACAGCAGCGCAACAGGAAACCTTAACCTGGTTAATTCAGATTTCCCAGCAACTCAACCATCCCGATAAACTCATCCAATCTTATCAACTTCAAGCCAATTTCTGGCAGCAACAAGGAGAACCCGTCAATCAGCACCTCAGCTTATATGAACTAGCAATATATCAGTTTAATCGCCAACACTATCCAGAGGCATTATCCGGGTTTCAGGTTGCCTTAGAACTCGCCAACACCTTGAACGATGACCAGGGAAAGAGTTGGAAAACCGCCAACAATAATTATATGCTGGGGGAATGTTATCGCAATTTGGGAGAAAATCAAGCAGCAATTTCCCCCTATCAACAAGCGGTGGATTTGTATGGGCAGTTGGGGGCAAAAGAGTGGGCAGAAAAAGGGTTAGAAAATTTACTCACCCTCTATCGAGAATTGCAGCAAGCTGAACCAGAAATAGACTGTCAGAAAAAACGGTTTCAGCTTATCCAAGACAAGGGAGAGGATATCAAAGCACAGTCCTTGGCTTATGAAATTGGCAACCTTTATAATCGTCGCCAGCAATTCATACAAGCCCTGGAATATTATCAAGAAGCGCTGATTTTAGCTAAAAAGTTGGAACAGCCGCAAAATCTAGCCAATGCTGCATATATGGTGGGGCAATGTTATCGGAATTTGGGACAGGAGCAAGCAGCGATTTCCCCATATCAGCAAGCGGTTGAGTTGTACTTGCAGGTTGGGGTAAAAGAGTGGGCAGAAAAAGGATTAGAACATTTACTTAACCTTTATCGAGAATTGCAGCAACTTGAACAAGAAATAGACTGTCAGAAAAAACGGTTTCAGCTAATCCAAGACAAAGGAGAGGATATCAAAGCACAGTCTCTTGCTTATGAAATTGGTAACCTTTATAATCGTCGCCAGCAATTCACCCAAGCCCTGGAATATTATCAAGAAGCCCTGATTTTAGCTAAAAAGTTGGAACAGCAAAAAAATATAGCCAATGCTGCATATATGGTGGGGCAATGCTATCGGAATTTGGGACAGCAGCAAGCGGCGATTTCCGGGTATGAGCAAGCGGTTGGGTTGTATGTGGAAGTTAAGGAAACAAAATGGGCTTTATCGGGATTAGACTATCTGGTAAATTTGTATCGGGAGTTGAAACAGGATGAACAGGTTATTGCCTCTTACCAGCGGCAGTTAGAGATTTTTCGGGAATTGGGCGATACAAAGGCTGAACAGTCGTGTTTATATAAGATTGGGAGTTTGTATGATGACCTAAAGCAATGGGAAAACGCCCTGGAATATTTTGATTTAGCCCTGAGTTTAGCCCAAAAACTAGAGCTAAAACATTCTCAAGCCAATGCTCATTATATGCAAGGGCAATGTTGTCGGAATTTGGTACAACAGCAAGCGGCAATTTCCGGGTATGAGCAAGCGGTTGAGTTGTATGTGGAAGTCAAGGAGACAAAGTGGGCTTTGTTGGGATTAGACTATCTGGTGAATTTGTATCGGGAGTTGGGACAGTATGAGGGGGCGATTGGCTCTTACCAGGGGCGGTTAGAGATTTTCCGGGAATTGGCCGATCGCACTTCCGAACACAGTTGTCTGTATGACTTGGCAAGTTTCCAGTTTAATACCCAGAAATATCAGGACGCTTTATCTGGTTTTGAAGCCGCTTTGCAGATAGCGGAAACATTAACTGAGGATAGTAATCAAACTTATAAACTTGCCAATTCTCGGTATATGATGGGGCAATGTTGCCGGAATTTGGGACAGGCGCAAGCGGCGATCGCGCATTATCAGCAGGCGACTGGCTTGTATATTGAATTGGGGGTCAAAGATTGGGCAGCCAAAGCGTTGGATTATCAGGGAACGTTGCAGAAGGAATTAAACAATTATGAGCAAGCTTTGGCAGCACAGGAACAACGCTTAGGGCTTTTGCAAGAGTTGAATGAAACGGCTTCTAAGCAGTCTTGCTTGTATAATATTGGTTGTATTTTAAATTATCAGAAACAATGGACCCGGGCGCTTGAATATTTTGGGCAGGCTTTGAGCTTGGCAGTTGAGTTGGAGCAAAATCAACATGAAGCGAATGCCCATTATATGTTGGCTCAATGCCATGAAAGTATAGGAGATTTTCATTTAGCAGAAGAGTCAACCCAAAGGGCAAAAAATCTTTATCAATCTTTGGGCGATGATGAATGGGAAGAGATTTGTCAAAATTCGTTGTCCAGATTAGCTTCAAAAGCTAATCTGTCTCCTCGTTCAAGGTTTGGGCAAGATCTGAACACAGGCCAGAGAATTCAGCAAGCATTACAACAATTTTGGCTCCAACTGCTGCAAGCAGAAATGCAAAATGGTGGGGATGAAGCGGCAGTCCATCAGGTAATGCGGCAAAATATGGAGCTGATTGTTCCCGCCTTGGGGGATAGCATTGCTCAATGGATGCAAGACTTTGTTACTCAGGATCCTGACCTAGCCGAAGGAGTGGCAGGCGTAGTAGAAAATACCTGCACCAGGATTCGACTGTTTCCCGATGGCAGATATGGGGAAGCCCTAGCAATTGCCATCCGGGGCTATGATGTGGTGTTAGCACTGCGGGCTGATAATCCCGGAAAACGTGCGCAAACCCTGACGAATCTGGGGACTGCCTACAGTATTCAAGCGCAATTGGGCCTAGACCCGGCAACCAACTTAGATCATGCCATCACTGCCTACACTGAAGCCGCCACCATTCGCCGCCGTTCGGGACTGGAAAAAGACCTCTCTGGTACTCTGACGAATCTGGGGAATACCTACA
>NZ_JAEOXH010000005.1:0-12161 GCF_016632315.1 Oxynema mangrovii CENA135 | reverse complement strand
TAAGGCGAGAGATTGACTCGATCCTTTACTCCCCAATCTTTCACCCATACCACAAAGTTTTTAATCGCTTTGGATTTGGTGATGATTTAAGGGCGTGGTTGCTGGTGCGGATCTACCCCTTCGAGGACTTCCTGGACGAACATGGACGCGCGATCGTTCAGTACACAAAAGGGACGAACGATCCAAAGCTTGGCAAAAAGACGTCAAAACCTCGTAGCAAGCGGCGATTCAAACAAGCTCTAGGCGTGGGTAGAGTTTCGCAAAGCTCCGGATCCAGCGTTCGGAGTGGGAGCAAAATGAAAGGGTCTGCGGACGCGCGATCGGCTATTTGGCTGCACCTGAATTCTGCCTATGAAATGAGCCTGAGCCAGTCAGGCAACAGAAGAAAAAATATCCGTTTCACGGATGAGCCTGTCCGCGCGAAGATAGAGGAGTATTTCATATCCCGAGCATTTGAGTCCGAGGGAAAGGGACTCAAGAAAAAGAAAGGAGATGCCCTCAAGGCCGCGAGAAATGCGACCTGTAGGAAGATCGCTGAGTTGGTGTTCTCAGAACTCCTCAAGGATCTAGGTTCCTCCCCCGACGACGTCACGGATTAAAAAACATCCCCCTCGTCCTACTTCTTAGGTGAGGGGGGTTCTTTTCTTGGATGTTGAGATCCATAGGGAAAGAATATTCTGGGGTTATTTCGGGGGGTGAAAAGGGCAAGCTCAGTAATAGAACTATTTTCCGTGCCATTCAATCAAGTGTCACGAGCCGCGATCGTGCGGACGGGAACATTTGGCATTGTTATAGTGTCTTGAACCCACATGGAATGTTTTTGAGGCAATTCCACCCCATGAGTTATTCTCCTTCTTTCTCTTGGCCGACAGTTGGGGCGCGCAGTCGCCAAGCACAGGTACAGCCGGAAAAACTTTCAAACTCCGATCTCGTTTTGCGCTGTCAAGAAGGGTTACGACCCGATCGCGCCGCCTTTGCGGAGCTGTTGCGCCGTTACCAATCCCACGTGGAAAAAATCCTCTACCACTTAGCTCCCGACTGGCAAGACCGGGCCGATCTCGCTCAAGAAGTCTGGATTCGGGTTTATCGCAATATCAAGCGATTGAACGATCCGGTCAAGTTCCGAGGTTGGTTGAGCCGGATTGCGACGAATTTGTTTTACGACGAGTTACGCAAGCGCAAACGGGTCCGAGATCCGCTTTCTCTGGATGCACCGCGCACCCTCGACGACGGCGAAATGGATTGGGAAATTGCGGCGGACGAACCGGGTCCGGACGATGATTTAACGACCCGCGAATTTTACGACCAATTACGCGACGCGATCGCCGATTTACCCGAAGTTTTCCGCACCACGATCGTCCTACGTGAAATCCAAGGTTTAGCTTACGAAGAAATTGCCGAAATTACCGGAGTTTCCCTCGGAACAGTCAAGTCGAGAATTGCCAGAGCGCGTCAGCGACTCCAAATGCAATTGCAAACTTATTTGGATAGTTGATCGTCATTGTCTTTCGAGCTGAGGTGAAAACCCGGCAGATGTTTCGAGTTTAATAACTTTTGCATCTAATAGTTTTGAGTGTGTGGAAGCTCAATTATCCTGGTAAGTAGAAACAATTACTTTTTTTGATTCGGGGTGTGTTCCCCATGTTTGACCTGGTGGTGGTTTTGAAATGACCCTTAAACACGAATCCCATCACGATCGGCATCGCGACGGTTGTCCGCCTTTGTCCTCGACAGAGTCGGCAACCTCGAACGCCGAATTGTTCGAGTTGCTCAGTGCTTATCTCGATGACGAAGTCAGTCCCGAAGAACGCGAATACGTTCGGGAATTGCTCGAAACCGATAGCGAAGCGCAACGCCAGTACGCGAGGTTGTCGAAGTTACACCTCGGCGTGTTGGGGATGCCGACAATGGCGAAGCGCGTCGAACCGGAACCTTCGTCATCGATGGATTTGGCGTTGAATTTCACCTTAATCAGTGCCTATCTGGATGGGGAGGTGACGGTAGAGGAACGACGAGAAGTTCACGAATTGCTCGATCGCGATCCGAATGCGAAGAAACTGTATTTCAAACTGTTGAAACTGCGCGGTGGGGTTCAGTCGTTGCCCGTTCCGGCTTCGGAGCAACCCGTTCAAGAAACGGTGCAGCAAGTGTTCGAGCAAATCGATCGCCGCCGTCAACATAATGTAGTGACGTGGGGAGGGACGGCAGTCGCGGCGTTGTTTGTCGCGTTGCTTTCCGGCGTTCTCCCTCTAGAGCGATCGCTCGAAACCCAGCAGGCGAGCGTTCCTCGGGTGCGATCGTCCCCGACCGAATCGGTGAATCCAACCATAAAGCCTGCTCCCGATGTCAAGATTCAACAACTTCCCGTTGAAAAAGCGCAGGAAAACTCGGTGGTCGCTCGCGCTTTGTTTGTCGAATAAAATCGAATCGATAACAATTTGTCCCGGTTTGCGTTCATCAAAACACGAGAGTGAAGCGTCGATCGCCTGAGATGCTTCACTCTCGTTGTGTGTAGGGGTTCGGTGTCGAAAAGAGAGGGTTTGTCTGTCGAGGATTCCCTCGGCTAGAGTCGCGCGCCAGCAAGAATCTCCACCCTCGATCTAGAGCGACCCAACCGCTATAATAGTTTTTCAGTCCCGCCAAAATTGCCTTGAATCTGCCTTGAATTCGAGCCTGAAGGGGTACGTTGCGACGGCGGCGTTCGCACGGGGACGACGTAGGAGTATTGCCCCTGCTTCCCGATTTACCTCCCCCTTTTCAAGAAGCGATCGAGCCACTATGGTCGAGAGAAGAGAATCGCGATCGCGCCACAGTGAATTCAGCTTTTTTTTCGAGGCGATCGTTTAAAGTTTACTTAAAATTAGCCAATCCCGATTTATAAAAACGGGTTATCTATCTTAAAATTAAAGCAAATTCGATCGACTAAACGCTCTCCGGTGACCTTAAAAACGTCATCGTTTGCAGTTAGTTTCAGCTTTTAAAAAGTAGGCGATCGCTCAAATCCTTTGCCGTCGTCAAACGATTTGAGCTGAAAAAACCAACCGCGATCGAGAAACTTGTATTCCTCGTTTTTCGTCCTCAGATGCAGGGGTATTGGCGAGTGATACTCCTGGGTGGTCACTTTTTAAATGATTGCAACTATCCGATCTCCGACCTAAAAGAACTCTCGTCCCTCGCCCGTTCGAGTTCAGATCTCGCCCGAACTGAGCCATCGGGTAGCAAGCTTGAATACACGTTCGGGCGCGATCGTCTCGACTCGTCCCCAACCGTTATCATCCGCTCCTATGCTGCCAGTCGCTCGTTATCGGACAATCCTCGTCGCCGCGATCGCTCGCCCTCGGGATTTGTAAAAATCAGGAGAAAGTTCGCAAGATCGAGCGTCATTATCCTTGTCCACCTCAACCCCCCTTGACTTCCATGAAAGCTAAACAACTCCTTCGCTTGATTGCCATCAGTGTCGCCGCTCTCCAAATCCCCCTGTTAAGCGCTCAAAAAACAGTCGCTCAATCGGCTGACGCGCTCTCCTCCTTCCAATGTCGAGTAGCCGACGACTATCACGTCACCCTCGCCGTCAAACATAATGGTAGCCTCTCCGACCCCCTAATTGTCTGGACCACCGACGAATTTAGCAACGCCGGATATACCCCCGAACGACGCTGTAGCGAAGTCACCGAGAGACTCAACATCCTGCTGCAAGAGAATGGAGGCACCTTAAGTGGCTTGTACATGACCGCCGGAATCGTCAACGGTCACCCGGTGTTGTGTGCCGTGAACAACACTCGTTCTGGGTGTAATACCACCAATGTTTTATTTACGCTCAAACGGGAAAATCGCAGCAATCCCGGTCGAGTTCTCGAAACCTTGCTCAACTACAACGCGACGGGAAGCGGCAGCCCGATTCAAGAATCTGGCGGCCAACCCTATGTCAACTTAGAACGTTTAGTGCAACAGTTATTCTAATTTGGGCGACCGAACAAAATCGATTCGTGGGGTCGCAGGGTGAACAGCTTCAAGATAGTCACATTCATTGTTACTTTTATCCAAGGGTTTTGAAAAGCAAAAAACCTAGAGAAAATGGAAACTTTCTCTAGGTTTTTTTATTCAATAAGATCGGGAGAAAGAAACCTCGGATGCGTCAGGTCTATCGAAAGGTGGTTTTGCCTCAAACCAAACTGACTTTCCTGCTGCGTATCGCGTCGATCGGATCTGACGGCTCGTCCGAGTAAATGCGAACAACTGAGGAATGCCACGAAGAAAGCCAAGGAGACTCTAGTAATTAGCGATCGCTAAAATCGGGGGACTCCGTTCAACCGGGCATCTCCGAAAAGGCGATATTTGGCTAAATTCGATCTAAAATTAGCCAGTCTCTTGCAATTTACCCCCTTAAATTTGGGGTATTTTTAGGCATTTTAAATAACAGGTAATGTCTGCTTGTTGCTCCCGTCTTTCGATCCTTTTTACCCTCCAATATCATTTTTATGATCTTCTCCAGCCAACTTTCTGCCTCTTTGGCAGGAACGGCAGTAGCCCTAATTGTTACGATTCCCCTGATGGCGGCGCAAGCATTGACCAAAGAGCAAGTCGATGCGGTGGCGTCTCAGACCACGGTGGTGATCGCCCAAGGGCTGCAGAAAGGGGATATCGAAGCGCGACAGGAGTGGAATCCCGGTTCGGGCGTCATCGTAGCGCGCAATGGCAATACCTATTACGTGGTGACGGCGTTGCACGTGGTTCGCACCCGAGAGGTAGTCTACGGCGTGCGGACGAGTGACGGCGAGGTTCATTTTGTCGATGATACGACCATGCCAGACAATATTATTCCGTTTGGCGAAGAAGAAGGGGAATTTGGAGAAACGATCGACGGTTTCGACTTGGCGATCGTTAAGTTTACCAGCGATCGCGACTACCCGGTTGCGGTGATGGGGGATTCGGCGCAAATGGAAACAGGGGCTCAGGTTTATATTTCCGGTTGGCCCAATCCGGAAGATGAAAGCGCCCGCCGGACGCGAGAATTTGTCGAAGGTCAGATTCGCAAAATTGTCAATCCTCCCTCCACCGATGGCGGTTATAGTTTGCTCTACAGTAACGAAACGCGACGGGGAATGAGTGGTGGTCCGGTGTTTAATGCAGAAGGAGAATTAATCGGCATTCACGGACGGGGGCGATCGCAAGGAGAAGAATTCTGCGTGGATCCCGAGTTGAGCGAGTCGAATAGTTGCGGGATCCAATCGTTTCACTTCGTGCGTCAGGTGGAAGTCGAAGGGCTGAAGTTGACCTTCAAAGCGCCTCCGGTCGATCCGGACACGATCGCCGCCGGGATGGAAAATCGAGAGCGGGCCGACACGATCGAGGATATTTACGAAGCCTTTACCTTTGACGTGCGATCGCTGTTACGCGACCAACCCTCCGGCGGATGTGGTAGTTTGTTGCTCGGTGACGAATGCGAGGGCAATTAAGGTCGAGGCGATACGCCGGAGGGGTCCCTTGGCGAACGCCGCGTCGTCAACAAAGCCAGTTAAAGTATATAAGTTGCTCCCAGCATACACGCTTGTTTTTCTGATTTTAGTGTGAGGAGCCAGTCTGAGGATGAACCATCTAAAAGCCGGAGTCGCCGTTTTCCTGGCCACCGCCAGTCTCCCTGCCGCCGCGAGTACCGATGTCACTGACTTAGGCGATCGCGCGATGCTCCAAGGGAGCCGCTTCGCGAACGCGGGGATAGATTCCGGCAGGTTATTATTATCCCAACAATCTTTTCCGTTCGACGCCGGGGAAGGCAACGCACCGATGGAACGGGTGACCTCGGTTTCCGAACTGTCCGACGTGCAGGCGAACGATTGGGCCTTCCAAGCCTTACAATCCCTCGCCGAACGATACGAATGCCTCCTCGCCTATCCCGACGGCAGCTATCGGGGCGATCGCGCCCTGACCCGCTACGAATTTGCTGCCGGATTAAACACTTGCTTGGAGAAAATCGACCAAATCGCGCGCGATCGCGCCGCCGGACAACTCAGCGCCGAAGATATCGCCACCATCCAACGGCTACAGTCCGAATATAGCGCCGAACTGGCCACCTTGCGCGATCGCACCGACCGACTCGAAATTCGCGCCGCCGAACTCGAAGCCCAACAATTCTCCACCACCGCCATCTTGGGAGGCGAAGCCATTTTCGCCCTCACCCTCCCCGCCGGAGGCAATCCCCCCGGTGACGGCGAGAATAACCCGACCTTCTCCCACCTGACCCGCCTCGGACTCGTCGCCTCCTTTACCGGGAAAGATCGGCTCAGACTCGAACTCGCCGCCGGAAACTTCGGCGATCGCGGATTGGCCGATCCCGACGTTTTTAATAGTGATATGGCCTTACTCGCCTATCAAGGAGACACCGACAACGAAATCCGCCTCGAAAAACTCGAATACCGCTTTGCCGTGGGCGATCGAGCCGTCGTCACCTTCCGTCCCGTCGGCTTCAGCCTCAGCAGCGTCCTCACCGCCAACTCCCCCTACTTCGACGCCGGACGCGGCGCCTTGTCCCGCTTCGGCGAAGCCAGTCCCATTTTTAAAATTGGCAGCCTCGATGGCGGCGTCGGGATCGACTGGTTGCTCGCCGATCCGGTCCGCCTCCAAGTCGCCTACGGCACCCGGAACAGCAACCGTCCCACCTCGGGAAACAGCCTCTTCGGAGCCGATCGCAGCGCTTTGGGGGTGCAGTTACTGCTCAAACCCGCCCCCACCCTGCTGACGGGCTTGACCTACGTCAACGCCTACGCGAAAGACGGACGACTCGATACGTTTACCGGAAGTTTTCTCGCCGATACTAACGGCTTGCTGGACGAACCCTCACAAATTAATGCCATTAGTGGGACATTGCAATGGCGGCTGACGTCAAATCTCACTTTTAGCACCTGGGGGGGCTGGATTTTCAGCGATTCCACCGTCTCCGACGCTTCCGCCACGGCGACCACCTATTTATTTTCCCTGGGATTGTCCGACCCTCTGGGGCGTCAGGGAGACTTGCTGGCGTTTTTATTCGGCCAACCGCCTAAATTAGTCGAGGGAAACGATTTACCGTTGGGGAAAGATCGCGATACTTCCTTGCACTTTGAAACTTTTTATCGGTTCCGGGTCAGCGATCGCATTTCGATTACGCCGGGGTTGATTTTTGTCAGCAATCCGGAACACGATGCGGATAACGACGATATTTTTATCGGAACCCTACGCACGACCTTTAGATTTTAGGAAATGGGCAAATGTTGTTTAAAACACCGACATTCTCAACCCCGATCTTATCCGCATGGGGGATAGGAATCGCGATCGCCGGGATGTTTCCAGCTTCAGGCTTAGCGCAGCCACTCCACGGGACTGTCGCCGTCCCCTCCCATACGACCGATCTCGCTCAAGCGGAGCTGTCTGAAAACGCACCCCAACGGATTAGACCGACGTTTTCCGAAGAAGAACGGCGGGGATTCGACCAAAAAGGATTTAGCAACTTTTTAGAAGATGCTCTCAATGGGAACAGCGACCCGTTAGGTGGCGGGACAATTGGCGGCGAATTCGATACAAATGCCGGGTTAACGCCGCTTTCGGGAGAAGAACGGGGCTTTACCCGGCCCTTCGACCCGACCGATGTGATTATTCCGCGATCGGGGGTCAGGCGTTAGTTTGAGATTTGTCGATAGCGATTGAGTGTCCCCCTTTTCCCCGATTACCCCAAAACAATATCGTCGAGTAATAACTTATTGGCTTGGCTGCCGAAACTGACGGAACGGGCGACTCCCGCAAAGGGTAACGTGACTTGAGCAAAACTGGCATAAGCGTCCGGAAGAGGGCCTTGGGGGGTGCGCGAGAGGGAAGTAGAGGCTAAGATGTTGCCTTGT
Source organism: Oxynema mangrovii CENA135 (assembly GCF_016632315.1). Classification (NCBI taxonomy): domain Bacteria; kingdom Bacillati; phylum Cyanobacteriota; class Cyanophyceae; order Oscillatoriales; family Oscillatoriaceae; genus Oxynema; species Oxynema mangrovii. Next base: position 4,290 of record NZ_JAEOXH010000005.1, on the reverse strand, counting down.
CCGCCTAAGTCGTCGTAAATGGTCACGGTATGGTCGGCGAAGGGGGAGGCGAAAAAGAAGGAGAGTTGATTGTCGAAACCGCCACTGACGTTCATGACGATCGTCTCACCTTCGCCGTAGGTGAGGGCGGCGATCCCACTGGGCCCGCCGCCGAAGTTCCCGCCGAACTCGTCGGGACGTCCCAATGCGTCTAAGGCATCGGTATCGACGATCGCCAGGGCATTTTCGGAGAAAAAGATCCCTTGTCGTTCGTAAAAGCCACTGACCGGATCGAGGTTTTCGGGGCCTTCAAAATCGAGGCGGGTGGGGAGGTCGCTGCGGGAGAGGGTCAGGGTGGCGACATTTTGAGGACCGATCGCCATTCCCGGACTGGGATTCGTTAAAGAGAGAGTCAGGGTTTCGGCGACTTCGGCGATCGCGTCGTCGGCGATCGGGATGCGGACGGTGGCGGTGGCTTCGCCGGGATTGAAGACGACCGGAATGGGGGTATTGTCGTAGTCAAAGGGGGCGATCGCACTATTGTCCGCGAGTTCGACGGCGACGGTGGCTCCGCGATCGAGGGTGCCGTTGCGTAACAGCTCGATTTCGGCGAATCCGCTTCCATCTTCGGCGATCGTAAAGCTGGGGGCGCCGAAAGCAATGGCGCTATCGTTATCGATAATGGTGACATTGGCGCCGTTTTGAGACCCGATCGCCGCGCCGTTGGTGGGGTTGACCAGTGCCAGATTCAACACTTCCGCCCCTTCCACGAAGGGATCGTCGAGGAGGGGAAGGGGGACAATTTTCTCCGTTTCGCCGGGTTGGAAGTCGAGGGCGATCGGAGTATTGTCGAAATCTTGGGCGGCGATCGCCGTATTATTGCCGAGTAAAAGGGTTGCGCCGACGGCGCGATCGCTATCCCCGGTCCGAATCACCCGAACCGCTTCAATTGCCGTACCCTCTTCCGTGAGGGTAAAGCTGGGGGCGGCGAAGTCTAAAATCACTTCATCATCGACGATCTCCAAAGTGGCAGTATTTTGCGCGCCGATCGTCGTTCCCCCGACGGGATTGCTTAAAGTGAGATTCACCGTTTCCGTCGTTTCGGCAAGACCGTCTTCGACAATGGGAACGGTGACGGTTTGCTGGGCTTGTCCGGGGGCGAAAGATATAACAATCGGCGTATCGTCGTAATCGTCCGGGGCGATCGCCGTTCCGTCGGCGAGAGTTATCGTGGCGCCGATCGCCCGATTCAGATCCCCCGATCGCGCGACAGTTATCGCTTGAATCGGTTCTCCAGCTTCGGTGACGCTAAATTGGCTGCTGACAAACTGCAACCCACTGTCATTGTCGTCAACGAGCAACTGCGCCGTGGATTGCGGGCCGAGGGTCGCGCCGCCCGTCGGCGCGGATAAAGTGAGAGCGAGGGCTTCTTCCCCTTCGATCGCGATATCGTCAACGAGGGGAATCTCGACGGTTTGGCTTTGCTGTCCCGGGGCGAAATCGACAGTTATCGGGGTATTGTCGTAATCCGCCGGGGCGATCGCGCTGCCGTCGCCGAGGTTGACCGTGACGCCGACGGCAGTTTCGAGATCGCCGAGACGGGTGAGGGTCACCGGAGCGATCGCCTCTCCCCCTTCAGTGACGCGAAATTCGGCGGCGGCGAACTCGATGGCGCGATCGGTATCGATGACGGTGACCGTTGCCGTATTTTGAAGGCCGATCGTCGCCCCTCCCGTGGGAGAACTCAGGGATAGGGCGATCGTTTCGGGATTTTCAACCAAACCGTCATCGACGAGGGGAATCTCGATAATGCGGGCAATTTCGCCGGGATTGAAGGTGACCGGAATGGGAGTATTGTCGAAATCTTCCGGGGAGGTCGCCGTTCCGTCGGCGGGGGTCACCGTCGCGCCTACGGTTGCGTCGAGTACGCCCGTACGAGTTATCGTAATCGCGGCGATCGCCTCCCCGGTTTCGGTGACGCTAAAGGTGGGCTCGCCGAACTGAATGGAACTGTCGTTATCGTCGATGCGTAACGAGGCCGTATTTTGGCTCCCCAGTAAGCTGCCGGGACTCGGATCTTCTAACAATAAATTGACCGTTTCCGACCCTTCGATCGAGCTGTCGTCGGCGATCGGAATCAACACCGTTTGGCTGGTTTCACCCGCCGCGAGGCTGACGCGAATCGGCGAAGTGCTGTAATCGGCGGGGGAGGTCGCGGTTCCGTCGCTGGCGCGGAAAGTGACGGCAACGGGAACGGTGGCGACCCCCTCGCGAACGAGGGTAATGGCGGCGTTTCCGGTGCTTTCATTGGCGACATATTGCGCCGACGCGAAGGCGATCGCCGCATCGTTATCGAGGATCGTGACCTCGGCGGTATCGCGATCGCCCAAGATCGTTTGCGCGTTATCGAGGGCTAAAGAGAGGGAAAAACTTTCATTTCCTTCCACCGCCAAATCGTCCACAATCGGGATCTCGACGGTTCCTTCGGTCTGTCCCGGCGCGAACGTGACCGTCAGGGGGCTACTGCTGAAATCTCTCGGGGCGATCGCCGTCCCGTTACTGGGACGCACGGTCGCGGAAACGCTCTCGCTGGTCTCTCCCGTGCGCGTCACCCTCACCGTCGCCACCCCCGCCCCTTCGTCTACCGTCACCGGGGCGCTGAAGTCTAAAATACTGGCAATTGGTTCGACCCCACTGACAAAACTGCTCGAATCGAGGCTGAGGCTGCCGCCGAGACTCCGAACCGAGGCTAAAACCAGTACGCCCTCATCGGTAGTAATTTGAATGCGGGTGAGATTGCTCGGGGTTCCGTCGCGATTGAAAACTTCGACTAATTCTAAATTTTGTACCTCAATGCCGAAAGGCAAGGCAATGCGATCGCCGCCCAACTCGAAATCGGCGATCGTATCTTGTCCCTCGCCGAAACCGATTAAGAAGAGATCTTCACCTTCGCCACCATTGAGGGTGTCGTCGCCGTCGCCGCCGAACAGAAAGTCATCCCCCTGTTCGCCTAGAAGAACGTCATCCCCTTGGGCTCCCAAGACGGTATCGTTCTGCGCCGTCCCGACTAGAAAATTATCCCCATCATCGCCGAGTAATAAAACCATGTTGAGACCCTCCTCAATCGCCTGAATGTGCGGATCCTCCCAGACTCGCGCGACGACTGGGAGGCGATGCTCCGTTCGCGTAGCGACTCCAAAGGAGTCAGGAGGCGCTACGCGAATGCCGAACCTGTTATACGATCGCGACGATACCAAACCACAGGTTTATCAGACCCCTCACCCCCTCTCTCTTCTAGATGTGAGTTTCCGATCCCGACGGTTGTAAGCATGGCAGGGAAACCCGTGCGGGTCGTTACGGGAACAGTTGTTATTGAAATCAGAGAGGTCGAGTAGATTCAGAGGAACCTGTAGCCGCGCGATGCTCCAAAGGAGCCACTCCGCGAACGCGTGCCAAACCTGATGGCTAACCTGATGGCTCAAACTTTTTGACCGCAACCCGAGTGCGGTAGTTTCCCAAAGCCGACGGGCGTGGGATTCGATTGATGCGTCCCTGTCTCTTGTTCTAGAAAAACTGTTCGGGTTCCGGACCGTTTCTAGGGAGTGGGGCGATTCCCCTTCCCCCTAGCTATGTTTATACCGCGATCGCGCCCATTGCCAACCCCGGTGACGATCGCCCCACTGCCAGTCCTCTCGAATTCCGAAGCTAATATATAAAAGGATTGTGGCAGAATTTCGGTACGCGCGACGATCGCAACGCTGACGAGGCGATCGCGGCGTTAGGGTTCTAGGGTCACCTTTTCAGGCTAAAACTCCCCGAGGGCGATCGCTCCGTGAAATCACCTCATTCTGATAGACTGTGGAATGGTTCAACGAGAGGAACACACAGGTTAAAGTTGGCAATGGAAATAGGTCAAAAGGTAAAAATCTGTCGGCTTCGCGATCGCCTGTCCGGCCAGATGGTCGAGCAGATCAAGAAAAATCCCGTCGGTACGATCGCCGAATACAAAATGACCGATGGTAGTGGCGTCGGCGTCATTGTTAAATTTGACAGTGGTCTGGCCACTTGGTTTTTTGAAGACGAAATCGAAGTGGTTAATTAGGCCGTGATTTTGCCGAGGGGCTGCATTCGGGCAGCCTCGATCGCCAGCAAGCATTACCATAGGAAATGCTTCGAGTGGCTTAAGGAATTCCCAGAGAGTGATTAACTGACTTTGCGTTAACCTAGCGGTAGCAGGGCTAACCGACAATCAAGACCCGCGAGGGTCTTTTTGTCGCTACCTACTACCCCGGTGGGTAATACCGGGGTTAC
>NZ_JAEOXH010000004.1:0-152695 GCF_016632315.1 Oxynema mangrovii CENA135 | reverse complement strand
GTAACCCCGGTATTACCCACCGGGGTAGTAGGTAGCGACAAAAAGACCCTCGCGGGTCTTGATTGTCGGTTAGCCCTGCTACCGCTAGGTTAACGCAAAGTCAGTTAATCACTCTCTGGGAATTCCTGACGGGTTTTGAGGTTGACGGGGGACTATAGAAGGGAATATGACGATCGCCTCGGTCTCGTTGCTATTTGTTGGGCGGGTTTAATTCGACCACCAATCCCCGAGAATGTCCTCGTTTAGTGCAACTTTCGGGAGGGTGTCGGTTGGGCTGTGGTCGGCGATCGGGGTCGAGATTTCGGGCGCTTTACTAGGGCGCGCGGCGTCGAGTCGGACTTTAAAGGAGGTTGGGGTCGAGCTGCCGCGTTTGGGTACGGTTAAGGTGAGAATACCGTCTTGCAAATGGGCTTCGATCCGATCGCCTTCAATGGCTGTACCGAGAACGACGACCCGATGAAATTCGCCGGAGTTGAATTCGCTCCAAGTTCTCACCCCTCGCGCAGAAGTGCGGGCTGGGGATTTTCCGGCCAGTAAAACGGCGTGGCGGCTCGCTTGTACGTTTAAGTTGGCGGCTGGAATCCCCGGTAATTCGGCTCGCAAAATGAAATCATTTTCTCGTTCTCGCACTTCGATCGGCGGTTGCCAGGTGCCGGGTTTTTCCGGGAGGTTGACGAGGGGATCGGCGGCGATCGCGCGGGGGTCTCGACGGGATGAGGGAGTGGCGATCGCTTCTAATTGGCGCCGCAATTGATTGAGTTCGGACAGAGAAGTTAATTGAATTTGAGTATTCATTGAGATTCAACCTCCCAAAGTAAAAAAGGCACGCGATCGCCGCTTAGAGATAAACTCTCGAAGAGCAAGTCATCTTGACTTCGTGCGATTAGCTTACGTTCTACGATAAAACCCCTGGCAGTTGGCGACATTGGGGCAAACCGTAATCGTGCTGTTGTATTTGCCGTCGCGTCGGCGCGATCGCCCCTGCATCGCCCCTGTAACGGTCTCCCATGCTCTCCACCATTAAAAATCCCTCCTTTTTCTCGCTCGAAAAGGAGGGATTGTTTCGCGATCGCACCCAAATCTTAAATAGTCGAATACTTCTGGAATACTTATTGGAATCCTTTTGGGGCTAATTTCTAGAAGAATTTTCGGACTGATTTCGCTCGGTCGAATTGACCTGAGTTTCCGTTAGCGACTTACAAGTTTGAGGATGAGGTCGAAATTTGAAAAAGCCAAAAAACCCAAAAAACCCAAACAAGCCTACATTTCCAGTGACTAAACCTAACAAGCCGAGAAAACCCAACCATCCGAGATATCCGAGTTTTTCGGTTTGTTGGGGTTGCATCGCGATCGGCTCCGTAACTTTCACCTTGCTGAATCGATCGCGATTCTAACCCTTCGCCCTTGGGGCGCACTTCGCCCAATCGATTCCCCCGATTGGAGGAGATCGCCCGGACACCTCCGAAAAAGTGGAGTTTCAGCCACGCGAACTCGGGAGGGGTCGAGGCGATCGACAGGCGGACGGGAGCAAGTTAGACCCACTAACCGTGACCGTTACGGATGGGAGTTCCACACGGATAAGTCGCCACGGGCGCGGATCTGTGTTCGGCGGGGGATTGAGCTCGTTCTTGGGGTTTTTGAGCTTTGGCGAGTTGATAGTCGAGTTGCAATTTGGTCAGCATTTGCGATCGCCGATCGTATAGTCGTTTGAGCGGACGCGGTTCGCACTGGGCGATCGCGTAAGCGGTGAGAATGGGCAGGGCGATCGTCGTATCGGTATAACAGACAATCGTGTTCGGGAGTTCTTCCGGATCGACTTTCCCCCAACTGACCGCCTCACTCGGGGTCGCGCCGGAGAGTCCTCCGGTATCGGGACGGGCGTCGGTAATTTGGATAAAATAGTCGTGTCCGCGCTCTTCCAGACCCAAAACTTCGTGAATTTGCGGTTGAGTTTGCAGCAAGAAGTTTTTGGGAGAACCGCCGCCGAGGATGACCGCCGCACTTTTGCCGGGAATTGGGGTTCCGGTATCTCGCGCACCGTAGGCGATCGCGGCAGTTTCGTTCACATCGATCGCCGGATCGAGGACGAGTTCGGAGCCTTCCAGGGCCAGGGCCGCCACGTTCATCCCGATCGAACTATCCCCCGGGGAGGAAGTATAAATCGGGACGCCGCACTCGTAAGCGGTCGCCAGCAAGCAAGAATGTTCGACCCCGCGCTGTTTTTCGATTTCGCGGATATATTTGCCGAGGAGGTAATGAAATTCGGCAGTTCCCATCCGTTTTTGGAACGGTTCGGCGCGCAAAATGGTCCGCACGAAGGCATCGGTTTCGAGAAGGACGTCGTAATCGAAGATGATGTCGTAGATGCGGATGTTGCCTTGTTCGCGCAGTTCGGCGTCATCGACGAACGGACTCCCTTTGTAGAGGTTTAAGCCGAGTCCGTAGTGGAGGTCGTGGTAGAGGTTGGCTCCGGTACTGATGATATAGTCGATGAAGCCGTGACGGATTAATGGGGCGATCGCCGATATACCAAATCCGGCGGGGGTCAAGGCGCCGGAGAGGGTCAAGCCGACGGTAACGCCTTCTTGAAGGACGTCGCGACTGAGCAGGTGGCAAATTTCGCGCAACCGTGCGGAGTTATAAGCGCTGAAGTGATTGTCGATCAGATCGACGACGCTGAGATCGGCGGATACGGGGGTCGGGGTAATTTGATGGCTGTGAAATTTAGACATGGTTTGATTCTTGAATCTTCTGAGGACAGCAACAGCAAGCCCAATGAGGAAACATTAGGGTTCGTCCTCAACCGCCGCCACTGTGAAATATCCGGCGGTTGAGTCGGGGAGCGATCGCCTGTCGCGTCGCCGTCGTCACTGTCCTAGGAGATCTGCATCGATCCACGTCTCGGGAGTTTTGTCCTAGGGAGAATCCTCGGTACGCGGTGACGGGCCGTACTGACGCCATACAAGGGGCGATCGCCGCAACTCGTCGATCGTCAAATTAGGTGAGCGCGATCGACAGTCGTTGACTTCGTTAAAAATTCATCGCCTTGGGTCGATCGACCGAGTTTGCAACCAAGGCCGTTCCGGTGGCGTGTTCCGGAGGCTGGCTCGAAACCGGGGTGTGCAAACTACTCGTTACAGGTCGATCGGATCGTACTGGGCGCCTCGCAACGGTCGGTCCACGAAAGCGCCGGGTCGCAATGTCGTTTCCGCTTCAACTGCATATCCAGATACCACAAGGAGCGCCAGGGATATCCGGTCAGAGCAAGGAGTTTCAACGTTTTTTATGCAACCTCTCTATGTAAAGGTCATTGTCGTTCGAGGCGCCGACCGGGCGATCGCGTCGAGCGCGGTTGAGCATCGTTACCGGGGAGCAATGGGTATTTTTTCGCGCCTCTCTATCAATTTAACATTGATTCTTAACATTGGTGCAGGTCGATGCACGGGAGCGGGCGATCGTCATCCCCGGCGTCCTTTTTTGTCGTCGTTCCCGCGATCGCTTCCGGCCAGAGTCGTACAGAAATCGCTGGACTGAACGAAGCAAGACCCGTTATAATGGAAGTTCGTGACTTTGGCAGATGGTTATGCACGCTCAAGAAATTATTCAATCGATCGAAAAAGAGCAGCTCAAATCCGACCTTCCGCAGATCTACGTCGGCGACACCGTTAGAGTCGGGGTGAGAATTCGCGAAGGTGGGAAAGAACGAACCCAACCTTACGAAGGCACCGTCATCGCCATGCGTAACGGGGGCATCAACGAAACGATCACCGTCCGGCGTATTTTCCAAGGCATCGGTGTCGAACGGGTCTTTTTGCTGCACTCCCCTCGGATCAACTACATCAAAGTAATCCGTCGCGGTAAAGCCCGCCGGGCCAAGCTGTACTACTTGCGCCAACGAGTCGGCAAGAAAACCCGTCTCAAACAGCGCTTCGATCGCCCCCTCTAACTTGCAAGCCTTGCCAAAAATTTCCGTGGCCTGTTGACGCGAGCGCGAGTTACATCTTAAAATAACTTTGGGTGAGTCGCGAAATCAAAATTGCTGATTCAGCCCGTGCGCTCTTAGTTCAGTTGGTAGAACGCAGGTCTCCAAAACCTGATGTCGGGGGTTCAAGTCCTCCAGGGCGCGCTGAACCATCGCCCAAGAACATCTACCCGGAAGTGAAGCGGCTGTCGGTGAATCGACAGAGGTGACAGCTTTCGGGTAGAATTTCGATCTGGGTGGTTCCGACGAGGGTTGCCAAGAGCAATAAATAGGTTTGGCGAGGCTGGGGAGTTAGATCGCCCCGAAGTCTGCCCGAGGACTGCCGTGTAAAGCGCGTTTTGGGAAACAGGAAATCGTGGCTAAAAAAGACGAAGCCCAGATGCAAGCGAGTGCAGACGGGTTCAACCCAGTCAAATTTCTAGAGGAAACCAAAGAAGAACTGACCAAAGTAGTTTGGCCTTCGCGACAACAAGTCGTCAGCGAATCTGCCGCCGTCATTCTCATGGTGGTTCTCTCCGCAAGCTTAATCTACTTTCTAGATCGATTTTTTGGTTGGGCAGCTACACAGGTATTCGGATGACTTTTGCCTCGGACGATTCGCACAACACACCTCAACGGTCAGACATGGAGGAAGAAACGACCAAAGCGTCCGTCACTCCTCGTTGGTACGCCGTTCAGGTGGCTTCAGGCTGCGAAAAGCGGGTGAAAGCCAACCTAGAGCAGCGCATCCAAACTCTGGACGTGGCCGATCGCATTTTCCAGATCGAGATCCCTCAGAGTGCTGCCGTCAAAATTCGTAAAGATGGCAGCCGCCAGCAAACCGACGAAAAAATCTTTCCCGGTTACGTCCTCGTGCAGATGGCGATGGACGATGAAAGCTGGCAGGTTGTCAAAAACACCCCTCATGTGATTAACTTTGTCGGAGCCGAACAAAAGCGTCGGTACGGACGAGGGCGCGGACACGTCAAACCCGTACCGCTCAGTCACTCCGAAGTGGAAAGAATCTTCAGACAACGGGAAGAAGCCGAACCCGTCGTCAAAACTCATTTGGCGCCCGGAGAAAAAATCGAAGTGGTTTCCGGACCGTTCAAAGAATTTGACGGCGAAGTGATCGAAGTCAGTCCCGAGCGCAGCAAGCTCAAAGCACTGCTTTCGATCTTCGGACGGGATACCCCCGTCGAGCTGGAGTTCAATCAAGTTCGCAAATTAAGTTGAAGCAGCAAACACAGTAAATGGCAAAAAAAGTTGTTGCGGTGATCAAGTTGGCCATCGATGCGGGTAAGGCCAACCCAGCACCCCCAATCGGCCCGGCTCTGGGTCAGCACGGCGTGAACATCATGATGTTCTGCAAAGAATATAACGCCCGGACTGCAGACCAAGCGGGCTTGGTGGTGCCTGTCGAAATTTCGGTTTACGAAGACCGCAGTTTTACCTTTGTTCTCAAAACTCCACCCGCGTCGGTTCTGATTCGTAAAGCCGCCGGAATTCCCAAAGGGGCTGCCGAACCGAACCGACAAACCGTCGGCACGATTACGCGCGACCAACTGCGCGAAATCGCTCAGACGAAAATGCCCGACCTCAACGCCAACGACATCGAGGCGGCGATGAAGATTGTCGAAGGAACCGCCCGCAATATGGGTGTGGCAGTTTCCGACTAAGACAGCCATCCGGCAAAATTTACATTGACCCATTCAATGGGGGAGAGGCATCAACCTCGCTAACGACCCCAGGAGAGTAGAAATGTCCAAGAAACTATCGCGTCGCGTCCAAGAACTGAGAAAGAAGGTCGAGGATCGACCTTACGAGCCGCTCGAAGCGCTCAATCTTTTAAAAGAAACCGCTACAGCTAAATTTCCCGAATCGGCGGAAGCCCATATCAAACTCGGGATCGATCCGAAATACACCGACCAACAACTGCGGACCACCGTCGTGCTGCCTAAAGGGACGGGTCAGACCGTTCGCGTAGCCGTAATTGCGCGAGGCGAGAAAGTGACGGAAGCGACCAACGCCGGAGCCGATTTGGTGGGTTCGGAAGAGTTGATCGACGAAATCCAAAAAGGTCAAATGGATTTCGACAAACTGATTGCCACCCCCGATATGATGCCGCAAGTGGCGAAACTCGGGCGACTGCTCGGGCCGCGCGGTTTGATGCCCTCGCCGAAAGGGGGAACGGTAACTTTCGATCTCGAACAGGCGATCGCCGAGTTCAAATCTGGTAAACTAGAATTTCGTGCCGATCGCACCGGGATCGTCCACGTCATGTTTGGTAAGGTCTCCTTCAGTGCGGAAGACTTGCTGGTGAACCTCAAAGCCTTGCAGGAATGTATCGACCGCAACCGTCCGTCCGGTGCCAAAGGCCGTTACTGGAACAGCATTTATGTTTCGGCGACGATGGGGCCGGGGATTCAAGTCGATATTAGCTTGCTGCGCGACTTGAAGACTCACGAAGCCGCCTAAACCAATTTTGAGTTTTGTACGTTTTCTTTGGAGGTCGAAACTCACGATCCGATCCCACAACTGAAAACGAGTAAGCCACAGACAGCAGGTGCCCGATGGCTTAATTCCCTGCCGAGGTCAACTCTTCCTGACGCGATTCCAGTCTAGTCACAGCCGTGACCGAATCGAATCGCGTAGGAGGCAAACCCCGGCTCTGAAACAGTCGGGGTTTTAGGTTTTTCCGAGGGGGGAGTGATGTGGCTGCCAGAACTGGCGATCGTTGGTGGGATCTTCATTGCTTGGCACCTTCCCAAGCTCGAAAGACAGTCCCTCGCAAGGACATTTCCCTGTAGTAAAGGAGGTGAAAACGGGTGGGAAGAACGCTAGAAAACAAAAAAGAGATTGTTAGCAATCTCAAAGAAGTCCTCGATGAGTCTCAGATGACCGTTGTCATCGACTACAAAGGGGTCTCCGTCGCGGAGATTACGGATTTACGCAATCGCCTGCGTCAGAGCGGCGCCTCGTGCGTGGTGACCAAAAACACGTTCATGCGTCGCGCCATTGCCGAATACGAGCAGTGGCAGCCGATGGAGGAATTTCTCAAAGACTCCTCCGCTTTCCTGCTGCTCAAAGACGATCTCAGCAGTGGCATCAAAGCCTATCGAGAGTTCCAAAAAGCGACGAAGAAAACCGTGCTTCGCGGTGGCGTCCTCGAAGGCAAAGTGCTTAATGAAGAGGAAGTCAAGGCGATCGGCGATCTGCCGTCGAAAGAAGAACTCATCGCCCAAATTGCCGGAGCGATCAATTCTCTGGCGACCAAGGTGGCCGTCGGCGTCAAGGAAGTTCCTGCTTCTATTGCGCGCGGTATTCAAGCTTATGCCGACAAAGACAACGATTCCGGCGAAGCGGCCTGAATCGCTCTGTTTGGCATTTGAGAGTCCGTTTGTTTAACCATTCAGTCCACACCATTGTCTAAGGAGTCAATCCATGTCTGCTGCTACTGACGAAATTTTGGAAAAGTTGAAAACTTTGTCCCTGCTCGAAGCTTCCGAGCTGGTCAAGCAAATTGAAGAAACCTTCGGCGTGAGCGCTGCTGCTCCGGCGGGTGGCATGATGATGATGGCCCCCGGCGCTGCTGCGGGTGCGGCGGAAGAAGCCGAAGAAAAAACCGAATTCGACTTGGTGCTCGAAGAAGTTCCCGCCGACAAGAAGATTGCGGTTCTCAAAGTCGTGCGCGCGCTGACGGGTTTGGGTTTGAAAGAAGCCAAAGATATGGTCGAATCCGCGCCGAAGCCGATCAAAGAGGCGATCGCCAAAGAAGCCGCCGAAGATGGCAAGAAGCAGCTTGAAGAAGCAGGCGCCAAAGCCAGCATCAAGTAGGCTGTGTAGCCAACTGATTCGGAGTTGAACAAAAATAGCGACGCATTCCTCCACCTTGCGTCGCTATTTTTGTTCAACAACTCTAAGGAGGAAGTTCCGATGTCTGGAAAATCTGGCGGCATTCCCCCGATTATCTATCTCCTGGTGGTCGTACTACTCGGCGGGAGCGGGTGGTGGGTGGTTCGTCGGTCTGCCGTCGAACCCGTCACGGTGTTGTCTTGGCTGGCAGGCAAACCTCTGTTCCAAGCCGCCCAAACCCTCACCGGACACGACGATATTGTCCAGTCCGTCAGCATCAGCCCCGACGGCAACACCCTCGTCAGTGGCAGTGACGATAACACGATCAAAATCTGGGACTTGGCGACGGGTCAACTGCGGCAAACCCTCGGACATGACGATATTGTCCAGTCCGTCAGCATCAGCCCCGACGGCAGCACCCTCGTCGGTAGCAGTGCTAGTACCATCAAAATCTGGGACTTGGCGACGGGTCAACTGCGGCAAACCCTCGACAGTGGTGGCACTTTCGTCAGTATCAGCCCCGACGGCAGCACCCTCGTCAGTGATGGTTTTGATGGCATTAAAATCTGGAACTTGGCGACGGGTCAATTGCGGCAAACCCTCACCGGACATGATGTGGGGGTCGAATCCGTCAGCATCAGCCCCGACGGCAGCACCCTCGTCAGTGGTGGTTTTGATAGCACCATCAAGATCTGGGACTTGGCGACGGGTCAACTGCGGCAAACCCTCACCGGACATGACTTTTGGATCGAGTCCACCAGCATTAGCCCCGACGGCAGTACCCTCGTCAGCAGCAGCGGGGATAACACCATCAAGATCTGGGACTTGGCGACGGGTCAACTGCGGCAAACCCTCACCGGACAGGACAGGAGTGTCCACGCCGTCAGCATCAGCCCCGACGGCAGCACCTTGGTCAGTATCAATGGGCCAAATATCAAGATCTGGGACTTGGCGACGGGTCGATTGCGGCAAACCCTTACCGGACACGAGCATTGGGTCAGCTCCGTCAGCATCAGCCCCGACGGCAGCACCCTCGTCAGTGGCAGTGCCGATCGCACCATCAAAATCTGGCGCGTCACACCTTGAGGAGCTTTGAATTGGGACAGCCGCTCCACTCCATCAGCAGCCGGGTTGCTTGGAGAAACACGGCTTCTAAAGGGTTTCTCAGTCAAGTAAGGATAGTAACAGCAATGAGTAAACCACCCTTTTATGTCGTCCAAAGAAACCTAATTACATGCCTCTTCAATGGCTTTGTCTTTATTTGACGATTTGCGATCGCGAACCTTTCGTTTGTCGGGAGGGGCTTGGTTGTAACTTACTCGGTAAAGTCGAGACTGCTCCCCATTGGGTGACAAAACTGTTGAGAAGTTGCTCTTGACTTTGGCGGAACCCCTCGAAATTGTAGCCGCCATTCATAATCGCAAACCAGAGATCTCCTTGTTGTTCGGTGGGTAAAACTCCGGCGATCGTGCTGACATCGTTGAGACTGCCGGATTTGACGACGGCGAGGGGTGGAAGGGGCCGATCTTCGAGGATTCCGGTATCGCGACCCGCGATCGCCACGACATCGGAAAGCGTGAGATTGTAGGGTTCCAATTCGCGTGAAATTGCTAAAAATAAACCCGTTGCGGCTCTGGGAGAAATGCGATTTTCTGCCCCCAAACCAGACCCGTTAATCAATTGAATTTCTGTAGGAGGAACGCCCACGGTTTCGGCGGCTTTGCGGGCGACGATATCGGCTCCGCCGACCGCTTCGGCGAACATATCCGCCATTAAATTATTACTGTAAAGGTTCATTTTTTTGAGCAATTCTGCCACCGGGAACGAGTAGTGACGCACTAAGATTTCCCGGTTTTGCGGTGCCGCGTTCAGGGGGAGAACGTCCCCTGAAATCGCTACTTCCGGACGGGGGGTTTCTGGGGGGAGGGTCGCATATTGATTTTCAACTTCTGCGGACCATAGCTGACGATTTAACCCCTGTTTGAGGAAATTTCCGGAAGTTATGGGGTCGGTTTCAAAATTCATGTAGAACGGGCCGACGATCGCCAAATTCCCGGCAACGCGATCGATCCCCAGTTGTTTTAAAGTATTGCCCAGGGCGATCGCCTCTTCCCAAACAAAAAAGGGATCTTGTCCGCCTTCGATGACTAAATCTCCCTGCAATACCCCATTTTCAATCGGTCCGGTGGCACTAATTACGGTTTCAAATTGGCGATCGGGGCCGAAGCTTTGTAAGGCGACTAAAGAAGTGGCAATTTTAGTCACTGAAGCGGCGGGCAGGGGGACGGTTCCCTGATGGTTAGCTAACAGTTTGCCATCGACTTGTAGCCAAATCCCTTGATTACTTTTGGGGAAGCCTTGGGCTTCGAGGCGATCGAGATACTGCTCGATTTGAGCTTGAATTTTAGGGTCGGGATTGTCGGGAGCAACCAGTAACAGTTTAGGTTCGGGAGGATTGACCGATGCGGCGGAAACTTGAGCTTTCGGGCTATTTGAATCGGCTTGAGTAGGGGGTGTTTCGGTGGTCGGATTGTTAGCAGTTGGATCGTTACCAGTACATCCGTTGAGGACGATCGCCACGGACAGAGAACAGACGCTGAGAGCGAGGGTAAAACGACTAAACACGATGGTTTTTGAGCTAAATAATTGCACGAAACTAGGGTTAGTTCAGATTCGAGTCGTCAATTAACCATTTTTGGTTGTTTTCATCCCAAATTAATTGGAAGTTTCTAACTTCTGAAGTTTGTCCGCCGTCAGGAGTAGCGTAATTCAATTCGACATCTACATTCGCCCGATCGCCCTGCTGTTCGGTTCGCACGACGCGATCGATATCGACGCGATCGACCCCTTCCCAAAAACCGTTATAAGATTGGGGATCTTGACCGTGATATTCGGTTTGGAATTCGGGAGAAAGTTGATTCCAACTGTCTTGGTAGTTGCGATCGTTGAGGGTCGAATAATAGTTTTCGATCGCCTCTTCTGGAGAAGGACGGGGGTTATTTTCGGGTTCTTCGGACGCAGGACGGGAATGATTTTCTCCGTCGATCGGATCGGTTGGAGTCAATGAGAGCTCCGAGGTTTCCGAAGGGGCGGCGTGTTCCACCTCTTGCGGGGTCGGCGCGATCGCACTGGCTTCCGGAGTTGCGACCTCAAGGGCTTGCTGCTGGCGGGGATCGTCGGTTTCTGGGTTGGAGTAGACCTCGGGGGCTGCTGCTGCATCCGGCGCCGGGGCTGCTTCCTCGGGGGCGATCGCCCGCACGGTTTGGGGTTCCGGTTCGCGACGGTATTGCGGTGGGTTGCGAATCGCGGTTTTTGGCTCTAATGTCTCTACACTCGTCGTTACAGGGCTTTTCGCATCGGGAGTTGCAGCCGACTCTTGCGAGGTCGCTTGAGGTTGCGATCGCTCCGGTTTGCTGCCAATTCCGCTCGCTCCTACCCCGATGCCCAAGGCAATCGCCACGGCGATCGCCGTGCCGATTAACAAGGGTTTGTAATCCTGTTTGTGGGCGGGTGTGACGGTCGATGGTGGCGCTGAAACGGCCATCGTGGCTTGGGTGGGGCCTGCATTCGCCGAACGAGTTTCTAAAGCATCGAGCATGGCGCGGGCCGTGGGAAAGCGATCGCGCGGGTGGGACTGAATGGCTCGGTTTAAAATTGCCGCTAAATAGCGAGAAATGGAGTATTGCTGCGGATGCCAGATAATTTCCTGAGTTTGCGGGTCTATTTCTAACTCTGATGCTGTTTTTCCCGTTAATAAGTAAATTCCGGTCAAGCCCAAACTATATAAATCGCTGGCAAACACCGGGCGCCCCGCCGCTTGTTCCGCAGGCATAAAGCCGGGAGTTCCGACGACGATCGAGGTGGCGCCACTGCCCGACTGCTGCACCGCCGTGGTCGCGACAATTTCTTTGACGGCGCCGAAGTCGATTAACACGGGTTTGCCGTCTTTATGGCGGATAATAACGTTTTGCGGCTTGAGATCGCGGTGAATAATCCGTTTGCTGTGGATAAAGTCGAGAACGCGCAGCAAATCGGCGAGAAGCTGACAGACCTCCGATTCGGCAAGCGGTCCGGACACGGCGACGCGATCGCTCAAGGTGACCCCTTCGATCCACTCTTGAACGAGATAAAATTGCTCATTTTCTTGGAAATAAGCATATAAACGGGGAATTTGCCGATGTTCTTCGCCTAATTCTTCCAAAATTGCCGCTTCGCGACGGAAGCGATCGCGAACGAGCATCGCCACTTGCGGATCGCTGGTTGCACTTTTGAGTTGTTTTATCGCGCAATACCGACCGGAGGGCATTTGCGTGTCTTCTGCTAAAACAGTTTCTCCAAACCCACCAAAACCGAGGGTTTTGATAATGCGATAGCGATTGTTAAGCAAGGTTTGATTCATCTTCGTGGGTGATTTTGCGAAGGGAGTCGGAAGGGCAAGTTAGGATAGGGGTTTAGGGGTTTTCTAGAGTCAACAGTTTCGGTGCGTGGGTTCGAGTGGGTGAATATTCTACAGTAACTTATAGAAAAAAAGAAATTCTGTAAAGGATATGGGAGTTTTTTAGTTTTTACTGCATTCGATCGAAGAGAATCGCAAATTTGAGAGATGCGATCTTTTAAAACAGTCGAGTTAAACTTTAATATGTTTAAGTTTAAAGCATAAAAGTCAGCAGTTTGCTACGTTCGATTACTGAATCATTCGATTCTCGTTTATCGTTGTTTAAACAGGACTTTACTAACACGGAAAAGAGAGATTGAGTGGGTGGAGATCGGAATGAGAAAAAAAGGCTAGAGAAAGGTTGTTGAGGAAGCGATCGCCCGCTCAACTGAGGCGATCGCAGGGAGAATTTTTAGAATGAACTCGCCGAGTTTCGATAGATTTTTATCCAAAATTGCTGGTCGTCAATCCGTGAAAGTTTCCCCAATATTTTCTGATTTGGGCGATCGCCGCCCTTAACTGCTCCAAGTTAAGGATTGCCCTTTCCGGAACCGACAGATGCGTCGGATAAGTTGGATCGTGCCATCAACTCTAGGGATCGACGACTTCAGTGTAAAAATCTTCGAGCAAGCTGTGACCGACGGTGCGATCGCCTCCCTAGGGACTTGTGACTCGCGACTCCCTTGCAGGGTAAACTCGAAGGTTGCACGCCATGCAAGCAGACGGAGACGGAAACCTTGGGCATCGAACTGCGAAGTTATGTATTTTTAGATAGTTTGCAGCCGCAACACGCTGCGTATTTGGGGACGGTCGCCCTGGGATTTTTGCCTTTACCGGGGGATTCCTCGTTGTGGGTAGAAGTGTCACCTGGAATTGAAATTAATCGGATTACCGACGTGGCGCTCAAATCGACGGTGGTGCGTCCCGGGGTGCAGGTGGTGGAACGGTTGTACGGGTTGTTGGAAGTCCACGCCAGCAAGCAGGGGGAAACCCGAACGGCGGGGAAAGCGATTTTAGACGCCCTGGGGGTTCGACGTCAGGATTGTTTGAAACCGCGCGTGGTTTCGAGTCAAATTATCCGTAATATCGACCCCCACCAGACGCAGTTAATTAACCGAACCCGGCGCGGTCAGATGATTTTGGCGGGACAGACCCTTTACGTGTTCGAGGTGCAACCTGCGGCGTATGCGGCGTTGGCGGCGAATGAGGCGGAGAAAGCGGCATTGATTAATATTTTGCAAATTCAGGCGGTGGGAAGTTTCGGACGGCTTTATCTCGGCGGGGAGGAACGGGATATTTTGGCGGCGTCGAGAGCCATTTTGGCGGTGATGGAAAGTTTACCGGGTCGGGAACATCCGGGAAGCGGCAGTAATGAGTAAAAATTCCGATCGCCCCCGGAGAAGGAGACAGAATCTAAAAAAACGCGATCGCAATTCGGCGCGATCGCGGTGAGTTTGCGACAATTGTAGGCAGTACCGATTGACACGAACTCAAGCAATCTTATGGAAACGACAGAACTACTAGCCCGTTATGCTGCTGGAGAACGGAATTTTCGCGATACCGACTTGTTTCGCGCGGAATTGATGAATGCGGATCTCAGTGGCGCCAATTTATTCCGGGCCCAGTTATTTCGGGCGAATTTATTTCGCGCCAATCTGGTAGGGGTCAATCTGTTTCACGCCGTTTTAATTGGCGCCAACCTCAGTGGGACGAATCTGAGTGGGGCCGATTTAATCGGGGCGAATTTAGTAGGGGCCGATTTACGCGGGGCCGATCTCAGTGGCGCCGACCTCAGCGATGCCGATCTCAGTGGCGCCGACCTGAGTGGGGCCAATCTCAGCTATACGGATTTGACTCGGGCGACGTTGTTTCGGGCGGAATTAATTGATGCCGTTTTGAACAATACCAATTTCAAACGGGCGAATTTGAAAGCGGCGAATTTTAGTGGGGCGAAGTTGAATGAAGTCAACTTCACCGATGCCATTGTCAATAAGACCCATTTTTCGCTGACTGAGGGAATTGGCGAAGATCTGGAAATGGAGTTGAGAGGGCAAGGGGCATTTTTCGATCGCTAGGCGATCGCCTCAGAATGCAGTGAGGCGCCGAATCGATCGCGATTCGATCTCACCCTATTTCACTCAGTTAACTTGTGAAAATGCGAAAATCCTCGCTATGATATTTCACTCGAATTGCGCGAAATAGCGAGGATTTTCTACAGGGTTACCGGACAATTTAAAGGCTTAAAAAGATCGCTTGTAAAAGAGGGGCGATCGCCGATCGCTTAATTCAAATCTGAATGACCTTGAAGAGATTCAGAATATAAAACATGGGGGGGCGGATCCGGTGAAAAATGATAGCTGATATGGGCTCCATTGGGATAGAGAAACGTACAAATCACTGAGGTTTCCGGATTGTATTTAATAATTAATTCTTGCAATCCCGACTCTTTCCAATCGCTGACCATTGAGGAAAGTTGGTGGATCGTTTTATATTTCAATTGCCAATCTTCCAAGGTCGTGCTGTTTTTCTCCAACTGTCTGAGAACGATCAAGGTTCCTTTTTCTTGAAAATTCTTGTACCCTTGATAAGCCAGTTTGCCGAGTAACTCTGCATTATGTTCGATCGCTTGCAGTTGTTGTTCTCTAGATTCTAAAGGGTTATTCATCCTAGTTCTATCGATTTTCCCCGATTGTTCACCCAGATTTTACTGGGTTATAAGCATTCGAGCAAACAGTATTTTTAAGGATTTTTGAACAAAGCCGAGGACAGTCACATTTTCACTTCTCGGGCGATCTCCGGGGACGTGGCCGCATCACTCTTGAAATTACAAGGCTTTTGAAGCGATCGCCCGGGAAAAACGCGCGCCTCAACTCGGGAAAAGTGTAACTCAATTTCACAAAAATAAGAGTAAAACGATCGCGAAGGCGCCGAAAACGGGGCGCCAGGATTGCCAGAATCTCTGCGATCGAGTAAAGACGTGCCTCGTCGGCTCAAAAATGGGTAAATCTGCCTCGATCGACCCTCAAAAATCCCAAATCTAAAATCGAATGGGTCTTGCCAAAAATCGCCGCGACGCCATACTTCAGTTTTACCGCCCCAATCCGATATACTTGCCACTCCTGGCAATCTCGATCCCAACCAAGGAGTGTTAAGCATGGTTACTCAACAAGTCCCGACGCCACGCCGATTGAGTGACCTGAGCGATCGCCACTATCGCTACTGCGTCGAGGAACGGGGCCTCGATCCCGATTGGATTGTCGCCAACTGTCGCACGGTCGGCGCCGAGGAAGCGGGGGAACTGTTGGGCTACCCGGCGAAAAGCGAGGGGATTTGGTTGCAAGGAAGCGCTTATCAAGGTCAATTCAAACCGGACCGTCCGTGGCGATCGCCCGAGGGTTCCTCCAAGCGGGCGCCCAAATACCGATCGCCCCTCGGCGAATACGATGCCATGTTGCCGCGCCATCCCGAGGATCCCGACTATTGGGAAGTCGGATCCCTCAAACAAACTGCCTTTAAAATCGACGGTCACCCCTGTCTGTTACTCACCGAAGGCTTCTTTAAAGCGATCGCCGGATGCGCCCACGGCTTGCCCACCGTAGCCCTCCTCGGGGTCGAAATGGGCCTGACCTCCGCCAGCGCCGACCCCCAAGGCAAACGCTATCTAGTCCCCGAACTCGAACGCCTCGCCCGGGCGGGTTTCGGCTTCGCGATCGCCTTCGATGCCGACTGCGCCACCAATCCGGCAGTCAATTGGGCTCAATTCAAACTCGCCCGCCAACTCAAATGCTTCAACGTCCCCGTCTACAGTCTCACCGGACTGTGGGACCTGCGCGACGGAAAAGGACTCGACGACTACCTCCACCGCCACGGCGTCACTCGCTTCATCCGCGACGTCATCGGCGCCACGATCGACATCGACACCTGGGAACGACAATTCGAGCAGACCAAACCGCCCCAGGTGACCCGGTCGCGATCGCGCAAACGCCCGTCCCCTCGGGAATTGGGCTTGGCGATCGCCGAAAAATACCAATTCAAATGGGCCTTTCACGACGAACAACTCGTCTGGCGCCAATTCGACGGCAAAGCATGGCACACCTTGCGCGACGGCGTCTTCGCCCAAATGGTCTTTGAAGAAATCGAAGCCCGTAATGTCGAATTCGACACGGCCCGTTACGTCAAAAACACGATCGACATCCTCAAGCTCAAACTGACCGTTCCCTACTGGAAAACTTGGGATCGATCGCGCTACATCGCCTTCGACAACGGCATTTTAGACCTCAAAACCGCCAATCTCCTCGAACATCACCCCCGCTATCGCTTCACCTCCCACCTCAAACGCGCCTACCTCCAACCTCCGGCGCGGGCGATCGCCCTCAACCCCCTGGAACAACTGCGCCAATATTGCCCCCATACCTATAGATATATGATGTGGGCGATGGACAGCGACCCGAAGCGCGTTCTCAAACTCCTCGCCATTATCAACGGCGTCCTCACCCGCCGCTTTTACAACCTGGAAATGTTCGTCCACCTCGTCGGCGAACCCGGTAGCGGTAAATCGACCTTCGCCCGTCTCTTGCAAAAAATGGTCGGTAAAGGCAATTACGAATCTTCCAGTTTGAAAAAACTGTCCCAAGATTACGAAATTGCCAAAATTATCAACAGCCAACTGGTCGTCTGTCCCGACGAAGACCGCAAGTTCGGCGGCTTTGGCGGTCTCAAAGCCCTCACCGGAGGCGATAATATTTCCTATCGGGAAATCTACAAACATCCCGCCAGCAGCCCGTTTTACGGCACGATCGTCATTCTCTCGAATCAGGCCATTTTTGCCGGAGATACCACCGGACTCGATCGCCGCACTTGCTTGGTTTCTTTCCCCAATCGCCTCAAAAAACACCAACGCGACCCCCAGATCGAACTCTCGATCGAGGGTGAATTGTCTCATTTAACCTGGATCGTCCTCAGTTTGCGCGATCGCCAAATTAACGAAGTCCTGCGCGGTCTCGGCATTTTTCACATTCCCGAATTTCAACTGCAAGCCTGGCAATTGTGCGTCCAAACCAATTCCGCCGCCGCCCATTTGGAAGAATTTCTCGTCAACAAACCCCATTCCTATACCCCGGTGGTCGAACTCTACGCCCACTATCAAGAATTTTGTAAACAATCCGGCGCGATCGCCTTCTCTCGGGAACGCTATTTACAAGACCTCGCCCGCATCGCCAATCACAATCTCGAATGGCAAGGATTGCGCCGGGACGGCTTAGTGCTCGACGGGAAACGCACTCAAGTTTTTTGGGGCATTCACTTACGCAATGGCGTCACCGACAACCACCTTCCCACCCCTAGCGAACAGTTTCAACGGGTTTAAGTTCGACGGCTTTCAGGCGATCGCCCCCGAGAACGTGCTTTTGTCTTTTGGATTGCACTGAGGGATAGGATATATTACCCGTATTCCAGACAACTTTTGTTACGGGGATAGTCTGGGATGGTCTGGGGTGCAAATCTATCCCTCATTCTTATAAAAAAGGAAGTTCAACGATGAGCGATCGCCACCGTTCATACAAACCCGATGCCCGACGCATTGAGAAATTTTATCAAAATTATGTCGATGTCATGGGTCAGACCTCCGGTTGGAGTTCTCCAGAACGAGCTTATAAAGTCTATAACATCTGCTCTAAATCTCCCGCTCAAACTTGGTCTACTTTTGACAGCGTGTTAGATGTCGGTTCGGGAGAAGGGGAGTTTTTTAATTTTTTAAAAGAACGACGGGGTTTTTCCGGGAAATATACGGGAATTGAAGTCTTTAAACCCTTTTACGATACCTCCGTCGAACGCTATGGCGATCGCCCGGATACGGAATGGATTTATGGGGAATTTCTCGGCCATGATTTCGGCGATCGCCAATTTGATTGGCTGATGGCTTTAGGAACATTTTCCTCCCGCCAAGACAATCAGGAGGAATACGATTTTCAGCTTTGCCAAAAAATGTTTAGTTTGGCTAAAAAAGGAATCAGTATTTATTTGAATGATTTGCATAATAGTTCGCCGCCGGAACGATTGAAGAAGATTCCGGATATTTGCTTGCACGACATTCCCCAATTTATCGAGAAGGTCGAAAAAAATTTCCCCGTTTCTCAGACGCAAACCGTCTCTTTCTCTCTGAACCCTCCCGCCAGCATGGCGATCGTTCATTTCCTGCTTTAAGGTAAGTTTCTCGATTATTGAATATGAGGACGCGATCGCCGTAGGAGGGCAATGTTATTATGTTTCCTCACGAACAATTTACGATCGTCACTGCACTCGATCCCGACGCCGTTCGCCAACGGCTATCGACGGTGGTCGAACCCCCAAAAACTTTTCGCTGGCGATGGGGAAATCCCGACAAACCCTATCAAGGGGAAATCGGCGATCGCTCTTTTAAAATTAGCCGAATTATTCATTATCGTAACTCGTTTTTGCCTATCATCGACGGACGCATCGAACCGAACGAAAACGGGAGTAAAATTAGCATTAACATGAAACTACATCCCTTCGTCATGATTTTCATGTTGGTGTGGTTGAGCATGGTCGGTCAAGTTCCAGCCATATTTTTAATGGGGATTCTTTTTGCCCTCTTTACGGATCAAAAAGAACCAATTCCGCTCGATCTAGAAAGTTATTTATTTTTATTAATTCCTTTGGGAATGTTTGTTTTTGGTTGTGGTTTACCTTTAATTGGATTTTGGCCGGAAGCGCGCAAATCTAAAACATTTTTAATTGATTTATTGGCGACATCTTAATTGAATTCGATATAGCGTTTCTCAATTAGATCTACGACGAGGGCGGTGTCCCCGTGTCCGCCGCTACTGGGGCAACCACGGGAGGATTGCCCCAACTACAGGTTTTTCATTAGTTTGCTAATATTAAGTGCTGTATGTAGTCTTCTTTAGAAGTCGATCGCATTCAGTCTATAAATATTTTATACTATTTTCTCAGCCTTCAATATCTCTCATTGTTTTTGAAAAACAGTATTATATGGATCGTGCTTATTATGAAACATCTCAGCTAGGATAGCGCCGATCGCCTAGATCTAAGATTCATCAGTTCGCTTGGAGGCCATCTATTGGGTTGTTGCCCAAGCTGTATTTTTTGAATCGGCGTGGGTCGTTCACAATCAAGAGTCGCCGAGGTCGATCAACAGGGTACTCAAGCGGCGATCGCCACGATCTTCGAGGGGAACCACGAGGCGATCGCCCGCCCATTCCAAACGGCGTTCCGTCGCCAGCAGGCGCTTACCGGGAGGCAAATGGACGCGCTGTCCCGTTCGATCCGCTAAATTGTAAACGAATAAGCTCGGCTGACCTCCGGCGTCGTCAATCCCGAGGACGAGGCGATCGCTCGTTTCCGAAAAATCCGGGCGCGGCGCCGCGAGTCGTTCCGTTTCCGTTTCTGCAAACACCAATTGGCGATCGCCCGTTTCCAGATTGAAAGCATAAACTTTAGCCAAACCGACCTCACCGGAATCCCGACGGCGGGGACGATTGACATAGAGGAGGGTTTTATAGTCGTCACTGAGGGCGAGAAACTCTAAAAACTGGCCTTCGAGGAGAATTTCCTTCTCGCCGCTACTCGGCGAAATCGCCACCAGGGTATCCGGTTGACGGCTGTATTTCCACGCTAGAATGCGTCCGTTCGCCGTCCAGCCAACCATGCGAAACGCCTCGTCTCCGGTTCCAGCAATGCGCGTTTCGCGATTGGCGGGCCATTCCAGCAGCCAGATCCGCATCAGATCGCCGCGACCGAGACTGTCACGATTCGAGGTAAACGCAATGCGATCGCCTTGAGGGGACCAACGTGGATCGGCGGCCCAGTAGAGAATACTCACTTGCGCCTCGCATTCCGATTCCTTGCAGTTCGGTGGCGGGGGAGAAGGGGGTAAAGCGCGTCTTTTGGCGATCGCGCTTTGTAGGGCTTCGCGATCGCCGATCGCCCGAATCTCCAAACGGTTCGTATCGAGGACGTACAAACTGCCGAGATGGGCGTGAGGCTGAAACAACAGCACCGAGGGATCCCTAGGATTCGGCCATAGCGGGGGGCTTTCGTACTGGGGATCGCCAATCCACTGACGTCCGTTCGGCGAGTCGAACCCGAGTAAATTGAGTTGGCGGAGTTCCCCGGTGAGGGAATCGCTATAGTCGAGGGTTTTGCGAAAAATGACCGGATAAAGTTGTCGATCCGACTCGTCAATGCGAATCACTTCCGGGGAAAAACGACCGGGATTGTCCCGTTGGGGGTCCGGTAACGAGATCAAAAAAATATCGTCATTTTGTTCGCTGACGAGGCGTACCGGGAGATCGAGAGCGATCGTATTATCGGCTGAAGAATGAAGCATTTGACATCCTGCCAACGATAACCCTGCAACGCTGACGAGGAGAACACTGACGGCGATCGAGCAGGGTTTGGCGAATGGCATGACAAAATCCTCCTGCGATCGAATATATTTTAGATTTTAGACTTTAGATTTTAGAGTTTAGATTTTAGAGTTTAGATTTTTAGAGGTTTAGAGTTTAGATTTTTAGATTTTAAAGAGCTGGGGCGATCGCCCGATTGCCTTGACAACAGTGGAGATCGAAGAGGGAAGGTGTCGATTTTTACCTCTGCTCTCTCCTCAATTTACAGTGATTTTAGTCATTTTTAAATTCAATCAGCTATTTCGCCCCCTCTTTCTCCCGGCGATCGTCCGTTTCCGCAGAGGGTTTCGACGCTTCGGGATTTTCCAGGGCGATCGCCCGTCCGAGCAGATCCGTGCGATAAATCCAACGATGGGAAATTTCCAGACGCCATCCTTCCACTGCTTCCGACGGACAAAGGGACGGATTACTCCCGAGTCCCAAACAGCGATCGGGCCATACTCGTTTCTGGCGATCGGTAATCTCGAATTGTTCCGGCGGCAATCCGGTTTTCTCGGACAGATCGGCAAAAACTGCCTCGCCGACCGCCAGATCCAGATGAATCACTTCTTTGTAATATTTGAGGATCGTACTCGTATTTTTAACCAGTTTGCGGGCAATGTGGATCGGGTCGGGACTGGCCCGCGCGCTATTGGTGTTGTTAAAATTTGCATCCCAAAAGAGTACCCCGGTTAACATCAGGGCGAGAATGAGAGGACGCGGTTGTTTGGGGGGGGTTGGGCGATTGGATTGTTGGTTCATCGCAGTTCTCCAGTGTTGAGGAGAGCAGCAAGGTCTTGCGGAGGCGATCGCGCGATCGGTACGCAATAGAAAGCGGGATTTCGCTGCTTCCTCGAACGGATCGAACGATAACTATGACGACAGACCCACCGTGCTGTTAAGTTCCACAGATCGCTACTTCCAAATGATGGTTTTTCCTTCCGGGATTGTAACAATCGATTTTGGGCGATGGCCCGCGATCGCCTCTGTTACTGCCGAAAATTAAAAGAGCGAACAGAATCGGTTTTAATTTCCTCTTTCTTGTCCGAATGCTTGCAACTCGGCAAACTCGCGAGTAGAGATCCTCGTTCTCGGTGGGGTAATTCGCATCAACGGATCGCCGAAAATCGTAATTTTCCACGGATCGGATTCTAACTGACGGGCGGCGATCGCCAACGGCGACGATCGCAAGGTCCGCCGCACTAATAATTTTGGGGGAATAAAAGCGGATAAATAGGGTTCGTGAACGCTACCGACATAAACGTAAGCGCCGTTTTGCAACCAGCGACCCGCCACGGTATTGAGATCGTTGGGCCGGACCGTAGACCAACTGTGAATGAAGTGAACCGCCGCCGGGACTTGTAGAGTAGGAATATCATCGACCGAGGCTTCGCCTCGTCCGACGGAAAAGGTATCGTGTCCGCCGAGGGAATTGACCCAAACTAAATCGAAATTCCAATCGTCCGCACTCAATTGCTGCCACTTTTCCAAGGTAGACTCGGGCCGTTCGACTAAAGTGACGTTGAGGCCAAAATTACGCAGTTGCGCTGCTGCATCGGTCATTTCGTATTCCAGCCAAGTCCCTTCCTTGCGATAACTGTCGTAAAGCAGGGCATTTTCGGAATCGAGGAAGATCGAGGACATGGCTTGATAGAGCGATCGCGCGGCGGAACCGTAGATCCAGCCGAAAACCGCCCAGCGTTCGCCGTTGCGGTGGCGTCCCAAACCGTCGGTCACGGCGCGGGGTTCGGCTTCGTCGGCGCTGGGTTGGTATTTGACGGCGAGTTCGCGCGCCAGAACTACGGTATCGATCGCGTCGCCGAGGTCTTTGTAGGGATAGCCCGCTTCTTTGACTTTTTGTTCAATTTCAGCGTTTAAAGCTTGCCAGCGATCGGGGGTGAGTTGGTCGTTAGCGGTGCCGAAATCGCCGTCGAGAAAGACGAGGGGTTGACCGCGATCGGCGGCTAAGGCAACGGCGGCAGGCCAAGCTGGGTCTGTCTCGGAGGCGATCGCCACTCCTGGCGGTTCCCACCCGAGCGCTTGCCATTGTTGGGGTAAGGATTCCGGGTCGGCAGCTTCCCAAGCCGTCGCCACCGCTTGGCGCAAGGCTTGGCGGCGTTGTTGGGGGTCTTCTGGGAGGCGATCGCCCGTGGCTTCCAGGCGAATGACTTCCGCCGCTTGAAAGCGCCGCAAAAACATCGGCGTGTAGGTGTCGTCTTCGATTAAAATCGGCCAGCGTCCTTGCAAACTCCATTCGGAAATGGCTTTTAAAAAGGTGGCTTCGTCGGGAACCAGAACGACGCGATCCACCGTGGGAATGCGATCGCGCACGACCTGCACTTTTAAGCCGCTTTGGACGGGCCACGGTTCGCTTTTGGCACTTTCCGGTAAGGCAAAAGATGCCGCAACGGGAGTGGATTGATTAACAATCGCACATCCGGCAAGGGCGACGGCGGCGGCGGCGATCGAGGAGATTAAATAAAGCCCTTTTTTCATAAATGCTGAGGAAGCTTCGCGGCTCGATAAAATGAATATAAATTGATGCTATCACGGCAATTTAAAGTTTTTGATAAGATGGAAATCATGTTTTTAAGGTTTTGATAAATCTGGATTTTGAAATTTAAAATTTTCTTCTTTGCCCGATCGCGAGCGAGATTGACGTTGATTTTGGAGTAAAAGAAATGAGTGAAACGAATAACATTGCCGTGACTGGCGGCGATCGCGCCCGCACTTGGGCAACGGCAGCCGCGATTCTAGCTGCTTTTACTATTAATGTTTTATCGAATGTCGTTCCCTTAAAAGGTCAAAGTATTGGCGACATTTCTAACAGTGTATTTAGAGATGTATTGATTATTCCTGCCAATTATGCCTTTGCCATTTGGGGAGTGATTTACCTCGGCTTAATTAGTTTTGCTATTTATCAAGCCCTACCCCAACAGCAAGCCGATCCGCGCTTGCGACGGGGAGGATATTGGATGGTTGGAGCCAGTTTGTCGCAGATCGTTTGGGTGTTTTTGTTTCAATTGGGTTGGTTTGCCCTTTCCGTCGTGGCGATGTTGGGGATTTTAGGGCCGTTAATCGTCCTGTATCTACAGTTGGGAATCGGGCGCGTTCGCCACTCCCGGCGACAGAGGTGGTGGGTCGATGTTCCGATCTCGATTTATTTAGGCTGGATTAGCGTAGCGACAATTGTTAATATTGCCAGTACCCTAGATTATGTCAACTGGGGCGGGTTCGGTCTGAGTGGGGAACTGTGGACGATTTTGATGTTAGCGATCGCCGGGGCGATCGCCGCGATCGTCGGCTTACAACGGGGAGATCTGGCCTTTAACGCGGTGTTTATCTGGGCTTTCGTCGCCATTGCCGTGCGTCACGGCGATCGCCTTGCCATTGTCGCGACGGCGTTGGGAGAGGCGATCGCCCTCGCCCTTATTTTATTATGGGATATCCAGCAGCGTTCTCAGGCCAGGTGAAACGCAACGTCGATGAAAAGTACGGTATATAGCATTGGTACTGCCATATTGAGGGTGGCCTATGAGCGATCTAGAGCAATGGTATCGAGTTCTCGATCTCGATCCGGGGGCGTCTAAAGAAGAAATCAATCAAGCCTATAAGGATTTAGTATTTATTTGGCATCCCGATCGCATTCCTAAAGAAAACGAACGCTTGAGGCAAAAAGCGGAGGAAAAACTCAAACAGCTCAATCAAGCTCGCGAACAATTGCGCGCCCATCTCGGCAATGGTACGGCGCCGCAAGCGAACGCGACTCCACCCAAACGCCCTCACTACAAGTCGCCTTACCAGTCCTCCACCTACGCGCGATCGCGCGATTCCTACCGTCCTCCTTATTCCGACTACGCGCGATCGTCCCAAAGTCAATCTTGGCAAAGTAGCCCGCGCGCCACGTACAAGCGCAATTCCTATTCTCAACAACCGCCCTCGCCGACGGGCGATCGTTATCCCTCCGAACCGCCGAAACCCCCATCTCCCCAACCCGACCTCGCCGGATCCGACTTTCGCGGCGCCAACTTTAAAGAAAAAGACTTATCCGGTAGAAACTTAAGTTATGCCAACCTCTCCCACGCCGATCTCAGCGACGCCTTCCTCCATAAAATCAACCTGACGGGGGCTACCTTAGAACACGCCAACCTGTTTCGAGCCAACTTGCTACAAGCCACCCTCACCAAAGCCAACCTGCGATCGTGCAACTTAATCGGCGCCGATCTCAGTGGCGCCGACCTACGCGGTGCCGACCTACGCGGCGCCAAAGTCGGCTCCAACGATCGCATCATGGTCAAACTGACAGGCGCCAACTTGCGCGGTGCCATTCTTCCCGATGGAACCATTCATAGTTAGGTGCGCAAAAGGCAAAAGGCAGGTAAAAGCCCCTGGAACACTCATCTTGCACTTCACCGAGTCACTCCTTAGAACGCAAGCGCCACCCTCTCAATCTCAAATCTAAAATCTCAAATCTCAACTCCCTCCCCTCCTCGTGACAAAGATCACGAGTTTTTTCTTGTCAAGTCACAGTAATATTTCTTTACATTGCGTTACATTAGTTAACAACAAGGCAAACGAAAGGAGTTCCTACTCATGTACACCACCACCGACGAACGCGGCATCCTCAACAACTACGCCACCGAACCGAAGATGTATTACGCTAAATATCCCTCTCAAGCCCAGCAACGCCGTTACATGCTCCAAGGCGCCTTCTCCATCCTCTTGTTTACCGGACTGCTCTTAGTCGCGGCAGGGGTCAGTTAGAAACCGCATCACAGCATCACCATCGTATTACTGTCAATTCACGGAGACTTAAATTATGGCTACTTTCACTATTTTGATCGCCTTATTTATCGCAGGTTGGGCCGCCGTCGCCATCATCGGAACCCAAGCTTATTTCCGAGGGGAACAAACCAAACCCATCCACGAACGGAACTGGCGTTCGGAATCGTTCGAGCAACTGGCGAAAACCATTACTGGGAAAGATATCGACTATAACGATCGCGTTCCGGCTTACCGCATGGATGCTTACGCCAGTAACAACCTGCCTGAATAATGATGGCGGTTAGACCAACTAAATTCGGGCTCACTCTCTTGCCCTCCTTTAAAATAGGAGGGCTATTTTTTTGTTTGAATGACGATTATCCCTAGGGATCGCCCAATCGAAAAAGAGCTGTAAATCAGGCATGAGTATACAATGTGTTTTATTTGTTAGATCCGACCCCCCATGTTAAACTCAATCGGAGCGCACTTGTAAACTCTAAAATCTAAACTCTAAAATCTAAACTCTAAAATTCCATGAATCAGTTTCCCAAAGAACCATTTGGCGATCGCAATTCCCATCAACCGACCTCAGAACTACCCGATCGCACCCAACTGCCAGAAGATGACAGAATTTCCGAAGTTTCAGAAGAAGACGAACGGCGATATCAAGCCGCCAAAAAACAATTTGGGCAGTTGTATGTGATTTTGCTCGTGATTGGTTTGGCGATTGGTGGAGTCGTCGCCATTGGCGTAGTTAACTTACTCGATCGCTGGGGATTAACAGAAGTTCCCACCCCGATTGAGGAAGGCGATCGCTGATTTTACGCCGTATTTCTGAGGGCTTTATCTCAAGATTTTAGATAATTTTAGAATGATTTACCACGGCTATAAATTGCCTGAGTCAGTGATGTTTCAGGAAGGTTTTCGGGAAATCGCATCCCCTTGACTTCTGGCGATCGTTCTATCTGAATAAAGTAAATGCTTACATTGCCCCTAAAATAAAAAAACCGTACAACCTCGTGTTGCAGCGATCGCCGACCTACAAAAACCAGCCAAAAACGATCGAAAAACACCAATGGACGACCGTAGAAAGATCGATATTTAAAATATGGGCGGTACTGGATTCGAACCAGTGGCATCCTGCTTGTAAGGCAGGCGCTCTACCACTGAGCTAACCGCCCGTTTTCCGAGCCGATTTGCATTCTAACATAACTTCTTGAAATTTTCATGCCTTCAGGCCGCACCCACGATCGCATTACCTTGTGGACGTTGCCCTTCGTCGCCATTGCCACCTACAGCACAACCCGCAACAGTAGCCTCACCTTAGTGGTCGCGGGCGGTTTTTTATTTAGCGGCTTGATGTTCGGTCCCGACCTCGATATTTACTCCTGCCAGTTCCAGCGTTGGGGGTGGTTGCGGTGGTTGTGGATTCCCTATCAGAAAAGTTTGCGTCATCGTTCGTTTCTCTCCCACGGTCCGATTATCGGGACGGCCCTGCGGGTGTTGTATTTGAGCATTTGGGTATTACTGGCGGGCGTTGTTGGTTTAAGCGCCAGTTATTGGTTATTTCAGCTCGATTTGGATTGGCGAGAGGTCAAACAAGTCGCGGGGCGATCGCTGGTCGAATACAGTCCCGAGGCGATCGCCCTATTGCTGGGGTTGGAACTCGGAGCCCTGAGTCATTCCCTGAGTGATTGGTGTTCCTCCGGTTACAAACGTTTGAAAGCCAAAGGCGTTTTAGGGTGGAAGCGCCCGAAAAAAGCCAGTAAGGGCAAACGGCGATCGCCCCGCCAGACCCGTTCTGTCAAAAAACGCAGCAGCAAAAGATAAGAGAATTGAAGATTTTAGAGTGAAGATTTTAGAGTGAAGATTTTGGAGTTGAGATTGAGGCGATCGCCCGAACTCAGAGGAACTCGGAACCGATACAATACCAGCAACAGGCGATCGTCCCTCCCGAATTCCCGTAAAATCGAGAATCCACAAACTTCAATCTTCAATCCTCAAAAATCAACCCTCTAAACTCTAAAATCCCATGACCTCCAACCCTGCCCTCGACGCCCTCCAAAAACTGATCGAAGTCGTCGCCCAACTGCGATCGCCCGAAGGCGGCTGTCCCTGGGATTTAGCCCAAACACAAGCAAGCCTCACCCCCTACATCATCGAAGAAGCCTACGAAGTCGTAGACGCCATCAAAACCGCAGACTCAAGCGCCATTTGCGAAGAACTCGGCGACCTCCTCCTCCAAATCGTCCTCCAAGCGCAAATCGCCAGCGAATCCAACCAATTCACCCTCGCCGAAATCGCCCAAGGTATCGGCGAAAAACTGATCCGCCGCCATCCCCACGTCTTCGGCGACCTCGAAGTCCACAGCATCGAACAAGTCCATCAAAACTGGGAACAGATCAAAGCCCGGGAAAAAGGACAGACCCCAGAACAAACCCAACAACTCAGTTACAAACTCGAAAAATACGCCCGAACCCTTCCCCCTCTCGTCGCCGGAATGAAAATCTCGCGCAAAGCCGCAGATGTCGGTTTCGAGTGGGATAGTATCGAGGGAGTTTGGCAGAAATTCCACGAAGAACTCGGCGAATTTCACCACGCCCTCAAACACGAAACCCCCGCCGAACAACAAGCCGAACTCGGCGATCTACTCTTCGTCATCATCAACCTCGCCCGTTGGTACGACCTCGATCCCGAAGCGGCCCTTCACGAAACCAACCATCGCTTCGTCCGGCGTTTCTCCAAACTAGAACAAGCCTGCGATCGCCCCTTAAGCGATTACAGCGTCGAAGAACTCGAAACCATTTGGCAGCAAATCAAACGAGAATTAGCGAAACGCCAGGAAGTAGAAAGCGAATAGGAACACCGTAGGGCGGCCATCTTGCCCCCTTCCCTAACAACAGAAGCGTTACCTCTCCCTCTAAAATCCAAAATCTAAAATCTAAAATCCCCGCCAATAAAAAGCCAGACCCCACCAACCGTGATAGACTAGAAAAGTTTTCTAAAAATTAAATCTTAGAGTATGTTTTGGGCTGACAAAATCGCTGCAAGTTCACAAGGCGAACAAATCGTCAACGATTCAAAAACCCCATCCGGTCGCGTTCACGTGGGGTCTTTGCGGGGTGTGATCATTCATGACGTCATTTACCGTGCCTTGAAACACGCAGGTAAGCCCGTTAAATTTACTTATGGCGTAGACGACTACGACGCCCTCGATACCGTTCCCCAATATCTAGATCGAGACAAATTTTCGCCCTATCTCGGTTATCCCTTGTGCAACGTTCCCTCACCGGGAGACAACGCCAGCGATTACGCCAAATATTTCATGGGCGAATTCTTAGAAGTTTTCGATTATTTAGGCGTCAAACCCGAAATTTACTACTTGCGCGATCTGTACCGATCGGGCAAACTGAACGAGCATATCGACACATTTCTCAATAACGCCCACCTCGTTCGCGAAGCTTACAAAGAAGTCAGCAAAGCCGAACGACCCGATAATTGGTACCCGTTTCAAGTCATCTGCGAAAAGTGCGGCAAAATTGCCACCACCGTAGTGACCGATTACAACGGCAAAGAAGTTTTTTATACCTGCAAACCCGACGCCACCAATTATGTCGAAGGATGCGGTCATTCCGGTTGGATTTCGCCATTTGACGGGAATGGAAAATTACCTTGGAAAGTCGAATGGGTGGCGAAGTGGCAAGTTATCGGCGTGACCATCGAACTCGCCGGAAAAGATCACTCCCAGAAAGGCGGTTCTCGGGATGTCGCCAACGCGATTTGTCGCAAAGTCTTGCATAAAAAACCGCCCTATCATTCCCCTTATGAATTTATCTTGGTGAACGGAACGAAGATGAGTTCTTCTAAAGGGGTCGGGTCTTCTGCTAAAGAAATCGCCGAGTTACTACCGCCGGAATTATTGCGTTTCTTGATGTTGCGAACCCAACCGAAGACGGTGATTAACTTCGCACCGAATTACGAGACGATTACGCGGTTATTCCGCGATTACGATACGTTAATTGAAAAGTACGAACGGGAAGGGGAAAAAGAGGCGCTGACGAAAGATTTGCTCTCTCTCTTTTATGCTCAGTTAGGGGATGAGGTGAAGACTTATCAGCCGTTTGATTTGAGCACCTTAATTTCTCTGCTGCAAATTCCTCATATTGATATCGAAGCGGAAGTCGAGAAGCGATCGCCCCAACCTTTGAGTGAGTTCGATCGCGAAGTCGTCAACCGTCGTATTGAAGCGGCGCAAAAATGGTTAGACGATTATGCAGATGAGGAAGAAAAGCTCGTTCTCTATTTCGATGAAGTTCCGGAACAAGCCCAAACGTTAACCGACGAACAGGTGAACTATTTAACGAAGTTAATCGAAAATCTCGAAAATACCGAGAGTTGGGATGGAGAAACCCTACAAACGGTTTTATTCTCTACGTCTAAGGAATTGCAAATGAAACCCGGTGTGGCATTTCCGGCGGTTTACCTCTCGTTTATGGGGAAAGAACGCGGACCGAAAGCGGGGAATTTACTGTCGTATTTAGAGAAGTCTTTTGCGATCGGGCGCTTGCGAGAGGCGATCGCGCTGAAGGAGGCGATCTCGTAACTCCCCCTAATCTTATCCATGTTAGAGGAGGGGTGAAGTCACTCTCTCCTCTTTGTTGAGTTAAAATTAATGAAAACCGATTCGATCTTTTATCGCTTATTTCAAATCTTTCCCGATGTGATTTTTGACGCGATCGGTCGTCCGCCAGCAGAAGCCGATCGCTACGAATTTCAATCGGTCGAACTCAAACAACTTGCATTTCGCCTGGATGGATTATTCGTTCCTAAATCTCCACAACGGGGAGAACCGATCTATTTTGTCGAAGTTCAGTTTTATCGAGAAGAAGGGTTTTATTTCCGTTTTTTCGGACAAATATTTCTCTATTTGTCGCAATACAAACCGATCGGGAATCCGTGGTCGGCGTTAGTGATCTATCCGACGCGACAGTTTGAGGTCGAACAACACTTGCAATACGGTCCGCTTTTGGAAAGCGATCGCGTTACGCGAGTCTACCTCGACGAATGGGGAGAAGAGACGGAAACCTCTCTCGGTGTCGAAATTGTCAAATTGATTGTCACCTCCGAGGAGGAGACCCCAGAAAAAGCCCGCCAATCGATCGCGCGAACCCAAGAAGAAATTACCGAGGCGACTCACCGCCGTGATGTTTTAGAATTAATAGAGACGATTGTTATTTACAAGTTACCGAAACTGTCTCGCGAGGAGATCGGCAAAATGTTGGGATTGGGCAGTTTAAAACAAACAAAAGTTTATCAAGAAGCCAAGGAAGAAGGATTACAGGAGGGATTGCAGCAGTTACAAGAGAAAATTTTCAAAATCGCTTTGAAGATGAGAGAACGCGGGTATAGTGTCGAAGAAATTGCAGAACTTTTAGAATTGTCGGTTGAAGAAGTTCGAGAGACTTTAGAAATTTAAGTTTGTGCGATCGCCCATGACAGCGCGATCGCCTTAATTTTTAGCTACAAATTTGCTTTGTTTAGCTCGTCGTTTAACGCAGAAAAGCGCCTATATTTGGAACGCAAGTTCTGAATCAATTCCTGCCACAGATCCACCTGTCCAATCTGTTCGTAAATTCGTTTGATCTCTTGGAGATAGTGAGACTGATTTTCTAAAATTGCAATATCAGTGAGAATACCAAGTTTCCCCAGTTTTTCCAAGCTTTTAATTATATCTTTTTGGTCACTCAACACAGCGTCGGTAACTTTTATCCGTGGCTAGCTTTTTAATGGCGTCTTCAGTTAGTTTTGGAGGTTTAGGATCGTTCATATTCTGATGTAAAAATAGATGAAGTTTGAGCTTATTACTTGATCGTCAGGTTTTCTTTATCGTCAGGTTTTGAAGAACGATGGCCCTCGTCCCTTACACGCAGTCCCTAAACGCGCAGGCGAAAACGGGCGATCGCCCGGGTGAGTTCGCCGACCCATAAAACGAGCGAGGTTCCGCCGACGATCGCCAGCCAATCGCGCAAGGAGAGGGGAACGGTTCTAAATACCTCGCCGCCAAACTGTACCATTAAAACTTGACCGACGAAGACGATCGCGGCGATCGCCAAAAAGTTGAGATTGGACCATAAATGAGAAAAAACGGACTCGTTAATCCCAAAACATTTAGCATTGAACAAATTCCAAAATTGCAACATCACAAAGGTACTAAAAAATAAAGAAAGGTCGTAATCGGCGATCGCGCCGTCCGTTTGAATGAATAATAAAAAGCCCGTCAGAAAAGTTAAAAAGAAAAACGCCGTAGTAAAAATATTGACCGCCATCGGTTTAGAAATAATAAAATCTTGAGGATTGCGCGGCGGACTTTCCATCACTTTCTCGTTCGGCGGTTCCGTGGCGAGGGCGAGGGCGGCGAAAGTATCCATAATTAAATTAACCCATAACAACTGGGTCACGGTCAGGGGCAGTTCGATGCCGATAAACGGACCGAGAAGGGCAATCCCACAAGCGGCGACATTAATTGTCAGTTGAAACAGAATAAATTTCTGAATATTTTGATAGAGCGATCGCCCCCAAACGATCGCCCGTTCGATGGTTAAAAAGGCGCGATCGAGGATAATAATATCGCTAGCTTCTTTCGCCACACTCGTGCTGGTGCGACCCATGGCCAAACCGACTTGAGCTTGATTGAGGGCTGGGGCGTCGTTGGTGCCATCTCCGGTGACCGCCACCACCCGATCGCCCGCTTGCAGCATTTTCACCAGGCGCTGCTTGTCGCCGGGACGGGCGCGAGAAAGAACTTTTAACTGCACGGCGGCAGTTTGGGCGGCGGCGTCGTCGAGTTGGGAAAACTCCGGCCCGGTGAGATAGGATTCGGGCGGATCGGTATCGTCTACTAACCCAATTTGACGGGCGATTTCTTTGGCGGTCGTCGGGTTATCTCCGGTGACCATTTTGACGGCGATTTGCGCTTGTTGACAGGCGGCGATCGCGGCGGGTACGTCCTCGCGGATCGGGTCGGCGATCGCCACGAACCCCACCCAAGTCATGCTCTCGGCAAGTTGCTCGATCGCCACTTCCCTCGCACTCGCCTCGGAGGGGAGGGGCGGATCTGCGAGCCACGCAAACCCCAGGGTTCTCATTCCCCGGCTTTGATAGCGTTGCAATTGTGCGGCGATCGCCGCCGATTCGATCTCACGTGTCGTCCCGTCGCTGTCGATTTGTCGGGTGCAGCGATCGAGCAAGATTTCCGGCGCTCCTTTGACGTGCAAGATCGGACATTCTCGACTCGGAGAACTCCCCAAGGTGGCCATATATTTGCGATCGGTCGAAAACGTCCACTGTTGGATCGTCGCGAAGACGTCGCGTTCGGTGGCGTAGTCGATCCCTCTTTCTTCCAACCACAGTAAGAGGGCCCCTTCCGTGGGATTGCCCAACGGTTGGCTGGCTTCCCCGGGATGGCGGTGCAGGTGAGCCGTGGAATTGGCGCAGATGCCTTCGACCAGATGACGACCGACGGGGGTGTTGGGGTCGGGTAACTCGGCGTGGGCGACCCGCATTTGATTGAGGGTCATGGTTCCGGTTTTGTCGGAACAGATCACCGTGGCGGCGCCGATCGTCTCGCAGGCGTGCATCCGCCGCACGAGGTTATTTTGTTTGGTCATTTTACGCATACTGTAGGCGAGGCTGAGGGTGACACTCAGGGCCAAGCCTTCGGGAACGGCGACGACGACGATGGTCACGGCAATCGTGAAGTAGGTCAGCAACGATCGCGCGGCGGCTACGGGTAACCACGGCGTCCCCGATTCTGGCAAAAATCCGGCGATCGCGCCGACTCCGAGACCGATTGCCAAGCATGAGAGGGCGATCGCTGCCGTTTTCAACCATTCTGCCGCCGTGTCTCGTTCCAACCACTCCGGGCGTCGGTCGGTCCATCCGGCAAACTCGAAGCCGTCGTAGGCGATCGGCAGCCAAATCCGCACGAGGGCGATCGCCACGGCAAGGGTTAGCACGCCGACGACATACCACTGTTGTCCGGTCAAGCTTAACTCGGCGATCGCCACCCCGCGCACCAGCAGCGCCACGTCTACTAACAGAGCCACGGATAACCCCGCGACGGCGATCGCGCGGCTCAACCGTTGCAGTTGCAGCGTCAACGGCGTTTCTTCGTCGGTTTCTTGAGCGGCAGCACGCGCCGTCTGTCCGATTTCCGTGCGATCGCCTACGGCGGTCACTTCGATCGTTCCGTGTCCTTCCATGACGATCGTCCCGCGCAATAATTGGTCCGCCGGATAGGTGCGACCTTCATCGGTACGGCTGGAGGCGGTGCGGCGATCGAATTTCCTCACCGGGGGTTCTCCGGTTAAGTTCGCTTCCGCCACTTGCAGCGATACCGCTTCGATCGCCTCTCCATCGGCGGGAACTTCATCCCCTTTTTCTAATAAAACTAAATCGCCGACGACGAGATCTTTTTGGGGAACGGTGAGATATTCCCCTTCGCGAATGACTTGGATCGGCGTTTCGTCGCTGACTTGATTGAGAATGTCAAACTCTCGATTGGCTTGATATTCGTTAACAAAGGACACTGTTGTCGCTAAGAAAATGGCTGTAATAATACCTATTCCTTCGAGGTAACTGTCGTTAAAAAAGCCGATGGCGATCGACACGATCGCCGCGATCGTCAAAATCCGAATGACCGGATCTTCAAACTTTTCGAGAAATAACTTCCAGCCGGGGGTTCGTTCCGGTGGGGTCAAAATGTTCGCCCCAAATTCCTGACGACGGGCTTCGACTTCAGCTTGAGTCAGTCCGTACAACCGGGCGATCGAGCGTGTTTGCTGTTGCATTAATATTTTAGATTTTAGATTTTAGATTTTAGATTAGACGGCTTGTATCTTTAGAGAAAGATAGCCCTGTTTTTTAGGGTGGCTTTTAGAATTTTGCCAGATATCTATTTTACAAGAGATCTATTTGAGATTGTAGATTCGAGCCAGGGGGGACAGATGGCAAAATGTTAAAATCTTCTTTTTATGGGTTGCTGCCTGGGGAAGTCTTCGGGGAAAACACGAGGCGGATCGAGCGGGGAAAGTGTAACGTCACTTTCTGAAAAAGTCGCTACAATAGAAACAGGGAACCGCCGGACGATCGCGGGCGCCCTTGCACCCCATACAGTCGCTAAGATTTTCAACGGTGCGGGTAACAATTGAGCCGAACTGCCTCTGTCCGTTCCCTTCGACCATCAACATGATTCAATGCGTTCGCATCTCTGAGGAGGTCGCTATGTTAAAACCTCAAGTTCATCACCTCCCGTCTTCCAAACTTTCTCATACTTTAGATAAATTCATCGAGTATGCGAAAACGTTTTGGCGCTTTAGTTTGTATTACGGCGAATACATTTCTAAGCCGTTGTGGTAGAAACTCGTGATTTCCTCTCTTTTCGTCTGGCAATCTTTCCGTGCGATCGTCTCGGCCCTGTATCGACGAGTTCGGCGCCGTTTGCTGCAATCATTTTTTAGGTTTGGGGGCGAGCGTCGATCGCCCCACCAGGTCGCTCGGAAAAATCCGGCGTTTTTCTCACCTTAATCTGTCAAATCCAAGCGTTTTAAATACAGAATATAACCTCGCAATTCTCACATAAAACCATTCCGATCGCCGCCGGGAACGGAACGGGAACGAACCCGAAGCAAGAGGGAGTTGGAGCGATCGCCCCAACTCCCTCGATAACGACAGATTGCCAATCTGATAAGATTGTAATCCAGCAGCGACGCGCGATCGCGTCGGCACCCAGTAGCGACGAGGGGAGATTCCGAGTGCGGCGCGATCGCGGACCAACCGCCACCAAACTATTGCGAGGGAGGGGATAACTTGAGATCTCCTATCTTGGACAGCGATCGCATCGCACTCAAATCGCCCTCAGTGTCTAAGCGACTTGGGGTTTGTGCTTTGGGATGCAAACCTCGTTGTTCGGTTTGACCACAATCCACTCTCCCGTCTCGGGATCTCGGTAAGTGGTAAAAGGGTTTTGGCGCAGTGGCCGATTGCTGTTAGCCATGTTCATCCCCTCATGAACTGAGTGGCATTCTCCACGATTTCCATCCATCCTAACTTGTCGGGGGTGGCGCTCGGGCGATCGAAATTGAAACCGATTGTGATTTACGTCAATATTTGCGTCAAGATCGGCCAATTGGCCCTTGAGCGATCGAAGGTGGGCGATCGCGCGATCGGAAGGCACAATCTAATCTGAAATACCGCAGCGAAACTGTTGGCGAACAACCATAAATTCTAACGGGGATTCAAGAAGCAATGGCTGAAACGGGGGTGATGGGGAGGCGTGGTTATTGGGGGTCGTCGTCATAAGGAAGCTGAATTTGCAACCACGCGCCCCCTGTCTCCGGGTGATTTTTGGCTGAGATTTGACCGCGATGGGCTAAGATAATTTGTTCGGCGATCGCTAAACCGAGACCGCAACCCGCACCGACAGCATAAGGGTGCAGCTTCGATCCGGTGGAATCCGATCGTTG
Source organism: Oxynema mangrovii CENA135 (assembly GCF_016632315.1). Lineage (NCBI taxonomy): Bacteria > Bacillati > Cyanobacteriota > Cyanophyceae > Oscillatoriales > Oscillatoriaceae > Oxynema > Oxynema mangrovii. The sequence continues at coordinate 116,731 of NZ_JAEOXH010000004.1, read as the reverse complement.
GCGCGATCGCGAGGCGTCCCCTCGATACAAGCGCTCGAATACGCAAGGGAGATCGGTACTGGAAAAACCCGGTCCGCTATCAATTAAATCGATTTGGAGGAAGCGGCGGTTTCCAGTGGCGATCGCGTTAGGGTGGGGAGTTGGCGGGCGATCGGCAAAAGAGACGACCGCTTGAATGTTGCCGCCAACGGAACTATAACGAATACTGTTATCTAGAATGTTGAGTAAAACCCGGTAAAGTCGCGATTCATCCGCATTGACCCAGACGCTACTCAAGCCGGAATATTCAAAAGAGAGTTGTTTTTGTTTGGCGAGCGGTTCTAAAGTCTGCCAAACCGATTGAATTAAGCCGACTAATTCTAAAGGTTTGCACGAGAGCGTCTGTGCGGGTTCCCCTTCGATCTGGCTCAGTTCCAACCAGTCTTGAACTAATTTTATCAAGCGTTCGGTTTCGTCAAATAAGCGCTCGACGCGCTGACGCCAGGGGGGTTCGAGACGGTCTTGCAAGGCTTCGGCGACCAATCGAATTGAAGTTAATGGGGTTTTGAGTTCGTGAGCTAAATCGGAAATCCAGCGATCGCGACTTTGAGCCAAGTTGACCAAGGGTTGGCGATTTTCGAGATAAACTCCTACTTGTCCTTGGGGTAAAGGCCAACTGTAACCGCGTAGAGTCAGCGATCGGGTTTTGGCAACATCGGAACCGTCTTGCACGGAGGGATGAAAGACCCAATCGCGTACTCCCGGTTGTTGTTGGGTTCGGGTGGTTTCAATGAGTTGGTCGAGTTCGTAAGAACGAACAAATTTGAGCAATAACCGGGCTTCCCCCGGTTGCCACCGTTGGATCTGTAGGAGTAATTGAGCTTGGGAATTGCACCAGAGTAATTGATTTTCTTCGTCAACTTGCAAGTATCCTAATGGAGCAACTTGTAAGACTTGTTGCCAGATTTGGAGTTGTTCGGCAAATTGCTGCCGTTCGCGATCGGTCAACGCGATCGCCCGTCTGAGACGGTAGAGCAAAGGCATCGAAACTTCGACAAAATCGGTGGGTAAACCGTTGAGTAGTTGAGATAACTGCTTGCGATTCCACCAGCGATCGAATAACCAGAACGCCATTCCGAGAGCCAGACCTAGTAAAAATGCCACTCCAGTCATCTCGCCTCCTCATCAACAATGCCCTGGGGTCGGCTCGTGCGATCCAGGGGGGTTGAAAATCTATGGGGATCGAGCGGGAAGGGGCGATTGCCTGACTGGCGCGATCGCCCCTGGACGATCCTGTGCCCCTGGACGATCCTGTTTTTAGCCCAAACGATAGCCAAATCCCCGAACGGTAATGATGTACTCCGGTTGACTCGGATCCACTTCTAATTTTTCTCGCAACCAGCGAATGTGAACGTCTACGGTTTTACTATCACCGACAAAATCCGGCCCCCACACGCGATCGAGTAGTTGATCTCGCGACCAGACTCGTCGAGGATAACTCATAAATAATTCCAGCAAGCGAAATTCCTTTGGCGATAGATTGACTTCCTGACCGCGAACGATCGCCCGGCATTCTTGCGGGTATAGATTGATCTGTCCGAACTCCAGAACCGGAGGCTGCGACAATCCATTTAAACGTTGGCGTCGTAACAAAGCTCGACAGCGCGCCACCAACTCCCTCATGCTAAACGGCTTGGTCAGATAGTCATCCGCACCCACCTCCAAACCCAAAACGCGATCGGTTTCGCTCCCCTTCGCACTTAAAATTAAAATCGGAACCGGATTGCCCTGATGCCGCAACAAGCGGCATAAATCCAAACCATTCACCTGCGGCAACATCAAATCCAAAATAATTAGATCGAAAGGAAATTCTCCTTGACCATTCTGAGCGTCATAAAAATAGTTCAATGCCGTTTGTCCGTCCGCCGCCGTCTTTACGTCGTAACCTTCCTCCTCCAACGCCAGAACCAGCATCTCGCGGATCAGATCTTCATCTTCCACCACTAAGACCTGATTCCCCTGGCTCAGTTCCGGTCTGGAGAGATTTTTGGTCGCTTCTAGAGAAAACATAATTACGAGTCAAGGTAGTGTCTAATACCATTCTCATTGATATACCAAAATATTGTTAATAATCGATATTAAAAAATAACACTTGGGCTAGCCGAGCTTTTCCTCTTGCCCCTGACAGCTGTCATCTCCAATCCCTGTTCCAAGCGCGATTTGCGCTGTTAGAACAGGGATTGGAGACGCGATCGGCTTCAAGCAAGTCACCGGAAAAAATGAAAAAAAATCGACATAACGAAAAATGTAGGCGCGATCGGTATTGCTCCGCACACCCAACCAGTTTTCTACAAAACATCTAACCCATAAAACCAACAAAAAAACCTTAATTAAACCTTAATTTCGACTTAATAAACTTAATAAACACTTAGTTTTATCGCCAATCAGAATCAATTCAGATACTAAGATCGTCTCGTCAAAATAGATAACTACTAACTAACACCCAAATAACACATATAGAAACTCAAAAAAGCTCATTTCCGTGAAGATCTAGAAGATAAAACCCCCTTTACTCACTCATGAGAGAGAATAAAGGGGGTTTTATCTAATAAAAAAGAACCGGGCAGCGAGCTATTGTCCCAGGAGGCAACCCTCCAAGTATCGTGGCCGTACTTGAGTTTCACAACCGAGTTCGGGAAGGGATCGGAGTGGGGCCTCAAGGCCATAGGCACCCGGAAAGAGAATGAAGGAAAAACCTTCAAAAAAGCAAAGACAACCAAGAGAGAAAAGAGGTCAAGCGCTCGGTCGGTTAGTACGTCTCGGCTACATCCCTCGCAGGACTTCCACCTAACGCCTATCAACGGGTAATCTGCCCGGGACCTTACTGGATTAACTCCACCAGAGCACTCATCTTGAGGTGGGCTTCCCACTTAGATGCTTTCAGCGGTTATCCACGCCACACATGGCTACCCTGCGTCTACCGTTGGCACGATAACAGGTACACCAGCGGTGTGTCCCTCCCGGTCCTCTCGTACTAAGGAGGGCGCCTCTCAATGCTCTTACGCCTGCACCGGATATGGACCGAACTGTCTCACGACGTTCTGAACCCAGCTCACGTACCGCTTTAATGGGCGAACAGCCCAACCCTTGGGACGTACTTCCGCCCCAGGTTGCGATGAGCCGACATCGAGGTGCCAAACCTCCCCGTCGATGTGAACTCTTGGGGGAGATCAGCCTGTTATCCCTAGAGTAACTTTTATCCGTTGAGCGACGGCCCTTCCACTCGGAACCGTCGGATCACTAAGGCCGACTTTCGTCCCTGCTCGACTTGTAGGTCTCGCAGTCAAGCTCCCTTGTGCCTTTACACTCGACGGCTGATTTCCAACCAGCCTGAGGGAACCTTTGCGCGCCTCCGTTACCTTTTAGGAGGCGACCGCCCCAGTCAAACTGCCCACCTGAAACGGTTCCCCGCCCCGCTTAGGGGTCGAGGTTAGACTTCTAGCTTCGCCAGAGTGGTATCTCACCGGATGGCTCCAGTTTCCCCGCAAGGAAACCTTCCACGCCTCCCACCTATGCTGCGCAAGCGAAGCCCGAAGCCAATTCCAGGCTACAGTAAAGCTTCATAGGGTCTTTCTGTCCAGGTGCAGGGAGTCCGTATCTTCACAGACAATCCTATTTCGCCGAGCCTCTCTCCGAGACAGCGCCCAGATCGTTACGCCTTTCGTGCGGGTCGGAACTTACCCGACAAGGAATTTCGCTACCTTAGGACCGTTATAGTTACGGCCGCCGTTCACCGGGGCTTCGGTCGCCAGCTTTACCCCGCAGGGCTGACCGACTTCCTTAACCTTCCGGCACTGGGCAGGCGTCAGCCTCCATACAGCGTCTTGCGACTTGGCGGAGACCTGTGTTTTTGGTAAACAGTCGCCTGGGCCTCTTCACTGCGACCCCCCATCAGGGGGCACCCCTTCTCCCGAAGTTACGGGGCCATTTTGCCGAGTTCCTTAGAGAGAGTTAGCTCGCGCCCCTCGGTTTTCTCAACCTCCCTACCTGTGTCGGTTTCGGGTACAGGGAATTGAAGCTTATGGCGGTTGGGGCTTTTCTTGGAAGTTCGATCTGTACCACTTCGACCTCGTAAGGTCTCGTACTCGTGCCTTAACTCCCGACGTTTTCGCCGTCGGTCTTCGTCTCGAACACTTGAACCGGTAACCAACTTCCGGCTGGTCTCGACCCGCTCCGTCCTCCCGCGCCAACTTCAATCCGTACGGGAATGTTCACCCGTTGTCCATCGACTACGCCTTTCGGCCTCGCCTTAGGTCCTGACTAACCCTCCGCGGACGAACCTGCCGGAGGAACCCTTAGGGTTTCGGGGCATTGGATTCTCACCAATGTTTGCGCTACTCAAGCCGACATTCTCACTTCCCCGACGTCCACACCTGCTCTCGCTAGTGCTTCTCCCGTCGGGGAACGCTCCCCTACCAACGATTGCTCGTTCCACAGCTTCGGTAGACCGCTTAGCCCCGTTCATTTTCGGCGCCAGAGCGCTTGACCAGTGAGCTATTACGCACTCTTTCAAGGGTGGCTGCTTCTAGGCCAACCTCCTGGTTGTCTTTGCACTCTCACCTCCTTAATCACTGAGCGGTCATTTGGGGACCTTAGCTGGTGGTCTGGGCTGTTTCCCTTTCGACGATGAAGCTTATCCCCCACCGTCTCACTGGCCGAGTTCTTGACGAGTATTCTGAGTTTGTCTCGATTTGGTACCGCTCTCGCAGCCCGCACCGAAACAGTGCTTTACCCCTCGTCATCATCTTCGACCGCTGCGCCTCAACGCATTTCGGGGAGAACCAGCTAGCTCCGGGTTCGATTGGCATTTCACCCCTAACCACACCTCATCCGCCGATTTTTCAACATCGGTCGGTTCGGACCTCCACTTGGTGTTACCCAAGCTTCATCCTGGACATGGTTAGATCACCCGGGTTCGGGTCTATTAAACGAGACTGTTAACGCCCTGTTCGGACTCGCTTTCGCTCGGGCTGCGGCTCTTTGGCCTTAACCTAGCCTCGTCTAATAACTCGCCGGCTCATTCTTCAACAGGCACGCGGTCAGACGTTTAATCGTCCTCCCACTGCTTGTAGGCTAACGGGTTCAGGTTCTATTTCACTCCCCTGCTCGGGGTTCTTTTCACCTTTCCCTCACGGTACTGTTTCTCTATCGGTCACGTCGGAGTATTTAGCCTTACGAGGTGGTCCTCGCTGATTCACACGGAATTCCACGGGCTCCGTGCTACTCGGGATTCGGCTGAGGCGTTGGCGGTTTCGACTACGGGACTTTCACCCCCTCTGGTGCGGTATTCAGCCGCTTCGTCTACTGCCTCGGCTCTCGTTGTTGCCGTCCCACGACCCCGATGACTTAATGTCTTCGGTTTAGGCTGTTCCCGCTTCGCTCGCCGCTACTGAGGGAATCGATTTTTCTTTCTGTTCCTCTGGTTACTAAGATGTTTCAGTTCGCCAGGTTCGCTCGTTCCCGTCTATGGATTCGACGGGTCGTGCTTGGGGTTGCCCCATTCGGAGACCTCCGGCTCGATGCTTGTTTCCAGCTCCCCGGAGCGTTTCGTCGGTCACCACGTCCTTCTTCGCCTCGACGTGCCTAGGGATCCACCGTTAGCCCTTTGTAGCTTGACCACTTTTGGCTTTTCTAGGATTTTTTTCCCTATGCTTTTCTCTTGGTGTCTATGCTTTTTTCAAGGTTCTTTGCTGGCTTTCAATCCAGCAGTCCGTTTCTCTGCTCGAGTTGACGGGTGCTGTTTTGAATTCCCTTTGACTTTGATTCGTTAGGTGGAGGTAAGCGGACTCGAACCGCTGGCATCTGCCTTGCAAAGGCAGCGCTCTACCCACTGAGCTATACCCCCTCCGGTTCTAGGTGGGCCATCCTGGACTCGAACCAGGGACCTCACCCTTATCAGGGGTGCGCTCTAACCACCTGAGCTAATAGCCCTCGCTGCGAACCGCACGAAGAGTTTGACAGTTCTTTTTTGATCTTCCTTCTTTGACCTCGACCGACCTCGGGATGCTTTGGTTTGAGGGGCTCTTTTTGGCTCTCCCTGTTTCCAAAGTTGGGTCTCCCTTAAAGGAGGTGATCCAGCCACACCTTCCGGTACGGCTACCTTGTTACGACTTCACCCCAGTCATCAGCCCGGCCTTCGGCATCCCCCTCCTTTTACGGTTAGGGTAATGACTTCGGGCCTGGCCAACTTCCATGGTGTGACGGGCGGTGTGTACAAGGCCCGGGAACGTATTCACCGCCGTATGCTGACCGGCGATTACTAGCGATTCCTCCTTCATGCAGGCGAGTTGCAGCCTGCAATCCGAACTGGGGCAAGGTTTTCGAGATTCGCTTGCACTTGCGCGCTTGCTGCTCTTTGTCCTTCCCATTGTAGTACGTGTGTAGCCCAGGACGTAAGGGGCATGCTGACTTGACGTCATCCCCACCTTCCTCCGGTTTGTCACCGGCAGTCTCCCTAGAGTTCCCACCTTCGTGCTGGCAACTAAGGACGAGGGTTGCGCTCGTTGCGGGACTTAACCCAACATCTCACGACACGAGCTGACGACAGCCATGCACCACCTGTGTTCGCGCTCCCTAAGGCACCCCCAGGTTTCCCCGGGGTTCGCGACATGTCAAGCCCTGGTAAGGTTCTTCGCGTTGCATCGAATTAAACCACATACTCCACCGCTTGTGCGGGCCCCCGTCAATTCCTTTGAGTTTCACACTTGCGTGCGTACTCCCCAGGCGGGAGACTTAACGCGTTAGCTCCGGCACGGCCCGGGTCGATACAGGCCACACCTAGTCTCCATCGTTTACAGCTAGGACTACAGGGGTATCTAATCCCTTTCGCTCCCCTAGCTTTCGTCCCTCAGTGTCAGTTTCGGCCTAGCAGAGCGCTTTCGCCACCGGTGTTCTTCCCAATCTCTACGCATTTCACCGCTACACTGGGAATTCCCTCTGCCCCTACCGTACTCTAGCCTTTCAGTTTCCACAGCCTTTTCGGGGTTGAGCCCCGACCTTTGACTGCAGACTTGAATGGCCACCTGCGGACCCTTTACGCCCAATAATTCCGGATAACGCTTGCCTCCTCCGTCTTACCGCGGCTGCTGGCACGGAGTTAGCCGAGGCTTTTTCCTCGGGTACCGTCAGTTCTTCTTCCCCGAGAAAAGGAGTTTACAACCCAAGGGCCTTCCTCCCCCACGCGGTCTTGCTCCGTCAGGCTTTCGCCCATTGCGGAAAATTCCCCACTGCTGCCTCCCGTAGGAGTCTGGGCCGTGTCTCAGTCCCAGTGTGGCTGCTCGTCCTCTCAGACCAGCTACCGATCGTTGCCTTGGTAGGCTTTTACCCTCCCAACTAGCTAATCGGACGCGAGCTCTTCTGTAGGCGGTTTCCTTTTTACCTCTCGGCTCATTGGGTATTAGCTGTCGTTTCCAACAGTTATCCCCATCCTTCAGGTAGATTCTCACGCGTTACTCACCCGTCCGCCACTGACTTCCGAGGAAGTCCGTTCGACTTGCATGTGTTAAGCAGACCGCCAGCGTTCATCCTGAGCCAGGATCAAACTCTCCGTGTTATCCTCTTGTTAATGAGGACGGAAGAGCTGATTTGCTCTTGGTTCTTTGAGGTCGTTTTTCAGACCTCTTTTTAGTTATTTTGACGAGGTTTTTGTCGGTCAATCCGACTGTCAAACTCTTGTGTTGTCTAGGTTCGGTCGCTCGGTTGCGGCGCACTGCCGCTTTCGAGCGCTTTACTAATCTAGCAATCCCCTTTGCCTCTGTCAACCCTTTTTTGAAAAAAATTTTTCGGGGGGTGTTGCGGGCTTAGATTGGCTTGGCTTTCGCCCGTTCAGCCATCCAGAATTGAACTCAGAAGAACTAGATCGATGATTCGATCGCAGAACAGATAGGTACTTAAGTTGGGTTGCAGTCTTTAAGCTGGGTTTGAACGAAGGAGTGAATGGCTGCCAACCCCTCTTCGATCTCTAGAAGAAGTTGGCTAGCTTGAGAACCTAGTTGGTGGTTTCGTGCGAGCTGTTCGAGTTGTTTGGCGAGGTTGGAGATGGCTCGGGCGCCCATGTTCGCACTCGATCCTTTCAAACGATGGGCCAACTCGATCGCCTCGCCTCGCTGACCGGAGGAGATCGCTATCCCCAGACGGGTTAAATCCGCCGCAGAACTCTCCAGAAATGCTTCGAGCAAACGGCGTTGCAGATTGATACGACCGCGAGAAATGCGATCGAGGCGATCGCGGTCGATTGGCAAATCCTCCCCCCCTTCCCCATTTGCCTTCGATTCGTGCATAGGTTGCCCGATATTGCCGATTCGCTCAAATAGCCAACGATCCAAAACCGCTTCGAGTTCGTGAAGTTCGATCGGCTTGCTGATGTAATCGTCCATTCCAGCCGCCAAGCACTTCTGGCGGTCGTCAGCCATGGCATGAGCCGTCAAGGCAATAATCACGGTATGTTTGCCCGTCGCGCACTCCTGTTCGCGTAATTCCCGAGTTGCTTCGTAACCGTCGAGAACGGGCATTTGACAATCCATCAACACCAGATCGTAATCGCGTTCGAGAAGTCGTTCGAGAACCTCCCGACCGTTACTGACGCATTCCGGTTGATATCCCAACAGACGCAATTGATTGAGAATCACCTCTTGATTGACATAGTGGTCTTCTGCGACCAGCAGCCGAACTTGGGAACGACAGCGTGCCAATTCTCCAGCACGATCGCGATCTAAACGGCCTTCGGCATGGCTACATTCATCCCAGTAAGTCTCGGGAGCATTCGCCAGGGTACTGAGCAATCGGTCGAAGAGCCGAGAAGCACGCACGGGCTTAATCACATATCCTTTAATATTGCCCAGTGGACGATCGCCGTGGGGAGTAACCAATAATTGCTCGATCCGATCGCGATTCTTCAACGTCGTCATTAACAACACCTGAGTACCCGCGATCGCCCCCAACCCCGAATCGGCAATCCACTCGGCAGATTCGGCATCGAGCTGCCAACTATCTACAGGTAACTCAAAATCGACGATCGCCACATCGTAGGGTTCCCCCTCGTCACTCGCCCTTTGTAAAGCGGCAATCGTCCCCTTAACATCCACTGCTTCATCGATATGCATTCCCCAGGCTCGGGTCAAATAACCGATCGCCTGGCGACTGGTCGCATTGTCATCGGCGACCAGCACCTTTAACCGAGCCAACGCCAAAGGTAACGACTGAGATCGGCGTTCGCTTTGTTTTTTAAACCGAGCCGTAAACCAAAACGTCGAGCCAGTGCCTTCTTCGCTTTCGACCCCGATTTCACCGCCCATACATTCTACTAATTGCTTGCAAATCGCCAAGCCCAAGCCCGTTCCTCCATACTGTCTCGTCGTCGAGGCATCGACTTGGGAGAACGCTTGAAAGAGTTTTTTCTGCAAATTCTGGGCAATCCCTTTACCCGTATCGCGAATGGCAAAGTGCAACCACACAGTTTTGCGAGTCTCTGATTGTCGGTATTTGCCCGCACGGAGTCGAACTTGCAAGACCACTTCACCGCGATCGGTAAACTTAATCGCATTGGTCAATAAATTGAGTAAAATTTGACGCAGACGAGCGGGATCCCCCTCTAACCATTTCGGCACCTTGGTATCGATCAAAATTGCCAACTCCAAGCCCTTCTCGTCTGCTTGAGGGGTCACGACCTCGATCGCCTCTTCAATACAAGCATTGAGATCGAACTGAACCGCTTGCAGCTCCATCTCGTCGGCTTCGAGTTTGGAAAAATCCAAAATATCATTGACGATTGTCAGTAAATGCTCGGCACTGCGGCGGATCGTGCGGGCGTAATCGTGCTGGATCGAACTCAGTGGCGTTTCCAATAATAAATCCGTCATTCCCAACACCCCATTCATCGGCGTGCGGATTTCGTGACTCATATTGGCCAAAAATTGCGCTTTAATCCGAGCTGCATCGATCGCCGCTTCGCGAGCTTCGACCAATTCATCGATCCGGTAGCTGACGATCGCAATCCCGCCGATTTGCTCGTGAGACGGCGGCTCGCTCTCTACCGTTGACACTTCGGATCGATACCAGGGATGAATGGCCCATTGCAAATAAATTTGGGTGCCATCTTCCCGATGCCAACAGTCTTCCACGCGAGAGATCGCTTCTCCAGCTAAAGCCCGACGGTGAAGCTGTTTCCATTCTTCGGGCAGGTCGGGAAAAATCTCGTAGTGCCTGCGCCCGATAATGTCGCCGCGATCCAAGTTATAACAGCTCAGCCATTCTTGACTACACGCCAGATAACGCAGTTGCGTATCTAACATCGCCATCGGAACGGGGGCGCGCTTAATAATTTCGCGTAATTGGTGGCGTTCTCGTTCCAGTTGCCAATCGTATTGTTTGCGATCGCTAATATCGCTCAACCAACCTTCCCAGAGAATTTCACCGCCGCCGAGGCGTTCCGGTCGCGCGTTCAACTCGATCCACTTCTGGGAACCGGAAGGCATCAGGAACCGGAATTCGGCCTTCGCGGGTTCTAAGGTGCGGGCGCTGCGAGCGAGGATACGATCCCAGATGGGGCGATCGTCGGGATGGAGGCGATCGAGGAACGTGGCGATCTCGAATTGAATGGCGTGCGCTTCCAAGCCGCACAAATCCTGACAGCGAGGGTCGATCGACGGGATAGCAAGACTGTCGTCGGCGCGTCGTCGCAGTTGAACCCCGATCCCGGGGAGGTGGGCCACCCGTTGCTCGAAGGCAATTCGTTCTCGAATCAGTTGGCGCTGGAGTTGAATTTCTGTGGGGGTGGGTTGGTCGATTTCGCGAAAGATGACGATCGCTCCGAGAATTTCGGACTCGCTTTCGTCGAAAATCGGGCGCGCCGTAGCGGCGATCGCGGTTCCCCCGTTCGACTCGCTCGCGTCTGGAATCCACAGGGGCAAGGCTTCGACGCTTTCCCCTGCGAAAGCCCGAGTCAAGGGAAGTTCGGATGGGGAATAGCGGGTGAGACGATCGCTCTGGTAAATCTCGGGCGATCGCTCGGGATCGTTAAAGTATGCTGCGATGTATCGTTCGAGCAGGTTTTGGGCGACCGACGACCGTCTGCGGGATTGGCTCAGGTAGCTCCGACCGTTGCGATCGCACAGGATCGTGCCGTCGTCACTGGCGGCGATCGCCTGCTGTAGGAGGGTCGATGCCACGTCGGCGCGATCGAGGCTGGAATCATTAGGAAGCTTTAAGGGAAAGGGTTCGGCAGTTTGACGCTCGGGATCGGGGACGATCGATCCGGACCAGAGGGGGCGATCGCTGCGGCGATCGATCGCTGCGGCAAACCCTCGCACGGCTTGGGATCTGCCATCGGGCAAGATTAAATAACCTCGCCATTGCCACGGCTGCCGTTCTCGACTGGCAAGGGCGATCGTGGTTTCAAACTCCTGACGGTCTCGCGGCGCTAGCCAATTGGAAAACTGCTGCCATGGCTTCGCCAGGGAGGGGGACATGGAGGCATCGCAGGCGAGTTGACTGGCATAATCGACGGTTCCGTCGGGTCGAACCCACCATCGAAACAGGTAAGTTTGATAGTTGAGGATCCATTCTTGTCCGGGGTCGATCGCCCGTTCGAGTAAAGTGTCCGATTGTGCGATCGGCTGCTCGTACCGATCGCACTCAGCCGCAAGGTACTCCCCAGCAGCGTTGACAATCGTTGTTGGGGTCGGCTTCGGGGGATGGGAGTGGCGATCGGATAGGCTCATTATTTATGGACGAACGAACGGATGGCGATCGCTCCAATCGATTTTTCAAACTACCGAAATAGTAGCAACAAGTCGAAGAGGTCGTTTTCCGGTGGGACGCAGTAGGTTGTCTGTTGATAGTTTAAATTCTAGGAGAACCTTTTGGATTGGAACTGCCAGTAAGCTCGCGATCGCTGGCGGATGTGGGGGTCTGGAGTTGCTCTAAGTGACCCGAGGTTTTTTCGATCGTTTCGGCATTTTTATCGAGGATTCGAGGGTCGTGAGGGCGATCTTATCCGGTTTGAAGATCGGTTTTGAGGCTCACTTTTGGCAGGCGACTGGGTTGAAAAAGCTAACGACGATCGATCGCCTGGGAGTGTTGTTATATTTTGGGACAGTCCGGGGGATTTCGATCGCTCCTCCCTCCTTAGCAATCCTCAAGAAGGGGCGATCGCACTTCTTTTAGAGGCTAGCTGTTATAGCAATCCTAAATGATTGGTAACCGAAGTAGGGAGCAAGATGCTCCCACTCCCAAGGGGTCTGGGGGGATCGCCCTGACTCGACTGATTTAGGAATACTATATCAATTCAGAAGGATCGCGCTCGTGGCGATCGTGGTTTGAGTCGATCGTCGGCGCGGGCTGCTGGAGGGAAGAAGTGGGAATTTGTAGTTGGACGGTTGCACGGTTTTAAAACTGCTGGGTCGCCGATCTGGGGGAACCCAAAGCGAGAAGAATCGAACCTTGGTTGTCCTTCGACAGCGAGATCTCCGGTTGCACCGATCGCCGAATTTTGCGCTTTCGAGTCAGGGGTAAAACGCAGGATGTTCGGGGTCTATAAAGGCAAAATTTGCGAATTAGGAGAGCATGGCTCGGGCAATCTGGAGGAAGCTCGAACTGATTTCTAAAGGGACGGCGATCGCGAGGCGTCCCGTACAAAAATGCTTGAATGGGATATATTGGAGGCGAACGGAACAAGCGCAATCTAGACGGAATCTTTCAAATTATTGCGGTTGATGTCCGTTGGAAAAAATCCAGGCTACAATCAACTCACTCCATCAATCCCAGCCGTTGGCAGATTGTATGACCAAGATATAGGATAAGGGAATAGCAATGGTCTCGTACCTTTTCTAGGTTCTAGTTTTTCTCTAGGTTCTAGTTTTTCTCGAAGTGACGGTCGCTGCGCCGTTGGCGATCGCCCGTAGAGCATCCATCGGACAATCCCGAGCGGAAGAATCGGCTAATTGTGAGAAAGGAACCGACAAAACCACGAGGGCTTCGCTGTTTTAACGAATGGGTTGGCGATCGCCGAAGGTCTTCAAGCCGAGCGAGCCGACCTGGATCGCGTTCGAGGCCATCGCTCAATCCCTCGATACGTGCTTTCGAGCCGTCAAATTTTCGATCGCTTACTGTATAAAGTCATGCAGCCAGCGATCGGATGGAATCGCCGTATATGACGTTATAGGAAATGCCCAGCAAACCCGTCACTTTAAGGCTACCGGAAGAACTCTTAGCCGCGATCGACGCGCAAGTAGAAATGAGCGAGAGCAATCGCACGGATGTTGTCGTCGAAGCATTAGAACAAGTGTTTTCTAAACGAGGCAGCGAGTCGGAAAAAACGGTCGATGAAGCCCATTTATGCAAGCGGATCGATCGGCTAGAACGGCGAGTGAGCCAGCTTGAAGCGCAAATCGGCGATCGCACGAGCTTGTTAGAGCGAGAAGTGCAATCGACAGGATCGATCGCGGGAGAGACGGCAAAAAGTAATAACAACTGTGCGGATCGTTCTCGTCCGGCGATCGCGGCGCGGGAAAGTTCGTCCGATCTACCAACGGAGACGGAGGCGAGTGCGACACTCGGGAAAGCGCCGAAACGGACTGGGGAATCGGTCAAAGAAATTCGGCAGCCCAAACGCAAGGGGACTGTGAAATCGACCAAAAGTTCTCAAAAGAGGGCGATCGCGGAAAAGTCGTCCAAGGGAGGGGGCAGCGAATGGTTGGCTGTCAAAGAAGCATTCGAGCAGTTAGGGGGCGATCCGAGCGATGTCAATGCTGTGGTGACCAGCCTCGATGGCAGTCGTTCGGTTAAATTCAATCGCTTTCGGGTACTGAGTGCGTCGGACTATCAAGCCTTCGGGTTGGAGTTTCGCCCCGATCGCCGACGGCGGAGATTGCCCTGTTTGCGGCTGTTATAGCGATCTCGCCGGGCGGCGATCGATCCTGAAGATCGGACAATCTCAAGATCGGATTAAAACTGGGATTTGCTATCGCGCACGGCAGCGATAAAGAGAACGGCCCCGAGGGGAATACTCAGGGTTAAAATAATCCCCGTGGTCAGCGAGCCGAGTTCCGGTTCTCCGGAAGATAATTCAAAGATCGAGCCGACGGCGGCGATCGCGGCGATACAAGACCCCATCAAAAACAACGAACTTTTAGGTGTAACGAACATGGAAGTATGAGTAAGTGAACAAATTCCAACCAATTAAAACCACCGAACGGCGAGACCGTCGCCTCTTTCGAGAGGAGAAGGATCGACCCGAGGGGTCGCCTTCGTCCTCCTGCTTTTCCCTAAGCCACCCGCTTCACTGCTTGTAGGGAAAAGCCGTGTTTTGAAAGCTGTTCGGTCAGCGCTAGGGTATTTTCGACGCGATCGACAAACAGAACGCCGTGAAGGTGATCCATTTCGTGCTGGATGCAACGGGCTAACAAGCCACTGGCTTTGAGATTCTGAGGGCGTCCGTGTTCGTCTTTAAAAGAAACTTCGATCGCGCTGGGACGTTTGACATCTAGGTAAACGTTGGGAATGCTCAAACAGCCTTCCTCGTAAACGCACTCGTCGCGAGAATATTTCTTAATTTTGGGATTGATCAACACGAAAGGCGGTGTCGCCGCATTATCCGGTTCGCAGTCTACGACGATCGCCTGCTTGGTAACGCCGACTTGGGGGGCAGCTAAACCAATTCCGTCCGCCGTGTACATGCTGGCGAGCATTTCGCGCACTAACTGGCGTACTTCGTCATCGACGCGAGCAACTCGCTTGGCTGACTGGCGTAAAACGCGATCGCCGAGAAAGTGGATCGTCAGGGGTGGCTTATCTAACTTCGTCTTCTCGACGAGAATTTCAGAAGTCATAGGCTCCTTTTTGTTTTCGTTATCTTTCTTAATCATACAAAAGCTGCCAGACCTCTCGACAACTTCTCGTCGAGAAAATCTGGCAACTTCGCTCAACCGATCGAGGCGATCGCCCGTTTAGGGATAGTTAAACAAAATGAGGGTTCCGACCCCGGAGCCGCCGACATCGTAAGGCGGGAAAGTGGTTGGGGTCAATTCTAAGATGACCGTTTCGACAAAGGATTCCTCGCCGGGATTCGAGCCTGTCGGAATGCCATCATCGAGGGGACTAATGGTGATGGTGGCGCGATCGGTTCCTGCGGGAATCGTCGCCGTTCCAGCCAGCGCTTCAAAGTCCACTCCTGGGGTAGCCGAACTCAAATCCGAAACCGAATAGCCGACCGTGAGGGCATCTCGCTTGTCACCGAGGCGGCGCAAAGTAAATTGACCGTTGCCTTCGGGACCGCCTTCTGCCGCTTCCGGATCCGTGGGAGAAATAAAGATCGTCGGAATATCGTTATCGGCGATCGTCACGGCTGCATTCTCTTCACCTCCAATGGTGTAGTCCGGCGGCCCTCCCGTCAGTGTTAATTCGATAATTTCGTCGAGTTCGCTTTCGTCATCGTCGATGGGGGTAATGTCGATGGTCGCATCCGCTTGGTTGGCGGCAATGGTGACCGTTCCGGTAATCGGATCGAAATCTTCCCCACTGTTGGCCGAACCGCCGACACTGTAGGTCACCGTCAAGGGATTGGGATCGTTGACAATCGGATTGCCGAGGGAATCTTGACGGGTGATCGTAAAGCGTCCGGCATTGCCATCTTCGCTGGCATTTGGCGTGGTTGCGGCGATCGTCACCACGGGCAGATCGTTATCGACAATTTCGATGTCTGCCGTTGATTGCGGGCCGACAGCAGCGATGACGGTCGCATCCGTCGAAGTCGGATTGACTAAGCTGGCTTGGAATAACTCGTTCGCTTCCGCATCCGTATCGTCATTGATACTGATATTGACGGTCTTTTCGGTTTCGTTGGGCGCAAACGTCAGGGTTTGAACCGTATTGTTGAAATCGACGCCAGCCGCCGTAAAATCAGTTCCTCCCGTGGCTCCTTCGGCGCCCGTGCCATTGGCAAAGTTGACATCGACAGTCGCCCCGGCGGTCAAATTGCCGGAACGCGAGACGGTCACTTGAGCGTCGGTCGGCGTGCCATCTTCTGCATAACTGTAAGTCGCCCCAGTAAATTGCAGGATGGTGCGATCGGGATCGTCGTCATCCTCAATAGTCAACACGGCTTCTGTCGTTTGACCCACCCGAGGTCCGACGAGGGTTAATGTCAGGTTTTCGTTATTTTCGGGAAGGGCATCGGCATTGACGGGAATGCGAATCTGCTTCGGTGCCGTATCTCCGTCAGCAAAGCTGACCGCAATGGCGCTGTTGTTGTAGTCCACTCCAGCCGCAAATGGCTCCGATCCTCCCGTAGCGGCATCCACGGGCGGTGTAGCATTCGGGTTGGCCGGACCGTCGCTGAGGGTGACGGTCGCTTCCAAAACCCCATCACTGCCGTTAGAACGAGTCACCGTGACGACGAGCGCCGTACTGTCGTCTTCTAAAACGGTGTAGGTGGGGGAACTAAAGGCTAAGTTCCCGGGGACTTCGTCATCGACAATGGTGAGGGTGGCGGTACGTTGGGCGCCGATGCTGGCTCCTCCCGTCGGATTGGCCAGGGAGAGATTGATAGTTTCGTCGCCTTCTGCCAATTCGTCTTGGGTGATGGGAATGGCGATCGTTTGAGAGGTTTGCCCATCTTGAAATTCGACGGAAATCGGCGCATCCTGATAGTCATCGGGGGATGTAGCCGTTCCGTTGCTGAGGGAGAGACTGGCACCGACGGCGCCCAAATCGCCGCCCGTTCGGATAATCGTTACTGCGGTGACTGGGGTACCGTCTTCGTTGACTTGGAAATTCGCCGCGCCAAATTGTAAGGTACCTGGTTCGTCGGGAAGTTCGGGTTCGGTGGGGTCTGTGGGGGTGGGACCGATCTCGGGTGGTTCTTCGATTGGAGGCAGCCCGGAATCACCGCCGGGAGGTGCGGGCGGCGGCGGCGGCGGCGGCGGCGGTGGCAGAAAGTCGGAGCGATCGATCGTGCTGGCGTTGACTCCTTGGAGAATAATGACATTCCCGGTGAGCAGTTCGCGAACGACCGTATTGCCTGCATTTTCATTAATGCCTTGGCGGATATCGACATCTTCAAACCGCAGCCGTCCGGTGAGCTGAATGAAGTCTTCGCCGTCGGTAAAGTCGGTGACTAAGTTGGGTTGGGCCGGGTCGAAGTTACTGATGCCTTCTCGCAGGACGAATTTATCGGAGCCTTGTCCGCCTCGGAGGGTGTCGCTACCGAGATCGCCGTCGAGAACGTCATTCCCTTCGTTCCCGACGAGGGAATCGTTATCTTTCCCGCCTTGGAGGGTTTCGTCCCCTGCGCCACCGACGAGAATGTCGTTGCCTTGATTGCCGCCGAGGACGTTATTACCCGAGATGCCGAAGATGATGTCATTGCCTTCTCCGCCGAAGGCGGTGTCGTTCCCTTCGTCGGCGGATAGGGTATCGTCGCCTTTATCGCCGAAGAGGAGGTCGTTATTTTGGCCGCCATAAACGAGGTCGTTGCCCTGACCGCCATAAACGGTGTCGGTACCTTGGTTGCCGTAAAGGACGTCGTTATCGGTGTTACCGAATAAGAGGTCGTTGTTGGCGCCACCAATGAGGGTATCGTTTCCGTCTTCACCGAAGAGTAGGTCGTTAACTTGCAGTTCGATGAGGTTGAAGGGGAGGCTGACGGCTTGGAAGGGGGATTCTCCTTGTTCGAGGAGATCGCCTCGGATTAGGTCGTTACCGCTTCCGCCGGAGAGGGTATCGTTGCCTTGACCGCCGTCGATGAAGTCGTTGCCTTCTTCGCCATAGACGACATCGTCTCCAGCGTCGCCGAAGGCGGTGTCGTCGCCTGTGGAACCATAAACGGTATCGTTGTGGTTGTTGCCGTAGAGCAGGTCACTGCCGTCGGCCCCCAAGAGGATGTCTGAGTCTTGACCGCCGTAGAGGGTATCGTTTCCCCCTTCGCCGTCTAGGGTGTCTCGACCTTGGTTGCCGTGGATTTCGTCGTTTCCGAGTCCCCCTTGGAGGTAGTCGTTGCCGAAGGGGTCGAGTAAGGCGGATCTGCCGTTGTTGTTGGCGTCGCCGAAGAGGCGATCGTTACCGGAGCCGCCCCTAACGGTGTCGTTGTTGGCTCCGCCATATACGGAGTCGTCGCCTTCGTTCCCGTCGAGGATGTCGTCGCCTTGGTTACCGAAAATTAAATCGTTGCCTGAGTCTCCGGATAGGGTGTCGTCGGTGAAGGATCCGATAATGGTGTCGTTGCCTTGAAGGGCGTTAAAGTTTTCTCCGTTGGAGAAATCTAGGAAGATGCCTTCGGACGAGTTGGGTTGAGTTTGCTGCGCTGTAGACCCCGCGATCGAATCGTTGTTAGCGAGGGAGAAGGTCTCCTCTGTGTTGCCTGGCATGTTTTGAATCTCCTAATTTGCAGAATCGTCAAGTTGAGAGCGGGTGTGTGAGGATCTCAGTGCGTGCAAATTCACTTGTCGAAGATTCGGTTTCCTCGTGATGTCCGTCGGTGGTTATTCGCGAGGGGTTTCGCAAACGATTGAGATGCACCTGACGGGGGAGAATACGGGGAAGTTGGCGGGGAAACTCGGGTCGGTTACTTCAGGGTGAATACCCAAGGGTTGGGTAGGCTGCTGAAGTGGCGATCGCCCCAAATCTTTCGGTTGAGTGAATTGTAGACCGATAACTCCCTCGATTTAGCTCGGGACTCGGGATTTGGCACCGATTGTCATAAATTTTGGTTGTCGTTATTGTCGTTTATAAGTTCCTTTTTTCCGGCGATCGGGCGATTCCCCAAACGCTCATAAAGCTTACCTGCTGTTTGCCTGAGCGAGCAATATTTAGCGATCGCCACGAGATCGCACGGCAGGTTCGGATCTTGCAAAGCGCAGGCGATCGCCGAAGTGCGAATTCCGCAACTTAATAGATCCCACTTAGATCCCGCTAGATTTCTATATTGCTTTAAAGCAGTATTAGTTCTCAATCGGGATGCGATAAGAGGGGCTTGCTTTGGGATGGGTTGGTCGGGATCGTCCGGGTTAAAGGTGAGTACGTAATTGTTATCAAAAACATTCTTGCTTCAACTTGCCTGTTTTGTGCTTCGGGAAATTGGATCGGGTCAGAAGACTGGTTTGAGGTGGATTATACCCACAATGCTAGAAAAATCGATCGTTGCTTTGGAGAATTGCCGATAGATCCTATTTTTAGGGTTAAATTTAATGATTTTGGTTCAATCAAAGGTCGAAGTCTCGCGCACGATAATTTTTTAAACCGATCGAACGGTCGAATGTATCCAAGGTTACAATTTTCAGAAATTGTGATTGAGAGTGGCGATCGCTCTATCTGGAAAGTGAGATCGAGGTAAATTTAAAAGGATTGGGAAAATTGTTTAAAATTAAAATAGCAGGTAAGCTTTTTATTTCATTATCTAAATTAACGAGATATTTGCCAACTGGGGCAATATATCACTTTAGATCGTTGCAGGCTCTCCGATTCCCATCTAGATTAACTAATTGCCCCATGAGAGAGCATGACCGATGAGGGTGTAGCACTTCATGACAATTAAAAAAGCGATCGCTTCCGGTGAAGATCCTGGGGGGGAGAAAGACTGTATCTTTCTCCACCGAAAAAAGCTAGACAATATCCTTAATTGTAGATACTTTACAAGCAACTCTTCCCCCAGGACATGAAAGTGACGAGATGCCCTGACATTTAACGTTTAACGTTGGTAATGGGCTTGTAACAACCCTTGAGCCCGGGGTTTAAAAATAAGATAGAACAGCGCTTCAAGATAGCGAAGCAAATCCGCACGATTTTCTTTGGAGGTATAATTCCAAAAACCGTAAATCTTCGCGAGAGAGAGCAAACGGGTCGTGTGAATTTTCCACGTGTAGGCGCTGTAAACCCGTTCCATTGCCCGTTCGGAAACTTCTTCCCAATAGTGGGGATGTTCGTCACACTTAGAGACAAATTTGAGGATTTTGTCGGCGGTTTCTTCCAAGTTCGTGGGATTGATATAGAAACCATTAACCCGATCTTGAATAATTTCCAACGGTCCACCGAATTGAGTGGCGAAGGTAGGCAACCCAGAAACCATAGCTTCTAAGATCGTCAAACCGAAGGCTTCAAACAGAGCAGGTTGGACGAAAACGCCTTTGCGATCGGCAATCACGCGATAAATCTCGCCAGAATCGGCTTTCGGCAAACGCACGCCGAGCCAGCGAACTTTTCCTTGCAGTTCGTATTGGTCGATAATGTGGTAAAGTTTCTCAATTTCCGCAACTTCTTCCGAGTCTGTCGAATCCTCAGTGCGTAATTTTCCGGCGATCAAAATCAGATTGCAGCGCTCTTGCAGTTCGGGACTTTGGCCGAAACATTCGGCGAGTCCGGTGAGATTTTTAATCCGATCCAAGCGAGCCATTGAGAAGATCGGGCGCTTGCTAGGATCGTCGAGATTGCCGAAAATTTGGGAGGGGTCGTCCAAAGTAAAGAGCATTTCTTCGAGGCGCTCCGCATTGGCGGGAATGCGGTCTTCTTTGCGCTTGTAAGGGAAATAAACGGCTTCATTTACCCCGGGAGGAACGACATTAAATTTAGGCGAAAATAGCTCGATCCCGTTAACGACGTGATAGAGATCGGGCATGGTGAAACAGGCGTAGGATTCGTATTGACCGATGCTGTCGGGGGTACCGACAATTTCCTGATAGGTACTGCTAATCACGAAGTTCGCCGCATTCATGGCGATTAAGTCGGCGGTGAACTGGAGGGAGAAATGATATTGATTTTCCAGGTCTTGCCAGTAGAGGTTACTAAACAGGTACTTGGATTTTTCGAGGGCGTGAGCGATATTACATTGGGTGACGTTGAGACGTCGGGCCATGAGGAAGGCGACCAAGTTTCCGTCGGAATAGTTACCGATAATCAGGTCGGGTTTCCCTTGAAATTCGGCAAGTAGCTCGGTTTCGGCGTCGATGACGAAGGTTTCGAGGTAAGGCCAAATCTCGAAGCGAGAGACCCATTTTTGGGTGACGTGGGGGTTGAATTCGCGGAAGGGAACGCGCAAAATCCAGCCGTTATCGGTACCGCGAACTTTTTCGAGTCGTTCGTCACACCGGGTTCCTTCGGCTTCGGGGATCAAGCGGCTGAGGATGATGACTTTAGGATGGACGCCGAGAACGTCTAAGCCTTGCTCGTGAAATTCTTGTTGGAGGCGTTTTTCGAGGCTGCGGGCTTGGTCGAGGACGTAGACGACTTGACCCCCCGTGTCGGGACGACCGAGGACGCCTTCTTGACCGAACCAACCGTGGACGGAGATTAAAACGACGCGGAAAATCATCGGAATCCGAGAAATGAAGGATTCCAAGACGGCATCGTCGGGGGAGTCGATCAGTTCGTCGAGAATGTCGAGGGTTTCGCGAACGCGAACGGCGGTGTTGCCCCAACCGGGTTCAAATCCGATCGCTTGAAGGTCGAACCGGAAGTTGTCAAAGGGTTCGTCGTCGGGGCGTTGGGAGACGAAGCCGATGGCTTCTTTGACTCGTTCGGAGAGTTCGCGGCGGTTTTTGATCCGTTCGTTGATCAAAAGCTGTAAGCCGTTGTAGGAATGGAGGCTGAGAAATTCAAAGAGCATTTCCAGCCACTGGCGGGGGTCTTGGAAGAGTTTACTCGACAGGTAGCGGTTGAGGAATTGGACGCCTTTGCCGATATTTTTCGGATCGCGGATGGTGGGGGAGTAGTCGTAGAAGGGTTGGAAGTCGAGTTCGAGGACGTCGCCTTCGCTGGGATGGTGGCGGTCTACGAAACGATCGCGCAGGTCGAGCAAATCTTGGACGGTCATCGATTCGACGGTGAGATCTTCGCCAATCCGATAGACTTCTTGGGAGGCGATCTTGGGACGGACGATCATGCAGATGCTTTCGTCTTCCAAGATCATCTCTTGGGTGTAGTAGAGGAGTTTTCCGAGATAGGAGGAGTGGTAAAAATAGGAGGGTTTTTGATGTTCTTCGCAATATTCGGCGAAGGCTCGCTCGATATCGTTACGGAGGAGATAGCGCTTCTCGGAACTGCGTAATTCGCTGGCAAATTGCCGCAAATCACTTTTTTCGTCACATTTGAGAACGGATTTGATCAATTCGGACATGAAGCCTCGCTTAAAATTTCTTTGTTCGATCGTTTTGGGTTCGGCTTTTTAATTGTAGCGATCGCTCAACTACAGCCGACTCGGGCGATCGAACTCATTTTACCGAACGATGCATCTTACGAAAGGCCGTACAAATCTCCGTATTTCTCTCGGATGTAATCAATAAAGGGGTCTACACTGAGCGATTGACCCGTGACGCGCTGGAGACATTCGTTGGCGGTGTATTTACTGCCGTGACGGTAAATATTGCGTTTGAGCCACTGGTGTAGGGTTTGCAAGTTACCGCGTTCGATATCGACGGGAATTTCTGGATCTTCTGCGATCGCCTGTTGATAAAATTGCACGCTCATCAAATTTCCCAGGGTATAACTTTGGAATCGGCCTCCGATCGCCCCGTCGTACCAATGAACGTCTTGCAGTACGCCGTCGCGATCGCTGTCGGGGACGATCCCGAGGTCTTGGCGATAGCGTTCCCGCCACGCTTCGGGAAGGTCGCGAATGCTCAATTTCCCTTCGAGCAGGGCGAGTTCGAGATCGAAACGAATGGCGACGTGCAGGTTATAAGTCACTTCGTCGGCGTCGGTACGGATGAGCGATCGCCGGACTTTATTGATGGCGCGATAGAATTTTTCAGTGGAAATCTGTCCGAGTTGGGACAGAAAGACACCTTGCAATTGATTGTAAAAATATTCCCAAAATCCCCGACTGCGAGCGACGATGTTCTCCCACAAGCGGGACTGGCTTTCGTGCAATCCACTGGAAGCCCCGCGACCGAGGGGACTAGCTTCAAAAGCTTCGCTAATCCCTTGTTCGTATAAGGCGTGTCCGGCTTCGTGGATGCTGCTAAACAAAGCTTGTCCGAGATGGGATTCGTAAACGCGGGTGGTGATGCGAACGTCGCCGAGGGAAAATTTCGTCATGAACGGGTGCAGGGTTTTATCCTGGCGTCCCCGGCTGAAGTCGTATCCCATCCGGGCGATCGCGCGATGGCAAAACAGCAATTGACGCTCTTCGGGAAAGTGTTGGTGCAAGCAGGAGTCGTCAATTTCACGACGATCGCCGATCGCCTCGACAATCGGCACTAACTGCGATCGCAATTGCTCGAATAACGGTTTCAATTCGGCGACGGTGTAACCGTAATCGGCACTCTGGATCGCCGAATCGGCAATATGGTCGCTCTCTGGGAAGAAACTTGCCCGTTCCCGGCTCAGTTCTAATGTTTTTTCTAAATAGGGTCGGACGATCTCAAAATCGTCGGCTTGGCGCGCTTTGGCCCAGGCTTCGTAACAGGTGGCCCGATGTTGGGAAAATTCGGCGAGGAAGGCGGCGGGAATGCGGACGGCGCGATCGTAGTCCCGCCGCACGATCCGGATCAAACTGGCTTCGTCGCTGTCGTAGGGGCGATCGCGGTATTCGAGTTCCAACCCTTCGAGCAGTTCGCCTATTTTCGGATCGGTAAATTTAGCGTGGGCCAATTGTCTCAGGGTAGCCAACTGCCGCGCGCGCGCGCTGGCACCGCCGGGAGGCATGTAGGTCACTCGATCCCAGTTCAATACCGCCGCAGCTCCTTCTAAATCGGCGATTTCGCGTAGGCGCTGTTGCAATTGAGCCAGTAAGGGTTCGTTATTTTCCGAGGTTGGCACGATTGGGGAGTCGATAGATAGAATCTTCTAGGTTATAGTTTGCCATCTCGTGCCGCTTTCTGTTGGCTTGGCGCTGCGATCGCCTCCGAGGGAGCGCTGACGGAGGATTGTATAAGTGTTCCGGCGCAGACGGCGATCGCCCCGGTCTCGCTCTGTCGCCCTACATCAAGGCTTGAAAGCGCGGATCGCCCTGGAGGACGGCCCATGCGGGATCGGCCAGGCGATCGCGGGCGATCGCCCGTCGAGCGTGCAAGGCGCGTTCCAAACTATCGATCGCCTGCTCTCGGTCTCCCTGTTCTAAATAACAGCGACTGCGGTCGTACCAGAGTTCCCCCTCTTCGGGCTCGAAGGCGATCGCCCGCTCGAAGTCGGCTTGCGCTTCCTGATGGCGTCCGGCGTCCCCCAGGGCCACGGCGCGAGCGTGCCATAGCCAACGGTTTAAATAGCTGTATTGGTCGCCATCAGACGTTTTCTGGGACTGAAGGGCGATCGCGCGGTCGTAACTGGCGATCGCCTCGTCGTGATGCCCCAATTGCTGCAACACCTGCCCCCGTTGATACCAACTCCACTCCCGTTCGCCGTTGAGGTCGAGGGCTTCGTCGTAACTGGCGAGGGCTTCGGTCCAGCGCTCTAAGTCGCTCAGGGCGATCGCGCGATCGTACCAAATCCGCTCGTCTTCGGCGTCGATCTCGATGGCGCGGTCGTAAGCGGCGATCGCCCCTTCGGCGTCGCCGAGTAAATCGAGGACGCGCCCGTAACGGTACCAAACCGTGGCGTCCTCCGGGTCAATTCCTAACACTCGTCGGTAACTACTCAGGGCTTCGTCGTAACGGCGCATCTGCTCTAAGGTCTCGCCGCGACGGTACCAGGCCCAATCGTCTCCCGGGCGGATTTCGAGGGCGCGGTCGTAACTGGCGATCGCCTCGTCGAGCCATCCCGCCTCGCGCAAGGCGCCCGCACGACGATACCAGCTCCAGTAATCGTCCGGTCGGATATCTAAAGCGCGATCGTAACTGACGATCGCTTCTTCCGGGCGATCGCTCTGGTCGAGCATGATGCCAATTTGATAGTAAACCCAATAATCTCCCGGTCTGGCGGCTAAAGCTCGCTCGAAACTGGCGATCGCTTCTTCGTAACGCCCTAAATCTCCCAAGACGTTGCCGATCTGATACCACGCCCAATAATCTTGCGGTTGATATTCTAGGGCTTTGTCATAATATCCTAACGCTTCGTGGTAATGCCCCCCATCTCTCAACTGATTCCCTTGCTGGTAGCAATCCCAGTAATTATCCGGTCGAGACTCCAAAGTGCGCTGGTAATTGGTCGTCAGTTCGTTCACGATCTTCGACTCCCGGGGTGAGCTAACCCGAATTCAAGTGGTTCCTACTCATCAGGATACTGCGCCCAAACCCCTTTCGTTCGAGTTCTCGTGCGAAGATGGAGAACCGTCATCCGCTTAAGAAAAACAGTCATGAGCGAGCCAACGAACCGAGATTATCGAACCGAACGCGACTCGATGGGGGAACTGCAAATCCCCGCCGATGCTTATTACGGGATTCAAACTTTACGGGCGATCGAGAATTTCCCGATTAGCGGACTCAAACCCCTACCCACTTATGTCGATGCTTGCGTTTTAATCAAAAAAGCTACCGCTTTGACCAATGCCGAACTCGGTTGTATCCCGTCGGAGATTGCCGAGGCGATCGTGCGGGCGGCGGACGAAATCCTGCAAGGACAATGGCGCGATCAGTTCGTGGTCGATGTCTATCAAGCGGGGGCGGGGACGTCTCACCACATGAATGTTAACGAAGTTTTGGCCAATCGCGCTTTAGAATTGTTGGGCGATCGCAAAGGGAATTACAGCCGCGTCAGCCCCAACGATCACGTCAACTTCGGCCAGTCTACCAACGACACGATCCCGACGGCGATCCGGGTAGGCGGCTTGTTAGCCCTCGAACACCATTTTTACCCGGCTCTGTCCGAGGCGATCGCCGCTTTGGACGATAAAGCGATTGAATTTAAAGATATCGTCAAATCCGGTCGCACTCACATGCAAGATGCGGTCCCGGTCCGCCTCGGCGAGACGTTCGGCGCCTGGGCTCAAATCCTCACCGATCACTTGATTCGGATCGAAAACGCCGCCAAGGACCTCACCGTTATCGGACTCGGCGGTAGCGCCACGGGAACTGGATTGAATACCCATCCGCAATATTACACCCGCGTCGCCCAAGTGCTTTCGGAGTTAATTCAACTGCCGTTAGAACCCGCTTTGCACTACATGGCGGCGATGCAAAGTATGGCCCCGTTTGTCGGCGTTTCTGGCGCTTTACGCAATTTAGCCCAAGATTTAATTAAACTCTCCCACGACTTGCGCCTGATGGATTCGGGTCCGAAAACGGGCTTGAAGGAAATTCAACTGCCCCCAGTTCAACCGGGATCGTCGATCATGCCGGGAAAATACAATCCGGTGATGGCGGAAATGACTTCGATGGTCTGCTTTCAAGTCATGGGCTACGATAGCGCGATCGCCCTGGCGGCGCAAGCGGGACAACTCGAACTCAATGTGATGATGCCGTTAATCGCTTATGATTTAATCCACAGCATCGAAATCCTCGGCCACACGATCGCTGCCCTGACGGAACGCTGTTTGAAGGGCATTACGGCGAAGGGCGATCGCTGTGCGGAATATGCAGAAGGCAGTCTCGCCTTGGTGACGGCCCTCAATCCTCATATCGGCTATCTCAACGCGGCAGCTATCGCTAAAGAATCTTTAGAAACGGGTAAGTCTCTGCGGCAACTCGTGTTAGAAAAAGGACTGATGAGTGAAGAACAATTAGCTCAAGTCTTAGATTTGCAAAAAATGAGCGCTTTACCCGGATCGGCGCAAGCTCGCTCCCGGGAACTGAGCTAAAGTTAACCCAGAACTACAGGGCGATCGCTTTACCTGTCGAAGCGGGTAGTTTCTAATTAGATGAATTCAGGAGTTTGGATATGGTTAGAGGATCGTTTGCTTCGATGCAAACCGAACCGGAAGTGACGGAGGTAACTTTTTATTATGATGACGGCCATCACGATTCTTTTAAGGTTCCTCTATCTCCCCAACAGTTTCAAGTTCAATTAAACGATCTTTTAGGTCAGGGTTGGGCGATTTTTCATTTGATGGACAATACGGTGATTGTCTGCATGAGTAAAATTACAAAGATTGAAATTAAACCGCCGATTACTCAGTATCAAGTGTCAGGAACTTTCTCAAATGCAGAGCGGGTTACAACTCTGCAACGCGGAGCAAAGGGACGCTTGGGAATTCAAACTTGAAGCTCGAACGAGGAGGGAGTAAACACCGTAAAAGAGCTATCCTATTTGAGTTGTGAAATTTAATTTTTGCCTGACTGACTCCCTCAACCCGTCATTTCGGTGGAAATACTGAATCTACCCACGGAACCGGGAGTTTACCTTATGAAGAATCGGGTTTTTAGTCTGTGTGCTTCTTGTTTCAACTGATTTAGGATGGCTATCAATCGTTGTCTAGGATTGGCGATCGCTCAATAGTAAGGCGGTCGAAGGCGATCGCCCTTCTCAAGTTTTCGAGAGAACCATTTGTTAGATAATCGATCGCTCGATCGCCTAAATGGGATGCTGCAAAAGCGATCGAGATGCTCGCATTCCCGACAGGTCGAAATAATTTCCTCGTCTCGAAGGCGAACGGCTTACCGGATTTAAAGGGATAAAATATCTAACAATTCGATTGAAAAATCCTCTTATTACTCGGTTTCACAATCAGACGAGATCGAGTTTTTTTAAGGGGTCATCCTTGGGAAAAACTTGCAAACGAGGCGATCGCGCATCCGCGCGACTGGCTAAGATGACGAGAAAATTGCTATAACTCAACATCAGAAGTGATTTTATTTTCAAATAATGGCTCAAGTCAGTTTAGTGCGATCGCGCAGTTACGAACCTCAGTTATTAAAACAAACGATCGCTCAGATGCTCGATCCCTGGGGAGGGATGGAGGGCTTTGTCAAACCGGGCGATCGCGTTTTACTCAAACCCAATTTACTCACGGGTTCCCGTCCGACGAAGGAATGCGTCACCCGTCCCGAAATCGTCGCTTGTGTGGCGCAAATGGTGCGGGATGCGGGGGGCGATCCGTTTTTAGGAGACAGTCCCGCCTTTGGCAGCGCGCGCGGGGTGGCCAATGCGAACGGATACGGGGAACTCGTCGAGGCGTTGAAGTTGCCGATTGTGGAGTTCAAAGGGAAGCGCTATCAAACGTTAGGCGATCGCTTCGACCACTTGTTACTGTCTAAAGAAACAATGGAAGCGGATGTCGTGATTAATTTACCCAAAGTCAAATCTCACGTGCAACTGACGATGACGTTGGGGGTCAAAAATCTGTTCGGCTGCGTTCCGGGCAAAATGAAAGCGTGGTGGCACATGGAGGCGGGGAAAGATGTAGACCGCTTCGGAGAAATGTTGGTGGAAACGGCGCGGACGATCGCCCCGAATTTGACGATTGTCGATGGGATCGTCGGCCACGAGGGAAACGGTCCGAGTGGCGGGGAACCGCGCGATTTGGGCATTTTAGCGGCCTCTGACGATGTATTTGCCTGCGATCGCGCCCTCTTGGAGGTTCTCAATGTCGATCCGGCGATCGTGCCGACGGCGGCGGCCTCTCTGCGGTTGGGTTTATGTCCGGAACTCGACGCGATCGCCTTTCCTCACTTGAGACCCGTTGACGTGAGGATCGAGGATTGGAAATTACCGGAAGCCCTGGTTCCGATCGATTTCGGCCTGCCCCGCGTCCTCAAATCGACGTTCCGACATTTATACATCCGCTTAATTCAAGAACCGATGAAAGCCTATCGCGGCCAGAGCAAGGCTTAATCGGGTCGATCTCGCAGCGTCTACTTTGTACAATCGCCGCCGTTGGCGGATTCCACCAAGACGAAGGCGGCCCAATGGGCGAGGTCGGCGTTGCGTTCCCTGGCGGCGAGGGAGGCGAGACGCAAGGCGATCGCCCGATCTCCCGCGCTCTGCCACTCTCGATAAAAATCGAGGAGCAAGGGGGTGGTACTGCCCTGGGGCGGTCGCCAGGAGGACAACAGCAAACTGGGGATTCCGGCGGCGATCGCACTCCAACACAACCAGAAAAAGTGATGGCCTTGCAGGCGCCCGGGTTTGGGATCGCAGCCGCTTAACACGAGCAGTTCCGGATTGTCCCTGCCACGTGTCGATCCCGGCGTCGGTGCGAACAGTTCCCAAATCCGGCACAAGCCATTATGTCGGCGATCTGGAGAAAGGGCGATCGTCTCGCTCAACCCTTGGGTATCTTCGACAAATACGGGGGTTGCCAAATGGACGATCGCCGCGTCGGGCCACTGTTGCAAGACGGCGTTTTTGGTGGCGCGATCGCCTGCGAACGCTTCGACGTTTAAAAAATCGGCGATCGCGAGGGCTTCGGTTTCGCTGTCGCGCAGTGGGGGCAATTGCAACGGCGGTTCGCCAAACTCCAGTACGACTCGGGGCATGTTTACGGAACCGACGACTAAGGCACAACGCGATCGCGTGGGTTGGGGCGATCGCCCTGGGGCTTGGGGCAAACCCAAGGTTTCGATCGCGGGTGCCAACAACAAGGTATGTTTTTCGATTAAAGGCCGTCCCTGGCGATCGGTCAGGGCCGCAAAGGGAACTAAAAAGAGAAAATCTTGGGGAATGACGCTCACCCGTCGGCTCGGATCGTCGGGCAACCATGGGGCGATCGGCTCGATTAAAATTTGATAGAGGATCGCCAGCAGGTCGGGGAGGTCTAACCCGGTTTTGCCCTCGTCGTCAATACGACTGGGGTCGCATTGGCGGGCGATCGCCTTTCGTAAGTTGCGAACCAGTCCGGCGAGGGAGACCCCGTATTCTTGATAGATTTTTTCCAAGTAAATCCGGCGAAACTGGACTTTTCCTTGGGGAGGCACGACCCAGATATAGAGTTCGGTGGCGTAACCGTAGAGGCGATCGAACCCTTTATCGATCCACGGGTTTTGATTGAATAAGTCGTAATCGTAAACTAAGGAATACTCAATTAAGGTCGTCTGCGTGCGAGCCGCCATTTGCGCGATCGCCCGGATATTCGGCGAGGCGATCGGCTCTGCGAAGCCCGTCGCGCGACATTCGTGACTGTCCAGCCACTGCTCGAAAGCCTTAATTCGTCCTTGTTCGCCGACTTCCAACGCCGTCTCGATTCGATTTTGAACGATCAACACTCGTTGAAATCCGCGATAGAGATCCGGAGACAAACTCCCACCCCATACATTCATGATCTCCTGACTCCCGTCAACGGTGCGATCGCCTTCCCGATACTGCTTGAATTACGCTAATCTTCGTTCGACTGGATAGAAGGTCGGCAATACGCCTTCCATCATACTGAATCGCTCAAAATTCGATTAAATTACTTCAGAAAAATTATTATCGTCTGCAGGCGACAAATGAGGAAACCTAAAAAGCAAAAAAGCGAGCATCGAGGTCTCGCTTTTGCAACTTGTCCGAGAATGGAACAACGGAGTATGAATATTTGCAGAGACTAGACCGATGTCGGCATCGACGTGGAAGCCGCTAATTCAGCCAGCCTTTCTTGCTGATCTTGGCCGATACAAGCTTGCACCATCGGCTCGATGTCTCCTTCTAAAACCGAGGTCAGGGTGAAGTTCTGCCCCAAACGATGATCGGTCACTCGGTTGTCTTTGTAATTGTAGGTGCGGATTTTCTCCGATCGCGCCCCGGTTCCGACCTGGGAACGACGCATCGAGGTTACCGCTTCTTGTTGTTCGCGCAGTTTAATTTCGTACAATTTAGCTCGCAAAATCTGCATCGCCCGTTCTCGGTTTTGCAGTTGCGATCGCTCTTCCGTACAGAAAATCCGGATTCCGGTGGGTTTGTGGAATAAATCGACGGCGGTTTCTACCTTGTTGACGTTTTGACCGCCCGCCCCGCCGGATCGCGCCGTGGAAATATCGATATCTTTCGGATCGATTTCCACTTCGACGTCATCCACTTCCGGCATCACCGCGACGGTGGCGGTAGAGGTGTGAACCCGACCCCCGGCTTCGGTGACCGGAACGCGCTGCACGCGGTGGACTCCGGCTTCAAATTTTAATTTGCTGTAAACTTGTTCCCCTTGAATTTCGAGGATGGCTTCTTTGAAGCCGCCCATATCTGCTAGAGACTCGCTGAGTAATTTGACCCGCCACCCTTGGCCTTCCGCGTAGCGGGAATACATCCGCACCAAGTCCCCCGCCCAAATACTCGCTTCGTCGCCTCCGGTTCCGGCGCGGATTTCCAACATGATGTTTTTATCGTCGTTGGGATCGCGCGGTAAGAGGAGGATGGTGAGCCGGACTTCGAGTTTTTCGATCGCCTCCTCCAGTTCGCTCACTTCCTGAGCGGCCATTTCTTGAAGGTCGGGATCGGCATTGGCTTCTTTGAGGACTTGGCGGGCGCCTTTGAGTTCTTCTTGGGTCTTTTTCCAAGTCTCGAAGGTGGTGACGACTTCTTCCAAGGACGAACGGGCTTTCGCCACTTTCTGAAATTCGTTCGGGTCGGTGGCGATGTCGGGATCGGCCAGCCGTCGAGTCAATTCGTTGAAGGTTTGCTCGACGGATTTGAGTTTCTCTAGCAGATAAGTTTCAGCCATAGGTCAGCGATCGCTCAGTTAAAGAATCAGAAGAGTTGCTCGATAGGGTTAGAGATGACATCTGGCGAATCGAACGGCGCGCGTCGGACGAACGCGAAGGCGTTCGGCGACGGTTGCGGACGTTGGCGACCCGCCCACCTCCGGACTCAACTCTGCTATTTCTTCGACTGAGTGTCGGACATGCCGTATTTGCGCATGAAGCGTTCGACCCGCCCTTCGGTATCGATAATTTTTTGGGTTCCGGTATAGAAGGGATGGTTGCCGGACCAAACATCGACGTGAATTTCCGGTTGGGTAGAACCGACGGTCATCACGAATTCGCCGTTGCAGTAGACTTTGGCTTCGGGGTACCACTCGGGGTGAATATCGGCTTTAGGCATGGTTATTGATTCTCGCTACGGTGGTGGTATTTTCAATTTTAGCGTTTTCCCAGCCCGATTCGCGGGCGATCGCACGAGTCCCCCGTTCCGGTCGAGGCTGTCTTTTCAAGCTGCACTGGCTCGCGATCGCCACGACGGACAAAGGACTCGCAGAAGGCCGCGAGGGGGATTAGCGCTTGGAGAATTGAGGGGCTTTGCGGGCTTTACGCAAACCGTATTTTTTCCGCTCTTTGGCACGAGGATCCCGGGTGAGGTATCCTTCGATTTTTAACGGTCGCCGATTGTCGGGATCGAGTTCGCACAAGGCGCGGGCGACGCCCAAGCGAATCGATTCGGCTTGTCCGGTCAAGCCGCCCCCGTGGGCGTTGACGAGAATGTCATATTCGTTTTCCAAGCCGAGGGTTTCGAGGGGGGCTTTGGCGGCGGAGATGTAGGCGGGATTGAATTGCAGGTATTCTTCTCCCGGAGATTTGTTGATTTTGAGTTGGCCCGTTCCGGGAACTAAGCGCACGCGGGCGATCGAAGATTTCCGGCGGCCCGTTCCCCAGTAAACGGCTTGATTGCTGCGATCGGTTCGTTGCATTACGCTTTTCCTCCTGGAATGGTTTCGATCTCTAAGGTTTCGGGTTGTTGGGCTTGGTGGGGATGGTTCGGTCCGGCGTACACTTTGAGTTTGGTAAACAGTTTCCGGCCCAGGGCATTTTTGGGCAGCATTCCCCGGATGGCTTGTTCGACAATCCGTTCGGGCAGGCGATTTTGCAGGTGGGCGAAGGTTTCGGTTTTCATCCCACCGGGACGGCCCGAATGGCGGCGGTAGAGTTTTTGGCTGCGTTTTTTACCCGTGACTTGGATTTTTTCGGCGTTGACGACGATGACGAAGTCGCCCGTATCCATGTGAGGGGTGTAGGTGGGTTTGTTTTTCCCTCTGAGGATTTTGGCGATTTCGCTGGCCAAGCGCCCCAAACGCTGGTTTTCAGCATCGATGACGTACCATTTGGGGTCTAGGGAATCGACGGGAGGGACGTATGTTTTATTCATGGTCGGTTAGTCGGTAGGTGAGTTACTCGCGATCGCGGTTTCCGGTCGAGCGCTCCCGACGGGGGAGGCTGTAGGGGGGTCGAAATGGTATTTGGGCAGGGTGCGGTCCCAAATTTCCCGTGGAAAGGGAAAGTCGGGATAGCCGACGCCCAACAAGCACAAGCCTTGGGGAGGGGCGGCATATTTGACGCGCTCCCGGCGCTCGTTTCGCCAAATTTCGGCAAACTCCCTTGTAGAGAGGGTTCCGCGCCCCACTTCGACGAGCATTCCCACGAGCAGCCGCATCATGCCGTAGAGGAAGGCGTTGGCTTGTACTTCGATGTAAACCACAGGGCCGTCGCGATCGCAGTGGGCTTCGTGAACGTCCACCCAGGAATGAGAACGGCTGGAGTTGGCGCGATGGAACGCTGCCAGATGGTGGGTGCCGAGTAAGGGGTCGAGGGCTTCTTGGATGCGATCGACGTCGAGAGGGGCGTGATAGTAGTGCCAAGACACCGGAGCGACGAACAGGTTCGGACGAGCGTTTGTGTATAATGTATACCTATATCGCCGCCACGTTGCGGAAAATCGCGCGTGCCAGTCGTCGGCGACGGCTGCGGAAGCACGAATGACGATATCTTCCGGCAGCCATTTGTTGAGAATCGCGGCCCACTTCTGGGGCGGAATCGGCGTGCTGGCTTCAAAGTGGGCGACTTGAGCGGCAGCATGAACTCCGGTGTCGGTTCTCCCGGCGGCGTGGACGACGACCGAGTGGTGGAGAACGTTTGACAAAGCGGTCTCGATTTCTGCTTGTACGGTGCGGCGGTCGGGTTGCCGTTGCCACCCGTAGAAATGAGTCCCTAAGTATTGAATCACCAAAGCGATTCTCTGTTTGTCCTTTGTCTGCACGGCCTGGTTCATGATTTCGGCTGAGTTTCGGCGCAACTCCACGGTTCGACGATGGGGGACAAAGGACGGCGATCGCGCAATTTTCGCAGCAAGGGGAATTAGACCAATTCGATAATTGCCATTTCGGCATTATCGCCCCGTCGGTTGACGGTGCGGATGATGCGGGTGTAGCCCCCGTTACGATTGCCGTAACGCGCTTCCACTTGCTCGAACAAGGCGTGTACGAGTTGCTTGTCGTACACGTAACCGAGGGCCCGACGTCGAGCGGCTAAGGTTCCTTGTTTGGCCAAGGTGATAATTCTTTCGACTTCCGAGCGCACGGCTTTGGCCCGCACTTTCGTCGTCGTAATCCGACCGTGACGGATCAATTCGGTGGTCAGCGATCGCAGTAAGGCTCGACGCTGATCGGCGGGTTTGCTCAGTTGAGGTACACGACAACGGTGACGCATAATGAATTATTTACTATCAATTTTCAAGGAGCAAATATCTAGCTCGAAATGTGCCGCGAAGCTTTGATAAAGTGCAACCCAAGGCGAAGCCGGGTTCGCACTTTACACCGAGCGCTTCGGCGGCGCTTAGCTCGGTTTGGCTGTTTTTTCTTGAGGTAAGGTAATGCCCAAGCGTTTTTGTAGGGCTTCAATCACTTCTTCCGCAGACTTCTGACCGAAGTTTTTAATCTCAAGTAAGTCTTCTTGAGAGTAGTCGAGTAAGTCGGCGACGGAGTTAATTTGAGCGCGCTTGAGACAGTTGTAAGCCCTTACGGATAACTGCAACTCTTCGATGGGAATTTGGCTGGTCGGATCGGTATCCTCCGTCGATTCGTCAACCATCGACTCTAAGGTAATATCTTTGAGCGGGACGAACAGATCGACGAGAATGCTGGCCGCTTGGCTGAGTGACTCTTGCGGGGTCACCGAACCGTTAGTCCAGATTTCTACAATCAATCGGTCTTTTTCCAACGAGCCACCGACGCGAGCGTCTTCTACGGTGTAGTTCACTTTGCGAACGGGCATGAACACCGCGTCAATTTGGAGGAAGTCCAAAGCGGTCGCGTCGTCGCGGACTCGTTCGACGGAACGATATCCTTTCCCTTTCTCGATCCGAAATTCCATTTCTAGGGTTGCCCCTTCGGAAAGGGTGGCGACGTATTGATTGGGATCGACGATCTCGACTTCAGAAGGCAGGTCGAACTGCCCCGCCAGAACGGTGGCCGGACCTTGGACGAGCAATCGACCGATTTGCGGTTGAGAGGAATAGCTTTTGAGGACTATTTCCTTCATATTCAACAAAATTTCGAGAACGTCTTCCCTCACGCCCTCGATGGTCGCAAATTCGTGATTCACGCCAGCAATCCGGACTGCCGTAATTGCGGTTCCTTCCAAGTTAGACAAGAGAACGCGCCGCAGCGCGTTGCCTAAAGTGGTGCCTTGACCTCGTTCTAACGGCTCCAATACAAATTTGCCGTATTGACCTTGGTCTTTTTCGGTGTTGGATTCTACACACTCAATCTGAAACTGCGCCACGGAGTGACCTCCCTTCTCCTCGATCGCTAGAAGGCCAATCAAAGCCTCCCTCGTTTACTGCTGACTAGATCCCCCGATCGAACAGGACTGAGGGAACTCGAAACCATCTGACCGCCATGTGGGGTGAGTCAAAATGGCGAGCCTCGTATCTGGGGGCAGTTGTTGGCGATCGTTTTCGTTCGCTCCAAACCCTTGTTTTTCGATTCAAGATACCTGCGGTCTCAGCCCTGCGTCATTCCTATGCGTTAGACCCGACGGCGTTTTGGCGGACGGCAGCCATTGTGAGGAATGGGGGTGATATCCCGAATCAGGGTGATTTCTAAACCAGCAGCTTGCAGTGCGCGAATCGCGGTTTCTCTACCGGATCCCGGACCGCTCACCATGACTTCAATTTGCCGCATTCCTTGGTCGGTTGCCCGACGGGCCGCATTTTCGGCGGCGGTTTGAGCGGCGAAGGGGGTGCCTTTTTTGGCGCCTTTAAAGCCGCTCGATCCGGCTGAAGCCCAGGAGATCACTTCGCCATTCGGATCGGCGATCGTGACGATCGTGTTGTTGAACGTAGACTGAATGTAGCCAATCCCGTTGGGTACATTCCGCTTTTGCTTGCGTGCTCCAGTTTTTTTGTTGGGTTGTCGCGCCATATCGGTCTCTTAGACGGAGTGGTTAATTGAATGCTCGGAGCGGTCGGCTTTGACGTGAGATTCGACGCAGCCCACCGATACCTGTCAAACAGATTATTTCTTGCCAGGGGCTTTCTTTTTCCCGGCAACGGTTCGACGGGCGCCCCGGCGGGTTCTGGCATTGGTGCGGGTTCGCTGTCCGCGAACGGGCAGACCCATACGATGGCGGCGTCCTCGGTAGGTGCCGATGTCCATCAGGCGTTTGATGTTCATCGTCTCCCAACGTCGCAGGTCTCCTTCGACCTGATAGTTGGTTTCTACCGCTTCTCTGAGGGCGGCTACGTCGGCATCGCTGAGGTCTTTAACGCGGGTGTCGGGGTTGACACCTGTTTTAGCGATAATTTCTTTGGCTCTCGTCGGCCCAATTCCGTAGATGTAACGCAGACCTATTTCAACTCGCTTGTCACGAGGTAGATCTACTCCGGCAATCCTTGCCACGCTTGTTTACTCCCTTATCCGTGTTGCTAATCTGAAGGTGCTTCTGTCGAACGATCGCGTTCGCCAGAGGCGCGCTGCACTCCGAGGCAGCGAATCGACCCGGGTTCTCCCGGGAGTTCGAGATCGACGCCAAGGTGCTGACCGATGGGGTTAACCTTGACGTTGCTTGTGTTTCGGGTTAGAACAAATGACCATTACCCGACCGCGCCGACGGATGACGCGGCATTTTTCGCACATTTTCTTGACAGAGGCTCTAACTTTCATGCCGATTTGAGCAGCGCTACAAACTTCATATTATATCAATTTTTCTGCAAGCTGACAAAATGAGTGGGCTTTAATATTCATCGCTGGCGGCTGGAGGGGTTTATTTTTTCCGCAATCGGTACGTAATTCGACCTTTAGTTAAGTCGTAAGGGGTCAGTTCGACTTTGACGCGATCGCCGGGTAAAATTTTGATATAGTTCCGCCGAATTTTACCGGAAATATGGGCGAGAACGTTAAATCCGTTGTCGAGATCGACGCGGAACATGGCATTAGGCAGGGATTCGGTTACCGTACCTTCCATTTCGATCAGATCTTGCTTAGCCAAGTGACTTTTACCTCGTTCGTGCTACAACTTTAAAAAATAGAAGTCTTTTTCTGAGGGGCGAACCCGGGCTGAGAGTCGCCGGGGGCGCCGTTCGGCTGCGACTTCTTAACAGATCTTAGCAAAAAGACCTGGCGACGCAGTTGCGATTCCCCGGGGGAGTTACGCCAGCGATCGCCAACTCCGTCGGAGGTGGGAGCTGGGTAAATCCCCTAGGGAAAGCCCCAGCTCGAAGCGTGCCGAGCGCCTAAGAGAGGACGGCTTGTTTGAGAGATTCCGTGACCGCTTCGACGTCGCGATCGCCGTCGAGAGACACGAGCAGATCGTGCTGGCTGTAATACTCGATCACCGGAGCGGTTTGCTCGCGGTAGACTTCCAAACGGCGGCGAATCGTTTCCTCATTGTCATCTTGGCGACCGCGACCCAACAACCGTTCGATTAAAATCGAGTCGGGAACGTCCAAATTGACGGCGCAATCGCATTCCTGGTGAATGTCTGCGAGCAACTTGTCTAGAAAATCGGCCTGAGCGACATTGCGAGGGAAGCCGTCGAGGATCCACCCATTTTGGGCGTCTTCTTCACCGAGGCGATCGCGAACCATATCGAGCAACAGCTCGTCCGGCACTAATTCGCCGCGATCCATATATCCTTTCGCTCGATTGCCCAACTCCGTTTGGCGGGCGACCGCGTCGCGCAACAGATCCCCCGTAGAAATATGGGGAATCTTGCAAAAATCCGCCAATTGTTTGGCTTGGGTTCCTTTACCCGCTCCCGGCGGGCCTAAAAAAATTAATCGGGTCACTATTGTTTCACCATTCCTTCATAGCGTTGCGAAATGACGTAAGTTTGGATTTGTTTGGCCGTATCGATCGCCACGCCGACTAGAATGAGCAGAGAGGTCGCCCCCAAGCCTCGAAACGTTGGAACCCGGGTGGCACTTTCAACGGCAGTTGGCACGATCGCCACCAAACCGAGGAACACTGCCCCTAAAAAAGTCAAACGGTTGAGCACTCGTTCTACATACTCGCTCGTCGCCCGTCCGGGGCGGATTCCGGGAATACTCGCTCCCATTTTTTTCAAATTTTGAGCCATATCTACGGGGTTGATAATCAACGAGGCGTAGAAATAGCTGAAAAACAAAATCAAGAGCAGGTAAAAAGCAACGTACACCCAAGGAGTCGGACCGTTCGGGCTGAGATATTGAGCGACGGAGATTAAAATGTCGTTATTCGTAAATTGGGCTAAAGAACCGGGCAAAATCAACACTGCCGATGCAAAGATAATCGGCATCACACCACCTTGGTTCAAGCGTAAAGGGAGGTAGCTGGTGCGTTCCCGATAGAGCTTGCGACCGACTTGACGGCGAGCGGAAATAATAGGGATGCGTCGGCTTCCTTCTTGCACGAACACGATCCCGACGATCGTGATCAAAAAGACGAGCAGTAAGATAATGACCCGACCGATGATGTCGCGATCGCCACTTTGAGCCAGAGTCACCGTATCTCCGAGAGATTTCGGCAACACCGCCACGATATTGACAAAAATCAATAAAGACGCGCCGTTCCCCACGCCCCGTTCGGTGATCGACTCCGACACCCACATGACGAACATCGAGCCTGCGGTGAGGGCGAGAGCGGTTTCGGCGTAAAACAATAGACCGGGATTGGGGGTTTCGGCGAAAGCACTCACCCAAATGGCAATCCCCGTACTTTGGAGCAATGCCCACGCCAGGGCGACATAACGGGTGATTTGAGAAATTTTCCGCCGTCCGGCTTCCCCTTCATTTTTTTGCAAGTCTTCGAGACTCGGAAGGGCCGCAGTCAATAACTGCATGATAATGGAGGCGTTGATGTAAGGTAGGATCCCCAGGGCAAAAATCCCCAAGGCTCGCAACCCCCCACCAGAAAATAGATCTAAGAAACCGATCAGGGGACTGTCGTTGATGTTGTTTTGGAAGGCTTGGCGATCGATGCCCGGTACGGGGATCCAGACTCCCAAACGAACCAAAACCAGCATACCAATGGTCAGAAGCAGCCGACCTCGAAGGCCAGCTGCTTGAGCCATCTGCATGAAAGTCTCCTGAGGGGTTGGCGCTTTGTCTCGACTAACGACCATTAAGGAGTACCTCTACGTAATAGTTGCAGCGGCGTATCAATCAAAGTGAAAGCGACGGGCGCTTTCTAACTTTCCGGGTTGGCGCTGGCATCTAGCACGTGACAACTCCCACCGACCGCCTCGATTTTGCGGCGGGCATTGGCGGTAAAGGCAGCCGCTTTCACCGTGAGGGCCACGTTGAGTTCGCCGTCGCCTAAGATTTTGAGCGGCCCGTCGTCGGTTGTCACGAGACCGTTTTCTAACAAGGAAGCTAAGGTGACTTCGCTGTTGGCGGCTAAAGATGCCAACCGGCCTACGTTAATCGTAGTGTAATGTTTGCGATTGATGACCGTAAAGTGCTTGAGTTTGGGCAACCGACGGTATAGAGGCAGTTGTCCGCCTTCAAAACCGGGACGGGTGCTGCCGCCGGAACGAGATTTCTGCCCGCGCATTCCCTTGCCGCAACTGGCGCCTTGACCTGCAGAAATGCCCCGACCTAAGCGACGCCGCCGCTTTTTGGACCCCTTTTGGGGTACAGCATCATTTAATCTCATAATTTTCTACCTGACGATCTCTACAAGGGTGTCTGGCGAACGACTCTAGGGGTGAATGCTTTGGAGGAATTTAGTTTGGGCTCCAAGGCTCTAAGCGTAAAGTTTTTCAATAGGAATGCCGCGTTCTTCGGCCACTTCGGAGAAGCGGCGCAGACTGGCGAGGGCATTAATGGCCGCCCGGGCGTTGTTGAGCGGATTGCTCGAACCGAGCTGTTTGGCCAAGATGTTACGCACGCCTGCGAGTTCGAGGACGGTACGCACGGCGCCCCCGGCAATTACCCCGGTCCCTGGGGCGGCGGGTCTCACGATCACTTTGGCGCCGCCCCCTTGACCTTGCGTGGGGTGGGGAATGGAGTTGGCGCGGTTCATGGGAACTTCGACCAGGTGCTTTTTGGCGTCGGCTACGCCTTTTTTAACGGCACTGATGACGTCTCCGGCTTTTCCGACGCCGACGCCGACTTGGCCGCGTTCGTTACCGACGACGACAATGGCGCGGAAGCTGAGTTTTTTACCGCCTTTAACGACTTTGGTGACGCGGCGGATCTGGACGACCCGCTCTTGCCAATCCGTGTCTTTGTCACGATTGCGATTAGTTTTTTTGCGACGATCTGCCATAATTTTTTTCCTTTGTCCTTCGTCTGTGGTTCGCTCCCTCGAGGGGATGAGAGAAGGGCTGATGGTTGGCAAAAGACCCTTCTAGCCAGGTGTCGTGCTTGCGGACTTCGTGCCTTCACCCCACGCGGGTGGAGAGCGAGACTTCCCGCCGCTCGCGCTTCTGGAGAGTGGCGCTCGCGTGCGGACGGTAGGCGGCGATCGCCTAGAAGTCCAACCCTGCTTCCCGCGCGGCTTCGGCTAAAGATTTGACCCGTCCGTGGTAGAGGTTGCCGCCGCGATCGAAAACGACCTTTTGGATGCCTTGTTCTACGGCGCGCTGGGCGACGAGTTTGCCCACGGCGGCAGAGGCTTCACAGGTGGCACCGGATTTCAAGGTTTCTCTGAGTTCACTGTCCAAGGTCGAGGCGGCAGCCAAGGTGTGATGCTTGGTATCGTCGATCACTTGAGCGTAAATATGTTGGTTGGATCGAAAGATGACTAAGCGAGGCCGTTCGGAGGTGCCAAATACCTTGCGACGTACCCGGCGATGCCGACGCCGGATCGATTCTTTTCGAGTCAGCTTCATAGTCTATTTTTTCCCTGCTTTCCCAGCTTTACGTCTGACTTGCTCGCCTGCATAGCGAATGCCTTTACCTTTGTAAGGTTCGGGCGGACGAACATCGCGAATCTTGGCGGCGGTGTTGCCGACGACTTCTTTGTCGATGCCGCTCACGATGACTTCGGTGTTGTTTTCGACCCGCACGTCAATCCCTTCTGGGGGGTTGATTTCAACAGGTTTGCTGTAGCCGACGTTGAGAATTAAGTTGCGACCTTGGACTTGGGCGCGGTAACCGACGCCTTGGATTTGCAGGCGCTTTTGGAATCCTTGAGAAACCCCTTCGACCATGTTGGCGACTAAGGTCCGGCTCAGTCCGTGTCGTTGTCTGGCGACGCGGGATTCGTCGCGTCTTTTAACGCTGAGGATTTCGCCGTCGAGTTCGACGATGACTTCGGCGGGAAGGACTCTGGAGAGTTGGCCTTTCGGGCCTTTGACCGAGACTTGTTGCCCGTCAACGGCGATTTCTACTTTGTTGGGAATTTGGATGGGGCGCTTGCCAATTCGCGACATAACAATGCTCCTTTGTCATTTGTCTTGGGTCTGGGATGGATCGCGCTGGGGCGATCGCCGATCCGGTTGAAATCGAGAGTCACCGACGGACTCGCCGATTACCAGACATAACAAAGCACTTCCCCACCAATGCCCTTGTGACGGGCTTCTCTATCGGTCATGATTCCCGAGGACGTCGAGACGATCGCAATCCCAATACCGCCTAAAACTCGGGGGAGTTCTTTCCGGTTGGAGTACACTCTCAATCCGGGTTTGCTCACTCGTTTTAACGCCGTGATAATCGGCTGTCGGTTTTTCCCTTTGTATTTCAAAGAGATCGCCAGCATTTTTTTGATGCCTTCGCCAGTCTCTTCGTAGTCGCCAATAAAGCCTTCGGCTTTGAGCACTTCGGCGATCGCGCGAGTCATGCGAGTCGATGGAACTTGCGTGGTTTGATGCCGCGCCAGACTGGCATTGCGGATGCGCGTCAGCATGTCTGCAATTGTATCGTTTGCCGCCATTATTTCCTCCTTAATACCTTGCTAGCGATTCCAGAACGGCATACCCATTTCTTTGAGCAAGGCGCGGCCCTCTTCGTCTGTGTTTGCGGTGGTGACGATCGTAATGTCCATCCCACGGATTTGATCGATGCCGTCGTAGTCGATTTCCGGAAAGATCAATTGCTCTCGCAAACCCAAGGTGTAATTCCCGCGACCGTCAAAGCTTTTGGGGCTCACTCCACGAAAGTCGCGGATCCGAGGCAGAGCCAGGTTGATGAGGCGGGTCAGGAAGGAATACATGCGATCCCCTCGGAGGGTGACCATCACGCCTACGGGCATTCCTTGGCGGAGCTTGAACCCGGCGATCGCCTTTTTCGCGCGGGTGACCACGGGTTTTTGTCCGGTAATGGTAGCGATTTCGTTAATCGAGGATTCGAGCGCTTTCGCATTTTGCGACGCTTCACCCAAGCCTCGGTTAACCGTAACCTTTACGAGTTTGGGAACCTGATGGATATTCTCATAGTTGAATTGTTCCATCAGCTTGGGAACGATCGTTTCTTGATAGAGAGATTTGAGTGATTGTGTCATGACAGACTACATCCTAGTTCCCTGGTCTTGGTCAGGGAATTGATACGAGGGATTACGTGCCAGATTGGGCAGCTTGGCCGATAAATGCTTGGCCGATAATTTCCGAAAAAGAGGCGGGAAATCAATCGATAATTTCCCCAGTTTTCTTGAGCATTCGGACTTTTTTACCTTCGTCGTTGAAGGTGTAACAAATCCGGCTGGCCACCTCTTTTTTAGTGGAATACAGCATCACGTTCGAGCTGTGGATGGGAGCTTCAAAAGTTTCGATCCGACCGGATTCTCCCTCTTGGCGGGGTTTGACGTGGCGGGTACGAACGTTCACTCCTTGAACGATCACCTTGCTGGTCTTGGGAATAGCTTTGAGAATTTCGCCGACTTTCCCTTTATCTCGACCTGCAATCACTTGCACGGTGTCGCCCTGTTTGACGTGCATTTTGTAGCTGGCGGACGGTTTGCCTTTGCTACTTTTATATTTAGGCATCAGAGTACCTCCGGAGCTAAGGACACAATTTTGGTGAAG
This sequence comes from Oxynema mangrovii CENA135, assembly GCF_016632315.1. Taxonomy (NCBI): domain Bacteria; kingdom Bacillati; phylum Cyanobacteriota; class Cyanophyceae; order Oscillatoriales; family Oscillatoriaceae; genus Oxynema; species Oxynema mangrovii. The sequence continues at coordinate 73,778 of NZ_JAEOXH010000004.1, read as the reverse complement.
TTTTTATCGCGCAGTTCGCGAGCCACCGGACCAAATACCCGGGTTCCTCTAGGATTGCCATCTTGGTTGATGATGACTGCCGCGTTGTCGTCAAAGCGAATACTCATGCCACTTTCGCGGCGCAAGCCTTTGCGAGTCCTCACGATCACGGCACGCACGATATCGGACTTTTTGATTGCCATGTTGGGGATGGCATCTTTGACGACGGCGATCACGATGTCGCCAACACCTGCATAACGACGGTTGCCTCCTAAGACGCGAATGCATTGCAAGCGCTTTGCACCGCTATTATCGGCAACATTGAGCATCGATTCTTGTTGAATCACGTTCCCTACTCCCTTTTGCTTAGACCTCGGCGGCGCTCGTGAGAATCTCGATGACTTTCCAGCGTTTGGTACGGCTGAGGGGGCGAGTTTCCTGGATGCGGACGCGATCGCCCTCTTTACACTGATTGTCTTCGTCGTGCGCTTTATACCGCTTCGTTCGAACGACGATTTTTCCGTACTTGGAGTGGGCGGCACGGTTTTCAACGGCAACGACGACGGTTTTATTCATCTTGTCGCTGACGACGACGCCGACTCTTTCTTTTACTGCCATGTGACCCTACTCTTATTCTGCTTTTGACTCGGTCGTTGACGGGGCTTCGGAAGAAGACGCGGCCTGTCTTTGTCTCTCACCTTCTACCGTCAGCATTTGCGCCAACTTGTGTTTGAGATGCTTGAAGTGATGGGTACCTTCTAGTTGACCCGTGGCTTTCTTGAGACGCAACTGGAACAGCTCGCGCTTGACCGATGCAATCTCTTCAGCCAAAGCTTCATCACTGAGTTCTCTGACCTCAGAAATCTTGGGAAAAGACATGATTTACGATTGCTCCCCTTCGCGCGAGATGAACTTCGTTTTAATCGGCAGCTTGTTAGCCGCCAAGCGCATGGCTTCCCGGGCGGTGGCTTCGGGAACCCCACCGATCTCAAACAGAATGCGACCGGGTTTGACGACCGCCACCCAATATTCCGGGGATCCTTTCCCGGAACCCATCCGGGTTTCTGCCGGACGCATGGTCACGGGTTTGTCGGGGAAAACGCGAATCCAGATTTTCCCACCCCGGCGGATGTAGCGGGTCATGGCCCGACGTCCGGCCTCGATTTGACGCGACGTAATCCAGGCTGGCTCGGTCGATTGCAGGGCAAAATCGCCAAAATTAATTTTGTTGCCTCGGGTAGCCAGACCCCTCATCCGCCCGCGTTGTTGTTTGCGGAATTTTGTTCTTCTAGGACTTAACATGATTGCTTTTTTGTCCTTATTTGCTTACGGTTGGCTCTTGAATGGCAAAAGGTTGCCTGTCGCTCGTCGATCGTCGCTACGATTCAACCGTTAGGAATCGTTCGAGCGGTCTTCAAATTGCTGGCGGCGTCTTTGTTGACGGCGGCGGGGTTGGCCGACGGCGGGGTTGGGCATTTCTTCTTGTCCGGGAATAATTTCTCCCTTGAAGATCCACACTTTGACGCCGAGGATGCCGTAAATCGTCCGGGCGGTGCGGTAGGAATAATCGATATCCGCGCGCAGGGTATGCAGGGGAACTCGACCTTCCCGGGTCCATTCGGTGCGGGCGATTTCGGCGCCGTTGAGCCGACCGCTCACTTGGACTTTAATGCCTTCAACGCCTGCTTTTTGAGCGCGCTGGATCGCTTGGCGGACGACGCGACGGAAGGAAACCCGCCGTTCGAGTTGGCTGGCGATGTACTCGGCGATCAAGGTGGCGTCGGCATCGACGCGGGCGACTTCGACGACGTTGATGCGAATTTGGCGGTTGCTGCCGCCGAGCAGATCTTGGAGTCCGGTTCGCAAGGATTCGATTCCGGTGCCACCGCGACCGACGACGACGCCGGGACGGGCGGTGCGAACTTCTAAATCGATTTGATCGGCTTTGCGTTCGATGCGAACTTCAGAAATGCCCGCGTTGCTGAGGGTTTTGCGGACGTATTCGCGAATCTCGTAATCCTCTTGGAGGATTTCGGGATAGCGTTTGCTGTCGGCAAACCAACGAGAGCGATGCTCTTGGGTTACACCGATGCGAAAGCCTATTGGATGAATTTTTTGTCCCACAGATGTGCGTCCTCTAGAAATTCACTGATTAAGTGCGGCGACTTCCCGGCTGGGGTCGCTTTAGTTGTCGCTTTGTTCGGGAGCGACGGCGACGGTAATGTGACAGGTGGGTTTGCGAATCATGTAGGCGCGGCCTTGAGCGCGAGGGCGGTAGCGTTTCAAGCTCGGGCCTTGGTCGGCAAATGCTGTCGAAACCATTAACGTTGCCGGATCTAAGCCCTCGTTATGTTCGGCGTTGGCGGCTGCCGATCGCAGGGTTTTGCGGATCGGGTCGCAGGCGCGATAGGGCATGAATTCGAGCAAGATCAGGGCTTCGCGATAGGAACGACCGCGAATTTGATCGAGGACGCGACGTACCTTGTAGGGAGACATGGGAACGTAGCGCGCGATCGCTTTGACTTCTTGGGTGGTATCAATCGCCATACTTTTCTCCTGTGTCCTTGGCCTGGGGCTGTTCGTCCCGGACTCCCTACACGAGGTCGGGAGGGGAGGACGCTCAACCGTTTAGTTAGCGGCGGGACTTTTTATCACTTTTTGCATGTCCCCGGAAGGTTCGGGTCGGCGCAAATTCGCCTAATTTATGTCCGACCATTTGTTCGCTGATGTAAATGGGAACGTGCTGGCGTCCGTTGTGAACGGCGATCGTATGCCCCACCATTTGAGGAATGATGGTCGAAGCGCGCGACCAAGTTTTGATCACTTGCTTTTCGCCTTTATCATTCAAAATTTCAACCTTTCGCAGCAAATGGTCGGCGACGAAAGGACCTTTTTTAAGAGAACGACCCATAGTTTTAGAACTGTTGCGGCTGAATAACTGATAGAGTTGCCGATTCGGACTGACCCCGGAAAGTTGGCCTGGGCGACCTGCTCGACCCTGTGTAAGAGGCGATCGGGGTCGGTCTGACCCGTGAGCTTAGGAATCGCGACCGCCTTTACCCCGTTTCGAGGAACGACGGCGGCGGCGGACGATGTAAGCGTCGCTGAGCTTGCGTTTCTTGCGGGTTTTGGCACCCAATGCGGGTTTACCCCAAGGAGTAACCGGGCCACTTCTGCCGATCGGGGCGCGCCCTTCCCCACCACCGTGGGGGTGATCGACGGGGTTCATCACGCTGCCTCGGACTTGCGGGCGACGGCCTTTCCAGCGCGTCCGCCCGGCTTTACCGAGACTGATATTGCGGTGGTCGGCATTGCCGACTTGGCCGATGGTGGCGTAGCATTCGCGACGGATCAGGCGAACTTCCGTGGAAGGTAACTTGAGGGTGACGAAGTTGCCTTCTTTGGCGACGACTTGGGCGCTAGTTCCGGCAGCACGGACGATCTGACCGCCTTTTCCGGGAACGAGTTCGACGTTGTGAACGCTGGTGCCGAGGGGAATGTTGGCCAGGGGTAAGGCGTTCCCGACTTCGAGGGGGGATTCGGGTCCGGCGATCACTTCGCTGCCGACTTGCAGGCCGTTCGGATGCAAGATGTAGCGTTTTTCGCCGTCTTGGTAATGCAGCAGGGCAATGCGAGCATTGCGGTTGGGATCGTATTCGATCTGCGCTACTTTGGCCGGGATATCCCGCTTGTCGCGCCGGAAGTCGATAATTCTATAGAGACGTTTGTGACCGCCCCCACGATGCCGACAGGTGATGACGCCTCGGTTGTTGCGGCCTTTTTTGCGGTGCTTGGAGGTCGTCAGGGACTTTTCGGGGTCGTTGCGGGTGACTTCCGCAAAGTCCGAAACGCTGTGTTGGCGGGTGCTTGGAGTGTATGGCCGATAAGAACGGATGCCCATAGCTTAGATTCTCGGTAACAGTTGTCGTTGGCGTGAGTTTCCCGGTCTGATGCCGATCGCCCGGGGCGTTCCCGGGTTCGACTCAAGGGAGCGAGCCGATCTCTACACTTCGGGGAAGAAGACGGGTTGCAACGAATCTTCGGGGGCTAAGGTGACGATCGCCCGTTTGTAGTGAGCTTTGTAGCCGACAAATCGACCGACTCTACGCTTTTTCGGGGGCAGGTGTTGGGTGTTGACGCTCGTGACTTTAACGTCGAACAAATATTCGATCGCCGCCTTGATTTCAGGTTTGGTGGCTTTGGGCAGAACGTCAAACATGTATTTGTTCTGCTCCATCAAAATCGTTGCTTTTTCGCTGAGAATCGGACGGAGGATCAGATCGGCGAGATCGCGAGTTTCATGTTTAGTCACTGTAAACCTCCTGAATTTTCTCTAGACCCGCCGGGGTGGTGACGATCTTGTCGGCTAAGAGCAGGTCGTAAACATTTAATTTGTCAGCGCCGACCATGCGGATTGTGGGGACGTTGCGCGCGGATAAATAAATGTTTTGCTCGCGTTCGCACAAGATCAGCAGGACTTTCTCGCCGGGCTCCACTCCCCAGCGATTCAGGGCGCCCATTAACTCTTTGGTTTTGGGTCGCGACAGTTTGCTGCCAAAATCTTCGACGACGACCAATGCTTCCGCCCGACTCATCAGCGCCGTTCTCAGGGCGAGCCGCCGTTCTTTACGGTTCATTTTGATGCGGTAATCTCTCGGTTTGGGGCCGAAGATGACACCGCCACCCCGCCATAAGGGCGATCGGATCGAACCCGCGCGGGCCCGTCCGGTCCCTTTCTGACGCCAGGGTTTTCTACCCCCGCCTCTGACTTCCGATCGGGTTTTGGTCGAAGCCGTCCCCTGACGGGCGTTGCACATTTGACGGCGCACGGCCCGGTGGACGACGTGTGCTGCCGTTTCTTCTTTCGCTACCGCCAACTCGATGCTGGCTTCTCCGACTTGTTGGCCGTCCCAATTTTTGACTGTACAGTTAACCATGTCTTTCTATTCCCGTGTCTTATTGAACGTTGATGGGTCAGTTACATCTGAGGAGTCAGGCGAATCGTTCCTCTAGATTGCGGCGCAAGCGGCAGTGCTAACGCCTCTCCCTGACTCTCCGGTTACGCTCCCCCCACGATATTGGCGGGTTTGATGTTCAACAAAGCACCGGGTTTACCGGGAACTGCACCTTTAACCAGGATCAAGTTGCGCTCGGTATCGATGCGAACGACGGTCAATTTACGGATGGTTACCTGTTTGCCTCCGAGACGACCCGCCATGCGCTTGCCGGGATAAACCCGCCCGGGGGTGGTTCCCGCTCCGGTGGAACCGGGTAAGCGATGGTTTTTAGAACCGTGAGACATCGGTCCGCGTTTGAAGTTATGCCGTTTTTGATATCCGGCAAACCCCCGACCGATACTTTTCCCACTGACGTCCACCAGTTGACCCGGCTCGAAGTGTCCCACGTCTACCTGCTGGCCGAGCTCGAAGTCGCTCGGATCTTGGCGATACTCGCACAAGTGGCGCAGGGGAGGCGCGCTGGACTTGACCAGGTGGCCGAGTTCGGGTTTGTTGATGGCTTTGGTGGACACTTCGCCGTAACCGATTTGTACGGCTTCGTAGCCATCTGTTTCTTTGGTTTTGATTTGGGTCACCGTGCATGGCCCGGCTTGAATGACGGTTACGGGGATGGCTTTGCCATCTTCGTCAAACACTTGGGTCATGCCTAATTTAGTGCCGAGAATACCGACAGACACGGGTGTATGGTCTCTCCTACTTACGCACTACAGTACGATTGGATTCGCTCGGACTGAAGGTCGAGCAAATCCAATAGCTTCGATCGCAATTTGCACGCCAAACCTCCCGAGAACCCTTCTCCCGCTTCTTATGAGAGACCTCGGTCTCGAAGTGATTGACGGATTGAGTTGGCTGACGTCAAAACTCCCCGATTGGAGAGCCATTGCTCTATCGTTGCCTGTTGTCGCTGAGGACTTAAACCCAACGGCGTCTCGGTTGACGAGGTTGAATTTAGTATCCGTTGATGAGACCAAACGACAGGCTAGGGAAGACCTGCGCTCGAACTAAGGACGTCGGTGGCTCCGACGGCTTCGTCGCTCGGCCTTTCTGAACTTGCAGTAGCGCTGGGAAACGGTCGATCTCCCTTCACCGTTCGGGGAGCCGATCGCGCCTAGCCCGGACATCACCTCTACGAGAGAGGTTAGTTCTTTCAAGTCAGTAGCTTGGACTCATTTTTGGCGACAATTTAATACTATAGACAATCTGTTGACACTTGTCCAGACTCCCGAGCAATTTATTATTTCCGGGCGATCGCCCGATGGCGCGGCGGGATGAATTCGATCGCCCGAACGGGGAAGAGGAAGTTATACTTTTTGAAGCTTTTGCAGAAATTGAGCGAGTCGGGCTGTCCGCCCGAGCATTTCTGGCAGATGGAGACGGTGGGGGCATCAGTGCAACCGGATCGAAGAATTTTCCCCCTCGACATTCACAGCCAACCCGAGGGTAACCGGACTCAACTCGCTCGAGCGCAAATCCTTATAGCAGCAGATCTTTGAGGACTAAAACTTTATGGCCTTGATTACCACAGGTAAGCCCTTAATGCGCGATCTGGAACAACACGGATCCCTAGCCCTCTACGTTCCTTTAGAAGGAGGATTCGAGGGGCGATATCAACGACGCCTGCGTGCGAGTGGCTACGACATGATGGCGATTACGGCGAGAGGACTCGGAGACGTGGCCATGTACCTGACCGGGGTTCACGGCGTCCGTCCGCCTCACTTGGGCAAAAAAGAAATCCGCACCTATTTCGTCCCGCCGATGGTCAGTTACAACCTCGAACACTTAAGCACCAATTCCAAAGGCTTAGTGCTGTGGATTCTCGAAGGGGGGATGCTGTCGCGCCAAGAAATCGAATATCTGACCAAGTTGCCGCAACTCGAACCCAAAGTGAAAGTCACCGTTGAAGTGGGCGGCGATCGCCAATTCCGGTGGACCCCCTTAACCGATCTGTTAGTCTCGGCCTAAATTGACCCGTCGATCGGAGTCGAATTCGCAAGCTCAGGCGCGCCCGGATGCGCCTGAGCCTTCCCTCTCTCACTAGATAGTTTAGGAGAAGCGATCGTGCTTGAAAATCGTGACTATACTCTAATTATCGACAAAAGCGGTAGCATGTCTGTGGCCGACCAACCGGGAAGCCAGACGCGCTGGCAAGCTGCCCAGGAATCCACTCTAGCTTTGGCGCGCAAATGTGAGGAGTTCGATCCCGACGGCATTACCGTTTATCTATTTTCCAGCCGCTTCAAACGCTACGATAACGTGACTTCGGCGAAAGTTTCGCAAGTTTTCCAAGAAAACGAACCGTCGGGACGCACCGATTTGGCGGGGGTTCTCGAAGACGCACTCAAAGATTATTTCAAGCGTAAAGCGGCGGGACAGACCAAACCCAACGGCGAGACCATTTTAGCGATCACCGACGGCGAACCGGACGATCGCAAAGCGGTCATGAAAGTTATCGTCGAAGCGTCGCGCCAGATCGATCGCGACGAAGAACTCGCCATTTCCTTTATCCAAGTGGGGAACGATCGCCAAGCCACGGAATTTCTCAAAGCACTCGACGACGCCTTGCAAGGGGCGGGGGCGAAATTCGATATTGTCGATACGGTGACGATTGACGATATGGGAGATATGACCCTGACGGAAGTGCTGATGAATGCGATCGTCGATTAATCCTCCAGCCGGGTTCGATTTGGGGTCGCTACATTTTCGACGCCAAATCGAACCCGAATCGAACCCGGTGGGGCGCACTTCGATGCGGTTTACCCCCCATCAAAACTCTGACCTGTTCGGTATTCGGGGCGATCGCCGGGGGGTGCCAACCGAACCCCAGCCAAATTAGACTATTGCCACAATAAAAATAATAGAGGAGGAAACATATCACATTATGCTAGAAAATCGCGATTACACTTTAATTATTGATAAAAGTGGCAGCATGATGATGGTCGATCGCCCGGGCGGTCCCAATCGCTGGCAAGCTGCACAAGAGTCTACTTTTGCCCTAGCGGCGAAATGCGAGCAAATAGACCCGGACGGCATTACCGTTTACCTGTTTTCGAGCCGTTTCAAACGCTACGATAATGTCACTTCGGCCAAAGTTTCGCAAATTTTCCAAGAAAACGAACCGATGGGTCGCACGGACTTGGCGGGAGTGCTCAAAGATGCGTTAGATAATTTCCTGGCGCGCAAACAGGCGGGACAGATCAAAGAAGGGGAAACGATCTTAGTGGTCACCGATGGCGAACCGGACGATCGCAAAGCGGTGATGAAAGCGATCGTCGAAGCATCTCGTCAACTCGATCGCGATGAAGAATTGGCGATTTCCTTAATTCAAGTCGGCGCCGACCCGAGTGCGACGCGGTTTTTAAAAGCGTTGGACGACGAATTGGAGGGGGTGGGAGCGAAATTCGATATTGTCGATACGATCGCGATCGACGACATGGAAGATCTGACCCTTTCGGAAGTCTTGCTGAACGCGATCTCCGATTAGGCGATCGCCGATTCAATTCGGTTTTATCATGGAAACTGGGGGCGATTTCACCCCCAGTTGCGCGCCAAGACCCCACCATGAGTGACGAAATTGACAAGCTGCTGGCCAAAGTCAAAAGCGAGTACGACCCGAGTAAGCCGCCAGCACCGCCCGAAAGCACTCCTAAAGCTCCAGAACCCAAGGCTCAAGCTGCGAGTACGCCGAAAAATGCGGGTTCGATCGACAAGCTGCTCGCACGGATCGAGGTGGAGGGCGAAATCTCCGGGAAGGCGCCGACGGGTTGGCAAGGTTCCCCGAGTCAGAGCCGTTCCCCGCAAAAGTCCGGTTCCTTTGACGAGTTACTGGCGGGGGTCAAAGCAGATTTTGAAGGGCGCGATCGCCTGGAACGAGAAGAACGCGAACGCGCCGAACGGGAGCGCGCCGAGGAAGAACGACGGCGCCGGGAGCAACAGCGCCAAAAGGTAGCGAAAAAGGCACAGGAGTGGTTAAAACAACTCGATCCGTATTCCGATGAGGGATTTTGGTTCGGGCAGTTTGCCGAAGGGTATGCCTCGCGGCTGGAAGCGGCGATCGACTATCTCGAAGCCCTCGAACAAAAATCGGAGTGAAATCGGAGTGCAATCAAATTGGAAGGCGTAGCACGTGCCGTGCTGCTCTAGATTTGGGGGTTCCCGGAGGGGGCGATCGCTAGATATAGAGAAAACTCGGTAAATCGGGGGATCGGGGCGAACGAGAGGCGCCAGTCGAGACCGATGGGAATCTCAATTTTGACCTCCCAATTTTGCAAGAGTCGCATTAGCATATAGGGGTGATCCACGTTAACTCTCCTTTGAAGGCGCTCAGTCAAGGCCACTGGTTCAAACTGATCTGCGGTGCGAGTTTCGGACACCTTCCGGCGGTGCGAAATCTTGCTCTGGCTTATACTCTGGCGGGGGCTGACTGCATTGATGTTGCAGCCGATCCAGCCGTCATCGCGGCAGCCAAACAAGGTATTGAGGCGGCGCTAGAGGTCGCCGCATCACGAGGCGATCGCCTGGGGATCGGGGGAAACCTCCGTCGTCCTTTATTGATGGCGAGTTTGAACGACGGCGAAGATCCGCATTTTAGAAAAGCTGAATTTAACCCGGCGATTTGTCCGTCGGATTGTCCGCGCCCGTGCGAGCGGATTTGTCCGGCGCGGGCGATCCGCTTCGAGACGTCGCGATCCGGGGTGATTGACGAGCTGTGTTACGGCTGCGGGCGCTGTCTGCCCGTTTGTCCGATCGGCCAGATCGTTACCCGATCCTACGTGGTGGCGCCGGGGGCGATCGCCCAACTGATTCTCGACAGTGGAATCGATGCAATCGAAATTCATACTCAAGTCGGACGGTTGGAGGATTTCAAACGGCTGTGGGAGGCGATCGCGCCGAAAGTCAACCGACTGCAGGTGTTAGCGATTAGCTGCCCGGACGCTGAAGGGTCGATCGATTATCTGCGATCGCTGTACGCGGCGATCGCGCCACTTCCGTGTCCCCTGATTTGGCAAACCGACGGTCGCCCCATGAGTGGCGATATCGGCGCCGGAACCACCCACGCCGCCGTTAAATTTGCCCGCAAAGTGCTGGCGGCGGACTTACCGGGACACGTGCAGCTTGCGGGCGGCACCAATCACCATACGGTCGCCAAACTCCAGCAACAAGGCTTGTTGCGCACCGCTTCCGGCGCCGATAAGCAAGCAATCGCCGGAATTGCCTACGGTAGCTACGCCCGCGCCTTACTCGCTCCCGTATTAGACCAACTCGAAATCGCCGACGGGACGGAGACCCCCGAGGTCATGCCGTTGGAACAGCAGCCCGATTTACTGCGCGAAGCGGTGAATTTAGCGGATTCCCTGGTTTCCCCACTCAAAATTCCTATAGAATTACAACATACTACAAACGACTACACTCCTGCAATCGATGCGACGATGACCCGGAAACCATCTGCTCCATTGGAGAGCTAACGACCGTTCGTTTATTTACTGCTCATTGACATCACTCAATCTATGGTGAAACCAGAGGGAATTGAACCCATCAACCCAAACAATCCAGCCGAATCGCCAGGGTCTATGGAAAACGTCGATTTAGGAAGGATGCAGATTACCGACGACCTCAACAAACTACTCGACATTCTGCCCGAGAGTATTCGTACTCCCTTAGAACAACAAGAGCAATTGGGCAGCTTGGTTGAGGTGGTCATGGATTTGGGTCGTATTCCGGAAGCGCGCTTTCCCGAAGGCGCCGAATATTTATCCGATCTCCCGGTTTCTCGCAACGATCTCAACTACTCCATCGCACGAGTCGGCGAATTCAGTGGCGACAACCGCGCCGGAATCGAACAAACCCTGCACCGGATTAGCGCCATGCGGAACCGCCAGGGAGAAATTATCGGCTTGACCTTGCGGGTGGGACGTGCAGTATTCGGCACGATCGGCACGATTCGCGATTTAGTCGAGCGGGGTCAGTCGATTTTGATGCTAGGACGCCCGGGGGTGGGGAAAACGACGGCCTTGCGCGAAATTGCGCGAGTTCTCGCCGACGACCTCCACAAACGGGTGGTGATTATCGATACGTCGAACGAAATTGCCGGGGACGGCGATATCCCCCATCCGGCGATCGGGCGATCGCGCCGGATGCAAGTGGCGACGCCGGAACAGCAACACAAGGTCATGATCGAGGCGGTGGAAAACCACATGCCGGAAGTGATCGTAATCGACGAAATCGGAACCGAACTCGAAGCCCTGGCGGCGCGCACGATCGCCGAACGCGGCGTGCAACTGGTGGGAACGGCCCACGGCAATCAAATCGAAAATTTAATCAAAAACCCCACCCTTTCCGACCTCGTGGGGGGCATCCAGTCGGTGACCTTGGGCGACGACGAAGCGCGACGGCGCGGGTCTCAGAAAACCGTACTCGAACGCAAGGCGCCGCCGACGTTCGAGGTGGCGGTGGAAATGATCGAGCGCCAGCGCTGGGTCGTTCATGAGAATGTCGCGGAAACGGTGGATTGCTTGTTGCGCGGTCGCCAACCGACGCCGCAAATCCGCACGATTAGCGAAAGCGGGAAGGTGACGATTACTCGCGAACTGCCCCAACCGCAAGGACTGCCCACAGTGGCGGCGCCCCCCTTTGGCGCCACCGGGTGGCGCGCGTCGGGCCAGATGAAGGCGCTTCCAATGCAAAATCGGGGCGATCGCCCGGGGCGCCGCGATCGCGAACTCGGCAGCGAACATAAATCGTTCGAGCAGATGCTCGAAGAATCGCTTTATTCGCAATCCTACCGAGGCGAAAGGTCCCGGGGGGTCGATGACGAGTTCGCGATGGGCGCAAGCGGGCCGAATGGCGAAGATTTGCCGCTTCACGTTTACACTTACGCGGTCAGCCGCCACCAACTCGATCGCGTCATCCGGACGTTATCGTTACCCGTGGTGACGACGAAGGATATCGACGGCGCCGATGCCGTCTTGGCCCTGCGATCGCACGTCAAAAATCACTCGAAATTGCGCCAAATGGCGAAAAATCGCCAACTCCCGATCTATACGATTAAAGCCAGCAGCATTCCTCAAATTACTCACGCCCTCAAGCGATTGCTGCACATGGATGGGGATGCGCTAGAGGAAGTCACGGATTTGAGCTTGTTTTCGCAAAGTGGTAGCGAAGACGAAATCGAAGCCCTGGAAGAAGCGCGCTTGGCGGTCGAGCAAATCGTGCTACCGAAAGGACAACCCGTGGAATTGCTGCCGCGATCGCCCAAAGTTCGCAAAATGCAGCACGAACTCGTCGAACATTATCGTCTGAAATCGTGCAGTTTCGGCGACGAACCCAACCGCCGCCTGCGGATTTATCCGGCGTGAAGCCAATCGCTCACTTTCCTTACTTTACCAACAACTCACAAAAGCTCGTTACATAAAATAACGGGCTTTTGTTTGTGGGATTGACCGCCGGATGCGCTGATTTGAAGGGGACGATCGAGGTTAAAAATGGGGAGCAAAATTGCGATCGGGATTATGGGTCCGGGGTTGGGTGCGACGAAACTCGACTGCGATCGCGCCTACCGACTCGGCGCGGCGATCGCCCGCCACGGCTGGGTTTTGATTAGTGGAGGGCGCAACGTCGGCGTCATGGATGCGGCGAATCGGGGCGCCAAAAGTGCGGGAGGCTTGACCGTGGGGATTTTACCGACGGACGATCGCCTGGGGGTTTCCGAGGCGGTGGATATCGCCATTCCGACGGGGATGGGAAGCGCCCGCAACAATATCAATGTCTTAGCCAGCGACGTGACGATCGCCTGCGGGATGGGTCCGGGGACGGCGTCGGAAATTGCCTTGGCGTTGAAAGCGAATAAAAAAGTAATTATACTTAACGACCGTCCCGAAAGTCACCGATTTTTTCAAAGTTTGTCGCCGCAACGGGCGATCGTCGTCGATTCCGTGGAAGCCGCGATCGCCCGTACCTGCGCGATCGTCGATCGCTTCGAGTAAAGCGGTTTATATACTTTTTGAATGCACGAAAAGATATTAATCGATCGCTGGATAAAAAGTGATTCTAAACTTTAAATGAATTGCATTGAAAAAATACAATTAATGCATCGCTCCCCGTCCGTTCCCAGAACGGCGATCGGCCTCGGCGGGAGGCGATCGTAACTTTTTTCAAAAAATCTGTTATTTTTGCTATCTTTTGACCCAAATTATGTCACAGTAAGATCACAAATAAAAACTGAATTGGAGAAAATCCCTATGAATGCGGAAGAACTAGCGCGGGAAAAACTGGCAGAACAAAGACTCCAACAAGAACACCAGCACGAATCGATGACCCGTCGCGCCAATCAAGAGATTCATCAATCCAGTCAAGGAAATACCGATGAAGAAGCGCGGGAATTGTTAGTCGAACAACGACGACACGAAGAACATCAGCACGAAACCATGAACGCTCGTGCAGTGAAGTAACGCGATTCTTACAATCGGAAAAAGCGTGTAAAAAGCGGGCGAAATGTCCGCTTTTTCACTTTTTGTAAGACCTGAAAAGAGTAAAAATACTTATTCTCTCCCTCAAGTTTCTGTTAATTTTTCGCATTCCCGTTGGGTGACTTCGTGACGGTAGCGAAACATGTCCCGAAGTCGAGATTCGACCCACCAACCCAATAATAATTCGCTCCACCATCCCCCCGGAATTGCATATTCAATCGCATCGGTGAGTCGAGTTTTCCCATTTTCCGCACTAAATTCGTGGCGGTGCATCCAAAATTCCATCGGTCCGCTTTGTTGTTCGTCCACAAACAGGCGGTGGGTTTCGCAGGCGGTATGACGTGCGACCCAGCGAACGGGAAACGGACCGAGAAAAATCAGAAATTCCGAGATCGACCCGACCTCCAACCCGCGATCGCGCCGCACGACCCGCACGGGCTGCCACGGAGGCGTTAAAATATCTAAAATATCGGGACGTTCGTGGAATTGCCAGACCGTCTCTACCGAAGCATTAATTAAAGACGAATACTCGAAATGCAGCATAATTGTAGTATAAGTTTTATGGTTATGTTTTAGGGTTATGTTTCGGGTCGGTAGAACTTGTCAAACTTATCCGTTAACCCGAGGCGATCGCTCGTTCTCACATCAGCCAGAATCCCCCCCATTAACACCCTCCAATTAACAATTGCAATAAAACTCATAAACGGTTAACTTTCCGGTGCGCTATCGATCTCGATATCGAGGGTATCTTCATCGATACGAACATATAAAATATTCGGCTGACAGCAAACTTGACAGTCTTCTACATAAGATTGATGGGTTCCGGCGCTGAAGTCGATAAACGTCGCATTCGATTCGCCGCAGTACGCGCAACAATATTCGGCGGTATTGTCCATTTTTATAACAGTAGAGAGGTCTTTTACCATTTTAACGGGTTAAAAGTCCTCAAGGGAATGAATGCGATCGCCGCTTGCATCCCCATCAACAACCGCACCGATGAGAAAAATTGTTACTCTGTAATCTTTCACCCTTGATTATTCGCGGTGGTGACTGTTAATCACAGGCTCTTCCTGTAGCAAGTTATTCCCTTCGTAAATACTCAAGCTCAATCCGGTAACGATGTAAGTATAGTCCCCATTTTCGACGACATAACCCGTTCCTTCTTCCGTATAAGTGTACAACGGGCCGATCGCTTCAGCTTCCGAACCTTTAGCGATTCCATAATACCAAATTTCGTTATTGCTATCGTAGCAAAGGTGTATGAAAAAATTCTTCGTCTCAAAATATCCTTCAACTCTCATTTCGCGATTGCCACAAAATTGTCTAGCACGCCTTACCGATTCTGAATGGACTTGTTTGTTTAGACTGCTATTTTGTTTTAAATTCAGTTCTACCCCACGAACGACAGAGGTTAAGAAAAGTAAGGTCACCGAACTTAGGAGTAAAACGATCGAAGATTTTGCAGCTTTCATGGCTTAATGAGGGGTCTGACCCTTCATGTAGATGACTCTTTCGTTGTAACACCTTCTTTTCAGAATGTCCATTATAAGAATTGAGGAGAAGATGACGATTCCGATCGGTTCGGGGATCGAGGAATTCGTCGATCGGACAAAGCCAATGACGGATGAATTTAGCTCGATGGAATCGTCAAATTAAAATATATAGCTTCCTCTGTTATCGTTCCCCTCGTCATAGCTAAATTAGGGAAGCTTTGTAGAAGCGGGAAAATAACGACTCGCGTCGTCGAGATGTTTTTTCAAGGTTGCTACAGGTAACGGACCGTCAAGATGATTCCAGGGGAGGATTTGGTTTAAATCCCAGTTCTCGCTAACGTAAAAGTCGAGGTCTGGGAGTTGTCCGTGCAATTGTTTAAATGCACGGCGATAACTCCCGAGAGAATCGCCATAATGACGGACTAATTCTAACAAGTGGGAGACGCGCCGATCGCCTCGCGAAATCAAGGCTTGAATCACGGACCAGTTATAACTTTCAGGACGAAAATCGATCTTTAACCGTCCCAATTCTTTTTGTAATTTCTTCAAGCGCTTTTTCGCCTCGGAGTTGACCCCAAACCATTGAAACGGCGTGTGCGCTTTAGGGACAAAAGTGCTGCATCCGAGGGTCAGTTGCAAACCCGGCGCGGCTTTTTTGAGCGATCGCATCATCTCGACCGTCGCTTCTAAATCTTCGGCTTCTTCTCCTGGAATTCCCGCCATTCCATAGAGTTTTAAGCCTTTCAATCCTCCGGCTTTGGCGTTAATGGCGGCGTCGATGATTTCCGAGTTTTCCAGTTTTTTATTAATAATTTTTCGCACGCGATCGCTGCCACTTTCGACGGCGATCGTGAGGGATTTCGTCCCCCGTCGCGCGAGAGTTCGTGCGAGTTGTTCGGTGACCGTATTCGTGCGGACGGACGCAATACTGAGGCGCACGTCGTCAAATTGGGGCTGACAGAGATAGTCGAGTAAGTGAGAAAACTCCGGATGTTGGGTGACCGACGCGCCGAGTAAGCCGATACGCCGGGTGACGGTCAATCCACGTTCGATCGCCGGAATGAGAGAAGCATCGACACTGGCGGTTCTAAACGGCAAAGTGAGGTAACTGGCGAGACAAAAACGGCACATTTCCGGACAACTGCGGACCACCTCGACCATAAAAATATCGGGCCAGGCGGCTTTTTCCGTGACCACGGGAGAGACGGACAGGGTATTTCCGCGATAGGTTTGCTTGGCGATGCGTTCGGGGATGTCAGGATCGACGGGTTCGATCGCCGCGATCGCACCGTCCGGGCGATCGTAGGTAACTTGATATAAACTAGGCACGTAAATGCCGGGAACTCGTGCTAAAGCGCGCAATTGACTGGCCCGATCGCGCGATCGCACGGTTTTGTAAGCTTCGACGAAAGCACCGAGGAGATTTTCGCCGTCGCCGAGGAGGATGAGGTCGAAAAAGTCGGCGAAGGGTTCGGGATTGGCGGTCAAGACCGGACCGCCGCCAAAAATTAGCGGATCTCCGGCGCCGCGATCGCTCGCACGAATGGGAATATTAAGAGATTCTAACAGACCGAGAATGTTGACATAATCTAATTCCCAAGATACGGAAAATCCGAATAATTCCGGGGTCGTCGGTAAAGGTTCGTGGAGGTCTAAAAAGAGGCGGGAAACGGCGACATCTTGACGACTGGCGAGGGTAGACCAGACAATTTGATAGCCGAGACTGGTAATTCCGATGCTGTAGTCGTTAGGAAAAGCATAGATAAGCTCAATCGCATCGGCGTCGGGAATGGCGGGAGTAAATAAAAGGCGTTCGGCATCAAAAGCGGTAGAAGTCACGGGCAATTTTAGAGGTAAAGGAACGGTACGATCGACACGAAAGTTTATCTATATTTTAGTTTAAGCCATAAGATTGTCGAAGCTAAAATAAAAGTAACAAAATTAGCGATAACTACGGGAGCATCGCCGACTAAAATACCGTAAACGATCCAGAGAAAGACGCCAGAGCAGAAAATCAAAAACATTTCTAAAGAAACGTCTTTAGCCGATTTACTTTTCCAGGTTTTAATGACTTGGGGAAGAAAAGAAATCGTCGTTAACGTTCCGGCGAGTAATCCGAGAAAAGTCACTATCATAAGCGAATAAAGAACGGCAGCTAGGGGTTATTTTAACAGGCTCGAAGTGAGTCGATGTGGGCGAAACTGGATCGAACAAATTTGTAGATTTTTCGATGAATTTTCTTTGAGAATTAGACTCGATCGCAGACCAAAAAGAGCGATCGAATGTCCACTGACCGATCGCCTCGTATCCAGTCGCCACTTGTCCCATTCCAAATAATATCCCTGCGGCGACTTGCGCGATCGCGATCGCGCCGAATGTAACTTGTCCAAAACTGAATAAAAAGCCGATCCCAAATTGAGCGATCGCGATCGCGCCGATGCCAAATTGTCCGATGGCGACGATACCTTTCGCCACTCGCAGACCGCCGCGACCGTTGCGACCGAAGGCAATATGAATTAACGGATACCCCCACAACGTCGTCTCAGATCGCCATTCAAATCCGGGACCTTTCCAATGGGATTGGGTCGGATAAGGCGCGCCACAATGGGGACAGGAGATCGCTTCCGTACTCACTTCTCGTTCGCATTCCCGGCAAGGTTTTAGAGTCATAAGATTTACTGTAGTGGAATTTTTGTCAATCGATCGTCGATCGGCTTAAAAAAATTAGTTTTTCACTTTAAAGTTATCTGAAAATTATATAGTAGTTTTAAATCCGTTGAATCCCATATCGATCTTAGCAATTCGCCAAATTTCTGTAGGGACACGGCATTGCCGTGTCCCTGAAACTGATAACTTTACACCCTATTTAGGGGTTAAAAACGCTTAAAAAGTGACTAAATTTTGACTAATTCTTCCGCGCGATCGCGCGATTGTTTCCCAATCGATATCCCGGTCAGTAGAGATACCAAATTCATGCCATTTCCGATGACACCGGGAACGCTGGGATACCCCGAACTAGCTCCCACAAAAAACAAATTTGGCAAGTCCGTCGTATATCCCAATCGATTTAAACCGACTTGTTGCGGGATTAACTTCGCGCCGTAAATATTGCCTTGGGGTTGACCTAAATAATATTCGCTCGTCGTCGGAGTCCCGTAGACTTTCAAACGAGCATATTTATCGACATCGGGAATTAAATCGCGAACGCTTTGCATTATTTTTTGATAAAATTCCCGTTTGAGCGATCGATATGCTTTGCGATCGCTGTCGTGCAGTTTTTCAAAGGGTTCGTAAGGACAAACGGTGGCAATTTCTAGTACGTGATGGCCTTCCGGTGCCATTCCCGGTTCGTCGGATTTGCACGTCGGAGAAGATAGGAAGATCCAGGGATGTTCGAGATTGCCTTCGAGTTGTTTTTGATATTCCCGATTGAGATTTCCCGTGGGATAATACCAAATATTCCAATTGCCAATGCCGTAAGCTTTAGGATCGAAACGTTCGTCTAAACCGAGGTAAATATTAAACGCACTGGCCGAATATTCGTAAGCGGTCAAGCGATGGCGTTCGCGATCGCTCAATCCGGTTCCATCGTGCATTAAAGAAACCGTCAGTTTCGGATCTAAATCGCTAATATAGCCTCGCGAAGCTTCGTAGCGAATTCCGGCGGCGATCGCCCCTTTGACTTCCCCATCGCGAACGTCAATATGTTCGACAGGATTGGACAGTAAAACCGCACTTCCCCCTTCACCAATAGCGTCAACAATAGTATCGACAAAGGCTTTGAAATGAGCTTTGGGATAGTAAGCGCCTTCGGAATAATTCCAAACGACGGCGGTATGACTCAAGAGGGCAATTTCGGCGGGAGGCAGGGCGTAATCGCCACTTTGTCCGGCTAAAATGGCTTGTAATTTCGGTGAAAGTCCGCAGCGATCGTAGAGGTCTTGTAACGTCCAATGACGGCGGCGGAATAAGTGCCAGTATTTCGGCAATTTTAACCAATCGGCGAGATGGCGATCGTACCAGTGAACCTCCCGACCGAGACGGCGAACTTCGGCATTGAATTGGGCGATTTCGTCGCAATAGTCATGAATGGCGGTGGCTTCTTCGGGGAATTCGGCGAGGAGGCGTCGGCGTAAGTTTTCCCAACCGAGGGGGATGGGAAAGTCGGCGTCTGGGGTGATGATGCGATCGATACAATCGGGGTCGAGGGAGTTAAACGCAATGGGGCGATCGATGTAGTTGAAAAAGCGATCGACCGTCTGACCCGGACCGCATTGATAAATGTAGTGAACGTCGGCGCAAAAACTATAATTTCCGTAGTCGAAGGTGTGGCAGCAACCGCCGGGTAAGTAATGTTTTTCTAAAACCGCGACGCGATAGCCTTGACGGGTGAGGCAAGCGGCGGCAGAGAGTCCGCCCAATCCGGCTCCAAAAATGATGTAATCGAAGGTTTCCATAAGTTTGAATCTCCAAAGAATGGCGGGTTAAGCTGAGTTGAGGTCATGGAAAATTAAAAGGAAAAATGAATAGTGAAAGTTTAACAAATTTGAACTGAAACGGTGGGCGATCGCCGGGAGGGAACGGGGGAGCGATCGCGCCGAGAGAGGGCGAATCAATGGGTTAAAAATAGGAACGATCGCCCTAACGCGGGAGAGATTGCAATCGTCCGGAAAGACCGAGACGCTGCTTGACCGTATTGCCGGGAACGGCCACTTGGCCACTAGGATCGAACGGTTTGGGTCGATCGCCGCGATCGCGGTCGAATTCGTCTCCCGGCGGGTCGCATTCGCCCGCTAAGACGCAATTCACGTAATTCCACCCATTAGTCACTCGTCCGAGGTGGTTGCGAAACCACTCGCCTTTTCCTTCTAAATCGGCGGGATTTTTAGCCGCTTCGAGTCCATCTCGATAGTGGGTTAAATCGGTCAAATCGCGGATTGCGTCTTCGCTGGGGGGTCGATTGGCGCGTTCGAGTTCTTGACGGTAGTTATCGAGTTTTTCCCATTTTTCGCGGGCGGAATCGACGCGATCGCGATACGTTTTCCACGTCGGTTCGCCATTGCCCCCGGATGCCAGGATTTGCGGTCGGGCGAGATCGCCCGAGGTCGTTTTCACTGAAATCGCGGCAAGTTTGGCGCCCGGGCGATCGCCGTAGTCCGTCCCTTCGGAAGACGCCACGATCCAGCCCGTATTTTCTACCGTCCACTCGTCCCCCGCTTGCGGACCGCTAAAGTGGAGGCGACGGAACCGCCAAATCGGCACAATTTCGCCGTCGGGAGAGACGAGGCGATCGTCTCCCGGGGTATCGTCGTAGGTCGTTTCGATGTGATAGTTGCCACTTTCAAATACAATAATCCGTCCTCGGGCGTCCCGTTGCAGGCGATAAGCCGCCGGACGCAACAGTTCGACCGTCGTGGTCGGATAACTTTGGGGATAGGTTCGCAGATAAAATCCGTCTCCGGCATAATTCCAGTTGCCCGGATCGATCGTGCGACTGTCTTTCCCCGTGGGGGCGACTCCAGTCAGAATCGCAATTCGTTCGAGGTCTTCGTAAGTCGCTTGGGCGTTGGTGAGGGTTTGGCGGATGTCGCGATAGAGATTGAGGGCGCGTTTGAGCGAATCCGGGATCAAGCGACCGATGAGGCGTCCGGCGATCGATTCGACGTCGATACTGAGGGCGGCGATTTCCGACGGTTCGAGTAACGGCGCGATTCGCACTTGAAAATCGAGGGGATATTGGCTGAAATTGGCGCCCGCTTCGATGCCCCAAATCAAGCGTTGGATATCTTGTTGGGAGATCTGCGCTTGCGCGAGCGATCGCTGTAAAATCGCCCGAATCAGTTCGGCCCGGTTACCTTCGAGGGTCGCGAGGAGATAGCCGTCCCCTTGGGTCGGGGCGTAAGTTCCGGCGTGCAGACAGTAACTTTGAACGGTGAAACGATAGTAACCGGGGGCGAACGCCAAGGAGGCATCGGCTGGGTCGGGAACGGTTCCGGGGAACTCGTCAAGCCAGTCGGCGATCGCCCGCGCGTCTTTAATGTTGGTGGTCACGGCTTTTTCCGGAGACCAATCCGGGAGTAAGTCGCCGATGGAGGTCGCGATCGCGCGATCGCTCGGAATTGAAAGGGAAAAGAGGGCGATCGCGGCGATCGCCATCTTGCGAAACGGTAATAACATCGGGCATTCCTCCTTATCCGATTGAGCAAAACCGCCGCTAACTAGCGAATGAACACGAAGCGTCATTCGCTAGTTAGCGGCGGACGGAGTTTGCGCGGGTTATCCTGATTCTCGATGTACTTCAGGAGAGTTTCGATGTTAGCCCGTCCTCCGGTCGTAATCAGGCCATAGGCCCGGTTCCAGAAGTAAGGCTTCCAGTAGAAGGGGCGTAGCTGCTGCGCAAACTCCTGGCGCATTTTTCGGGCTGATACCGACTTCAAGTTTTTCACAAAGTCAGAGAGCCTAACTGTGGGGTCAACCTCGAACAGCAGATGAACATGGTCAGGCTCCCCGCCAAACTCAATCAACTCTCCTCCCCACTTGACCAACAAATCGGTGAATATCACCTCCAGCCTGTCCAGCATCTCTGCACTCAGGCATTTATGCCGATACTTCATGGACAGAACTAAGTGATAGCACAGCCTGTAAGCGCTGTGATTTCTCGTCTTCAGGGTTACAAAATCCCGTTCCATGCTAAAATTACTTCATTATGAGTAAAGCTATTGTACGCACTAACAAATGGGGCTTGCAACCATCGCCAGAAGTGAGACTTCATCTCTTGGCCACGGTTGAAGAGTACCGGGCTTACTGCAAAGCTCTGAGCTATGTGGTCATGGGCCACTGGCCGGAACTGGTTGCAGCAAAAAGCTTCTGCGCGGCAGTGGAAAAGCTCATCCATCGCACCAGCAAGAATCCAAATCCGAAGTATCTCTATTTCGAGAAACGGTTCTACAAGTTCCCGTCCTACCTGCGTCGTGCCGCTATCGAGTTGGTGAAAGGACAGGTTTCGTCCTACCTGACTCGATACCGAGAATGGCACTCAGGCGTTCGGAAGCGTCGGGATGCTAAGCCACCTGCTTTTAATGTGGATGCCGAATGTTATCCGGCACTCTACAAAGGGCAGTTGGTGAAGTTCGACGTTCACCTGCTGGTGGCCTGGATTAAGGTTTGGAATGGCTCTGATTGGGTCTGGGCAGAAATTCCGATTGCCAGCAAACGGCATCGGCATCTAATCGGCTCCATCAAGTCTCCCTACCTAGTCATTTCCCAGAAGCACTGCCATCTGGCAGTACCCTTCGGAATCGTCCCGCCTAAGCGGGAAACTGATGTGGTGTGCGCTGTAGATGTGGGAATTAACACCCTGGCTACAGCCTCGATTGTTTGTCCAGACGGCACTGTATTGGCACGGAAGTTCATTCATCCGGCCTCTGACATAGACGAAGTCGCCGCAGCCGCTGGAACCTGCGTCCAGCGGAACGGCGACCGTCGAGACAAACAGGCCAACATCATCCGACAAAAGGCGCGAAAGACCAAAACGTTGCACCGTGGATTTGCTAGGGCGTGTCATCAATTATGTAGGTTGACAAAAGTGACCAAATGTGGAGGAAAGCGCCTGCGGACATTTAAGCCAGCCAAATCACGGATGCAGCCAGGTAAATGCCACCCAGGAAGTTCACCGAGCGCTTGTCATAACGAGTGGCAATCCCTCGATACTGTTTGAGCTTGGCAAAGAAGTTTTCCACCAGATGTCGGGTTTGATACAAGAATCGATCGTAATCGTGGGCTTGTTTTCGATTCTTTTTCGAGGGAATGACGACTTCAATCCCTCGCTCGTGCAACGGTTGTCTGACTCGTTCGTCGGCATCGTAAGCTTTATCCGCTAGCAGTGCCTGGACTTCCACTGATGGTAGCAACCGCTCGGCACCGACTAGATCGCTGGCCTGACCGGGAGTTAAAAAAAAGATATGGGATTCCCCAAAGCATCCACCACCGCATGAATTTTCGTACTCAACCCGCCTCGGCTACGACCGATATTTTCCTCTTCGGCTGAACTCCCTGATGCTCCAGCACTGTGCTGATGCGCTCGCACAATGGTGGAATCGATGGCAGCATATTCGTTATCGGCTTCCTCGCAGAGGACTTGGAAAACGCGCTCCCACACCCCAGTTTTTGACCAGCGAGTGAAGCGTGTGTGGACGACTCGAAAATCCCCAAAGCGTTCGGGAAGATCTCGCCAAGGAATCCCTGCTCGAAAGCGATACAACACGGCTTCGACGAATAAACGGTTATCTTTAGCTGTGACCCCAACTGTACCCGGACGACCCGGAAGCAGGTGTTCAATGCGTTGCCATTGGTCGTCTCGTAAAGCGTAACGCCGTTTCATCCCGGTTTTGAGCTATCTTGAGTGAACGGGTAGCAGGCTACACACATTTCACTATTTTTGTCAATTTTCTTAATTGATGACAGACCCTAAGACTCCGTACCGCAAGGCAAAAGGCATCAACGCCAACATTGCCCAGCAGGTATCTCGGCAAATCGTCAATTTTGCCCTGGAGCATGGAGCCAGTACGATCGTCTTTGAAAACCTGAAGGGCTGGCGTCCCAAAGGCGGCATGAAGCGGTCAAACCTGAAGCAGAGGTTTCATGGCTGGCTGCATCGCCGTCTGGTGTTACTGACACAGGAGAAGTTTCAGGAAGTTGGGGGTAAAACCGAGTATGTTTATGCTCGGGGTACGTCCTCTTGGGCTTTTGACGGCAGCGGCAAGGTGCGACGCTCTAAAACTCAGTACGAATTAGCGACATTCGCCAATGGGAAGCGGTACAACGCCGATCTGTCAGCAAGCTACAATATCGCGGCTCGATACTTGGCTTACAAACTGAAGCTGACCCGCCGAAAGGACGGGCAGGTAGCGAAAGGCCGAAGTTCCTGCGCTACACCGAGAATGCCGGTCACCCTCTCTCTGCTATGGGATTGGGAAGCCGCTTATGAACGCGAAGCGTCATGAGCGGAGCATTCACGAATACGACAGGATCGAGAATCTAGAATTTCGCGATCGCCCGATCTTTGGTTCCTACCTTCGGACGAGAAGGGGAGGCACCCTCCAGTCAAGCCCTACCGTCTTCTATCTATAAGATAGGACTACAATTTTTTATCTTTTTTTGATTTTTCCTCAATCCGATCCGGTTGCGATCTCGATGGCCGATAGCCGACGGCAACACCGAGTCACCGATGGGGGACTAGACGACACGACGACCCCAAATGAGACCCCTCGCTCCCGTTCGCGAATACGGGCGATCGCCCCGACGATCGGGGGCGAACTTATCCGAGATTCTCTTAGATCCAGTCTAGCTCAAGAATGTGAAAATCGCTCTCGTCGGGCAGGCGATCGCCCGGGGCTACGGTGGCGATCGCCGAGGGTGTGAGAAACTGGATCGAGGCGTCCGCGATTCTCTCCTGGTTAGCTCCTCACGATCGCCTCGATTCTAGGGAGAACCGCAACCCCGGCGGGAGCGATCGCTCGCACTCGGGGGATTTCCGAATCCTCAACGCGAGGAAAAGCAGTTATTTTCAATGCCAAACCGTCGAATCCGCAATGGGGTTTGGACGGATCTCTACACTGATAATCCCCAACCGTTTTTGTCAGGATGGAAGAAATCGGTCAAAGGCTACATTTATGAGCTATTCCATCCAATCCATCTATAACTGGTATCGCAATACCCTCCGCAATCCGAAATATCGCTGGTGGATTATTCTAGGAACCTTGGCTTATGTCTTGAGTCCGTTTGATATTTCGCCGGACTTCCTGCCAATTGTCGGACAAATTGACGATCTTGCGGTAATCAGTTTGCTCGTTGCCGAAGTCTCGCAAATGACGATGGACTACTTCAAATCTCGGCAAGGCGATCGCGACCGTCAGGGTTCTGACTTTGCCGTCAATGGCGAGAACGCGACGACCACGGTAGATGTAGAAGCCTCCGGCACTCCCGTTTCCGAGTTAGATTAATCGCGATCGCCCCAGGGGTTACCTTCGCAAAGACAGCCCGACTCCAGACCTAGGGAGTGGGGTTGTTTTTTAATGGCGAGTCCCCGTTGAGGGGACGATTTTCGATCGCCCCGGAGACGATCGCCCGGCGCGGTTCTTCGAGGGACGATCGTCGATTCAAAAGGGGCGATCGCCGGGTAAAAATTACAGTTTTTCGACCCACCGATCGATGATACGATGGCAGAGTTGAGATCGCTTTCCACGGCGATCGCCTCGTCTCGTCGATCCTTAACAATTGGATTGGCAAGCAACTCGACAATCGCCCGGTCTTGTTCGCTCCAAAAACCCCACAGCACGATTCTGCTGACTCCTTTGGAGTCGCTTCGCGATCGCCATTTCTCCTCCAGGCTCAACCCACCTATGAAATTTAGCGAACTGATAGCACAACTCGGCGATTTAGTCCTCGACAGTCGCCTCGACACCGCACAAGGGGATCCGGAGATTTCCGGAGTAGCGGCGATCGACGACGCCATCACCGCGAGTTTGAGTTATGTCGAAAGTGCCAAATTTGCCCCCCAAATCGCCACGACCCAAGCCAGTGCCTTAATTTTGCCCCCAGACGAAGGGATTCAGGCGCGGGCGAACGAGCGCGCTATCC
Source organism: Oxynema mangrovii CENA135 (assembly GCF_016632315.1). Lineage (NCBI taxonomy): Bacteria > Bacillati > Cyanobacteriota > Cyanophyceae > Oscillatoriales > Oscillatoriaceae > Oxynema > Oxynema mangrovii. The sequence continues at coordinate 48,188 of NZ_JAEOXH010000004.1, read as the reverse complement.
CCTGGCTGAGTACCCGAGAACCCCGGCTCGCCTTTGCCCGGGCGATCGCCCTATTTTACCAACCCTTTCATCCCGAAAGCGAAATTCATCCGAGTGCCACCGTCGATCCGGAGGCGGAGATCGGCGAAGGGGTTTATATCGGACCGCACGTAACCGTCGGCGCCGGAGTCAAAATTGGCCATCGGGTCTGTTTGCACGCCAACACCGTGATTTATCCCGATGTCGAAATCGGCGATCGCGCGATCTTGCACGCCAACTGTACGATTCACGAACGCACGCGCATCGGCGCCGATTGTGTCATTCATAGTGGGGTCGTCATTGGCGGCGAAGGGTTCGGCTTCGTGGCGACAGACAACGGCTGGGTCAAAATGGAACAATCGGGATGCACGGTTTTAGAAGATGGGGTAGAAGTCGGCAGTAACAGCACCATCGACCGTCCCGCCGTCGGCGAAACCCGCATCGGTCGCCAGACGAAAATTGACAATTTAGTGCAAATCGGTCACGGCTGCCAGATCGGCGAAAATTGCGCGATCGCCGCCCAAGTCGGCTTGGCGGGAGGGGTTCGCGTGGGCGATCGGGTCATCCTCGCCGGACAGGTGGGCGTTTCCAACCAGGTGCGGATTGGGGACGGGGCGATCGCCTCGGCGAAATCGGGGATCCACAGCGATATCGCCCCCGGGGAGATCGTTTCGGGGTATCCGGCGATTAATAATAAACTTTGGTTGAAAGCGGTAGCCATTTACAATCGACTGCCGGAGATTTATCGATCGCTCAAGGACGTTCAACGTCAGTTGGAAAAAAATAGTAACAATTAAGCCATCGATCGCCCGGGCTGGAGAGTGGATAAGGGGCTAAAATCGGGCGATCGCGCGATAATTTTCCCCCTCGTAGAGCTCTAAGTCGCAATCGTTACGAGCGCGCCATTGCACCCCGGTCGCGATTTCGGTCTGTTTCCTCGGTAACAGTGGAAATGGAGCCGACGGTGTAGGGTTCCAATTCAGTGAAAAATAACCGACTTTCGAGCGCTTCTCGGTCCGGCGATCGTTCCGGGCGATCGGTCTCGTCCCGACGATCGATGGGGCATGGAAATCGTGAAATCGATCGGCGATCGTGGAATAAGGTTTAATGTTGAGAGTCAAAGATTTGAGCGGGTCTGCTCCGATCGAAATCCGGCGAGCGGCGAACGCGCGATCGCGATCTTTTCTTGGCAAGAACCCTCCCCCTTCGTCCTCGATTTCGAGGCGCCGGGAATCCGACGATCGGCGCGGCGACTTGAAATCGAGTCCCCACCGGGTTCGAGCGATCTAAGCTCGATTTAAGCGATCGAATTGCCCCAGATCGTCCCGACTTTTTTAAAGAACAAGCGCCCCATCCCTATCCAAGTTTGTCAATATCCAAAGATCGGTTTTAGTTCTTCCCCGTCGCCGCCGACCTCGGCGATCGCCTCGCCATCCCCGACCCCCCCATTTTCGGTTCCGCTTGTCCCTTGTTCGCACCTAAAATTGGGCAATCCGATCTCAACGGGTAAGGTTTAGATCTCTTAAAAATCTGCCCGATTGAGGGGATTTTGAAGCGGCGCGATCGCCCATTCCCGAGGAGTGCGGCTCCAAAAGCAACCGACCTCCCATAGAGTGCCGAAGCGTCGCCCGGGTCGCCGCCAACGCTGACAAAAAAACGGCTTTTCCCCTAGTCAATGCATGAAAATTTCTTATCGTTTTTATTCCCGGGCGATCGGCGCGGGTTTGGCACTGTAAGGTATAGAAGACCGACAAGGGTAGGGGTTACGACCGCCGCGATCGTATCGGAGCGCCCGGGAATAAAATTATTTTCCCTCCCTCAATCTTTTTTTCTAGGTAAGAGAGTCCTACTCCGAGGCCCAACCCACGATCGCGCCTCATTATAATAGTGCGGATTTCCCACGGGCGCGCTGCAAAAACACAATCGAGTCCGATTCGACGGGAAAATTTTTCCCAAAATTTCCCCGACCTGCGCCCTCAAAGGTCCAATTTTGATTAAATTATGTTGACTATCGATCGAAATTAAGAAAAAGACTTGTCAAAATCCATCAATTTAAGGATATATTTTTATAAGGCCGAGTACAAACATGAGCCTAGATTTCCTATCATAGAGATCGAAGGATATTTTGCAAAGCGATGAGTGAAACAGCTACAAGCCCCCTGACGGGAAAAGCGCTACTTCAAAAAATAAAAGAACTCTCGCACTTACCCCGGAGAGAAACTGCAAAGCGCTGCGGATACTACACGACAACAAGAAATAACCAGACCCGCGTAAATCTAACGGATTTTTATGATGCGGTTCTGGCTGCTCGCGGCATTCCTCTGAGTCCTGAAGGGACAAAAGATGGTCGCGGTCGCGAGCCGACCTATCGGGTAAGCGTCCACAAAAATGGTCAAATCGTCATCGGTTCCACTTACACTCATGCGATGGGATTAAAACCCGGCGATGAGTTTGAAATTAAGTTGGGCTACAAACACATTCACCTGATCCAGGTGGGTGCGGATAAAAATGGCTCCGACCTCGATGACGACGAACTGTTAGAAGACGAAGAATAAGCAAAAAGTCGCCGGATCGGGGAAGGAAAGCGGCGGGCGATCGCCCTTCCTCCCCAGTTCGCGATTCGACTATGCCAAAAAATCGCTGACAGGCGATCGCTGTCGCCTGGCATACCATCGAACGGTAATTGCACTTCAATTCCCGAAAAGGCTTTTACCGTTAACCGATTTCCCACTCATATTCTCGGCAGCCAATTTGTCGAGAAATGAGGGGGTTATTTTATGGGAAAGTCAGGATGGGGAAGGGAAGGGAGCAGACGAAAGCGAAAAATTCCTGGGACAGACATCGGGTTCGCGTCTCCAGAGACGGGAATCGGGAGTGGGGTGCGGGAAATCGGGTCACCACAAAGCCGATCTACCCGCTTCCGTAGAAAGCAACCCCCTCCATCGGAAATCTAAAATTTAAGCTAAACTCCCTCAGATCTGCCAACAACGAGCATCGATTAGGGAGATTGAGAAGCAGAAGGCTCGATCGCCTCTACAGACACGGAAGGGAGCGCACTCGGATCGTGAGCCGTCGCGGAGTGAACCGTAGACGAGAGGGTGCCGAGGCTTTGAGCTAAAAGGGTTTGTTGCTCTAAATGTTGGGTAGAAGAGAGCAAATCGCTCAAACTTTCGATCAAATTGCGGATATTTTCCCGTAACGTCGGATCTCCGGTGAGTTCGTCGAGATCCGACGTGATTTTTTGGGCATTTTGGAAAGTAGCGCGAGCCGAATCGAGAGTTTGTTGCAGCAGCAAGAGATTGGTGGGGGTTCCGACCGCCGAGGAAAACTCGCGCAGGGCCGCAGAGGCTTCGGCAGCATTGGCCGACACTTCGGCGGCATTATTGGCGAGGGTATTGAGATTGTCGAATAACGTGCCAAAATTGCCGCCTCCGATTTGACCTTCTACATTGGCTAAGGTCGGGGCGATCGCCGCGATCGTCTGGCGGACTTGCTCGCTGGTTTGATTGAGATTGTTGAGGGTCGAAACGAGGGTGCCGCGATTGCTGGCCACGAGAGAATTAACATTAGAAACGAGGCGGTAGACCTCCACCGTGGTCAAATTGAGGCGGTTGGCAGAGGTGCCGATATCGTCGGCGATCGCCCCAAATTGACGGGCCGCACCGCCGATTTCGCCGACCGAGGTGCCGATTTCATCGGCGATCGAACCGAACTCCCCCGCCGCATTGCCGATTTGACGGGCCGCCGTGGCGATCGCCAGCGCCGATTGATTGGTCGAACTCGAAACCGCCGTCAATTCTTTTTGGACGGACTGACTGAGGACGTTGATTTGTCGGGTGAGTTGGGTCACTTCGGCACTCGCTGCCGTCGTATTTTGGACCAGAGAATTAAGGTTATTAAAAAAGGCCGGATCGCTAAACAAGCGCGTAAAACGAATCGATCCGCGTACCAATTCGTCAAAACTAACGCCAATTTGCCCTTTGAGGCGATCGCGAGCGCAGACGATTTCATCGGAATTGCATTGAGCATCCAACGGTTTTGGCGCATTCGCCGAGCGGGTGGGCACGGGTTTGAGGGGCGTAATATCGACCACCGTTTCGCCAATTAACCCCCCTTGATTGGCTTCGATCAGGACTTCTGAAGGCATCACCAAATCCGGCGGCGAAATCGTCAGTTCGACTTCAACCCCATTCGTTCCCGGTTGAATCGAGCTGATTCTACCGACCTTGACCCCGCGATAACGAACCGAGGCCCCCTCTTGCATTCCGACGACATTGGCAAACTCGACTAAAATCCGGTAACTTTGCGGGCCGAGGGTCACCCCTTTCAACCACAAGACAATCCCGCCAAATAAACCCAAAGCGCCGAGAATTAACAACCCGACCGATCCTTCTCTGAGTGTTCGCGATCGCATAATTTCTCCTGATAGTCATTTCACGTTCGTCTGCCCCCCAAGCTCGACATCCACCCAAAACACCACCCGCAAATTCTCCGGGTTCGGCAGGGGTGACCTCACGACTCCCCCACCATCGAGTCAGCCAAAAGCTTGAATCGGGCCGTCAATACTGCCACTAAAAAATTGCTGGACAGCTTGATGATCCGTGCTTTGGCTGTCGGCGACGCTGCCTTCCCACTCTATCTTTCCCCCGTACAGAAAAATGATACGGTCTGAAGTCCGGCGAATGGTGCTTTGTTGGTGGGTAACCATCACGTAGGTACTGCACCCCCCTTGAGCGGCTTGTAAGTCGCGGATCAAATCTTCGATCACCGTCGAGGCGATCGGATCTAATCCGGCGGTGGGTTCGTCGTAGAGTAAGACTTCCGGGCTGGCTTTGGGATCCTCGGGATTGGCCATAATGGCTCGGGCAAAACTCACCCGCTTTCGCATCCCGCCGGAGAGTTCCGCCGGGTAAAGAGTGCCAATTCCGGGCAATCCTACCATTTCTAATTTTTCACTGACGAGTTGGCGAATGCGACGCCGAGGTAATTTAGAATGCTGGTAAAGGAGAAATCCAACATTTTCATCGACGGTGAGCGAGTCGAATAACGCGGCATTTTGAAAGACCATCCCGATCCCGATCGGATCGGCAAGGTCATCTACCCATCCTTGGCGGCGCTCGCCTTGAATGTAAACTTCTCCTTCGTCGGGAGCGAGCAAGCCTGCGATAATTCGCAAGATTGTCGATTTTCCGGTTCCCGACGGCCCGATGATCGAAAGGGCTTCACAAGGATAAATGGAGAGATCGACGCGATCGAGGATGACGTTATTGCCAAAGGCTTTAGAGATTCCCTTGAGTTGGATTAACGGTTCGGTCATGAGCTGTATTTTTGGGAGGCGATCGCTGGCTCGGGTTTTTTAGATTCTAGATTTTAGATTCTAAATAGTTAAGGGATGCGATCGCCCATCCTGAAAGGAAACCCCAAGATCGGTATAGAAGTCTGAGGTCTTAAGGCTCGCCGCCGGGGCGATCGCCCCGTGCCCATTTGCCGAGTCTGTTGCCGCGAACCAACTTCTGGAGTGGACGACGGCGATCGGCCAAAATTTCAAGATGACTCCCCACCCCATAACACAGACGATTGATAGAAGCCCTGGGTGTTCGATAAGCTATGGACGGTTTGGGCGATCGCTGTTCTCAATCAGTCGGATGCAGTATATCTTGGTAGGGAATAATTACTAGACACTGGCGCAGGCCCTCTAGGCAAATGGCCGAACGATCGGAACTATCCATCGTCTTTTTGCTACTACCGGATTTCCCGTTCGCCGTCCGACTGGAATCCACGCCGTAATTTTGAGATCGATCTGGCGGACGTTCGATCCCCCATCACTGTATCGAGCCTATGTTTATTGCTCTACTCAAACAAGCTTTATTTGCGTTTAAGCGAGATTCCCAAGTTGGCCGTACCCGGGTGAACCAGTGGTTTAAATGGCTCGCTCCCGGGTTATTTGTCAAGCGTTGGGTTCTCATCAGTGCGGGTGGGGTCTTTTTGGCCTTCTTGGGATTGTCAATTTGGATTAAATTGACCCCGATTTATTACGGGATTCAGTTAATCGAGACCTTTTTAGCCACAATTACCAATCTCGTTCCCAGTTATATTAGCGGTCCGCTCGTTATGCTCGGCGGCATCGTTTTGATTTTGTGGGGACAAACCCGCACCGTCGGCTCGATTACAGAAGTATTGCGTCCGGGAAGCGATCGCGAACTGGTAGACGTACTGATCGACCACCGCCGCCTCAGTCGCGGCCCGAGGATCGTGGCGATCGGTGGCGGGACGGGGCTTTCAACCTTATTGCGCGGGTTGAAACAATATAGCGCCAATATTACGGCGATCGTCACCGTCGCCGACGATGGCGGCTCTTCCGGGCGCCTGCGTCGCGAAAATCGCGTGTTGCCGCCGGGAGATATCCGCAACTGTTTGGCGGCGCTGGCGGCGGAAGAGAAGTTATTGACGGAGTTATTTCAATATCGTTTTAGAGCCGGAGAAGGACTGACCGGACATAGTTTCGGAAATTTATTTCTGACGGCCATGATGGATATTACCGGAGATTTGGAACGGGCGGCGGCGGCGAGTTCCCAAGTGTTGGCCATACGCGGTCAGGTGCTACCCGCGACCCTTTGTGACGTTCATTTATGGGCCGAATTGGCAGACGGTCGCAAAATCGAAGGCGAATCGCGCATTAGCGAAGCTGGGGGCAATATTGTCAAAATTGGTTGCATTCCCGGCAATCCCCCGGCTTTACCGAAAGCGGTGCAGGCCATTCGCGAGGCGGATTTGATTATTATGGGACCCGGAAGCCTCTATACGAGCGTGATTCCCAATTTGTTAGTACCGGAAATTGCGGAGGCGATCGCCTGTCGGGACGTTCCTAAAATTTACGTGTGTAACATCATGACTCAACCGGGGGAAACCCAAGGGTATACGGTCGCGGATCACGTCAAGGCGATCGATCGCGCCTGCGGTCGTCCTCTGTTCGATTCGGTTTTGGCTCAGAGTCAAGTCCCGTCCGCTCAAGCCCTGATTCGCTACGCTCAAGATAATTCCCATCCGGTATTTCTCGATCGCGAAGATTTGGCCAAGTTGGGCCGTCAGGTCGTCGTCGCTAATGTTATGGATGAAGATCCGAAAACGGGTTACGTCCGCCATAATTCCCAATTCTTGGGACGAGTCTTGTTACGTTGGTATGCCCGGGTTCAGGGGATAGCGAGTAAAGAGTAAAGCATCGGGAATACGGACTAGCAACGCGGTCACAACGGACGTGTTACGGTGTCGAGCTAAAATCTCAAATCTCAAATCTCAAATCCCCTCTCCTACTCCCTTGTCTTGCCTCTAAAAAGCGATGAATCCAGACGTTAGAAAGCACAAAAAATCTGAATTGTGGTTGGCGGATGCAGAGGCGACGCGATCGCTGGGCAAGCGCTTGGGCGAACGGTGTCCGGCGGGTACGGTAATTTTGCTCGAAGGCGATCTGGGTGCGGGCAAAACAACCCTCGTTCAAGGGATTGGAGAAGGGTTGGGAATCGATGAGGCGATCGTCAGTCCGACGTTTACCTTGATTGTGGAATATCTCGACGGTCGCCTGCCACTGTACCACCTCGATTTATATCGTTTGGAACCGAAAGATATTCCGAGTTTGAATTTAGAAAGTTATTGGGAAGGGATCGAGGTCGAACCAGGGATCGTGGCGATCGAATGGTCGGCCCGATTGCCTTATCTCCCTTCCGACTATTTGCGGATTGCCCTCACCCACTGCGATCGCGGCAGATCGGCCACCATTGAGAGGGTTGGGGATTGGGAAGAGATAATCTGAGGAAGTTGGGATTTTAGATTTTAGATTGAGAGAGATCGCAGGCGGGCTCGTCTTCGCGATCGCCGCCGAAGGGTACCCACCCCACTTGTTACTCTTGCCTTTTATCTCTTCCCCAAACCCTAAAATCAACCAAAAGTCAAGGCTTTGCCGCGCACGGTGTCGTCAAATTGGCCGCGATTGTAAACAACTTGGCCGCCGACCACGGTCATGACAGGCCATCCGGTTAAATTCCAGCCCTCATAGGGACTCCAGCCGCATTTGGTTTGCAGTTCTTCGCGCAAGACGGGGCGATATTCGTTCAAATCGACGAGGACGAGATCGGCATCGTAGCCGACGGCGATTTGACCTTTATTGGGAATTTTGTAAGCTTTGGCGGGGGCGGCGGACATCCAGCGAGCGACTTGGGCGACGGTACAGCGTCCTTGCATGGCTTGGGTGAGCATCAAGGGTAAAGAGGTTTCGACGCCCGGCATTCCCGAGGGGGTGTTGGGATAGCCTTTAGCTTTTTCTTCGAGGGTATGGGGGGCGTGGTCGGTGGCGATGAAGTCGATGACGCCATCGAGGAGGGCTTTCCAGAGAACCTCGTTATCGTGGGGCGATCGCAACGGCGGATTCATCTGGGCGAGGGTGCCTATTTTCTCGTAAGCGCTGGTATTGAGTAACAGATGTTGGGGGGTGACTTCGGCGGTGACCCAACTGGGTTTATCTTGGCGCAGAAGTTCGGCTTCTTCGGCGGTGGACATGTGGAGGATATGCAGGCGTCGCCGATATTTTTTGGAGAGGCGCAGGGCGCGTTGGGTGGCGATCAGGGCTGCTTGGTTGTCTTGAATTTCCGAATGGGCGGCGGGGTCGGTGCGATCGCGAAACTCGGCCCGACGCTGTTCGATGCGATCGCGGTCTTCGGCGTGAACGGCAATCAGGCGATCGCCCTCGGCAAAAATCGCCTCGATCTGCTCGTCGGTCGCCACGAGTAAATCGCCTTTCATCGACCCCATAAAAATTTTAATCCCCGGTGTGGGATTGGCTTCGCGCAAGTCCGGCAAATTCTCCGGCGTGGCGCCGATAAAAAAACCGTAATTGACCAAACATTTCTCGGACGCCAGTTTGAGTTTGTCGTCGAGAATGGCTTGCGTAATCGTCAACGGGCGGGTGTTGGGCATTTCCAGAAAGGACGTGACGCCGCCTCTAGCACAAGCTCGGGTGGCGGTGGTGAGGTCTTCTTTATATTCCAAACCCGGTTCGCGGAAATGAACTTGCGGGTCGATGACCCCGGGCAACAAAGTCAAGCCCCCGGCGTCAATGACTTGAGATGGGGCATCATCTTGTTCGGACAAGGTAATCTGGGGAGCAATCCGAACGATTTGCCCGCCACGGATTTCGACATCTCCGAGCAAATATTCACCGTCGGGCTGGAGGATGCGGGCATTGCGGATCAGTAAACAGGGATGACCACTCATAACTAAGCTTTGATTTCAAATCGTACACGGCGATCGTTCGGCATTCTGGCGGGAAAAGGGCTGAAGTTTTTTCATTGGGGAAAACTTTCCCGAGGATTGCCAAAAAATGTTGACTATTTTAAAGTTAAAATACAACGACTGTCAACATTCCGTGTCAGTTTGTTCAAAATTCTCAAGAGTTTTCGCGATTCGTTCTCGTCTGGGCGGTTGGACTGGAAAAAACGTTAATATCAAAGGGTAAGCCTCTCAAATCCAACCCCATAAACCGGAGTTTGGTTATCGTAACAGTTATCTTTCATTACTATTTACCCTATGACTCGCGCGCAGGAACCCGTGTCCGATTCTAAATTGCATTCCGGCGATCGCGCAGACGCCGAATCCCGTCAAGAAAATCCCTGGATAGAGGGACTCAAAACGATTGGCTTGAGTGCGGTTTTAGCGTTAGGAATCCGCCATTTCGTGGCTGAAGCTCGCTACATCCCTTCAGGTTCGATGCTTCCGACGCTCCAGATTAACGATCGCCTGATCGTAGATAAACTGGTTTATCGCTTCAAAGAACCTCAACGGGGTGACATTATCGTTTTTTCGCCGACCGAAGCGCTGCAACGACAAAATTTTAAGGACGCCTTCATCAAACGGGTGATCGGGTTACCGGGAGAAACCATAGAAGTCAAGGGCGGGCGGGTTTACGTCAACGATCGCCCCTTGCGCGAAAGCTATATCGAAGACCGTCCCAATTACCAATACGGCCCGGTGACCGTCCCGGACGATTCCTATTTAGTCCTCGGCGACAATCGCAATAACAGTTACGACAGTCATTATTGGGGTTTCGTCCCGCAAGATCGGATTATCGGTCGGGCGGCGGTTCGCTTCTGGCCCCCCAATCGTCTCGGGGGTCTCGACCCACAACCCCTGTATCCGGTCACTCCCTCCGTTACTCCCTAAATCGGAGCGCTTGTCGCGAGTAACCGTGCGATCGCCGTTGCGGTCGGTTGCGCGGTTGGTTCGTTCGAGTTTGAGGGCGTTCGCCGCTTGTTTGAGCGCTCAAGTCGGCACTGTTAAAATGCTGAAAATTTATCTTAAATCGGGCGATCGCGCGATCGAGGAGATGGTTTTGCTTTCAAGATCGCCTCAAAATTATTGTAATTTATTGTAATTTATTGTACTTATCGAACGGCGATCGGCCTTAGCATTAGAAAGCAGATAGGTGACCATGCTAAGTTTTAAACGGCGATCGTTGTGGCGGAGTGATTTGAGATTGTGAGTGTAGAAGGCAATTGCCAATTCTCCCTCCCCGTCTTTTGTGAGGGGAGTTATCAAGATTTGCGTTTGGAGTCTAATCTCGGAGAATTACCCCTTTTTTATTTTGAAGTTCAACTCAGTTTGAACTGTGCGGATATTTTACCGTTATTTGAAAAATACCCATTATTACCCGGCGTTGTTTTAAGAGATAGCGATCGCTTTTTTGGCATGATTTCTCGCCAGCGATTGTTAGAATTCTTAATTCGTCCCCGAGGAATGGAATTATTTTTAAATTCTCCCTTAGAAGTCATTTACAGCTACGCGCGAACTGACTTATTACTGTTGCACGAAACCATGCCGATTGTCGAAGTGGCGCGCTTGGCGTTGCGGCGATCGCCCGAATTACTCGGGGAACCGATCGTGGTGGAAATGAAATCGGGAAAATATAAACTCCTCAACATTCACGAACTCAATATCGCTTATTGGCAAATTCGCGGAATCGAAACTCAACTACGATTCGAGCGCGTCCAAGCGCAAATGATCCAAAGTGAAAAAATGGCGAGTTTGGGTCGCTTGGTCGATGGTGTGGCTCACGAAATCCTCGATCCGGTAGGCTTTATCTGGGGAAATTTAACCTATATCGATAACTACAGCACGGCATTAATTGAAATTATCGAAGCTTACGAAGCCCATATCGGCGAACCCGTCCCCGAAATCGAAGCGTTAAAAGTAGACTTAGAATTTGATTTTTTAAAAGAAGATTTACCCCATTCTCTCGACAGTATTAAAAATGGGGCGCAACGCTTAAAAACTCTGGCGACCAGTTTGCAAAACTTCTGTCATATCGATGAGGTGTTTCCGAAACCTGCCGATTTACACTCCTGTATCGATAGCGTTTTGTTATTATTGCAAAGCCGCGTAAGTGGTGAAATTGAAGTGGTCAAAAACTACGGTCATTTACCGCCGATCCACTGTTACGCCAGCCAACTGAGCCAAGTTTTTATGAATATTCTCAGTAACGCGATCGATGCGTTGCTCAATCAGGAGATCGATCGCGAGTTTACCTCGAAGTTTCAAGGGACCCAAAAACTCAGCCAATCGGCGCGCAAATCGCGGATTGAAATCACGACCCAATTGCGATCGCCGGATGAAAACGAGAGCAAACAACCGCAACCGCGTTGGGTGACGATTCAGATCGCCGATAACGGTCCGGGAATGTCGCCGGACACCTTGGAGGCGACGGTCGAATCGTTTTCGGTGCAACGGCGTGCCCAAAAAGAAACCAGTTTGGCGGTGTCTTACTGGATCGTGACCGCGCGTCATGGCGGACGGTTTAGCTTGCGATCGCAGTTGGGAGAGGGGACCGAGTTCGAGATTTTATTGCCTGCATTTTGACCCGGTAAAATCTCAACGGGATAAGGCGGGTTGCTGGCGTTCTACTAAGGTGACGAAGTTAGACAAGATTTGCAAACCCAAATCCGAGGATTTTTCCGGGTGGAATTGTACCGCCATCAAGTTGTCCCGGGCGATCGCGGCAGTGACCGTTTGGCTGCCGTGGGTGACCGTGGCGGCTCTCACTTCAGGGTTGATGGGATCTACGTAGTAAGAATGCACGAAGTATACCCAAGGGTGGGCGGGTAAATTCTGCCAGAGGGGTATCTCGGGTTGGGTGAAGTCGAGTTGATTCCAGCCCATGTGAGGCACTGTCAAGCCGGGTTCGGATCGGAAACGGCGAACCGTACCGGGGATAATGCCCAAACCGGGTTCTTTGCCTTCTTCGCTACCGTCGAAGAGGATTTGCAAGCCGAGACAGACGCCGAGGAAGGGCTTACCGGAGACGATCGCCTCTTTGACGACGCCGACGAGATCGCGCGATCGCAAGTGTTGGATGGCGGGATCGAAGGCGCCGACCCCGGGGAGAAGTACCGCGTCCGCCCGGGCGATCGTGTCGGCGTCCTCGGCGATCTGGGCCGTCGCCCCGGCATTTTCCAAGCCTTTGCACACCGAGTGCAAGTTTCCCATGTCGTAATCTACAACGGCGATAACTGGCATTGCCCCATCCTTATGCGTGCGAACATCGATCGAAGAGGTCACGAAAATTTGGTAGAATTTCGTGAGATCGGGCGCGATCGCGACTCCGAACCTCCTTATTGTACGCGATCGAAGCGTTGAGAGTTGACAGTTTAGATTTTAGAGTCGAGATGTTAGAGGGGAGAGTTGGGGAGTCGAGAGTGTAGATTTTAAAGGGCGATCTGGCAATGACTCGAACGGTTTTGCTGACTTCGTTTACCACCTGGTTACCCCACCAACGTTCTAATGCTTCAGACGACTTGTTGCATTATTTAAGCCGCGATCGCGCACTGTCACAAAACGCTCATTTTTTGAGAAAACTACCCGTCGATTTTCACTTAGCCCCCCAACGGGCGATCGCCGCGATCGAACACCTGCAACCGGAGGCGATCGTCTGTTGCGGAATGGCAGAAACTCGGCAAAAACTCACCCTAGAATCTCGGGCCCGCTATGGCGATCGCACCGTCAACAATCCCCTCGATCTCGATCGCCTCGTCCACGGCTTACAGTGGACTGAAATCAGTCACGATGCGGGACAATTCGTCTGCGAACGGCTGTATTATTCCGTTCTCGATTATCTCCACCACCGACAGAAAGCCACCGTCGGCGCGATCGCGGTTCGACCCGACCCCGTAAAGCATGACAACCCTCGCCGTTGCTTGTTCGTCCACGTTCCGCCCCTCAATCGCGAGAATCTCACCGCGATCGCGCAAGATTTTGTAACAATTTTGCAGCGCCTCTAATCCCCCGGTAACATCGGACACTCGGCGATCGCCCTTCGCGAAAACCCTGCCCGGGCGATCGGCTCGATCCGTCCATTTCACAAGGCAAAACCACAGCCACTCTTTCACAAAATCCGCCGCATTCAACCCCGTTCTCCCTCGCCAAAACTGCACATTTCTCCCCGACAACCAGCAATTTGTAATCTTTGTAACAACTATTACCGCCTTCCACTGACACGATTTATAAATACTCCCAACCCATACCCTTTATAGACCTTACCAACATCGGGCCGTGCGATTTGACAACTACGATCCAGGGGATTTTTACGACGAACTGTTCGTTACCAAGGGTCAACCCCGTCCCTACACCACCCCTTTAATTGAAAAAATTAATTCCCTTTCCGAAGGCGAACTGGTGCAACGCCAACAAGCGGCGCAAGTTGCCATGTTCAAAATGGGAATCACCTTCAGCGTCTACGGAGACAGCGAAGGAACCGAACGGATTTTCCCCTTCGACCTGATTCCGCGCATCGTCGCCGCACAAGAATGGCAAGAACTCGACCGAGGACTGAAACAAAGGATTCATACCCTCAATCTGTTTATTGCCGATATCTACGGCGAACAGAAAATTATTAAAGACGGGATTATTCCTCAAGATATTATTTATTCCGCCAAAGGCTTTCTCAAACCCTGCATGGGTTTAAAACCACCGGGGGATATCTGGTGTCACATCACTGGAACCGACTTGGTACGGGATAAAAATGGCCAGTGGTACGTATTAGAAGATAACCTGCGCTGTCCTTCTGGGGTTTCCTACGTTCTGGAAAACCGACGGGTGATGAAAAGCACCTTTTCTCAAGTGTTCCGAACGATGGACATCCAACCCGTAGACGAATATCCCTCGCACTTACTCGAAACCTTACTCAATATCGCCCCTCCCCATTTACCCGATCCGACGGTGGTGGTATTAACCCCGGGAATCTACAATTCGGCTTATTTCGAGCATTCTTTCCTCGCCCAACAGATGGGGGTCGAACTGGTCGAAGGGCGGGATTTAGTCGTCGCCGACGGCTACTTGCAGATGCGAACGACGAAAGGCTTGCAGCGTGTCGATGTCGTCTATCGCCGCATTGACGACGATTTTATCGATCCGAAGGTGTTTCGGTCGGACTCGATGCTGGGGGTTCCGGGACTGACGGAAGTTTACCGCGCCGGACGGGTCGGAATTGCCAATGCGTTAGGAACGGGGGTGGCGGACGATAAGGTGATTTACGCTTACGTTCCGGAAATGATTCGCTACTATCTCGGGGAAGAGCAGATTTTACCGAACGTTCCGACATATATGTGTTGGGAACCGAAGCAACTGGAATATGTGTTGGCGAATCTCGATAAGTTGGTGGTCAAGGCGGCGAACGAATCGGGCGGTTATGGAATGTTGGTGGGAACCCAAGCCACGCCGTCAGAACGGGAGGAGTTTGCGGAAAAAATTAAGGCCAATCCGCGCAATTATATCGCCCAACCGACGTTATGTTTGTCGCGGGTTCCGACGTTATTAAACGGTCAGTTTGAAGGATGTCACGTCGATTTGCGCCCTTATATTCTTTACGGACAGGATATTTATGTGAATCCGGGAGGGTTGACCCGGGTTGCCCTCAAACGGGGTTCTTTGGTGGTCAATTCTTCTCAAGGGGGAGGGAGTAAGGATACTTGGGTGTTGACTCGGTGAAGTGGTGAAGTTTAGATTTTAGATTTTAGATTTTAGATTGTTCTAATTTCTAATTTCTAATTTCTAAAGTCTCGTGATTGGCGGTTAGGATGTTTGTTTTTGGGGGAGCAAGATGCCCGCACCGCCCAGTTAAAATTGGCTGGGATGGCGATCGCCGATCGCTCGTTTCTGAGAAGCTGGCGGGCAGGGTGATTGTCCCACAGGATGGTCAATTTTTTGCTTAGATTTATAGTTTTAAGTTATCAGATAAGATCATGCTCAGTCGTGTTGCGGATTCAATTTACTGGCTCAATCGTTATGTAGAACGAGTTGAAAATATTGCTCGTTTTATTGATGCCAATCTTAATTTAATTCTGGATTCTCCGGCGGGAATGGATCAGCAGTGGGAACCGTTAATCGCGGTGACGGGAGATTTAAAACTGTTTCAAGAGAAATATGGAGAGTTTACGGCGGAAAATGTCATTCAATTTTTGACATTCGATCGCGACTACAATAACTCAATTTTGTCTTGTTTGCGATCGGCGAGGGAGAACGCGCGATCGGTGCGAGAAATTATTTCCTCGGAAATGTGGGAACAAATCAATGCGTTCTACATGATGGTCACCGATGCTTGTCCGGGGAAACCTCTTGCGGCGTTACACGAATTTTTCGCGGAGGTGAAGTTATCGAGTCACCTGTTTGCGGGAATTATGGATGCGACGATGACCCACAATGAGGGATGGCATTTCGGACAGATAGGCCGCTTGATCGAACGGGCGGATAAAACATCGCGCATTTTGGATGTGAAATATTTTATTTTGTTGCCGTCGGTGCAAGATGTGGGGACGACGTTGGATGAGATTCAATGGATGTCGTTATTGCGGTCGGCGAGTGCGTATGAAATGTATCGCAAACGCCAACATCGGATTACGCCGAAGGCGGTGGCGGATTTCTTGATTTTAGATGCGAATTTCCCGCGATCGATTCGCTTTTGTTTGATTTCGGCGGAACAGTCTTTGCATCAAATTACGGGAACGCCTTTAGGAACGTGGCGCGATCCGGTGGAAAGGACTTTGGGACGGTTGCGATCGGAAATGGATTATCTGACCGTCGATGAGGTGATGGATACGGGATTGCACGAGTTTCTCAATGGCTTGCAAGAGCAACTCAATCAGGTGGGTGAGAAGATTTTTGCGACCTATTTCGCGCTCAATCCGGTGGAAGACAGGGGAGAAAACTGGACGCCGATCGCCCGTCTGAGCAAGCAAACGCAAACCTTGTTGAGATAATACAAGAGTATTGTCTCCCAAAGTTTTTGACAGACGATCGTGCGTTACGAAATTATCCACACGACGAGTTACGCTTACAACCGGGCAGTCATGTTCGATCCGCACGTTCTGCGCTTGCGATCGCGCAATGATTGCACGCAAATGTTGCACGATTTTCACTTGCAGATCGCCCCGGAACCGATCCGGATCTCGGAGATTATCGATCTCGAAGGAAACGATCTGGTCAAGGTTTGGTTCGACCGAACGAGCGATCGCCTCGAATTTACGGTGAAATCTCAGGTAGAAACGTTTCGCCGAGATCCGTTTAATTTTCTACTCGAACCGTGGGCGGTTCGTTTACCCATCGACTATCCGGAACCGTTGCGAACTCAACTGCACTGCTACTTGCATCCCTTGGGTACTCCCAGTACGGTCGATCCGGTGGTGGCGCAACTGGCCCACGAAATTTGGCAGGATGTGGCGGGAAGTACGACGGCGTTTGTCTGCGAACTCAACGAACGCCTGCATGAAAATTGCCGCCACCAGGTGCGCGAAACGGGACCGCCTCTCGATGCGAGTGTGACGTGGACCCAAAAACAGGGCAGTTGTCGGGATGTGGCGGTTTTGTTTATCGAAACCTGTCGGGTGATGGGATTGGCGGCGCGGTTCGTCAGTGGGTACCAACAGGGAAATCCGAATTGGAAGCGGCGCCACCTGCACGCTTGGGTAGAGGTGTATTTTCCCGGCGCGGGATGGCGCGGTTACGATCCGACCCAAGGGATGGCGGTGGGCGATCGCCACGTGGCGTTAGTCGCCAGTGCGATTCCGAAACAGGCGGCGCCGATTTCCGGGACGTTTCGCGGGAGTGCGGTGCGATCGCAGATGAACGCCCATTTATCGATTAAGGTTCTCGACGGGGACGGCGACGACGAGGTTCGCGCGTCGGATTCGTTGAATTTACACCAAGCGACGGAACGGGAAATTTACGAAATTCTGCATTCTAAAGGAACGGCGAAAAAAGAGATTCAGGCGGCGATCGCCGCGATCGCCTACTGGCAGGACGGCGATCGCGAACTGACGTGGAAAAACTTAAAACAGTCCACTAAATCCGGCAAACATAAAGTGAAAGGTTTTGGCAAAAAAACCTACAAACTCTTACAAGAACTTGCCTTTTTGCGCGAGGCGTGAGGGCGATCGCCGCGAATCGGTTCAATCGATGTTCAATCGATTAAAATATCTTCCTCCGACTCGTAATATTCCCACTCAATATCCGGCATGTCGTCAAATGCCTTTTTGACGTAAGTTTCCCATAACTTGCGGATTTTCGCTAAATAGGGATCGCCCAAGCGCAAGCGCAATTGATGGCGGATACTAAAAGAATCTTTTTCGTACATCACCAAATCGATCGGCGGACCGACAGAAATATTCGATTTCATCGTCGAATCGATCGAGAGTAAAGCGCATTTCGCCGCCGCCTCCAAGGGGGTATCGAAATTGAGAGTTCGATCTAAAATAGGCTTGCCGTATTTAGTCTCGCCAATTTGTAAAAACGTCGTTTCTTTGGTGGTGTGAATGTAGTTTCCTTGGGTGTAAATCAGGTAAAGTTTCGCTTCTTCCCCGTGAAGTTGTCCGCCTAAAAGAAAGCTGCATCGGGCATCAATGCTATCGCGTTCCAACCAGGAGCGATCGCGATCTTGCACTTCTCTCAGTTTGTTGCCGACATAACGGGCGATTCCTTCCATACTGTCGATAGTATGTAAGTTATGGTCCTCCTTAAACTTGAGGTCTTTCTCTAACGCGGTAATCACCGCTTGGGTAATCGACAAGTTCCCCGACGTACATAAAACGACTACCCGATTGCCCGATGCGGAAAAATCGAACAACTTTTGATAAGTCGAAATATAATCGACTCCGGCATTGGTTCGAGAGTCCGCCGCCATTACTAATCCGAAGCGAGTCACGATCCCGAGACAATACGTCATAACAGCTTACTGAGAGAGCAACCTTAAATTTTAAGTCCTCAAAGTTTATCAAACAAAAGGCATTGAAAAGATGAGCTAGTGAACTTCTCGACCATAAGGGACGACCGACGCATCACCTTTTCAGCCTTTCCGAGTCGATCGCCTAAGACCCGCCGACGCCCCACTCTAAAAAGGCGGCGGATTCCACGTGGGAGGTCTGCGGGAAGAAATCGGCAGGTTGTACCGTCGTCAAGCGATAGCCGCCCTCGCAGAGAATTTTGAGGTCGCGGGCGAGGGTGGCGGGTTTGCAACTGATGTAGACCAGTTGACGGGGGCGCAGTTCGAGTAAACCTTCGAGGACGGCGCGATCGCAGCCCTTGCGCGGGGGATCCAACAGCACCAGATCCGGAGGCCGATCTCCGGTCAAGCCCAAGGATTCCGGTTGCGACAGTAAGGTTTCTACGGCGCCTTGATAAAACTCGACATTACTCAAGCCGTTGAGTTCGGCATTGGCGCGGGCGCAGGCGATCGAGGCGTCGCTGACTTCCAAACCGATCGCCCGTCGAACCCGTTTTGCCAAGGGTAAAGTAAACGTACCGATCCCGCAATAGGCATCGATCGCCAGTTCGTCGCCGCGCAAATTCAGCCGTTCGAGGACGCGATCGAATAACGCTTCAGCCGTTTCCGTATTGACCTGAAAAAACGTATCCGCCCGAACCTGGAGTTTGACCCCGGCAAACTGTTCGGTCAAAGCATCCCGTCCGCTCACCGTGCGGGTTTCGTTGCCCAAAATGGCATTCGTTCGCCGGGGATTGCGATTGAGACAGACGCCGACGAGGGAGGGATAGCGATCGCGCCACTGCTGCGCCTGAGCTTCGATCTCGGGAACCTCCCAATCGGTCACCACCAAGGTTAACAAGATTTCCCCCGTTCGCCGACCGATTTGCAAGGACAGGTGACGCAACAGACCGCGATGGGTTTGGCTGTTGTAAATCGACCAGCCCCGATCTTGGATATCTTGCTTGACTTGGGCTAAAAGCGGATTGAGGCGCGGATCTTGTACCGGACATTGGTTTAAATTGACCAGGCGGTGACTGCCTTTGCGGTAATAGCCCGCTTGTACGCGCCCTTGGGACGACACCGAGAGGGGATAGGTCGCTTTGTTGCGATAACCCAAAGGGGACGGGGATTCGCCGTCGGTGTGGGGGACGAGAACGGGTTCTACGGGAGGGTTGGGAATGCCGCCAATGCGGGCGATCGCCTCCCGAACCAGTTGGCGTTTGGTTTCGAGTTGGAATTCGTAAGCGACATGCTGCCACTGACAGCCCCCGCATTTATCCGCGACGATACAACGGGGACGGGTACGGCGATCGGAGGGTTCGATCGGGCGGTGAAGTTGACCTCGGGCAAAATTGGGCTTGACGTGGACGAGACGGACTTCGGCGCGATCGCCCGTCACCGTATCGGGAACGAAGACGACCCGCGATCCCCAACGCCCTACCCCTTCCGAGGTGTCGCTGAGATCGACAATTTCGATCTCGATTAATTCTCCCTGTCGCCAGGAGTCGTCTTGAGAATGCGGACTTAAAGATGGCTGGTTCATTCTAGGTCGTTGAGGAGCGAGGGTTGAGGGTCTGAGGGTCTAAAGATGGGTTGCCCCGGCAATAAGTCTTTATTTGTGTTCCCCGAAATCGGTAAACTACAGGGGATAACTAATATTTTCCAATACCATGAGTGTAGTTAGCCAAGTTATTCTCAACGCTGACGACGAACTTCGTTATCCTAGCACTGGCGAACTCCAGAGCATAGTAGACTTTTTTCAAACCGGAGAACAACGGTTGCGCATTGCCACGACCCTGGCAGAAAACGAGAAGAAAATTGTCGATCGCGCCAGCAAGCAACTGTGGCAAAAACGTCCCGATTTCATCGCTCCCGGTGGAAATGCTTACGGGCAACGTCAACGGGCCCAATGCTTGCGCGATTATGGCTGGTATTTGCGTCTGGTGACCTACGGCGTTCTCGCTGGCGACAAGGAACCGATCGAAAAAATCGGTTTGGTCGGCGCCCGAGAAATGTACAACGCCCTCGGCGTTCCTCTCCCCGGGATGGTGGAAGCGATCCGGTGTTTGAAAGAAGCGTCTCTAGGGCTGTTGAGTGAAGATGATGCCGCCCAAGCTGCACCCTACTTTGACTACATCGCTCAAGGCATGTCCTAATTCATCGAGTGCGATCGGGTGCGATCCCACTCCCTAATCTTGTCAAACCCTCCAGCTTTGGGGCTGGGGGGTTTTGTGATTTTAGATTTTAGATTTTAGATTTTAGATGGAGAGGGCAACATTTTGCTGCTGACGCCTCAACTCCATTCTCCCCAGGGTTGTTAAGTTTTTAGACCCTTGGTTTTCACCCTTGGAGTTAGTGTTCCAAGCAGAGCGAACATGGTAGCCCGAGGATCGGCTCGCGATTCATCTCTCGCTTCAATCGAAGATTTGAAGTGGAGGCTGCTCGCCAGTTCTGCTAAAATAATATATGAACAAGATATTTTAAAGATATTTTCGGGTCTTTTTTTTTAATACAAAATACCAAAATCCTTGTATTGGTAAGGGCTAGATTATTCTTATTTTAAAAATAAAATGTAAATCTCGCACCTAAAATCAAAAAATTGATTAAATTCCATCTAATTGATTGCTTGTTTTATGATGAAGGTAATTAATGTTGAGAAGTTAAGATTTATCAATTATAATTTTATTGCAGAAGAGGAAATCATCATTGATATTCAAAGTAAATCTCAAGAATCTAGATATCCTCATTGTGGTAACAGCACAAATAAATTCCATCGAAACCATTGGTAGAGGTTAATAAATCTACCAACGAGTGGCTATTTAAATATTCAAAAATAAATTTTTCAGTGAAGAACTAGATTTCATCAAAAACAGGAAAAAAATATGATGCATTTTAATCAACCTAAAAGCCAGAAAAAAGATAGCATTTTTAGAGAAAAATAACCAAAAACTAATAGGTAAACACTTGTCATCTTTGGGATCGGAAATCTTAGAGCAAATAGAGTAAGTTAGTATGGATTTGTAGATTTCGGATAAAAATGTCATCGAAAAAATGCTGCCTAATGCACAAATAATAGCTGACTCATTTCAAGTCATAAATTTGGCCATAAATTCAGCAGGAAATTCAGCAGGAAATTTAGCCATTAAAAGGGATTCGATCGCCCGCCGTTCGATTCCCAACTGCCTAGAGGAGCGATCGCCATTATGGATATTTTAGAAAGCATTAAAATGTCGGTCACGACGTTAATCGCTAATAAAATGCGTAGCGGTTTGACCATGTTAGGTATTATTATCGGCAATGCCTCGGTGATTGCCACCGTCGGCGTGGGAGAAGGAGCGCAAAACTTTATTGCCAGCCAGTTAGAAGGACTCGGAACCAACGTGCTGTTCGTCGAACCGGGGAGTCCGGAAGCTGCCAATCGACCGGGACCGCGCCCCAAAACCCTCGTCTTTGCTGACGCCCAGGCGATCGCCTCTCAAGTCCCCTCCGTTAAAGGAGTCGCCCCGGAATTAACGGGCAGTGAATTAGTCAAAGTTGGCAATCAAAATCTGTCGGTGTTGGTCGTCGGAACGACCCCAGATTATCCGTCAGTACGCGGATTTGAACTCGGAACAGGTCGTTTTATTACCGCTTTGGATATCGAACGCAACAAAGCCGTCGTCGTCCTCGGATCTCAAGTTGCCGATGAATTATTCGATGAAAATCCATTAGGAAAACAGATTCGACTCAAAAATGTTTCTCTAGAAATTATCGGCGTCATGCAACCGAAAGGATCGTCATTCGGGACGAATTATGACGAAACGATCTTTTTACCGATTACGACTATGGCGAATCGCATTGTCGGACGAACTTCTCCCTATGGTTTAGAAGTGACGTATATTTCCGTAGCGGCGCGGGACGAAGGAAGTATGAATGCAGCGCAATTTCAAATTGAAAATTTATTGCGATTGCGCCATCAAATTACCGACGAAGATGATTTTACCGTCACCAACCAAAAGGATTTAATGCAGACGGTCGATGCGATTTCTGGGGCGTTAAAATTGATGTTGGGGGCGGTGGCGAGTATTTCCCTATTTGTCGGCGGGATTGGCATTATGAATATTATGTTAGTGTCGGTGACCGAACGGACTCAAGAAATTGGACTGCGAAAGGCGATCGGTGCTTCCCAACAAGATATTTTAATTCAGTTCACGATCGAATCGATTATTTTAGCGATCGCGGGGGGTTTGGTCGGAACGGCGATCGGTGTCAGTGGCGTCTTACTGGTCGCTGAATTTACCGCATTTAAAGCGGGAGTTTCTTGGGCTGCCATTTCGGTAGCCACCGGGGTTTCTGGCGGAATTGGCCTATTTTTCGGCATCGTTCCCGCCCGTCGCGCGGCTCAATTAGATCCGATTGTAGCGTTGAGAACAACTTAAGGGGGAAGTCGGGAATAAGCGGTTGTTCTTTTAAATATCTAACAGCCTAACCGCTTAGAGAAAAAGTAGACAGTTTTAGGGCGACGATCGCGATCGCTCTAAAATCCCCAATCTAAACTCTAAACTCTAAACTCTAAAATGACTCTAGAAACCGATCGCTCGCAAAGTTTTACGAATGGTAACGGTCACCGTCCATCCGAACATCAACCCGTCATTGTCCGACTTGAAAACATTTACAAAATTTACGGGACGGGAAATACGGAAGTGCGCGCCCTCAATGGGGTGTCTCTCAACGTTCACGAAGGCGAATATTGCTCGATTATGGGGCCTTCGGGGTCGGGAAAGTCTACGGCGATGAATATTATTGGCTGTTTGGACCGTCCGAGTGTGGGAAATTACTATCTCGACGGGGTGAGTGTGGCGCAGATGGATGAGGGGGATCTCGCGGCGATTCGCAATCGCAAACTCGGATTTGTTTTCCAGCAATTCCACTTATTAGCGCAATTGACGGCCCTGGAAAATGTGATGTTACCGATGGTTTATGCGGGAATTCCGACCCGGGAACGGCGCGATCGCGCGATCGCCGCCTTGACCCGAGTGGGGTTGGAAAATCGGCTGCACAACAAACCGAATCAGCTTTCTGGGGGACAGCAGCAACGGGTCGCCATCGCACGGGCGATCGTCAATCAACCTGTATTATTACTCGCCGACGAACCCACGGGCGCCTTGGACTCGAAAACCACCGAAGAAGTCATCGGGATTTTCTCCGAACTCAATCAAAGTGGAATGACCATCGTCATGGTGACTCACGAACCCGATGTCGCCAGCAAAACCCGGCGCATTGTTTGGTTTCGCGATGGCGAAGTCATCCACTCTCACCTCAAACCGGAAGACCTCCATCAAGTCGTAGGCTAACTTCCCGGCATAATATAAGCAAGATCGTCCCTTGACCTAACTGCGGACTTGCTAACCGCCATGAGCAATATTTTGCCTTGGATGCGCTCTCGTGGAGCCTATGTGCTCTTATTTGCGATCGCCGTTTTAACATCAGTGGTGCTGGCGCTTCCTGGCGAGACCCAACCCTATTTAGACACGACAGGTAACGAACCCGTCTTGCTCGATCGCGGTTGGGAATATCGTTGGGGGGATTCTCCCATCGACGAAACCGGGACGCCGCTTTGGACGCAATCGGAGGCGGATAAGGAAGCGTGGCACCCTTTAGAAGTCCCGGGAACCCTGACAAAACCGCCGGGAGTCGATCGCCTGTGGTTGCGTGTCGATGCGCCACCTTTACTGTGGAAAAATCCCAGTATTGATTTGCGCGGGGTGCCCAATATTTTAATGTTTTATCTCGACGATCGCGCGATCGAGCGCTTCACCGATTTCGATCGCTCCGGAGAAGTTAAGATCCTCGAATATTATTGGCCGATCGTTCCTTTACCGACGAACACCCAAGGCGATCGCTTCATTTTCCGCGTCGATATGACCGATCTCAACCGCTTGTTAGTCGGCGGTTACGGTGGAGTTGTCGTCGGATCCAATAAAGATTTAATTGCGCGCTTGATCAATCGCGAACTCGATCGCGTGGTTTTGGGCTTTTTCTTCGTCGTCGGCGGTCTTTTTTGTACGATCGCCTCGATTAAAAATAAAAACGAACAAATTGCTTATTTTTCCTTCGGTTTGTCGGCTTTGTGTATCGGCATTCACGTCTTAACCCACACACAAATTATTTTTCTGCTTTTCCCCCACCATCAAGTTTTATATACCCTGCGATCGATCGCCTTCTATTTAATCCCCATCGGTCCCTATTTATTTTTCGAGGTCATTTTTGGATCGGGACATCGCTCGATCGTCCGGCGAATGTGGCAGTTACACGCCGTTTACGCCGGGGTTGCGTTCCTCCTGACATCTATCGGCTTAGTCGAGTGGGAAATCACGCGCAATATCTTTTACTTATTGGCGATCGCCAGTATGTCCGTCCTGATTTTTACCAGCTTCAAAGTTGCCGCCAAAGGCAGCATCGAAGCTAAATTATTCACCGCAGGTTTTCTCGTAATGGCTTTATTTGCCATTCGCGATATTCTGCTCGAATTCAAACTTATTCCCGGCGATAAAGCCCTCTACTACTGGGGGATGTTCGTTTTTATCATCTTCCTCGAACTGATTTTAGAACGCCGTTTGAACGAAGCCAACCGCCGCTTACAAGCCTACTCCCAGGAATTAGAAGCCAAAAATGCCGCCTTGCAAGAAATGGACAAACTCAAAGACGAGTTTTTGGCCAATACTTCCCACGAATTGCGAACTCCACTCAACGGCATTATTGGCTTAGCCGAATCCACCATCGACGCGGCGGCGGGACAACTGAGTAAAACCCAAATGACCAACTTATCCATGATCGCCGCAAGCGGTCGTCGCTTGGCTCATTTAATTGACGATATTCTCGACTTTGCTAAACTCAAACATAAAAATATCGACCTCCACCTCACACCGATCGGCATGAGGGAAATGGTCGCCGTCGTTTTAACCATTTGTCAGCCGTTGGTCGGCAAAAAATCTCTGGAGTTAATTAATTCGATCGATGCCGATTTACCCCCGGTTTTGGCCGATGAGAATCGCGTGCAACAGATTCTTTATAATTTAGTGGGAAATGCGATTAAATTCACCGAAACCGGAGTGGTGGAAATTTCGGCCAGGGCGATCGCTCCCGAGGAAGAATATAATGCAGAATCAACGCAATTTTTGGCAGTCACGATCGCCGATACCGGAATCGGCATCCGTCCGGAACACCGCGATCGCATCTTTGAATCCTTCGAGCAAGGCGACGGCTCCACAGGCAGACAGTACGGCGGTGCGGGATTGGGATTGGCCGTGACCAAGCAACTCGTCGAACTCCACGGCGGGGCGATCGCCGTCAGCACGGAACTCGGTAAAGGCTCGCAATTTACGTTTACCTTGCCTATTTCTAACGAAACGGCTACCGCTCCGTCAGAAACCTGGGGAACCTATCGAGCAACTGTTGCTAAATTAGCAGAAACCACTAGCAGTTGGGGCGAAAATGGCAACGGCGCGATCGTTAATGCCAGTGGATCGAGCAATGGAAGCGCTAAAATTACCAGTAATGGTTCTGGAGATTTCAAAATCTTAATTGTCGATGACGAACCCGTCAATTTACAAGTTTTAGTCAATCATTTATCCCTACAACATTACTCGGTCACTCAAGCGACAAACGGACCGGACGCCTTGGCTATTATCGAGGAAGGCTTTAAACCGGATTTAATCGTTCTCGATGTCATGATGCCTCGGATGACCGGTTATGAAGTCTGCCAGAAAATCCGCGAAAAATTTGCCGCCACCCAACTCCCAGTCGTGATGTTGACCGCTAAAAATCAAGTGTCCGATCTGGTCGCGGGATTGAATGTCGGCGCTAACGATTATTTAGCGAAACCTGTTTCTAAAAACGAACTCCTCGCTCGGATTAAAACCCACATTCAATTAGCGAAAATTAATCTCGCTTACGGTCGCTTTGTCCCTCACGAGTTTCTCCAATTTTTAGAAAAAGAAAGTATCGTCAACGTCCAACTCGGCGATCAAGTGTTGAAAGAAATGACGGTGTTATTTTCCGATATTCGTTCGTTTACGACCCTTTCGGAAGGAATGACCCCGAAGGAGAATTTTGATTTCCTCAACGAGTATTTAAGTCGCGTCGGTCCGGTGATTCGCCAACATCAAGGGTTTATCGATAAATATATTGGCGATGCGGTGATGGCGTTATTTCCCAACACCCCGGAAGATGCCATTCAAGCGGCGATCGCCATGCAAGAAGCCGTGGTAAACTACAATCACGAACGCGAGCAGCATCATCGTCCGGCGATCGCGATCGGGATTGGCTTACACATGGGAAGCTTGATGTTAGGAACCATCGGCGAACACGAACGCATGGAAAGTACGGTGATCTCCGATGCAGTCAATCTCGCTTCTCGTTTGGAAGGCTTGACAAAGCTTTATGGAGCCTCGATTATTATTAGCGGCCAAATGCGCGATCGTCTTCCCAATCCCAATCAGTACAACACTCGCTTTTTAGGGAAGGTTCAAGTTAAAGGAAAAACCCAATCGGTTTCCGTGTTCGAGGTTTTCGATGGCGACCCGCCGGAACTTCGCCGTTTGAAGCTAGAAACTCGCCATATTTTCGAGCAAGCTCGTTTACTTTACGAAGCGCAAAATCTAGAAGAAGCTGAGGCAATGTTTCGCGAAGTTTTAGGGATTAATCCCCAAGATAAAGCCGCTTCCCTCTATATCAAACGCTGTCAACAATATCGCGAACAAGGATTTTCGGACGAGTGGGACGCCGTAGAAATGTTGAGCGAGAAAATGTAAGTCCCACCTCGAGCTATTCGTTCTCAAATCACTGCACCCTCGAGCATCTGCTCGCCGTCCCGTTTCCAGGATGAGGATGAAGTGAGAACGGTGCAGGTCGAGACGAGATGCACGCGCTCTTGTCTCCCCAACCCCTTCGCAGGCGGGGGTCGCGCGATCGCCTCCCCCGATATTTTAGGGAATCATTGCATCATCTAAAACTTGCCAAACCCTTATAAAACTGTACTTTTCCAATTTCACATCTAAAAATCTAAAATCTAAAATTTCCCTCCTCGTTCCCCAAATGTGGCAATCTTTAAAATTCTTAATGAAAATTCTCATCAAATCGGTCTAAGGTAACAAATTAGTGGAGATCTGTTTTTAGGCTCTCTTCGACCCCTAAGAGAACCACCGCCGTTCGTTTAAAGTTCGTAACTCTAAGAAACCGAATGAGTAGTAATTTAGCAACCAAATTGCGCGAAGGTACGAAAAAATCCCACACCATGGCAGAAAACGTGGGATTTATCAAGTGCTTTTTAAAAGGAACTGTCGAGAAAACCTCTTACCGGAATCTGGTGACGAATCTCTACTTCGTCTACACGGCGATGGAAGAAGAAATGGAACGTCACAAAGACCATCCGATTGTATCTAAAATCTACTTCCCCGAGCTCAACCGCAAGACGAGTTTGGAGAGTGATTTGGCGTACTACTACGGCAACAACTGGCGCGAGCAAGTGGCGCCCTCGGAAGCTGGAAAAGCTTACGTCCAACGGATTCGGGAAGTGTCGGAAACGGCGCCGGAATTCTTAGTAGCCCATTCCTACACCCGCTATCTCGGCGATCTCTCCGGCGGTCAAATCCTCAAAGGAATTGCCCAACGAGCGATGAATCTCCAAGATGGCGAAGGGACCGCCTTCTACGAGTTCGAGGAGATTTCTGACGAAAAAGGATTTAAAAACAAGTACCGTCAGGCGATGAACGACCTCGATATCGATGAAGCGACCGCCGATCGCATTGTCGAGGAAGCCAACGATGCATTTGGGTTGAACATGAACCTGTTCAAAGAACTCGAAGGCAGTTTGATTAAGGCGATCGGTCAGATGTTGTTCAATACCCTCACTCGCCGTCGCGGACGCGGCAGCACGGAATTGGCGACTGCCGAATAATGCCGGATCTCGCGCCAAATCTCGACGATCTGCGATTTGCTTTCAGCCTTGCTGTTGACTGGAAATCGTCGATCGCCGAGATTTTTGGCATTTAGCAGTTTTTTACAGCAATCCCGACTCTTCCTAGACCCCCCGAGGAATGATGCTCACCTTCAATCCATCCCGAGGGTGGGGCGTCGGAACCGCCACCAATTCTAAATCTTGATCCGGTAAAAGTTCCCAATCGTAATCGCGGCATAATAACGCTCCAAAAATCCGCATTTCTAACTTGGCAAACTCTTTCCCCAAACATTCGCGCAAACCGCCGCCAAAAGGAATGTAACCGAATAATTGTTTGCGTTCTTGTTCTCGTTCGGGGGAAAAGCGATCGGGGTCGAATGTTTCGGGATTTGGGTAAATGGACGCATCGTAGTGGGTGCGACCAATTTGATAGAGAACGAGCCAATTTTTCGGAATGGAATAGCCTTGAAATTCGCACGGCTCGATACATTCTCGAAAACCGCCGCCGACCGGGGGAACGAAACGCAAAACTTCTTTTAAAACTTGCTCTAAATAGGTCATTTGTTTGAGATCGTCGATCGCCAGTTCCGGGATTTCTCCCCAACGGTCTTGTTCTTGGCGCACGCGATCGCGCACTGCAGGATGTTGTGCCATTAACTTACAAAACGAGGCGATCGCCGATGTGAGCGTCTCGTGTCCGGCAAATAGCAATAACAACACCTGATCTTTGAGTTCGTCCAAACTCAAGCCGTTGCCTTCCTCATCGCGCGCCTGAATTAAAATCCCCAAGGCATCATTCCCCGGATCTTCCGCCGCCAAGCGCTTCTCGACGATCGCCTCGATCTGTTCGAGCATTCCGTCCCGCGCCTTTAACGCTTTGCCGAAGCGCGTCCACGGCAAGGAAATCGGCAAACTGAACAATCCCTCACACCACTGCTCGAACAAGTGAGCCAAGCGCGTTTGCGAACCGCCATCGGTTCCCACCAGCAACGTACTCGCCACGTCGAAAGTATAATTTCGCAGTTCCGGGTACCAGGTCAGGGTTCCCATGCGCGCCCACTTTTGTAAATATTCGCGGGTAATCCGTTCCATTGTGGGAACGTAACTCGCCAGCGCCCTCGGTTGAAACGCTTGGAACATCAAGCGCCGCCGTCCTTGATGAAATGCGCCGCTATTGGTCGCCAAAGAGGCCGGACCGAGCAAAGTTCGGGTACTGTGCGGCCAGGTGGCGACAAAATGTTGATGTTCGTGAGTAAAAATATATTGATTGGCATCCGCACTATAAATAAACACCGTCGGCTTGCCGAAAATATGACTTTTGAAGATCGATCCGTAGCGATGGTGGCGCTTGCTAGAGAAGTCGCGATCGCGCAAAAACGATAAAGTTTCCCCGACCCACGGCAATCCTAAATTTCCCGGCGGTAACGGTTTGGAGGGGGTGGTTTCGGTCGTCGTCATAGGATTTACTGGTGGTGGACTTGACAAATCGCAAATTGAGAATGGATCCGCAACACTCCAGTATTAACCCAGAATGCCTCGTTTTCGGCAGTCTCAATCTCGATCTGGTCGCCACGACCCCCCGCCTACCGCAACCGGGAGAAACGATAACGGGCGATCGCTTCTCGATGGTTCCCGGCGGAAAAGGGGCCAATCAAGCCGTTGCCGCCGCCCGATTGGGGGTTTCGACGGCGATCGTCGGGCGGGTCGGCGGCGATAATTTTGCCGAGATTCTGGTGGAAAGTCTACAAAGTGCGGAGGTACAAACCGATCGCCTCCTCAAAGATCCGGCGATCGGTTCCGGCGTTGCCATGATTACCGTGGAACAGAGCGGCGAAAACACGATCGCCGTCATTCCCGGGGCCAACGGACGGGTGGACGAAACCGACGTGGATCGCCTCGCCGAAGTTTTACCGACGGCGAAAGTGCTGCTATTGCAACTGGAAATCCCCCTAGCGGCGGTAGAAGCGGCGGCGAGGCGGGCGAAACAAGCGGGGGTGACGGTGATTCTCGATCCGGCCCCGGCGCGATCGGATTTACCGGACAGCCTTTATCCTTTGCTGGAGTGGATTACCCCTAACGAAACCGAAGCCAGCCAATTGACGGGAATTCGGGTACACGACCTGGAAACTGCACGGCAAGCGGCAATGGAGTTATGCCGTCGCGGTGTCGGTCGGGCGATCGTCAAGTTAGGGGCGAAAGGAGTGGTTTGCTGTCGGGAAGACGAGGCGATCGCGATCCCCGCGTTCCCGGTGGAGGCGGTGGACACGGTGGCGGCAGGGGATGCTTTCAATGGGGCGATCGCGGCGGCGATCGTCCGGAGTTTCTCGTTGAAAGATACCTTAATTTACGGTGCAGCCGCAGGGGCCTTGTCCGCCACCAAAGCAGGCGCCCAGCCCTCGTTACCCGATCGCCCCACCTTGGAAGCTTTTTTGAGGAAACGTTAGGAAAGAATTAGGCAGTAGAAAACTCAAAAGGCAACTGCCGAGAGCAAAACCCGGTAAGGCCCGCCCTTTCCTCAATTTAAACTCTAAACTCTAAACCCCCTTTCTGCGACTGCTCGCGATCGCCACTATCCCACTCGTCCGAATGCCGTATTTTGCCAGTACCCGGATCGCCTCGCGGCAGGTACTGCCAGAAGTATAAATATCGTCAAATAATAACACCCCTGCCGGGGGGGGTTGGCGTTGAAAGTCTTTACCGAGACTGAGAGCCCCCGCGAGTTCCGCTTGTCGCCGTTCCGGGGAGAGACCGAAAAGGGCTTGGGTTTGGCGCTGGCGGCTCAATCCGTGGGCTTGTAAAGGCAATCCGGTCAAGTCGCAAAAGTGACGGGCGAGCAGTTCGGCTTGGTTAAATCCCCGTGCTTTCAGTTTTTCCGGGTGCAAGGGAATCGGAACGACGGTGAGACGATCGCCCGGGACTAACGGGGAATCGAGCCAAGATTCGGCGATCGCGTGACCGAGGGGACGCGCCAGTTGGGGACGATCTTCGTACTTAAAGGCGGCGATCGCCCGTTTGAGGGTGCCGCCGTATTCTCCCCAGACGAATAAGGGCGGATTTTGCCGTCGGTATTGTTGCGATCGGGGAAACTGGGCGCGCTGCAACTGGCGATCGCACTGGTGACATAACACATTCGGCGTCGGGCGATCGCACAGGGGACAGTTTGATTTGAGAAATAAATCGAGAATCGCCCGCCATCCCCGTTGCCAACCACTCACGATCTGTCGATCTCCTGCTTCCGAACACTTACCCTATTTTCCCACGAACTCGACCCGATCCCTAAAAGCATTAATTGTCTCTATGCTATGATTTTTTTATATTTTCTTTAAGTTTTTAATCTTGAAATTGTTTATCTTAAATTTAGCGGTTTTCGTTGAAACCAAGCAACGAACGACTGTTTGCGGGAGTTGCTAAAACTGCGATCGCCATCCATTCCAAAAGCGATCGCCGTCCGTTCGGGGGGGTCGGGAAACGAGACGATCGCTCGATTGAAGGCAGTAGCCGCACCGGAGGCGATCGGCCACCAAAGGGTTAAGCTTTCAGATTAAAAACCATTTGTATACGCGCAAATTAATATAAGTATGATGTTCCGTTCGGACACGATCGACAATCCCCTCTACACGCTGGAGTGTATCGAGCAAGCACAACGGCAGATCGTCGGGGAAACCGCTTACGCTCTCGGCCACCTCGCGCGGCAAGGATTGCCCGTACTGCCGGGATTGGTGATTTCGGCGCGAAGCTTACGGGAGTTTTTAGAAGCTTACGACTGGGTAGAGCCCTTATTTGCCGAATTGCTCAATTCTTCCTTGCATCTCAATCTCGAAGATCCCCGTCAACTCCAGGCGATCGCCCGCCATATCCGAGGAGAACTGCTCGCCGCCGAGCTCCCCGCAACCTGGCTCGATCGCTGGGTCGAGGCGATCGCCACCCTCGGCAGCCCCACGGTCAAGCTTTCCCCGTCCCTGCACGTCCACGGCGATTGTGACAGTGGCGCCTTGGCGTTAAAAGCGTCAAGTTTGCTCGATAGCTACTACAGCCCCGTGCAACCGGAGGCGATCGCCCGGGGGATCCTCCAGACCTGGGCCGAGTTATTTCGCGCCCGCAATTTGTTTTACTGGCAGCGCGCCGGAATCCCACTCCAGTCCTTAGATTTAGCCATCCTCGTGCAAAGCGCAGACAACCCGATCGCCTCCGGAACGATCGCCGCGAGTCCGCAACAGTGGCAAATTGAAAGCACCTGGGGGTTGGGAATCGCCCTCGGACGCGACGACGTATTCGGCGATCGCGATCTCGTCGATCCCGAAACCGCTCAGATCCGCGATCGTCAACCCGGTCGCCACCGCATCGCCTACGAACTCGAACCCCAAACCCCCGGAGCCGAACGCGACGGCCAAGGGAAAATAGAGATCGTCGAGATCGAGCGTCCTCTCACCGATCGCCAACGCGATCGCTCCGTCCTCGATCCGAGTCAATTGCAAGGCGCAATCCGCCTCAGCCAACAACTGCGCGAGCAACTGGGGGATTACTTTCTCGCCCAATGGTTGCTCTATCCCGCTCGGGAAAAGGGTTCGAGCCAATTTTATCTGAGTCGAGCCGATCGTGCAGACGCCTCTCAACTCCCAGAAGCGCCGATCGCCGCACAACCGTCGCCAGCCCCCGCAGACAACGGGGCGGCGAACGAGCCAACCCAAAGCTGGCAAGGAATAGGGGCCGCTTCCGGTCGGGCGATCGCCCCGGCTTACCTGTGGGATGGCGATCGCGCCACTCACGACAGCATCCCTCCCGGCCATATTTTAGTCACCGAGGCGATCGCCCCAGAAAACTGCGCCGCCGTCAGCCAAGCGGCGGCGATTGTCACCGAACGCGGCGGGATCGCCAGCCACGCGGCGATCGTCGCCCGAGAATTGGGAATTCCCGCCGTCGTCGGCGTCCCCAACGTCACTCGCGCCATTACCCATGGGGAATTCTTACTCGTAGACGGAGATCGCGGCGCCGTCAGCCGACAGCCCCAACCGTCGCCAGACCCCACGGACGATCCGCCCCCGAATTTATCCAATTCTCGGCTGGAAAGTTTAGTTTATGCCAGCGATCGCGGCTTGTCCGTGTTTGAAGAACTGGTACCGAACAGCACCAAAATGCTCGTCAATCTCGGTTACGGGCGCCGGGTCGAACAACTGGCCCGCTTGCCCGTCGATGGCGTCGGCTTGGTGCGATCGGAACTGTTAGCGTGCGAGTTATCGCAAATGCCGAGTTGGGAATTATCCCGCGATCGCGCCGTCGGGATCGAAACCTTCGACAAAATCGCCAATTATCTGACTCAATTAGCCGAATTGTTTTATCCGCGACCAATTTTTTACCGTTCTCTCGACCTGCGATCGCGCCAAAGCGCCCCCAAACCCGTTCCCGCATCCACCCTTTCCCCGCCCTATTTAGACAACGGCGCCGCCACCCAAGGGGAGAGCGAAACCTTGGGCGTCCACGGTGCCTTTAGCTATTTAATCGATCCGGCGTTATTTGATTTAGAATTAGAAACTCTGGCACGCCTGCGACAACAGGGACAGCGCAACATTCATTTGATGTTACCCTTCGTGCGCTCCGTCGAAGAGTTCGTTTTCTGTCGTCGCCGGGTCAAACGCGCCGGACTCTACGACGGCAACGATTTTCAACTGTGGATTATGGCGGAAGTTCCCTCGTCGATCTTTCTCGTCCCCGAATACGTCCGTGCGGGCGTCCAGGGGATTTCGATCGGAACCAACGATTTGACCCAATTACTGCTCGCCGCCGATCGCGAACACCCGCAAATGGCGGCAGCTTTCGACGCCCGCCACAAAGCAGTCAAACGGGCGATTTATCAGTTGGTTTCGCAAGCCAAACAAGCGGGGATTCCTTGCTCGATTTGCGGCTTGGCGCCCGCACGCCACCCCGAGATCGTAGACGAGTTGGTGCGCTGGGGCATCGATTCGATTTCCGTCGAACCCGACGCGATCGAATCGACCTACCGCGCGATCGCCCGGGCCGAACGGCGCCTCGCGATCGACGCCGCCCGTCAACAGATTCCCCCGACTCAAATTTAGAAGAGGCCCGATTGACGATCTGAATTATTCCGACTCCTGGGGCTTATAAAGCGGTGCCGCACTGTTTTTGCTAGCTTCTAGCGCCTGCAAAGAAACGATCCCTAGGGTCAGTTGCTTGCAAATCCAATACAAAACAGTAATGACGACAACGGTGACGACCATCACCAAAACCGGACGTTTGCCCACTAATTCGGTCATGACACGGGTGACTAAAACATCGGGATTGGTGACGATATCCCAACTATTAAAGCGTTGAAAGCGTCCGATATAAATCCCGATCGCCGATAACCCGTGAATAATGATTTCCGCGATCGCGATCCAATTTCCCCAGCCATTGCGCTTTAAATAGCGTCCCAAATTCATCAGAGATAAAACATAGGCTTGAAAACCGAGAATCGTAAACACCAGATATTGCGGAATTAAGGCGAGGGTAATAATCCAAACCGAATAGCCTTGGCGAATATCTTCGATTAAATGAATGACATCGGTTAAAACATACGGTGCATTCGGTAAAAAGGCGATAAACGTAGCAAATCCAATCCACCAAAACAATACGTGCGATCGCCCCTGACCCCTTTGCAACCGCCCGATTTCCAAAGCCATTAACACCGTCGTAAATAATGCAGTCCAGAGTAAATAATTCGTGCCGAGATCTCGCAAGAGAAACAGCCCGTGTTCGGCGACCCGTAAGCTATTGGGCAAAAAGGTAGCACCAATCAGAAGCGGTACCCCCCAACGCAACCACAGCGATCGCGGTTGGTAAAACAGCCAGAAACTCAGCCCTAATGGAACTAAGGCTAAAAACAAATTCCAGGTCATGAACCGACTGTTATTTTGCAACGCATCGCCAGCAACAGTCAACCAAGAAATGAGTAATTCTTTCATCGGCGAATAGAGATGAGTTGAAATGCTAATTTGTCGTAGCGGTCTAATTAAAGTTGGTTATGTTATAGCATGTTCAAACCGGCGATCGCGTCCAGATGGTAGGGCGATCGCCTCGTGCGCCGCCTCTGGTTCCCCCTAGACCGTGGCGCGGGCTAGATGAGTACACCACAAACAATTGAGCTTGGAGATAAAAAAAGGAAAAATTTAGGCTTCTTCCTGCTTATGTTAACATAACACATGAAAATGATATTTTTCGGATCGCTTTTCAATATAGAACCCCCGAATTCCTTGATTTTAAAAGGTTAGATCCATTTTTTGTAAAAATAAAATGCAAATCTTGCACTCGAAATTAGAGGATCGATAAAATCCCATCTAATTTGTTCCTTAATTTTATTCCGAAATTTATTAATCTTGAGAATTTTAAAGTCATTCATTATTATTGAATTTCCAAAGACAAAATCATCATCGACATTCAAACTAAATCTCAATAATATAAATTTCTTCATGGCGGTAATAACAACCATACAATTCACCAAAATCATGGGTCTAGGTTAGAAAATCTAGCAATAAATTAAAATTGATTCTTGTGTCTTTCTCCAGGTAAGGTTTCGTCAGCCTAAATGTTCAAAATATCATCAATCTTTTAGTAAAAAACTGGATTTATCAAAAAAGAAGAATACCCTAAAATTAGCAAGCGCGAGTAATCCAATATTATAAATAAATGTAGTCAATGTGGCTCAAAGAAGTAGAAACCATCTCGAAAGAATTAGAGTCAAATTTCTTGAAAGAGAAACCGTAAAAACCAAAAAAGTTAGAGATTGATGAAATAACATGACTAAAATAAAGAATTATAAATTTTGGTTAACTTGGAAGCCAGAAAACAGATAGCATTTTTATAAAAAACCAGAAAATAATCGTCAAATACTTATTATCTCTGAAATCTGAGATCCCAGAGATAATAGAAAAAATTAGTATAAACCTGTGAATTTCGCATAAAAATCTCATCGAAGAAAGCTTGCCTAATTCATAAATAGTAGCTGACCGATTTCATTGTAATTAAACAGATCGTCGATCGAGAGCTAGATGAAAGGAGAAAGAAGGAAAAAGAGAAGCCAATAACATTAAAAACAAAAAAGAGAGATTAAAATTTAGTGTCAATAAAGCATAGCCAATGCCCCTTTTAAAAGAAAATAGAAAACCTCAATAACAAAGAAGATTAAACCGTCAGAAATTAAGACGCTCCATAACTCAGGACAATGTATCAAATCAGAGAACAAATACAAAATATTTTTGAAGGCAGAATAACAGGATATCAAGCATGTTATAAAATGCAGGATCGGAGAAAATCTATATTTTTTTAAACTTTGCCAAAAAATAAGCTTATAAACAGATCGAATATGGGCTTATTTTGATAACCAAACAATCAATAGAGTGGCAGAAGAGATTAAGCAGCAAATAAAGTTAAGCAAAAGAAAACCATATGGGGTAACAACGTTCGATTGGTGTAGAATTTTATCGTTTGAGAACAAGAGTTTTATTAACCTGTGACTTTTCTTGGAAACTTATCAGACTCAGTCTAGAGAAGACCTCTTTTTGTTCTAAAGTTGGTTATCTTTTTCGGGATTTTTAGAAGAAAATTTTAATAATTATTTTTCAAAAAACAGTGATTTTGTTGTTTTATTTTTTTTATAAAAAGTCAAAAAATTTAGCTTTTCAATTGCCTATCAATACATTTTATTTTTATTAGAAGATCGTACCAGAATAATTCTAGAGAGGTCTTTTGATAAAATGGAGTCAGTCCCCCGTCCGATTTTAGGGGGTCTCGCCGATGCAACTTGCGCGATCGAACTGACGTCTAAGCACTTAGAACGTAAGAATTCATCAGACAGCGATCGCCGCCGCCGTTCTGAGATCTCGTTCGCCCAAGATCGAGAACGTCAGCTAAGGCGATCTCCCCTCATCAAACAATCGATCTGAAATTTCCTCACTGCCATTGTCGTTTAGAGTTTTGCCTATTTCTTATGTCTAATCCTTATTTTTTGTTATCACGCAAATTCTATCGCCGTTTGATTTATCCGGCAACGGCGTTATTCGTCGCCCTCGGTTTGGTCGTCGGTTCCGGTTACCCTTCGACCGCCTTAAACTGGCGAGATCTGATCGTTCCGGGCATTCAGGTAATTCAAATTACCACCATGTCCGACGAACAAGAAGTGAACCTCGGCAAACAAATGAACGAGCAGCTTTTAAGTTCCGGTCAGTTCAAGCGCTATCGAAACCAGCAAGTCAACGACTACATCAACGCCATCGGTCAGCGCTTAGTTCCGGCGAGCGATCGCCCGGACATTCCTTACACCTTCCAAATTATCGACGATGACGTTATCAATGCTTACGCGACCATGGGCGGCTTCGTCTACATCACCACGGGCTTATTACAAGAAGCCTCCAACGAAGCCGAAGTCGCCGGGGTACTCGCCCACGAAATCGGCCATATTTCCGAAAAACACACCCTCAAACAAATGCGCGAGCAAATCGTCGCCCGAGGCTTAGCCGATGCTGCCGGACTCGATAGCAGCGTCGTGGTCGGGATCGGGCTGGAAGTCGCCTTGCGCCTGCCCCGCAGCCGACAACACGAATACGAAGCCGATCTGCGAGGACTCGAAACCGTGATGGCTGCCAATTACGCACCTTCAGGGTTAATTGCCTTCTTCCAAAAACTGATGGATAAAGGCGGCTCCTCCGTACCGGGCTTTTTAAGCACGCACCCGTCCCCAGAAAACCGCATCAGCCAGCTCAAACAGCAAGTTCCTGCCGGAATGCTCGATCGCGGCGACGGGTTGAATTCCAGCGCTTATCGCGCCAATATCAGCCCCCTCCTGTAAGCAATGCCCTCGATCGGTGGGGGATTAGTGGGCTAACAGCTTGGTCAGTTCCACATCTTTGACGATTTCTTCGAGGGGCAAACGGCGGACTCGTTTTTCAAAAACATGAACTTGATAAGCGGTTTGGTAGGTAGCATCGTAAGCTGTCAGCCAGCCGCTTTTTGGATTGTAGGCTCCGGTGTCGATATCCATCCAGCCGTGACCGCGCGCAATTTGGCCGGGGGTGATGCCGGGAAAGGTAAACGTGATCGTATGGCCGACGACGATCGTTTTATCGGGAAAATAAGGGGATTCGATGCAGTGAAACGGGCCGCGAATCCAACAGAAATCCTCGGCACCTTGTTCGTCAATCGGTAAGAGGGGATGGACTCCGGCGTGCACCAACCACAGATCGCCCAAATCTTGGTAAAGGGGTAAGGTTCGCATCCAGTCCACGTCATCGAGGAGGCTGGCGGCATCTTTGTAGCTGGAGACCGTCGCCTGTCCGCCACTGTAAAGCCACGCATTGAGGGCGCTGCGGTTGACTTCGCCATCCCAAAAGGCTTCGAGGAGCAGTTGTTCGTGATTGCCCAACAGGGAACAATAGCCGTTGTCGCGGACGAATTTAATGACTTGAGCGCTTTGACTGCCTCGGTCGATCAGGTCGCCAAGAAAGTAGATGCGATCGTCGCTGTTGGGGGCGATCGCCTCGAAGAGGAGCATCAGCCCGTCGTAATGGCCGTGAACGTCACCAATAATGATGCGTCGGGGGGTATGTTCGCTCATGATCTTGGCTCCCTGGTGAATGATGACAGTCCCTCAAACTCTATTCTAGGAAGTTTCGGGTGGCAGTCGGGGGGCGATCGCCCGATATCGGGCGATCGCCCCGAGCCGGATAAAGGGGTCAAGTTCAAAACAATTGATAACTTTAAACGGGTGAAAGCCTAATTCTCAGACTCTTTCGGTAGGTCCGAAGTTTCACTGGGTGAGCGCTTTCCACAAGCGTTTGAAATTCGTCATCAACCCGGCTTGTTTCGGCGCCGTCGCGCGCGAACTTGAGGGAGTGCCTTCGCTACCGTCGTCCTCGGGAGCGCCAGCCCGTTCTAAAATGCGGTCGAGTTCGTCGCCGACGGGCTTCTGAGGGCTTTCGGCGAGCAGTTCGTAATCCTCCTCCGTTTCCAGCCAGACTTGCCACGGGCCGGGATAGCATCGGAACAAGGCATAACCTTGACCCGGACGGATGTAATAACAAGATTCGATCGTATTGAGGAAGCGTTCGCGCAGTTCCCGTCCCGCCATCCCGATGCCGATGGTGGCGATATTTTCCAGCCGTGGCAGCAGAAAAATCACCGGGCGATCGCCCGCTTCCAGACACATCTTTTCAACGTCGTTGACTTCCACCGAAGACGGTTCGACAAACAAAAACGCCCGATCTTCCGGTTGCATTTTGCCCTTAGTTTCGCCGATCGCCCGAACCACGAAAGGCGTTTCACCCCAATCCCGACGGGCCAGCGCCGCCGCCCCCGCATCGGGAAAATACACCTTTAAATGTTCGTAATACGGCTCTAAAGTGGGGATAAACTGTTCGGCGATCGGTTGCGCTTTCAGTTCCGGAATCACCAATTCCACCTGTACGCGCCGTAAACCCTCTTCGAGAGCGGCTTGGGTCGCTTGGCGGGCTTGAGCGACCGCTTCATCTAAATCCTTCGGGAGTTGAACCATGAGTTGGGAATTTAAGGCTTGGAATCTTTCATATTTTTGCAAAATAGAGAACACTTAGCCTAGCCGATCGCGCCAAATCCTGCCGCAGCGAGGAATCCGAACCGGGAACCCGTGTAATTGCACCCCGGCGAGCAAGCAATCGAGATGTGAAAATGATAAAGTAGACTGCAGCGAACATCCGTTGCCAGAGGATAACTGCGGTTATCTCCCGCTAACGGAGATCGTCGAGATCGATTCGCTTCGGTCAACGCGCAAGCCAAGGAATGCAACCGTTAAGACGGCGATGACTGGGAAGATGACAGACGAAGAAAAGCAGCTAGACAACACTCAAAGTCAACCGGATGAGGCCACTGACGGTTCCGCCGCAGCAGCAGATTCGGCTGAACCCCAAGAGGAGGCGATCGCCTCCGGTGGCGAGGCAGAGCAACAACCTGCCAACGAACCCGGAACCACCGAAGCCGAAATCCCTTCGAGCGAGGAGGTTCCTCCCTCTGCGGAGCCGCCGAGTGCGGCAACCGTAGAAGAGATGGCCTCGATGGAAGCGCTGATTCTAGCGAACCAAGCGTTTACCGCGCAAATCGAAGACCTCAAAAGTCAATATGCCCGCTTGGCGGCAGACTTCGACAATTTCCGCAAGCGCACTCAAAAAGAAAAAGAAGAACTCGACCTCCAAGCCAAATGCGCGACCATTCGCGAGTTACTTCCGGTCGTCGATAACTTCGAGCGGGCGAAGGAACAAATCAAACCCCAGAACGATGGGGAAATGAATATCCATAAAAGCTATCTGAGCGTTTACAAGCAAATGGTCGATTGCCTCAAACGCATCGGCGTATCGGCGATGTACCCCAAAGGCGAACCGTTCGATCCCAATCTCCACGAAGCGGTCATGCGCGAAGCCACTGCCGACTATGAGGAAGGCACGGTGATGGAAGAGTTCAGACGGGGTTACATGCTCGGCGATCGCGTGTTGCGCCACGCGATGGTTAAAGTTGCTGCCGCCCCGGAACCCGTGGTACCCTCAGAGGAAAATTCGCCGGAGTCTACCGAAGAACAATAAGCTTCGAGATTGCCGAGCCTAGAATTTGCAGGAGCTGGAACGAGGGAGGTGCGATCGCCCGTCCCTCGCCTCCAGACCCCCCGGCGGCCTCGCCAATCGACCCCCTGCTTCTGAATACCTACGGATACCTTCACCGCCGCTAACTATGGGAAAAGTCATCGGTATTGACCTAGGCACCACCAATAGTTGTGTCGCTGTCTTGGAAGGCGGTCAACCCGTCGTCATTACCAACTCAGAAGGTGGGAGAACCACGCCGAGTATTGTTGGATTTGGCAAGGGCGGCGATCGCCTCGTGGGACAGCTAGCCAAGCGCCAGGCGGTGACCAACGCGGAAAACACGGTTTACAGCATCAAGCGCTTTATCGGTCGTCGTTGGGACGATACCAAAGAAGAACGCAGTCGCACCCCCTACACCTGCGTCAAAGGCAAAGACGACACCGTGGACGTTCGGGTGCGCGGCACCACCTACACCCCTCAAGAAATTTCGGCGATGATCCTGCAAAAACTCAAGCAGGACGCGGAAACCTATCTCGGCGAACAAGTCACTCAAGCGGTGATTACGGTTCCCGCCTACTTCACCGACGCCCAACGTCAAGCCACCAAAGACGCCGGAACGATCGCGGGTCTCGAAGTCCTCCGCATCATCAACGAACCGACCGCCGCCGCCCTCTCCTACGGACTCGACAAGCAAGACCGCGACGAAAAAATCCTCGTCTTTGACTTGGGAGGCGGCACCTTCGACGTTTCCGTCCTCCAACTCGGCGACGGCATCTTTGAAGTCAAATCCACCGCCGGGAACAACCAACTCGGCGGCGACGATTTCGATACCCATCTGGTCAACTGGATGGTCGAGCAGTTTCGCGTCCGGGAAGGGGTAGACCTCTCCGTGGATAAAATGGCCTTGCAGCGCATTCGCGAAGCCGCAGAAAAAGCCAAAATCGAACTGTCCAGCCGCGAAGTCACCTCGATCAACTTGCCGTTTATCAGTGCCGACGAAACCGGGCCGAAACATTTAGAAATGGACCTGACCCGGCCCGAATTTGAAGAACTCGTCAGCGACTTGATCCGCAAGACGATGGAACCCGTCAGCCAAGCGCTCAAAGATAGCAACCTCAGTACCGAGGAGATCGATCGCATTATCCTGATCGGCGGTTCCACTCGGACTCCCGCCGTGCAACGGGCGATCGTCGATTACTTTGACGGCAAAACCCCGGAACAATCGGTCAATCCCGACGAAGCGGTTGCCATCGGCGCGGCGATTCAAGGCGGCGTACTCGGCGGCGAAGTTCGCGATGTCTTACTGCTCGACGTTACCCCGTTATCCTTGGGGATCGAAACCCTCGGGGGGGTGTTCACCAAAATTATCGAACGCAATACCACCATTCCCACCAGCCGCGGCCAAACCTTCTCCACGGCGACCGACGGACAGAGTTCGGTGGAAATCCACGTCCTGCAAGGGGAACGGGCGATGGCGAAAGATAATAAAAGTTTGGGGCAATTCCTGCTCGACAAAATTCCCCCGGCACCGCGCGGAGTCCCGCAAATTGAAGTCTCGTTCGAGATCGACGCCAACGGCATCTTGCACGTTTCGGCAGAAGACAAGGGAACCGGACGGGAACAGAGTATTAAAATTACCAGTACGGGCGGTCTGAGCGAAGCCGAAATCGAACGGATGCGCGAGGAAGCCGAACTCTACGGCGACCAAGACCGCGATCTCAAACAAATTGCCGAACTCAAAAACCAAGCTGATACCCTATTCTATAATTATGAGGCGACCTTAAAAGATAACGTCGAGCTGCTCGGCGACGACCTCAAGGCGGAGCTGAGTGAAAAAGCTAAAACGCTCAGAGCGGCGATCGCCAAGGAAGGGGTTGCCCTCGACGAACTCAAACAGTGCATGACTGCCTTCCAAGAAACCTTATTCTCCGTTGGCATTGCGGTTTACCAGCAGTCCAACTTGGAAGAAGAGGAAGAAGAACCGGAAGAAGAGTTTAGCAGTTCCGAGTGAGCAATGGCCGCGAATAGCCCGACGGGAGGACGCCTGTAGCGGCGATCGCGGCAGTGCCGTTCTCACTTATCCCGGTTCGCGATCGTCAATAACTCGTCATCCGACGAGTCCCTTTATCGCCGACTTGATTGTATTTTATTCCTACTAGAAGCGCTCTATGGCCCGCGACTACTACGAAATTCTTGGTGTCTCTCGCAACGCGGACAAAGAGGAGATTAAGCGTGCTTATCGAAAACTAGCCCGCAAATATCACCCAGACGTCAATAAAGAGGAAGGCGCCGAGGAGCGCTTCAAAGAAATTAATCGCGCTTACGAAGTTCTCTCGGAACCGGAAGTGCGAGCGCGCTACGACCGTTTTGGGGAAGCCGGGGTCAGTTCCGGCGCCGGAGCTGGAGGTCCCGGATTTGGAGACTTCGGGGATATGGGCTTCGCCGATATCTTCGAGAGTTTCTTCACGGGATTTGCCGGAGGCGGCGGTCAACGGCGATCGCGCGGCGGTCCGACCCGAGGCGACGACCTGCGCCTCGACCTCAAGCTCGATTTCCGCGAAGCGATCTTCGGTGGCGAGAAAGAAATCCGCATCGGTCACTTAGAAACCTGCAATACCTGCGGCGGAACCGGAGCCAAACCGGGAACTCGCCCGCGCACTTGTTCCACCTGTAACGGCGCCGGACAAGTGCGCCGGGCGACGCGCACCCCCTTTGGCAGCTTTACCCAAGTGTCCGTCTGTCCCACGTGCAACGGAACCGGACAGGTCATCGAAGAGAAATGCGATACCTGTGGCGGTCAGGGACAAAAACAAGAAACGAAAAAACTGAAAATTACCGTTCCCGCCGGGGTCGATAACGGAACCCGCTTGCGGGTGTCCTCGGAAGGGGATGCGGGACAACGGGGCGGACCGCCGGGAGACTTGTACGTCTACCTGTTCGTCAACGAAGATTCCGAATTCCGCCGCGAAGGCATCAACATCCTCTCGGAAATCAAAATCAGCTACCTGCAAGCCATTTTAGGCTGTCGCCTCGAAGTCAATACCGTCGATGGACCGACGGAGTTGACCATCCCGCCCGGAACGCAACCGAATACGGTGTTGACTTTGGAAAATAAAGGGGTTCCCAAATTGGGCAATCCGGTGATGCGAGGGGATCATTTAATTACGATCGCCATCGACATTCCCACGAAATTGACGGCGGAAGAGCGCGAATTGCTCGAAAAACTGGCAAAGATTAAAGGCGATCGCACCGGAAAAGGCGGTTTGGAAGGATTCTTAGGAGGGTTTTTCCACAAGTGACCGACGAGTTAGATCCCCGGGCGATCGCCAGCCCGGACGCCACCCTCGACCTGCGCGGTACCCCTTGTCCGATTAATTTGGTGCGGACGAAATTGCGCCTGGAACAAATGGAACCCGGCGCCTTACTTGAAGTCTGGTTAGACGCGGGGGAACCGATCGAACAAGTCCCCGACAGCTTGCGGATGTCCGGC
This sequence comes from Oxynema mangrovii CENA135, assembly GCF_016632315.1. NCBI lineage: Bacteria > Bacillati > Cyanobacteriota > Cyanophyceae > Oscillatoriales > Oscillatoriaceae > Oxynema > Oxynema mangrovii. The sequence goes on along the minus strand of NZ_JAEOXH010000004.1, from coordinate 3,861 downwards.
TTCGGCATCGAACAGCTCGAAGATCGCTCCGGTTTTTTCGCCCTTCAGGTGAGAAAACCGACGGCTGCCGCATGAGTGAGAACCGACCGGATCCGGTGAAAGGGGGCCGATCGCCCGTCCAGTCCGATCGCCCGTTCTTTAGCATAAAAGAGGTTACTCTGTCAAGAGCGAAACCGTCACCTGTCTCGGAAACTCGGGGGGCAGCCGCCGAACCCCGGAGTGGTGGCGAACATCGACAACCGACGTCCCCGAGACTGGGCGCAGAGGCGCACGAACCCCCGACAGACGAGATCGAAGTGACCGGGACCGTCGTCGCCGTACAGGCAAATTATTACAAAGTGCAGCTCGACGAGGGGGCGAATGCCACACCACAGACCCAGGGGGAAACCGAGAGCGTCACCTCCCTACTGTGTACCCGACGGGCGCGCCTCAAAAAGATCGGCGCGCAAGTCATGGTCGGCGATCGCGTCGTCGTCGAAGAACCGGACTGGGCCGGGGGGCGCGGGGCGATTTCCGCCGTATTCGAGCGCAGCAGCCAACTCGATCGCCCGCCGATTGCCAACGCCAGCCAGATCTTGCTCGTGTTTGCGGTCGAAGAACCCAGCCTCGACCCGCATCAACTGACCCGCTTTGCGATCGAAGCCGAATCTACCGGGCTCAAAACCACCTTGTGCCTGAACAAAATCGATTTAGTCTCTCCCGAAACCCTCGAACGCTGGCGCGATCGCCTGCAAGGGTGGGGCTATACCGTTCTCTTTGCCAGTATCGCCCGCCGGGAAGGACTCGACGCCATCCGCCGCCAACTGCAAGGTGAAATGACCGCGATCGCCGGACCGTCCGGCGTCGGCAAATCGAGCTTGATCGACGCCTTGATCCCGTCGGTGAATTTGCGCGTGGGCGACGTTTCCGGAAAACTCGCCCGGGGACGCCATACCACCCGACACGTGGAACTGTTCGAGTTACCCGACGGCGGACTGCTCGCCGATACCCCCGGTTTCAACCGACCGCAACTCGGGTGCGACCCCGCCGAGCTGGTTCGCTACTTTCCCGAAGCGCGCGATCGCCTCGCCCGGGGTCAGTGCCAGTTTGCCGATTGCCTGCATCGCGACGAACCGAACTGCGTCGTCCGAGGAGACTGGGAACGCTACGAAGACTATCTTCAATTGCTCGAAGAGGCGATCGCCTACCGCGATGCTAAAAAACAACAAAGCGACCCCGAATCGACCCTCAAAGTAAAAACGAAGCGCTCCGGTCGCCAGGAATACGAACCCAAACTCGAATCGAAAAAATACCGCCGCACCTCCCGCCGGGTACAGCATCAAACCTTACAAGACCTCTACAACGAGTTAGGCGACGATCCCAGCGAAGACGATCTCGAAGAGTTAGGGTTCAATTAAAAAGGGCTTCGACTGGCGATAACGCCGTACAACGCGCGATCGCCGCCACAACGGATACAAGACCTTGGCCAATCCCGCCCCCGTCAACACCAGCCACAAGAGAATCCCCGGATGGGTCAGCCCCTCTTGCAACGCCAAACCGACCCCCGCCCCGAAACCGACCGTCAAGCCGATCGCCCCGATCGCCGATCGCCGAGATTCGGTTAAAGTGTCGAACATCCAGCCTTTTTTGGGCGCCGACTCCGTCGGCGAGGGCGGGGGTTGGGATGCTTCCGTTACCGCGATCGCGCATCCCGCCACCGCCCCAGCGAGCAAGGCGACGCCGAAGCGTAGGGAGAACGCGATCCACGTGTCAAAAGCCCGAAAAGCCAGCAAAATCGGCCAGGTCATGCCCAAGCCGCCCGCTAAAGCCCCTGCCAGCTTGTGAACGATCGCCGAACTCCGCGCATCGGTCTGGCGTTCCGTTCCCCAATCCGCGACGATCGCCGCATAAGCGCCTAACAACATCCCGAGGGTCGCTCCCATGTAGGCTCCATCGATCCATCCGAGGAGTCCACGCAGCCCGCGAAACTCGCAGATCGCCCCGATGACGATGCCGACCCCCATTCCCGCCAAACTACCCGCCCAGGCTCCCGCACTGGCCGCTTGCGGGCGATTGGCCAAAGTGACGATCCCTTTTGCCAGAGTCCAGAGCAACAATAACGACAGGAAGCCCGAACTGAGGCTCCAATAGATCGGATCGGCGATCGCCAGCGCTACAAAGTTGGTCGGACCCATCCAGAATCCGATCGTTCCCAAACCGAATAACCCCGCCAACCAGGAGTAGGGAACGCTCAGTTTCAAGGGGAGTTCCGGCGCCGTTTGCACCTGTAACGGCAGACGATACGGTTCTGCGGACGAGTTCGTGCGTAAAAGTAACTCCCGTTCGTAAGTTTCCCCCGCCAACAGTCGAGTCGTATTCACCGCGATCGTGCATTCGGCTCGATTCCCGCGAAAGCGCGCCGGAGTGACGGAAATCCAGGGGTGACCCTTCCCTTTCCAGACGAGATCGCTCGGATGTTTCGCGATCGCCCAGCGACCGTTCAAGCGGGTTCCCGGGACGCTATTGGTAATGACCACCGTCTGACGGAGGGTTTCGTTGAAGTCGCGCGATTGTAAATTAATACACTGATGGGACGTGACTGCTTGCGGTACGGGGGTAATGGCGATCTCCCGAACCGCCGCCAACGCCGCCGCCGCATCCGGAAAACGATCTTTCGGCTTCGGTTCGACCATCCGTTCCAGCCACTGGATCCACGCCTCGCCAATTTTACGAAGGCGCGATCGAAAGTGAATCCGATAGTTTTCGTCAATTAACTCCCCAATTTGCGCCGAAGGCGTATTGGACAGCAAACAGATTAACGTCGCCCCAACTCCATATAAATCCGACGCCTTCGTTAATTCCCGATTGAATAACTGTTCCGGAGGCATAAAGCCGAGGGTTCCTTTGACCAAACTGCTCGCCGCCACTTCCGTCTGTCCGAAATGAGCGAAGCCAAAATCGACTAAATAAACATTGAGATGGTCGTCTACTAAAACATTTTCCGGCTTAATATCCCGATGGATGACAGGGGGAAGCCGTTGCTGGAGATAAACTAAAATATCCAATAAGCTGACCGCGACCTGTTGAATTTGCACGGGCATCCAGGGACGCGGTTCGGCGATCGATTCGGCTGGTTTGTATTCCTGGACTAAATGCAATCCATCTGCGGTTTGAAACGAATCGAGATAGCGGGGAATCCCCGGATGATTCAAGTCTTGCAAGACCTGCACTTCGCGCTCGAAAGCGTCGTAATGCGCCCAGGTACTATGGCTTTGGGCAAATTGAAACTGTTTGATAACGACAAAGGTTTCTCCTTCGTCTGCGCTTTCCGGTTCGCCGTTCGCATCGGTAGAGTTTGCAGGGTTTTCGTTCCCGTTGCGATCGCCAACGGCTAAATACGTCACCCGACCGCCAGGGCGATTGTTGCCGAGTTCGCGGATAACTCGATAGCCCGCATCGGTAAAGTCTGGGAAATTCTTCATGGGAGTTACAAAGATGCCCGTTGTCATCATTGTAGTGGGATCTTCGCGGGAGAAGGGGAAATTAAGGAGTCCGGACTCCGTAGAGCCGCCCGGATGTCCCCGAGAACATTCAGAAGACACTAACCCTCTTTCGCCAAACCGAAGTGAGGTTTTGTTAGAAAAAGGCTCGAAGGTCTTGCGGTTTTTTGATTTGTGAGATTTTATTTGCCAGATTTTTAGAAAAAATATAATCTAAATCGAAATATCTCTCAAACCCGATCCTTGATAAAGAGTGACATCCTCCCGACGCTGAATCAAAGATTACAGCGCGGGCTTCCCAGTCTCGCGATTGGGTATTCCTGCCCCACGCCACTTATCTAGGTCATCGACCCCCGACAGACCGACTTGACAGGCGGTTTCC
>NZ_JAEOXH010000003.1:894866-1008182 GCF_016632315.1 Oxynema mangrovii CENA135 | reverse complement strand
CCCACCGGGGTAGTAGGTAGCGACAAAAAGACCCTCGCGGGTCTTGATTGTCGGTTAGCCCTGCTACCGCTAGGTTAACGCAAAGTCAGTTAATCACTCTCTGGGAATTCCCACCAAAATTTAAGATGGCAAACGGCAGTTTGGTTTATACTGAACTGTCGTTCTTTTTTCATCCTTCGCCGAACCCCTCAAAAGTTAACCCAAGGCTCCAACAGGCCGATCGTCCATCTTCTCACACGCTGTACTCGATCCTCATGCCCGTTTTGTCCCCCGAACTGCAACAACGCCTCTCGACTCCCTTAAAAATTGGCTCCGTTGAAGTCACCAGTCGCGTCCTGCAATCACCTCTTTCCGGCGTCACCGACCTGGTATTCCGGCGCCTGGTGCGTCGCTACGCCCCGGAATCGATGCTCTACACCGAAATGGTTCACGCAAGCGGCTTGAAATACGCCCGGGAGTTGCCGAAAATCATGGAAGTCGATCCCCGAGAACGGCCCATCAGCGTGCAGTTGTTCGACTGTCGCCCCCATTTTTTAGCGGAGGCGGCGGTGATGGCGGTGGCGGAGGGCGCCGATACGATCGATATCAATATGGGCTGTCCGGTGAATAAAATCACTAAAAATGGCGGCGGTTCGTCCCTGTTGCGCGACCCGGACACGGCGGCGGCGATCGTGCGGGAGGTCTCCCAAGCTGTTTCTGTCCCGGTCACGGTGAAAACCCGGATCGGTTGGTCCGACGACGAGATTAATATTCTCGATTTTGCCCGCCGTTTGGAAGATGCGGGGGCCCGAATGCTGACCCTGCACGGTCGCACTCGCGCTCAAGGGTATAACGGTCAGGCAAATTGGGAGTGGATTGCTAAGGTGAAGGAGATCCTCTCGATTCCCGTGATTGCCAACGGCGATATTTTTTCTGTAGAGGCGGCGGTACGCTGCTTGCAGTTGACTGGGGCCGATGGGGTGATGTGTTCGCGCGCGACGTTGGGTTATCCGTTTTTGGTCGGGGAAATCGACTATTTTTTAAAAACAGGTCGCGAACGTCCCGCGCCGACGTCGATCGAACGGCTGCAATGTGCGAAAGAGCATTTAATCGCACTAGGAGAGTATAAAGGTGAGCGCGGCGTCTACCAAGCGCGCAAGCACATGACCTGGTATTGCAAGGGCTTTCCCCATTCGGGCCCATTGCGCGATCGCCTCGCCCGGATTGATAGTGTAGAGGAAGGGTGCGCCCTCCTCGACGGCGCGATCGCCCAGTTGCAAGAACGGGGGCGAACGGGGGCGATCGCCAGTTAAGGGAATAACCCGTGGCGCGGGCATCTTGCCCGCTTTTAGAGCATAACTGCCAATCTAAAATCTAACATTTAAAATCCCTTGCGAGTCATCTTAATTCATTTATTCGTCTATTTTTTCATTAATTTGTTCATCTTCAACCATCGCGAAGTTCATGAGTGAATCCGAACGATCGACCGATGCCATCATTGCTCGAAACTCAAATCAAACCGCCAATAAAAAAGATGCCGGATTGGCTTCTTTAGTGCTTACCCTGGTCGAACTGATTCGCCAGTTGATGGAAGCTCAAATTATCCGCAGAATGGATGAAGATTTACTCACCGAAGAAGAACTCGATCGCGCGGGAACGAGCTTGCAAAAACTCGAAGAGCAAATTCTCAATCTCTGTGAAATTTTTGAAATTGACCCCCAAGATTTAAACTTAGACTTGAACGAATTGGGAACTTTATTACCAAAAGAAGGAGGCTATTATCCCGGACAAAAAAGCGATAATCCTTCTATTTTAGAAGTTTTAGACCGCTTACTTTATAAAGGAGTTGTCCTCGAAGGAAGTGTCGATCTCGGTTTGGCCGATTTAGACTTAATCCAGGCAAAATTACGCCTCGTCCTCACCTCGCGATCGCTGTCGGGTCACTCTTAAACACGGGGCTTAATCCTCTGTAACGCCGTAGTCTACCTCATAAAATGGTTCGTCAGATTCCAAACAGTTTCTGAGAATTTCGGGTTCCGATTCTGGGATTTCATAATCCGCTTTGTAGGACAGTGAACTACCGCTATTGAATCAAAGATTACAATAGCGGCTTCCCTCTTCACTGGGGACTGCGCTAGATAGAACTGAAGTTCTACCACCTCGTCTTACATCCCCTCCAAGGGCAGTAGAGCGAGTTCCTAACTCTAATATCCGTAAGCCTTCATTTTTGAGATTGATGGCGGCATTGATATCCCTGTCATGATGGGTTTGGCAATGTTCGCAAGTCCAGCTTCTCGCATCAAGAGACAAGCTTTTGATTTGATTGAGACATACATGGCAGGTTTTAGAAGAAGGAAAAAATCGATCGACTTCTAGATAAACTTTTCCTTCTGATTCAGCCTTGTACTTTAACATCGTACAAAACATTCCCCAACCGACATCACTAATCGCTTTGGCGAGTTTGTGATGGCGAACCATGCCTTTAACATTGAGATTCTCGACCACAATCACTTGGTTTTCGTTCACTATCTTACGGGATAGCTTGTGGAGAAAATCTTCACGACAGCGACTTATTTTGGCGTGAATCTTGGCAACTTTTACCCGCGATTTATTGCGGTTGTTGCTGCCTTTCCTTTTTCGAGCGTGTTTTTGCTGTTTTCTTTTGAGGTTTCGCGCGTGTTTATTAAAATGCTTGGGATTATTATATTTCGACCCCTCACTGGTAATCGCAAAATCGGTCAGCCCTAAATCAATGCCAATGGCTTTTCCTTCAGTTGAGAGAAGGGGAGGTTCTTTTTTACCCTCTACCAAAACTGAAGCATAATATTTACCATCTGGATTTTTGGAGAGGGTTACAGTTTTGATTTTTCCCTCAAAACTTCGATGCTGACGACAACGCACTAACCCAACTTTAGGCAGTTTGATGTAATTTCCCTCAACCTTAACATTTTGAGGATAACTGATAGATTGCCTTCCCTGCTTGGATTTGAATCGGGGTAATTTTGCCCGGTTCTCAAAGAAGTTTCGATAAGCGGTTGATAAGTTCAACGCCACGACTTGCAAGCATTGGGAATAGACATCTTCTTTAAGCCAAGGGTATTCCTTTTTGAGGGCAGGTAATAATCCCTGAAGATAACCCCTCGATCGACCTTTTCCGGTCGATCGATAAGTCTCTTGGCACAAATTTAACGCATAGTTCCAATACCAACGACAGCAACCAAAGCTCTTGGCTAAAGTCGCTTGTTGCTCGTGGGTTGGATAGATGCGGTATTTGTACGCCTTGAACATTATCGCCGATATAGCCAGACGATCGGATTATAACTGATTTGCCGAAGAGTCGCTTTCATCCCACGATTCACCTTCGGTAGAATCGGGGAATTCCCGCTCCCATTGTTAAATTATCCGGCATTCCGAATAATAAGGTTTCCGAATCTGGCTGACTGACGACAATTCCTTGAAAACCATTGACGCGATAAAACCCTTCTCGGGTCGAATCCGGTTCGAGGGAAGCCACTGCGGAACCATTGGAGGAAGACCCCATATAACAGGCGCGATCGCCGCGAACGGTAATTTGGATATAACGAGAACCGCCACCCCAATACAACCCATCTTGTAATGGAATCGTTCCTAATGATTTAGGGATGAATGTAAGCGTACCGAGTAGGGTCATTGCGAACGTGAAACTTATACGCAAGAAGCGATCGCCTTTCATCGTCGAAACTCCTTAGATAAACTCAAATGAACTCAAGAAAATGAACTCAAAACGATCGATTGAGAACCGATCGCCCCTTTAGAAATCAAAGTAGATATACGGCAAACTTCCTTCGGGGGCAAACAACCAAACTACGTACAAACAGACCGGAACCAAAGCAATTTTAAGCGGCCAATTAATTTGCAAGCGCAAACCACGTTCGATAAAATAACTTAAGAACATCAACAGCCACAAACTACCGAGAACTAACGCCAATTCGAGGCGATCGATTCCCAAAGTTTCCAGATACACTTTTTCGCTAAATTGTACGTCCGGTGCATGACCCCATAAATGGGAAATTGCCCACCCCGAATCTTTCAGTTGGGGAAGACGGAAGAAAATCCAAGAGAAAAACACCATCAATTGAGTTGAGAACCAGGCGACGACGATTCCAGGGATAGTTTTCCACCATTTAGCGATCGCCCCAACCTGTTTTGATAGGGATTCACTCAAGCGATGCACCACCAAAGCTGCCCCATGCAATCCCCCCCAAACGATAAAGCCCCAGGCGGCGCCGTGCCAAATTCCGGCGACTAACATCACGATCGCCAAATTCAAACAAGTACGCGCCAAACCGACCCGAGAACCGCCGAGAGGGAAATACAAATAATTGCGTAACCAGTCTCCTAAAGACATGTGCCAGCGACGCCAAAAATCGGCAATACTGGTACTTAAATAAGGAAAATTAAAATTAGGAGGCAAGTTAAACCCGAGAAGCACGGCACTGCCTCGGGCAATATCGACATAACCGCTAAAATCTAAATAAAGTTGCAAACCGTAGGCGATCGTTGCCAACCATAAATCCTCGCTTCCGGCGCGTTGTAAGTTTTGAAAACTTAAATCGACATAAATCCCGAGGCGATCGGCGATTAAGCCTTTTTTAACAGCCCCACAAGCAATCCACCACAACCCCTCAACCCATTGGTGTGCTTGGGGAAAAATTAAGGTTTTCAGTTGTTTTGCAAATTGATGGTAGCGGGTAATCGGTCCGGAAATCAGTTTTGGAAAAAATAACTTATAAGTGGTGAATTGTAATAACTTTTGGCTGGCAGGTGCGCCGCGATATACGTCAACGAGATAAGCAATACATTCAAAACTAAAAAAGCTCAAACCCAAGGGGGCGGCAATGTTGGAAGCTACCCAGGTTGCAGCTTCTCCCGCTTGTTGGATCCCGAACAGATCGCGGACGATCGTTAAGAAAAAGGGAATATATTTAAAGCTGAGTAATAAAAAGACATTAAAGATAATGCCGATCGCCAATAAGAGCGATCGCCGTTGGTTCCAATGAGTTTGAGCAAAATACTCTTGTTCCGTGGAAATTTTGACCGGCCCGATCTGAATGGGTGTGGGAGTATTTTGGGCGATCGCCAATCCCAAGCGATAGTTAATCCAAATGCCGATTAAAAGTAAAGGAATATATTGAACTTGTAAAGACGCATAGAAAATCAAACTCGCCAGAGAAAGCAGTAACAAGCGCGATCGTTGTTTGTTCGCCGTCCAATAAATCGCCAAAAGGCTCGATAAAAATAGGGCGTAAACAATGGAGATGAAAGTCATCTGATTTTAGAGTTTAGATTTTAGAGTTTAGATTTTACAGCACTCGGGCGTCTGATGAGGTACAGTGCCGATCGCTCTATCCCCCCCAACCCCCCTTTGAAAGGGGGGTTGGGGGGATTTCGGGGGGAACGAGCAAAGTAGGGGTTTGGTCACCAAACCCCTACCTGGCGAGGGGGATTTAGAGGGATCTAAATGTCTTACATAGCAGAGGAAAATGCTGTAGATTGAAACCACTAAAAAAGCCTGTAGGGCGGGCAAACTAACATCTAAATGCCCGCCTCCAGGGAACCCCTTCAACTGCCCTCTCCCAAGGACCTAAAACGACTGAATTTGTGCGTCCAAAGTCTTATCAATACGGGCGCGGGTTTCTTGTAAATGCGCTTTGCTAGCCGTCTCTAAATGTTTGCCGCGTTTGTCCAGAGTTCGATCGATCGCCTCGCGCAGTTGTTGTAACTGATACCAGGCTAACGTCCGGGCCTCTTCGGGAACGGGCGATCGCCGCAACACCATATTCATCAACAAACCGAGATCCTCCCGTTGTAACGAACGGCGCACGCTCGAAATTTCCGTCAAACCGTCGCGATTGTCAAGCACTTCCGTCCAAATCCCCCGTTGGAGGGTATCGAACAACTCCGTTAACGTCAGGATTTCTCCCGGTTGCGCCTTCAACTCCAAATCGTGCAGGCGCGTCAGGCGTTGGTCGGACAGCAGAGCCCGCAAAACCAGACGCTGCAACAGCAAAATTCGTTGGTGAATCGGGTAATCCAGGGGGAACACAATCGGCAGACTGCCCCAGTGATACCAGCGATCGGGGGCTAATTTATTGAGCAATTGGGGCGGAAATTGGAGGGCGTTGTCGTCAAAGACGTATTCTTGCAGCAATGCCAAACTTTCTCGTTGTTTTTCGATCGCCACAGGTTCAAAAGGCAAGCGTCCTTCCCGATCCCCCGCGTGGTTGCGATTGAACCACTGACCGCCGACGTACAAAGTCGCATTCATGACATTGCGGATGTAGAAAAAATACACCATGTCAAAAATTTCGCGCACCTCGCTGTAACTTTCCCCGGAGACCGGATAGCGCTTGTCCAGACGTTCCCACATCTCGCGGGCGTTGTCGAGTTGCCATCGGGAAAATTGCAGCATATCGCCACTCATGTCGAACAAATTCGCCCCCGGATTGAGGATATCCATCGTATCCTCATCCGGTGCGTAAGCGAGTTCCGGGTCGCCAGCGCGACGGGCGATCGCCTCTAAATCCCGGCGTTCTAACGCCGTAGACATCGCCTCAAGCGGCTTGTAACCGTATTCGATCGCCCATTCGTCGTAAGGTCCGACCACCACCGGATAAAAATCCCCTTGTTCCACCCCCGGCGGCGCCAAATTCACCGGAACGTAATCCATCACCGAAGCGACCAAGCCTTTGCTGCGGGTAATGCTCAGATCGTGCAACTGTTCCGGCGCCAGCATCGTACTGCCGTGGAAATTATGCCGCAATCCCAACGTATGACCGACCTCGTGGGCCACCAAAAAGGTCAGGTACTGATTGAGATACGTTTCCATTTCCGGGCCACTGGGTAAGGCATTGTGGAACATCGACAGCCCCAGGGACCCGATCGCGAACTGCTGGGGCGCTTCCATGCCGTAGCACAAATCGTAACGCTCCATCATGTCGGCGACAAAAGCTTTGAGAGGCGTGGGAACCGGCGTAGCGCGGCGATCGGTTGCCCCCTCACCCGTCGCGATCTCCATATCCCCGGTAATTCCGGGCAAACAAAGCAGGTCGTTGCCCAACGTTTTACCTAAAAACTGGGTGCTGGCGGTCGGTTCTTCCCCGACCCAATTGCGAAATTCTTTCTGAATCAAGCGGATAATATTGCCGTCAATTAAAATATCCGCATCTAAAATCTCTCCCGTGAGTGGATTGACCCGAGACGGGCCGATTCCGGCAAACCACGGATCGAACGAATTCATCCAGCGAATCGTGTTATAGCGCACGTCGGCGGGGTTCCATTCCGCATCGTCGGGCATTTCCCGCGCTTCGATCGCATCGATAAATCCCGCTTTTTCAAATGCTTTATTCCACGCCAAAATCCCCTCGCGGATCGCGTCGCGATATTCCACGGGAACCGTATTCTCGATCCAGAAGACGATCGGTTGTTTGGGAGGGGAAAGGGGGGCATCGGGATTTTGTTTTTCTAAATGCCAGCGATTGATATAGCGGGTAAAGGCTTCTTTACGGTTTTCGTCGGCGTAATCGCGATAGGCGGTGATGAAATAACCGATGCGATTGTCGGCGAGGCGGGGACGGTAGCCGTTGTTTTCCGGTAAGGCGGAAATACTGTAGTTGAGGCGCAGGGTAAAGCCGCGATTGTCGGGGAGGGCTTCTAAGTTGGTAAAGCTATCTTCACCGCCTGTATAGCCGTAAACGGTTTCGATTTCGACATTGAGGGGAAAGGTTTGCACCCGGGAGAAGCGGGACTGTTCCGGGTCGCGGACGTAGGACCCGCGCAGCATAAACGGAATCATCGCACTCAACCCACTGAGGTCGCGACCGTCTAAGAGGAGGGTGTTTAAGTCAACGAGGAGGCTTTGGCGGTCGGGATGAATGCTTTTGATGGGGAGAACGGCGAGAACGGAATCGCTGAAGGAGCGATCGATCGATCGCGCCATCGGATCGCCGGGACGGGTGCGAAAGTAAACGTTACGCACGACAAATTCGATTTTGTCGTTGACCCGATGGAAGTAAAAGAGCAAGTTTTGCAAGGGCATCCCGTCGAACAATCCCCGTTCGCCAATTCCGGACGCCAGGGAGATCGCGCAGAGGAAGTTTTTATCGAGTTGTTGGGGTTGGAGTTCGAGGAAGAGGGCGTTTTTCTTGTCGTTGCGATACAGGGAAAACAATCCTTCTTGTGGTTCGGTATCGGCGATCGCCTCGTCGAATTTTTCGAGGTTGTCTTCTAGGTCGTTAGTTTCGGAATCGTCGTCGGCGGCGGATTCCGGGCTTTCTACGGTTGGGGGTTCGGTCTCGGTCTGTCCGGTGACTTTAAAGGGAACCAAACTCCAGGCGATCGGTAGGATAACAAAGGCCAAAAATAAAAGTAGAAATTGCCTGAATCGATGTGGCCATCGAGACTGGACCGGGGTGCGATCGCGCGGGCGAATCCCCCGGACAAACTTTCGTAAGTATGCGAAATAAGACCCCAATGTTCTGATCATTTGCGGTTTGAGTATACAAATAGCTTTTCGATCGCTCGTTGGTGGTTTCGACCCCTCGGGGGCGATCGGACGGCAACGAGCGATCGAACGACGAGGGAAAGATATCACTTAAAACCAAAAAGAGGATGACCTGTCGAAATGTGTTAAACATTATCCCCTCAACGGATCCTCGCAGGGCGAAATCTTTCAGTTCGAGGAAGGCGACGCACCCGAGCTAGCAAACCTCGATTTTCTTAACCTTATTGTAAAGATTTTCGGAGGCGATCGCCCGTCCCTCGTCCGATCCTACTGAGTTCGCGGCCAGGGAATCATCGGATCTTGCGACAGGTGAACCGAGACTTCGTAAGCGCCGTAGCGGTTGAGGTGACTCGGATCGGAAAAATGCTCGTTTTGTGACGGCCACAAATCGCTCAAGTCCCGGAAGCTAAACCCTTGATTTTCAATCGACAAGCGCAGCATGTAGGTTTGAAATTGGTCTTCGTATTCCTGGCGCACCGGATCGAGATATTCCTCGGTGAGGGGTAAATTAATAAAGACCACGGGAATTTGTTGCGCTTGGGTTAACTCCAGCAAATTTTTCAGCGCTGCGGTTTGAATCCCGTTGAGTTGGAACGATTCGTAATCCGCATCGTAATCCCCAGAGACCCGAGCGTGTTTTTCGTAATAGGTATTGGGATCGAAGCGAATCGATAAGGGTAAAAAGCCGTTGGGTTGGGTACCGAGTAACAAGTCCGAACTCGATCGCGCCAAGGCTTGACGCCGTTCTGGGTCGATCTCGTCCCCGGCGGCTATTTCCGGCGTTTCCGCCACCGTCGCGGCGGCGCCGTCGTCGTTCGAGGGGGCGGCGAGGTGGGAAAGCATCTCGGTAGCGGCGGCGTGGAGGCGATCGCGTCGGGCGTAAATGGCCGATCGCCGCGCCAGGGCTTCGTTCAGCCAGTCGTTCAAGTTCTCGTAACTATGTTTGAGTGAGAGTTGGCCTTTGGCCGTCGCCGCCAGGGCCTCACTGAGGGACGCCAGGGAGCGATCGCCGCGATCGTCCGCACTTTCGGGCATGGCGGGACGGACCCCGCGCTGGATTTCCCGGTAACCTTCGGAAGCGACGATTGCCTCGAAGGTGCGATCGTCCCGTCCGCTATTAAACGCCCGGGCGCCGTCGGCCCATAAAATTAATTTCGGTAACTGTTCCACGGGAATCAATTCGCGCACGATGAAATCCACCACTTGCGCCGTGGCGCCGTTGACGCCGAAATTAAACACTTTCAAGTCGGGATAGCGATCGGCCAATTCTTTTTCTAAATTCACCGGATCCACCCCGCGCAAGGCGCGCGAACTGCCCACGATCAACACGTCCGGCGTTCCTTCCCGGGCGACAAATTCTAAATAACTGGCGATTTGTCGGTCTAACTGGTCGCTATTGAACGAGGGAAACTCGTAACTGAAGCCCTCATCTGTCACCGTTTGCGCGCGGGTAAACCCGGACTCGTCGAAGACCGCATTCTCGGCGTTGGCGTCGGTTCCGGCGGGGGAGGCTTCCGGCGAGCTGACCTCGAGAGATCGCCCCTCCGTCGCTTCTCCCTCGGTTTGGGTCAGGGCGATCGCGCCGTCGCTGCTTTCCGGTTGCGGCCACGACTGGCGCCCGAGGAAGCGGTCCGCTTGTACCACCAACAGCAAGCCCAAGGCGCCCCAAACCAGGGCGATCGGCGTCCGGTTGGTATTTCCCGTGGGAATTGCCTTTTGGGTGACGAACAGGCCCGTTTTCAGCAGCGCCCGCGCCAGACCCTTGCGTTTCGATCGCGGTTTGCCGCTCGCGGGGGTGGGGGTTTTAGTCAGGCAGGCTTGCAAGTCGTCTTGGGTAAAGTCCGGATGCAGGATCAGCCCGCCGGGTTCCGGGAGCAAGTCATTACTGTCGGTTTCGCTGACGGCAAACTCCGGCGCTGTTTCGGTTCCAGCCGATCCGGCGCTGAAGTCGGTAGCGTGGCGCCATTGGGGGTGTTTTTGTCCGGCGCGGCGTCCGTAGAGGCGCACTCCGGCGATCGCCGCGATATCGAGTTGGCGCAGGAACTTGGCAATTTTCGGGGCCAATTCGCTTTGTTGCGGACAAATCGGAGCGTCGAGCATCACGTGGAGGATGTCCCCTTTTTGGCGCAGGGAAACGCGAATGCCTCCGGTGGCCAATTTGCTATCGAGATCCGGGTTGAGCAGGCGATCGAGTAAAAATTGGAGGGCGTCGATATTGCCCTGACGGGCCAGTTCCATCGACGAGAGGGACAAGTCGGGATCCCGAGCTGCCCCGATCTCGATCCAGTCCACCCACAGGGGCGGAGCTTGGGAGTGCTGCGCACTTTGCAAGGGGTCGCGACAGCCGTAGAGAGTCGCGGCGTGGATGCCTTGGGGGGCGATCGCCTCCAGCACGGGAGTAATGGCGGCGATCGTCGTTTCTTTGTGAGTTTTGAGGCTTTGCGAGTCGAAATTCTCGACCTGGTCGGAATTGGCGTAACCGCAGAACAAGTGCAAGGTGGACTCTTTGAGGACGCCGGAGACCCGTCCCCCAGTTTTGAGCAAGGCGCGATCGAGCAGTCGGGCGATCGCCTGCACGTCCCCCCATTTTGCCCAGGATTGCAACATCGTCGTCGCCGGAGTCAGATCCACGCGCAGGATCCATTCCGGCGTGTTTTCGCCACGGACTTGTCCGAGAATCACCGCATCTTGGAAGCCGTCGAGTTCCAGGTCGCGCACTTGTTCCGCCACGGGTTCGGCGAGCAGGGACGGCTCGGGAATGTACGCCGACTGACAGAAGATCCAGAGGCGTTGGGGCGCCCGCGCCGCTTCCGGGGCTTCGGACTTGCGGGTTTTCACGTCCGAGATCGTGACTTTGACCGAGACGCCGAAGACGCTGAGGGTTTCGCTCAAATAGCGTTCGACCACCTGCACCAAGGCTTCGCGCCCGTCACGATCGCCCCGGCGAGAAAGTTGGCGCGCCCAACGTTGGAGGCGATCCGGGGCGGGTGGCGCTCCTGCCTCTTCCGAGGGCGGTGTGGGGGTGGCGCTGGGGTCGTCCACGCGATCGCGGACTTCCGGATTTTGGGGATCCAGACGCACGGTCCACAGGGGTCGTTTTTGGCCGAAAGCGCGCCCGTAGAGAAAGACCTCGTAAATTTGGGGTCGGTCCGGAGGCAGCAACGTTTGAAGCGCAGTCGTTTGCAACCCCCGAGCGAAATTCGACTCGACGATCGCCCTCGGCGGACAAACCGGGCCTTCACAGAGTAGGTGTAAATTGTTGCCGCGAATTTGCACCTGAAGCTTTAAGCCCGGAAGCCCCAAGGTTTTAGCGGCCCATTGGATTAACATTGACCGACTGTGTGTTTCCACCCCTTCGTGAGTCTTTAACATTGTCGGTGTCGATTCCCCGATCTGCATCATCTGCTCCTTAGAGATAGCATATCTCAGACCGAAGTTGACAGCGAAGGCGGGGTCAGCCCGGCGATCGATCTTCTACAGCACAGAAGCGATCGCCACCGGGAAAATTCGACCGGAAATTTACTCGGAATTGACTCAGTTGTATCGGAGGTCACTTCGAGAGGACAACCTGCCAATTTTACAATGAGATCGGTACCTTTCTAGAAGCTGCCCGCACTCGACGATCGGGCGATCGCCCGTCTCTCTATATTAGATGTAAAGGCCGTCGCGATCGCGACGGGCGCTTTTGCCCCTTCGACCTCATTTATTGGTTAGGACTTTTTTCATGAGCGAGACTCCACCCCCCTCTCCCTTCGATCCCGTAGCAGATCTTCCCGGCGTCGAATTATCTTCCTCGGTTCTCGTCAGTCTGGCCACCCCATCGGTTTTGTTGGCCATTTTGGGAACCCAGGCGATCGGCGAAATGTTACAATCCCTCGGTCAAGCCAGTGAAGAAATCTTTCGCGGCGATCGTCTGCCCGTGCTTCACTTTCCCCCGCGAAACTCGGAAAACTCCTGATGTTTTGCGACCCTTTATTGCTTTTTAAGCCTGATGCTTCCTCTTTGTGGTTGGGGATTGCACCGTTTCGCCCTCGCCCTCAGATGGCCGATCGAGGAGTTGAGTTCAATTTGTCAACAAACCCAGGTTTTTTCTGTTCCAAATCGCAAAAAACGGGCCGGATTTTGACCCGACAATGCCCGCCCCTTTATCCATCAAAAACGATTTACCGCATCATCGCTCGGCCTCAATCCACTGGGGCCAAGCTTCAAAAACATCGTGAATTCCGCCTAAAATTGTGGAATCTCCTCCCTCATCTGGCATAGGATCTAGACTCATGCGACTCCAATCCTCAAACCCACTCATGACGGTCAATTCATCCGACCTATTTCTGCGCCATCGCCTCAAAGTAGTGGAGGACTTATGGGAGTCCGTACTCTGCTCGGAGTGCGGTCAGGAATTGGTGGATTTACTTGGCAAACTACGTTTGCTCTCTTCCCCTGAAGGACAAGCGCCCGATTCGTCGGAATCGGCGGCGATCAAACTGATCGAACGACTGGAAATTAATGATGCGATTCGAGCTGCGCGGGCCTTTGCTCTCTATTTCCAACTAATTAATATCGTCGAGCAACATTACGAACAGCGCAATCAATTGCTCGGCTTTGTCCCCAGTCTCTCGACGACCGAAACCAACGGCAATCGCTCGTCTCAAGCGAGTTTCGATCGCGCCGCTTCGGCTACCCTGAGTGCGCCCCCCGCGCCGACCTCGGAGGGTTCGCGACGGGATTCGGCGACCTTCGAGGGGCTGTTTCCCAAATTGCGCCGTCTCAACGTCCCGCCGCAACAAATCCAGAGGTTGATGGAAAATCTGGATATTCGGTTGGTGTTTACGGCCCACCCGACGGAAATCGTGCGCCATACCCTGCGCTCCAAACAACGGCGGGTAGCCAAAATCCTGCAACAACTCGATTACGTCGAACAGCGCCTCCATGCGGGGGGACTCGAATCGTCCTGGGAATCGGAAGCGCTCACCGCTCAACTGACCGAAGAAATTCGTCTTTGGTGGCGCACCGACGAGCTGCACCAGTTCAAACCGAGCGTTCTCGACGAAGTAGACTATACCCTGCACTATTTTAAAGAAGTGCTCTTCGATGCGGTGCCGGAACTGTACAAACGGCTGACGCGATCGCTCCATCACTCTTTCACCCATCTACAAGCCCCCAATAAAAATTTCTGCAAGTTCGGTTCTTGGGTCGGCGCCGACCGCGACGGCAACCCCTCGTGTACTCCGGACGTCACCTGGAAAACCGCTTGCTACCAGCGCCATCTGGTTTTGGAAAAATACATTACTTCGATCCAAAACCTGATTTCGATTCTCAGTTTGTCCTTACATTGGAGTGACGTCCTGCCGGAGTTGCTCGAATCGTTGGAACAGGACCGCTTGCAAATGGGCGGTCTTTACGAACAACTGGCGATCCGCTACCGTCACGAACCCTACCGCTTGAAACTGTCCTACGTCCTCAAGCGTCTGGAAAATACCCGCGATCGCAACTGGCAACTCTACGAAGAGGAAGACTGGCAACGCCACCTCCCCGAAGTTAAAACGGCGGCGATGTACACCTCCGGCGGCCAATTCCTCGACGAACTGCGCCTGATCGAGCGCAACTTAGCCGCGACGGGGTTTAGTTGCACCGAACTAGAAAAACTGATCTGCCAAGTTGAAATCTACGGCTTTAATTTAGCCCATCTCGACATCCGTCAGGAATCCTCCCGTCACAGCGATACCGTCGGTGAAATTGCAGATTACTTGCAGGTTTTACCCAAGCCCTACGACGAACTCAGCGAAGAGGAACGGGTCGAGTGGTTGGTCTCCGAACTGCAAACCCGACGGCCTCTGATTCCGGCAAAATTGCAATTTTCCGAAAAAACCTGCGAGACGATCGCCACCTTGCGGATGGTGCGCACCTTGCAAGAAGAATTCGGCCCGGAAATCTGCCAGACTTACGTGATCAGCATGAGCCACGAAGTCAGCGACTTGCTCGAAGTGCTGCTACTAGCCAAAGAAGCGGGATTGTACGACCCGGGAAGTGGCATCGGCACCGTGCAAGTGGTTCCCCTCTTTGAAACCGTCGAAGACCTCAAACGCGCTCCCCGGGTGATGGAATCCTTATTCTCCCTCCCCCTGTATCGAGTCATGCTCGAAGGCGGCTATCAGGCGAGCGAGTTGCTCGCGGCGGCCCAAGAACGGGAGAACGGCGATCGCCCCGGTCGCGGCAATCTCAAAAGCGACGCCCACGTGCTCAAATTACAGGAAGTCATGCTCGGCTACTCCGACAGCAACAAAGATTCCGGCTTCCTCAGCAGCAACTGGGAAATTCACAAAGCCCAAAAAGCCCTGCAAAAAATTGCCGAAGCTCACGGGGTCACCTTGCGGATCTTCCACGGTCGCGGCGGTTCCGTCGGTCGCGGCGGCGGTCCGGCTTACGAGGCGATTTTGGCCCAACCGGGGCGCA
Organism: Oxynema mangrovii CENA135; assembly: GCF_016632315.1. NCBI lineage: Bacteria > Bacillati > Cyanobacteriota > Cyanophyceae > Oscillatoriales > Oscillatoriaceae > Oxynema > Oxynema mangrovii. The sequence goes on along the minus strand of NZ_JAEOXH010000003.1, from coordinate 993,211 downwards.
GTATCAACGGACGCATTAAAATCACCGAGCAAGGGGAAGTGCTCGCGAGTAAGTACACCCTGCCGGAATTGGCCTTGTTTAATTTAGAAACAATTTCGACGGCGGTGATCGAGTCGAGTTTGCTCGGTACCGGATTCGACAATATCGAACCGTGGAATCAGATCATGGAAGAACTGGCGGTGCGATCGCGCAAGCACTACCGTTCCCTGATCTACGAACAACCGGACTTTCTCGATTTCTTCCTCGAAATTACCCCGATCGACGAAATCAGCAAACTGCAAATCTCCTCCCGTCCGGCGCGCCGCAGTTCTGGCAAGCGCGATTTAAGCTCCCTACGGGCCATTCCCTGGGTGTTTAGCTGGACTCAAACCCGCTTCCTCCTCCCGGCGTGGTACGGGGTGGGAACGGCCCTGCAAGAGTTCTTACAACAAGAACCGGAAGAACATCTCAAGCTGTTCCGCTATTTCTATCTGAAATGGCCGTTTTTCAAAATGGTGATTTCTAAGGTGGAAATGACCCTTTCCAAGGTGGATTTGGAAATCGCCCACCATTACGTGCGCGAACTGAGTCAACCCCAGAACCGCGATCGCTTTGAGGCGGTATTCGACCAAATCGCCAACGAATACGCTCTCACCCGGAATTTGGTCTTGCAAATTACCGAACACCAACGCCTGCTAGACGGCGATCCGGATTTGCAACGGTCGGTGCAGTTACGCAACGGCACGATCGTTCCCCTCGGCTTTTTGCAAGTCTCCTTACTCAAGCGCCTGCGCGAACACCAAACGCATTCGGTTCCCGGGGTGATTCACTCGCGCTACAGTAAGGGTGAACTGCTGCGCGGGGCGTTGTTAACCATCAACGGAATCGCTGCGGGAATGCGAAACACGGGTTAATCCCGTTCTCGACGTGGTGGCTTGTCGCCCGATCGCCCCGGAGAGGGGCTTAACACCATGAGCGAACACGGTAACGGCGATCGCCCCGGTCCGGTCAAACACCGGGTTTGGATCTGTACGGCGATCGCCCTCATTTCCGGTCTGTTCGGCGCCTATGTGGGCGGTCAGATGACCTGGCTGGCGCGGACTCAAACCTGCGGCGATCGCCCGGAAGCCCTCAGCGCCCTCTGTCGCGCCTGGATGACGCCGGGATCGGTGTGGGAGGGCAGTATCGCGGGCTTGTGGACCGGAACGATTTCCGGCGCCTTTTTCGCCGGACTGGCGACCCGCCGCCGTTCGCCCTCCCCACCGGAGGGCTCCGCAGCCGACCCCGGGGCCGACGAACAACTGCGCCGGGTGCATCAGCTCGTCGATGCTTTAGCTAAATCCACTCAACTGACCGACGCCGACGCCGACGCGCGCCCCCTGTCCCTGCCCCAACTGCTCTACGGGATCGGCGTCGTCGTGGCGGATTCCCCCGATAGCCCTCGGTTCAACCGCGATCGCGTCCTCGAACTGTGCCGCGCCTCGGGCTATCCTCCCGAAACCGTCGAGGCGGCGTGGCGCGCGATCGGCGATCGGGATTCGGCAGTCCTTCCCCCCTCCCCGTCGGAATCGAGTTCCGAAAATTTCTAACCTTGCTTATTATGATTGAAAAATAGGGTCGAACCGTCGGTTCGCCCCGATCTCGATTCCGGGATTCCACTCCAGCCCGCCGCCGGCTGAGAGGTCTAACTCCTTTCCCGGAGTTTTCGTATCTCCGAGATCGGGCAGCATCTTCGTCAGTCTGGGGAATATATTTATTTTTTTGTTACGGCCTGCCTAAATTCCCAAACCACCTGGATATGTATAGCGCCACCCAACTCCTGATTGCCGACTTCGTTGAAAAACTCCGCGAGGCTTACCATCGCATGTACGGAGGGCTTAAGCCCGACTACGCCGACATTTTAGCCTGGGCGGGGGGTATGGCTTTAGAAAATATCGCCAACAGTGACGCCCTCTACCACAACGTCGAACATACGATCCTCGTTACCCTCGTCGGTCAAGAAATTCTGCGCGGCAAACACATTCGCGAAGGCGGCGTTTCCTGTGAAGATTGGCTACACTTTATTATTTCCCTCCTCTGTCACGATATCGGTTACGTTAAAGGGGTCTGCCGCGACGATGGCAAGGGCTGGTACGCTACGGGAATGGATGGAACGAAGGTCTCTCTTCCCATCGGTCGCACCGATGCCAGTCTGACTCCCTATCACGTCGATCGCGGTAAATTGTTCATCGAGGAACGCTTCGGCGGTCACAAGCTGATCGACGCCGAACAAATCAAGCGCAATATCGAACTCACCCGCTTCCCGGTTCCCAGCGCCGCCGACCATCAAGATACGATTCATTATCCCGGCTTAGTGCGCGCGGCGGATCTGATCGGACAGTTGAGCGACCCGCGTTATTTAAAGAAAATTGCCGCTTTATTCTACGAATTTGAAGAAACCGGATTCAATCAAAAAGTCGGCTATAAAGACCCCGGCGACCTGCGCAAAAACTATCCTACGTTTTATTGGACTGGGGTTTTCCCCTACATAAAAGATGCCTTGGTTTATTTGGAGTTGACCCAACAAGGCAAACAGGCGATCGCCAATCTCTACGCTAATGTCTTTGTGGTCGAACACGAAATCCCCGACGACACCTGTACTCCCTCGGCAGTCTCGTCGTGACCGTTTAGATTTTGACGCGATCGCGTCGCGACAATTGCGTATAATCGGGTGATGTCCGCCTCAGAATGACTCCCACTGGCCGTCATTTTTGAGGATTTTTACGCTCGTTTTCTCCAACGTCTTATGTCTAGAAACGTCACTCATGCTTTGCGCGAAGGACTTCAGGAAATTTTGCATCGAGGAGTGACGGTTCCCGTCGGCGATCGCCCCATTCGTGAAGTGCGATCGTACTCCTTTCACCTCACCCATCCCGGCGAACGGGTCGGCGCGATCGCCGTTTCTCCCCCTTCCATTTTTGCCGATCTGGTGCAAACTATCGGGGCAATTTCCGGACGCCAAGACGATCGCCTCGTCCGCCACTATCGGAGTTCGGAAACTACGACCCGTCCCCTTGCTTTTCCCTCTATCAGTTTGCGCGATCGCGACGGGATCGATCCGCTTAAAGACGTTCTTTTAAAATTGAATCACCCGGAAGATGGCGATCGCGCGACGGCGATCGCTCTCAACTCCACGACGCCCATTTTACAGGGGTTAATTCGCGACGATCGCCTGCATTTTAATCTCTTTGTAGACCGCGCCGATCTCTCCAGTTCCTCCCTCCCTTCGTTCCACTTCACTTGTAGCGTTTTGCAAGGGGCGATCGCCGCCTGGACTGACACCGAAATTGGAGAGTGTTATTATTCGATCGGTTCGGCATTTATTGAGGAAAGCAAGACCGAATCGATCCGCCATAATTTGACTCATTTTAAAACAAAAACCGTTTATGAATTCGGTTTAAAACCCTCTCAACTGACCGCTGAATTTAGCCAACTCGATCGCCATTTAGATCGATGGTTTATCCTCGAAGAAAAGATGAGATCCGGCGATCTCGACCTGGACGGAGAGCTTCTCGACTTTCCCGATCCCTTCCTCTCCGAAAGTTTGCAACTGCTTTACATTTACAACCGCTACCGCCACGGCGACGGCGATCGCGCGATCGCCCGACGACTCGAAACCTTACCCACAACTGATTTAAAAATAGCGGCGATCGACTATTTCAGCCAGATCTTTCAAGGGCAAGATCGATGGGAAAAGAGCTTAAATTTCACTGCCCGAGAACGAGAATATTTTGAATATCTCTGGAAACCGGAACCCGCCGTCGAAACCTATTCTTTTGCGGATATTTTTAACTTGCTCGGCATTCTCCATTACAAAAAAACCCTGGTTTATAAAAATAGCTGGAAAAAACACGGGGAAGCCCTCGGCGTATTTGCGGGAATTTCGCGAAAATACGATCGCCTCGAAACTATGTTCACGGAGAATGTCAAACCGACCGCCGACGAATCCATTTTAGATACATTTGCCGATTTGGCGGTCTATTCCACTAAATATTTAACCTATTTGGCGGAACATTATCCCGAGATTTTCCGAGGCTTTCTCCAGCCTTACGAAAAGGCCGAACCTTTAGAAACCTATTGGTATAATGAAGGCTTCGATCCGATGCAGCAAATTTTGATCGAACGTTACGGGCGATCGCCGGAAATTCGTTCGCTAGAAACCTATCGAGACTGTTACGAACGGATTAAAATAGCCTATCAAGAACTCGAAAACATGTTTGTCAATCGAGATTGGCGCGTCGGCGACCCGCGTAAGTGTAGTTTAGCCGCCGATTTAGCGATGACTTCGATTCACTATTTAGTATTAGCCTCCCATCGAGAACCGGAGAGTATGGCTCAATTTGCAATGGCGATCGAAAATTTATAGCAGTCCTAAGAAACTGTCGATCGAAAAAACATAAAATCTAGTAGGGGTTTGGTTCCCAAACCCAAAAGTTACCCAACCCGAGACAAGTAGGGGTTTGGTTCCCAAACCCAAAAGTTACTGTCGATCGAAAAAACATAAAATCTAGTAGGGGTTTGGTTCCCAAACCCAAAAGTTACCCAACCCGAGACAAGTAGGGGTTTGGTTTCCAAACCCAAAAGTTACCCAACCCGAGACAAGTAGGGGTTTGGTTCCCAAACCCAAAAGTCACCCAACCTGAGACAAGTAGGGGTTTGGTTCCCAAACCCAAAAGTCACCCAACCCGAGACTTACCCAACTCTAGAGTTACTCCGGTGATTGCCTCCTCTCAAACAGGACTGTTCATGTTTATTTGATAAACAATCTCTCAATTGAATCTGAGATCGACCTAGTCAAGTCACCACATCCCCGCAAGGACACGGCAATACCTCGTCCCTACAAACCACGAATTTTATAACAAGATTGAGGAGAGCTTTAATACGATCGCCGCCGTGTGGAAAGTAGCCTCGGATACAGCGAGATCCTGTCAGATTTCGCGAAATTTTCTATACTGACGGGTGTTTGAAACTAACCTGTTTACCCGATTTCTTAACTTATGGAGTTCCTCCACGACACCGTGGCACTCTCGCGGATGCAATTCGCGTTGACTGCCATTTTTCACATGCTGTGGCCCGTTCTGACTACCGGAATGGCCATTTATCTCGTCGTCGTCGAGGGATTGTGGCTGAAAACCCGCAATCCCGACTACTACCACCACGCCCGATTTTGGGCGAAACTCTACGTCCTCAACTTCGGGATTGGCGTAGCTTCCGGCGTTCCGATGGAATTTCAATTCGGTACGAACTGGGCTCCATTTTCCGAAGCGGTGGGCGACTTTTTCGGCAGCGTCCTCGGGTTTGAAGCATCGATGGCGTTCATGTTAGAAGCCGGATTTCTGGGGATCATGCTGTTCGGTTGGGAACGAGTTCCCCCCGTGGTCCACTATATTGCGACGATTTTAGTGGCATTCGGCGCAAATTTGTCCACGTTCTGGATTTTAACCGCCAATTCTTGGCTGCAAACCCCTGCAGGCGGCGAGTTGGTCGATGGGAAATTCATCGTCAGCGATTATTTCGAGGCGATTTTCAATCCGTTCATGGTCAACAGCGTCATGCACATGTTCCTGGCGACGTTGGAAACTTCGTTATTCGTAATTGGCGGGATTGCGGCGTGGTACATTCTCAATAAGCGCCATAGTGCCTTTTTCGCTAAAGCGTTAAAAATTGTCCTGGCGGTGGCGATCGCAGTGGCGCCCCTGCAAATCTACGTGGGACACCTCAGTGGCGAGCAAGTGTACCACCACCAACCCGCGAAACTCGCCGCAATGGAGGCGCAGTGGGAAACCATTCCCGCCGGACAACCTGCGGATTGGAGTTTGGTAGCGCTTCCCAATGACGAATTGGAACAAAATGACTGGGAATTGAAGATCCCGAACGGATTGGGTTACATTCTCGAACTCAAACCGATCTTGTCCGAACCCGTGCTCGGGTTGAAAGAGTGGAAACCGGAAGATCGCCCGCATTTATTGGGGTTAATTTACTATTCTTTCCGGGTGATGGTCGCGATTGGCTTTTTCTTCGCCGGGTTGATGCTGTGGACTGTGCTGCAGTGGGTACGGGGTAAGTTATCGGATAAGGAAATTGACCGTCAGCGATGGTTGATGCGCGCTTGGATTTTCGCGGCGCCTCTCGGTTACATCGCGGTAGAGGCGGGTTGGATCGTGCGATGTGTGGGGCGCCAGCCGTGGACGTTGTACGGACAAATTCGTACCGCCGATGCGGCAAGTTCGCTTCCTCCCGAGGACGTGTTGGTGTCTTTGTGTGGATTTGCGATCGTTTATAGTTTGCTGTTCTTGTGTGCCCTTTATTTCGGCAGTCGAATTATTCGCAAAGGACCCGATCTCGACATTCCGGTGCCGATTTTCGATCGCGCCACCAGCCTCCCGGTGAAGCATTCTCCGGATCGCCGTCCTCTGGAAACCTAAGCCGCAAGAGGTCTCATGGAAAGTTTACAGTATTTTTTGCCTCAAGTTTGGTTTGCGATTCTCGCCTTATTTCTGTTCCTGTACGTGATGCTCGACGGATTCGATCTCGGCGTGGGGATTTTGTCGATTACCTCATCCGACGAGGAACGCCGAGGGATTTTGATGACGAGTTTGAGCAATGTTTGGGATGCCAACGAAACTTGGTTGGTGTTGATGGGGGGTGCGTTGTTCGGTGCGTTTCCGTTGGCGTACAGCACGATTCTCAATGCTTTGTACATCCCGATTTTTATGATGATTTTCGGGTTTATTTTTCGTGCGGTAGCCTTCGAGTTTCGCGAACATTCCAATCGTAAGTTTTTCTGGAATTATGCGTTTGGGGTCGGTAGTTTTCTCGCCGCTTTAGGTCAGGGATTTGCCCTCGGTGGCGTTTTGGCGGGGATTAAAGTCGATGAAAGCGGCCATTTTATCGGTTCGACGTTGGACTGGTTGAATTTGCCGTCGCTGTTAGTGGCGTTGACGTTGATTCAGGGGTACGTGTTAATCGGTTCGACGTATTTGATTATGAAGACCGAGGGGGAGTTGCAAAAAACCCACTATCGCACGGCGAAACTGGCGGCGGCGACGACATTGTTGGGGGCGATTTTGATTACGATCGCCACTCCGATTTTTTACGAGTCGGCGCGATCGCGTTTGTTTGACGTGCCGCAAGTGTACTTTTTTAGCGCCCTGCCTCTAGTGGGGGTGTTGCTGGTCGGCTTGTTGTGGCGCAGTCTCTCCCGGGAGGAAGAACGGGGGCCGTTTATTTGGACGATCGGGATTTTTTTGCTAACTTTTTTGGGGTTGGCGGCGATCGTTTTCCCGTATATTATTCCGATGCAGATCACGATTTATGAGGGTTCGGCTTCGGCGAGTTCTCTGGTGTTTATGTTGGTGTTTATCGGGTTTTTAATTCCGATTATGCTGGCGTACAATATCTATCAGTATGTGGTCTTCCGAGGGAAGGTAACGGGGGATGGTTACGGTTAAGTTGGGTTGAGGGGGAGGCGATCGTCCGTGAAGGGCGATCGGGTGACCTCTTTTTACCCTGTAGGGACACAGCAGTGCTGTGTCCTTATTTATTGTTGTAAGTTCAATGAATACCGACAACGGGATTGAAACTCCTGTATCTTCGATTCCCAACCCAGCACCCCATTGCCGCCACTTCAATCTATCCGGGCAACGGGATCGAAACAAAATGCTCAATAATAGAGACGGTCCTCTCTATCGTCCGCATCCAACACCGATGAGCGAAAGGCACGATCGCCACGAATCCAACCGACCCGAGGCCGAACCGTCAAAATCCCTCGGGAAAGACTCCCTCAACCGCCTCAGCAGCCTCTGGAACCAAGCCACGGCGCGGCTGAAGCAGTCCCTGCCGATCGATCGCGCCGCCCAAACCGTGGTCAATTGGTTTAACGTCAGCGACGATCGCGTGGCGGAAATTTTAGAAGCGGTTCGCGCCGAACTCCCCACCACCGAAGCCCTGTTAATCGGCAAACCCCAAGCGGGTAAAAGCTCGATCGTGCGGGGTCTGACCGGGGTTTCGGCGGCGATCGTCGGCCAGGGGTTTCGCCCCCACACCCAAAATACCCAACGCTACGCCTATCCTTCCGAAGACCTGCCCTTACTGATTTTTACCGATACCGTCGGACTCGGCGACGCCAATCGAGACACCCAGGCGATCGTCGAGGAGTTGGCCGCCGACCTGCAAAAGGAGCAAGGACGCGCCAAAATCTTGATTTTGACGGTGAAAATTAACGATTTCGCCACGGAAACCCTGCGAACGGTGGCGCAACAACTGCGATCGCGCTATCCGGATGTTCCTTGCTTGCTGGCGGTTACTTGCTTGCACGAGGTTTACCCGCCCCACACCGCCGACCACCCGGACTATCCCCCCCATTTCGAGGAGCTCAAACGGGCGTTCGAGCAGTTACAAGGGGCATTCGCGCCGTTGTGCGATCGGGCCGTGGCGATCGACTTCACCTTAGAAGAAGATGACTATACTCCCGTGTTCTACGGCCTGGAAACATTGCGAGATACCCTGGCCGAACTGCTCCCGGAAGCGGAAGCCCGCGCCATTTACGAATTACTCGACGAAAAAGCCGGAAAACAACTGGGTGATTTATACAGAGATGTGGGACGTCGTTATATTTTAGCCTTCGCGATCGCAGCGGCGACCTTGGCGGCGGTTCCCCTGCCCTTCGCCACGATGCCCGTCCTGACCGCCTTACAGGTGTCGATGGTCGGACTCCTGGGGCGTTTGTACGGCCAAACCCTCAGCCCTTCCCAAGCGGGGGGCGTGGTCAGCGCGATCGCGGGGGGCTTTCTCGCACAAGTCATCGGACGCGAATTGATCAAATTTATCCCCATTCTGGGCAGCGCGATCGCCGCCTCCTGGGCCGCCGCTTATACATGGGCTCTCGGCGAAGGCGCTTGCGTCTATTTCGGCGATCTCATGGGCGGTAAAAAACCCGACCCCGAAAAAATTCAAGCTGCCATGAAAGAAGCTTTTGAAGCCGCCAAAGAACGATTTAAAGGCATCGAACGCTAAAGATCGGCCAATTTGTTTCTGATTTTCAAGATTGCGGCGATTGAAATTACCCGTTATACTTAAACTTTTTAATCAACAAAACTCAACCGGAACTCAACCAGCATTAACAAAACCGATGATTCACAGCTTGCTCGATACGAGGACAACAAACTTTGGCGATCTAATAAGCAATGGTAAAATCTACCGAGTTCCTCCATTTCAAAGAGATTACTCGTGGAATGAAGAAAATTGGGAGGATCTTTGGCAAGATATAGAAAGTTTATTAACCGAACAAACCCCCATTCATTATATGGGCGCGATCGTCCTTCAAAGCTCTCTAGAATCGGATAAATATTTTACAATTATTGACGGTCAACAACGTTTGGCCACTCTGAGTATTTTAACCACGGTTGTCATCGATCGATTAGAGACATTAATTGCCAACAATATCGATCCGGAACCCAATCGAGAAAGACAAGAAATTTTAAGACGAACTTATTTAGGAGATAAAGATCCTCGTTCTCTCCGCTATTCTAGTAAACTCATTTTAAACAACAACAATAATGATTTTTATAAAAGTAATTTAATTAACCTAAGAGAACCTCGAAATATTCGTAAACTTACAAAATCCAATCAACTATTGTGGAAAGCTTTTGAATATTTCCGCGATCGCCTCAACTCGTTGACGGATATCATTCAGTTTGGCGATCGCCTTGCAGAATTTTTAGCCGATACGATCGCCCGAAAACTTCTTTTTATTCAAATCACCGTTGAAGACGAATTCAATGCGTATACTGTTTTTGAAACCTTAAATGCTAGAGGAATTGAATTAACCTCGACAGATTTGTTGAAGAACTATTTGTTTTCATTATTTCAAGGTCCAGATGATTTAGAAAGCGCTCAATCCCAATGGAATCGGATTATTAATACAGTTCGCATGGAAAAATTCCCTGAATTTCTCCGTTATTATCTTAGTTTAAAATATCGAAGAGTACGTCGAGAACGACTATTTAAACGAATTAAAGAATCGGTTAATAATGCGGAAGATGCTTTTAACCTGCTGGATAGTTTAGAAAGTTATAGCGATTTATTTTTAGCTCTGGGAGATCCTAACGATGACTTCTGGAGCGATCGTCACGAAACGAGAATTTACATCCTAGAACTCAATTTATTTCGGGTAAAACAAGCATATCCGGCGCTCTTTGCTGCATATTTTTGCTTTTCTAAAGAAAACTTTGTCAAAATGCTAAAATTAACGACAACCATCGCCTTTCGCTATACGGTTGTCGGTCATTTAAATCCTAATGAATTAGAAAGGATTTACAATCAAGTTGCCATTGATATCGCTTCAGAACAAATCGATCGCCCCCGAGAAGTTTTTGAGAGATTACGCTCGGTTTATGTGAGTGATGAAAAATTTGAACGTGATTTTTCTGTATTGAAGATTGAAACTAAGGGACAAAAGAAAAAGCTAGTTCGCTATATTTTGGCAAAGCTTGAAAATCATGTATCGGGCAAACCCATTAATGAGGAAACTCCATCCATAGAACATATTTTACCAGAATCACCCGATCGTCAATGGGAACAAGAGTTTACAAATGAACAGATGGCTGATATGCGTTATCGCCTCGGCAATCTAACTTTTTTGGAGCCTTCTTTTAATCGAGAAATTGGGCAAAAAAAATACAATATAAAACGCCAAAAATACCAAGAAAGTAGTTATATTTTGACGCAACAAATTACTAATGATGATTGGACTCCCGATTCGATCGCGCGCCGCCAACAGGAGTTAGCTAAACAAGCCGTTCGTGTTTGGAGATCGGATTTTGTATGATTGCGAACAGAGATCGAGAGGTTTGCTGTTCTAAAGTATAGTATTCTTAAATGAGTTGAATCTGAGATCGATCTTGGAAAGTTGCCAAATCCCCGTACGGACAAGGCATTCCCGTGTCCATAGAATCCCTAAATTTTACAACCGATTAAAGATGGCTATATAGTCATCATTAATTTTTTCAAATATCTAAACTGCGCTAAATAAAAAATATATCCATTACTTCCCCAATTATGAAATTTAACTTAGGGTGTCAACTCAGCTATCAAGTAGACTCTTGGAGTACCTTTATCTTTAACTTGCGGGTGGTGGAAACCAACTATCAAAAACTCCTCAACGAGTTACTGGAAATTTCACCGGATATCGAGATCGACGAATACTATTCTCCCTTTTCAGAAAATCGCTATTTTCGCCTCAACGTTCCGGCAAATACGCACTTGCAATTGTCCTACTGGGCGAAGGTAGAAATGTCTCATTATTATGGCGATCCGGGAACGATCGCCGAAGTCGCCCCGGCGGATTTGCCTGTAGAAATGCTGCACTATCTCTATCCGAGTCGTTACTGTCAGTCCGATCGCCTCTTGCGGTTAGCCGATTCCGAGTTCGGGCATTTAGAACCGGGATACTCGCGGGTGACGGCAATTTGTAACTGGATTTACGAGAAAGTGATCTATCTTTACGGGTCGAGTAACCCCCATACTTCTGCTTACGATACGGCGACGGAACGCCAAGGAGTCTGTCGGGATTTTGCTCATTTGGGGATTGCCTTTTGTCGCGCCCTCAATATTCCGGCGCGGTTCGTTTCCGCTTACGCCTACGGGTTGGAACCGCCGGACTTTCATGCATGTTTTGAAGCCTATTTAGGCGATCGCTGGTACTTGTTCGACGCGACCCGCCGCGCCCCCCAAAATGGCTTAATCCGGATTGGAACCGGACAAGACGCCTCCGATGTCTCTCTCGCAACGATTTTCGGGGCGGTTCAGATGCAGGAAATGAAAGTATTTGTAGAATACCTGCCCGCATCGACGGCGACCTCCGACGAAATCCCGCAATTGACGACCAAGGCGATCGCGATTTCCTGAATCTCTATTTGTGAACTCCCTCGGCGACCGGGCGCGAACGAATAGGGGGTTTTGCCCCTCACTCGATAGAAAAACGTGGCATACTCGAAAAGAAGCGCGCGATCGCCGCCTTGCGGTTGAAAAAGCGATGGCGCGATCGCGTGCTGGCGACGAGTTCGACGCCGCCGCGATCGCGCCGACAGGGGGGAATTTTTCGAGACAGCATCCCGTTAGGAGCGATCGATCTATGGTGCAAAATAGAAAATGGACGATCCAAAAACATCCCTGCACGCCCGCCAGTTCATCCATCACGTTCGCAACGCCGGAACATTCAACCGTTTTAGGAGATTCGTGTTTTCTAACTTGTGGAAGCGAATTAGCAAACAATTGCCGGACTTAACGCCGATGGGCGTCGTGGCGATTGCCGCCCTGTGTACTACGAGTCTCCTCGTCGGCGTGCGATCGCTCGGTGCCTTACAACGTTGGGAACTGCTAGTTTTCGATTGGATGATTCGCCTGCGTCCCGACGATCCCCCAGACCCGCGCTTGCTAGTGGTCGGCATTACCGAAGACGACCTCAGTCGTTTCGGCTGGCCCTTGAGCGATCGTACCTTAGCCCAAGCCTTAAACCAACTGCAACAGCACGATCCGGCGGCGATCGGTCTCGATCTTTACCGTAACTTGTCCCAACCTCCCGGTTACGACGAACTGGTCGCCGAACTGAACGCCCCCAACCTGATCGGGATCGAAAACGACAACGTAGATCCGCCGCCGACCCTTCCCGCAGACCGCATCGGCTTTAACGATTTAGTCAGCGACCCAGACGGTCCGATTCGCCGCAACTTGATGACCTTCGAGATCGAGGGTCAAACCCGCTATTCGTTCTCCTTGCGCCTCGCCTTGCATTACCTCCAACTCAAAGGCTTCGCGCCGGAAGTGAGTCCGACCGGGGCGATCGTCTGGGGCAAAGCGGTGTTTGAACCGCTCACTTCGACCTCTGGCGGCTACGCCACGATCGACGCCAAAGGCTATCAAATCTTACTCAACTATCGTGCTGAAGATCGAGCGGTCGAAACGGTCACCCTGTCCCAAGTATTGGATCGTCAAGTACCGCCGGAGTGGATCGAAGATAAAATCATCTCGATCGGCACGATCGCCCCGAGTATCGGCGACGTACACTATACTCCCTACAGCTCCACCAGCAGCCATCCCTTCATGGCGGGGGTCGTGATTCACGCCCAGATGCTCAGTCAACTCCTCAGTGCGGTTATCGACGGGCGACCCTTGTTCTGGTTTTGGTCGGAAGGGGCGGAAATCGCTTGGATCCTGGCGTGGACCGTCGGTGGCGGGGCGATCGCCTGGTGCTGTCGCCATCCGTTTCTGTTAGTCGCGGTCAGCGCCGGAGGCATCGGGGTCTTAGCTTTAACCACCTGGGGCATTTTCCTAGCGGCGGGTTGGGTGCCGTTCGTGGCCCCGGTATTGGGGTGGGCGATCGCCGGATCGGGAGTGGTCGCCTACCGCGCCTACCAGTCCGGACGCCAGCAGCAAATCGTGATGAAACTGCTCGGACAAAGTACCTCGCCGGAAGTCGCCGATGCCTTGTGGAGTAGTCGAGACCACTTGCTCAAAAATGGCAAACTCCCCGGTAAAAAGCTGGTTGCGACGATGTTGTTTACCGACCTCAAAGACTTCAGCACGATTTCGGAGCAAATGCCCCCGGAAGCCCTGCTCGAATGGCTTAACGAATATTTAGAAATGCTTACCCAAGTGGTGCAAGAGCATCACGGGATTATTAATAAGTTTACCGGGGATGGGATTATGGCGGCGTTTGGGGTGCCGATCGCCCGCCAGCAACCCGAAGAAATTGCCGAAGATGCCTATAATGCGGTGTCTTGCGGCTTGACGATGAGCGATCGCCTGCAACTCCTCAATCGCGAGTGGCAACAGCGCGGGTTGCCCGTGATTCAGATGCGCGTCGGCATTTATACCGGACCGATCGTCGCCGGAAGTTTGGGGGGGAAAGAACGGCTCGAATACGGCATGATCGGCGATAGCGTCAACATCGCCTCGCGGTTGGAAAGTTGCGAAAAAGATCGTCAGTCGAGTATTTGCCGGGTATTGATCGCCCGGGAAACTTTGACCCTGATTCGCGAGCAGTTTGTGGTGGAACATTGGGGACCGCTCGCCTTGAAAGGGAAACATCAGATGGTTGACGTTTACCGGGTTTTGGCCCGCCAGCAGAAAACTGGGGAAGTCTCGGTCGAACCTCCGGTGGATTTTCCCCAACCGAAGCGGTAACCGACGATCGCCGCCGGGGATCCGTATCGCGATCGCACGAAAGTAGTGGCCGCGATCGCACCGACCTGCCCCAAGTTCAGGTTAACAATAAAGTGGTGCGTTCCGTTCCCCCCACCCTCGGGCCACCCGTTCCGCCGACGGCTCAAGATCGATCCCGAGCGGGACAAGCTGGCGTGGCGAAGGCTTCGCGAAAGTCCCCGGGGCGATCGCCGACATCGGAAACGAGGCGACCGTCATCTACTCTATCTCCCAAGGAGAACGTCATCATGTGTTGCCAACCGATCGTTAAACTATCGATCCTAGCGGTCTCGATCGCCGGTTTGAGTGCGGTGGGAGCTGCCTTTCCCGTCCGGGCAGTAGAATTCAATCCCCCGGATGTGGGAACCCCGGAACGCCGGGTCGGAGGCGGAACCCGCAGTGGGTCGTCTTCGGAAATCGACACTCAAGTCGGTATTTTTCAACCGCGCCAACCCGGCGCCCCCGATCGCCGCATCGGTGGAGGCAGTCGCGGCTGTAGCGTCGGCGATAACGGCGCTGCCAGTCTACCCCTGACGGCGATCGTGCCGGAAAGTTTGGTCAGCTTGACCGTTTCCCAAGCCCCTACCTTTTTCTGGTACGTCCCCGAACACGACGCCCCGGCGGTCGAATTTGCCTTGCTCGACGAAGAACGAAAAGCCGTCATTTACGAAAGCATCTTTCAAACTCGGGGACAAGCGGGATTGATTAGCCTGCAACTCCCGGAAAATGCCAATTTAATTCCCTTGGAACTCAATAAAAAATATCGCTGGTATTTTTCGATCGTCTGCGATCCTGAAGATCGGGCCGGAGATATTGCCGTCGAAGGGTGGATTCAACGGGTCGAACCGAGTGCGCAACTGCAAGAGCGACTCGCCGCCGCCCAATCGGACGGCGATCGCGCCGCCATCTACGCCCAAGAAGGGATCTGGCACGAAACGATCGCCTTACTCGTCCAACAGCGTCTCGCCGATCCCGACAATCCCCAGCTAGAACGGGAGTGGAATCAACTTTTACAATCGATCGGCCTCGACCATCTCGCCCAACTGTCTCTCTGGGAAATCTCCGAGGCGCGCCTTCCCTAACTCAGAGCAGTACGAGACCGTCGCGATCGCTTCGCGACGCCAACGGCGTATCGCGACTTCGGCTTTTTTGTTGACAAATTTATAAAAATATGATACTAAGCCGAGGGAGCGCGAACGGCTGACCCTCGACCTTCCCTGACTTAACGAAGCTCTTCGAGCAGAGCATCGACTTTTTCGACTCCTTCGCTCGTCCCTTGGGCTTCGTAAAGAGAGCGAGCTTTCGTCAAGATTTCGATCGCCTCGGCGCCGCGATCGCGTCCCTGGAGGGCGACGGCTAAATAATAGTAATAATCGGGATTATCCCCATCGAGTTCGGTCAACTGACGGTAAGCGACGATCGCTTGCAGAAAATCTTTTTCCGCCAAATGAATCGCGGCGATCGCCTCGTGAGCTTCCGTCAGTTGCGGGTCGATGCTTACCGCCCGTTGGTAGCTTTGGAACGCCTCGTCCATTTGCTCGCGATCGCGTAAAATCCGAGCGATCTGCAAGTGAATTTGAGCGTTGCGCGGTTCGAGTTGCGCGGCAGTTTTAAACCGCTCCAACGCCTCATCCACCTTACCCTGAGCCAGGAACGCCGCCGCCAAATTAATCTGAACGCTGCTCTTGCGCGGCGCCAACGACTCCGCCTGTTCGAGGGCTTCCATCGCTTCCTCAATGCGTCCTTGCTGCAGCAGCGCCGCCCCAATCGACTCGTAAGCCTGCCAGTAGCGCGCATCTCGTGTAGTCACCTGCTGGTAAGCGCGCAAAGCCCCTTCGTAGTCTCCCTCGCGCAACAGCACCACCCCCAGCCCGATATAGGCATTCAAATTCTCCGGATCCAACTGGGCCGCGCGACGATAGGCCAGTTGGGCGCCTTCATTATCTCCTAAATGAGCCAGAGAAAATCCCAACGCATATTGAAAATCCGCGTTATTCGGTTCCAACGCCACCGCCTGACGGTACGCATTCGCCGCCGCTTGGTAATTTTCCCGGCGAGCTTGTAAATAGCCGATCCCCGAAAAAATACGGGGATTTTCCCGGTCTAAGACCACCGCTTCTTGATAGATAGCCAGCGCCCTTTCAAACTCCCCAGAATCGACCAACTCTCGACCCTGACGCAACAGTTCTTTGAGTTTTTGGTTATTTTGGGTATTGTTTTGTGCGATGTTCACCCCGTCGTCAGCGCGGACAACGGCGGGATTGACAGTAGCAAGACCTCCTAATAACAGGAGACTGACGACAAACAAGGTCTGCTTTTGCACGGCCTATTTTCTCTCGTGTTGCTATGATTGCTCAGTATTACAGTTGAGGTGTGCTGACAACCGGGAAAGCCCGGATTTGAAAGCACCTCGTCGATCGCAGTGGCACGGATCCGTTGACTGATCGCCATCAATGTATGGCAACTTCACTGCGATCCGAGCGGGTGGCAAAACGCCAGTAGGGGAGTGGATGGGAGGAGCGGACTTCCACGAGTTTTCCCCCGACCGACAAGGGGAGACGATCGCGTCTCGATCCTTCTCGGTGATGCCAAGCAACCGCTATCCCCTGCAACCCAGCTATTTGGTTGACTTAAGCCTCTAGGTTTTGGCCTCCCCTCTAAAAAAGGGCGGCGAAAACGGCTTGAGTTAACTTGTCCTCTCCAGACTGAAGTCTGGGGGTTTGCAAGCTTACAGAGGTTCTCATGATTTTATCAACAACTGACGTGATTCAAGGGGCCGTCGTCAAATCTTATTTGGGAGTGGTCACCGCCGAAGTGGTGTATGGGAGTAACGCCCTGCGTGACTTTTTTGCGGGCATTCGCGATATGATTGGCGGACGCACGGGCAGCTATGAAAAAGTCTTCAAACAGGGTCAAGAAGAAGCGATCGCCGAACTCGAACAACGGGCGCGCGCTTTGGGCGCCAATGCGGTGATCGGTATTGAAATCGATACGGGAACGATTAATATCGACGATCGCGGCGCCTTACTGCTGATTACGGCTTCGGGGACGGCGGTTTCCCTCGAACAGTGAATCCGTGGGTGTTTAGCGCTGGCGCGCGTACCGTCCGACCAGTTCCGCCTCGGCTAAAATATGGCCGTCGATCGCCTGAAGCAGTTGAGCTTTCGTGGCGCCCGGTTTGAGGTCGAGGACGCGATCGAGGGCGTAAAGCTTGAAAAAATAACGGTGGGTTCCACTGGGGGGACAAGGCCCACCATAACCGATTTTGCCAAAATCATTTTTGCCCTGAACCCCCCCAGAAGCGAGCCGATCTCCGAGGGGAACCCCTTCCGGGAGGTCGCGCGTTTCCGGGGGTAAATTGTACGCCACCCAGTGAACGAAGGTGCGCCCCGGGGCGTCGGGGTCGTCGGTAACGATCGCAAAACTGCGCGTTTCCGGTGGCGGGTCGTCCCAAGATAACGGCGGCGAGACATCGACCCCGTCACAGGTATATCGAGGGGGAATCGAGGCGTTCGCTTCAAACGCACGACTTTGAAATTTCATGATTTTATCCTTTTTCAAATTAGATTTGAATGAATGGGGGGCGGGGCGACAACCCTCGATCGGTAACAGATTGACCCCAATAACGATCGCCGCCCCCCCGCAAAAGCTTCGACGATTCACGAGCAGTTCCTCTGTGGTGGCGATCGCCTTCGATTGTAGCGTTCGGGTCGTGGTGCGAGTGAGGTTTACCCCGTCGGCGTCGTTCTCGGCGCTGCTCGACGGTGGACCGCTCCGACGGCGCTGTTATTTTAGATTTTAGAGGAAGTTTCGATCGAGATGGCTCGTAGGATTCGCGATCGCGTTCCCTCGAACTTCCGCGTCGTGACCCCCATCCCCCAACTGCGATCGCCAGGGTAGCTGCTACATCGGGCTGAATGCATCTTAATTGAGAGGAAGATATGTCGCCATTAAATCCGATTGAGGAAGTGGTCCGCGATTTAGAACGCGATCCGAATTTAATCCGCATTAAAAAATTATTGGTTTGTGTTTGTGAGGGAAAATGGGAAAACAATCGCGAAACCCTCGACGATCTCGATCTGGTCGAACTGCTCGAAACCGTGAAAGATCGCGCGCCCAATTTAGTCCAACTGCGCTCGATCCTGGGGGAAATTGTCCGTAAACTCAACAAACCCAAACCTTACAGCGTTTTGGCGCAAGCGCTGATTAAAAAGGTGGGAAAAATCTATCCGGACTCTCCCGACGACGAGCGATCGCGCGATCCCCAACAGGAACTCAAACCCGACTTGTTCAAAGACGGAGATACCGGACAGCGTAGCGACTTCAATCGTACCCTCGACAGCGATCGCAAAATTGCCCCGGAAACCCTGTACAACCTCAAATATAAAATTGTCCGGCATACCAGCCCCCTACGCGCCAAAATCCTGATTTTCTCCACCCTTTACCATCCTTTCAGTTTCAGCGATCGCGACTGGATCGCCCTCAAACAAAAACCCCTCGACCTGCTCTTAACTCAATTATTTGCGAGTTGTAAAAACCTCACCGAACTCGAAGCCGAACTCTACATTACCGCCCGGGCGATCGATAATTCCGACGAAAACTTGCAAACCGCCAGCGTCATCGTTCAATATCTCATTCCCCTCTACGACGACCTCCCCGACACCGACGAAGACGATTCCGGCGTACTCGACGGTGAAGACCTCTCCGCAGCCACCAACGGAGACGGCGATGACGACTGTCTCGAACTGCAAGCCTCTCGCCTGATGACCCCCACAGGGCCTTCAGAGCCGCTAGAAGCCCGCGATCGCCCCGAAGACTCCGAGACGAACCCCGAAGCGCCGCCGACGCCTACTCCCGAGCCTATCAGTGCCTCCTCAGCGCCCTCGGAAAGCGTACCTGCACCCCCCGCCCCGGTCGAAGCGATCGCCCCGACCCCAGGCGATCGTCCGGCGGAAGACCCAAACAGCAGCAGTCCGGGTAAATTTTCCCTTCAAAACTTAGACGGCGATGACCCCTCCGAACTGCATAAAAAACGGGTCGCCGAACAAATTCAAAGAATGGTGACTTACAGCGTCAATGATGTCACCAGCTTTATCGAAAATCAATTACACCAATTAGAATTAAAATTAGAAACCCGCTTGCTCGGTCGGGATTTAGAAGAATCCCTTTCCTTAAAATACGAAGCGTTAGGAGATTTTATCGTTCGCGTCAAATCCAGCACCCTACAGTTTTTAGAAGTTTTAAGTCAACTAGAAGAAGGGGAAAGAAAGCAATTTCTCGATCGCGTTTCCGACTCAAATAAGCGCGAACAGCCCTGACGACGCTATTTTCCGAGTCAGACAAAGACAGGCACAATAGGATCGGGCGTTTTAGGGGAAAATAGACCACAATGGATGCTGAGGAAATTCTCAGGCGATACAATGCAGGCGAAACGGACTTTAGAGGCGCCAACCTGCGATCGGCTCATCTCCAAGGCGCGGATCTCATTGGCGCGAACCTCCGCAGTGCCGACCTTCAGGGGGCTAATTTAATTCTCGCTTACCTCAGTCGCGTCAACTTGAGTGCGGCTTATCTCGTTACTACCCGATTGTGCGGCGCCATTCTCAATCAAGCCAACCTCATCGGGGCGAACTTGAGCGATGTAGACCTGCACGGGGCCAGCTTGCAAGGGGCGGACTTGCGCCGCGCCAATCTCACTTTAGCCAATTTACTCGATGCCAACCTCAGCGATGCGGACCTTCGCAGCAGCAACCTCAGTGGGGCTTGTCTGCGCGGCGCCTGTTTGCGCGGGGCGAACTTACGCCACGAAAAACGAATTTACGATCCGGCGAACTTGCGCGGGGCCGACCTGTCCGGCGCCGACCTGCGCGGGGTTAATTTGGTGGGGGCGGATTTGACTAAAGCGGATTTATCTTATGCCAATTTGACGGAAACGAACTTGCGCGGGGTCAATTTAAACCAGGCGAATTTGTATAGCAGTTTGCTCAAAGGGGCGATCTTGTCCGATGCCAATCTCGCCGAAGCGAATTTGCGCTGTGCAGATCTCACTCACGGTAAACTCGAACGGGTTCACCTGACCCGAGCGGATTTGAGTGGGGCCGTGGTGACGATGGCGATTTTAGCCGATGCTCGTCTGGATAAGGCCAATTTGCAAGGATGTAACCTGACGGCGGTCAATTTCACCCGGGCAGACCTCAGCCGCAGCGACTTGTCGTTTGCGACTTTGGAAGAGGCGAATTTATGTGAGGCGTATTTGGCGCGCACGAATTTGACGGCGGCGAATTTGACCCGGGCGAATTTGATTCGGGCGGAAATGAGCAGTGCGAATTTAACCGGGGTGAATTTTAAGGGAACGACGATGCCGGACGGGGAAGTGCGATCGCGCTAAACTGGCTAAACTGCTGGATATTGGGGTTAGGGCGGGGCAGAACCTCGTAAATTCCCGGTAAAGATAAACTAAAAAGATAGATAGTGAGCAGAGGGAGATGTGTGACTGAGTACGAGGCGATCGCGATTGGCAGTGGGATCGGTGGTTTGGTTGCCGCGGCCTTGCTGTCGCACTACGGCAAGCGGGTGTTAGTGTGTGAGAGTCACTCGATTCCCGGCGGGGCCGCTCACAGTTTTCAGCGCCAGGGGTTTGAGTTCGATAGCGGACCGTCGTTTTACTGCGGTTTGAAGGCGGCGGACAGTCTCAATCCGTTGCAACAAGTGCTGACCCGATTGGGGGAATCGGTGGAGACGATCGCCTACGACCCCCTGGGCCATTATTATTTCGGCGATCGCGTCCTCCCGGTTTATGCCAGCAGCGAGGCGTATTTGGCCGAAATCGCGCGGATAACGCCGACGGGGGCGAAACAACTCGAACGGTTTCAACGGCGCTTGCTGGGGCTGTACGACGGGCTGAAGGGGATTCCGGCGATCGCCTTAAGCGCCGATTGGCGGGTGATTCCGGCTTTATTGCGCTATCCCGGGGCTTTGCTCAACTTGTTGCCTCACGTCGGGACGATTTCGGGTTCCGTCGGTCGCCTGCTCGATTGCGATGTGAGCGATCCTTTCGTGCGTCGGCTGGTAGAGTTGGAATGTTTCTTACTGTCGGGATTGAGTGCCCACGAGACGATCGCGGCGGAAGTGGCGTTTATGTTTGGCGAGCGCGATCGCACGGCGATCGAATATCCGGTGGGGGGCAGTGGGGCGATCGTGGCGGCGCTGGTACGCGGTTTGCAGCGCTGGGGGGGTGAATTGCGGCTGAATGCCCATGTAGATAAGATTTTAGTCGAAAATCGGCGAGTTTGCGGAGTACGCTTGCGCGGTGGCGAGGAGATCGCGGCGCCGATTGTTATCTCGAATGCGACGATTTGGGATACGTACACGCAGTTACTCGACCCCGGAGATTTGCCGGAAGCGGATCGCCGAGAAGCCTTGCAAACTCCGGCGATCGCCAGTTTTATGCACTTACACTTGGGCATTCGAGCCGACGGACTCGACCCCTTGACGGGACATCACGTGGTGGTGGCGGACGGCGATCGCGATCTGGCGGAACCGGGGAACACCTGCATGATTTCGATTCCGACGGTATGGGATCCGAGTTTAGCCCCGTCGGGACATCATGCCATTCATGCTTATACATTGGAGCCGTATTTGGGGTGGAAGAAAGGTAACTTATATAAAAAACGTAAGCGATCGCGGGCGGAAAGCTTGTATCGGGCGTTAGAGAGAGTGATTCCGGACGTGCGATCCCGGGTCGTCGTCGAGGCGATCGGAACCCCCCTCACTCATGCCCGCTTTTTGCGTCGATATCGCGGAACTTACGGTCCGGCGATCGCCGTCGAAGAGCGATCGTTCCCGAGTACCTACACCCCCATTCGCGGGCTGTATCGGGTCGGCGACAGTACCTTACCCGGCATTGGCGTGCCTGCCGTCGCCGCCTCCGGAATCTTATGTGCGAATAGTTTGCGTTGAAACCACAGGCAAGAAAGGGAGAAAATTGATTTAAAATCAAACAGTATAACTCAGACCTCATCGCACCTTCTTGTCCCCCCCCGTCGCCGTCGGCAAAGCGGCGGGCGCCGTCACCTGTGGATGCGCAACCCCCATCGCCGTCCCCTCCAACCGGGGATGCACCACCACCAGCAACCCAAAAACCATCAGAGACAGCAAAACCGGACACTGGCGCCGCCCGTCTCCCCGTTCCTGCTGCCAAGACAGCAACAACAGCAACAGACTCAATCCAAAACCTAAATAAGCATTGCCCAAACCCAGCACATTGGGGATGAGACAATCCAGCAATTGATACAGTTTGTCCTTATTTAAGGTGAATTTTTGAGATGTCATCGTACTCATCCAAACCTTTGACATCTCCATTAATAATTAGAACAAAAATTAGTGAAAATAGCCCTAAAATACTTATTTTATAAACCTAATATTCAAGCAAAATTAAAAATCATTAAAAATTTCATAACATCAAATAAAATTATCCACAATAAACACAAAAAATCTAAAATAAATCAAAATAATGATCCTCTTTCTTTGAGGATTATAATTGTAAGCAAACCGCATATAGCATGACCAAATTAGATGATTGAAGATTGCCCCCCGACCCCTTTGGGAGTCGGAGGATCTTGCTCCCTAATTGGATTACAAATCATTTAAAATTGCTATATCCATCTTCAATGCCTTTCCTATCAAAAGCCCCCCTTACCAAGGGGGGTTGGGGGGATCCTCCACCCCCTTACCAACCGCTCGAAAGCCCCCCTTACCAAGGGGAATTGGGGGGATCCTCCACCCCCTTACCAACCGCTCGAAAGCCCCCCTTACCAAGGGGGGTTGGGGGGATCCTCCACCCTCTTCACCCCGGCGCCCACAGACCATTTATCCCTAACTCCTAATGCTACCTTAAACAAAGTCAGACCCCTCAACTCAACCCTCTATTTCCCTCAAAAAAGAACATGAACAACACAATCTCTTTCCCGCAAAACAACACCGGACAACCACAAACCTTACAAGAAGTCTTTTTGCAAGACTTTATCGACACCGTTTTATGGCAAGGCAACAGCGAAAACCAATATTGGTGTTGTCAGCTTCGCTATCACCCCAAAAACGTGAAGCAGACAAATACTCAAATCGCCAACCAGATGAACAAACAAGTCAACGGCGGCTTTCCCGTCACGAATATGCCCGGAACCCTCCAGGGTAAGCTCATCTAATTTTGTAGCCAATTTACTTGACAAAAACAACAAAATGTCCATCAAGCTGGATTAAATGAATTTGGTTAAGATCGAGATGCATCGAAATTGAGAGTGTTTTGAATTCAAGATTATGGCTAAAGGTTTTGCCCCCACGGTTGAAGCGAAAAACAAAAAGACCGGGAGTCAAGTTCAATCCATCCCCTCTATCTCTGAAGTACAAGACAATTTATTGAGTTATGTGGAAGAAATTAAAGACCCTCACTCACCCCGAACTCAAAAACATTTATTGAAAGATATTTTAGCGATCGCGATTTTAGCCGTTATTGCGGGTGCGGAAGGATGGGAAGACATGGAAAATTACGGGCTGAGCAAATATGTTTGGTTAAAAGAGTTCTTAGCCTTACCCAATGGCATTCCTTCTGATGATACGTTCCGGCGAGTTTTTGAACGAATAAACCCCCTGGAGTTAGAGCGAATATTAGCCCGATGGCTTCAAAGTATTATGGGGTCTTTAGTGGGAGAAGTCGTCTCGATAGATGGGAAATGTCTGCGAGGCTCTTATGACCGAGAAAAGGGGATTAAAGCGTTAAGTTTACTGACCGCTTGGGCGGGGAAACAACAACTAATTTTAGGACAAGTCAAGGTAGAGGATAAGTCCAATGAAATTCCGGCAATTCCCACTTTGTTAAAGTTATTAGATCTTCAAGGAGCTGTCGTCACGATTGATGCTCTAGGGACTCAAGTTAAAATTGTTCAACAAATTCAAGCCCAAAAAGCTGATTATGTCCTCGCCTTAAAAAAGAATCATTCCACCCTTTACACCCAAATTGAAGAAGAGTTTGAATCCTTAAGAAAATCTCCGAGCAACTCCAGTGAAGTGAGCTACGAACAACGCCTTGAAAAAGGACATCATCGGGTTGAGAAACGACGAGTTTGGGCGATTCCCATTTCCCAATTTACCCATCTTCATCATCAAGAACAATGGTGCGGAGTTCAAACAATTGTTGTGGTCGAACGAATTCGTCATCTCTCGAATAAAACGACTCGGGAAGTTCAGTTTTATCTGTCTTCTCTTCCAGCTAATGCTTCCCTTTTAGGCAAGATTATTCGACAGCACTGGGGAATTGAGAACCAAGTTCATTGGGTTTTAGATGTGACTTTTAATGAAGATTCCTGTCGGATTCGTTCCGGTCATAGTCCTCACAATTTATCTTTACTCCGGCGCTGGGCTTTGAATGTTCTTCGTCAAGAAACCACTCTTCGGCTTTGCGACAAAAACAGAAACGAGCCGCGATGAATAACGACTACATGACCACTGTTCTCAAAGCCTTTTGTCAAGCCTGATTGAGATGCTCTTACCCTGGGAAAGTGCCGGATATTCCGACAGCAATTTTAATGGAAAGATTCTATCAGAATTTGTTACAGACTCAACGGGGTCGCGCGGAATGTTTACAGGAGGCGCAAGATTTTTTAAAAACTCTAACGATTGGTGACATCCGCGACGAGTGGCTGACGAGGGGGAGGTTCGCACAGGTCGAGCGAGTGAGTAAGGCGAGTGCTTTTTTTCTCAAGAGATTGAAACATAAGGCGGATGAGTTCATGCCTTTTTCTGCGCCGTTTTACTGGGCGGCGTTTATCTGCATCGGCGACCCCCGCCCGATGAAATGGAATGTAGAAGATCCCCCTAAATCTCCCTTGGAAAGGGGGACTTTCAGAGATGGTACGATCTAGGTTTGTTGAAGTTGATGGAGGGGGGAGATCCCCCTAAATTCCCCTTGCGAAGGGGGACTTTCAAGAGATGATTTATAGTTTTTTTTGAGTAAGGATTGGTATAAAAAGGAGGGGGATAAAATGGGGGATGATTTGCTTATTCATTAGCAATCAAATTAACATAAAAATCATTTATATAGCATTCCCAAATCAGTCGAGTGAGGAATGCTATAGGATTGCTATAGTAGGGGTTTGGTTTCCAAACCCCTACAGGACACAATAGAAATGTCGAGAGAGTGGGGGTAAGCAGATGGCTGCTATTTGTATGTTTATTTTATAAACAGTCTCTTCATCAAATTGTTGCGTAACGGGTGAATTAATGCAGAAAATTGTGGTATCTTAAATAGGTTTGTCGATCGCAGGTACTTTTGAGGATTGCATGGATAAATTTAGAGTCGAAGTCATTACGAAAACACCTCAACCGCAGCAAACGATTTATGCTGCCATGCATCAAGATTATAGCGAAAATTTCGTGATAGACGATCGCGAGAAATGGTTGGATGAAACGAAAGCTGGGGAAACGGTGGTCAAGCGTTTGTTGGCGGGGGAACGCGGGCATTATGGCCCCTTAGAACACGTGTCAATCGTGTTTAATTGTGGCTTTTTTCCCCACAGTGTCATGCAGCAAGTCAGAACACATCGTGTGGGGATTTCCTTTGACGTGCAATGTCTGGCTGGAAATACTGAGGTGACATTTGTCAATGCTAGGGGCAGTTTACGCAAAATCAAAATTGCGGAACTTTACGAGTTGTGGACAAACGGGGAAAAAGCGATTCGCCAACGATTAAAAAGAGGCAGAAAAAAAGAACTTCCTGGGGACTATTGTCTCGATGGCAAAAGTCGCATCAAAAAAATGCGGTTAAGGGTTCTGAATGAAACCAATGGTTTTTTTGAGGTCGGACAGATTAAGGATGTAATGGCTAAAGGGATTCAACCTGTTTATCGCCTAACTTTGGAAGATGGTAAAACTTTAGATTGTACGACCAATCACCGCTTATTGACTTCAGAAGGCTGGCAAACAATGGGAGAAGCGGTTGGTTTAGTTACCGCCGATAACGGAGCAGGTCAGGTAATGAAGATGACTAAAAATTGCTCGGTCTTATGTAATGGGATGGCAGTGGCAGGCAATAGACTTTATAGAAATAAAGAGTTTCTAGAACAAAACAATAATAAAGAGGCGGAGTTTGCCAAACAGGATTCTCCTCCACAGATGCTACGCGAACGGGATAAAGAGGCAGCTCAACCGAAATCATTAGGGAATAAACTACGAACGCATCCAGTTAAAGTAAAAGGGGTGGAATTCTTGGGACTTGCAATGACCTATGACCTCGAAGTAGAAGGGCCTTGGCATAATTTTGTGGCGAATGGTATGGTGGTGCATAATTCTAACCGCTATACAGGAGCGAGAATCGTACAGGCGGCGGAAGGAAAGCGGAATCTCGAAGATGTTTTTTATCTGCGTCCGGTGGGCTTTTATCACGATCGCCAGGGCAAGCGTTACGAGTATAGCCAACAACAGCGCGATCGGGATTTAGCTTGGTGTTTGGAAGCGGCGAAACGGTACGCCCAATTCATCGAAGAAGGGGCGGCGGAGGAACACGCCCGGGGGATTATTCCCTTTGACGTTCGCCAGCATTGGGTAATGTCTTTGAATGGGCGATCGCTGATGCATTTATTAGATTTACGCTTTAAATCTGACGCTCAATTAGAATGTCAAAAACTCTGCGAGAAAATCTGGCCGCATTTTCAAGAATGGATGCCGGAAATTGCAGCGTGGTATGAGAAAACACGCTTGAAAAAAGCGCGATTGTCGCCGTAGGGAACAGGCGAAAAATAAGAGGGGGCGGGTATTTTGCCCGCCGCCAGGATTACACCCCCGTGGAACCGAAACCGCCGTTTCCTCGGGTGGTTTCGACTAATTCTCCCCGGAAAACTTCGATGGGGGGACGAACGACGGGGGCGATGACCATTTGAGCAATTCGCATTCCTTTGGTGACGTCGAAGGGTTGCGAAGAATGATTGATGAGGATGACTTTAATTTCTCCTTGATACCCTTCGTCAATCGTCCCGGGACTATTGAGAACGGTGATGCCGTGTTTGGAGGCTAAGCCGCTACGGGGGCGGATTTGGGCTTCAGTTAAGGGGGATAATTCGATCGCAATTCCCGTTCCGATTAACCGCCATTCCCCGGGAGGGATGAGGGCGTCTTCATGGGAGATCAAATCCATGCCGGAATCGGTCTCGTGGGCGTAGGTGGGCAGGGTGGAATCGGGATAGAGTAGGCGAATTTTCATCGAAAACTATCGAGTGAGCAAAGCTCCGATCCTATCAGACAAAAGCCCTTCACAGATCGCCGCGATCGCCTCAGAATGGAAACTGCACCTTTAGCCGCAATCAAACCCCGTGAATGAGAGCCATAACCCCGACGAGGGGGTAATCCGACCGAGTTGGGATGAATATTTCCTAATGTTAGCCAAATTGGCGGCGACGCGATCGACCTGTTTGGCGTTTCCGGTGGGGGCGACGATTGTCAAAAATAAACAAGTGTTGGCGACGGGATATAACGGACCGCCTGCGGGGTCGCCTCACTGCACCGAGCAAGGATACTGCTATCCGGGGGTCGTCAGTTGTAGCGAGAGTGACTTACCCTCGCGGGCGGTTCATGCGGAAGCGAATGCGATCGCCCAAGCGGCGAAACACGGGATCGCCACGGACGGGGCCTCGATTTACGTCACCTTAGAACCGTGTTTGTCTTGTTTGAAACTGATTATTTCGGCGGGAATTCGGGAAGTTTTTTACGAAACGCCGTTTAAAAGCAAACAGAATAAATGCGTGCGCGATTCCTTCGTCGAGGAAGGTCTGGTCACCTTAAAACAAATTCAACTCTCCGAGGCGATCGCCCGACAAGCATCTGATTTTCTCTTAAATCCGACCTCGATCGCCCGCCAAACTTCTAAAAAATAAACTCTCGGCGAGGGTCAAACACGGGACATTCCCAACAGCGTAGTTTAGGATCGGATCGGGTCATAAAAAGTCACTCGGTCATTCGCCCGCTTCATTTGGGGGATCGCCATTGTCAACGATCCAGTGCACAAGCGTTACACAGGGGACAAATGCGCCTGGAAGTCAATTAGAGTGCTTGGCATCGCGTATACATGAACTGCCATTTCCTCCCCTACCTTCACGGTTTCTCGGTGGCGGGGACACTCCTACTCGGGAGTAGCTTCGCCACAGCTCAGATCGTGCCGGACGATACGTTACCCCAACCTAGCCGGGTCGATCTCCAAGGAGATCGGCTCACGATCGACGGGGGAACGCGCCAGGGAACTAACCTTTTTCACAGTTTTGACAAATTTTCCGTTCCCACGGGAATGCAAGCCTCGTTCGACAATCCGGGGGCGATCGAGAACATCATCACCCGGGTGACCGGAGCCGAAATCTCGGAAATCGACGGCTTAATTCGCGCCAACGGGAGCGCTAACTTATTTTTCCTCAATCCCAACGGGATCGAATTCGGGCCGAATGCGCGCTTGCAATTGGGGGGCAGCTTTTTCGCCTCCACCGCCGACGCGATCGCCCTGTCCGACGGCAGTCTCTACAGTGCTACCGAACCGCAAGCCCCTTCCTTACTTACCGTTAGCGTTCCCGTGGGTTTGCAATTCGATCGCGTTGGGTCTGCGCCTGAGAATCCCCCGCCCGGGGCGATCGCGGAGCCTCTCCAAAGGAGAATCGTCGTGCGCGGGTCCGGTCACCGCCTCAGTACCGCCGACTCCCTGTTGAGTCCCTTATTCAAAACCGGGATCGAAAATGCCTTGCAAGTCAATCCCGGTCGAACCCTCGCCCTGATCGGCAGTCCGGTCGCTCTCGAAGGCGGCGTTGTAATCGCCGAAGGCGGTCAGATCGAACTCGGCGGCGTCAGCGAGGGTCGCGTCACCTGGCAGAACACCCCAGAAGGCTGGAGCTTCGATTACACCGACGCCACCGAATTTGCCGATTTATCCCTATCCCGCCAATCCCTCCTCGACGCCAGTGGGGCGATCGCGGGGGAGATCGCCCTAGTCGGTCGTCGTCTCACCTTGACCGAGGGGTCCCTCGCCTGGGTGCAAAATCGCGGCTCTCAAGCCAGTGGCGGCATTCGCGCCCGAGCGAGGGAGTCGCTGATCGTCAACGGAGCGAGTTCGGACGCCACCGTTTCTAGTGGCTTCTTCTCGGAAACGATCGATCGCGGATCCGGAGGCGACCTGGAGATCTCCGCCCAATCGATCGCCCTGTCCGGCGGCGGTCGTCTGTTCAGCCGCAGTTTCGGGGACGGTCCGGGCGGTCACCTGAGTTTGCGCGTCACCGATTCGATCCAGTTAACCCAAGTCGGCACGATCTCGCCCAATCTATTTACCTCCATTTACGCCTATACCCTCGGCTCCGGACGGGCAGGCGATCTTTCCCTAGTGACCCGACATCTGAGCTTAATTGACGGGACGGCGATTTCCTCGGGAACCCAAGGGCCGGGAAATGGCGGCAATCTCGTCATCGAAGCCGCCGAATCGATCTCCGTGAGCGGCGTGCTGCCGATTTTACTGGTTCCCAGTTCGATCAACACCGTGACCACCGGATCGGGCAATGCAGGGGCGGCGATCGTCGAAACGGGAACTCTGAGTATTCGTCAGGGCGGTCGCATCGGTTCGACGGCCTTGGGAAGTGGCGCGGCGGGCAGGGTGCAGATCGAGGCGACGGAGGAAATTACCATCAGCGATCGGGTTCCCGGTGCTTTGGGACGCAGCACGATCGCGTCGAGTGCGAATATCGTCGATCTGGTCTTGCAAGAAGCCTTTGGCTTTCCGGCGCGACCGTCCGGCGGTTCGGGCAATATCACGATCGCCGCTCCCCTGGTGCGGGTTCTCGACGGCGCCGAAATTGCAGTGGAAAACGAAGGGGTTGGCGACGGCGGCAGCTTGTTCGTGCGCGCCGATTCAGTGATCCTCGATCGCGGCGGACGACTGAATGCGGCGACGACTTCGGGAACCGGGGGCAATATTACCTTACAAGTGCGCAATCAGCTCTCGGCCCGAGGGGGCAGCCAAATTAACGCCCAAGGGGGCGAAACGGGGAACGGGGGCAACATCCGCCTCGATGTCAATACGATTGTGGCCTTGGAAAATAGCGATTTAGTCGCCAATGCGGTACGGGGACAGGGCGGCAATATCGAAATCCGCACTCAGGGGATTTTCGGGCCGCAATTCCGCGATCGCCTCACCCCGGACAGCGATATTACGGCGAGTTCTCAATTTGGCGTCAACGGCATCGTCAACATCAAAAGTCCCGAAATTGACGCCAGTTCGGCCCTATCTCAGTTATCCGTCGAGCTGGCCGACCCGAGCACCCAAATCGTTACCGGATGTTCGACCGACGAGCGCAGCAGCTTCGCCCTCGTCGGTCGCGGCGGCTTGCCGACCGGGCCGAGTACCCGCCTGAGAAGTCAGCGCCTCTGGGAAGACTTGCGGGACTTGTCCCCCTTCCGGTCTGCCAACGGAGACGGAGAATCGCGCAGGGTCTCCCGAGGAGAATCCCACGGCGTCTCTCCCGCAGAAAAGCCCGTCTCTAACTCACAAAGTTCTGTCCCCGTCGAGGCGGAGGGCTGGCGGACGACGGCGGCAGGTGAGATCGAATTGGTCGGACCGTCGGCAGTGCCGGAACAATGGGCGGCAAATCGGCCCGAGGATTGCAACCTGCTCGGTTCGGTTCGAGAGTGGTGAGGTGGACGATGGCGAAGGGACTCGCGAGATTTAACTTTGGCCTGTGGGCGGCGATCGCGGTGTCGCTGGCGATTCTGCTTGGGCGACGCTTCGCGATCGCCGCGCCGGATCTCGCCCAGACGAACCCCATCCCTAACTTGCTGCGCTCCGTTCCTGCATGGCGGCAGCGCCAAGGGGAAAATTCCCTCGATCGCGGTCGCCGACTCTATCGCGCCGGATATTTTGCCGACGCTGCCGAAGCCTGGGAACGCGCTGCCGCCGAAGCGGGCGATCGCGGCGATCGGGCCAGCCAAGCCCTGAGCTGGAGTTACCGCTCCCTCGCCTACCAACGGCTCAGCCAGTGGGACCGCGCCCGAGACGCCAGCGATCGCGCCCTCACCTTACTCGCCAACTCCCCCGACCGCGAGCCGATTTTCCTCGCCCAAGCTACCAATACCCAAGCCAACTTACTGCTAGCCACGGGACAACCCCGCGCCGCTCTCGAAACCTGGGAACGAGCCGAACGACTGTACCGACAAGGGGGCGACGACATCGGCGCGATCGGCAGCCAGATCGACCAAGCCTATGCCTTGCAACATTTGGGCTTTTACCGTCAGGCGCGCGATCGCCTGGAAAAACTCAACCGACAACTCGGCACCCTCGACCAAGGCGGACTCAAAGTTCAAGCCTTGCACGCCTTGGGAATTGGCTTGCAACTGGTCGGGGATTTAGACGCCAGTCGCGAGGTGCTCGAACGCTGTTTGGCGATCGCCCGCCAACAGCGCGACCTGGACGAAATCGGCGCCATTTATCTGAGTATGGGCAATACCGCCGTTAATTTAGAAGATTTCGACAGCGCCGCCTTCTACTTTGCCAAAGCGGAAACTACGGCTCAATCGGACCTCGAACGCCTCGACGCCCGCCTCAACCAGCTCGACGTTGCCGTGCGATCGCGCCAGTGGCACCAAGCCACCGCTCTCGTCGAACCCCTCTACCACGAATTACGCCAAATTGCGCCGTCTCGCGCTTGGATTTACAGCGTCCTCAACTTTACCGACGCCGGAATCAAACTCGACGACCGCCAGAAAAATGTCAGCCTCGCCCAAATTAACGAATTACTCGCCCAGGCGGTCGCGGCGGCGCGATCGCTGCGCGACCCGCGCGCCGAAGCTCACGCCTTAGTCCGTTGGGGGCGCCTGTACGAGCGCAACCAACAACTCGAGATCGCCCAGCGCCTCACCCGAGACGCCCTCCAAATCGCTCAAGGGATCGTTGCCACGGATATCGTCTCTCAAGGCGCTTGGCAACTCGGGCGGATTTTGAGGAGCCAAGGCGATCGCAGAGGGGCGATCGCCGCTTATCGAGAAGCGGTCAAAGCCCTCGAATCCCTCCGCATCGACCTGGTGGCGATCGATCGCGAAGTTCAATTTTCCTTCCGCGACAGCATCGAACCCGTCTATCGAGAATTGGTGAGTTTGTTGCTCGACGGCGACCCGAGTCCCCCTCGCTTACTCGAAGCGCGCCAGTTAATCGAAGCCCTCCAATTAGCCGAACTCGATAACTTTTTACGCGAAGCCTGTCTCGACATGCAGCCCGTCAAAATTGAGGAGATCGACCCGGAGGCGGCAGTGATTTATCCGATCGTCCTCGAAGACCGTCTGGCGACGATTGTCTCCTCTCCAGGCCATCCCCTGCGCTATTACGACATTCCCATCCCCCAAACCTTTGTCAATCAAACTGTCGAGGAATTATTACAAGCCCTCAGTCCCGCTTACGACAATTTGGAACGCTTGCGCCTGTCGAAAATTCTCTACAACTGGTTAGTTTTACCCGCCCGCAGCGACGGCACCTTAGAGGGGGTAAAAACGTTAGTTTTCGTCCTCGATGGAGCTTTGAGAAACGTACCGATGGCGGCGTTGTACGACGGGGATAACTATCTGGTGGAAGATTACAATATCGCTTTTTCTCAAGGGTTGCAGTTGCTGCCGGGGCGACCGTTGCGCAAGGGACGTTTGCAGGCGATCGCGGCGGGCTTGAGCGAAGCGCGTCAGGGGTTTAATTCCTTACCTGCGGTCAAGTCGGAACTCGATCGCCTCAGCGAAGAATTTCCCACGGCGGTGTTGCTCGACGAAGGGTTTACAACGGCGAGTTTGGAGCGTAAAGTCAATCAAAATTCTGCCGAAGTCATTCACTTGGCCACTCACGGTCAGTTCAGTTCCAAACTCGAAGATACTTTTTTATTGACTTGGGACGGACGACTGGGGATCGACGAATTAGACCGCTTGCTCGCGGAGCAATCGATCCGAGGAGAAACGGCGATCGAGTTGTTAGTTTTGAGTGCGTGCGAAACGGCGGTCGGCGACGATCGCGCCGCCTTGGGATTGGCGGGTCTGGCGCTCAAATCCGGCGCCAGAGCGACCTTGGCGACCTTATGGACCGTGCGCGATCGCTCGACGGCTATTTTCATGAGCGAGTTTTACACTCAGCTCGGAAAACCGGGGGTTTCTAAAGCCCAAGCGGTCCGTCAAGCCCAGCTCAAATTATTGGCGGATCCGGCGACCGACGATCCGTTCTTTTGGGCGCCATTCGTGTTAGTCGGTAACTGGTTGTAGGAGGTGGAAGACGCAAAAGTTAACCGTCACGACTGACGGATTCAAATTTAACTCGAACCGAGTAAAAATCGGAGAATCTAGAAGCTAAATTCAGCATCGGACGAGAAAAACTATTGATTGTTAAGTTCGTCGAAATCGATCGATGCCTGGAAGTCGTGCGATCGCCCTTGTTTCTAGTGCAGTTTTCGCTTTGAAGTTCTCGAAAAAACCACAGTAATACCCGCGACAAACTGGAGAAAAAGGCTCATCAAATCTTTAAAAATTTAGATATTGTTTTTAATGAAATTTTATTAGTTTTACAACCGTTCGTTGATAAAATCATTGCATCCCCTGAATCTTTGACAGGAGAAGACTATCGATGCTAAGCCAACGTTTATTAGCGGCGATCGCCACGATCGCCATGACCACTGGGGTAAGTGCGATCGCCGTCAGTCCGGCGAAAGCGGTCACCTTCACCCCCCCGAGTGACAACCAAGCCCCTCGGGAAAGTACCGGAGGCGCCTCCCGGGGTCAAACCGTGTTCACCCCCCCGGCAGATGGAGCCGCACCCCAACGCACCAGTGGCGGGGCGTCTCGGGGAGAGGCGACCTTTACGCCGCCGACGGACGCCCAAGCGCCCCAGCGCAGTAGTGGCGGGGCGTCCCGTCACGGGGAAAGTGGACTGGCTCTCACCAGCGACTCGCCAACGGCGATCGCCAACGGAATCGCGGGGTTGATTCCCCAGAGCAACTACGGACTGACCCTCTCCGAACGCCCGACAATTTTGGTTTACCTGCCCCAAACCGGAGTTAACCAAGCCTTTTTTAGTATTAAAGACGAAGAGAAAAACCTGCATTATCAAACCACGATCCCGATTTCGCCCAATGGCGGCATCGTGGCGATCGCCCTGCCGGAAGATGCGCCGCCCTTACAAAGCGATCGCCCCTATCAATGGTTTTTCGCCCTCAAATTAGACGAGAAACTGCGCCCCAGTTCGCCGTTAATCGACGGTTGGATTAAACGGGTCGAACCCGACAGCCTCGATTTAGCCGACCTCGAACCGGGAGACCGGATCGAGAACGTCTCCGCCTTAGCCTCTGCCGGAGTCTGGTACGACAGCGCCGCGATCTTGTGGCGAATGAGACGCCAAGATCCCCAAAACGCCCAACTGAGCCAACATTGGCACGAACTCCTCGGTTCGGTGGGATTGGGCGAACTCGCCGACGCGACGCTGCCTTAATCTCCTCGAACCCTTTTTGTTTGGGATCTGCTGAAAGTCACTCAATCGAGCCATGCCGGAGGCTACCACCCACCCAATGACTCAATGGCGCAGTATGTTATCGATCTCGGGGATCGTGACGGTGGCGATCGCGACAGGGAGCTTTTTCGGCTGGTTCAAATTTCTGGAATGGGCCGTGCGCGACGAATTTTTTCGCCTGCGCCCGCGAGAATCCCGCGAAGAGCGGATCGTCCTGGTGACTATCGACGAAGATGATATTACGGCGGTCGGTGCCTGGCCGATTCCCGACCGGGTTTTAGCCGAACTGATCGAAAAGATCGACGCCCAACAACCGCGCGCCATCGGTTTAGATATTTATCGCAATTTTCCTGAAGAACCCGGTTACGATCGCCGGGTCGAAGTCTTTCGGGAAACGCCTAATTTAATCGGCGTTGAAAAAATTATCGGCGATCGCGTGGCGCCGCCTCCCATTCTCAAGGCGAGCGATCGCGTCGCCCTGGCGGATCTGATCCTCGACAGAGATCGCACGGTTCGCCGGGGTCTGCTTTCCGCTACCGACTTTCAGGATGGCAACACGATCAAACTCGGGCTGGGCGTTCGCCTGGCCCTGAGTTATCTCGAAAGCGAGGGCATCCACTTGGAGGCGATCGACCCCGAACGGCAAATCTTCCACTTAGGAAACGCCGTCTTCAAACCCTTGCGCCCCCGAGAAGCGGGCTACAGCAACAGCGACGACCTCGGCGGCTATCAAATTTTGATGAACTGGCGGGGCAAAGAAATGACGTTCCCGCAAATCTCGATGAGCGAAGTGTTGCGCGGCGAGATTCCCCCGGAGTTGATGCGCGATCGCATCGTGGCGATCGGTTCGACCGCCACCAGCACCAACGACTTTTTCGAGACCCCCTACAGTCGTTCCTGGATCGACGACGATCCGCCGATGGCGGGGGTCGCCATTCACGCCAATTTAGCCAGTCAAATTCTCAATGCAGCCCTACACGGACGCCCGCTTCTACAAGCCTGGGCCTCCATCGAGGAGTGGCTGTGGATTTTTCTGTGGGCCAGCATCGGAACTGGGGGCAGTTGGTTTCTGCAACGGGCTGGCGAGCGATCGTCTGCCCTTCCCGGCGGTCTGACCCTATGGGGCATCGGCGCCGGGGGACTCGTCCTGATCGGCGGCAGTTATCTCGCCTTTATCGCAGGTTGGGTGATTCCCGTCGTCTCTCCGTTTCTGGCGATGGGAGTCGCGGCGATCTCCACGACCAATCACTACAAACAATGGCAACTCGCCCAAACCAACCGCCAACTGGAAACCGCCAACAGCCAACTGCGCGATTATTCCCAAACCCTGGAACTGCGCGTCGAGGAACGCACCCAAGAATTAGAACGGGCTAAAGTTGCCGCCGACGCCGCCAATCAAGCCAAAAGCGAATTTTTGGCCAATATGAGCCACGAATTGCGAACCCCCCTCAACGGCATTCTCGGTTACGCTCAAATTCTCCAACAGTCTCCCTCTTTATCGAACAAAGATCGCAAAGGTATCGAGATTATCTATCAATGCGGCTCTCATTTACTGACCTTAATTAACGACGTTCTCGACTTATCAAAAATCGAAGCGCGCAAGTTAGAACTGTATAATAGCGATTTTCATTTCCCCTCTTTCTTGACCGGAGTCGCCGAAATTTGTCGCATTAAAGCGGAACAGAAAGGGATTGGCTTCGATTTCGCGATCGCCAGCGATTTGCCCCCGGGAGTTCGCAGCGACGAAAAACGCTTGCGACAAGTGTTAATTAATTTACTCGGTAATGCGATTAAGTTTACCGATCGCGGTCGCGTGACGTTTAAGGTGACCTCCCTCGGCGATACTCAAGGGAGAAAAACCGTTCGTTTTGAGATTGAAGATACGGGAATTGGCATGAGTCCCGACCAATTAGAAAAGATTTTTCAGCCGTTCGAGCAAGTGGGAGACAACCACCGCAAAGCCGAAGGAACCGGGCTGGGATTGGCGATCGGCCAGCAAATTGTCAATCTGATGGGCGCTCAATTACAGGTAAAAAGTCAGTTGGGAACGGGAACGATCTTTTGGTTCGATCTCGACCTAGAAATTGCCCGGGATTGGGTGGAACGGCGATCGACTGCGCAGTTCGGTAAAATTATTGGCATTAAACATAAAAAACCGACGATCGAGATCGTGGACGATCGCCCGGAAAATCGCGGGGTTTTAGTGATGGTTCTCGAAGCGATCGGCTGTCAGGCGATCGAAGCCAATTGCGGACGCGACGGACTCGATCTCGCCCGCAAACATTCGCCGGATTTAATTATTACCGATTTAACGATGCCGACGGTCGATGGGTTTGAATTGATTCGCGAACTGCGCGCCGATTCAAACTTAAAGAAAATTCCGATCGTCGTCGCCAGCGCCAGTGTTTTTGAACGCGATCGCGCCAAGAGTTTTGAAATGGGCGCCGATGAGTTTTTACCCAAGCCCGTCGAAATGGATCGCCTCTTCGAGATTTTGCAAAACTATTTGGAATTGGAGTGGATTTATGAAACAGTAGACGCCGCCAGTCCCGCTCCCGAGGAGGACTCCGGCACCCCTTCGGTCGTACCGGATAGCGCACAGCTCGAACAGCTTTACGATTTAGCCATGATGGGCAATTTACAAGGTATTGAAGAGGCGATCGAGCAATTGGTGAGCGACGATCGCGCCCTCGAACCCTTTGCCCGCGAAATTTTGCAATTAACCGAAAGCTTTCAGGTCAAAAAAGTCAAAGAACTCCTGCGATCGTTCCTCCCAGAAAACCGATCGGCTTAGTCGATCCGAACTTGTTTTATTTTTCTCCTGCAAACTCAGATTCTGGGTTACAATTAACTTCATCCATCCAATCAAAATCTATTTTTTTGACAGCTTCGTTTGGGTTTTTAGATACAGTTAACAAGCAAACATCACACAAAAATGATACTCGATCCGATTGGGGAATCCGCTCGTATTTTAATCGTCGATGATAATCCCACCAATTTAAAAGTTTTATGCGACTCGATTAAAGGTTCGGGATGGACGATTCTGGTCGCAACCGATGGCGAAACCGCGATCGAGCAGACCGAATATGCCAGTCCCGATCTGATTTTACTCGATGTCATGATGCCGGGAATTGATGGTTTTGAAACCTGCAAGCGGTTAAAAGCCAATCCAAATACTGCCGAAATTCCGATTATTTTTATGACCGCTTTAGCGGATACCGTCGATAAAGTCAAAGGCTTGGAACTCGGCGCCGTAGACTATATTACCAAACCTTTTCAAACGGAAGAAGCGATCGCCCGGGTTAAGGTTCATTTAAAATTACGCTGGCTCAGTCAAACCTTAGAAGAACAAGTCAAACAACGCACCTTAGAGCTTCAAAATGCTTTGGAAGAACTCAAGACATCCCAACTGCAATTAGTTCACAGTGAAAAGATGTCTACTTTGGGTCAACTGGTCGCCGGAGTCGCTCACGAAATTAATAACCCCATTAATTTTATTGACGGCAATCTGCGCTACATTCAAGATTATGGGAAAGTCTTAATCGAACATTTGCAATTGTATCGAGAAACTTTTCCCAATCCGGGAGACGGGATCGCCGACCACGCCGAAAACATTGATTTACCCTATATTTTAGAAGATTTTCCCAAAACAATTCAGTCGATGAAACTCGGAAGCGAACGCATCCGCAGCATCAGCCGTTCCCTCACGACTTTTTCGCGCAATGACTTATCAAATCGCGTTTTATTTGACATTCATTCCGGGATTGACAGTACCTTAGTGATTCTCAGACATCGGCTGAAAGGTAATCCCGATCGCCCGGAAATTAAAATTATTAAAAATTACGGCAATATCCCTGAAGTAAGCTGTTATCCGAGCCAACTCAATCAAGTTTTTATGAATATTTTATCTAACGCGATCGATGCCTTGGAAGAAGGCGATCGCGATCGCAGCTACGAAGACATCGAAGCCAATCCCAACGAAATTCGCATTTACACCGCTTGCAAAGATGGCTATATTTCCGTGTCGTTTAAAGATAACGGCGTCGGAATGCCGCAAGAGGTGCAAACTTGTGTCTTTGACTATTTATTTACGACCAAACCCGTCGGCAAAGGGACGGGTTTGGGACTGTCAATTAGTC
Organism: Oxynema mangrovii CENA135; assembly: GCF_016632315.1. Classification (NCBI taxonomy): domain Bacteria; kingdom Bacillati; phylum Cyanobacteriota; class Cyanophyceae; order Oscillatoriales; family Oscillatoriaceae; genus Oxynema; species Oxynema mangrovii. The sequence continues at coordinate 954,319 of NZ_JAEOXH010000003.1, read as the reverse complement.
GGACAATTGTTGAGGAAAAACATCGAGGACGATTGTGTTGTTATAGTTCTCCCGGTTGCGGGACGGAGTTTACCGTAGAAATTCCGATTTCCGAACCGGAATAAGCCCGTTTAAGGGGCGAAAAATGCCTCTAATTGAGGGGCGATCGCCGCCGTCGTGTCGATGCTTCTCACGTAAGCTCGCTCCCGTTCGGTAAAAGATTCTGCCGCTTGCTGCTGACTGGCGAGTAAATCGGCGGTCGCGTCGGCGATATCTCCTCGACGCTGGTGCAGGCGATCGCGCAAGACCTCCATCGGCGCCGTGCAGTGGGCGATCGTTAACGGAATCTCGCGTTTTTCGGCGACGGCGATCGCCGCTTCGCGATGGTTCCGAGTGTCGTATTTCGCATCTAAAATGACGGTAAACCCTTGCAACACCAGCAGTTCGCCCAATTCCAACAGGCGCCCGTAGGTTTTGCGGCTCATTTCGGGGGTGTAAATGGCGTCAGTCCCGCGATCGTGCAAGGCAATTCCCGCTAAATGCTTGCGAACCGCATCGGAACGAATGTGAATCGCCCCCGTCGGTTTCGCCAACTGTCGCGCTACCGTGCTTTTCCCCGATCCCGACAACCCGGACATCAAAATTAGGCGCCCGCGATCGCGCCGCGCGTACTGCCACGCCAACTCGTAATAATGGGCCGCCGTGTCGCGCGCCCGTTCTTTCTCCGTCTCGTCCACCGTCGGATCGTCGAGCAGAAAAGAGGTAACTTTTGCTCTCACGTAAGCTTGCCGACTCAGGTATAAGGGTAGCACTTGCACCCCTTCCCAGTCCCCCGTTCGTTCCAAATACTCGTTTAAAAACACCGTCGCCAGGACGTGACTCCCCCGCGATTCCAAATCCATCACCGCAAAGGCGATATCGTACATGACATCGACAAAGCGAAAAGATTCGTTAAATTCGATGCAGTCAAATAGAATGATGCGATCGTCGTAGAGGGCGATATTTCTTAAGTGCAGGTCGCCGTGACATTCGCGAATTTTTTCTCGTTCGATCCGGGTCTTAAATAAGTCTTTGTGTTCGGCAAAAAAGCGATCGCTGTAAGCTTTCGTTTCTTCAAACTGCTGGCGCGTTTGCGGTCCGCCGATGTATTTTTCGGTTTGGTGGTAATTTTCATCGATCGCCTGCCGGATTTGTGCGATTTCTCCAAATTTGAGAATGCGATCGTCAGTTTCCGTTTTTCCGTGAAATTCGGCAACGACGCGCCCTAATTCTTTCATGCGATCTTCGCTCAATTCTCCCGCTTGAAATAAGGAACTAAACAAGCACTCTTGCGGAAATTGTCGCATTTTAACCGCATATTCTATCGGGTCGCCCGTTCCGTCGAATTCGAGGCGATCGCGTAGAGTCACTCCAGGACTATCCCCCGTTTCGGTCAGCGCGACAACCCCTAAGTAAATTTCCGGCGCGCTGCGTCGATTCATGCGGACTTCTTCTTGGCAAAAATGCCGCCGTTTCTCTAAGGTCGAATAGTCGAGAAAGCCAAAATTGACGCTTTTTTTGATTTTATAAACGTAATCCCCAGTTAGCAATACGAATGAAGCATGGGTTTGAATCAGTTGGATCGGTTCTTTAACTGGGTGGGGATAAATGTTTGGATCTAGTAAAGCTTGGATGGGTTTTGGTAATTGATGTTCGGTCATGGCTTTGTTATTGATGGTTTACCAAAAAGGAGATCGAAGTTTGGATGAATAGGAAATAAGATAGCGGTTTGACAATTAATATTGTATTGAATGAGATTTGCTAGAAAAATTATAGCGGTTTTGAGGGGGCGATCGCTGTAGTGCAGGCAACGCGATCGGTTTGATTTGCTCTGGCTCATTTCTACGAACGATTAACAGGGAAGGGATGGTTATTTTTTCGAGGGATTAATATATTTGGGTAAAAGTTGTTCAAAAACAAAGCAAAATTCTTTCAGTTGGCCAGTCGAACGATCCGGTTGACCAAGTTTTCCTAAAATATTTTTGGCTTCTTTCTTTGTCAGTGGTTTTTTCGATCCAAAACCAAAGAAGCCCTTAATTGCCTTTCTACGTCGCTCTCTTAAACGCCGTGCGTCGAGTCCTAAGTTTTCAATAGTTGTCATCGCCGCGCGATCGTTTTCATCCGTAGGACAGATCTTTCCACTCCATTGATAAGAAAATTTTCGTTCGCAATCTTCCTGACAAGGCGAAATAAATTCTTCTTCATCCCACCATCCGGCCTTGATGGGTGCACCATAACCGTAAGAGGTATCTCCACCATCTTTTGGGAAGCAAGCAACCATATTGCGATACTCGACATCTTCTAAATAGTCAAAATTCCCGGGATTGGGGACATTTCTACAAAGCGATTGAGGCTTTAAATGTTCGATGTGGGATTCTTCCACTGATATTGAAATTCCCGTATAAGCACACAAATATCCTTGTTCTTTGAGAAGATGAAGTTTCAACGCCGAGTGAGCCTCTTTTCCTTGAAGCGCGCCGTAGCTACAGTCTAAACCTTTATTCACTTGAAGCCAGTCTAAAAATTCTTTGGGTGGATGGGTTTTTCTAATCCGTCTCATCTTGTTTTAAAAGTTCTAGTCGATCTAAAAATGAAGTGGCCTCCTGTAGATCGGGAAAATCTCCAACTTTATTGTGTAGATTTTCGATCGCTTGTCTGGCTTCAGAATAGTTCTCTCGATCGATTTCATCGAATATTTTATCGAGATCGGCTTCGATGTTAATATCTCTTGCATCTGCTCCCATAAGATTTTGCAAAATCCAGGAGCTATCCATTCCCCAAGATTGTGGAGGGGTAATAACGTGCGGCGTACCTTCCCTATCTTCATAAAGAATCCGAAGGTTTTTTGCTTGAATTTGGCCGATGACTTGAGGGGAATGAGTCGTACAAACAAATTGGATTGAGGGGAATGTACTTTTTAAATCGTCGATAACGCGCCGTTGCCATTTAGGATGTAAGTGAACGTCTATTTCATCGATCAAAACTAAACCGGGTGTTTTCTCTAAGATGGAGGGTAATAAGGTTGGATCGGGATCGATGAATTCTGGTAAAAACCTTGCATTTTGAGTCACTGATTTAATCGCTATATCGGCGATCGAAGCAACCATCATTTTTTGTCCTGCACTGAGGTTGCTAAAAGGAATTACGTAACCTTCAATAGAGATTGCTATTTCGGCGCGATCTGCATCGAACCAGAGATTATCGGCACCGGGAATACATCGTAAAATTGCCCATTTGACAACCTCATAAGTCGAGCGTGTTTTGCCGTTTCGCTGGAGCGTTGCCAGTGCTTCTTTTTGGAACCAAGTTTGCAGATCCGAGAGGCGGATACGCTCTTCAAAACAATCATAAAAAGCATTCCAACGCCTAGAAAGATCGCGATCTAATTTTGCTTTCTTGTGACTTGCATTAGAAGGTAGCCAAGTTCGACCTGCTCCATAATATGCAAGAACAGGAAACCAAATCTTTTCTCCTTGTCGATCGCGGTTAAAAAGTTCGGTAATACAGGCGATCGCTTCTTTGGCATCTGTATTAGAGGTTCTGGAGCCATTTAAAGAGATTTTTCGGCACCAGGTATAATATTGACGATCGATCCAACCTTCAGCTCGAATTTCAACGGGCTTACATTCTCTAAACTGCGTAATTCCCGATGAATTGACAGCTTCTAGACGAATTTCACTTGTTAAAATATTGCGCTTGCTAGTAGAAAGGCTACTATCGGGTTCGTTGACAAGCCATACCCCGGCGCTAATTGCCAGTGCATCGAGTAGAGTCGTTTTACCTGTACTGTTATCACCGATGAGTAAGGTAAATTGAGGATCTAAGTCTAGATGATATTCTGAAAATTTCTTAAAATTTTTAAGAGTAAGAGAATCAATTCTCATAAGAGGATATTTATTATTGATACGATTGCAATTATATTTTATATTAAACGATCGATTTGTTGCTCAATCTAGAATCTAGATTTGTGAATACTTATAGAACTAAAAACGATCGGATAATATAGCCAAATTATAAATATATTCTAAATGACGATCGCCAAAAAAACCAGAGACAAAAATCTCTGGTTTTCTCGATTGAGAATAAGAGGCGATCGCCTCTTATTTTATGGGTCTTTAACTTAACAGGGCTTTGGTTTCTTCCGCCGACAGTCGCGGACCGTAGGAGGTGACGATCTTGGATGCGGCGCGAGAGGCGAGATGACCCGCTTTCTCGTAACTCATGCCGTGAGTGATGCCGTAGAGGAAGGCTCCGGCGTACATATCTCCGGCGCCGACGGTATCGATCGCCTCGACTTTTTGGGCGGGAATTTCGAGCAGTTGTTCGCCGTCGAAAATGACGGAACCTTTGGGACCGATGGTGATCGCAAAGCCTTTAGCTAAGGTTTTGAAATGGGCGATCGCCCCTTGCAAATTATCGGTATCGGCCATTTGCAACGCTTCACTTTCGTTGGCAAAAATGAAATCTAAACCGGAGCCGATTACTTCGATCAAACCTTCTTTAAAAAACTTGACCATGTTGGGATCGGAGAGGGAAAGAGCGGTTTTAACCCCCGCTTTTTGGGCGATATCGCGAGCGACGATCGCCGCTTCTTTGCCGTTCGTATCCCCGAGTAAATAACCTTCGATGTAGAGATATTGGGAATCTTCGATCGCGTGGGGAACCAGTTCGTCTTTAGAAAAAGTAGCGCTGACCCCGAGATAAGTATTCATGGTGCGATCGGCATCGGGGGTCACGAAAACCAAACATTTTCCGGTAATCCCTTCGCCGGGTTCGTGGTGTTGCAAGTTGGTTTCGATCCCGCAACTGACCAGATCTTTCATGTAAAATTCGCCACTTTCATCGTCGGCGACCTTACAAGAATAGAAGCATTTGCCGCCCAATTGCCCGATCGCGACGAGGGTGTTAGCGGCGGACCCTCCCGAAATCATTTTAGACGGGCGATCGCTCAGTGTTTCGATCAGTTCTCGTTCTCGTGATTCGTCGATTAACGTCATGACGCCTTTATCGATACTGAGCTGTTGTAGCAACTCTGGGGAAAGTTGAAATTCCATGTCCACCAAAGCATTGCCAATCCCGTAAACGTGATATTTGCTCATTAACTTGTCTCTTCTGTTTCGTCTTCACTGCGAGACCGTGGCGCGAACAGGCGTCAAGTCCGCTACGCTACGGTCCTCGGCCTATATCCTAACCCATGTTGGCTCGGGGTAAAAACGGGCGAGGACGGTGGAGGCGAGAAGCTTTTCCCGTGGCAGATGTGGGAATTTCGAGACTTAAATTTCCAATTTGGTACTAAAATGCAGCAACAGTTCTGCAAAGATCTGCAAAAATCCGGGAAACATTCGGGTCGATCGCAGGCCAGACGAGCATATCAGAGGAAAGGAGAGGTCGCATGGGAGATTCAACACGAGTCAAAGTTGGTATTGTCGGGGCATCCGGTTACGGAGGCGTGCAGTTAGTTCGTTTGATTGCCGACCATCCCCACTTGGAGTTAGTTTACGTGGGTGGAGAAAGCAGCGCGGGGAAAGCTTTTTCGGATTTATACCCTCACATGGATCTCGCCACGAATTTAACGATTGAAACGGTCGATCCCGAGACCGTCGGCGATCGCTGTGACGTGGTTTTTCTCTCGTTACCGAACGGATTGGCGTGGAAGATGACGCCGACCTTGCTGGATAAAGGCTGCAAGGTTCTCGATTTGTCCGCCGATTACCGTTTTAGCAATTTAGATACTTATCAAGCCTGGTATGGGGGCGATCGCACCGATAAAGAGGTGGCGGCGACGGCGGTTTACGGCTTGCCGGAATTGTACCGCGATCGCATTAAAGAAGCCCAACTCGTCGGCTGTCCCGGTTGCTATCCCACCGCCAGTTTGCTCGCTCTGGCGCCCTTGCTCAAACAAGGGATGATCGTGCCGGAAAGTGCCATTATTGACGCGAAATCGGGAACCTCTGGCGGCGGTCGCCAAGCGAAAGTGAATTTGTTATTAGCGGAAGCCGATAATTCTTTTGCCGCTTACGGCGTTGCCAGCCACCGCCACACGCCGGAAATCGAGCAAATTTGCAGCGATTTGGCCGGACACGAGGTTTTAGTTCAGTTTACACCCCACTTAATCCCGATGGTGCGGGGGATTTTGTCCACGGTCTACGCCAATTTACGCGATCCCGGCTTGGTTCGGGAGGATTTGGTGACGATTTACACGGCGTTTTACCGCAATTGCCCGTGGGTGAAGGTGCTTCCGGCGGGAGTTTATCCGCAGACCAAATGGGCGATGGGCAGTAATATGTGTTACATCGGCGTCGAAATCGACCAACGCACCGATCGCGCGATCGTCATGTCAGCGATTGATAACTTGCTCAAAGGTCAAGCGGGGCAGGCGATTCAATGTCTCAATTTGATGATGGATTGGGACGAAACCCTCGGGTTGCCGCAGTTGGGCTTTTATCCGTAGGACGGGCGATCGTCTCCTCTCTACCGCCATTATTTATATATAACACCTTGTTTGGCAGGGACACGGCATTGCCGTGTCCCTCCGCAGGTTCGAGATGCTGGCGCTACGAATTCCTAACGACGCGGACCTAAGCCGATCGTCCCGGCGTAGACCGCGCGATCTCCCAACTCGTCCTCGATCCGCAGTAAGCGATTGTACTTCGCCACCCGTTCGCTACGGCAGAGGGAACCCGTTTTAATTTGTCCGGCGCGAGTCGCGACGGCCAGATCGGCGATCGTCGTATCTTCCGTTTCGCCGGAACGGTGGCTGATCACCGAAGTATAACCGTTGCGGTTTGCCATATCGATCGTGTCGAGGGTTTCGGTTAGGGAACCGATTTGATTGAGTTTGATCAAGATCGAATTCCCCGCCTTGCTGTCAATCCCTTTCTTCAAGCGGATGGGATTGGTCACGAATAAATCGTCGCCGACTAACTGCACCTTGTCGCCCAATTTCTGGGTCAACAGTTGCCAGTTGGGCCAATCTTCCTCGTGTAAACCGTCTTCAATCGAAACGATCGGGTATTCGGCGACCAAGCGTTCCAAATAGGCGATCGCCTCCGCCGGAGAGTGGGCGCTGCCTTCGTAAATATACTGACCGTCCTTATAAAATTCACTCGCCGCCACGTCTAACGCCAACGCCACTTGTTCGCCGGGTTTGTAACCCGCCTTAGAAATGGCTGCCATCAAGATTTCGAGCGCTTCTTGGTTGGAACCGAGGTTCGGCGCAAAACCGCCCTCGTCGCCGACCCCGGTGAGCAACCCTTTCTCGTCGAGAACCGTACTCAAAGAGGCGAACACTTCCGCCCCCCAGCGCAAGGCTTCGCGGAACGTCGGCGCCCCGACCGGAACGATCATAAATTCTTGAAAATCGATATTGTTGGCGGCGTGGGCGCCCCCGTTAATCACGTTCATCAACGGAACGGGCAGCACGTTAGAGATCGGACCGCCTAAGTAACGGTAGAGCGGAATTCCCAGGGCGTCCGCGCCCGCTTTCGCCGTGGCCAGAGACACGGCTAAAATCGCATTGGCGCCGAGATTAGCTTTGTTGGGGGAACCGTCGAGGGCGATCGCCGTATGGTCTACCGTGGCTTGATCTAAACCGTCCAACCCTTCGAGATTAGGGGCGAGTTTGTGGATGACATTATCCACCGCCGTTTGAACCCCTTTACCGCCATAACGATTTTTGTCGCCGTCGCGCAGTTCGTGAGCTTCAAACGAGCCCGTGGAAGCGCCGCTAGGAACTTGAGCTAGACCCCGGGCGCCATTGGCCAAGATTACCTCGGCTTCAATGGTCGGACGTCCGCGAGAATCGAGAATTTCGCGGGCGTTAATCATGTCAATCGCCGTATTATCTAACATACTGATGATTCCCTCTTCTGCTTGCAGGATTTGGAGTGCAACTCGCCAATCGTGGACTGTTCGAGCGATCGCCCCTCCCCATAGCCGGACAGGACCGGAGGGGCGATCGAGGCAAACTCTCAAACAAACTCTCAAAAGTTTACCGGATTTACTTCCCCGATAGCGTTAGCCTAGCTACGATGCGCTAACCCAGTCCCCAACGCGATCGAAATCTAAACTCCAAACTCTAAACTCCAAACTCCAAACTCCCCAAAACCCCTCCCTTTACAATAAAAAAGAAATTCGCAACAGGAGGGTCTCGATGCGACTGTTACACACCATGCTGCGCGTCGGCAATTTAGACAAATCCCTAGATTTTTACTGCAACATCCTCGGGATGAACTTGCTGCGCCAAAAAGACTATCCCGGCGGTGAATTCACCCTCGCCTTCGTCGGATACGGCGACGAGTCCGAAACTGCCGTCATCGAGTTGACCTATAACTGGGGGAAAGACCATTACGACCTCGGCGACGGTTACGGTCACATCGCCCTCGGCGTAGATGACATTTACGGCGTTTGCGAACAAATCAAAGCCAAAGGCGGCACCGTCACCCGCGAACCCGGACCGATGAAACACGGATCTACCGTGATCGCTTTCGTCCAAGATCCCGACGGCTATAAAATCGAGTTAATTCAACTGGGAACCCAGGGATCGGCCACGGAAAAAGAGAAAGCGACTGCAGCGAGTTAAATCAGGCTCGACGGCGGGCGTCGGTACGCCCGCCTCGATCGCGACAGCAAAGCCGTTCGGGCGAAAATCTGAGATAGACTACAGGTGTTCGTTTCCCGTGATTTTGAGTTTCAATAGAAACGAACTGTCGGCCTAACGACCCAGCACCTTTTGGAGGCACCGAGCATTTAAAACATGCAGCCCACTGACGCCAGTAAGTTTACCGATCGCGCTTGGGAAGCGATTGTCAAATCCCAAGATGTCGCGCGCCGTTACCAACACCAACAGCTCGAAGTCGAACACGTGGCGATCGCCTTGCTCGAACAAGACGGACTCGCCAGTCGGATCCTGCCGCGCGCCGGGATCCTGCCCGAAAAACTCCTGCAACAACTCAATGCATTTGCGGCCCGTCAGGCGAAAGTCGCCAACACGAGCCAGCTTTATCTCGGGCGCGGTTTGGACTTGCTACTCGACAAAGCCGAAGCTGCCCGCGAATCCTGGCAAGATAGTTATATCTCCATCGAGCATTTACTGATCGCCTTGTGGGACGACGAGCGCGTGGGTCGTCGCGTCATCAAAGCATCCACCGCCGACCCGCGCACGCCGTTCGACCCGCAACTATTGGAAACGGCGATTAAGGAAACGCGCGGTAAAGCCAAAGTCCAAGACCAAAACCCGGAAAGTCAGTACGAAGCGTTAGAAAAATACGGACGCGACCTCACCGAACAGGCGAAAGCCGGAAAGTTAGACCCGGTGATCGGTCGCGATGAAGAAATTCGCCGGGTGATCCAAGTGCTATCGCGGCGCACCAAAAACAATCCCGTTTTAATCGGGGAACCGGGGGTCGGTAAAACGGCGATCGCCGAAGGACTCGCCCAGCGCATCGTCAACGGCGACGTGCCCGAATCGCTCAAAAACCGCCAGCTCATCTCCCTGGACATGGGCAGTTTGATCGCCGGAGCCAAATTCCGAGGTGAATTTGAAGAACGCTTGCGGGCCGTCTTGCGCGAAGTCACCCAATCGGAAGGTCAAATCGTCCTGTTTATCGACGAACTGCATACGGTCGTCGGGACGGGCGCCGGACAGGGAACGATGGATGCGGGCAATTTACTCAAACCGATGCTCGCCCGAGGTGAGCTACGGTGTATCGGCGCCACGACTTTAGACGAGTTTCGCAAGCATATCGAAAAAGATGCGGCCCTAGAGCGGCGTTTTCAACAGGTTCTCGTCGATCAGCCGACGGTGGACGATACGATTTCGATTTTACGCGGCTTGAAAGAGCGCTACGAAGTTCACCACGGGGTTAAAATTCTCGATTCGGCCCTGGTGGCGGCGGCGAATTTGTCTCACCGCTACATCAGCGATCGCTTCCTCCCGGATAAGGCGATCGACTTGGTAGACGAAGCCGCCGCGAAATTAAAAATGGAGATTACCTCCAAACCCGACGAACTCGAAGATGTAGAACGCCGGGTCATGCAGTTGGAGATGGAAAAACTCTCCCTGGAAGGGGAAGGCAATACGAGCGTTCCCCTCCCGACCGGAAGCGCCTACAGTTCTTCAAAGGAGCGCTTGGAGCGGATCGAAGCGGAAATTAAGGAGTTAAAAGGGCAACAGCAGACCCTCAGCGATCGCTGGAAAGCGGAGAAGCAGTTACTCGACGCTATCAATACCCTCAAAGAGGAAGAAGACCAACTGCGGGTTAAAATCGAGCGCGCCGAGCGTCATTACGACCTCAACACTGCCGCTCAGTTAAAATACGGACGCTTGGAAGTGGTCCAGCGCGATCGTGAAGCGAAAGAAGCGGAACTGGTCAAACTGCAATCCCAAGGCTCCTCTCTCCTGCGCGAACAAGTCACCGACGCCGACATCGCCGAAATCGTCGCCAAATGGACCGGAATTCCCCTCAATCGGCTGTTGGAATCCGAGCGCCAAAAATTGCTCAAACTCGAATCTTACCTGCACCAGCGCGTGATCGGCCAAGAAGAGGCAGTTTCCGCCGTCGCTGCCGCCATTCGTCGCGCTCGCGCCGGAATGAAAGACCCCGGGCGACCGATCGGCTCGTTCCTGTTTATGGGACCGACGGGAGTGGGGAAAACTGAGCTGGCGCGCACCTTAGCGGCGGCCCTGTTCGACACCGAAGACGCCCTCGTGCGCATCGACATGTCCGAGTATATGGAGAAACACTCGGTCTCGCGCTTGGTCGGCGCCCCTCCCGGTTATGTCGGCTACGACCAAGGCGGACAACTCTCCGAAAGCGTCCGCCGTCATCCTTACGCGGTGATTCTGTTCGACGAAGTGGAGAAGGCTCACCCCGACGTATTTAACATTTTGTTGCAAGTGCTTGACGACGGGCGGATCACCGATGCCCAAGGTCGCGGGATCGATTTTAGAAATACGGCGATCGTCATGACTAGCAATATCGGCAGCGATTACATTCTCGACGTCGCTGGAGATGACAGCCAATATGAAGAAATGCGAAAACGGGTGGTCAACGCCCTGCGATCGCATTTCCGCCCGGAATTTCTCAACCGCGTGGACGATATCATCCTCTTCCACCCGCTTTCTCGCTCCGAACTGCGCCAAATCGTCGGGATTCAACTCAAGCGCATCGAACGCCTACTCGCCGACCAGAAAATCCGCCTGGAAATGACCCCGCAAGCGCAAGACTATATCGCCGAAGTGGGTTACGATCCGGTCTATGGGGCCAGACCCCTGAAACGGGCCATCCAACGGGAATTAGAAAACCCCCTGGCTACGTTATTATTGGAGCAGAAGTTTGTCAGTGGCGACACGGTTTATATCGATCGCGCCGAAAGCACTTTAGTTTTCGACAACCAACCCCTGACTGAAGCAGCATCATCGAGCCGCCATGGGGAAAAAGAGCCGATTTCTAAAGCTAAGGTGGAGGAAGCTTCGATGACCGAAGAACTCCAACCAGTGAAAGAAGAAATTGAAGGCGAATCCAAACAAGAACCGGAACGAGAACTCAAAGATGCATGGCGAAATGAGGGAGAAGAAGCGCAAACGCGCCGGGAAGTTTCTACCTTCAGCAGCGAACCGACCATCGATATTACGGGAGAGGAAGTGAATTAAGCTAAAGGACGGCGATCGTCAAATTTACTAACTAAAACGACAAAACCAAAACGAGGCGGGTTATGGTCGATTTTACAGTAGCTATCTGTACCTACAATGGTGCAAATCGCTTGCCCGAAGTGTTGGAAAGCTTGAAAAAACAAGTCAATACCGAGGGCTTTTCGTGGGAAGTTATTGTCATCGATAATAACAGCAATGACGATACGCCCCAGGCAATCGCGATCGCCCGAGAAACCTGGCCCGCCTCGATTCCCTTCTACGCCTATTTTGAAAGTCAACAAGGGGCAGGGTTCGCCCGTAAAAAAGCGATTTGCGAAGCGCGATCGCCGTTAATTGGCTTTCTCGACGACGACAATTTACCCGAACCCAATTGGGTCGCGGCGGCGGTACAATTTGCCCGCGAACACCCGCAAGCTGGAGCCTACGGCAGTCAAATTCACGGCGCTTTTGAAGCCGAACCGCCGCCAAATTTCAGACGCATTCAATCGTTATTTGCCATTATCGAACGAGGATCGCAACCGCTTTGTTACGATCCCAAAAGTAATTTACTGCCCCCTTCGGCGGGATTAGTCGTTCGTAAGCAAGCATGGCTCGATAACGTTCCCGAACGCTGCATTTTAAGTGGCAGAATTCCCGGCAGTATGCTCACCAGTGAAGATTTAGAAGTGTTATCCTACATTCAAAAATCGGACTGGGAAATTTGGTACAACCCGGCGATGGAGATTTATCATAAAATCGGGCGATCGCGTCTCCAACGAGCCTATTTATTGCCCTTTTTACGCGGAATTGGCTTAAGTCGCTACGTCACCCGCATGGTTCGCATTCCGCCATCGTTGAGACCGCTAGCGGCGATCGTCTACATGGTCAACGACCTGCGAAAAATCTTCCAATACTTATTAAAATACCGCACTAAAATCAAAAATGATTTAATAACAGAGGGCGAATTTGAGTTATTGACGAGTAGTTTTATCAGTCCTTTTTATCTCTGGAAACATGGTTATTTAAAGAAGGAATCAAGCATCCCGTAGCGTGCAGACTTTGCCCGCGTTTTAATCCGGAATCAAGGGATTTAACCGTTTACCTATTCCCCCCTCATCATGCTAGATTTTACCGTCGCGATTCCCACTTATAATGGAGCTGAAAGACTCCCACAAGTTTTGGAGAAGGTGCGATCGCAAATCCAAACTGAATCGCTCAAGTGGGAAGTTATTGTAATCGACAACAATAGCAGCGACAACACCGAAGAAATTATCGAAAACTATCAAGAAACCTGGCCGCGATCGATTCCATTAAGATATTGGTTTGAAAAAAAACAAGGACTTGCCTTTGCAAGACAACGAGCGATTCAAGAAGCACGAGGAACTTATGTTGCCTTTCTCGATGACGATAACTTACCCAACTCCGACTGGGTAAAATCTGCCCATTCTTTTGCCGAACAACATCCCCATGCTGGCGCCATTAGCGGTCAAATTCACGCCCAATTTGAAGTAGAACCCCCAGCAGATTTTAAAAGAATTCAAGCCTTTCTTGCCATTCGAGAACATGGATCGCAACCCTTTCTCTTTAAACCGCAAGATTTAAGACTTCCTCCCGGTGCTGGATTAGTCATCCGCAAGCAAGCATGGATTGAAAGTGTTCCTAAAAATCCTGGAGTAATTGGTAATACAGGTCAATCGTTAGCCCGAGGAGATGATTACGAACCCTTACTCTACATGCACAAGGAAGGTTGGGAAATTTGGTACAATCCTGACATGCATTTAGATCATGTCATTCCTCACTGGCGACTTGAAAAAGACTATTTATTTTCTCTCGCTCGCTGCTGTGGATTGGCGACCTGCAAACTCCTAATGATTAATGCCAAACCCTGGCAAAAACCATGGCTTATTACTCGAACAATTTTAGGGAATTCACACCGAATTGTCCGACATTTATGGAAATACAAAGGTCAGCTTAAAACTGATTTAATTCCAGCTTTTGAGTATCAATTTTATTGGGCAAGTTTGAATAGTCCTTTCTTGTTATTTTCTGGCTCTAAAACAAAATCATAAATATTGTATTTGTATTATCTTTACGGTTTATATACATTTTATATAAGTTTTGACATTTATTGAACAGTAGCGATCCCTTAGCGATCGTTTTTCTCAATGAACTCACTCAACCTGTCATTCCCGTGGAAACGGGAATCCACCCAGCGACCTCGGAATTTAAACACTGTAGAATTGGATTGCAATACTATTCTCTTAAGATTCTAATTGATTTAGGATGACTATATAGAAATTAATAAAAATATTAACATGCCCAAAATATCAGTCGTTATTCCAGTCTATAATGCCACAACAACAATTCAAGAAACCATTAGCTCAGTCCTCAATCAAAGCTTTACGGATTACGAATTAATTATTGTTAATGACGGATCTACAGACGAAACTTTAGAAAAAATTGAAAGCTTTAAAGATCCTCGAATTCGTGTATTTTCTTATACTAACGCTGGTGCAGCCATCAGCCGAAATCGAGGGTTATCTCAAGCAAAAGGCGAATACATCGCCTTTTTAGATGCTGACGATCTGTGGACTCCAGATAAACTTGAAGCACAATTAGCTATCCTCGAAAAAAATCCTCAAGCCTCTATAGCTTATAGCTGGAGTGATTGCATTGATGAATCCAGTCAGTTTTTGCGGCGTGGAGGTCATATCAGTGTTAATGGTAATGTTTACGATCGCCTCTTACTCGTCGATTTTTTAGAAAATGGTTCTAATCCCTTGATTCGTCGCCATGCTTTGATAGAAATTGGAGGTTTTGACGAATCCTTACCCGCCGGACAAGATTGGGATTTGTATTTACGTTTAGCGGAGAAAAGTAATTTTGTTGTAGTCGAAAAATCACAAATCCGCTATCGAATTTCTGCAAATTCTTTATCGAGTAATATCTTTAAATTAGAATCGGCTTGCTTGCACGTGTTGAATCGTGCTTTCGATCGCGCTCCGCAATCCTTGCAATACCTCAAACGCCACAGTTTTGGCAATCTCTATAAATATTTAATTGTGAAAGCCTTAGAAGGAGAACCAGAACCCAAAAAAGGACGAGCAGCATTGCGTTTTTTAACCCGCGCGATCGCCTACGATCCGTCATTATTACAACATCGATTAATTGTTAAAATTTTACTCAAAGGAATGGCGATCGCCGTCTTTTCACCGGAAATAATTAAAGAGACGATCGGCAATCTCAAATTTTTCAAAAACATCAGTGCCGTACTGATGTACTTAAAAATAGAACCTTAAACTTTATGATTTTTTAGTGTTAATTTTACCATGGCTCTCATTTCAGTAATCATTCCAGCTTACAATGCTGAAAATACGATTCAAGAAACTCTGAAATCGGTTTTCAAGCAGACATTTACAGACTTTGAAGTTATTGTCATTGATGATGGTTCTCAGGATGCAACTGTCGAGCTTATTTCTAACATTAACGATCCGCGTTTTCGATTTTTTTCTTATTCAAATTCAGGACAGGGAGCCAGTCGCAATCGCGGACTTTCTCATGCTAACGGGGAATATATCGCCTTTTTAGATGCCGATGACTTGTGGACTTACGATAAACTCGAAGCTCAATTAGCCGCACTTCAAGCGCACCCAGAAGCTGGAGTCGCTTATAGTTGGAGTGATTGTATTGATGAAAACAGCGAATTTTTACGGCGTGGCGGACATTTAACCGTTAATGGTAATGTTTATACTAATCTTTTACTGGTTAACTTTTTAGAGAATGGTTCAAATCCCTTAATTCGTAGATCGGCGATCGATGAAGTCGGTGATTTTGATGAATCTTTGCCTCCGGCTGAAGATTGGGATTTGTATTTACGTTTAGCGGCTCGTTATTCATTTGTTGCTGTCGATCGTCCTCAAGTCTTATATCGAGTCAGCGATCGTTCGATGTCTGCCAACGTTAAAAAACTAGAAAAAGTCAGTCTGCAAGTTTTAGATCGTGCCTTTAATTGTGCGCCATCTTCTCTCCAATATCTTAAAAACTTTAGTCTGGGAAATGTTTACAAGTATTTAACTTTTAAAGCATTAGAAGGGAAACCCGAACGTCATCAAGCTTTGATTGCACTTCGTTTGTTTGGACTTGCTTTAAAATACGACAAGAATTTATTGAAAACCCGAGTATTTTGGAAAGTTTTATATAAAATTGCAATCTTATCTACCTTATCAAAACACTCTATTAATTCTATAGAAAAGCACTTTTTAAACCTACAGAGCTTAACTCCTTTATTAGGATACATTACTACAGATATTCCAAATCCTCAAAACTCCTATCTAAAAATATGAGCTTTTTCAAGCCTTTATTGCTATGCCTTTAATTTCTGTAATCATTCCAATTTATAATGGTCAAAAGACCATTCAAGAAACAATAACATCTGTTATTAATCAAACCTTTAAGGATTTTGACATTTTAATTATTAACGACGGTTCGCAAGATTCAACCTTAGATATTCTCTCTGAAATAGATGACCCACGCCTTCATGTCTTTTCTTATCCCAATGCAGGTTTGGCGGTCAGTCGTAATCGAGGGATTGAGAAAGCTCAAGGAAAATTCATCGCCTTTTTAGATGCAGACGATCTGTGGACAGCAGATAAATTAGAGAAACAACTTGCTGCGTTGCAAGAGCATCCAGATGCAGCAGCGGCATATAGTTGGACAGATTATATTGATGAATCTAGCCAATTTTTATATCCCGGCAGTCATTTGAGTGAAAATGGTAAAATTCACGACAAATTATTCGTTAGAAACTTTATAGAAAATGGTTCAAATCCTTTAATTCGTCGGCAAGCATTAACAGAAATCGGCAGTTTCGACCCAGAAATGGAAAGTGCAGCCGATTGGGATATGTGGTTACGTCTCGCCAATCGCTATTCCTTTATTTGTATCCCTGAGGTACAAGTTTTATATCGCATTACAGTGAACTCGATGTCCGCTAATATTCTTCGTCAAGAAGCGGATTGTTTGAAAGCGATCGATCGCGCATCTCAGCAACTCCCTAAAAATCAAGAATATTTGCGAAAAAAAAGCTTGAGCAATGTTTATCAATATCTAATGTTTCGTTCTCTGGAAAGCCATCCCAGGCGATCGGAATATTTCCAAACCTTGCGCTGTTTTTGGTATGCAATTTATAACGACCCTTCTCTTTTACTCAAAAGACATAAATTAATGTCGATTGCTTTTCTAAAAGTCATGGCTGGCCTTTTGTTACCACGATCGGTAATGGGGAACGCTTAGAGTCTTTTTTAAAACGATAAAACCATAAATCATCTAAATTAAGAGTTAGATCTTTTAGCTTTATGTCAGTCAGTTTTATTAGGGGTTTATTCGGTCTTTTTATTGTTTCAGTCTTTCTCGTTATTCCGGGTTCGCGATCGATGTCTATTAAACTTTTCATTCTTGCCGGACAATCGAATATGGTCGGCTATCAATCCAATATCAAAGAGTTACCCGATCGCCTCAAACAACCTCAAAATAATGTGTTTTGGTACAGTCGCGAACGACAATGGCTTCCGTTAACGCCTCCCACCGAACCCTTACCATCAACTAATTGGATGCCGCATCAAGTTGGTTTCGGACCTGAAATCACCTTGGGTCGAGAAATTGCAGAAACGCTTAACAATCGCGTCGCCTTAGTCAAATATGCAGTCAACGGCAGTAATTTAGCCGAAGATTGGAATCCAGAAAATAACGGATCCCTTTACTATAAAATGCGCGATCGCGTCAGTCAGGCGATCGCCGCTTTAGAGACGTCAGGATATCTCGTCGATTTAGCTGGTTTTTTCTGGATGCAAGGAGAAGGAGATGCCAGCCACGAAAAGTTAGCACCCCATTACGAAGCGAATTTAATCCAATTTATCCAAAAAGTTAGGGATGATTTCAATTATCAAAAATTACCATTTATTTATGGAATGGTTCACTTTGGCAATAATCATTCTAAACCCAACGGGATCGCCAACTGTTGCGGTAACATTGTCAGAGAAGCGCAAATGAGAGTCAGCGAAAAAGTCGCTTTTACTCGTCCTGTAGAAACCAAATTACTCCCTCTCGATCGTGATTTATTACACTTTAACTCCCAAGGATTAATTCAACTCGGTCAACTATTTGCGCAAAGCTGGATCGATCTTTATCAAAGCCATTCACCTTAAATTTCTAGAGTGCGATCGCTCTCAAAAGTATAGAAATTAAATTTTATGGAAACGGATCCCTAATAATTGGGGTTACGATCGCGTGTCTTCAATTTTTCAAGAGACTGCAATTATCATTATTTCTTTAAATCTTCAACCATTTTAACCCATTCAGGATTATCTTTAGCCCATTGTTCTCGTTGCGATCGCATCTCCATCAAATGGCGATCGATATTATCCTCAGTCACCCAGACTCCAAAACCTTGAGGAACTTCTTCGATATTCACTTCAAACATCCGGTTCAATACTAAATCGCCTACTTCTTTTCGATAATGAGAACTATCAAAATAGTTCTTCATCTTTCTACTAATCGGTTCGGATGTAATGCTGTTATAGCCAGAAAAATCCCAAACCGGAGTAATTTCAACCACTTCTCGTTTCCACTCTTCAAAGGTAGCCCACATTCCACCGACTCGGATTGATTCCCACTGCGTTACATGGGAAGGTGAAATAAAAACCGTACAATCTATTTTATTAATTTTGCAGCTTTCAATGAGTTCAGAAAAAGCCTGCAAAAAATCATCCGAGAGATCGTAAACTTTCTCGGAGTCATTGGGACTTAAAAAATCGTTCCTTCTTAAAACTGTTCTAAATAAATCTTTTCCTGAAGCACTTTGATAAATCTGTTTTATATAAAAATCGGCGTTTCGTCTACCATCAGCATAGAAATAACCCACTTCATTGGGATTTTCTGAACTAGTTTTAATCGTATTAATACTTTCCTGAAAATTATTGATAGAGAATAAAATATTGACCCAATCAGTCGGTATAATATAGTCTTTTTCTAACCTTTCTTCTCGAAAATCCTGAGCATTTTTTTTGAGGGTATTAAACATAAAAAAATCAATCCCTATAACCGCTTTTTCGAGTTCGGGATTCAACGCTAAAGCGTGGTCAAAATAACGCTTTGCTTCATACATATTCGCCCCCGTGATAGCCAAGTTATATGCAGGTCTGCTACGGTTAAAAATTTCATGACTCGGATCGATCCCGAATTCAGTTCTAGAAGATCCGACAACGATCGCCCTCGGTTGTATTTGAGCAACAGCAACAGTTTTAAATAATCTAACTTGCTTTTCTTTAGCCGTTTTAACATTATTAACTCCCTCAATCGTCGAACTGGTCGTCACTCCCGCCGGATCGATAAACCAGTTAAATAGAGAAATCCCCAAACCTTCAAACAGTAACAGGATGAAAAACGAAACAATGTAGCGTCGATAATCTTTCATAGAAACTCTAAAACTGGAAATAAAGAAACTCAGAGACTCGATTGAGAGATAAGAGCGAGAAAATTGCTACAGCACTCACCAATCCAGCCACCCACCATTTAGGCTGGAATTTATTCATGAGTTCTTGAGTATTCGGGAAGAAAATTACAACTCCGAGTAAACCGAATAACACTAAAATTGAGTTTTTTCCACCAATCTCGGGTAAATAAATTAGTTCTTTCCATCCTTGGAACAGTCCACCAATGGGTAACTCTCCCAAAATTCCTTGAAAAGAATCGGGTAACCAAATTCCTTTAAACCCTAACATCGCTTGGACGATCGCGATCGCATCCGACCAGGTACTTGCTCTAAATAAAACCCAACCAAATACGACGCCGATAAACGTAATTCCCCAAGCGATAATCTTCGGTAACTTCATCCCCAAATTACGCCAAAGTTGATGAATCACTAAAAAGATGCCGTGTAATCCGCCCCAAAATACATAAGTCCAGCCAGCTCCATGCCACAATCCACCTAACAACATTGTCACCAGTAAATTGATATAGCGACGGAGTTTCCCTAAACGATTCCCACCCAATGGAATGTAGAGATAGTCTCTCAAAAAGTTAGATAAAGTAATATGCCACCGTCGCCAAAAATCGGTAATTGAAACAGCTTTATAAGGCGAATTAAAATTGATCGGCAAATTAATATTTGTCATCCATCCCAAACCGATCGCCATATCCGAGTAACCAGAAAAATCAAAATACAATTGAAAGGTATAACTCAACGACCCGATCCAAGCTTCTAAAAAGGTGACGGAATCTGCGTGATTGAAAACCGCAGACACCCACGGAGATAGATTATCCGCAATTAGAACCTTTTTGGCTAAACCCAGGAAAAATAAGCTCAGTCCTAGGGCAAAATTTTGGTGTGAAAAGTGAAAAATACGAGCTTGACGAAGTTGGGGAATCAATTCGTCATGTCTTAAGATCGGTCCAGCAATAAGTTGGGGGAAAAATGAAACAAATAGGGTGTAAGTGGGTAAATCGTAATTGGTTTCTTTGGTTTCTCCGCGATAGGCATCTACGAGATAGGCAATTTGGGTAAAAGTATAAAAAGAAATCGCCAGAGGTAAAATAACATTAGGAACTGGAAAATGAGTTCCTGTAAATTGATTGATAGAAGTTGTAAAAAAACGGGCGTACTTGTAATAACCCAATACAATTAAGTTAAAGCCAACTCCTAATATTAATAAAAGTTGAGAGCGGCGACTCTTAAGTGGAGCAAACTCGATCTGCTTACCAACATAAAAATTGACTCCAATTGAAAGTAATAATAGAAATAAATAGACGAACTTCCAATAGGCGTAAAAGAATAAAGAAGCGAGGCTCATCCAGAAAATCGCCGATCGCGCCGATCGCCACTTCGCCAAGGCAAAAAAAAGACCCAGGGCGATCGGGAGAAATACAAAAATAAAGATATAAGAGTTGAATAACACGAACGTTCTTTGTGTTAAGTGCAAATCCAGCTTAACTTCAAGATCGACGAAGTAGGGAAATCCGAATCCCCATCGGGGGGTCATCCCGGATCCGAGATCGCCCAAATTCTCGCAGAATCTATACTTGAGAGTCTAAGCCAAATTAAACTAACCACCATGACTGTACTCGAAAAAGGCACGATCGCCATCCATACTGAAAATATTTTTCCCATTATCAAGAAATCTCTCTACTCCGACCACGAAGTATTTTTCCGCGAACTGATCTCCAACGCCGTAGACGCCATCTCCAAACTCAAAATGGTCTCCCTCTCCGGCGAAATCAACGGCGAACTCGGCGACCCCGAAATCGTCATCAGCGTCGATAAAGACAAAAAAACCCTCTCCATCTCCGACAACGGCATCGGCATGACCGCCGACGAGATCAAAAAATACATCAACCAAGTCGCCTTCTCCAGCGCCGAAGAATTCATCGAAAAATACAAAAGCGCCTCCGACAACCAAATCATCGGACACTTCGGACTCGGTTTTTACTCCTCCTTCATGGTCGCCAGCCAAGTCGAAATCGATACCCTCTCCTACCAAGAAGGCGCCCAAGCCATCCACTGGACCTGCGACGGTTCCCCCGAATTTCAACTCGAAGACTCCTCTCGAACCACCCGAGGCACCACCATCATCCTCACCCTACCCGACGAAGAAAAAGAATATCTCGAAACCCCCCGCCTCAAACAACTCATCAAAACCTATTGCGACTTCATGCCCGTTCCCATCAAACTCGATGGCGAAGTCGTCAACCGCCAAAAAGCCCTCTGGCGCGAATCTCCCAGCAACCTCAAAGACGAAGACTACCTCGAACTCTACCGCTACCTCTACCCCTTCCAAGACGAACCCCTCCTCTGGGTTCACCTCAAAACCGACTACCCCTTCCTCGTCAACGGCATCCTCTACTTCCCCAAACTGCGCCCGGACGTCGATGTCAGCAAAGGCAACATCAAACTATTCTGTAACCAAGTCTTCGTCAGCGACCACTGCGAAGAAATCATCCCGAAATTCCTGCTGCCGATGCGTGGCATCCTCGACAGCCCCGATATTCCCCTCAACGTTTCCCGCAGTGCCCTACAGATGGACCGCACCGTGCGGAAAATTGCCGACTTCATCGCCAAAAAAGTAGGCGATCGCCTCAAAGCACTCTACAACGAAAACCGCCAAGAATACATCCGGTGCTGGAAAGACCTCGGCACCTTCGTTAAATTCGGCTGCCTCAACGACGACAAATTTAAAAAACAAGTCGAAGATCTCGTCATTTACCGTACCACCGCCGACCTCAGCCCCGCCCAACCCGACACCCCCGCCGTCGAAGTCCAAGGCGAAGAAGGCGACGCCTGGAAAGAAATTCAAAGCGACAGCACACCCGAAGGCCCCTCCTACACCACCCTCGACGAATACCTCCAACGCAACCAAGACCGTCACGAAAATCGCGTCTTCTACTGCACCGACGAAGTCTCCCAAGCCACCTACGTCCAACTGCACAAAAGTCAGGGCTTAGAAGTCCTCTTTATGGACTCCTTCATCGACCCCCACTTCATCAGCTTCCTCGAACGCGAACATCAAGACGTTAAATTCTCCCGCGTTGACGCCGAAATCGACGAAAAACTGCTCGACAAAGACAAAAGCACCGAAATCGTCGATCCGACCACCAACAAAACCCGAGGGGAGCAAATCAAAGAACTCTTCCAAAACGCCCTCAACAAACCCAAACTCAACATCCGCACCGAAGCCCTCAAAGGCGAAGACGCCAAAGCCACACCCCCCGCAATGGTATTGCTGCCCGAATTCCTACGCCGCCTGCGCGACATGAACGCCCTCGTCGCCCAAGAAAACGTCGAATTCCCCGAAGAACACATCTTACTCGTTAACACCGCCCATCCCTTAATTCAGAACTTGGCGCAAATGACCCAAGGCAACATCATTCAACCCGGCGACGCCCAATCCCCCTCCGCCGAACTTGCCGAACAAATTTGCCGCCACGTCTACGACCTCGCCCTCATGGCGCAAAAAGGCTTCGACGCCGACGGGATGAAATCCTTCGTCGAACGGTCCAATGACATATTGACCAACTTGACTCAAAAAGCCTTCGGGAGTTAGGGAATCCGTAGCGCGGGCATCTTGCCCGCCAGCATTGTTGCCCACTGTTGCCCACTCCCCCTATTCCCCGATCCGAACCAAAACTAGGTACAATTAGAGATCGTGTCTGAAATAGCGAAACCGTACCGGGAGAAATCTTATGTCGCGTAAATGCCAATTGACCGGGAAAAAGGCGAATAACGCCATGTCCGTTTCCCACTCGCACCGCCGCACCCACCGCCTGCAACACGCCAACATCCAAGATAAAAGAGTCTGGTGGCCCCAAGGGAATCGCTGGGTGAAATTGCGTCTGTCTACCAAAGCAATTAAAACTTTGGATCGTAAAGGCTTGCAAGCTTTCGCCAAAGAAGCCGGGATTGACCTCAACAAACTCTAAACAAAATTGCCTGAATTTGATTAAATTCGGTCAAAAAAAGGGAGACTAGCCGTTTGCTAGCCTCCTCTTTTTTATTCTTTTTGATGTTATCGCAGCTTTTATCGATCCTTCAGTTTTCACCAATTTTTGAGAAAGCAACGATCGCTCCCGTCGCGACTCCCGACTCCCCCCTCCCAACTCCCCGCTCCCGAAATTTCCACCAGCAATTGATAACTTTTCGAGCCAACCTGGGTATGCTTGAACTTAGATATTACGCTAGTTCTACTGGTTTGTCCGGAAATGTACCGATTGTCAAGTGCCGGACAAATAAGTTAACACGGAAACGAAAGTCTATCTTATCCATCCGTCAGATCGCCACCTAGGGAGCAGCTATGCCTCAGCAACGCAAAATCCAAAAGGCTCTAAATCGGCTCGTCCAGTCGATGACCCGTTGCGTCCAACAGGCCACTAGCCGAGAAGCCTACCAACTGATGCGCGCCGCCTTACTCAGCAAGCGGCAGTCGCAATCTGGCTTTGTCTTGCCTACCACCACTTTGCTCATTGTGGTCATGCTTTTGGTAGCGGGGGCGCTGATTTTCCGATCTTACCAGCGATCGACCGACGTGATTGGTGACTATCAGCAACAGAGTGTCCAAAATGCCGCGACTCCGGCGATCGAACGCGCAAAAGCGAAGCTAGAGTTATTATTTAGCGATCTTGGACCCCAAGAGCTAGCTGAAAATAATATAGAAGGAAAATTAGCCGATCCCGATATTTATGACTTTACCGATGAAACACGCATTACCATACCCGATGTAGTGGGTGATGCAATTCCCAATCTAGCATGGACTTATCAAACAGATACGGATGGAAATGACACCCCAGATACAACCACCGTCTACTCTATTGTTTTAAGAAGTACGATTGGTGAAGAAGGGAGTCAGAAGACTATCGATCCAGAATTACCCAATGCCGACCTGATCACCAAAGATAAAGACAAAGCCAATTATCTGTTAGTTCGCAATGGGCCTATTATCGAACAGCGTGACTCTAGCGACAATCAAATTTGTAGAGTTACGGTCGATCCGGATTCTACAGGGGTTTTAGGTTGGTTTCCAATTGGAACCGCATTATTTAGGAAAAACTTTCAAGTTTATGCACTGACTGTCCCGAATTCCGTGCTTCAGGGAACGGGCGGGAACTTTTCACTCTCCACACTTCAATATCAGCAAGATAGAACCTTTGAAGGGTTAAACAAGTGGGGAGCATGGTTCCGGACGGACTTAGAAGTCACCCCTGGACCTGCATTTAATTGGAATGGGGCAATCCATACTGAAGGAAACTTATTCGCAGCACCAGAAAATTCCTTCAGATCCTATTTGATCAGTGATGAAGAGTCTTGTTTTTATAAGCCCGAACTCAACTCCGAGTTAAGTGCATGGGGTCATTTGGTCTATGGGTCAATTGCTAATACTAGCGCAAGTACGGTAAAAATTGACACCTATGACGAGCATAACAACCCGCCTCAACTGAACGGCAATACCGATTCCTTTAACGATGGAGCCGATCTAATTGATATTACCCTCGACCCAACAGAAGTTTTAACAAGAAATGCCTCCATTCCTAGAGGTGCAGATCTGGATAATATCGAGGATATCAATGGGTTAGAAGACGATCCGTGGGATGGTAGTCAGGGGTGGGCTAACGGCCCGATCTCTACACGAGTCAATCGCGGGCAAAGCCAAGCCCCACCCTATGTGGACGATACTTATCGGGCGGATAATATTTACGGTCCGAAACCTGGATATCAACCTCCAGAAATCGATCAAGCAACAGGTCTCTACCAAGTCAACCCAGTTTGTCCCGTGGGTGAGGATATTGTAGATGGCGGAAACTGCGACGTCAGCAGTCTTGACGATCTGACAAAAAATGAACCTTCCAATCCCTCTATCGATCCAAATGATTATGGTTTGGATGGGTATTGGGAACGTCGTGCAACTGGACAAGGCTTGCGAATCATTGTCGGTCAGCGTCTGGAACTCGGTAATCCATTTGGGTGGGTCAGAGATGCAGATAGAAACGGTACTTATCTGAACAACCCCAATGATAAGAATTATGGCGAAGATCCCCTCAATCCCCAAGATTTAGGTTTTACAACGCCGACTCAAAAAGGATCTCATGAGTTTCGGCAACAGAAAACCTTACGAGACAATTTGGCTGCCGTGCAAGCAACCGCCGTTTATCACCATAGTCAAGCGAATGGTTTAACCCCGGTGGCTTGTGTGGCAACGACCGTTCACCCCGGAACTGTTGAAACGCTTAAAAACAGTGCAACGTTTCGAGAGTTAGCAATTAATGGGGATAATACCTTAATCACTGATTTCTTTTACGGCCACGGAACCAATGGCTGGGAATTCAACGTCCCCGATCCTGAAAATGCAGAATTGAGAAAAGCGTTGGCGAATTTAGCCAATTTTGCAGGAGATCCTGACGGTGCTTTTCCACCCAAACAAGAGGCTGGGATAGTTCATCCCAATCCTTTACTGACGATGTGGGGCAATTTTTCTAACTTACTGCGCGCTAATGGCAGTTTAGCTGACAACACGACTCGGCAAACCGCCGCTTGTACGTTAGGGATGCTGGCTTACAATCTCAACTATCTCCAGCAATATGATTATACCAACAGTGGTAGTCAAAGCCAATTAACCGCTCTCGATGCTGACCTGCAAGCACTCTCAGATGGCGGCGATGGCAATGGTGAAATCCGACTGGATGGCAGTGAGATCAAAATCTTTGATAGCAATGGCTCTGAAATTGCACAGATGCCGACGAATCAGATTTTACCCCCCGATGCCTATATTGCAGCGCTACCAGAAGAACGGCAAAGTTTGGCGCGCTTGCTGCACTTGAAAGAGCAGGTGAAACGCGATCGCAAGTATGGTTTTGAACAATCGCCAATCGCCGGAAGCAACGCTAAGTATACTTATAACGTTCAGTTTGCTGATTTTGACTATGCTGGTAAAAGCTATGCAGTAAACGATCCTATAGAAATTGGGTGTGACTTCAGCGACAGTACGGGGAATGATTACTTTGGTTTTGGAGAGCCACAAGATGCTGATGACGAACAGAAATTTATTCGCCTCACCAAACTAATCTGTTCCCCAGATCCAAAATTTCCTGCTTTGTATTACATTTTCCCCGCAGACAATCACCCACATGATGGAACGGGTGGGGTGGAACAGCCCGAGGATGAACCTTATATCGATGAACTAAATGTTACCTATAGCTATCAAGCACTGAGTGAAAACGATATCGAAGCCATTGCCAATCTCTCCAAACCGAAAGCCAAGGCAGACTGGGCATTACCGCAAACTACCCCGGACAGCTCTACCTTCAATGCAACTGCTGCTCCCAATAATAGCCGACAAGAGTTAGTCAAATATGTAGATAGCGGCGGTGATGAGCAGGATATTCGGGTCGCGATTAAGGATTCAGCTCTTTTCAATCCCCGCGAACAAATGAACGTGCGGGTCTTGAATTTAGACCTTGACTTACTGAGAAGTAATAGTGCGGCGGGTGCTGAAAGTTGGTTGTCGGAGAGTGGCATTGTTTATGCTTTCCGGGAAGATGCACTACGTGAAGACGGAATTGCCCGACCTTCGGGGCCTCAAATGAATGCGTTTACGCCAAGCGATCCCAACTTAATCAATGGCATTAGTCCAAAACCTGTAGACTACTACGCCGATCCCGATCGCCGTCCCCATGCGTTCCGCCTCAAAAATGGCGCAGATATCAGTCGCGAAGAAACGATTCGAGGCATGACATTTGTTTCCGACCAACCCGTCTACAGTCAAGGAAACTTCAATTTACATGGCAATGACAATGCAATTGAAGAGTTTACCACCGCACTGAATGACGATTTTGGTAACTTCTACAATCGCAATAATCTCAATCCTAATTTTGCCAACCCCGACAACGATACCTGGCGTCCTGTAGAAGTCTTGGCTGATGCCATTACCATTCTTTCTGGAAATTTCTGTGATGGCAGTCTTGAAGATGGATTTGTAAATGAAAATGTTGGCAACCCCAATATCAATACTGCCAATGAATATGGCTGTCCTAACGGGATTCGCTATACCTCTTACATCAACCAAAACCGTCCTAAAAATAATAATGATGTGAATTGGGCCAGGGAAAATCCGTTCGATGGGGGCAGTCCGGTTCTCATTTCCCATAATGCGGAGCCTATGGTCGCTACAGGCAACGCGGGCGTTCCTCCCACTTCGTACAATGGGAGTTACTACCGATTCAATGCTTTACCTTGGAATGACGGACGCAAGCAGATTCCAGCACCCGATAAAACCTGGGTCAATATGGTCATGGTGAACGGTGTCGTTCCCCTACGGCAAGGTCAAAGTAATGGGGGTTTGCATAACTTCCCGCGATTGATTGAAGCCTGGAATGGCAAAAATCTCTACATTCGTGGATCGTTTATTCAGTTAAACTTCAGCACTTATGCAACTGGGCCTTACGAACACGATGCTTGGGAACCGGGAACCCCAGCCAAAACCGGAAAAACAAGTAACTATACTAGTAATAATGGCGAACAAGAGAATATTTTCTACTACTGGGCACCCAACCGACTCTGGGGTTACGATGTAGGACTTCAGTATATGCCGCCCGGTCCGGCATCGAGTCGGATGAGCGAGCTGAGTAACGAACGTAATGAGTTCTACCGCGAGCCAAAAGCGGACGATCCTTATATTTGCAAGCTGCGCGCGGCACTCTCTGACGACTTAGCCTGTAGTGAGTAATCGATGGAGGTCGGTATCAATGCGACGATCTAAGCCAACTAAATTTTCAGAGCAAGGATTGACCCTGGTCGAATCCCTGGCAGCTATTGTCATTTTTGGTATTGCCATTACTGCGATTACACCTCCGTTGATGTTAGCAATGGCGGCGAGGGTGAAAGCGTATCGGGTCGAGCAAGCGATGCAATTAGCAGAGGGAGAAATCGATCGCGTCCGCTTGGTTGTAGACCGTGATTTTACTGAAGCTGACTATCTCAGCACAATTCCCCCCTCTGCTGATAGTGAGGAACCGAAAGATGTGGCCGTTCCTACAGGATCTGTATCTTGTTCGGATACGGATCCACCGTCTTTGATTAGCAAAGCACCTCCGGATGCCGAAACAGCGTGCAACATTGATATCGATGGCGATGAAAAGATTGATTTTGTAGTTCAGACCTTCCGGACTAACGATTATTCGCCGGATGGTGGGGATCCTCTTGCGTTTCGCATGGGCGTTCGGGTCTATACCAAAGCATCTCTCGACTCGGGTCAAACACTTCAAACGGAACCGATCTCATTGGCTTTTTCGGCTATTACGACTAGTGGACCTTCACCACTCGCCGTCATGTATGCCCCGATTGTTAGAAGTGACATTCCTAATGCAGCCGAAGCCTATAACGAGATCCTGAAAGAGTAAGAATAAAGATTTTTATGAAAATTGCTCTGATGCTCTGATGCTCTAATGCTCTGATGATATTGCAGTCCCTAAAGATTGCTCGATGTTCTCGCCTTTATGTGTTTGGCATTTGGTGGGAATAGTACTGAACTGTTAGACGATTTTTTAAAAGCAATGACTAGCAAAGCTGCTCGATTTATCCTTAAGAAATATCTGGCTCATTCCCGCCAGAGTCAGACGGCTGGGATTACCCTGCTAGAGTTGTTAATGGCGATCTCCATTACTTCAATCATACTCTACTCCATGCTCTCTTTAGTTGTTAGCTTACTCAATACTGAGAAAAAAGAAACAGCTAAAACGCAAGTTCAGCAAGAAATGTCCGCCGCAATGGACTACATTGCTTCCGAACTGAAAGAAGCGGTTTACATTTATAATGGAAATTGTATTTCCGGAGCCGATCCTAGTTGTGTGGGCTTAGCCAATGCAGGGGTTCAAATTCCGGCGGAAGTCACCCCTACATTAGCATTTTGGAAGCTCAAAGCGATAGAAATGCCAGGCGATGGTGAAGGACCTTTCGATCCATCTAGCTGTACTACAGATGATTGCCGTAACCTGCTAACCACTCTCAATACTTATACCTTAGTGGTTTACGGTGTAGAAGAAAACAACGCCGATATTTGGGAAGGTCCGGCACAGATCAGACGGTTTGAATTGCCGCAGTATCCAAGCATAGAAGATGCTGTTGATGGGACCCCCTCATTTGATGAGGATCCGAGAACCACAGCCTTTGTGGGGTGGAACCCGAGTTCTATTAATACGGATAATACATTTCAAGTCCTCGTCGATTTTGTCGATCGCAATCGCAAATTAGAGAATCAACAACCTTGTCCGGGGAACTATGTCGCTTCACCCTCTAGCGGTGCAAATGCTCAAGAACCGGGGAATTGGAATTTTTATGCCTGTGTCCAACCTTCAGGAAATGGTGTGATGCAAGATGCGATCGTCTTTTTGCGCGGCAATGCTGCTGAGAAAGCCGGACAAGATACCAATTCAGTCAATCCAGTTTATTTGCCGAGCATCCAGAGACGAGTTCAAGCGCGCAGTGTCTTTAACTACGATCCGAGTAGTCGTAATTGAGTCGGGTGAGTAATTCGATCGCGAGTTATATTCGTACAAGTTATATTGATATCAATTACTATTATGCAACTCTCTAGTAATAACTTCCCCAACTTAAAACACCAGCAATATTTTCGACTGGGAACCCCACGCCAGTCGGAGTCAGCTCCCGGATTTACTTTGCTCGAACTGCTGGTCGTCACGATTATGCTGGCAATTCTCGCCGCTATGGGAATTCCGAGTTGGCTGGCGCTGGCGAATAACACGCGGCTGAAAAAGGCGATCGTTCCGGCAGAAGCTGCGATTAAAGAAGCACAAGGCAAAGCCAAACAACGCAAAGAAACTTGGGAAGCTAAGTTTAGAGAAGACAACGGCCAAATTCAATGGTCGGTTCACTCCTATATGGGAGAGGCAGGGGGCAACGAAAATTGGCAAACCATCGATGTGGATGGCGTTCAGTTCGATCTCGACAATTCAGATCTCGACGATGATTTGGCCATTCAGTTTGATAATAGAGGAACGGTTGTCAATACAGCAGATGTCGAGGGCAAAATCACACTCGCCATGAACTCTAACACGAGTAAAAAGCGCTGCGTAAAAGTGACGACGATTTTAGGTTCTACTCGTATCCTTCAGAATAATGAATGTCTGACACCTTAACTGATAGAACGGATTCGATCGCCGTACGCAGTCATATAAAGAAATATAAATAAATCTTAAACTCCTACTTGTCTCACACCTCATTTGGCGTTAAGCTAGTGGCGTGAGATTTTTTAAATTTTAATGTAGGGGTGCATCCTCATGAACCTTGTCGCTCGATTTCAGCGATCGCGCGGGCGATCGCACCTCGATGGCTTTACTCTGTTAGAAGTTTTACTCGTTACCATCAGCTTAGGTATTTTAGCGGCGATCGCCCTACCGAG
Organism: Oxynema mangrovii CENA135; assembly: GCF_016632315.1. Lineage (NCBI taxonomy): Bacteria > Bacillati > Cyanobacteriota > Cyanophyceae > Oscillatoriales > Oscillatoriaceae > Oxynema > Oxynema mangrovii. The sequence goes on along the minus strand of NZ_JAEOXH010000003.1, from coordinate 923,716 downwards.
TTGGCTATCCCTGGTCGAAAATACCCGGCTCAATAACGCACAAAACGAGATTTATATGGCCATGCGCCAAGCGCAACGCAAAGCAAAACAGAGAAAAAGCACGTACCAAGTTAGTTTTCGACAAAATGACACGATTGCTCAGTGGGTCATCCACAAAAAAGATACAGTTCCCCCAGAATCCACCTGGAATAACTTAGATCCGACCATTCAAATCGACGCCGACGAAACCACCCTCTACCAAAATAATACAACCGGGGATTGGCGAGTGCAGTTCAACCACAAAGGGCATACCAACGGACAACTCGGGCGCATTACCGTTTCCCCGATTAAAAATGGAGGCAAAAAACGCTGTGTTTTTGCCTCCACTTTATTAGGAGCCTTACGCAAAGCGCGGGAAAACCCCAAGCCTAAAAATGGCCGCTATTGTTATTGACACGATCCCAAAATTCAACCGAGTTACCGCGATCGCGCTTCTCCTATAAGTCCTCTCTCTTCGCCGACGGTAACGACTTGGGGGCGGCTTCCGTCTTCTCCTTATCCAACTTGAACACCAACACCGCCAACGGGGGCAAGCAGAGATCTAACGAATAGGGACGACCGTGGAACCACCATTCATCGGCCCATTTACCGCCGAGGTTGCCCATATTGCTGCCGCCATACTTACCGGAATCGCTGTTAAACAACTCCGTATAAAAACCGTGAACGGGAACGCCGACACGATAGTGACTGTGGGGTTGCGGGGTGAAATTACAGACCACCACGACGAACTCGTCGGATAACTTATCCCGACGCAGGAACGAAACGACGCTGTGGCGGTTGTCGGAACAGTCAATCCACTCAAATCCCGGCTCTTCAAAGTCCTGGGTGTATAACGACGGCTCAGTCTTGTAAAGCTGGTTGAGATCCCCCATGAACTGCTTGAGCTGGGCGTGGGGTTCGTATTGCAACAATTGCCATTCTAAGTCTGCCCAGACGTTCCACTCGCTCCACTGGGCGAATTCCATGCTCATAAACAAGGTTTTCTTGCCGGGATGGGCGAACATGTAGGTAAACAAGCAGCGCACGTTGGCGAACTTCTGCCAGCGATCGCCCGGCATTTTGCCGATGATATTGCTCTTGCCGTGAACCACTTCATCGTGAGACAGAGCTAGCATGAAATTCTCACTATGGTGATACCACATGCTAAACGTAATATTATTTTGATGGAACTGGCGGAACCACGGATCCATGCTGAAATAATCGAGCATGTCGTGCATCCACCCCATATTCCACTTGAGGTTAAAGCCCAAACCGCCCACGTAAGTCGGCCAAGACACCATCGGCCACGAGGTCGATTCTTCGGCAATGGAAAGTACCCCCGGGAAGTAAGAGAATAACAGGTGATTCACTTGCCGCAGAAAATCTGCCGCTTCGATATTCTCCCGTCCGCCGTAATCGTTGGTCACCCACTCGCCTTCCTTGCGGCAGTAGTCCAAATACAACATCGAGGCGACCGCATCCACGCGCATCCCGTCGATATGATATTTGTCGAACCAAAATAGGGCATTCGCCACTAAGAAATTACGAACTTCGTGGCGGTTGTAGTTAAAGACCAACGTTCCCCATTCTTTATGCTCGCCTTTACGGGGGTCGGAATGCTCGTAAAGGTGGGTGCCGTCAAAAAAGGCGAGTCCGTGTCCGTCTTTGGGGAAATGTCCGGGTACCCAGTCCACGATTACGCCGATGCCGTTTTGGTGGCACTGGTCTACAAAGTACATGAAGTCTTCCGGGGTGCCGAAACGGGAGGTGGGGGCGTAGTATCCGGTGACTTGATACCCCCAGGAGCCGTCAAACGGGTGTTCGGCGATCGGCAATAATTCGATATGGGTAAAACCCAAGTCTTTGACGTAGGGGATTAATTTTTCGGCGAGTTCCCGGTAGGTGAGGAAACGCGCCTCGGATTTGAGTTCGGAAACGACGACGACGGGTTCGGTTTCACCGTTCGGCAATTGAGCGGGTTCGGAGGCGGCGGCGTGCAGCCAGGAGCCTAAATGACATTCGTAGACAGAAATCGGCTGGCTGAGGGCTTCGGTGTTGCGTCGCCGTTCCATCCACTGCTCATCGTTCCAGGTGTAATCGTCGAGGTTGGTGACGATGGAGGCCGTTTTGGGGCGGACTTCGGACTGGAAGCCGTAGGGGTCACTTTTTTCGTAGATGTGACCGTCTTGGTTTTTGACTTCGTATTTGTAGTGTTCGCCGACGTCTAAATCGGGGATAAATAATTCCCAAACGCCATTACCGCGCTTGGCCATTTGGTGTTTGCGACCGTCCCAGTAGTTGAAATCGCCGAGGATGGAGACGTTGCGGGCGTTGGGCGCCCAGACGGCGAAGTAGACCCCTTTGACGCCGTTGACCTCCATGAAGTGGGCGCCGAGTTTTTCGTAGATGCGGTGGTGGTTGCCTTCTGCAAACAGGTGAATGTCAAAATCCGTTAACTTGGGGGAACGAAAGGCGTAGGGATCGTAAATCACCCGCTCGCGATCGCCTTCTTCGATCCGAAACTGGTAGTTAGCCAGTTCTTTAGTTTCGATGATGCATTCAAAGAAATTAGGATGATGTACCGACTGCATCGGGATTTCTTTGCGTTCTTGCGGAACGAGAGCCCAAACCGCTTTGGCAGTCGGTTGGTAGGTTCTGACGACCCATTTAGTGCTATTGCCATTTTCCCCGTCTAGGGGATGTGCGCCGAGAATTTCAAACGGATCCTGATGCTGGTTGGCAACAATGCGTTCTACTTGCTCTGGGGCGATGCTTGCTGTCATGAAATTACCTACCTAATTTATGCGGCTGTTGAAGATCTTTAAAGTACAACTCTCGTTATGTTGTTTTTCTCATCCCCATTGTAGGGCTTGACCCTTCTCGAAGGGTGGGAAATCGACAAGCCTGGGGGGTCTGTGGATCCCGATGTTCATCCCTGGGAATAGAATGCGGGATTTTATAAAAATACACCACAAGTATTAAGTATTGTAAATAGCTAAAAAGGCGATCGCCCTCTCGATGGATTCGCGGGTGGGGGTTGCCCGATGCTTGGGTAATAGTGGGGAGTGGGCGGAGTCTGGAGGGATTTTAGAAGGGAAAAATCGATCGCAGGATCTCGCGCACGGGCAATTGTTCGACAATGGGTTCGGGAGCGATCGCGTCCGGCGGTTCGGCTCTGGTCGTTCGGGGGCGTTCTCGACCAAATCTGGCAGTTTGCACGGGGTTTTCCACGGTAGCATACTCGCTCGGCGTCAGGGGTCGCCCGTCTACGGGCGATCGCGCTTCGGTGATAATTTCCGTGCGTAAAATTTCTTCGGGTAAGTCTTCCGGAGGGGGCAAAGCGCTAGCCGGATCGGCGATCGCGGCGATCGAAACAGCCGAGGCGATCGCCCTCGCCATCGCTCTGAAAACCCGGTTTTTTGACCCGTGGAGCTGTTCCATCCCTTGCCATGCCTCAAACGCGACCGAGGACAACCAACCGCACCTCAACCCCGGTCAGTGCGCTTGCGCCCCTGTGCCATTGTAACCGCTCCACTCGGGGCGATCGCCCCCGAAAAGCAACCCCCCAGAGGGGAAACCTCGGAGGCTTCCTCTACCGGGGGAAAGTCAAAGAAAACGGACAATTGTGAGAGGGAGAAAGAGATCGAGCTAGACGATCTCCTTACCCTCTCCGATAGGACGGTCTCGCTTTTACTGAGCGCCTTCAGCCGGGGGTTCGGCAGCGTCCGGAGTCCCTTCAGCCGGAGTTTCCATCGCTTCAGATGCCCCCTCAGCCGGAGTTTCCATCGCTCCCGGAGTGGCTTCGGTCGCCGGAGTTTCAGTCTCTCCCGGAGCCGTCTCAGCCGGAGCGCCAGTCTCTCCCGGAGCCGTCTCAGCCGGAGCGCCAGTCTCTGCGGGAGTGGTTTCCGTCGGAACGGCAGTCTCTGCCGGAGGAGAGTCCGTACCCGTGTCCGTAGGGGTGCTGCAAGCCGATAACACGGTGGCTAAAGTCAACACCGCAGCCAAACTCAAGAATTTCTTCGTCATTTTCCCTCGCTTCTACTAAATTAGGTCTAAGTTGTCAACGTGCTGAATGAATAGAATAAAGCATTCATCCAAAAATTTCACGCTATCTTAATCCGACTTAGGTTGTATGACAACCCTAACCGGGAAAAATTGACTCAAATAGTTGCTATAAGCCAAACTAGGCATTAAAATTCTTTTCCCCAAAAATAAGCGGGATAGGCAGTTGGCAGAGTGAAACAACAGGGGGGAACAAAAAAGCCTTCCAGCCGATCGAGCGAATGACCTGCAAACCCTACGAACCCTCAACTCGGGTTGACCTGTTTAAACTCCGTCGGCGCTCCTGTAGGGGAGCGGACGGGTCGAGTAGATCGGTGACCGAGGGGCGGCGATTCTGCTTTGCAGATGCTTCGCGATCGCCATTGAAGGCTTTGTCAACAGGCACGGCGAGCAAGTCCGTGGCGCGCGGCGCTGGGGCGATCGCCACGAAACCGCCGAAGGGCTAGGGATTGCCACCCCATACCGAGATCCCGGTAGCCCGGTGTTAGGATGGATGCGAGCGCTTTTTACTGACAATTTAGCCAATAAAAATCGCTTTATATTTTCTTGGGAATTGAGGCGCGATCGCCCCCGGCAATTCCCTATAAGTTGACCTATTTACGATTGGTAAGCATTATGACTGTTGCCCTAAGATCTCCTCATTCTCCTGAGAAAGTTCGCCCTCGCCAGGATATCCCTCGCCGTGGAAATAAAGTCACCTCTCTGGCGAAGCACCAGCGAACGCCCACCTGGTTGAAAACCCTCTTCCAAGTGCATTCCCTTTGTTCGGTGACGACCTTTGTTTTAGCTTTCGTCGCCTTAACCCTTTACGGAAATACCGTTTATTCTCAGCAGCAGTGGGGTCAACAATACCGACAACTGGAAAAATTAAGACATCAAGAACGGCAACTGATGGCCGCTCGCGAAGCGCTCAAAAATCAAATAGCGCGACAAGCAGAAGATCCCTCAAGCGGCTTAGTCCCGCCGAGCGCCGAATTAACCCTAGTTCTCGAACCCACCCCGAAACGGGACGCCCTCGCGCCGCAACCGACCCAAGCGGACGCGCAACGCGAACAGACCTCCTCGAAACCCGTCGGCTACTGAGAGGAGCTTGTTTTATACTTTTGGGGACTGCTGTTGAGTTCCGGATTTTCCAGTTCACGCCGTTTCATCTCGATCGCGCAATGGCATCTCGCATTCCCGACCATCCCACTCGCTTCAAACGTGCTTCACGGGAGCGCTCCGCTCGTGCCTCCCGACGACGAGACCCGCGATCGCCGCGACGCCGCCAACGAGTGCAAGTACGACGGGCGATCGCCTCCAAGCCAGCGAAGCGTAACGGCTTGAGCCATTTCCTCCGCACGGCGATCGCCGCCCTGGCCGTGTCCCCCTCGACCCCCAGCCGAGCTCCTGTCCCGTCGTCCCGCCACCGGAGGGGGCGCCCGCCCCTGGGTCCTTCCGCCATCTGGGATCGCCCCAGAGTTCGCTTATCCCTCGTATGGGGCCTGTTGCTCCTGAGCAGTGTCGGACTGCTCGCCAACTTATATCGCCTCCAAGTTATTTCCGGCGGCAACTTGCGCCAACAAGCTCGACAGCAGCAAAATATTACCCTCAAACCCTTCGTTCCCCGACGCCCGATCGTCGATCGCGCCGGGAACGTCCTCGCCATCGATCGCCCGGTCTACAAACTCTACGCCCACCCCAAACTCTTTACCGAATCCGCCGAAACCATCGCCCGATCCCTCTCCCCGATTCTCGAACGCCCCTTTGCCGAAATTTGGGAACTCCTCGATCGCGGAGAAAGCGGTCTGGTCGTCGCCACCTCAATTAGCGAAGACGCCGCCGACCGGATCCGCCAACTCTACCTCGACGGACTCGAACTCGAAGAACGACAACAGCGCTTGTATCCTTACGACCAACTCGCCGCCGATATCGTCGGCTACGTCAACGACGAACGCACGGGTCAAGCCGGGATCGAATACAGCCGACAAGAATCCCTCGTCCCGGCGCCGCCGCTCGTCGAGAGCGATCGCAGCCTCGGCGGCGCCTTGATCCCCGATCCGGTACCGGGAGACTTCTACCGTTTTGACGACTTGCGCCTCCAATTGACCGTAGACCTGCGATTGCAACGGGCCGCTCACCAGGCGTTGGCCGCTCAAATGAAGCAGTGGGAAGCCAAACGGGGAACCGTCATCGTCATGGATGCCCGCGACGGCTCCATTCTCGCCCTCGCCAACCAACCGACCTACAACCCCAATCAGTTTTACGAATTCGACCTGGAACTGTTTAAAAATTGGGCTCTGACCGACCTTTACGAACCCGGCTCGACCTTCAAACCGATCGCCGTCGCCATCGCCCTCCAAGCTGGAGCGATCGCACCGGACAGCACCTTTTACGACGAAGGGCGGATCTACGTCGATAGCTGGCCGATTTCTAACTACGATTATTCCTACGCCGGAGCGCGCGGAACCGTCAACGTGCGCGAGATCCTACGTCATTCCAGCAATGTCGGCATGGTTCGCGTCGTCGAACAAATGGAATTGCGCGTCTTCTACAGTTGGCTCCAACGTCTGGGAATTGGCGATGTCACTCATGCGGATTTGCCCTTTGAAGTCGCCAGCCAACTGCGATCGCGTCAGGAATTTGTCGCCTCCCCGGTTCACGCCGCTACCGCCTCCTTCGGTCAGGGATTTTCCCTGACGCCGTTGCAATTGACCCAAATTCACGGGGCGCTGGCCAATGGCGGACGCTTGGTGACGCCTCACGTCGTCAAAGGATTGTATAATGCCGACGGTCGGCTCTATTGGCAACCGCAACGACCCCGCAGCCGCCAGGTCTTTTCCCCGGAAACGACCCGTGCGGTGGTCAGCATGATGGAAGATGTGGTCGCCGAGGGAACGGGGAAAAATGCTCAAATTTCCGGTTATCGCATTGCTGGGAAAACCGGAACCTCCCAGAAAGCCACGGCGACGGGAGGCTATTCCGATTACGCCAAAATTGCGAGCTTTGTGGGGATCGTCCCCGCCGACAATCCCCGTTACGTCGTTTTGGCCGCGATTGACGAACCCAAAGGCGGCAGTGGGGGCTTGACAGCCGCTCCCGTGGTCAAGTCCACGATCGAAGCCCTGATTCAGGTGGAAGGTATCCCGCCGAGTGAGGCGATCGCCCCAGAATAGGGATCGCTACGCCCGCGATCGAAACAGGTGTAGACCGAGTGGATCGAATGTGCGATGCGGCGATCGCCGCCACCCCGGCCAGGATCCCAGCGACTCCAGCCAGAGCGACCCGAGTAACGATTCCAGCGAAAACAGACGGCGTTCCCGGAAAACCTGTGAGTGAAGAGTCCATTTCCGCGCGATCGCCCCAGTGAAGCCCTCGATCCCCTCAGTGATAACCCTTGGGGGGTTAAAATTTGGGTACCCTTAATCTCTGTAGGGAATTGTTTTGAGACGTATTTATTTATGGATGCTGCTGCACACTGGCAACGCTATCAGGACTGGCTATATTACCACGAAGGTTTAGAATTTTACCTCGATATCAGTCGCATGGGCTTTGACGATGCCTTCGTCAGCCAAATGCAACCGAAATTCGAGAAAGCCTTCGCCGACATGGAAGCCCTAGAAAACGGGGCGATCGCCAATCCCGACGAAAACCGGATGGTCGGTCACTACTGGCTTCGCAACCCCGAGATCGCGCCTCGGGACGAACTCAAGCAAGAAATCCTCGAAAATATAGAGCGGATCGAAAACTTCGCTCGCAAAATTCACGGCGGGGAAATTCATCCCCCAAAAGCCTCCAAATTTACCGACGTTCTCTCGATTGGCATTGGCGGGTCTGCCCTCGGGCCGCAATTCGTCTCGGAAGCCCTCTCGCCGGACTTCCCGCCGATGAACCTGCACTTCATCGACAATACCGATCCGGCGGGGATCGATTCTCTCCTCGCTCGGATTCGAGACCGCCTCTCGACCACCTTGGTCTTAGTCATTTCCAAATCCGGCGGCACCCCAGATACCCGCAACGGGGCGATCGAAGTTCAAAAAGCATTCGAGGCGAACGGACTCGACTTTTCCGGTCACGCCGTCGCCATTACGGGTCACGAGAGCGCCTTAGAAAAACAAGCCCTATCGGAAGGCTGGGTCGCCACGTTCCCGATGCACGATTGGGTCGGCGGACGAACCTCGGCAATGTCTGCCGTCGGCTTAGTTCCCGCCGCCTTACAAGGGATCGACATCCACGCTTTGCTCGCCGGGGCGAAAGCCATGGACGAAGCCACCCGTCGGTGGGCGTTAAAAGAGAATCCCGCCGCCTTGCTGGCGCTCTCGTGGCACTACGCCGGAAATGGGCGCGGCGAGAAAGATATGGTGATTTTGCCGTATAAAGACAGTCTGCTGCTGTTCAGTCGCTACCTCCAGCAATTGGTGATGGAGTCGTTGGGGAAAGAAAAAGACCTCGACGGCAATACGGTTTATCAAGGCATTGCCGTTTATGGGAATAAGGGATCTACGGACCAACACGCTTACGTGCAGCAATTGCGCGAAGGGGTGCCGAATTTCTTCGCAACCTTTATTGAGGTGTTGGAAGAGCGCCGGGGAGCGTCGCCGGAAGTCGAGCCGGGAGTAACCACGGGAGATTATTTATTTGGGTTTCTCTACGGAACCCGAGAAGCGCTTTACGAGAACCAGCGCGATTCGATTACGCTGACGGTTCCCCAGGTCGATGCGCGGACCGTGGGCGCGTTAATTGCGCTCTACGATCGCGCCGTCGGCTTCTATGCCAGTTTGGTGAATATCAACGCCTATCACCAACCGGGGGTGGAAGCAGGGAAAAAGGCGGCGGCGCAAGTGTTACAGTTGCAAAAACAAGTGGTGGAGATTCTCCAAAAAAGCGGACAACCCCTGTCATTAGAGGAGTTGGCGGTTCGTGCGGGGGTCGGCGATCGCGTGGAGATGATTTATAAGATCGTGCGCCATCTCGATGCCAACGGACGGGCAGTGAAAATAGAAGGGAATCCGAGAACCCCTTCGAGTTTGCACATTTCCGCCCGTTGACCGCTTGCTTGGTTTCCCTCGCCAGACGCTGCGATTTGGCGGGGGGTCGCTCCCGGGGTTCGGGAGAAGACGGAGCGCAAGATCGCGCGATCGCGTTGGGAAGGGAGTGTAGTTCGCTAATCTAGAGAGTATAGATGCTACGATCCCGCCTCAACGTTACTCTTCGATCGGAGGGGAGGGGGGATCTGCATTACACTGGGACGCTCTCCGTGAAATCATGCTCTTGACAATTTTAGTAGTCGATGACGATCCGGGTACTCGCCTGGCGATCGGCGAATATTTGGAAATGTCTGGCTATATGGCGATCGCGGCTGCCAACGGTCGGGAAGCGTTGACGATGGTGGAGCGACATCAACCGCATTTGATGGTGACGGATATCGTGATGCCCCAGATGGACGGTTACGAGTTAGTGCGGCAAATTCGCAAAAAGCCTGCATTTCGCTTGTTGCCCGTGATTTTTCTGACGGCGCGCACCAATACCCGAGAGCGGATCTTGGGCTATCAACTCGGCTGCGACGTTTATTTAGCCAAACCGTTTGAATTGGAAGAACTCGGGGCGGTGATTCGCAATCTGTTGGAGCGAGCTTCCTCGATCGCCCAAGCCACCTGGAGAGCGCAAGAGACATTGAGTTCTCCCGTGATCGAGGCGGAGTGGCGCTTTGCTTACAAACCCAGTCCCGAGACCGGGGGAGCGGCGGCGTATTTGTCCCCAGAAGGGGATCCGCCCTCGGACGGGCGGCGATCGCGTGCCTCGGCGGCGAGCTGGAAAGATCGAGACGGCGACGGCGAGGCTGAAATTGTGTTGAGCGATCGCGAACGGCAGGTGTTGAGTTTGCTGACCGAGGGGCTGTCAAACGCTCAAATCGGCGATCGCCTCCACCTCAGTCCGCGCACGATCGAAAAATACGTCAGCAGCTTGTTAAGAAAAACGGCGACCAAAAATCGGGCGCAGTTGGTGGGGGTGGCGATCGAACGGGCCTTGCTGTGAGCGGGGGTTCTCGGTGGGTCGTCCCGCCCCGGATTAGTGCGATCGTGGCGTCGTCGAGGGATCGAGCCTTTCCCTCGCGATTTCCTCTAGCAAGCCTTCACAGGCATCGAGCAGCAAGTCGATAACGCGATTGAAGCCCTCGGGACCGCCGTAGTAGGGATCCGGGACTTCTTTGAGGGAGTGATGGCGGCAAAAGTCGCACATCATCCGGACTTTATGGTGGTATTCGCCCTTGCGATCTAAGGCGAGGATATCGGCGTAGTTGTCCCGATCCATTGCTAAGATCAGGTCAAATTTTTCAAAATCGGCGGGTTCGAACCGACGAGCCCGACCGCTAAAGGTCATTCCCCGGGCTTTTGCCGCTTCGACCATGCGACGGTCCGGGGGACTGCCACTGTGGTAGCTGATGGTTCCGGCAGAGTCGCAGGTAATTTGACCGTCGAGGTTCTGCTGTTGCAGTAAGTAGTTAGTGATATTTTCGGCTGCGGGAGAGCGACAGATATTTCCCAGGCAGACGAACAGGAGTTTGTAGGGCATGGGTACGATCGGGATGGTCGCAGGGAAAGCGGGGCGATCGCCGCCAGAGGGCTGCGCGATCGACAAAAACGACCCCGGATAGCCGAACCGAGGTTTCGACCTCGAAGGGGTCGAAATCGGTTGGGAGTTCGGGAGCCGTTGGCGTAGGAAGGGGGTCGGTTACAGACCGGGGAGGTTCAAGCCTCCGGTCAGTTCTTCCATCCGTTCGCGCATGGTGGCGGTGGAGTTGTTGTAGGCGTCTTTCATCGCTGCGGTGACTAATTCGGAAACCACGTCGGCTCCTTCGCCGAGAGCATCCGGGGAAATCTCTACGCGACGCGGTTCTTGGTTGCCACTGAGAATGACTTTAACCAAACCTCCCCCGGCTTGGCCTTCGATTTCCATTTGGTCTAATTCTTCTTGGAGCTTTTTGGCACCTTCTTGCACCTGCTGAGCTTTTTTGAAAGCTTCAGTCAGTTCTTTCATTTTGCCGAGACTGAAGCCAAATCCCTGTCCTTTTGACATAACTGGTTGACTCTATTGTTTGATGGATTAGGTGAACAGCGACGATCGCTTTTCTGATGTTGAAGTTGTCCCTCAGTGTAGCGCGATCGGTATTTTCGATCCAACTCGATCGCGCCGTCGTCCCCCGAAGCGACCCCGACCCCCGGGGGGGATTGCCGGGCGGGCGATCGTTAGAATTCGCCGAGAATGCGAACTTCCGGTTCTAAATCCAAGGACCAATGTTGGGATACTTGGGTTTGAACGTGACGGATCAGCTCAAAAATTTGGCTCGCCGTCGCCCCCCCACAGTTGAGAATAAAATTGGCATGGCGTTCGGCAACTTGGGCTTGACCGACTTGATAGCCTTTGAGTCCGCTTTGTTCGATCAGCCACCCGGCCCCGGGAGACCCCTGGGGATTGCGGAAGACGCTGCCACAACTGGGCAAGTGGTAAGGCTGGGTGGATTTGCGAAGTTGGAGTTGTTCCCCGGTCGTGGCCAGGACTTTTTCCGGATCGGCGCCGGGATTGAGGGCGAAGGTCGCTTCGACCACGAGCAAATCGCTCCCTTGGAGGATCGAGGTTCGATAAGCATAACCGAGTCGATCCGGGGTCAGCACGCGGACGTTGCCCTGGGGATCCATGACGTGGGCGTTGACGAGGACGTTGGCGCAACAACTGCCGTGCGCTCCGGCATTCATGACCACGGCGCCGCCGACGGTGCCGGGAATACCGACCGCCCACTCGAACCCTTCCCAACCGAGTTGGGCCGCTTGCCATGCCAAGCGGGCTAGGGATTGGCCTGCGGCGACCCGCACGCGCCCGTTTTCCGGATCGAAGTGAGTTTTTCTTAAATGGCGAGTGGCGATCGTCAGACCCGACAGGCCGCGATCGCTGACGAGCAAGTTAGACCCCGCCCCCAAGAGGGTGATGGGTAGCCCTCGCTCCCGAGCCCAAGAAAAACTGGCTTTGATATCGTCGAGGGATCTGGGAGTGACAAACCACTCTGCCGGACCGCCTACGCGAAATGAAGTATAACTTGCCAAAGAAACATTTGCCTTTATCTCACAATTGCCACTTTCAAGTGGGATCGTGTAAGGGGAGCGTTGAGTTTCTCGCTGAAAATTCTCGGGCTTGGGGGAGACGACCGCCTCGGCTCTCGGGACGGCGCTAAGCTGCTCGTGGGAAAGTGTCATGATAGTAATGGTGCTTTTATGCTGGTAAACCTATGCCGAAAATTGGCTCAAACAGGGGTTTTGAACGCTGAAGAACTTCCCTCGTCCGTTCGCTTCCAATTTAGGCGCGATGGCGCGTAGCTTGCAAACCTTCTCGCTCCGTCTCTTGGTAGAATGCCATGACCTCCGGCACGATCTGGTTGAGATTCCCCGCTCCCAGAAACAAGACCAAATCTCCAGGAAGTAAGATTTCACACAAAAACTGACGAACTGCATCGAGGTTTTCTTGATAATGCACCCCAGGATGGTATTTGGCGATCGCCTCGGCAATTGTTACCCCATCGATCCCTTCAATTTTGGCTTCCCCCGCACTGTAAATATCAGTAACCACGACCAAATCGGCATCGCCAAACGCGGTGGCAAATTCCGATAAGAATTTCTGGGTGCGACTGTAACGGTGAGGTTGAAACACGGCAACCGTGCGTTGGCGATCGCCCGAGGACAAACTTTTGGTCTGCAGTTTAGCCGCATTGAGTGTAGCGCGGATTTCGCTGGGGTGGTGCGCGTAGTCGTCTACGAACTGAATGCTGTTATATTCGCCTTTCAACTCGAAACGACGAGCGGCTCCGGCAAACGTCGCGATCGCCGCCGCAATCTGAGAAAACTCCAATCCTAACAAACGTCCGAGCGCTACCGCCGCCAACGCATTACTCAAGTTATGGTGTCCCAACAACGGTAAGGAAAGCTGGCCGAGAATTTCACCTCGTTCCCAAACCCGAGCGGTAGTTCCGTCGGCTCGATAAGCGATACAATCGACAGTGTAATCCGCGCCCAAATCCAAATTGAGGCTGTAACTCACTGACGGTTGGAGCTGTTCGCGAACCGTCGGACAATCGATACAACCGATCGAAACCTCACAGCGCGTTTTAAACACTTTAAAAATCTCGACCACTTGATCGAGACTTTGATAGTGGTCGGGATGGTCGAGTTCGATATTAGTGACGATCCCGAATTTCGCCGACAACTTGGCCAACGAACCGTCCGATTCGTCGGCTTCGGCCACTAAATACGGGCTGTGTCCCAAGCGAGCATTCCCTTCCCACGTTTTCACTTCACCCCCGACCACAATCGTCGGATCGAGTCCGCATTGCAGGAGCAGGTGACCGATGAGCGAACTCGTCGTCGTTTTGCCGTGGGTTCCAGCAACGGCAATGCTGTCGTAATCGTCGATCAGAGCAGCTAACAAGTCAGAGCGATGGAAAATCGGACAGCCTAAATCTAAAGCGGCTCGATATTCGCTGTTGTTGGCGTCAATGGCGGTCGAACAGACAACTTGTGGCAGCAAAGAAGCCGAGTTAGACGGGGACTGACCGTTGACGGGTTGTGGGGTGGAGCGTTGACGCGCACGGTTACCCGGAATGCCCCCTCCGTTGACCCGTGCGGGTTCCGGGCGTTCTCCATTCAGTTTCTCGAAGAATAATAAATTGCTTGCATCTTGTCGCCAAAAAATATGAGCGCCATTGTCTTGCAAGCGCTGGGTGATATGACTCGATCGCAAGTCCGAGCCATATACAGGAACCTGACGCTTCGCTAAAATATAGGCGAGGGCTGACATTCCTATGCCACCAATTCCAATGAAATGGAAAGGTCTACCGCTAAAATCAACAGAACTCGGCATCTTAGCTCCTTACACACCACACCACGCCAATAACACGCGATATCATATCAAGAATTGTTTTTTCACGATACACTCGAAGGCCAAATCCCTTGCGAGCGCTCCAGAGCTTTCTGGAGATTGTAAAGTCAAATACATGGCTGTCACGGTCAATTCCTGACATTTTTTCTATCTGTGGACATTTTTTAACGCGATCGCTACCCAATTGTCCAGTAAGGCAACTTGGACTTGAATTTTTAGCTGTAGAGTCGTCCCTTTTGGGAGGCGCTCCCTGTTCCGTCGAAAGCCCTGGTAAAAAACGAATGGGTTGGCAGGCAAACGATCGGCAAAAATCGCGGCCACCAACACAAGAGTAACCCCAAAAATCAACTTCTCCCCGACTGTCCGAACGACCGTCCCTAGAGGATCTGAAATTAGTCCGCCCGAGATGGCTTTTTGACAACACTATACCCGCCAGAGGGCAGTTCGATCGCCAAAAATCAGCGACGGGTAAGAACGCTAAATCCCGGAAACAAGGGAGGCGGACAATCGAAACGTAGAGGGATTGTTTAAACTCTCGTACCGCCTTCAATCGCGATCGCCACAAATCGGGAGAATTTGTTGGAAAACAACTCATTGCCCTCTCTTGCACGGCAGCGTATCGATGCAAAAAATAGGTATTTTCGGCGGCACCTTCGATCCCGTCCATCGGGGTCACGCGATCGTGGCCGAGGCGGCATTGACGCAAGCTCAACTCGATGTAGTTCTATGGTTACCCGATCGCCGTCCGCCCCATCCGCTCAAAGTCTCGCCGTCGGCTTACGAACATCGTTGCAAGATGGTCGAATTGGCGATCGCCGATCGTCCTGAATTTGCTCTATTTTGCGATCCGAATGGGTCGAGTGCTTCCCACTCTTATGCCATTAACACCTTTCTCACCCTCTGCCGAACCTATCCGGATACCCGGTGGAGTTGGATTCTCGGCGCCGATGCTTTTGCCAAATTGCCCAAATGGTACCGCGCCCGAGACCTCGTCGATGCCTGTCGCTGGTTGGTCGCACCGCGCCCTCTCGTCCGCGATCGTGCGGAGAATTTCCCCGATCCCACCACCGATCTCGCCGAACGGGTGGCCGCCGAATTTAGCCGCCTCGGTCTGACCCTTCACTGGCAAATTTTAGACTTACCCGGAATTGCCGTTTCATCCACTGCAATTCGTCGATCGCGGCGCCAAGGGAATTGGCCGTGCGAGAGTCTGGCCGACGCCGTTAGAATCTATATTGAAAGCCAGAATCTCTACCGCCATTGAGCGATCGCCGTCGAACCACCACACTCCGACGGTCCAACCCTGAATATGAGCCAACCCTTGGAAACGAGTATCGAATCGTACAGCCTTTGCGATATGATCGGGTTCAACAATAGGCATTTTTAAGTAGACAAAGGGGCAAGACGCAGTGATTAGAGTAGCGATCAACGGTTTTGGACGCATCGGACGCAACTTCATGCGCTGCTGGCTAACCAGAACCAACAGTCAACTAGAAATAGTTGGAGTGAACGATACCTCTGACCCCAGAACGAACGCCCATCTTTTGAAATACGATTCGATGCTGGGGAAATTGGATGCTGAAATCAGTGCCGATGAAAATTCCATCACCGTAAACGGCAAGACGATTAAATGCGTTTCCGATCGCAATCCATTAAACTTGCCCTGGGCTGACTGGGGAGTTGATTTGGTGATCGAATCGACTGGCGTTTTTGTTACCGAAGAGGGAGCCTCCAAACACTTAGAGGCAGGCGCCAAAAAAGTTCTGATTACAGCTCCCGGTAAAGGGGGTAAAATTGGCACCTTTGTCATGGGAGTCAACCACGCCAATTACAAGCACGAAGATTTCAACGTCGTCAGTAATGCAAGCTGTACGACGAACTGTTTGGCTCCGGTGGTTAAAGTCATTCATGACAACTTTGGCATCATCAAAGGGACGATGACCACCACCCACAGTTACACGGGCGACCAACGCTTGCTCGATGCCAGCCACCGCGACGTGCGACGCGCTCGTGCTGCCGCGATCAACATCGTTCCGACCTCCACGGGAGCCGCTAAAGCCGTCTCTCTCGTGATTCCAGATATGGCGGGCAAACTCAATGGGATTGCCATGCGCGTTCCTACCCCCAATGTTTCCGTGGTCGATTTCGTCGCTCAAGTTGAGAAAAAGACCTTTGCCGAGCAGGTCAACGAAGTCCTGCACGAAGCGGCGAACGGTTCGCTCAACGGAATTTTGGAATACAGCGACGAACCGTTGGTCTCTTCGGACTACCGGGGACACGATGCGTCTTCGATCGTCGATTCCAGCTTGACGATGGTCATGGATGGCGATCTGGTCAAAGTTGTGGCTTGGTACGATAACGAATGGGGTTACAGCCAACGGGTGGTTGACTTGGCCGAATTAGTGGCTCAAAAGTGGAGCGCTTAAAGCTATAATCTTTTTTGAAAAGTGAGTGTTGAACTTTGAGTGATTTGCAAGAATCTTCAAGGTTCGTCACTCGCTTTTTCGTTGAAATTCTGGCTGTTGCAATTTCGATCGATGTTGCAATTTTCAGAGCTAAAAATGTTGGAATCCTCTCTTGAGGGTCAGTTCTTGTTCGCGACAGCTTCCAGGGATCCTCGTTAAGTAAACCCCAGGCTCCCGAGTGACTTCACCGACGATTCGCGCTTCGGCATCGAGACGAGAGAGGAGCGATCGCGCGATCGCCGGGGGCAGACAAAGGACGAGCTCGAAGTCTTCGCCACCGTAAAGTACCCAGTTGAGTGCCTGTTCCGGAGCCGCCAGTTGGCTGAGACTGTCGGGTTGGGGCAGTTGCGATCGCTCCAAGCGGGCGCCCGCGCCACTCGCTCGCGCAATTTGCACGATCGCATCGGCTAACCCGTCGCTGGTATCCATCGCCGCATAACTCCGGGTCTGGCTGTCGTGCTGGTTTTCGGCGATCGCCGCCCGTAAAGCTTCCCGAACGTCGAGACGCGGTTTCGGTCGCTGGTGCGCTCGAATCAAATCGGCGCGATCTTCCGCACTCAAAGCCTTTCCCCGGTCGGGATCGAGGAGCAGTTCCAAACCCGCCCGCGAGGCGCCGTGCCACCCCGTCACTACGATCGCATCCCCGGGACGGGCCGCGTCCCGCCGCCAGATCCGTGCGCCATCAGCTCGACCGAACGCCGTAATCGAGACCGTATTGACCGAGGAACGACAGACATCCCCTCCGGCGATCGCGGTTCGATAGCGATCGAGACAAGCGACCATCCCCCGATACAGTCCTTCAACCCAGCACAGACGGGTTTCTCCCGTGAGGGCGAGACCGACGGTAATCGCGATCGGAGTGGCTCCCATTGCCGCTAAATCGGATAAGTTGGCGGCGACGGCGCGCCATCCCGCATCTTCTGGGGAAGTGGTGCGATCGCTGAAATGAACCCCATCGACGAGTACGTCGGTGGTGACCACGAGGGAATCGCCCAAGTCTGGGGTCAGGGCGATCGTCGCCGCATCGTCACCGACTAAATCCGCCGGACAAAATTGATACAAACACTGTAAAATTCCTTGTTCGCCGAGATCGCGCACTCGCCGGACGCTGCGATCGTCATTCGCCATCAAACTCACCCTTGCTGTTGTTATTTTCAACCTTGATTTCGATCTTTCTTTATTCCAACGCCGAATCCGACGGACGCAATTTAGGAAAGCGATAGAACGGATCCCCATCGACATCGACTTCTAAGGTGGCTCCAAATGCTTTTGCTTGCCGTTCTAAATACGGTTTGGCGATGTCGGCATCCACTTGAGCGACGACGGACAATTGAATAGTAGAAATTCTACATTTCTCTCTTTCTAGTAGATGGTAAAATGCTTTTTCCAATCGCCGTTGATTTTCATTGGCGCGCAGGAGCGCGCTGACGATGAAAAATAGAATAGATGCGAAAATTACGAAGAAAAATAATTGAATAATGGCCATAATTTTTAAGATTATTTTAGTGTTCGTTCGCTTCGATCGCGAAATGTTGAAAACGAGGATCTATTGTTGACAATCTGTGGGGCGATCGTGCTTTCGCTTTTATTTTCAGTTTAACTTAACTTCAGTCAGTCTGCCTGGATGGCTGCGGGAGTTGGGCGATAGCTCAGGAAGCTAGCTCCACCCGTGGGAGATGACTCGAACATCCCGACCCTAAATGTAAACCCCTTATAACCCCCTATAACCCCCTATATTTCAAGATTTTTACCTACCCCAAGTTGGGAGCGCGATCGCCGATTTCATCTCTAAAATCTAAAATCTAAAATCTAAAATACCAAAAGGTCTAGACCGAAGACTGGCCCAGACCTTTTAGAGTTAAACGAAGTTAGAAAGAAATGCGCTTAGGGTTCGACCAAGTTTTCAGATCCTTCGATCGTTTTAGCTGAAATAATTTTATTTCCTTGCTTGAGTTCTTCTAAAATGTCTTCACCTTCGACGACATAACCGAAAACGGAATAACGACCGTCCAAAAGGTTGAAGCCTGGAGGAGTGAGTTCGCGATCGAACAAGAAGAAGAAGAATTGGGAAGAACCGCCATCGGGATCGATTTCCGGTCGGGCCATTGCGACGGCGCCATAAGCCGAGAAAGGTAAGACGGGATTCTCTTGATAGCGACCTGCTTGTTCTAAAGTGATGCCGTAGGTGGGTTGGTCGTCACCTCGGACTAAAATTTCTAAAGGAATATTGCGATATTCACCCGTTTTGGGATCGATAAAGCCCTCGTCGGGACCGGGGGGATCGCCCGTTTGCAGGACGTAGTTGCCTTCCGAGCGAATAAATTCGAGACCGTCGTAAAAGCCGCGTTGGACGAGATCGATAAAGTTTCCGGCGGTAACGGGGGCACTGTAGCCGTCAACGACGACGGTAATCGGACCTTTATCAGTTTCGATCGCCACGGTGGCGCGACCTTTAAGTTGGGGAAGATGGGCGTATTCTTCGGGAACTTCAAAAGGAAACCCGGTGACCATCATCTGTTCGAGTTGACCGACAGAGGCGAGGAGGCGATCGCGTGCTTCCTGAGTAGCGGGTCGATCTTTAACTTCGACAGCCGCTTCGAGGTCGCCGAGTCCCTGACGGAGTTGTTCGACCAGGGGTTTTGCTTGAGCTTGTCGGTCTTCGGGAATGCTGTCGAGGATATCCGAGGCGCGGGTATCGAGGGCCATCGAGATCCGACGGAGATCGGAGGAAATCGGCCCCCAACGTTTGCCGCGCAGTTGATAGGAAATATCTTCGAGGTTTTGTTGAATGTCGCGGATCGTATCGTTATCGATGGGTAAGGCGTAGCGCAAGAGCGCTTTCGCATCGGTGATCGCATCTCCTTGAGCGAGGCGGCTGGTGCGTCCGGAGTCGCCTCCGGATAAGTCCCACCATGCCGAACTCAGTCCGAGGGAGAGGCTGACCATCAGCAGGAGTACGACTGAGGTTTTCAGCCCAGTCCGTAGTAAATTTTTTATTTTTTTGCTCCAAAGAAGCATTGATTTATCCCTGACTCCTTGACACGGCATGAAATTATCTTGCCATATAGAGGGGTGGGTTTCTTGGACGCGCCGAGGGAGAAACCGTGGGATCTCGTGGGTTTTTGCGGACAATTAGAGGAGCGCAAGGGGTTGATGGGAGGGGCGATCGCGCGATCGCGACTCGTCGAATCGGTCGGGATCGATTTTGAATGGAAGGAGAAGACCTCCCTCGCGGTACAATTAGATGCCGATTGTTCTGCCCGAGAAAGATAGATGATTTCGAGTAATGACTTTCGCACTGGGGTCACGATTGAATTAGATGGTGCGGTCTGGCGGGTAGTTGAATTCCTTCACGTCAAACCCGGAAAAGGTTCTGCTTTCGTGCGCACGAAACTCAAAAATGTGCAAAGCGGGAGCGTTGTCGAGCGCACGTTCCGAGCTGGGGAAACCGTTCCTCAAGCGACGCTAGAAAAGCGCACGATGCAATATACCTATAAAGATGCGGATCAGTTCGTCTTTATGGATATGGAAACGTTTGAGGAAACACGCCTGCAAACCGAGCAAATCGGCGATCGCGTGAAGTATCTCAAGGAAGGGATGGACGTCAATGTCGTCCGTTGGGAAAGCCAGGTGCTGGAAGTCGAACTTCCGAATTCGGTCGTTTTGGAAGTGACCGAAACCGAACCCGGAGTTAAAGGCGATACAGCGACTGGCGGGAACAAACCCGCGATCGTCGAAACAGGCGCCCAGGTGATGGTTCCCCTGTTTATTTCGATTGGAGAACGCATCAAAATCGATACTCGCAACGACACTTATCTAGGTCGCGAATAAACCGAAGCGCCAGCTCTCCACTTCAACAGCCCCTCATGGTGACGAGTCGGGAGTGCATTACTCCCAGACGCGCTCGACGACGGGGCTTTGAATTTCTCAAGCACTGCGCGATCTTTCTCGGCGCCAACCGAGAAAGATATTTTAAAGCAGCCGAGCGATCTGCTGGGTTTGCTTTCATGCTGATTTAACGGGATCGAAAACACTGTGGTATTTGACTTCAGTCAACTGTGCGAACTGCTCGCAACGGTCGATCGGACCGATATTTCCGAACTGATTTTAAAAAGTGATGATTTTGAGCTGACCGTGCGTAAAGGCCCCCTCGGGGGAACGGTTGCCGCTTCGGGGGCACCCACTCCGGCGGTGGAGGTCTCGGGATTGGCGACGGGTGAAGGCACGCCGAGCGCTCCCGTCGCGCCCGCCCCCGCGACTCCCGCCACCCCTGCGCCCACTCCGTCGCCGACTCCCGCTTCGCCACCGCCGACGCCGAACGATCGCCAGTGGGTGGAGATTGCTTCGCCGATGGTGGGTACGTTTTATCGCGCCCCCGCACCGGACGAACCGCCGTTTGTGTCGGTGGGCGATCGCATCAGTGTCGGTCAAAGCGTCTGTATTATCGAGGCGATGAAACTGATGAACGAACTGGAAGCGGAGGTCTCCGGACAGGTGATGGAAATCTTAGTCGAAAACGGAGAATCCGTCGAATACGGTCAAGTGTTGATGCGGGTCAATCCCGAGGGCTAAACGTGGTGTCGCCCGGGGATGGGGGGATAACCCTTGAGGCTCGGGGGTTTCGTCTGGGGAGGCGATCGCCCGGTGCCACTTGTCGTTCGCTTCTCGGTACGGGCTCGATTCGGACGAGAGGCGATTCTCCTTTGGAGACCCTAGGCGATCGCCCCTGCCCGACAAGGTTTTGCTTTAATCACTCTATTGTCATAAACCTTTTAACTGTTAAGATAGTTAGATCGGTCATTTCAGGTTAATTTCCCATGAAAATCGCGCAACCTGTTCCCCAAGAAGTCGTACAGTACGTTGCGGACTACTTTAGTATCTTGAGCGAGCCGATGCGCTTAAAGCTCTTAAATCTCTTACGTGACGGTGAAAAATGCGTTCAAGAACTCGTCGAAGCGACCGATACCAGTCAGGCGAATGTCTCCAAACACCTCAAAGTGATGTTGCAAGCGGGGATCCTCAGCCGTCGGAGTGAAGGCACTTCTGCTTACTACCGCGTCGAGGATCCCCTGATTTTTGACCTGTGTAATTTGGTGTGCGATCGCCTCGCCGCCCGCATCGAAGAACAAGCCCGTCAATTCCGAGCCTTAAGTTTCACGAGCAAAAAGTAACGTCTCTGGAGAGATTGGCCTCTGTCTGGATGGGGAAACCCAAACAGATAAGCCGACTTGTCGAAAGAGAAAAAATAGTGATGTTGAGAATCCCCGTCTCTTGAGAGCGGGGAGGACGTCAAAGCGAAAACTCTCGATCGAAAATCTCCCGGGTGATCGGTTGGGGAATTTCCAATCCTTCACCGCCGAGCAGTTCTAAGGGTTCTCCGCCGACAGAAATCCACACGGGAGCATTGGGATTTAAACTGGTGGCCGTGTAAACAATTTGTCCCAAGCGACCCATCATCGAACTACTGCCGCCCCCACTGGTAAATTCAGCAGACAAATCGACGAAGACTCCGTTGTCTTTAACGCTAATGCCGAGTAACTTCGTTTCCGGCGGGATGGCGCTGAACCCTCGAACTTCACCGGATTGAGAAAATAAACGCTCGAAAGCGGCTCTCAACAAGGCGTCGGGTTCGGCAGAGGCTTCTACGGAAACCGGGGTCGATTCGAGCTGAAACTCGGTTCCCGTATCTTTGAGCAAATAAATTTCTACCTTTTGCGCTTCAGTCGTTAGGGTCGCGGGGGTCTCGGTTTGCGGTGCGACGGTGGCGGTGGGACTGGGGTCGGGGGTTGCAGAGGGTTGCGATTTGAGAACCCACCAAGCCGTAGCACCCCCTGCCGCGATCGCGACAGTGGCACCGAGGGCGACAATCCCGACGGGAATGCGGCGCGTGTTTGGTTGGTTTTGCATGATATCAATGTCTCCTTTTGGATTCGAGAATAGTCGATCTCAATCGGGCGATCGCGGGGCGAAACCCGAACCGGATAAGGTTGGGCGCGCCGTCCCCCTCGGTTGCTCGCGCTCAACCCCGTTCGCTCGGCGACTCCGAAAGAGTCAGGAGGATCGCGACGGTCGGATCTGCGATCCCCTCGACTAAAAAACAGGAATAAATCTACAAACCTGCCGATGTTGGAGGCCGTGACTGCCCCCGGGTCAACCCGGAACGGGACAAAAGCAAGATCGATATTGTCCCGGTGTTTTCGAGGTGATGCCTCGCCATGACAACCCTTTCAAAACTACAACCAATTCCCCCGAATTTCCAGAAAAGCGACGATCGCCCTCACGGCGAGACGGGTGCACTGGCATCTTGAATTTTGATAAATCCCGCGACTTCGATCGCCTCGTCGGTCATCGAAAATTTCAAAATCCGGGCGAGTAAGCCCCGGTCTTCATATTGTTGCAAGTTTGCACGTTCTCTAACCGCTTTGGCAATCAATTCGATCGCCTTCGGGGGCAATTCGCGATCGCCGAGTGAGATCTTGGGTTCGACCAGTTCGAGGCGATGTCCGGAAATTACCGCTAAACCGGAATTGACCCGAACCTGCAAACTTTCCCCATCGCGACGATCGCGGATTTCTACTTGGAAGGCGAGGCGATCGTTGCCGAGGAAGTCCAATCGCGGGTTGACGACTTCGTAGCGATCGCCCTGGGCTTCGGCGGGGGTTCCTTCGGCGATTTGTTCGCCCACGACGCCAACTTGTTCGAGAAAGGCGGGGGACTGAATAAAGCGATTGAGGTCGGCTTCCGTCAAGACCAGACGCACGGCCCCTTGAAGGGGTTCGCGCAAAAAGAGCGGTAACGATTCGCTTCCTTCTTCGCGCAGGCGATCGAGGTCTACGTTGAGGCGATCGGTTTCCAACTCTAATGTATCGATCCGCAAGTCGGGAGTGAGATACAATCCGCGCCCCGCCACCCGCAGGCGATCGATCTTGCCCCCAAACCAAAGGTAGTTAGGGGAATTGTCCATGCGAACGGTCAAATTGTCGGCAGAATGAAGGCCGGAAAGAACGGCTTTCTCGGCTGCGGTATCGAACACGGTGCCGACGGGAGAACCGAGGCCGAGCAGTCCGGCGAGTACGATCGTGAGAAATTCCATAGTTGGGGGAGGTTGTGGGACGCAGGAGTCAAGAGGGGGGAGGGGGTAGAAAGTTTGTGGTGCGGGTGTCTTGCCCGCTTTCCCAGAAACGAGTCTCTATCGAAAATTAGAAAATTAGAAAATCTGAAAATCTACAATCTACAATCCCCACTCTCCTACAATTTTTTCGGCAAACTGGCGAACTGCAGGATCGGTATCTTGGGTCTGGCGATCGCGCAAAAGTTGCACGGTTTCGGGACGATCGCCATAGCGATCGCACAAACATTCTAAAGCAGTTTGTCGGGGATTGAGTTTGCCATCTTCCGGCGATTTAAACGGGTCTTGGGTGGCGCGATCGCGCAGAAATTCAAATAATAAACCCTCGTCAGTCATGCCTCGGGCGAGATATTGAAGGGCCGCATGACGGACGAAGGAATCTTCATCTCTAATGGCCCGTTCTTTGAGAAGGGCGATGGTTTCTGGCAGTTCGATCCAGCCGCGAAACAGTTCTTTAATCGCGGCCAAACGAACGGCCCAATTTTCATCGGATCCGGCACAGTTTTTGAGGAGTGAAAATGTTTCCGAATCGTCAAACCATCCGGCAGCGAGTTCTTGCAACGCCACGATCCGCACGTCCCAATGGGGATCGGACTCGACCCGCTCTTGCAGTAAGGTGAGGGTTTCCGGGCGACCGTAATATCCGGTGGCGAGTTCGCTGAGGGCGGCCATTTTGACATCGGAACTGGGGTCTTCGACGGCCAAAGTTTCGAGGGTTTCGATGGTATCGGTTTCGCCTTTCCACCCTTTGACGAGTTCGTGAAGGGCGGCTTCGCGCACTTGCCAAGAGCGATCGCCGCTGGTGGTACGTTGCAGGAGGCTGAGGGTTTCCGGGCGATCGAACCATCCGGTGACCAGTTGCTCGACGGCGGCGATGCGCACCTGCCAATCGGCATCGGTTTGGGTGCGATCGCCCAGCCAGGGGGCGGTGTCGGGGCGATCGCACCCTTGGGCGGCCACGGCTTGCACGGCGCTGACGCGCACTTGCCAGATGTCTTCGGCGATCGCGCGCTGTTTGAGCCAGTCGAGGCGATCTCCGGGGGTGATTCTCATACGGGCGATCTCCTCGATCGCCCGTCGGCGCACGTGCCAATCGACATCGGTGGTGGCGATTTCGCGCAGTAATGTTTCGACCTTTGCTTCGGTTTCCGGTCGATTGAGCCATTCGGCGGCCAGTTCGCGGACGATGCTGCGACGCACGCGCCAATCGGCATCTTCCCGGGCGAGGGTTTGGAGGACGGACAGGGTTTCGGGGCGATCGGGGTAGGTGTGGGCGAGTTCGCGGGCCGCCGTTTCGCGCACGTCCGGTTCGCGATCGCCCGTGGCGAGGGTTTGCAGGAGGGAGAAGGTGTCGCGATCGTCTCGATAATGTTGGGCGAGGGCTTCGACGGCGGCTTCGCGTACCAACCAGTCGCGATCGTCTTTAATCAGGGTTTTGAGTAAGGGTTCGGTGGCCGAATTTTTGGGGGCGTAGGTGGCCAGTCCGCGCAGGGCACTGGCGCGGGTAATGTCGGAACCGGGGGTTTTGGCGAGGGTTTCGAGCCACTGGAGGGTGTCGGGATCGCGGTTCCAGCCTCGGGCGATTTCGTCTACGGCGCTCATGCGGATCGAGTCGTAGGCGTCGGACTGGGCGAGGGTTTGCAGCCAGTGGAGGGTGTCGGGATCTTGGGGAGAGAGGTTGGCGATCGCGCTGACGGCTTTGAGGGCGATCGGGAAGTGACGGTCGGCGTCGCGGCGATCGCGTAGGGACGCCGAAGGCAGATCGCACAACTGCCGGAGGCGATCGCGCACGGTGGCGGTGAGGGGAGCCATTTCGGCGCGATCGCCGCGACTGGCGAGGCAGGTGGCGGCGAGAAACAGGTTGAGGAAATTGGCGTTTTTGCCGTCGAGGTGGAGTAAATAGTCGATCAGTTCGCCAGCCAGTTCGCGATCGGCGATCGCCACAATTTCCACGAGGATTTCGTGCCAGGTTTCGTCAAACCAGCGTTCGCCAAAAATGCGGGTTTTGAGGGTTTCGCGGGTTAAACTGTCTTGCGCGTCGGGACTTTCGAGGCGCTGGCAGACGGATTGGGCGTAGGCGAGCGCTTTCACTTTTTGCAAGTAAGCGCGAGCCAGATCGGACCAACTCCACAGATCCGGCAACGGCGGTAAGTGCAGGTCCGCCCAGGATCGGGGAAAAATTTCGAGTTCCAGGGTCGAGCTTTGCGGCGTGAAGGCCGAGAGTAAGGTGGTTTTGACCGACGGGCGATCGAGAAATCTTTGGAACGGTTCGCGATATTGGGCGATCGCCCCCGCCTCCAGCCCCGCATCCTCTAACTCCAACTGCACTAAGTGCAGAAAAATCGTGAAAGCTGCTTTGAGATTTTCCGGTTCCTCTACCCCCACTGTCGGCGGGTCGAGGAGAGGTTGAAACGTCAAACTGACAGCGTTGGCTACTCCCTGCATCGGTGCTTACTCCGCGATCGTCCTCTGCTCATCCGAGTATAGCCCCTCGTCCCCTTCGTGTCGCTATTCGAGCCAGCCCGAACCCCGTACCCCGGACATCCTACCCACCTCCCCGACCTGCCAGTAATTCAGTCACGGGGCGATCGTGATTCCACCGCTTCCTACCTTGGCGAAAATAACCGCTTTAAAATATAGCTATCCTCTCTAAGTTGTTTCATCCAGCGATCGTCAGGAATCCCTGTAGGGACACAGAATTGCCGTATTCCTAAAACTCATCAATTTTACAACAACATTCGTGATGGCCATCTAAGAGACTTTTTATCAAGAAAATATCAAAGAATCTAGGGGTTTAGTCACCAAACCCCTACAGGACTCTCAAACATGACTTTTAATGTTTGTTTTATCGACAATCTCTAAGAGAAATACAGCATTTTCCTCTGCTCTGCAAGACATTTAGATCCCCCTAAATCCCCCTTAAAAAGGGTGACTGTCCTCGTCCTCCCTAAACCCCCCTTAAAAAGGGTGACTTTCCTCATTCCCCCTAAACCTTAAAAAGGGACACTTTCCTCATTCCCCCTAAACCTTAAAAAGGGACACTTTCCTCATTCCCCCCTTACTAAGGGGGGTTAGGGGGGATCCGCACTGTACCTTATCAGACGCCAGAGTGCTGTAACTTAAAATCACCTCAAAACAAAAATGAATACAATTACAATTGATTTAAATTCAATCACCCCAATTGATGACGAACAATTTTATCAACTTTGTCGCGCCAATCCCGAACTCAAATTTGAACGCAACGCCAATGGAGAAATCCTCATCATGTCGCCGACCGGAGGAGAAACGGGGAATTGCAATGCAGAATTATTAATCGAATTTGGCATTTGGAACCGCCAAACCCAATTAGGGAAGTTATTCGATTCTTCCACCTGTTTTAAATTGCCCAATGGCGCCAACCGTTCTCCCGATTTGGCCTGGATAAAATTAGAGCGATGGGAAGGACTGACAGCGCCAGAAAAAGAGAAATTTCCACCCCTTGCACCGGATTTTGTCTTGGAGTTGAAGTCGCCCACCGACCGCCTCAGCACTTTACAGGCTAAACTCGAAGAATATATCGAAAATGGGGTGAAATTGGCTTGGTTAATCGACCGAGAAACCCATCGCGTCGAGGTCTATCGACCGGGACAGGATAAACAAGTTTTTGAGAAACCAGCCACTTTATCTGGAGAAGAAATTTTACCCGGTTTTGTTTTATCTTTTGAGAAAATTTGGAAATAGTTATTAACTATACAGCACTCGGGTGTCTGATGAGGTATGGTTTTTATCCCCCCTAACCCCCCTTAGAAAGGGGGGAACGAGGGAGAAAAATACTGTAGTTATCCTATGCGAGTAGTGACCTTGATTTCCAACTATTTTAGGATGGCTCTATAAACCTCTAGAAAACTTACCAAAAGTTACTCTTTTAAAAGAGATTTGGGGTGATTTTCCCTCATAATGCAAGAGCGATAAGCAAGAAACCCGGTGTCTCCAGATTGTAACTGCAAGTAAGTAAAAGACCGGAAACAATCGTCATCGCAATTTGAAAAGAATCATTCATCTAACAAACGTTGTAACTCCTGTTCCGGAAATGGATTTTTCTTGTTTTCGAGGTAATAAATCCATACTTTTCGCCAGAACTGTGCTGAGTTGTCATCGGTCGAGTCGAGAAATGCTTGGAAATCTTGTATAGCCCCTTCGGTGTTGCCCGTCAGCGCTCTCGCCAAACCGCGACTATCTTTATAGTCAGCATTTTCTGGTTCTAAAGTGACTGCTGTGTCACAAGCAAACAGCACCTCAGCCGCGTGACCTCGGAGCGCACCAGAACGACAAAGGGTATTCCAAGAACTAGCCTGTTCTACATTCGGATCGAGGTTTTGAGCTTCTTTAAACAAGGCAAGTGCTTCATCGATTTTTCCCTTTTCTGCTAATGATTCGCCTTCCTTGAATTTTTCAATGGTAGCCAAGTAGCGAACAGCTATTTCGAGCTGTTTATATTGTTCATCACTGTTGTCGAAAATTAGATCGATATCCGGATTGAGGTTCTGTGCTTCTTTAAATTTGGCAATCGCTTTATCGAGTTGCCCCTCTTTCACTAATTTAGTTCCTTCTTCATGTTTTTTATCAGCCGCGAATCGCTTGGCAACTATTTCTGCATCTGTCTCTACTTTTTGGGTATACGGAATCAGATCGATATCGGGGTCGAGATTTTGGGCTTCTTTAAATGTGGCAATGGCTTCGTCGAGGTTTCCCTCGTTGGCTAACGTGGTTGCTTCCCCACGTTTTTTCACAGCAGCAAATTGATTGGCAAATTGATTGGCCACTATTTCTGCATCTGTCTCTACTTCTTCAGTATCAGGATTGAGATCGAGATTAGGGTCGAGATTTTGGGCTTCTTTAAATTTGGCAATGGCTTCATGCCTTTTTCCTTGGAGCGCCAAATTTTGCGCTTGTTTGACTAAGGCCGGCGCTGCTTTTTGGTGAGAATCGAAAGTTAATTTTGGATCCCACTGTTTTGCTCGATCGAATTTGGCAATTGCTTCCTCAAACCGACCGGATTGTACGAGTTGTTCGGCTTGCTCGACCACTGAGGGAGCCGCCTCTTTCAAGCGCTCGGGAGTCTGGCACACTCGCAACTCGCTTAGAGTATCCGGATGGCTGGTGTTGTAGTCCTCCAGCCAAGTGCAACTGTGTTCAATTAGATCTGCCAAATCGAAATTCCACAACTTCACCGTGTTGTCCCTACTGGCGGAGGCGAGGGTTTGGCCGTCGGGGCTGAAGGCCACTGCGGTAAC
>NZ_JAEOXH010000003.1:762291-891591 GCF_016632315.1 Oxynema mangrovii CENA135 | reverse complement strand
GCAAAGTTGATTTCTTGTTGTTCGACGGGACTAAAAATTTCCTCGGGGGACATCAATTCCCCGCCTTCAATGATGATTTTAAACCCTTTTTCTCCTCGATCTTTTAAAAATTGCAACAGGCGATCGTCGCTCATCAAAAAATTGAGACTAATTCCCCAATTTTTAAAATCTTTAATGACCCGAGTAAACTGTTTAGAAACCTCGTTATTGACCCAAATAATGACAGGGAATGCAAAGTTTTGCCGAAACTGTTCTCGCGCGTGATTGGTAGCACTTAAAATTGATTCAATTTCTGTCAGTTCTTCCAATCCATAAACCATGACCGCTTTAGCAGGAGTTTCGGCGATCGCCCTCGCGATCGGACTGTACAGATCGGCGATCGGGTTTTCTAGAGGAATTTCGAGAATAGGAAAAGGGGATTTTTCCTGCAAGCGGCGGATCGATTGCTGTCGAAAGTCCCTGAAGTTGCAGCGCGCAAAAATTAGAGCAAATTCTCCCTCAGATAACTCTAGAGTATTAATAATTTGATCTAGAATTTGTTCGCTGTTGGGGTCGAGTGTCCCTGCATTGTGTGCGGTGTCCATGGTTTTTTATACAGCACTCGGGCATCTTATGAGGTACAGTGCCGATCCCCTTCTATCCCCCCCAACCCCCCTTTGAAAGGGGGGCGAAGGAGGGTTAGGGGGGAAGGAGGAAAGTAGGGGTTTGGTAACCCAACCCCTACCTGGCGAGGGGGATTTAGGGGAATCTAGAGGAAAGTTCCCCTTTTTAAGGGGGATTTAGGGGGATCTAGAGGAAAGTCACCCTTTTTAAGGGGGATTTAGGGGGATCTAAATGTCTTGCATAGCAGAGGAAAATGCTATATGGAAGTTTGGGGTGAGTTTAATCCCCCCAGTTGCCGTTGAGAAAGGGGGCTTTTGAAAAGGAAACTTTGGGAAATTTTATGTGAGTTCGGGGGCGCCTTCTAAGAGGGGATTGAGATCGAACCAGCGACCGAATTCGTTGGTTCGATATTCAAAAACGAATAAACTCCTTAAAAGGATTTGATATTGATCTTCTCCGGTCACTTTTTTAGTTTGCGAGACTTTTTTAAGTAACTCCCATTCCAGTTCGGTAATTGCCAGCATCAGGTCATCTCGTTCTTGACGAATGGCAATTTCGAGGCGATCGCGGGTAATCGGTAATTGCTTGCTTTGTTGCAAACAGCGAAATAACAAACTGAGTAAATTTCGCACGTGACCGCCACTGATACGACAGAGGAGATCGAGGGTTTCGGGACGGTCAACAACCTCGGTGATGCGATCGCGCCGTTCTTTTGGCGACAGTTTGGGAAAAGCGCGGGCTAAAATCGCCTGTCTTAATAATTCTAACCCTTTTTCACAGTTTTGACCGTCGGCTAACTTCACCGGAACCATCGGTAAGACCATCGGCGCATTACCTCCCCCCAAACGCTGTTTTAATGCTTCCCGTTCGTTAGAAAACATCAACACGAGGGGGATGGTATAAACTACATGACATTTTAATTCCTTTAACTGTTCTCCTCGGGTAATAAATAAATATTCAACAGCACTTTTATCATCCGGTCGTTTGCGATTATCTACGCGATCGAGGCTGTCGATAATAATGACCAGTCCTTCTTTTCCTTGCTTGTGTAATTGAACGTTAGCAGGTTGGATTAAATCGCCGTTAATTGCTTGTAGTAAGGTATTCGTTTTCGGTTCTAAATAGTCGCGCAGGCGATCGCGCACTTGCGGACTATCTTTAGTTTTGGCGACAATTTTACCCAGGTTCATTTTAGCGCCAAGAAAAGAAATTTCTGGATTAAACTCCATTTCCGCTTTCAGTTCGATGGGGGTGAGCAGAAACTGCACGCATTGTTCTAAAAGCTCGTTAAAATAACCGGGTTTGAGGTCGAGGCTTTGCTGTTCTAAAGTATCGAGAACTTTTTGGGCGATCGCCAGCAAAACATCGGTGACGTCCACATCTCCCATTTCCAACTCGTCACGGGTGTCGATATAAACGACAACAAAACCTTGTTTTTCTAGCTCGAATTTTAAGCGCAATAACTCGGTCGATTTACCGCAACCAATATGTCCGGTGAAAAGCTGACAAGTCGGATCTGGAGAAAGGAGGGAGATCGTTTCTCCGAGTTGTTCGACAATATCTGAGCCTCTGACGGAAGTAAAATCAATGTAATAATCTCTATCCTCGGGTCTCTCAATCCAGATGGTTTTGCTGGGATTGCAGGCGCGAAAAAAGCGTTTAAACTCGTTTCTATCCATGATGTGATTTCCATCATTGGGGATGGGCGATCGGATGGCGCCGGGATAGCACCTTTTCAAAGTTTGGCTCGATCGTATTCTACTTTTGAGAAATTGTCTCGGGAAATGTAACATTTATTCGCTTCCGGGGGCGCAACCAGAACACCCCCGGTACAAACATTAAGAAATTTCCGGTTTCCAGGCTTCTAAAGTCCACGCCATTTCCCAAAACATCCACTCGTAGCGACTGCTAATTGTGAAAATTTCATCGAGACGGCGGAACGTTTTCTCATCCTCGGGGGTGATGCGATTGAGGGTAGTCCGCAACCACGTTCCGACTTCTTCAAAGCTGGGATCGGCGTAGGTTTGAATCCAATTGCGATAGGGATGGTCGGCGGGCGGGTCGCCGAGGCTCACAAAGTGCTTGCCGATTTCGGCATAAATCCAGGCACAGGGGAGAGTGGCGGTGATAATTTCGGGTAAAGTACCGTTGTTAACGACGCTCAATAGATGTCTTGTATAAGCGTAATTGGTCGGAGCGAGGGGGGTTGCCTCCATTTGTGCGATCGTCAAACCGAACTCGCGGGCGAAGGTTTCGTGCAGTTCCCGTTCGACGCGGATGGTGTCGAGGGCGAGTTGGCACATTTTTTCCATGACGGCGGGTTCGTCGCTGGCGATCGCCCCGGCGGCGAAAATTTTGGTGAGTTGTTCGAGAAAACGGGCATCTTGAAGGATGTAAAACTCGAAGTTTTCCCGAGGTAAGCTGCCATTCCCCAAGGCTTCGACAAAGGGATGGTCGAACTGTCGTTCCCAGATCGATCTGCTGTTTTGGAAAAGGCGATCGCACAACGTCCCGGGTTCGGCGCCGACGCGCTTGGAAAGGTCTAGCATAGTTGCAACTGAAGGATTTAGGGTGAATGGGTCGCGATCGATCTTACAAAAAGAACGGTTTCGAGGCGATCGCCCGCGATCTGTACCCGAATCGCCCGCGCCTGAATCCCCCGATCTGCGGCCCGATCGAGGTTGAAGCGACGGGCGACGGCGTTTAATCCGCGCACGAATTGCCCGGGGGCCGGGCGATCGTTGACTAATACTTGCGGTTCTCTTAACTCTAATTGCCGTCCGTCGATCCATCTAAACCCGGTTTTAATCGTCAGTTTGAGGCGATCGCTGTAGCCTTTTTCGGCGAGTTGGGTCTCGAAAACAATTCGATTATTTTCTAATAGCTCAATTTGCGGATCGACGAGGGTATAACGGCTGGCATTTTGTCGCAGTAAGGGGGAATCAAAAATTTCAGTGGCTACAGTTTGCAGGGTATTCAAAAACTCGGGCGATCGCAAAGCCCGATTGAGGTCGGTTTCCGTTAACACTAAATGGATGGCGGCGATCGCGGGGCGTTGCAAACTCTCCACGGCGCGATCGCGCGATCCCCGGCGCAATTTCTCTAAATCGACGGCGATCGGATCGGTTTCGATGTCTAAGGTATCGATTCTTAAATCTGGCAAAACGTACAATCCCCGACCCGCCAAACGAAACCGATCGATCTTGCCTCGAATCACTTGATAGTTTGGGGTATTGTCGATTCTTACTTCTAAGACTTCCACCCCGTGGAGGCGATCGCGCAATTGGCGTTCGATGACGGTATCGGACACCGTATTAACGGGGGAAATAACTGTTAATAAGCTTGAAAATAAAATTGTTAAAAATTCCACAGCTTTTTATAAAATTGCCTATAGAAACCCGGCAATGTCGTGTCCCCACGTTCACTGCCGGGCAACTAGTAATGAATGACGAACTGGTTCGCCAAGTTCAGAAACGAGATCCCTCCACCCGTTACGAACTGGCACCGACTAAAGACTTTTTAGCCGTGTCAATCGGAGCCGACAAAGCCGCTTCTAAGTCCCCGCAACCGAGACGTTCTTCTAAAATATCCATCACTTCTCGCCCGAAATCGTTGGGATTGCGCCGCCATGCTTCGAGGCAAACTTCGCCGAAGAAAGAGCCGAGAGGTTCGGGATTCCACAGCAATTTGCGGGCGGTCCACGGCATCAAACTCATGGGATTGTAACCGGGTTTGAGAATATCGTTATCGAAGGCGTATTCTTCGAGATGGGTGTGGGGTTGTAAGCCGATGAAAAAGATGGCGGGTTCGACTTTATCGGCGCCAAAAATGCGTTCGAGTTCGCGATGATAGGCGATCGTTTGGCGGATCGTCTCGAAGGTTTCGTCGATGACGTTGAAGGAGTAATTAACGGAAACGAGGTCGTTAAATCCGGCAGCTTTGAGGTCGCGGCAGTTTTCTAAAACCGTTCGGAGGTTGTAACCCATTCGCATTTTGCGAACGAGTTCTTGAGAACCACTGGTGATGCCGATTTCAAAGTAATTCATCCCGGTTTTAACCATAAGATCGCACAGTTCGGGAGTGAGGTTATCGGCGCGAATGTAGGCGGCCCAGTGAATATCTTTCATCCCGGAAGCGAGGATTTTTTGCAATAGTTCGATCGCGTCGTCGATGAATTTACGGGCGGGGATAAATTGGGCGTCGGTAAACCAGAAGTTGCGAATGCCGCGATCGTAGAGTTGCCGCATTTCGGCGACGACTTCATCGGCGGGATTGATGCGAACTTGTTTACCTTCGATGACGGTATAAATGCAGTAGCAGCAGTTATGGGGACAGCCGCGTTTGGTTTGGACGCCGATGTAAAAGTCGCTTTCTTGCAGGTAATAGTTGAAGGCGGGCCAGATGGTTTCGATGTAGTCGTAGTTGCACGCGGTTTTCTCGAAGTCGGTCGGTTTTTCGTGGATCATGCGATCGCGCGGTTCGGTTTGACCGACGATATAACAGCGTTCGTCGTCGAGGGAATCGCCGCGCAGCAGTTTTTCGAGGAGGGCTTCTCCTTCGCCGACGGAGACGATCGTTCCGTCGGGTAAGCTTTTGCCGAGTTGTTCGTAGAAAACACTGACGGCGCCGCCGCCAACTACGGCGCGGGCGTCGGGATTGTAGGTTTTCGACCGTTTTAAGCCGCGTTTAATTAAGCCGAGGTTGCGCCACAGTTCCGTATAGTAAGCAGTGGTAATTCGCAAGCCGCCGAGGGCTCCCCGAAGTTTGACGAAGGGATTGCGGGCGTAATAGAACTCGAAGGCGTATTGCAAGGGGTTGCCGCCGCGTCCGCCCACGGGGGCGTAAATTTGAATGTCACGCCAGGAGAAGATGAGTAAGCTCGGTTTGAACTCGTCGATCGCGCGATCGAGGGCGCTGGCGAAGTCGAGGGGTGGGATCGTTCCCAGGTCGAAGATCTGTTGTTCGACGTCGGGAAAGAGTTTGTGAATGCGATCGGCGAGGTAGACGACTCCGATGGGGAAGATCGGATTGCACGGGAGGCGGACGTAAAGGATGCGATCGGTATTCATCTGAGTTGGAGAGGTTAGGGTGTTCGGTGCGTTAAGTTTTCTGAAAAGTTTTTCATATAACTTCACGATATCATTCCTGTCTGGGATCTGCATCGGTGGCGCGCGGCGAACGCGATCGCGTTCTTCTTTTTAACGGGGAGGTTGAGGGAAATGGGCTAAAAGTCGTGTTATTCATGCACGAATTAACCGAAGAGTTCGATCGCCCCTCCCGGCTGGATAGGGCGATCGGTTAATTGCATTGATTGAGGTGGAAACCACGGCAGTTAGGACCGCGATCGTGGGGCGATCGCGGCGGGCGCCGAATAACGATTCTGGCTGGAGCGGGTCGGGGGTTTTAAAAAAATCTTAAATTATCCATCAACTTATTTTTAAGTCGAACAGTTGAAGAGATTTTTTCAGTTGGTAGTCGCCTTTACAGCCAGCCGGGATCGGGGAGTGTTAGGGTAAAAAATGTAATAAATCGTTTTAGGTGCAAAACTCCTTAATCGTCATGGCACAAATTCTCGATCCCCTCCCGTCTGGCCGTTCTGGTCGTATTCTGTGCTGCTACGTGAATGCAACGAGCAAAATTCAGATTGCTCGTATCAGCAATATCCCAAATTGGTATTTTGAGCGAGTTGTGTTTCCCGGACAACGGTTAGTTTTTGAAGCTTTTTCAGAAGCCCTTTTAGAAATTCATACGGGTATGATGGCGAGTGCAATTTTATCGGATAAAATCCCTTGCACGCGCTTGCGAATTGCAGACAATGACCCGTCGGGATCGGAGGACTCTGGCGACCCAGTCGAGGCACCAGCGCACCAAGAACCCAGACGGGAGAGCTATGACCAACGTCCGGCGATTACCGATCCACTCGCGGTAGCCGCTTTAACGACGATTGCATAAAATAAAACTTTTCTAATGTTTTCATAAGAGGTGGCGGTCCGGCAGCGATCGCCACCTCCTACTATGATGGAGATCGTGGAAAGGGTGCGGGTCGTACCCGCTTGTTGGGATGGAAACCATCTAAGTCGTAAGTTGTGGATTTACCGTCATTTCTTTGGTTGTGGAAAATTGCCGCGTGGTCGATGGGTTTGACGATCGCCGCTTACCTGGTTTTAGCGACAACGGGATGGTTCGTTTTTAGAGCGAGAAAAGCTCGCCGCCGCCGCGTTTTACTCAAATCGATCCATCAAACCGTCGGCGTGGCGATCGTCGGTTTAGTATTACTGTTATTGGCGATCGGGATTGTCGGAACTCTCGGTTATTACGGTTCTTTAGGTCATTCTTCGCATCTGGTTGCCGGGTTGAGTACAGTAGTGCTCGTCTTACTCTCGGCGTGGAGTTCCACTCAAATCGAGCCCAGGCGTACGTGGGCCCGAACCGTTCATGTCAGCACGAATGTCACCCTGTTTTTCGTGCTGGCGTGGGTCTCGTGGACTGGGTGGTCCGTGGTTCAGAAATACCTGCCGTGAATTTTGCGATTCTCATTTAACATAAGAAGGGTATTTTTTTTGTAAAGTTTGGTTAAGCCAGTGATACAACGCGATCGCCTCCAAGGGGACTTGACCTTTCCCCGCACGTTTCGGATTTCTCCTTTAATTCGCCTGACCCTCGGCAGTCTCTATTTGGCGTTAACGTTGCCCTTGCCGTTTTTGGCGCGAGCGACCGAGGCGCCCGTCCCAGCGAGTGGGTTGGGGTTGGGGATCGCCTTGGGAGCGATCGCCCTCTACGCCGCCTTGAGCGATCGCGCCACGGTTACCGAAGAGGCGATCGAAGTGAGTTATCCGGCGTGGGTGCCGCGTCTGTTCCGTAAAGGTTGGCGCTTGCGTTGGGACGAGGTCGCCGATCTCAAAGCGCGCACCACAGGTCAGGGGGGCTTGGTCTACTATTTTCTGAGCCAATCGGGACAGCGCTACTTACTGCCGATGCGGGTGGCGGGATTTGCCCAGTTGGCGCGCGCGGTGGAGGCGAAAACCGGGATCGATACGGCAGACGTGAAGCCGTTGTCGCAACCGTGGATGTATTTTATCCTGCTGGGACTGACGGTGTTGCTGCTGTTTCTCGATGGTTGGACGATCGCCACCGCGATCGCGTCGGAGCCTATCCTATAATTTAGGTATATGGAAGTTGAGAACTATCTCCCGTGTCCGAGTCTTCTCTATTAAAGCTCGAAAGCGTCAGCGTCCGCACCAAGTTAGGGTCGAGTTATTTACTCAAAAATATTTCCTTCGAGATCGACGGTCCCGAGGACGGCGATCGACCGTTACCCCGAGTGGCGATCGTCGGATCCAACGGCTCGGGGAAAACGACCTTATTGCGAATCCTCAACCGCTCCATCTCTCCGAGTGAGGGAACCGTTTATCTCGAAGGTCGTCCGGCCCGCGAGGTCGATCCCCTGCAATGGCGTCAGGACGTGGTGTTAGTGTTGCAAGAGGCGAAACTGTTGGGAATGACGGCGCGCGAGGCGATCGCCTATCCCTTGAAATTACGCAAGCTGGAGCGATCGCACATTCAGCAAAGAATGACCACCTGGATCGAGCGCCTCGAAATCCCCAACGAATGGCTCGATCGCGGGGAAACCCAACTTTCCGGAGGTCAGCGCCAATCGATCGCCCTCTGTCGCGCCTTAGTCCTCCAGCCGAAAATCTTACTCTTAGACGAACCGACCAGTGCCTTGGATAACAAGCGCACGGCTGAAATCTTGACCCTCCTCAAAACCCTTTCCGATACGGGTCAAACCACGACCGTCGTCGTCAACCATCAATTAGAATTTGTCGAACAATTTTGCGATCGCCTGCTCTACCTGCACGAGGGCGAGCTTCGCAGCGATCTCGACAGCAGCCAAGTAGATTGGTCTGCCATCCGAGGGCAACTTCTCGAAGCCAAGATCGAGTCGGACCGCGAGTGGAACTAGCGATCCCCACGGTCGATCGCACGGGGTTAGCGCGCCTCGCTGACCCCGACCTGGGATAAATGACGCAAGGTTAATTTTTTGCGCGACGAGACCTCTCCATGATGTTGTCCGTTATGTTGGTTGGCTTTCCCGTTGCTGTTAATCATCTCCACATTGAAACGGTAGCCCACATTGCGAACGGTTTGAATCAAACTCGGTTGGCGCGGGTCCGTTTCAATTTTTTTGCGTAAAGAGAGAACGTGAGTGTCGATCGTGCGGGGATTGTCAATGGCATCGGGCCAAGCTCTGCGTAACAGTTCCGGGCGACTCATGGGCACGCCCCCCGCTTGAGCGAGGACGTAGAGCAGGCTAAATTCTTGAGGGGTCAAGTCGATCGATTCGTGTTTGAGGCGAACGCGACGCTGAACCAAATCAATTTGTAAATCGCCGTAGTCTAAAGCGGCGGGAGGGGTCATCCGTCGGTAACGGCGCACCATCGCTTCGATCCGAGCCAGAAACTCTTGCATTCCAAAAGGTTTGCGTAAGTAGTCGTCAGCTCCGGCTTTCAAGCCTTCGACGATATCGGCTTCCGTATTGCGCGCCGACAGGATCAAGATCATCGACGGTTGCTGTCCTTGCAGCCATCGGCAGAATTCGACCCCATCGCCGTCGGGCAGTTCGGAATCCAAAATCACCAGCGTCGGCTGGCGATTGCAGACGAGCTCGCGCCCGTGGCGCAGGTCGGCGGCTTGATGGACGCCATAGCCAACTTGCTGTAAGTGCCACGCTAACAGCGATCGTAGATGAGGATTGCCCTCGATAATTAAAATACTAATCGATCCAACCACCAGCATTTTGTAGCATCACCAGCCCCATTCGTTCGGCGAAAGGGGAATCGACGCTACCCTCCTTTTGCAGTTCTTGAACAACGGACAGGATGACCTGCGGCTCCTGCTTCAATTGGTGCTGTCGGGCTTTCTCGCCGCATCGAGAATCCCCGTGGGGGGAGAAGGGCGATCGCTCGCCACGGCCCGCAGACTGCACTCGATCTCCAACTTCGCACTTCGAGCGATCGCCCTCGGTGCTTAAGTTTGCTGAAGTTCGAGCTAGTGAGATTTAGGTTAACAGAGCTTTTGTCAAGGTTTTGTAACTTCCGCTACCCAAAATAACACTCTTATGCTAGGGAAATGCGAAGACAGCCCCAAAACCGATCGGCTCCGACGATCGCCCTTCCCGACGAGTGAGTAGGGCGATCGCTTGGAGAGAGATTGGCTTATAGGTAAAATGTAAACAGAATCGGCATCCAAGACGGTTCTGCTCGAACAATTTTGAATTCAATCCGATCTAAATTGTTTTCCATCGCCATCGATCCCGGTACCCCGGGGCGATCGTCCTCCCGCCTCCAACCGCCGGGGATCGATGCGCCCCCTGGGAAATCGCCGATCGAAAACGAACAATTTGGACGGCGATCGCGTCAGTTAATCTCAAAAAGGCGACCCTTAGAGGATTTTCCCCCATCGAACCACACTCTCAATCTCAATGGCTTCGCTATACTACTAAAGAATGTTGAAACGAGAATGTTGAAACGCCTGATTATATCCACAATTGAAATTGTTCGCTGAGGATTCGCCTTAGTGTACGGGTAAATTCCTACAACCGTTGTATTTTGCATTTACCGACTTTGAGGACAAAACC
Organism: Oxynema mangrovii CENA135; assembly: GCF_016632315.1. Taxonomy (NCBI): domain Bacteria; kingdom Bacillati; phylum Cyanobacteriota; class Cyanophyceae; order Oscillatoriales; family Oscillatoriaceae; genus Oxynema; species Oxynema mangrovii. The sequence continues at coordinate 881,351 of NZ_JAEOXH010000003.1, read as the reverse complement.
ATGCTTCAGGATGCCACGACAATCCGCCACTACCAGAAGTTAACCGATTCTCTCGTCGATTTGTGGAATCGAGGGTATCGCTTTGACGATCTGAGGCTCTATGTGGATGGATATATCACTGCATTGCGCCAAACGAACACGATCGAGCCGTATCTCGTTCACAGATTGGAAGAAGAACTCGCTCGTTTCATCTACGATCCGTCCAACTTCGAGGCGGTTCCCCAACCGCAACCGGAAACGGGTTACTATTGACGGCTTGAATCTAGCTCGTTCGGCCTAAAACACCCATCCACAGCACGGAGACGAAACCCAAGCGTACCGGATTCGCTGCTGTGGATTTTTACGATCTATCTACGATAGAGCGATCGCCTCGGCAGAACTGTCATCGCCGATACATTCGAGCCGCGATCGCGGAAAAAAAGGCAAAAAAAGGAGCGGCGATCGCCTTTTTGTGCAGCAAAAAGCCCCTCGGCGTGCAGAAAACAACGATCCGAAGGGCTAGTTTCGCTCAAAACACTCGGCAATTAAGAAGCGAGAGCCACTTCCACCATTTGCGGCAATTCGCCACTTTGATAAAGCTCGATAATAATATCAGAACCGCCGACAAACTCGCCATTAATGTAAACTTGCGGGATCGTCGGCCAGTTAGAATACTCCTTAATTCCCTGGCGAATTTCGTAATCTTCGAGAACGTCAAAGGTTTCAAAAGGAACGCCGAGGGTGTTAAAGATTTGGACGACGTTATTCGAGAAACCGCATTGGGGCATTAACTTGTTGCCCTTCATGAAGATGGCGATTTTGCTGCCGTTGATAAAGCTTTCGATGCGTTCTTTGAGTTCTGGAGTCATGATCGTGATTAAAATTGCGCTGTCGTCTGAAAAAGCGGTCGGTGGATCTGCGAAAATCCCACGCCAGTTTTAGTGTATCGTTCCCCGAGTTCAAGCGGCGCCGTGGGCGGCAGCCCAGGCTTTCGGGGTATACGTTTTCATCGTTAAGGCGTGGATGGCTTCAGAAGAAAGGGCGTCTTTCAATGCCCCATAAACAAGCTGGTGTTGCTTGACCAGACTTTGGCCTTCAAAAGCAGAAGAGACAACGATCACTTGGTAGTGATCCCGGGTTCCAGTTAAATCTTCCACTTGAACCACCGCATCGACTAATTGAGCTTCGAGGGTGTTTTTAACTTGTTCGGGGCTGACCATTGCTACTCCTGGGGATAGGGTGTGCCTCTGACATCCTGCCGACACTGATGCTTCGCATACAGCGCGGGGTTCCCAAGCTAACCACTGCCCTTTCAAGCAAGCCCTACTCAGGTCCGATATGGTTATGTCCTATCCGAGCGCACTAGAAGATCGCTGGCTATCTAGATACTCGCTTACGGATAGCTCTCTGGGCGTTTTCTCCATTTCGGGAGAGGTTCGGGTATGCCCTACCCTACCTGCCTTACGGCATAAATTCGGTTTTTCATCGAGCCGAGTTACGGCTGACCGAGCTGTTTTGAGAGCGATCGCTACAAGAATGCCCTTTACAATTACTATTTTCCGTTCGAGAGTGCTGCATTGTTTCAGCAGAATTTTTACGGGTAGAACGCGAGCTTTCTCGCGGATTCAGGTCAAATCTGAATGACTGTGACATCCTCCCGACGCTGAATCAAAGATTACAGCGCGGGCTTCCCAGCCTCACGATTGGGTATTCCTGCCCCACGCCACTTATCTAGGTCATAGACCCCCGACAGACCGACTTGACAGGCGGTTTCCCTTCCCCAGAGTCCCTGGGATACTACATTCTCTAGTCCACGATCCAAAACCATCTCTGCTGCGGCATGGTCACGATGCGTTCGATACCCACACTCAGGACAATGATGCTCTCTGACTTCCAACCCCTTGCTCACCGTAGCAAGGCAGTTGGGACAGGTTTGACTGGTGCCGTTGGGGTTGACTTTAGCAAAGTACACTCCCCGTTTCCAGCATACCCATTCCGTCAGAGACAGAAATTGTCCAAAGGCAGCATCTACACAATCTTTTCGCAACATCCCTCGCGTCAAGCCTTTGACGTTGAGGTCTTCTGCAAAGATAGTTTGCGCCCGGTCGCAAAGCTGATGAGCCGTTTTCAGATGGAAATCTCTGCGACGGTTCGCAATCCGATGGTGCATTCTAGCCACTTCGATTTGTGCCTTCTCCCAGTTTTGAGAACCCTTCTGTTTTCGTGATGCTCTGCGTTGCAGCAATTTCAGCTTACCTTGCATCGACTTCAAAAACTGGGGTCGCTCTTGGAAAGAGCGATCGGAAGCGGTCAAGAATCGCTCCAATCCCAGGTCAATCCCAATCGCCCGACCGTGAACTGGAGCATCGGGAACCGATATATCCGATTCAATCGTGACGACAACATACCATTGCGTCCCCCGTATCCTGGACAGTACCCTTACCTGTTTCACCTTGAACCCGTTAGGTATCGGTCGATGCAGGTTAATGGGTACTTCCCCAATCTTTGGCAACTTGATTGTGAAGCCATTGATGGGATTGTTCTTGAACTGGGGAAACACAAAGGATTTGAATTGACCGAATTTTTTGAAACGAGGGAATCCACGTCCCCGTTTCACAAATGCTTCCCAGGTATCGTGCAGTTTGCGAATTGTGGTCTGCAACACCTGAGAATGCACCTTACCCAGATGCGGGAATTGCTTCTTCGCTTTGGGCAGATTGTTCTGCTGACGATGGTAAGACGGAAACGGTTCATCGGCAGGAATGATGTATTCCTTTTCCAACGAGCATCGGTCTACCTGACACTTACGCGAAGCAATCCAGTCTTTGAGTTCGCGCAAAGCGTAGTTATATACGCCTGGGCACGTCTCCATCCACTCCAACAGTTCAGTTTGCTGGGTGGTGTCTGGATCGATTCGGTAAGTGTAGTTCATGGTCAGCATGACTATAATTTACCAAAGGATATAGCTGCGGGTAAATACTTGTCTCATCCCCATCGTAGGGCTTGGCCCTTCCCGTAGGGTGGGGATGAGACCAGCTCGGGGAGTCCATGGATCGCGACGCTGATGCTTCGCATACAGCGCGGGACTTATAGCTCCCCGAACCCCTCAAAAGTTAATTTATCATTTAGGGACGATCGCCGATCGCCCCGACCGGAGGATCGCCCGGGGATCGCGACTGCCTCGACGGGAGAGAAGGGCGCCGCAGTGCGAGGTGCTCTCTACGGCTGAGCCTTTGCCTACAAGCTCGTCAAATCGGGGCGATCGGGCGATCGCCGCTCCCTCGCACAGGCCCCCTCGGCGAGGGCGATTCGCAAAAATCGCGAACCCAATCCCCAATCGGATTGATAGCTGCGATTGGAAAGATTTAATTTGAAGAGGTCGGTTGCTGGGGATAGGGAGAATCCACAAATCCGAGTTCGAGCAACTGTTGGTACGCTTGTTGTCCTAAGTCGCGGGTCGGTTGCTGACTTTGAATAATTTGAATTAACAACGGAACCGCTAATTCCGGTTGATTTTGGGCGCGATGGACCAACGCCAACTGAAACGTAGCGCGATCGCGCATTTGTGCCGTTTCTAATGCCTTCGTGCGTTGGGCTGACGAAATCCGGTTATCGATCCCGTTGAAACTCGAAGCGAGTTGCTGGTGAAAATTAGAAAGCTGATTGAAGATTTCCCGCGATTGCTGGAGCTTTTGAATCGCCAGGGTGTAATCTTGTTGGGCGACAGCATCCCCAGCTTCGCTCATCAACCGTTCTCCGGCTTCGACACTGAGTAGGGTGTTGTCTTGAGCCAGGGGGCGCAAGTTATTCGGATCCTCGATTTCCGGTTCGCTATTCGCCGCGCTGGGGGTCGAATTGTTCGATCCGGCAGGGGCTTGAATGCGATCGAAACTGTCCGGTTCCGAGGCTTCTTGAGCGGAGGCGATCGCCCCTGGCAGCAGGAGAAGCGCCGTTAACAAGGGTAAAGAGAACCACCCCGTCATGCGAGTTGGGTTGAGCTGGAAAGCAGATCCCATAGAGTACCTTGGCGTGTGTGGAGAAAACACAATAGCGAGAAACGTAAAGTATCTTAACATTGCTAGGTCTCAAGTCAGTTCTTATCCCCAAAAACTTACCAGAGGCGTGGATGGAGATTTTAGATTTTAGATTTTAGATTGGAGGAATCGGGGATAGCGACGGGTCACTCCTGGGAGGGGATCGACGTAAATCCTTGTAGTTTGTTCGCCAAGGGCGGCGATCGCCCGATCTATCTTTATTTTTTCCAGAGCCGCCATGCAAAACTGGATAAAAAGTGGCAGATATGGAGATATGGAGTCAAGCTCATGAGCGATCCTGTCAATCCGTCCGATCGCGTCCGTACTGACTGGCACGGGATCGGCGTCAACGACCGCGACCTCGGCACGATCCTGCAGCGCGGTGGCGAAGAATTAATCTTACTCAAACTCGGGGATAGGTTTACCGCCTCCCCCGCCGATCCCGAGGCGCCGCGAACCTGGATCGAGCGAGTCGGCGCTACCCCCGTCCAACGAGTTCCCAACACCCCCCTCGAAGAATTCACCACCGACCCCGACAACTTAGACCGCGCCATGCAACAAGCGCGAGACTTGCCCGAAATTGCCTTTGTCAGCCACGTCTACCGGGTGGAAAACAATCCGGGAAGCTGGGTTTACCTGACCGACGAACTCACGATCCAATTTGCCCAAGATGTGGATACCGAGCGCGTCGCGGCGATCGTGGCGGCGGTCGGCGTGCAAGTTCAACGGCCCTTAACCGGGATTCCCAACACCTTTATCTGTAAAGTCAGCCGGGACGCCACCGAAAACCCGGTCAAAATTGCCAATCGGCTGATGCGCGACGAGGGCGTACTCACCGCCGAACCGAACATCTCGATCGCCTCGGTCCACCACTACCAACCCAAAGACCCCCTCTATTCCCAACAGTGGTATCTCTTCAATCGGGGTGGGTCGGCCCTGTCCCCAGAAGCCCACATCGACATTGAAAAAGCCTGGGACATTACCCGAGGAATTCGATCGGTCGTCGTCGCCGTCGCCGACGACTCGATCGACCTCAACCACCCCGATTTTCAAGGACCGGGCAAGATCGTCGCCCCGCGAGACTTCAAAGACCGCGATTTTCTGCCCCTTCCCGAACAACAGTCCGACAATCACGGAACCGGGTGCGCCGGAGTCGCCGTCGCCGAAGAAACTGGGGAGGGAGTGGTCGGCGTCGCCCCCGGTTGCGCCTTGATGCCCCTTCGCACCACGGGTTATCTCGACGACGACGCGATCGAGCAGTTGTTCGATTGGGCGATCCAAAAAGGGGCCGCCGTGATTTCCTGTAGCTGGGGACCGTCCGCCGTATACTTTCCCCTCTCCTTGCGCCAGCGCGCCGTCATCACCCGCGCCGCCACCGAAGGACGCAACGGTAAAGGCTGTGTCATCGTGTTCGCGGCGGGGAATGCCAATCGCCCGATTGACGGTACGGTGAACGAACGGGGATGGCCCAAGGACGTGTTGAGCGGTCCGACTCAGTGGCTCAACGGTTTCGCGATTCACCCGGACGCGATCGCCGTTTCCGCCTCCACCTCGCTCAATAAAAAAGCCGCCTATAGTAATTGGGGAAAAAGTATTTGCGTGTGCGCGCCGAGTAATAACGCGCCGCCGGGAATGTGGCTCCCCGAAACTGGCCCGGTGGCGACGCCGCCGGAAATTCGCCACAGTATGCCCGGTTTGGGGGTGTTTACCACCGATCGCGTCGGCATGGCCGGATACGACCAAACCGACTATACCGGGTATTTTGGCGGCACGTCGAGCGCCTGTCCGGTGGTGGCGGGGGTGGCGGCGTTGGTGCTGTCGGTCAATCCCGATTTGACGGCGGCCCAGGTCAAGCAGATTTTGCAACAGAGTGCGGATAAAATTGTCGATCGCGATACGGATCCCCAGTTAGGGCACTGTCTCGGCTGTTACGACGACGACGGTCATTCCGACTGGTTCGGTTACGGCAAAGTCAATGCGTATAAAGCGGTACGGACGGCCCAGCGCTTGTTCGCTCAGTCGTTTGCGGGAACGCGACAAGTCCACGGACAAAATAACCGCCGGGTGGAGATTCCCGACGGGGTGACCGGACAAGAACGGGGGTTTTCTCTCAATTGGTTCGGCGATCGCGATCGCGCCGGAGTGACCAGCGAAATTGCCATCGACGAGAACAGTGTCGTCCGCGATTTGCGGGTCAGAGTGGCGATCGAGCATAGTTTTGCCGGGGATTTGGAATTGTATTTAACGGCCCCGGACGGTCAAACGGTGCAGTTACAGGACCGAACCCTCGGCAATCCGGGGAAAGTCGATCGCCGCTATTCCTTGGAAACTACGCCGACGTTGAGAAAACTCTGCAATCGAAGTGCGAAGGGAGTCTGGAAGTTATGGGCGATCGATTGCGTTCCCGGGGATACGGGATGGATCGATCGCTGGGAGTTGACTCTTACGGTTTGACGCGCCCCGCCGAGGCGGTTGAGGATTACGCCGCCTGGGCTTCTAAAGCGCTCGGATCGCCTCGTTCCAAGGCTTCTAGAGCGCTTTGCAGGTGCGATCGCAACTGTTCGGCCCCGCGCTTGTTCCCCGCGCCGACATACTCGGCGACGCGAAGGGGATCGCCGATCCGAATCTCGACATCGCACCCCCACGAGGGAAACGGATCGCTGTAGTGTAGCGAAATCGGCACGATCTGGACGCCGAGATCCGCTTGACTCGCTTCTGCTTGCACGGCGAGACGGGTCAACCCCGGTTTGAGGCGGTGGAGTTGACCGTCGCGGAAGATATTCCCTTCGGGAAAAATCACCAGCATTTGGCGATCGTGCAGCAATTCGATTCCGTGGCGCAAACTGGCAATTCCCGGATTTTCCGTGTCGATGGGAAACCCCCCCAATCGCCGGATAAACCAGCCTTGCACTCCTTTAACTTCATTGGCGGTGACCATGTAGCGCAAATCCCGTCCGGTCACGTGGCGTCCGGTCGCATAGGCTACCAGGATCGGGTCCCAACGCGATCGGTGGGTGGGGGCCAGCACGATCGGGCCGTCGCTGGGAAGGCGGTCTCGTCCGCGAACGGCGATCGTCCCAAAGTAGGCGGGAAGGACGAGGAAGCGTCCCAAGGGATAGACGAGGCGACCCAACCAGGGATCGATTTTCGAGTCGATGTTGTCGAGTTCGAGGGCGGTTTGTGGACTGGGGGAAAAGAAAAGCATGATGATGGGGAAGATCGAAACAGTCGGCTATGTGCGAACGCAGGCATCGAGACACATGATTTTGAGTGTAGCGGCGATCGCCCCTCTCCGACCCTAGGGATCGGACAGTTGTTCGACTGGCGCTTAACGCTTCCCGGTTTTACGGGCGCGACGGCTCGCAAACCAGCTTTGTAATTGCTCCCTACAGTCTCGTTCGGCAATTCCGGCCAGAACTTCCAAATGATGGAAACAACAGGCACTATCGGGCAAATTGGCTGCGGTACGGATGGCTCCTGCTTTGGGGTCGTCTGCCCCGTAAACGAGCAGTTTGAGCCGGGATTGGGCGATCGCCGCCGCGCACATCGGACAGGGTTCGAGGGTGACGTAGAGGGTACAATCATTTAAGTGCCAATTTTGCAACACTTTTCCCGCTTCGCGCAACGCTACCATTTCCGCATGGGCGGTGGGGTCGCAGTCCCGTTCCCGTCGATTTTCCCCCCGCGCGATCGCCTCTCCTTCTTTATTAAGAATCAGGGCGCCGACGGGAATTTCTCCCGCTTTTCCCGCCCGTTCGGCGAGGGTTAACGCCTGTTGCATCCACTGGCGATGGAAGGAATAAGGGCGATCGCAAATCATGGGAATTTTAGATTTTGGATTTTAGATTTTTGGATCGTTTGACGGTCGAACTTCATCGATTCAAGTCGATGAAACATGCCTGTCAATCGATTGATTCTCAAATGGAATAACCTAGAGATCGTCCGATCGACAAGTGGAACAATCCGCCGGATAGGGCGATCGGTAGGTCTGCGATCGCTTCCCAAAAAGAGTATAGCGGCGATCGCGAACTTGCTCGTAAAGGCGATCGCCCGTCCATTTCAACCCGGGAAGCGATCGATATGCCGTCACGAACCCTTCGCCACCGGGTAATAATCGCCCAATTTCTTCGGCTGCATCGCTTCCCTGCCACCGTTTTTCTAACCGATCTCCATCGATTAAAATCATCCCCAATTCGCAATCCTCTGGGGTGATTTGCAACCCTTGCAAACTCCGTTCGTCTTGCATGGGAATATAGCGAAAGCGATCGCCTTTATCCAAAGATTCCAACAATTGTACTAAGTTGGAACATAAATTGCAATTGCCATCGTAAATCACAATATAAGTCACGATCTTTAATCGGTAATAGAGATCGAAAACGCCAATCGACAATAGAGATTGTCTGAAATCAAACCGTTGCTTCCGCCGTTAACAAAGGATCGAGTTGACCTTGACTATCCAATGCGTAAAGATCGTCACAACCGCCGATATGGCGATCGTTAATAAAAACTTGGGGAACTGTACGCCGTCCGTTCGCCCGTTCGGCCATTTTAACCCGCGCCGCCCCATCTCCGTCGATTTTATACTCGATAAAGTTAACCCCTTTCCAAGACAGCAGTAGTTTGGCGCGAATGCAATAGGGACAAGTTTGCCAGGTGTAAATTTCCACCTTGGCTTTGATATTTTCTGGATGACGACCGAACAAACGATTAATCAATTGCATCATGGTTTTAATCTAGGTTGTATTATGGCGATCGCCATTCCGATCCGGATTGTCTAAACTATTCCTACAGAAGCAGGACGTCATCAATTGACGATCTTGTTAGAGGATCGAGATTCGATCGATACTTGTTATCAAGTTAGTCTGGAATATTCTAGCGTTTTTTTCAAGGTTTTGTAAATCAATCCCCCTCCTCAATCGTTTGAATCTGAGATCGATCTGGTCATCGACCTTGAAAGGACACGGAATTGCCCTGTTTTAGGACAACGCATAAACTCGATCCCATCTCTGGTTTCAATTCATCCTATTTAGTAATAATTTTGACTCCTTCTTCGCCGATGACGCAAATCGTATGGGTAAACAAAAAAGAATTGGGGATTAAAATTCTTTTTTCTTTATCTTTTAACGTGGTATAGCGCAAGTCGATTTCGGTAACCGTTCCTTCAAAGTTGGAAACAGAAATGCGATCGCCTCGCCGGAAAGGGCGATAAATTAAAATCAACGAACCAGCAACTAAATTAGATAGAATATCTTTTAACGCCAAACCGACGGCAAATCCAGTCAATCCCAAACCAGCCACGATCGCCGAAATATCAATCCCTAATGTTCCCAAGGCGGTAATCGTGCCAAAAATGAGAATCACTGCACTAGTAATTTGTTGGATTAATTTAAGGGCGTCGGGATTTAATTGGCTATTGCGCGCCAGAGGACGCATCAATCTTTTTAAAAGATAGCTGGAAAACCAAAAAACTAAAAAGATCGCCAGACTGGCGGCAAGTGTAGGAAGAAAGAGAATAATTTGACGAATCAGTTCAGTCAAGATCGAGTTGAGGTTAAAATACAAGTCGAATCAGAGGCGATCGCCCACTGTTTTGATGAGGCGCATCATCCAGATATAAAATAGCAAAAAAACCTCAATTTGTCATGATTTTTTAATCTCTATCTTGCTGCCTTTTATCACCTATAGTTTCTTCCCTTACAACCAATTTCCTACCAAAACATACGGCCCCCAATAAATCGGGTGTTGATATTCGGGAATCTTCAATAAATTAATTTGAGCTTGTCGTAACGCTTCGGCTTTGGTCAGGCTAGAACGGTTCAGTTGGCGGTAAAATTCGACCATTAAAGGAGCGGTAGCGGCATCGTCGATATACCATAAAGTAGCGAGGGTACTGCGCGCCCCGGCTTTAATGGCAATTCCTGCCAAACCGAGGGCGGCGCGACTGTCTCCACTGGCGGTTTCACAGGCACTGAGAACGAGTAATTCGATCGCCTCGTCGCTGCTGCTAGTCCGTTCGCGAACCCGCAATAAGTTATCGAATTCGTTGACATTAATGCGCTCGTCCCAAGCGAGAATAAATGTATCTTCCGCTTGAGAACTAAATTGGCCGTGAGTGGCAATATGGACGATTTCAAATGGAGTTTTGAGGAGACTTTCTCGCAGTTGAGATCGGGTAAAGTTTTCGTTGAGTAAGAGAAGTCCGGGCAGGGTTTGATGGATTTCCCGGATTTCGGTTTTGACGTAAGGAAGGGCGGAAAACCCCGATCGCGCTTCGCTGATTCCGGCGGTGAGGGCTTTTAAGTTCGACTGTTTTAAAGGATTGGGTTTGAGAATTTGCAAGCCGGGAGTGAGGGCGATCGCGTAATTTTCGATCAGGAACTGTTCGCCGTCGTAGAGGGTTGACATGGGAATGTTACGGAACAAGCCGTCGGGGACGAATACGAGGGTTTGAACGTCGGCGGCGGCAAGTTCGGCGGCGATCGGTTCGATCAGCCATTGATAGACTTGATTGCCGTATTGTAAATAATTAAAAGAGCTACGTTTGACTAAACTTTGACGCAGTTGGATCAGGGTTTGTTCGACTTCAGATTTAGGAACGGCGTGGCTGAAGTGACGCAAAGGTTGCCCGGGAAGGGAGACGATCGTATGCAGGCGGTCGTCTAAAATGAGGGGATAAAAAATACTGGCGTGGGGGTCTACGCGATCGATTTCCACGGGTTGGGTGTCGAGACAAGCATCGCGAAAGAAGTTGTCGAGTTCGGCAAGTTGGAGGGCTTCGACGACTTTGAGAGCCTGACGCAGACGATCTTGAGTGGGTTGACGATCGCCCTCACTTTGTAGCAAGATACCGAGGAGTTCGCGGTAAACGGGTTCGACGCGATCGCGGAAGGAAAACTGCACTTCGCGATTGACGGTGACCAAATCGTAACGAATGGCTTGCAGGGATTTCACCGCTTCGCTGTAGGCGACGATCGCCCGTTCCCGGTGGTCGTCGGCGATCGCGAGGCGTCCGAGTTGCCACTGCCACCGATAGGCGATATCGGCGGCATCGATTTGCTGCGCTAAGAGCAATGCGCGCTCGGTGAGCTGCCGCGCGTCGGCAATTTGACCATTTTGCTCGTAAAGATGGCCGAGGCTGCCTAAAGCGTGGGAAAGGGCGCGTTTGTCTTGCAGGTGTTGGGCGGTTTGCACGGCGTCGGCGAACAGGCGGGCGATGGCTTCTTGGGTTGGGGGGGTTCGCGTAGGGTCTCCCAAGGAAAACTGCCCTTCGGAGGCGGCCAATTCGCTCAAACTTTGGGCGAAATTAATCTGGGCGTATACCTGAGACCGTCCTGGGGACAGGCGATCGAGCTGTGCGGGAAGGCGATCGACGGTCTCGGAGACGATCGCTTGTGCTTGCGCGTCGCCCCCTTCTAACCGACGGATGGCGATCGCGAGGGCATTGAGATCGGCTTCGACGGCGACGAGATCGCTGGTGGCGGCGGCGTCTCGGTAAGCTTGCAATGCCGCGATTTCATCTTCGTCGGCGCGGGCGGTATTGCCCAAATCGAGCAGGATTTGGCCGATGCGATCGCGGCGCTGCGCGCCGGACAATTGTCGGGCGAGGCTCAAACTGCTTTGCAAGACTTGGCGCGATCGCTCCAAATCGCCGACCAAGCGCAAAGCATTGCCCAAAGCGCGCAAACTCTCACTTCTCAAGGCGAGGTCCGGTTCGCTACCGAGCCGATTGTGGAGGGCTTCGAGGCGATCGCGCGATCGCCGATAAAAGCCCAATCCCTGCAACGCTTGAGCCAGGGAGATTTCGACGCGATCGGCAGCGCGACGATCGCCCGCTTCGCGGTAGGCGACGATCGCCGCTTCCCAGGTGTCCGCAGCGCGTTCGAGTTGTCCCCGGTCGAACTCCAAATGACCGCGCGCGTTGAGCGCTTGCGCCAGAACCCGCGTTCGCGCTTCCGGGGGGATTTCACCGGAATTGACCAGGCTCAAACTGCGGGCGATCGCCATTTCGGCGCGCTTCCATTCCCCTAATTGGCGCCAGGTCGTCCCTAAATTACTCAGGGCGATCGCGACGGGGGTCGGATCGCGACGGTCTGCATTCGATCTCGCCGCCTCTTGCCACACTTCCACCGCTTGCTGAAATTGCCCGCGATCGTAAAACTGCCGTCCCCGTTCGATCCATCCCGGGTTCGCCGGATCCGACGCCGACCCACGGAGACTCAAAGGCCCCGCGATCGCCAGCGCACAAAGGAATCCGAGCATTAAAAAGGATTGGAAATGACGGAAAAATAAATGCCGTTTTCTTGCCACGTTCGATCTCTAGAATTGATATCGACCAGTGGAACCCCCCAATCCACACGAGCGCGTAATTTATCGCTCAACTGCAATTGCAATCCCATCCCTACCGACACTAACGTATTGGAATCCGGGTTTTCCTGACCGTCGGAATTCCACGCCGTGCCGACATCGACAAAGGGCGCCAGATGTACCATAAATTCTCGCCCTCGGGTGCGGTAAAGCGGAAGGCGCACTTCTGCGGAGGCAAAGGCACCGTTATCGGCGAGCAAGGCATCTTGACGGTAGCCGCGCACGCTTTCAAAGCCGCCTAAGCCGAATTGTTCCAGGGGCACGAGGGCTTCCGGACTCAGTTGCACGTCACCGCGCAGCAACATGGTCGCGGCTCCGCGCGGATCCCCCGTTTGTCCGCCGAGTACCCGCAGCCACTGTACCTGTCCGCGCCACGTCAAAAAGCGGCTGTCCGGTTCGGAACTGTTGACCGTGGCGTCAAACCAACCGACGCCGAGACTGAACTGCGATCGCGCCGCCAACACTTGGCGGGAACTGCGTTCGGTCCATTCTTGGAAAAACCGTAACGCCGAAATCCGCGTTTCGCCGTCGTCGTCGGCCCCGGGAGAGAGGGGAAAATCGACGCCGAGGAGGGAGGTTTGACTCGATCGCCGGGCGGCGGTCAAGCCGAGGGCAAATTCTCGGGTCGGGGTTTCTAAAAACGGTTGGCGCAAGGTGACTTCGCTGGTGCGCGATTTGGCTTCGATATCGACGCGATCGAATGGCGGCTCGATAATTTCGCTCGACGTGCGACTGTGGGAAAAGTTGAGGGTGCCATTGCGCGAGTTAATCGGGAAGGTATAGTCGAAATCCCACTGGTCGCTGCCTTCCGTGCGCGCGTAAGCGGCTCCAAAGGCATCGCCAAACCCGAATAAGTTACCGTGATTGAGGTTAATTTCTTGCCGGAAGGTGCCGACACTCGGCGATCGCCCGTTATCGATTTTGAACTCGGCCCCGAAGGCGCGCGCTTCTTCGATCTGCACTTCGAGCAGGTTTTCCCCGGTGCGCGTCCCGGCGGACAGTTCCGCCGATAAATTTTCGATCAGGGGGTTGAGTTGCAGCAGTTGCAAGGCTTCGAGGAGTTCTTCGATGTTGACGGGTTTTTGAGCGGCCCGTTGCAAACGAGAACGGATGTAGTTGGGACTGAGACGATTGGTTCCACTCACTTGGATCTCTTCGAGTCCGCCTTCGACCACTTGGATTTTGACGATCCCGTTTTCCAAGGTTTGGGGCGGAATTAAGGCCCCAGTGGTGATGTAACCCCGCTCGTTGTAATATTCGGTGACTGCCGAACGCGCTTGCAACAGTTCCGCAAACGATAAGGGGCGATTGATAAAGCTGGAAAGCAGATCTTCTAATTCTTCGTCGCTGAAAATCGTGCTACCGACTACCTCGAAGCCATCGACTTCGATCGTCGTGGGAATCTCTCCCGTCGCATCCGGCGCCGCGTCCGGATCGGAGGGGGATAGGCTGGGCGGTCGCAACAGTTCTTCCGGCGGCGGTAACAGTGGCGGTTGTTCCGGTAAGGGTTCGGAGGGGGGTAGGGGATTGGGAATGTCCGTCGGTACGTTTTGGGCGATCGCCCGCTCCACCGAGGTTCCCGATGCTACCAACATGATGAGGAGTGAGAAAAGAGAGGACGGCTTACGTAAAGGATGGCGCCCGTTTTCTAAGTTCAAACCGATCCGGTTTAAGGATCGATCCCCGGTTTCGGTTGGGCTTTGCCGCCGCCGAACTAGAAAGGTCGCCAAAAACTGTTGAGTTGGAAACATCTTAATTTAGTACACTCAAGCAAATGAGTTGGATCGGGTTGGCAAATTCAATTGGTAGATTGGTTCGCTCCAATTTTATGCATCTGCACCCAGCAATTCACTCTATTTTAGGTCTCGATTCCCTGGTTAAAGACAACAATTATTGAAAATTCAAATATGGGGTTTCTCAAGTCTCAGTCCGGATCGTTTTTTTCTATTTCATCAAACCTTAACCGGGCGATCGCGCCGAGACCCCTCTCAATTTTTCGGCCATTGCCACCCCATTGCGGCCATCCTACCCGACAAAAATAACTTTAACCCTTTCTTCCTTCCTCTGTCACGATCCGGGCGGGCGATCGCCATTGATGCCGATTCCCGTCGATCGATAAATATAAATCTTTTGAGGGATGTTTTCTTTATATTTCAAGGTTGATTTGAGAAGATGTAGGGATCTAAATGAGTAGGTGTTCGCAGATCGAAGCGAGAAATAGAAAACCGTGACAGGCGATCGTTATCTGCCTTCTCCCTCTCGTTCTAACTGCTGCACGAAGGCTCGATGCGCCGGACTGGCCAATCCCGCTTGCAACGTCGCCATCAGTGCTCCCATCTCTCCCGCCAGGAGTTGGGGAACCGCCAGCCACAAGCCCGGAAAGACCCCACTGCGAACGATCCCGTCTCTGTCGGGAACTCGGGAAATATACTCTTCTCCTTCCAAGGCAAACCAATCGAATTTTCGATCCATCACTTGCCATACCAAATATTCCCGAACCCGATTGCGTCGATACACTCGTTTTTTATCGCGCAAGTCAATCGAAGCCGTACTCGCCGCAATTTCGACAATTAATTCCGGTGCCCCTTCGATGTATCCCTCCTCACCGAGGGAACTTTGACCGCCAGAGGGGCGATCGATGAGTAACACCGCATCCGGTTGGGGTTCGTTGTCGAGATCGAGACGCACGCTCGGATTATCGCCCAAACGCACTCCCGGCGTCGCCATCTTGTAATTCCAAAGCCAACCGATTATGTTGGCATGAGGTTCGGCATGGGCTTCAAATCTCAAAGGTGAGGCCATATAAACAATTCCTTCGATCAATTCCGCTTTTTTCACGGAGGGCATTGCTCGGTAACGTCGCTCGAATTCACGACGGGAGAGCAAATCGCCATTTTCGAGGATCGGCGGAGTTTGAGGATGAGAAGGGGTGAGCGAAGTCATCGGTTGGAGGGGTTCGCTATCGAGTCGGGTTCATTTGAGACGATTTTAGCCGTTGAAGAGCGGCAAATGCCTCGGAGCGAGCAAAATGGGCGCAATGGCTCACAAAGCGAGCGGGAATTTCCGGTCGATCGCCCCAGTGCAAGTGCAGGTAAGAGGCGTGCAGGGTTTGAGAGGTTCCGTGCCATCCTTCATCGCCGAGGGGTTGGGGGCGATCGTAACGGGATTTTTGGAAGATGGGGGAGTGCGGTTCGCGGGTGAGGTGCGATCGGTGAAACTCGTGGGCGCAAACGGTTTCGCCGCTTGCCAGGATCGGTGTCGGCTGAAGGGCGATCGCCTTGCGATAACCGAGATTCAAGCGAGAACCCATTTGGGCCGTCGTCGGTAAAATCCCGACCATGGGCCAGCTTTGCCCGTCAAAATCGACTAAATGTTCGCACAAATACATCAAACCGCCACATTCGGCATAGGTCGGCATTCCTGCCGCGATCGCCGCCCGAACTGTATCTCGCAGGCGGTCGTTGGCGGCGAGGGATTCGGCAAATATTTCTGGAAAGCCCCCACCGAAGTATAAGCCGCTCGTTCCTTCGGGAAGGCGATCGTCGGCGAGGGGACTCCAGGAGACTAATTCGGCTCCGGCGTCGCGCAGGCGGTCGAGATTGTCCGGATAGTAGAAACTGAAGGCCCGATCGCGCGCTACGGCGATCGTCACTCGCGCAGACTCGGCGATCTCCGCCAGGGCAGGGCAATCGCCCCTAGGGGTTCGGGCAACTTGTAATAAGGGGAAGAGTAAATCCCAGTTAAACGACCGGGCGGCAAGGTGGGCGAGGCGATCGAACAGGGCGTCGAGATCGGGCAGTTCGGCAGTCGGAACTAAGCCGAGATGGCGGTCGGGAATGGCGATCGCGTCTTGACGGCGCAAAATGCCCAAAATCGGCAATCCCAAGGGTTCTAGGGCATTTTCGAGCAGTTCGCAGTGACGATCGCTCGCCACTCGATTGAGTATGACTCCGGCGATCTTGACGCGCGGGTCAAAATGGCAGTAACCGTGGGCGATCGCCGCTACGGATCCCGACAGACGGGCGCAATCGACGGTCAACACCACGGGTAAATCGAGCAATCGGGCAATATGGGCCGTACTGGCAAAATCGCCCTCGGGGCGATCGCCGTCAGGAGCATTGACGCCGTCAAATAAGCCCATCACCCCTTCGACTAGGGCAAATTCGACCGCCGGGATGTGGCGATCGAAACAGCGACGGACGTAATCGGAAGAAGTCAGTACCGGGTCTAAATTGCGACAGGGACGTCCGGTGACGTACTCGTGAAACATCGGATCGATATAGTCCGGCCCGACTTTAAACGATTGAACGGAATATCCTTGGCGTTGTAAATACGCCAGCAGCGATAGGGCGATCGTCGTTTTCCCCGCCCCACTGCGTTCGCCTGCAATCACTACAGCCATCGATGAAGTTCTCTTGATTTGCGCGCGATTCGTCGCGATCGACGATCGCTCCTCTATTATTCTCCCATTACCGTTGCCCCCAGCACCGGGCGAACCGCCTGCGATCGCGGGACGATTTTTGAAAAGATGCGACGAACCGAGAAGCTCTGGTCTTATCTTATTCTTTGTTAAATCCCGAACCGACTGTTTCTAAATCCCCCAAAAACCTCCTACTTTAGCTATGAATTAGCGGTGGTTGAGTAACAAAACAAAGGGCGGCTGGATAGAAATTGAATATTGAACGTCGCGATCGCACGTTAGCTTGGGCGCATCGAGAGTTCATCTTAGACAATGAAGATATCGATTCTTGCATATTTGAACAAGAAATGACCATTGAAATTCTTTCCGATATTCCACCGACCACCCGATTTCGTTTATGACAACAATAAGGATTAACATCACTAGAAACGTTCCAGCGGAATGCTTCTCAGGCTGACATTTTACTTTTCATTGGTTAAACTAAAATCACATAATTTCATCTCAACCCTTAACACCAACCTGTGAATATGAAAGCCAACTACACCCTCAGTCAATCGTTAATTGCTGCAGATGTCCCCTCAACCGTAGACTTACTGATTACCTTTCAAGGCTCGAAGTCGAATCGGCAGAACTTTTCTCGTCGTCCCCTGAATCTTTGCTTAGTCTTAGATCGTTCGGGATCGATGGCGGGAGCTTCGCTACGATATGCCATTCAAGCTGCCAAAAATCTTATCGATCGCCTCACCGATGATGATTTTGTTTCGGTGGTAATTTATGATGACATCGCCGAGGTGATTATTCCCCCACAATTAGTCACTGATAAAGCCGCCATAAAAACCAAAATTGGTAAAATTCGCGCCCGGGGCTGCACCAATTTAAGTGGCGGCTGGTTGTTGGGATGCAGTCAAGTTCAAGCGAACCAAAGTCCGGAACGGATTAATCGCGTCTTACTTTTAACTGATGGATTGGCAAATTATGGGATTCAAGATCCGAAAGTGCTGACCAAAACAGCCCTGGAAAAAGCCGAGGCGGATATTGTTACCACAACATTAGGGTTTGGTAATTATTTTAACGAAGATTTACTGATTAATATGGCAAATGCCGCCCGGGGAAATTTCTACTTTATTCAGTCTCCCGATGACGCCTCCCAAGTGTTTGAGATTGAGATGGAAAGTTTGGTGTCAGTTGTGGCGCAAAATCTCAGGGTGAGGCTACAACCGGAAGAATTTGTTGAAGTGGGTGAGATTCTCAATAACTATCAGTTTTCCCAAGGGGGTAATACGGTAGAAGTTGTCTTGGGGGATGTGTATGGCGTCGAACAAAAGCCCTTAGCGGTTCCCTTAACTGTGTCGCCGCGATCGCTATCGGGAATGACGACAATTGCTACGGTGACGTATGACTATCAAACCATTGTCGAAGGGAGTATTCAAGAGATTAGCGATCGGTTTTCGATTACCTTAACCGTCGGTTCAGAAGCAGAAGCCCAAGACATCCAGCCCGATCCGCAAGTCTTAGAACAAACCTCTCAGTTAAGAATTGCAAAATTGAAAGATGAAGCTGTTTCTCTGGCGGACAAGGGAGACTTTCAACAAGCGGTGGTTAAGCTGCGGGAAACCATTGAGGAACTCAAACGCAAGACATTAGATGAATTCTTTGATATTGCGGAAGAAATAGCCCAACTGGACTACTATGCCCAATGTTTAGAAAATCGACGCTTCGATCGCGCCATCCGCAAAGAAATGCGCGATCAATCCTATCAAACCAAAACCCGCGATCGCGAAGATTTAAAGTTACGGGGTACGACAACAGGTGCAGCCAGTGGGTTAGAGGTAACCACGAATCCCGATAGTGGTGTTTTAGTTAAATGCGAACGGGTGGGAGGTAAGCTACGAGTTCGAGTGATTTCTGAGGGATATAATTCGGATTTAAACGTGCAGTTTCCTCGCAGTATCCGCGAACAAGATGTCACCTATGTCGTGGATGAAATTACCCTATCTGCTAATGGCACATTCTATCGCGCTTCCGGAAGCATTCGCCGCCTCGTTAAACCGGGTGAAGAAAAAGCATCTACCCAAAAAACCGCTCAAAAAGGGAAAAAACTACAAACCGCTAAAGCCCAAGGAACGGCGGCTGATTTAGAAACCACAGATACCGTGGGAGATGGGGTTCTCGTTCAGTGTATTAAGGACGGAAAAAAAGTGCGAGCCAGAGTGGTTTCGGATGGCTATAATCCTGACTACAACATCCGTTTTCCGCGCAATATCCGAGAGGAAGGCATGTTATATGTGGTTGATGAGGTGAAGGAAAATCCCCAGGGAGGGTCTTATATTGCCTATGGAAAAATCCGCCGATTAGTTCAGTAGTTGTCAGCACTCCATCACTGAGGGGGCGGGATTCTGACAGGTTCTCGTTTTGTTTACCTTAACGATCTCGCTTAACGCTTGCCGTTGCCTCAACTCCCGTGGCGGCGGCTATCCGCCGAGGATAATGGCGATCGAAGGGTGACTTATGGTGGCTTTGAGGGGCGATCGCCTATCGAGGGGCGATCGCCCTCCATCCCGGGGAAATTGTGCCGAACCCGATCTTAAAAACCCGTCACTTTTTTAGCTTTATTTTAGAAAATTCACGGTTTCAAACCGGATAATTCGACGATAATAAGGGCGATTTTATCGAAAATCAGAGACAGGGGCAGTTATGACTCAATATACTTTAGCCTGGACGGGAGAATCGGGCTTTTCTGCCGATGGTAGTTTTGTGGTTTCGCCCAATTTTAACGGTACGATCGCCACCAAAGACAACCTCGAAGCGTTTGTCTTATTCCTGCGCGATCCAGAGGGCAATATTCTCTCTAGCTTTAACTATCAATTTCCCCAACCCCCAGATTCTGAATTTAACTTTAACTTCGATACCACCACCGGGCGCATTCTCCAAGAAGGCAACTTCGACCGACCCGACGGCTTCGATCTCGGCATCGAGTATAACGTCGACACCGGACTCGATTTCATCACCTATATCAATCCTGAAGAAGGCGTCCCCGAAACTGACATTTTCCTCGAGCGCATCGTCACCCCCGGAACCGACGAAGGACTGATCGAAATCGACGAAGGCGGTACCCTGATTGCCTCCCTCGCCCAAAAAACCTACGATCTCTTCTGGCGGGGGAATGAGGGGTATTTGGCGATCGGACAATTTAGCTATCCCGAGGGTCGTGAGGGAATCGTCACCGCCGACGACCTCAGTGACTTGCAACTGTCTCTATACGACCCCGACGGGCAACTGCTGCGCGGTTTCGACTACGATTTCCCTCAACCCCCCAGTTCGGAATTGAATTTTAATTTCGATACCACCACCGGGCGCATTCTCCAAGAAGGCAACTTCGACCGACCCGACGGCTTCGATCTCGGCATCGAGTATAATGTCGACACCGGACTCGATTTCGTCACCTATATCAATCCCGAAGAAGGCGTCCCCGAAACCGACATTTTCCTCGATCGCATCGTCACCCCCGGAACCGACGAAGGACTGATCGAAATTGACGAAGGTGGTACCCTCGCCGCCGTTTCCCGTCAGGTCGATCCCTTGACCGGGTTGGATTTGGCGGATTTATTTGATGAAGATTTCTATCTCGCCAATAACCCGGATGTGGCGGCTGCCGTGGCCGAGGGTACATTCGCTAATGGATTCGCTCACTTCCAAGCGAACGGCCAGTTTGAAGGCCGCGATCCCAGCGCCGTATTCGATACCGCCTTCTATCTAGCGAATAATGCCGATGTCGCCTCCGGCGTCGCCGAGGGATGGCTCCCTTCGGCGGTTTCGCACTTTGTGATTTACGGCGAATTCGAGCGGCGATCGCCCAATGCTAATTACAGCGAAATCGCCTATCTCGCGCGCAATTCAGAAGCTCTATCTGCCGTCCTTTCCGGAGACTACGCCACCGGAATCGAGCATTTCTTAGCCGTCGGTCGGGGTTTGGGGCTTTCAGCCGCCCCCGGTTTTGGGAATGCAGTGGTTTGACAACACAGTATCATCGACCCCGATCGCGGCGATCGGGACAATATGACCCCTTCCCCTTGACCTTCTACTTAGCTGGAGACTTTACCCTAGAACGGCAGCCTAAATTCAACCGGGGAGGTCACACCATGAAACGCAGACAATTCTTAACCCTGAGTGGTTCGAGTGTCGCCGCCGTCCTCCTCAGCCGTTGTGCTTCCAACAACTCGACCCAAGCCCGACCGTCTCCCACGGTGATTTCCTCGCAGGGCGGTTTGCTCGATCTAGACTTAGAAGCCCTTTCGATAAATACCACCCTCTCCGGTCGTCAGTTTCGCTTGTTGGGCTATAACGATCGCATTCCCGGCCCAGTTTTACAAGCCAAACCTGGCGATACCGTGCGCGTCCGGTTCACCAACCGCATCGGTCAACCGACCAACCTGCACTATCACGGCTTGCACGTTCCACCGACGGGCAACGCCGATAACGTCTTTTTAAAAATCCCCTCCGGAGAAACCTTAACCTATGAATTTACCCTGCCTGAAAACCATCCGGCAGGCTTGTTCTGGTATCATCCCCACTACCACGGTTACGTTGCCGATCAAGTCTTTGGCGGTTTGGCAGGCGTCTTTATCGTACGCGGCGAACTCGACGAAATCCCCGAAATTAAAGCAGCAACAGAACACGTCCTCCTTCTCAAAGATTACGATCCCGACGCGGGCAGGATCGGCAGTCGCGCGAGGACGGGCATGATGGGCGCTCATATGGCGCAAATGAGAGGTCGCGAGGGCGCCGTCGTCACGGTCAATGGCGAAATTCAGCCCACTTTTAACCTCCCTGCCGGGGGATTGTTGCGGTTGCGCCTGCTCAATGCGTCGAGTTCTCGCTTTTACCGTCTCTCTTTAGAAGAGCATCCCTTTTATTTAATCGCTACCGATGGCGGTGCTATTCCCGAACCCGTGGAATTGCGCGAACTGCTGCTTTCTCCCGGAGAACGGGCGGAGGTTCTGGTACGTGGCGATCGCGAACCGGGCCAGTATCGCTTACTTAATTTACCCTACGATCGCGGCGGCATGGGCATGATGGGCGGCATGATGGGGCGCGGCCCGCGAGGCGGCATGATGGGGCGCGGTCCGCGAGGTTCGGCGAATGCGACCGAAACCTTAGCCACCGTCACTTATCACGGTCAAACCGACGTTCTCCCCCTTCCCAAGACCTTAATTCCCGTAGAAACCTTGCCGGAACCGACACAAACCCGCCGTTTTCTGCTCAACCACGGGATGAATCCCGGTCGAGGAATGGTTTTTTTAATTAACGGTCGCGCTTTCGACCACCAGCGCATCGATACGACCGTGGGACTGAATACGGTTGAAGAGTGGGAATTGGTCAATACCGGAGTGATGGACCATCCTTTCCATCTCCATACCAATCATTTTCAAATCACGAGTGTCAATGGCACGCCGCCGCCCTATCGCGCTTGGAAAGATACGGTCTTGGTGCCGTTCGGCCAAAGCGTTCGCATCCGCATTCCCTTCCGCGATTTTGTGGGGAAAACCGTTTATCACTGCCATATTTTAGATCACGAAGATTTGGGAATGATGGGAATGTTAGCAATTCAAGATGAAGTAGCGATCGTCAAATAAATCCTAAAATTGATGTCAATTTATCTCAAAGCGTATCGAACAAACCAATAAGTTTTCAGCCCTGTTTTACAATGAAGGCGCGCCGATATCAATTACCCGTCAGCACCCCGCTCTGAAGACAAGGGGCTTCATGTCTCTCGCTTCAGGTCGCCGACCCGCCTAAGTCCTTTGAGGACTCTGTTATTGACAAGCGTTAAAGACCTACCTTGAAGTGTCCGCCAGCTTCAAGCTCTAGAACCGAATCGTTCAACCGTCCGACGAGGGGTCAGACCGTGCGACTCGGAAAGTACCGATCGATAACATAGGCGAGGCCAACATTAGCCCGAAAGGGAGTTTTGGAGATCGCCCTCTCCATCGGAGGGGCAACCCTACCCCTCTATACTCATCCGATGGAACTCGGCGCTCTGATGCCGCTTGAGTCGGTTGTTCTCCCGGCTCTCAAGAGACAGGGCGTCCAACCCTCCAGGAGATTTAC
This sequence comes from Oxynema mangrovii CENA135, assembly GCF_016632315.1. Classification (NCBI taxonomy): domain Bacteria; kingdom Bacillati; phylum Cyanobacteriota; class Cyanophyceae; order Oscillatoriales; family Oscillatoriaceae; genus Oxynema; species Oxynema mangrovii. The sequence continues at coordinate 858,446 of NZ_JAEOXH010000003.1, read as the reverse complement.
GTGAGGTCAAGATCGTGGCTTATACCTGCAACCTAGGAACCGGACAACAAGTTTATCTCGAAAATCAGGGAGTACAAACCGTTGTCACCCTCGTCAGCAGCAGTGCAGGACAACAGCAGCAAGCGAGTAACGGCTTTTCTACCGGATCGTGGACTGCCCCCCCTTCCCTGTACCGAACTCCCAATGGTTTTGTCATCCAGATTGACAGCGAAAGGGGTCAATATTTCGTGCAGCTTCAAAGCGGTGGCGCGATGAGCATGATGAGCGCTCAACCGTCTTTAAATAATGCTCAAAGCCTTCAAGTTCAACAAGCGTCGAGTGCTTCTTTTTCTGGGTCTTCCAGTCAGCCGATGCAGCCGATGCAACCGATGGAACCCATGAAGCCGATGGAACCCATGAAGCCGATGGAACCCATGAAGCCGATGAAAATGGGGGATATGGAAATGCAGACCAATCCCATGCAAATGAAAATGGGAAATATGGAAATGAAAATGGGCGATTCTTCCTCGGATCGATCGCAGCAATCCGGGCGTCATTTCTGTTCTCAATGTGGGGCGGCGGTGAAACCGGACGATCGCTTTTGTGCTAATTGCGGTCATCACTTAAATTAGAGAATCCCGAGGACGATTATTGTTAACCTAGGGGAATGGAAGGAGAGGCGATCGCCTCAACTCAGGTAAAGTTAGAATGAAGTATTCTATCAATTGAGGACAAGTTTAGGATACGGGGTTGAGCGATCGCGTCATGTCTTCTGCTCTCGATTACGAAAAAATTGCCCATCTTTACGACTCTTATTTACAGTTCGAGAACGATTTACCTTTCTTTCTCGAAGAATGTCAAAAAACGAACGGTTCGGTCTTGGAATTGACCTGCGGAACTGGACGAATTTCGATTCCTTTGTTGGAAGCTGGGGTCTCCTTGACTTGCGTAGATGCTTCCCCGGCCATGTTAGAGATTTTTCGCCAAAAAATAGCAGAAAAATCCCTCGATCCCGCGATTGTTTTGGCCGATATTGCCGATCTCCAATTCGACTCGAAATTCGATTTAGTTTTACTACCGTTCCAAAGCTTTCACGAACTCCATACCGCCGCCGAACGAGAACGAACTCTCGCCGGAATTTACGATTGTCTCAATCCCGACGGACAGTTTATTTGTACCCTGCACAATCCCAAAACTCGCCTTGAAGCGATCGCGCGCGGTACGACGGAGTACGGACCTTTTCCTCGCCTAGATGGGTCGGGTTCGGTGCGTGTATCTGTCACCTTAGAATATGAAGCCGATACGGGAATCGTTAGTGGGTTTCAAACGATTTATGAATTAGATTCAGGCGATCGCCTCATCGCAGAACATCGCGTTTCCATTCGATTTTCTCTGATAGAATTAGAGAGTTTCCAAGCTCTCTTAAAATCGATAGGTTTCTCGATCGAAACGATTTATGGAAATTACGATCGCTCCCCGTTTATTCCAGAAAGCAGCCCTTACGCGATCGTTTTTTCGTGTAAATAGAGCGTGAATAAATCGAGTATCAGTTAATTTTTTTGTCGTTGCGAGTCACCCTAGCTGTAACCTACAATTGCCACGGAATGCTAAATTTGGCTTACCCTAGAATGTTAGTAAATAGATCATTTAAAATCTAATAAAATCTAAAATCTAAAATCTAAACTTACATGTCCATAAAAGTCGCCTTAAACCATCAGAAAATCTACCAGTTCGATCGCCCGGTGACCGTCGGTCCCCATGTGGTTCGCTTGCGACCCTCTCCGCACTGTCGCACTCCGGTTTGCAGTTACAGCTTTAAAGTCATTCCAGAAGATTACTTACTAACCTGGCGACAAGATCCTTACGGAAACTACTTTGCAAAATTAAACTTTCCTCATCCTACCGATAAATTAAAGTTTGAAGTCGATCTAATTGTCGAACTGCAACCGATTAATCCGTTCGATTTCTTGTTAGAACATTATGCAGTTAATTATCCTTTCAAGTACGGCGATCGCCTCGCCAAAGATTTAGCGCCCTTCTTGGAAATTAGCGAAGCCAGTCCCTTACTAGATTCTTATTTAAAAAACTTAGATTGCGGTTCGACTTTTACCACGAACTTTTTAACCGCACTCAATACCCAATTATCGCAAGATATTAAATACGAAATCCGACTCGCAGAAGGAATTCAAACCTGCGAAGAAACCCTCGATCGCCGGATCGGTTCCTGTCGGGATACGGCGTGGTTATTCGTACAGATTTTGCGCCATTTGGGCTTGGCGGCGCGTTTTGTGTCCGGTTATTTAATCCAGTTGGCGGCGGACGAACCCCCCCTCGACGGTCCGGCGGGACCCGCAGAAGATACGGCAGATCTGCACGCCTGGACGGAAGTTTACCTTCCTGGGGCGGGATGGGTCGGTCTGGATCCGACCTCGGGGATGTTAGCCGCCGAAGGACACATTCCCTTATTCTGTAGCGCTCACCCAATGAGTGCGGCTCCGATCTCCGGATCGATCGAGCAGTGTGAGAGCCAACTGCACTTCACGATCGCCGTTTCCCGCTTTGAAGAGCGATCGCGGGTGACCAAACCCTACACGGACGAGCAATGGCAGGAGATCGATCGCCTCGGGCAAACCGTCGAACGCGCCTTGCAAGACGCCGACGTGCGCCTGACGATGGGCGGCGAGCCGACCTTCGTATCGATCGACGATTATACTTCCCTCGAATGGCGTACCGGGGCAATGGGTCGAGACAAACGGCGGTTGGGGGAAATCCTCTTAAAACGGCTGCGCGATCGCTTCGCCCCCGGGGGTCTGCTGCACTACGGACAAGGCAAGTGGTATCCCGGCGAAAGCCTACCGCGCTGGGCGCTCGGCTGTTACTGGCGGGCCGACGAGCTGCCCTTGTGGCACGATCGCAGCCTGTTTGCCGAACTCGACAACGATCGCCCCGCCACGATCGCCGACGCCCGCCGCTTGATGCTCGCCCTAGCCGATACCCTCGGGGTCGATCGCGATTGCGCGATCGCCGCGTGCGATCCTGCCCTTCCCCAAGAACCGAGCGCTTACGTGCTACCGCTCGTGCGCAGTTCGCAAGGCTGGGTCACCTGTGAATGGCAACTGCCCCATCCCTCTTTATATTTAGTTCCCGGCGATTCCCCTGCCGGATATCGCTTGCCCCTCAACGCGATCGCCTGGGTCGAAGCCGAGCGCTCGATCCGAGAAGCCGACGGCGAACGCGGCGAAGCCCTACCCCCGCCCCGCCGGGCCGAACCCCACACCATTAACGTCGCCTTGTGCGTCGAACTGCGCGACGGGATCCTCTGGGTCTTCATCCCGCCGATCCAAAGCCTCGACAACTACATCGATTTAATCGCCGCGATCGAACAGACCGCCAGCCAAACCGCGATCGCCGTGCGTCTCGAAGGCTATCCACCACCGCGCGATCGCCGCCTGGTCGGCTTTCAAATCACCCCGGATCCCGGCGTCCTCGAAGTCAACTTACATCCCGCCAACCATTGGGACGACCTCGTGCGCCATACCCGGATCCTCTACGAAGAAGCCCGTCTCTGCCGCTTGGGAACCGAAAAATTCATGCTCGACGGGCGCCGGATCGGCACCGGAGGCGGTTCGCACCTCACCCTCGGCGGCTTGACCGTCGCCGACAGCCCTCTGTTACGGCGCCCGGACTTACTCGCCAGCTTCATCGCTTACTGGCAACACCATCCCAGTCTGTCTTATTTATTTTCCTCATTGTTTGTCGGGCCGACCAGTCAAGCGCCCCGCATCGACGAAGCCCGTCACGATAGCTTGTACGAATTAGAAATTGCGATCGCCCAAATCCAAGCCCGACCGGAGATCCCGCCCCCGGTACTCGATGCACTCCTGTCCAACTGGCTCGTGGATGTCACCGGAAATCGCCACCGTTGCGAATTTTGCATCGACAAACTCTATCCCGTCAACGCCCCCAACAACCAATGGGGACTCCTGGAACTGCGCGCCTTTGAAATGCCCCCCCATCCCGATATGTCCCTGGTGTTGGCATTGTTGGTGCGCGCCCTCGTCGCCCGCTTTTGGCAGCAACCCTACCAGCGTCCTTTCGTGCGCTGGGGAACCGCCTTGCACGATAAATTTGTTTTACCCTACTATCTCGAACGCGACCTCGCCGACATCCTGATGGAGTTGAAAACGGCGGGTTATGCCTTCGATTTAGCCTGGTTTTCGCCGTTTTTAGAGTTTCGCTTTCCCCACTACGGCGAAATCGTCGGCGAAGGGGTGCGCTTGGAATTGAGATCGGCGATCGAACCGTGGCACGTTCTCGCCGAAGACGCCACCGCCCGAGGAACCGCCCGCTATGTCGATTCTTCGATGGAACGAGTCCAAGTGAAACTGTCTCAAGCCGTTCCCGGTCGCCACTGGGTCACCTGCAACGGCTATCCCGTTCCGTTACAACCGACGGGGGTACAAGGGGAGTTCGTCGCGGGGGTTCGCTACCGGGCTCGCAAAATTTCCCAAGTCTTGCATCCGGCGATCGCCCCCCACGTTCCTTTGACCTTCGATTTAGTCGATACCTGGGTCGGACGGGCGATCGGTGGCTGTCAACTGTACGCCGACAATCCTAATGGGATGGAATGGACCGTCTTACCCGTCAACTCCCGCGAAGCCCAATCGCGCCAACTCGCCCGCTTTATCCCTCACGGGCACAGCCCCGGTATTTTGGAGATCCCTCCCCTAGAACGGAGTCAAGAATATCCCAATACCCTAGATTTGCGACGGGTAGGGTTTTAGATTTTAGCGTTTGGAGTTCACCGGATTCCGACTCCCTACTGCCTACTCCTCCTCTCCCTCCCCGAAAAAACTCCCCCCAAATATTGACTCGGCTCCTGACGATGCGCTAATCTCTTTTTTGCTAGTGGAGTCATCTTTAACCAAAGTTGCGTGACCTTTACGGCGATCGCACGCTCCCCAGCAGATTTTGACTCTCGTGAAGCTTCGACACTGCGGACGGATGATGGCGAATGCACCGCATCAAATCGGTCGTCAAGCTCTGCCGTTCTAGTTCTGACAGCCAATGTTGAAAAAAAATCGACTTGCCAAAAGTGACTGTGTTAAGATATTAGTTGATAGGGAGCTTTTCGACCGAATTGCAATGGTTGAGGTAGCCTCTCAAGTGCTAACTTCCAAATGCATGATGAGCGTCGGCTCTTCATGAGGCTAACCTTGCAACTGCCGAGGTCAGTGCGAATCCTCTCTCGAACTCGGTCGGCGCGAGCCGAAAAAAGCTGAACTTCACATCCTTAAGGTATTTCCCAGACGAGTGTCATCCAAGGGTTGAATCGACATCTAGCGCAAACCCAACTTACGGGGAGATGAGTCAAACAAGCCTAGACGTCCTTCCTAGTATGTCTCTAGTGCAGACGATCGATCGAGGCGGCGTGTTGCTTCCAACCGTATGCCCACTGACTTTTGTACCCCCGGACCTAGTCCCAGCTCGCCTAGACTCGGCGGTAATTTACTCCGCAAAGAGGAAGGGCAGGCTCGTGCAAAATTAGGATTTACCGTTTCGGAAAGTTGTTGACAACTAAGTCTTTGCAAAATTAAAGAGGTATTATGACCCAGCAGGTTCTTCACCCAATGGTGAAATTCCAGCGCCAAGTGCGATCGCTAGTGGAATCAAAAGTCCTCAAGCCGACGGACAGCATCTGGAAAATAGCGCTTCTGTATGGGGATGAATGGGGTTATTGGAAAAAAGAGTTAGAAGAATTTGAATTTTCCACCCAAGACCCGATTCAGGAATTACTCGCGGTAGACGCTTGGGAAGAATAATCGCGATCGCGTACCGAGGGCGAACCAACGCCCTCGATTTTGATGGTTTCCAGCATAAGAAACAACGGCAAAAAAAAGCCATGAGGGGCATTCAAAAACCGGATGCGATCTCGTACGTGACCTAAACAGCAGGGCGATCGCCAGAATTGCCGAAGAGTGAAAAACATCCAATCCAACAATACGAGAAGATTGGCGAGTCAATGGAGAATGGCTATAAATGTTGACAAGAGCGATGTTGCCCAAATTGCTCTTGTCAACATTTCTTTTGGCCAGTTATTGGGTATTTTTGACAAGGGACTGGCTTTTATAGCATTTCTCACCAGCATGAGGGAGAGTCCTCAACCTGTCATCCCCGTGTAAGCGGGAATCTATCCCCCCAATTTTTACCTCGTAAAATTGAGAATCGCTATATAAATAAAATTAATTTGAATATTGATTGTTATTGATTTTTATTGATTGTTTTCGTAGTGAATTCAATCGATCGGTCGTAGAGAAGTGCCACATTCATCTTAAAATCTAAAATCTAAAATCTAAAATTCCTCAATTGCCGATCGCCCGTTCGCAACCTAGAATTTAAACTATAAGCTCGTCCTGCCTGAAACCGTAGGAAGCAGATGAAAATCTATAATAAAATCTAAAACTTTAGGTTAAAGCTATGAAACCTTGGAATATATCGATCGCGCTGCTTACGCTACTGATGGCGATCGCTTCCCCCAGCATTGCGGAAGTCCCCACCCGTTCCAAGCCAATTTTAACCCAGAGAGACGGGGAAGAAACCCGACCCATCGAACCGACGACTTCCAGTGAAGAAACCACCGAAGTCGAACCCCCACCAAAAAACGAAGCCGAAACCACAGAAGAAACGGAAGAATCGGCAGAAGAAACGGAAGAATCGGCAGAAGATGCCGAAAAAGAAGCCGAGAAAGCCGCCAGACGCGAACGATTGGAGATCCTCGCCGAGGGCGATCGCCTCTACCAAGCCGGAGACATTGCCGGGGCCGAAGCCTTATACCAACAAGTCAAACCGCCCTTTTCTGGCGAAGGAAATGCCCAAGGCATCGCCAGCTTGCCAGACGCGACCGCCGACCCGACCCAATTATCGCCAAAAGGGGGTGTTTACTGGCGCGAAGCACAAGCGGGATGGGAACAAAAACTCGAAACGCGCATTTTCGTTCCCCTAGAATTTTTAGTCGAAGAAGACCCCGAATTTATTCCCGGACATTTACTGTTAGCCGAAGCTTATACCCATTACGAACAACCGGAAAAAGCCGTCGAAGTTTTAGAACGGGCGACCACATTTTATCCGAACAATCCCGAATTGTTGCGGGCAAAAATAGAAGTTTTAGGCAATACCGAACAATGGCTGGAAGCTTCGATCGCCGCGCGCCAATTTGCCCTCCTCAATCCCGACCATCCCGACGCCGAAGAATTCACCCGCTTAGCCGACGAGAACTTTGATAAATTCCGTTCTCACGTTCGCAAACAACTCGCCGGAAATGCGATCGGTAACGTCTTGACCGGGGCGTTTAGCGTCGTTTTGACAGGCAATCCATTAGGCGCACTTTCCGCCGTAGAAACCTTAATTTTACTTGCCCGGGGAGAATCGGCGATCGGCAATAGTATCGCCAACCAAGCCAAAGAAAATCTCGAATTGATCGAAGACGAGCAAGTTGTTAACTATATCGAAGATTTGGGACAAAAACTCGCAAAACTAAGCGGTCGCGATGATTTTGAATACGAGTTTTACGTCATTAAAGATAAAAATCTCAATGCCTTTGCCCTTCCCGGCGGCAAAGTGTTTGTAAATGCCGGAGCCATTTTACACACCGATTCCGAAGCTGAACTCGCCGGATTGTTGACCCACGAACTCGCCCACGCCGTCTTATCCCACGGCTTCCAAATGGTGACTCACGGTAACCTGTTAAGTAATATGTTCCGTCATTTGCCTTTTGGCGGAACCGTTGCCAATTTATTAGTATTGGACTACAGCCGCGACATGGAAGTTCAAGCGGATGTTTTAGGAACGCGGTTGCTGACTTCGGCAGGTTATGCGGCGGACGGACTGCGAAATTTGATGGTAGAATTGCGCGAACAATATGGCGAGGGAAGTTCATTTTTACGATTTATGTCTTCTCACCCGTTAACCCAAGATCGGATCGATTATCTAGAAAGTTTAATCGAAAATGGTGGTTATAATCGTTTTGCGTATGAAGGGGTGGAACGACATCAAGAAATTCGGCAGCGTGTCGCCGAGTTGATGAAAGACGAACTCGACGAGGAAGAGTTAGAGGATTTAGATATTACCCTGGAACAAGAGGAGGAAGCGCAAGAAGAAGGGGAAGAATCAACAGAATCTTCTCAAGAGGAGGACAATGTAGAATCTGACGGGGAAACAGAAAACGACTCAACGACACCCCGGGAAATTCCGCAAGATTAGAGGGGAATCAAGGGATTCTCGCGATCGATAAAGGTCACAACTCAAATAAGCTGTTAGACATTTAAACTGCATGAATCAAACCAGTGATGTTCCGATGAGACTGGTTACAAAGAAAATATCAAAAAATCTAGTAGGGGTTTGGTCACCAAACCCCTACAGGGCATAATAGTTTTTGGTACTTTGTGTGAGTACGGGCAGGATGCCCGCCTCGTAACTATGCATTTTAAAAGATCGACAGCTTAGGATGGCTATATAACAACTGAAGTTAGGCAATTTCTTGGTAACATTCTTCAACGGTTGCGCCGCGTTCCATTGCGGAAACTAAGCGTTCGTAAGCCTCCCAATTAGCCTCAATTAAAGTTTTGGCTTGCAAGGTCGCCCAACGTTCTTTTAATTGAACTTCGGTGAGGTCGCGGCGGTTTTGGGCGAGGATGGCGCGCAGTTTTTGGCGATCGTCGTTACCGCCTTCAATACGATCGCCCGTCAGACTTTCAGCAGCGATTCCCGCCATCCAAAGGATGCAATAGCGATCGAATAATTGGGCGGAAATTTTACCCGTTTCTAAAGCTTCAGCTAATTGCCGATCTTCAAAACGAACCCCTCCCTGGGCTCGTTGTCCTTGTCGAAATGCCTGCCAAGCGTTGAGTGCATATCCGGTGACGGGAATATCGAGTAAGGTGGCGACGAGAAAATGTCCGGCTTCGTGGCGGACGACGCGCGATCGATGTTCTGGAGAGAGGCGCGCGAACCAATCGATAATGAGGGTTCCGCCTTGTCCTTCGAGGCTGAAACTGTCGAAAGTAAACAGTCCGAGAACGGTAAATGTAGCGGCAGCCGGAAGCAGGGGAGAGATATTAAAAACGGGAGAAAGTAAGGCGGAAAAGGTCATCGTGAAGACGCCGATCGCCGCTAAATTAAGAGCAGTTGGACTCATGAGTTAAACGGTTGGGATTGCACTCGGTTTGCAGGAGTTTTCCAGGTCGAAATTAAGGCGTTTGGGGTTGGATTTCGTGAGCTTTATAGAAGGTTTCTAAGCTATGGCGATCGCCCACAAAACGCCAGTGCCAAGGTTCGTAAGCTACGCCCTGGGGATTGTCTTTAGGAAAGGATAACTCAAAACTATAATAAGGAGCGTTGGCCGCCAACCATTGAAAAGCGGCGGTTTTCTCAAAATCCGGACTCAGATGAGTCGCCGGAACGTTCGCATCGCCAATATCGACGGCGTAACCCGTATGGTGTTCGCTGTACCCCGGCGGCGCGCTCACTTCGGCCCGTTCCCTAGCGATTTGTCCGCGTTGGGCTTTAATGTCGAAAAATAAGTATTGCTGGTCTTCTATGGTGCGAAAACCGGAGATTACTGCTAAATAAATCCCTTGAGCTGCGGCATCCGCCTTCATTTTCAAGAACGCACGAGCGGCAGCACGGCGCATTTGGATGCTTCCGTCTCCTGTAATCGGCTCCAATTCTTCGAGGGGCGCCTGTTCGTAAGGTAAATGTCCGAGAACGTTTTCACGATCGAGGGGGTTTTCGGGCGCCTCTGAGGAGGCAGAATCGGACGGCGCCGAGGGGGTGGCGGGGTCTGGGAGATTGCTGCTGGGGGCGATCGCAGTTTCCCGGGGGGTTTGGGTGGCTAAGATGAACCAGAGTCCGGAAGCGAGGGCGATCGCCCCGGCGCCCGCGAAAACGACGATCGCGCCGAGGGGCTTTGAGGTCGATGGCGCTGACGCTTCAGGGGTATCGCGAACCGCCTGGGGAATATCCTCGCCGATTCCGGCGGAGGGATTGGACGGGTTTCCTGACAAACCAACCTTATTCAAGGGAGTCACTCCTACGTGTAAAATCCAGCTTGCACTGTTAAAGATTTTAACTGTCTCGGACCGTTTCATCCGGTTTGCGAACCCGCGCCATCGCAGCGAGTGCGATCGGGCCGTCATCCCTACAGACGGATAGACTGGGTTGATATTGATTCATTTCTATTAATTTCTCGGGTTGAGTCTCGATGATTTATCTTGGATCCGAACGGTTGACAAAGTCGGAAGTCGCCGAGAAGATCGCTGCGTCCTCGACGATCGCGACCTTTACCTATCGATGCGATCGATCGTTTCTATCCCTTAAATTATTGACAATTATTTTGGGTCTAGATAAAATTTGGTAGCGTCCGAACGTTTTTCCAGAACGCCCCCTACAAATCAACAATTGAATCTAAAAGAAACTGCAAACTTTACTCGATCGAAGAAAAGTTATTTTTGGGTAATTTCTCAATCAAGTAACAGAGTAACACGGCGATCTTTTTCCCTGTCGATCGCCCGGGTGTTATTGCGCTAATTTAGGGAGCGATCGCAAAAGATCCCTTAAAACCCGAACGAGTCATGTTCTTGCTCAAACTTCAATCATTCTACCAGTCGATATTTCAATATGCCCGAGAACATAAGTGGCCGATTTCTTATGGAATTTCTCTGATCTTGACCCTAGGGGCGATCGCCATTTTAATCCCCGAATATTATTGGGGACAACCTTCGCAGCGCGAACAATATTCGAGCAAATCCATCGATTCGCGGCCCATTCGTACCGTCGCCGATTTCAATGACTTCCGAGCCAAAATCGATCGCTTGTGTCAGCTTCCCAAAGAGATTCGAGCAGAAAAAGGCTATACCTGGTGTCCGCCGGATGGCCAAATACAATATATTCCCACAGGTTTTTTTATCCAGTCGATTGACTTTATCAATAGTAGTGACGTTCACATTACGGGTTATATCTGGCAAAAAACACCCGAGGGCGTGGTAGCCTCCGAGAACGAGGAATCGACTTGTAAATTCATCTTTCCCGATACGGTTTACTCTCCGGATTATTTATTAATTGAAAAGCGCGATAATCCCAATAGTCCGAATACAACTCTGTGTTATTTTGAAGCGGCATTGCGTGAAAACTTCGATTACGGTAAATACCCGTTCGATCGCAAAATTGTTTGGATTCGAGTCTGGACGGGGAGTTCTGACTTCTTACCCATCCTCAAACCTGCGTTTGAAGATTACGAACTGACGCCAACGACCGAAAGGGGGCAAATCTTAGATCTGGAAAACACTCCCCTTCCCATCGAAGGGTTTATCGATCCCGAAGCGGTCATTCCCGGCGAATTTGGCAAACCGGAAGATATTTACTTCAGTTACCGACAACATAAATATTTAACCACGATGGGATCGGTCGGCTGCCAGAAGGGCGATATCGAGGTTGGCTGTTTCGAGAAAGACCATCCCGAACTGTATTTTAATATCGTTTTGCGACGAGAACCGGGGACGGCGTTATTTCTTTATGGAGTACCGTTAGTGGTGACGGCGATGGTTTTGTGCGCCACCTTGATGATGCTGGTCAAAGATCAAAATCTCGCCCAACAATACGGCTTAGATACCTTTGGCATTTTAGGCGTTTGCGTCAGCTTATTTTTTGCCCTACTGATTTCGCAAGCTCAGATTCGCGTCGAGTTTACTGGTCCTTTAGTTTATATCGAACAACTTTACACGGTGATGTATGTCACGATCGCTTTAGTCGCCGTCGATGCGTATCTGTTCTTTAAAGATGACGATGATTCTAAATTTAGTCTTTTTATTCGCAAACAAGATAACTTGTACTTCAAGTTATTTTATTGGCCGTTTATTTGCACTTGTTTCTTTCTAACAACCCTTTGGTACGTGTATTTAGACCGCAATTTTCCCAATCGACAGTTTTTCTGTTATAAGCATGGAGATAATATATTGTCTTCAGTTTGTAAAAACTGGAGCGATCGCCAATTGAGAGAACGCAAGTTGCTTCCCGCAGACGTACAACAGCCTACGAGGGTTGCCGACAAGCCCTCGGAATAAGGGGCGATGACGTAGGGTCTCCACAGGAAAATCGCCTTAAAATCGAGCATTGAGCCTCCTCTCCAGCCATTGGCGACGGCGGTCAATTTGGCCGCGTCTTTTTTTGGAGCGCTCCTGCAAACCCTAGCTTGAGATGGTCACCATGTTCGATATCGGACAAAAACTTCTCGAAATTTACACCCAACTCGGCGGTTTGGCCCTACTCGGCTTTATCCTCGGGCGCTTGCTTCCCCCTCGGATTCCGATGTACGTAGGTCAATTTCTATTCTGGATCGGGGTTCCGGTGAGCGTGTTTGCATTCGTGCGGCGCACGGATTTATCCGGCTCGATTTGGCTGGCGCCCGCGATCGCCTGGGGGGCTATTTTGTTAGGGGGAGCTCTGGGATGGTTGTGGTTGCAGGTGCGCCCACGCTGGCAGCCCCCGAATGCGGTCAAATCCGCGCCGATGTATACCGTAGACACCCCCAGTCAGGGGAGTTTTCTGCTCGCGGCGATGGTCGGCAATACGGGATATATCGGTTATCCGGTGACCCTGACCTTGGTGGGGGAAAAATATTTCGGTTGGGCGCTGTTTTACGACTTATTCGGGACCGTGATCGGAGCCTACGGACTGGGAGTGGCGATCGCGGCCCGCTTTGGCGAAGGAGATAAAAACCCCTGGCAAGTGGCGGCGGCGACGGTCCGCAATCCCACCTTATTCGCCTTGGCCCTGGGGTTGCTGGTGCGATCGCAACCCTTCCCGGCGGCGATCGAAAGCGGCTTGCAAACGTTCGCCTGGGGATCGATCTCGGGGGCCTTGGTGCTGTTGGGGATGCGACTGTCGCGACTGCGATCGTGGAGTAGCCTCAAACCTGCGGCAGTTTCTCTCGGGATTAAAATGCTCGTCGTTCCCGCCATTGTCGGCGCGCTGTTAACCGGGTTTGGGTTGCGCGGGATGCCGCAGTTGGTAATGGTGCTACAGGTGGCGATGCCTCCCGCGTTTGCCAATTTGGTGTTAGCGGAAACCTACCAACTCGATCGCGACTTGACCGTTACGGCGTTGGCGGTCGGATCGGTCGGTTTTTTAGTCACCTTACCCCTGTGGTTGTTGCTGTTTGGTCGTTAAGGGGTGCGCAGGGGGGCGTAAGTTTCGGCGAGTTTGGCCGGATTCATTTGCTCGTAACGCTCGAAAGGCTGGTGAATCCAGGGATTGTCCGCGAGATAGTCTACATAATAATCCGGTTTGATGCCGGAACTGGCTTTATACCAAATGACTGCCGATCGCAGTTCCCGGATTTGGTCGCCGTGATGCGCTTGCAGCCAGTGAATGGTTTGCTGGAGGGAAACTCCGGAATCGACTAAATCGTCCGCCAGTAAGACGCGATCGCCCAAGGTCTGGGTCGTCATCGTCAAATGAGCGGCAATGGTTAAGGCGCCGCGCACTTTTCCCTCGGAACCGCCGTAGGAAGAGGCGAATAAAATCGCCAGAGGGCGATCGTAGATTCGGGCCAGTAAATCGCCGACGCGCAGACCGCCTTTAGCAATACAGACGATCTGGTTAAACTCCCAACCGGAGTGATAAATTTGAGCCGCCAGTTGCTCGATTTTCTGATGGTACTCCGACCACGAAACATAGAGATCGCTCATCTCGGGTGCTTGACTCGATAAGACCAGGACGATCCTAGCCCATTTTCGCGGGTCGTTCGTTCGCCGGGGCGCGATCGCCGAGATCCTATGTCAAGATACGGAAAAATCGAGCCGAACGTCCCCGGGGGTCTTCTCCGGTCGTGGCGATTTTCCTCGGTGGATGCTACGCGATCGCCCTATTTTCCTCTCCATCGTTCACTTTAGCCTGTACTTATGGTCAAGACGCCGCCTTCCGCAAATTCCCCTAACGATCCGTCCTCCGAAAAACTGAGTTTGTCCACGAAATTAGCCTATGGGGCGGGGGATATGAGTGCCGGGATGACGACGATTCTCCTGGCCTTTTCTTTGATGATTTTTCTCACCCAAGCGGCGGGATTGGATCCCGGTTTGGCGGGAACGGTGCTGTTAATTGGGAAAGTTTGGGATGCGATTAACGATCCGATTATCGGCATTCTCAGCGATCGCACGCGATCGCGCTGGGGACGACGGCGATCGTGGATGCTGTTTGCCTCGATTCCCTTTGCCTTGTTCTTCTTTCTCCAGTGGTTGGTTCCCCATTTCAGCGACAACCCCGAGATCGATCGATGGGCTTTGTTTACCTATTACTGTATAATTTCGATCCTCTTTCAAACGGCTTATACCGCAGTCAACCTTCCTTATACCGCGCTCACTCCAGAACTGACCCAAGATTATAACGAACGCACCAGTCTCAACAGTTTTCGCTTTGCATTTTCGATTGGCGGCAGTATTTTCGCCCTGGCTTTAGGAGTTGTTTTTACTCAACTGACCGACAATCCCCAAACCCTTTATTTTCGGTTGGGAACCACCTGCGCCCTGCTATCTTTACTGCCGATTTATTGGTGCGTTTGGGGAACCCGCGAACGCTATCAAAGCGAATCGGAAGAGTCGTTACCGATTTTTCAACAACTGAGAATCGTCGCCCAAAATAAACCGTTTCGCTTTGTAATTGCGATTTATTTATTTTCCTGGCTGGCGTTGCAGTTAACCACGGCGATCATTCCTTATTTTGTCGTCAGTTGGATGCGTCGGGAATCGTTTTTTGAAGTCGCATTAATCGTCCAGTCGGTGGCGATCGCCATGTTATTTGTTTGGAGTAAAATTAGCCAAAAATTGGGCAGAAAAGCGGTTTACTTTATGGGGATGAGCTTTTGGATTGTCGCTCAAGGGGGACTGTTCTTTTTACCGCGCGATCGCGTCGATTTGATGTATCTACTGGCGGCGATCGCCGGATTTGGCGTCGCTACCGCTTATCTCGTTCCCTGGTCGATGTTGACCGACATCGTGGATTTAGACGAACTGAAAACAGGTCAACGGCGCGAGGGGATTTTTTATTCCTTTATGGTATTCCTGCAAAAAGTTGGCTTAGGTTTAGGCATCTTTTTAGTCGGA
Organism: Oxynema mangrovii CENA135; assembly: GCF_016632315.1. Taxonomy (NCBI): domain Bacteria; kingdom Bacillati; phylum Cyanobacteriota; class Cyanophyceae; order Oscillatoriales; family Oscillatoriaceae; genus Oxynema; species Oxynema mangrovii. The sequence goes on along the minus strand of NZ_JAEOXH010000003.1, from coordinate 843,315 downwards.
ATCGTCCTGGATGTATCCGGTTTTATCAAAGCTGAACCCGGTCAACCCATTCCCCCTCAACCGGATTCCGCCTTGTTGGCGATTCGGGTGGCGATCGGACCGTTACCCACTGTTGCGCTGATTATTGGCCTCGTTCTGGTCTATTTTTACCCCATCACTCGGGAAATTCACAGCGAAATCTTACTGAAGTTACACGAACGCAAACGGAGGGAATCGGTTGAGAGTTGAGCAAGTTGCGGGTGAGTTGGGCAACTGGATCGCCGGGAGAAACCGGGTTTCTTGCCGAGACTTCGGTAAACATCCCATTTCCAAGAAACCCGGTTGGCGAACGGTGGATGCAGTGGATGCAGTCCACGTTCGATGTTTAAACCGCCCGTCCTTCCGCTTTGGCCAGTTGTTCGGTCAACTGTTCCTCACTCATGGCCGGAGATTTGCAGGTCAAGCCTTCGCAGACGAGGGCGATCGCCCCTTCCGGAAGATCCGCGACTTCTTGGAAAACCGCCGTGGGATGATATTCGCTCATTAACTGACCGAGACGATCGCGGGTCGTTCGCACTAAAGTGGGATGGCGATACCCATTCAGGGCCGCAAATAAGGACGGACAGGCGGACGGAGAACGGTGCATGATGCTGCTAAACGCTTTCAATCCGGCTTCGGCGCGATCGAGATAGTCGAGATCGTCGGCGAGTAATCCTAACCGCACTAAATTGGCGATCGCCACCCCATTCGCCGCCGGAGTAGCATTGTCTGTATAACTGCGTTCGCGGACGATCGGGGCGTCGGGGCGATCGCCCGTGGTATTGAAATAGCCGCCGAGTTCCACACTCCAGAGTAACTCGTCAAATTCTGCCTGAACCGCGATCGCCTTGTCCAAATAAAGGCGCGCGTTCTCGGTGTCCCCGTCAAAAGACACACTCGCCTGTTGCACGTCCAACAAGGCTTTAATCAAAAAGGCATAATCTTCCGACTGGGCCAGGGTATCCGCTTCTCCGGCGTAGTTGAGGCGGTGGAAGCGTCCGTCTACCCAATGATGGGCGAGGATAAAATCGGCCCCTCGACGGGCTAACTCTAGATAAGACCGTTCCCGAAACACTGCCGCCGCGCGACTCAACCCCGAGATCGTCAGCGCATTCCAAGCGGCGATCGCCTTCGTATCGGTCACCGGAGGAATGCGACCGGGCCAACCCTTACTTTTCGCTTCCCGATTGTCTCGCGCCGGGGGAAAAGTCTCGATTTGGGCGGGTTTTTTGCCGTAACGACCCGCAAAGAGCTCGTCGAGAGCCGATCGCGTCGTGGGGTCGATTCCCCGGCGATCGCGCCGTTGTAAAACGTTTTTCCCTTCAAAATTGCCCTCGGGAGAAACATCGAAGCGATCGGCGATCGCCTCCAATCCCTCCCGGGTCAACCGTCGTTCTAATTCGCGATAACTCCAAACGTAAAACGCCCCTTCTTCCGGTTCCGCTTCGTCGGGGGTGGTGAAACTGTCCGCATCTTGCGCCGCCCAAAAATAACCTTCGGGCGATCGCATTTCCCGTTGCAACCAGGCGATCGTTCCGCGAATCGCTTCCTCAAAAGCGGTTTCGCGAACCCCCGCACTCCACAAATTCGCCAGATATTCTAAAATTTGGCCGTTATCGTAGAGCATTTTCTCGAAATGCGGCACGGTCCACGTCGGATCGACGGTATAGCGATGGAAACCTCCGGCGACGACATCGTAAATTCCGCCGAGGGCGAGGTCTAAACCCCGTTGGGTCGCCGCTTCGGCGAGGTTGTAGCGCGATTCAAACTCGAAGCGCGTCCCTTGTAAGACCAACTGCGCGTAAGGCATCATCGGGAAACTCGGGCCGTATTCGCGAGTGGCGATCGCCCCGGTATTGACTTCGAGTCCGCGCCAGAGTAAATCGTCGCTTAACGCTTCTCCGGCGCCGATTTGGGCCGCTTGTTGCATGTAGCCCATAATTTCCTGTTTGAAACCGTGCAGTTTCTCTTTTTCCGTGTCGTAATAGCGCCGGATCGCTTGCAAGACTTGCAGGAAACCGGGACGCCCGTAGCGCGGTTCGAGGGGAAAATAGGTGCCGCCGTAGAAGGGAACGCGATCGTCCGGGGTCAGAAAGATATTGAGGGGCCACCCGCCTTGTCCGGTCATCATTTGCAGGGCTTGCATGTAGATGCTATCGATGTCCGGGCGTTCTTCGCGATCGACTTTAATCGGTAAAAAGTTGGCGTTCATGTATTCGGCGATCGCCTCGTCGGAAAAGGCTTCCCCTTCCATGACCGTACACCAATGACAGCTCGAATAGCCGATGGAGAGAAAGATCGGTTTGTTTTCCTGTTTGGCGGTTTCGAGGGCGTCTTCACTCCACGACCACCAGTCGATCGGGTTGTCGGCGTGTTTTCGCAGGTAAAGGCTTTTGCTGTGGGCTAGACGGTTGACCATTCTTTTTTAAAAAAACTCGATATGATTGCGCTTTACTCGATCGTAGTTTAGCGCGTTCGCTTTAAGGCCGATCGCCGTCTAAAATGCCCGTAATGGCGGCGCGATCGTCGATCAATTCGAGATCTTCGATTTGGAGGTTCCCCCGTTCGAGTTGGAGGACGAGTTGGCGTTCGAGGCGATCGACTGGGATCCCGAGGCGATCGGCAATTTGGGACAAACTGAGGTTGAGATTGCCCAGTTTGACTTGAGTTTTCGAGTCGAATTTCAATTTACCCTTATCGACTTGGGGCTGACCTTGGAGGGCCATATATACTTTGCGGTCTTTGAGAAAGGGAAAGGTGGTTAGGGCGCGATCGTATATTTTCCGTTCGGACGGGGTCAAGGCGTCCACGGAGATCGCCCCCAAATCGACCACGGCGCCAGCTTCGACTTTTCCGGCTTTGACCTCGGCTTTAAAGGCTTCGGTGGCTGGCAGAAACGGGGCGATCCCCGAGGTTTCGTTTAAACTAGAGACGAGTAAATCGTTAAATTCGCGATTGTCGAGGTCGAGTCGGATCGGAATCGAGCGATCGAATGGGTTTCGGGAGGCAGTCCTCGGGGGGGCGGAGGGCGTCTCGGCGGCGCTGGGACGGGCGATTTCGTCGGCGATTTTGAGGTCGATGCGCGCTTGGGCCGCAGCGATGGCTTGGCGATCGCTCAAATTGACGGCTTGAGCGCTGTTGGGGCGATCGTTCTCGTACCAGTCGGGTAAAGTGGTGACTTGTCGCCAGTAGTAATAACTGAGTGAGAATCCGGCGATGAGGGCGATAAAGGCGGCGATCGCAATTTTTTTCATGGGTGCAACGGTTCGAGACAATAGGACAAGATCGGGATCGACGGGGATAATTTCACCTTAACTCGTGCGATCGCCAAGGTCATCCCCCCTTGACGATCGCACGGCGCCTGTTGCCCCTCGTGGTGGGCGATCGTCAATGGCTATAAGTGCAACCTTAATTCTTTATTAAAAAATAATTTGTTGTTATTTACGGTTTTTCTAAGTTCTTCCTGTAGATAGATTTTAGTCAGTTTAAAAACGAGATAAAGTCAAGGGTAAATATAAGCTAAAATCGCAGCAATTGTTCGTTAAATCTCAGGAAACTCAAGCTCTAGTTTAAGAATCGGTAAAGAAAAGACAAGTCCATGTCAGCCCCCCAGAAATTGCTCAAGTTAGTTGATTTCAGGGATTTTTAGGATAAAATCGGTTTAATTGACCTGCTGGCAGACACTGAGATTTTAAAGTGTTAGAATGCAGTTATTTAAGCTTCAAAAAAGCTTGAAGGGGCGATCGCTGCAGTTCCATTGGGATGTTAGTGATGAACGATAAGATTAAATCGATATCAACTCTTTTAAAAATTGAATCTGCGATCGTCGATACCGATCGCCAAAAGGTAGGAAGGACGATCGCCTTCAGGGGTGATGCACCGTCAACGATCGCCTCAGTGAAAACCAAATCAAATGTCGATCGCCACGAATCCATCAAATATGCGTTCGCGTTCGCGCAGCGTGCGCCTTGCGCTTAGCGACGCCTCCGGCGTATCGCATCGTCTTCATCTGCAAGAGAGTGACTGGGGGGAATTTTCGTCCGTTGGGGAATTGTGGGGGGTTTGGGCATCCAACCCAAGCCGGGTGTATCGGCTAAAAGACAAGACCGAAAAACTGATACTAAGTGCTTTTAGTATTTGTAGATCGCAGATCGGGTAAAATCATGCAAGAGGCAAGAAACATGGAGATCGATACAGCCGTACCGCGCGATCGGCGCTCCCGTCATCATTCTAAAGAAGTATCCCCAGGCGTATCGTCGTCCGTCTCCTTGTCAGGGAGTACCACCGTCGCCACCGTAGCGAAACCACCGGAACAGACTCAATTCTTGCGGTGTATCGAAGCGGCGGAAGACTTGCTGATCCAGTACGACGGGCGATCGCGCTATTCGTGGGTGAACCCGACGGGGGCCGCGCAACTGGGGATCTACCCCTCCTCGGCGATCGGCAAAACCAATGGGGAACTATTTGGTCAAGCGGGAGAAGCCCTCGATCGCGCCCTCGCACGGGCGATCGCCACCGGGGAAAGTACCTCGATCGCCCAAGAACTGGCGACCACAAAAGGACGACAAACGTACAACTTTGTATATACGCCCGTGCGCGACGACGCCGGAGAAATTTGCGGGGCGATCGCCATCGGTAGAGACCTGGGACGCCTGAACGCGGATTCTCGATCCGATCCTCCGCCCCATTCGGGACAAGTCGAAGTGGCGTTAGAACAAGCCGAATCCCTGCAAGATGTCAAAGCGCAAGCGCGCGAACTCGCCAACGCCCACCAACGCCAGCACGCCTTAGCCACGACCATCGACAACATCCGGCGATCGCTCGATATCGAGACGATTTTCAACACGACCACTCAGGAAGTGCGACAACTCCTACAGTGCGATCGCGTCGCCGTTTATCGCTTCAACCCGGACTTTAGCGGGATCTTCGTCGCCGAATCGTTCGCCGAAGGCTGGAAAGCCCTCGTGGGGAACCTTCCGGTGATTGCGGACAGCTACCTGCAAGAAACCCGAGGCGGACGCTACCGCCATAACGAAACCGTCGCCGTCGCCGATATTTACAACGCCGGACACGCCCAATGTCACGTGGAAATGCTCGAAAGTTTCCAGGCGAAAGCCTACGCGATCGTGCCGATTTTCCACGGCGAAACCCTTTGGGGACTGCTGGCGGCGTATCAAAATGACGGCCCGCGCCAGTGGGAAGCTTACGAGGTCGAACTGCTCGCCCAGATTGGGGTTCAGTTCGGCGTCGCCATCCAACAAGCCCAATTACTCGATCGCACCCAACGCCAGAAAGAAGAACTCACCCAAACCCTCAACGAGTTGAAACAAGCTCAAACCCAACTGATTCAATCGGAAAAAATGGCGAGTTTGGGGCAACTGGTCGCCGGAATTGCCCACGAAATTAACAATCCGGTCAATTTTATTTATGGCAATCTCACCTATGTCGGCGAATATATTCGCGATTTGCTCGAACACGTTCAATTGTACGAGCAGTATTATCCCGATCCTCCAGAGGCGATCGCCGAACACGCCGAAGAGATGGAATTGGAGTTTTTGTGCGAAGATTTGCCGAAAATTCTCGGTTCGATGAGGGTCGGCGCCGATCGCATTCGCCAGACCGTGATCTCGTTGCGGAATTTTTCCCGCCTGGACGAAGCGACGGTCAAAGCGGTGGACCTCCACGAAGGACTCGACAGTACCTTACTGATTTTGCAACATCGCCTGATCGACCCGGCCCACGGTCCGAGTATCGAGTTAGTCAAAAATTACCGCAAGTTGCCAAAAGTCGAATGCTACGCCGCCCCCATCAATCAGGTATTTATGAGCTTGTTGGGGAATGCGATCGACGCGATCGAGTCCCATTTTGCCAGTCAGGGGGATTCAAACAACGGCGAACGGGTCAAACCGAAGATCGTTGTCGAAACCGCTCCCCTGGGTAAGGATCGCGTAGAAATCCGCATTCGCGATAACGGTCCGGGAATGAGCGAAGCCGTGCGATCGCACATTTTTGAACCCTTTTTCACCACCAAACCCGTAGGAAAAGGCACCGGATTAGGATTGTCGATCTCCTATCAAATTATCGTCGAAAAACACGGCGGTCAGATCGAGTGTCACTCCCAACCCGGCGAAGGAACCGAGTTCGTGATTCAATTGCCGCGATCGCAAGGCGGTTGTGAGGGAGTGGGACATCCGGAGTAAGCGGTCGTAGGGGCGGCGGCGGGCAAGATGCCCGCCCCACGGAGGGTCTATCGATCCAAGCGTTCGAGCAGTTCCTTCGCCGCCGGATAAGCTGCGGTATCTTGGGGAACGAGCTGTGCGGCTTGAGTGGCGGTAGAGAAACGGCGACGACTGGCGCGATATTGGGCGATTTGTAAGATCGTGTCGCTCCAGCGCTCGATTAAGGTGCGCGCTTGCTCGTATTGGGGCTGTCCCGGCGTAATTTGGCGGGCGAGGGCGATCGCGCGGTTGTAAGACGATGCCTGTCCCCGCCGGACCAGAGATTGCGCTTCTTGCAAGATTTCCCGATTTTTCTCGGCAGTTTGCGCCTGTCGTTCCCATTCAGGCATCCTGACTTGTACTTCTTTTTGTAATTGCGGGCGGTCTTTCGGGACTAAATTACCCGCCGCGACGGCGCCTTCGTAGTTGCCTTGTTGGGCGCGACTGATGGCAATATCGAGAATGACGGCTCCCCAGCGATCGATATCTTTCTGTGCTTGGTCGTAGCGCGGATCGTCTTGCGGAATTTCGCGGGCTTCGGCGATCGCATAGCCGAATTGATGGGCCTGAGCGGGTTCTAGCGGTGCCAGCACGCGATCGAGGTCTCCTCCCGTTTCTCCAGGGCTACCCGTGGCTGTATTGTCTTGGTTTCCAGTCGGGGCTGGGGTTTGAGGGGTAGCAGCAGTGGTGCCATTGTTATTCCCAGTAGCAGCAGTAGCGCCGTTATTCTCCCCAGTAGCAGCAGTGGCACCGTTATTATTCCCCGTAGCAGCAGTAGCGCCGTTATTCTCCCCAGTAGCAGCAGTAGCGCCGTTATTCTCCCCAGTAGCAGCAGTAGCGCCGTTATTCTCCCCAGTAGCATTGGTTCCAGGGGTTGCAGGGGTTCCGCTATTGCCAGCCGTTCCCGTCGTCGTCGTTCCGATCGCCCGAACGGGTTCGCCGTCACCTGTAACTTGCTCGGTTGGCGTTTCCTCTTGCCCCTCGGAATTGACCATTTTGACTAATTCCGGCCAAAACAGACCTAAAAGAATGATGAGAGCGACTAAACCGCCCCAAAATAGCCAACCTGCAATGCTGTTATTGCGATTTTCCTCATCGTCGTTGCTGTCGAGGGGGGCGGGAGGAGGTTGGATAGTATTGCCAACGGGAGAATAACCCGTATTGTCGATATTCGGATCGGCCCAGCGCGATCGCCGTTCCCGTTCCGGGTCAAAATAAGGCAATTCAATACTGTGTGTATTGCTGGTGGTCTGGGTGGGGGCAGATGGCGCCAACTCCTCGCGAGGGGGCAGGTCTACATCGTCGTAATCCGAGTGCGTCGCCATCACGGGTGCTACTGTCGGGATGGCGGCGATCTCGCGATCGCCTGCATTCATAGCCCCCGCCATCACCAGTTGGCGCGGGAGGAAGACCAATTGCAGTTTTTCCGGGGGATTGGCGATCGTTAAGGGGTCTTGACGGGGGCGACAGTGACGCTCGCATAATTGAGGGAGACGATCGCGCAAGAGGCGATCGAGACTTTCGAGGTTTTCCACGTCCCCGGATCGCAACGCTTCCAGCAAGGCGGCGGTAAAGAACCCGTGTTGTAGCGCCCCGGTTTCGCGCGAAAATTGTTCGTGCTGACAGGACAGGATCGTGGGAATTTGCATTTCTCGGGCCAATTCCGCCGTCGATCGCCCGATTTCTTCCCCCGCACTGGTTCCCATCGCCCGATTCATATCGAGGACGACGAGAATTTTATCGGTGGGACAGCCGTTAAAGGCATTGTAGAGCGATCGCATCGAAATGCCCGTCGCGCCTATATCGTCGGGGTTCCCGTCAATGGGCATCAAGTAGTCTTCGCCGCGCCAGGTGACGCCGTAACCGCTAAAGAAGAACCACAAGACATCGTCGGATTGGAGTTGGCGATCGCAAAATTCCTCGATCGCGTCGCCGAGGTTGGCGTGAGTCGGATAAATCAAATTACTTTGCAGTTCGATAGAACTGTCGGTCACCAATAAGGTGCGTTCCCCTGCAAATCCGCGATTTTGGAGTAAAAATCGTGCCAGTTCTTCCGCGTCTTGCTTGGCGTATCCTAAAGGCTGTAAATATTTATATTCGTTAATCCCAATAAAGATACCTGCATGAGTTGTCATGGTCGCTTCCCCACTCGTATTTAAAAATAGAAAGATTCAACCCAATTTTAAGGCGATCGAGCCGACCTGTACGCGAATCCTATCCGACCGTCGTGCTTCCCCATTTGAGAAGACGACGAATGCTGAAATCGTAGCGTCGATCGCCCCAGAATTCAACGAACTTTCAGCGATCGCAGACGATTGAGGGCTACCGACAATTCAAAGCGGTGAAATTCGGCCAAATCTCCCTCGGGAAAAGGGGTTAACCAGTCCAACCCTTGGCGATGGATGTCTTCGGCGAGCGATCGCCGCCCGTCGATCTAATAAACAAGACGTATTCGCCGTGGAGAAGCGCGATCTCCGGTTACTGCAAAATCCTCAAGAAATTAAAAATCGAGAAGAAACTGCCAATCGGTCGGGCAACTTCTCCCACCGTATCGGTGACCTTCGCCAAGCCGGAGCGATCGACGACGATCGCATCGTTATTGCGTAAAATAGGGTTCGTATCATCATTGGGACTGGCGTTCAAATCCACCTCGACATTGCGACGCGAGACCGTTCCATTCGCATTGAGACGAATTAACTCCACTTCCCCGGTACTGGCGCGATTGCTAAAACCACCTGCAGCTAATAACGCTTGATTGAGTGGGGTATTGGGCGGAATTTCCACCAATCCCGGCTGTGCCACTTCACCGACGACATTGACGTTAATGCGATCGGGCGAAAAACTCGCCGATGCTAATTCCGTCGCTTCCGCCGCCGTCAACGCCGTCGCTTTGGGAATCACGATCGTATCCCCGGGTTGCAACGCCACATCCTGGCTGACATCTCCCGCCTGCAACAGTTGCCACAAATCGACCGGAATCCGTTGTTGACTCCCTTCGCGGGTGCGTCGCAACACCTCGATCGCCCGAACGTTAGCCGAGAGGGTAATTCCGCCCGCTTCTTCGATCGCCTGGGTAATCGTCGGTAAGTTACTTCCGCCGCCACTCCCGGGATTTTTCCCCACAATCGTATGGGTTCCGGGACGGGCCACTTCGCCGACGATCGCAATATTAATCGGTTTAGCCGGATCGGCGGCAAAACTGGCATCGGCAATTAACGCCGCATCTTCCGGACTTGTATAACGCGCCGTGGGAACGACAATCGTATCCCCTTGTTGTAAAATCACGTCCTGACGCAAGTTTCCGGCGCGCAACAACAACCACAAATTCACCGCGATGACCTGTTCGCCACCGCTTTTCGTCGGTCGCCGGATCTGCACGTTGCCCAAATCTGCGGATTGGGTAATCCCTCCCGCCGTTTTCAACGCTTGGGTAATCGTCGGAAAGGCGGTGGTTCCGTCGGAATTGCTGCCTTCTCCCTGAACGATATGAGTTCCGGGACGGGTGACTTCTCCAACCACGGCAATTTTTAACGATTGGGGCGTATCCGCCGCGAAACTCGCCGTCGCCAGTTGGGAGGCTTCCCCGGGATCTGCATATTCCGCCGTGGGGATAAAAATACTGTCGCCGTCGCGCAGGGCCAAGTCTTGGGACAGATTCCCCCCTTGGAGGAGATCCCAGAGGTTGACCGTGACAATTTGGCTGCGTCCGCGATCTTCACTGCGGCGGATTTGCACTTGTCGTAGGTTGGCGGTTTGAGTAATTCCCCCCGCCATTTCGATCGCCTGGGTCACGGTGGGATATTGGGGACTGTCTTCGAGAGAAATGCTGTAAGACCCGGGACGGCTGACTTCTCCGGCGATCGCCACCCGTAGGGGTCGCGGTTTGGCGAGGGTCACCGTCATCACGGGTTGGCGGATGTAATAGCCATATTTAGCGGCGATCGCATCGGTCGCTTCGTCGATGGTCATCCCTTCAATTTGGACTTTCCCGATTAACGGTAAATTGACCGTTCCATCGGCTAACACCAAGGTTTCGCCGTTATATTCCGGCGCGGTCAACACGTCGAGGCGAATGCGATCGCCCGATCCTAATGTATAAGTTTCAAAAACATTCTGTACGGGGGCAAAATTGCTCGGCGTCGAAGCGGGAGGCGGTGGCGGTGCAGTTTGCGGCGGCGCTGGCGGCGGACTGGCGGCGGTTTCCGTCAGGCGCGGCAACGTGCGATCGGCCACGGGTCGATTGTCCAGTCGTCCCGTTATCACTAACGCCCGATACACTAACGCGGCAATATCGGCGCGGCTGGCGATTTGGTTGGGGCTGAGGTTGGGAATATTAGGATTGGTGGTAATTAATTCGTTATCTAATGCGGCGATCGCACTCTCGCGCGCGTAATCGGGAATTTGCGAGGCATCTTGAAAGGCATTGTTTAAAATCGTGCGATCGGAACTGCGCACGGGTAAATTCAAGCCGTTGACTAAAGACACCAAAACTTGAATCCGCGAGATTTTTTGATCCGGTCGGAAATCCCGGTCGTATTTACCCAAAAAGCCGGATTCGTAAGCAAATTGAATCGCTTCTCGCCCCCAGTGATTGGGCGGAACGTCGGCGAATTCAATGCTATAATTGCTCGCCCCATTTGCAAACGCCCGTTGCAGAACTGCCGCAAATTCGGCGCGGGTCACGGCGGCGTTCGGCTGAAAGCGCCCGTCGGGAAAGCCACTCATGATCTCGCGTTCCACTAAAGCGAGGATGAAGCTTTGCGCCCAGTGATTTTCGAGGTCGTTAAAACGGTTGACTTGGGCGCTATTGGCGATAATGGGGGCGTCGCGGCGATCGCCTGAAGATGCGAGAGCCGTGGTGGAGATGCTTTGAGTGGCAAAGGCCGCTAGAGTTAAAAGGGATAAAGTTTGAAGTCGCATAGATATCGACGCTGAGCCAGGACGGGAGAGTTTCGCTATCTACAGATACTTGGATTGTGTTCGTCATCGGGAAGAAGGTATCTACGCAAAGCTATTTTATGAAAAAATACTATAACAAGCTGGTGCGCGATCGCATTCCAGAAATCATCGATAATGCAGGCAATACCTGCGAAACAACGCGTCTCAATCCTGAAGACTATCGCCAAGCTTTAAAACAGAAGATCCTCGAAGAAGCCCGCGAAATTGCAGACGCCCCACCGGAAGAATTGTTAACTGAAATCGCCGATTTATACGAAGCGATCGACGCCCTTTTAGCAGCCCACGGGCGATCGCGAGAAGAGGCGATCGCCGTCCAGGAACGCCGACGCCAGGAACGCGGGGGATTCGAGGAACAAATTCAGCTCGTCTGGGTCGAACGTCACTCGCCGCCAGGATAAATTTAATGCCTTCATCCCCAAAAAATCAGTTCCGAGGCGCTGTTTCCTGCTTTTTTAACGATGAATTATCCGATCGCGATCGCCTCGGAATCTACTTTTGGGAAGACTCTTTTCAGAATCCACTTTGCGGAAAATACATTGATGAAACCTGCGATCGAACGATCGCCGCTTCCCTTTTCCCCGACATTCCTGCTTCGATTAGCAACGATCGCCGCCAGCGCGTTACTCGGCGTCCGGGGACTCCCCGAACCCTTACTCGCCGTTGCGACCCCCGAGAACGAGACAAACGTCGTCCAAAAAATCGCTCAATCCACCGAAGCAGACGACGCCACCCCCCTAGGGAAAGGAATAACCACGGGAACGATCGCCCCGGGAGAAACAAGAGCGTACAAAGAATTGAACTGCGTGATTCAAGCCAGTAATCTTTCCTCAAAGCACCATCGAATAAGCTTTTCACTGGTGCGCTCATCTCGCCCGCCTCTTTATTCCTAAATCTGTGGCATAAGCTTCGATCTTATAATCGAGCGCTCAAACGATTCTCTAGAGATGACCACACTTATTCGAGAAGTGCTATAAAAATGATTGATTATGGCGCTCGATCGCCGAGAGTTAATAACGATCGCCCCGAGTTGTACGTCCCTAAAAGAGTTGCGAGCGCGCTTAAACGGCTGCTAACACGATGATGTTAAAAATTCCGGTTAAAAGAAAGTTTAAAGCCGGGATTCAAGGCTTGATTTCTTTCTAAATTAAAGGAATTGAGAAAGCGATCGGCGTCGCTGGGGAAGGTGCGATCGCTGCTCGATGCGACTAAAATGACGTAGAGGCGCGGTTCGACCCAGTAAATGCGAGTTTTAACAATGCCTTGAGTGCTTTGCACTTCAAATTCTTTTCCGGGATTATTTTGGAGGCTGATCCGCCGTTCTTGACGCAATCTCCCATTTTCGACGTTCCCGACTCCGCCATCGCGAGCGGCATCGAGCAGTTGGTCGATTTGCGCGGGAGTGAGCGAGTCGGGAACGTTAGGGAACTCGATATAACCGACTCCGTAAGCAACGTTACCGTTCTCTTTTTCTAACATGAACATGCGGGAATCGCCGTTGTTACCGCTTCGATTTTCTTCTTCGGGGATTCCCGGCATCAAAATCGAGAAACGGCGATCGGGAGAGGTAAATTGTTGCCATTCTCCTTGTGCGAACAGGGACGAGATCGAGGCTACAGAAGGAGCGATCGAGGATCGAACGGGAGTGGAGCGGGCGGGAGTGGGGGTAGCCAAGGCGATCGCCAGCACGCTTGTGAGAAGGCCGAGCCGTTGAAAACGAGGGGACATCGATGCTGTTCTCCATAGATGTTTTTCTATTGTAGACGCGCGCGGCGATCGCGGCAGGAGGCACGATTAGGGTTGTGCCATGCGCTCGATTTGCTTTTCGATCGCTCCTGCAGCTTGAGTATCTCCAAGTCGTTGAAAAATTGCCAGTGCGGATTTTAACGAGGCGATCGCCTCTTCTTCCCGACCCAAATTTCCGTAAACCGTTCCCAAGTTCGAGCGGGTAATCGCTTCGCTGCGTTCGATCCCGAGTTCTTCAAAAATCTCTAGAGCACTTTGGAGAACTTCGAGGGCTTGGTCGTACTGTTCTAATTGAGTGTAAGTGACCCCTAGATAGTCGAGCAGAATTGCTTCTTGCTGGCGGTCTTCGATTTCGATGGCGATCTCCAACGCCGAGCGATACATTTCTAAGGCTTTGTCGTAGTCTTCGCTATTGCGGTACAGTCGCCCTAAGTTCCCTAAAACAATACCTTCCGAGCGCCGCACGCCCAATTCTCGGAAAATGGCCAAGCTCTCTTCATGGGACTCGCGAGCGGCCTCGATATCGCCTTGTTCTTGATAAACCAGGCCGATATAGTCGAGTACGATCGCCTCTTGTTGGCGCTCTTTGAGGTCGCGGGCGATCTTCAAGGCGCGATCGTAAGCGTCGAGGGCTTCGCTATAGCGCCGTAAGTTATCGTAAACGCGACCGATGCGGGTCAGGGCGATGGTTTCCCCAACGCGATCGCCGATTTCTTGGGAAATGTTTAAAACTTCTTGGAATTTGTCCAATGCTTCTTCAAAGCGCCCTTGACGGTAGAGGTCGAACCCTTCTTCGTAAACTTGAACGGCTTGATTGGCTCGTTCTTCGGCATTTTGGACGATCGAGGGGTCGAGAGGATTGGCACCCACCCAGGGACTGAAGGTCCCTTGACCGAGCAGGACAATTCCGGTCAACAAACTGGCGGTTCTCAAGGAACGAAACATAAAAAGATTCTCCTATGGCCTGCATCTTCAATCGTAGACTCGAATCCGGGAGCAAACGTTATCGACTATGCGATCGCCGTCGGACTTGTGCGATCTCACTTTTTTAAAACCGAGAAAATTAAATTTGAAACGATCGCGAGATGGTCTGGCGGGCAAGAGACTCGCTCTAGAGCGGCGAATGACGATCGCCATTCCGGGATCGAGCCGGATCCGAGAACGGCGATCGTCAAGCCGTTATTGGTTACTCTGTTAGTTACTACGTGCGAAATTGTGGCAGACCGGAGGCGATCGCCCTCGGTTGCGGTTTTAGCCCAGTTTTAGCCCAGTTTTAGCGCACGAACTGGGGCATGACTTCCGCCGCCGTATACAAGCCGTACAGTCCGCGCCGATGCAAAGCGATCCCCGCTTTGAGATAGCCGAACGCCGGACCGCAAACATTTGCCGCCATGCTGGTTTCGTCGCCGAGGGTGAAGGTATGGCTCGACTGCTTGCCTTCAAAGGTGCGCCCGGTGATGCGAACGTTGGTGCTTAAGGGTTTTTTCGGGTTGCGGGTATCGACGACGCCGCCGACGGTGACGCGATCTCGCGGGCAAATCCCGGCTAATTCGAGCATGATATCGTCGGCGTGTTCCATATTTTCCAGGGTAATTTTGCCGTCGGTGCGATCGAGAAGTTCTTCGACTTCGGCATCGCTCATCGCCATCGCCGTATCCACGTCATAACTGCTCATGTGGGCGATATCTTCTCGGATCGTGGCGCGGTAGGCATCCCAATTAGCAATCCCGACGCCGAAGGTAATTTTAACCTCGTGGATTTCGGCATAACTTTGGGCGGCGATCGCCGCCGCCGCCGTCAGCAGTCCGGGGGTGGCGCCGCAGCCGCTCATATACGCGATCCCCGCTTCGGCGAGTTCGTCTCGCAAGGCGAGCATCTGTTCGAGGGCGCTGGTCCGTTTGAGCGCGTCCACGAGAACCCCACGCCAGCCCGAAGCGATAAATTGCCGGACGACGGACGCCATAAAGGTATTGGGCAAGTTCGGCAGGGCGAGGAAGTAGCCGTCCACTTGGGGGGCGCGCGCCAGTAATTCGGCAATACTGTCGTGGGCGAGGACTCCACCGGGTTCGAGATGGCCCAGGGAACCTCGATCTCGGTAGATTTGGATGCACTCGTCGGGATTCAAGCCTTCGGGGTTGTAGGCATAGCCTTGTTTGTCGGCAGCCGCCACCCAAATCATTTCCCGTTTGGGGGCGAGAACGCGACTGGCAGCCTGTCCCAAGCCCCCGAAGCCCAAAACACCGATTTTGAGGGGTTGCATGGGGTTGGCATCGGAAGCGGGGGTCGGGTGTTGAGAACTCATGTGCTGGACACTCATCGCGGATTTTTTTGAAGTCAACAAACCTTCATTATCTCTCCCGATGCGAACCCGAACCCAACGGCGATCGCCAAAAAATTGCCCGACTGTCCCCGGAAGCTGAAAAATGCTCTGTCGATCTCAAGGATTGTAAACGACGATCGCGAGTTCGCTAGCGGGTCGGCTCGGCTCGGCGACGGCGACGATCGTCGATTGATTCGATTGAGTGGCGCTTGCAGCCTAGGCTTGACGGATTGGGGAAGTTAAGCGAAACTGAATCGAAGATTGAGTATGATACTCTGATAAGTAATAATTTTTGTTAACATCTGACTCGAAATGATTCAGTTAGTCACAATAAGTTTAATCCGGACTAACTGTGCGTCGAGTCTCCCGGCCAGATTTTTCGTTGAGGCATCCCTGCAAAGGAGATGTTCCATATTGGTATATTCTCTAGCATCGCTAAGCGGATGGAAACACTCGAATTTATTATTTATCCCGATGGCCGCGTTCAGGAGAAAGTCACTGGCATAGTCGGTGCCTCTTGTGCGGAAGTCACGGCAGCGATCGAAGCGCAACTCGGACAAGTCCTCCATCAAGAAACGACGTCCGAATATTTCAACACCACCGTCGAACAGTCGGCCAGCGTCCAAGCTCGGGCGGCTTATAGCGATTGGTAAATGTTTTTCCGGTTGTCCATTTAGTTTCGTTGATTAGCAAGCAACTATGTCTCATTTCAGCCAAATCAAAACCCAAATTCGTAATTTAACATCTTTGCAAGCCGCTTTAACCGACATGGGGATCGACTGGAAAGAAGGTCCCAGAGCGGTACGCGGCTATAAGGGTCAAACGTATCAAGCCGAAGTGGCGATCGAACAAGAAAACGGTTATGACCTCGGTTTTAGCTGGAATGGCGAGCAGTACGAACTCGTTGCCGACCTCCAGTTTTGGCAGCAGCCTTGGACGGTGAATCGGTTTATTAATGAAGTGACCCAGCGCTACGCCTACCAAACCGTCGTCGGCGAAACGAGCAAGCAAGGGTTTCAAATTGCCGAGCAGCAGAAAAATGAAGATGGTTCGATTCGGGTCGTGTTGCAACGCTGGGGGGGATAATGACGGACTTGACTAACTCTGAGATCGCCGATACGCCAGAGCGTTCGGGTCTGGAGCCAGAGTTAGGCGGTCTTCTGCGCGATACTCCCGATCGCACGGGTTTCGAGCCGGAATTGGGTGGAAGCCTACGCGAAAAAGGGGTTTACGTAGACGAACCTACCTGCATTGGTTGCAAGCACTGCGCTCACGTCGCTCGCAATACGTTCTACATTGAGGAGGATTACGGGCGATCGCGCGTCATCCGTCAAGATGGCGACCCGGAAGACGTGATTCAAGAGGCGATCGATACTTGTCCGGTGGATTGCATTCACTGGGTAGACTATCGCGAACTCAAGCAACTCGAACAAGAGCGGCAATATCAGGTCATTCCGATTGCTGGATTTCCCGCCGAACAAGGGATTTCTTCGGTCGCCACCCGTCGTAAGAAAGAACGAGCGAAGAAATCTAAACCTCGAACTCTTTAGCGGTGGCGATAGGGGTGGCGCCTTCTTCCCGAAACATGGCTAAAAACAATCCCCAATCACTCGCCGTGATTGGGGATTGTTCGTGAAGCTTGTTTGGGGAGAGGCGTTGGGGGGCGATCGTCCGAACCTTCCCAGTCTCATGACCTAGATCTTATTCTGGAGAACTCAAAATTTCCTCCGACGATTCTTGAAGGTCTTCCTCGGGAACCGATACCATCTTCTGTACCAGGAAAGGAAGGGCGGCGCCAGTTAAGCCACGTCGAATCCGGTCCGGTGTTTCTTCAAAAATTACAAACAGTGGATAGATAGAATCGCTGCCTTCTCCAATAATGTATTGGTAGTGCAACGGCATGATCCATTCGTATCCGTGACTGAGCCATAACTGAGTCTGGCGCCAGCGACGGAGCAAACTCGAAAAGTCTTCGCCGGGACGGTGGATGAATACAAAGATTTCCTCACCCATTTTGACTTTCCACTCCGGATCGCACATTAAAATCGCGATCTCGCAGGGTAAACCGATGACTTCTCCTTGACTGGCGGTCAATCCGGTCGGACTGCTCGGAGAAACGGGTTCGCGGATGCGAATATTGGGTAAAGGGATGGTGATCAAGCTCTCTTGCGCGCGCCGCATACTCGGCATCATTTCCAAGTAAGGGCGATATTGCTTCAACAGCAAGATCGCATTTTCACAGTTGCTATATTCCGCTAGCAACTGTTCGTAATGATATTGTTTGACAGGCATTGTTTTTCACTCGCTCGCGATCGCATGGACGTAGGTCGTACTCCACTAAATTTTGGACATTCTTTTAGCCGAGTTTGTCGAACACTGCAAACATGGGCAGGTACATCGACATCAAAATCGAACCGACTAAGGCCGCAATCCCGACCATCATGATCGGTTCTAAGGTACTGGTCAAGCCTTTGACTGCTTGTTCGACTTCATCCTCGTAGAAATCTCCCACTTTCGAGAGCATTTTATCGAGTTCCCCCGTTTCTTCCCCAATTCTCATCATCGAAATGGCCATTCCAGGAAAGACGTTGGCGCGGTCGAAGGCTTCGGTGAGGCTTCCCCCTTGGGCGACTTCGTCTTGGGCGCCTAAAATGGCATAGCTAATGACTTTATTGCCTGCGGTTCGCGCGACGATCTCGAAACTCGATAACATGGGAACCCCCGCTCCCGTTAACATGGAAAAGGTATTGCAAAAACGGGCGACGGCTGCCAATTTGAGTAAGTTTCCAACTAACGGCAGTTTTAAAAATAAACCGTCAAAGAACAGACAACCTTTTTCCGTTTTATAGATAGTCTTAAAGATAAAAACAACTCCAAAAATTATTCCGACCAAAACCAGCATTTTTCTCCAATCCGTAGTAAAAGAACTGATGGCTAACATGAATTGGGTAAATGCGGGTAATTCGGCACCTAAATCTTCAAAAATCCCGGCAAACGTGGGCAACAAAAAGGTAGTCATGCCGTAGAATACCAGGACGGCGATCGTGCCGACGGCTTTCGGATAAGCCGATGCCGATTTAATTTCGTTTTGTAGCTTGGCCGATTTTTCCAGGGCGATCGCGAGGCGGTTGAGTACCATGTCAAGCACCCCACCAATTTCCCCGGATTCGACCATCGCACAGTAAAGATCGTCAAAAATATCCGGGAATTTTGCCATGGAAACTGACAAACTCACCCCGGTTTCAATATCAACTTTAATCTGTCTGAGTGCTTTTCTGAGTTTGGGGTTTTCTGTGGTGTCTGCGAGGGTAGATAGGGCTTTCCCTAAAGCAACCCCGGCATTAAACATCACAGATAATTGTCGAGAGAAAACGGCTTTATCTTTAACCGTCAGTTTGGCCAGAGCAATATTAAGATTCTCTTCTAACTCGGCTAAATTAAAGCCTTTAGATTTTGAAGATGCTGCATCGATGGTCATGGTTTACCTCGTAATAGACTTGAGCTTTTAGGATGCTTCAAGTAAATGATGAGAATGCCTCTTGATAATGCCTATTTTTATGGATTTTTTGTCAAGATCGCCCGTCTTTAATGAAATCAAAATCAGAGACAAACCTAGAAAAAGAGAGTTGATTCTAAAGACGGTTAAAATTGCCGTTCTTTCAAACGGGTACATTTGAAATTCATCGACAAGCCCAAAAGCGCGATCGCCTTCACCTACACTGAGAGAGAAAAGCCAATCGCGCTTGAATAGCCAACTAACCCGCCCGACCCGCTTTCGCCGCCGGAGCCGAGCCAATCAAGCGTTCGAGTTCGTCAGCTTTTACCGCTTTACTCATCGCCGCTTCCCAACTAACTTTCCCTTCCTTATAAAGTTTGGCTAAAGCCATTTCCATCGTCTGCATTCCCAGTTTCATTCCCGTTTGAATCGAGGAATAAATCATGGGTGTTTTCCCTTCTTTGATCAAGTTGCCAATGGCTGGAGTATTGACCAAAAGTTCTTGGGCACAAACGCGACCGCCGCCAATTTTTGGAATCAGGTTTTGACTGCAAATCCCTACCAAAGAAATCCCTAACTGGGCGCGAATTTGCGGTTTGACTTCTGCCGGGAATACGTCGAGCATCCGATCCACCGTCCCCGAAGCCGAGTTCGTGTGCAGGGTGCCCATGACCAAGTGACCCGTTTCTGCTGCCGATACCGCCAGGGAAATCGTCTCGAAGTCGCGCATTTCACCCACGAGGATGATATCCGGATCCTGTCGCAATGCGCCTTTGAGGGCGTTGGCGAAGCTTTTCGTATCTTCCCCTTTTTGGCGTTGGTGGAACAAACTCTTAATATTGGGAAACACGTACTCGATCGGATCTTCTACGGTAAGAATATGTTCCGATCGCGTCCGGTTGACCAAATCGAGCAGGGCTGCCATCGTCGTCGTTTTCCCCGAACCCGTCTGTCCGGTGACCAACAACATCCCCCGGGGGCGTTCGGTCATTTCTCGCAACACCATCGGCACCCCGAGTTTGTCCGCATTGGGAATCGTCGAACCCAATGCTCGCAAACACGAGGCCCAGCAGCCACGTTCTCGGTAGACATTCACCCGAAATCGGGCCAATCCTTTGACCCCATAGGCGCAGTCGAGGTCCCAATTCTGCTCTAAATGTTTGCGCTGTTGGTTGTTGAGCATTTGGAAAATCACTTGCTGGGCGTCTTCTGGCGCCAGCGCTTCGCCAAATTGGGGCTGCGGGGTTAGTTTTCCGTGAATGCGAAAGAAAATCGGCGCTCCAGCTTGGATGTGGATGTCCGAACCTCCTTGTTCGACCAAAGACTCCATGATGTCTTCAATAATCAGACCTGGCATAGTCGTCTTATCTCCCAAAAGCTTTATTCTAAGTTGACGAATCAGCCTATCTGCGGCGTGTTGCGCGCTCTAGACTGGCGATCGGTTCGGGAATGGATCTCGAACGAACCGAGTGCCACTCCCACAAACCGCGACCCTTGCGGACGATACCGCCGGGGAAGGAACGGTCGAGCCGAGGTCAATGGTGCATCGCGAGCTTGCATTCACCCCGGTGGCGTCGTCCTCAATCTTGGAAACGCGGGGTCAAACAATAAGGACAGTCGAGCCATTCTTGCTGTAGTCCCGCTCCACAATTTTTACAGGTTAAAGCGCTCTTACGCTTCGCCCTCAATTCGGCTTCGAGGCCCGTATCGGTGTAGGTGACGCGATCGACTTCTTCAAAGGTGGTCATTCCTTGACGGACTAAGTTGATACTGTACGGCAAGAGAGAAACCATGCCTTCTTCTACCGCTTTTTCCTTAATCCGTTCGGTCGGCGCCCCTTGGGTAATCAACTCGGCAACCGCTTCGGTATTCTTGAGGATTTCGTAAACCCCAACCCGTCCTTTATAACCACTGCCGCCGCATTTAGGACAGAGGTTTCCGCTACTGGCTGCGGCTTTGCGTTCTCCCGCAGAAACGACGCGGGCTTTGTAAAAGTCGATATTCGTTTCTTGAGCGGCACTCAAGCCATAACGGGCCAGTTCCTCTTTGTCCGGGTGGTAGGGTTCGCGGCATTCGCTACAAACCCGACGCATCAAGCGTTGTGCCGACACTCCGATTAATGCCCCGGCGACCATGAACGGTTCGACGCCCATTTCGTCCAAACGGGCGATCGCCCCGGCAGCATCGTTCGTGTGCAAGGTCGTCAGCACTAAGTGACCCGTCAGGGCCGCCTCGATCGCCGCTTTGGCCGTTTCTCGGTCGCGAGTCTCACCCACCAGAATGATATCCGGGTCTTGCCGCATGAACGCCCGCAACAGCGCTTCAAAGTCCAATCCTTTCGCCCGAATCACCTGACATTGGGTAATCCCGGGCAAGGCATATTCGATCGGGTCTTCGGCGGTACTGATATTCACTTCCGGGCTGTTGCGTTCCGCCAACACCGAGTATAGGGAGGTCGATTTCCCCGAACCCGTCGGCCCGGTCACCAGAATCAGTCCGAAGGGACGACTGGCAAACTCGCGCATTTTTGCCAGGGCTTCGGGTTCGCTAATCAACTTATCGAGACCGAGTTGGGTGCTCGAGTTGTCTAAAATCCGCAAACAAAGTTTTTCGCCGTAGCGACTCGGCAGGCAGTTGACCCGAAAGTCTACGGTGCGTCCTTGGAAAATCCGCCGAATCCGACCGTCTTGGGCGTTGCGGCGTTCGGCAATATCTAAATCCGAGATAATTTTGAATCGAGACGTAATTGCCGGAACGATTTTCTTCGGTAAGCGGGCAAATTCTTGCAGTACCCCGTCTTTGCGCATCCGAATCCGCAGGAATTCTTCTTGCGGTTCCACGTGAATGTCGGATACGCCGTCGGAAAGGGCTTTGGCGAGAATTTTGTTGACCGTATTGACGATCGGTGCTTCTTGGGCGCCGCGCAAGGCTGCGTCCAAGTTCATCTCGTCGCCGTCGTCGTCGGCTTCGTCGAGTTCTTCGTCTACGGTCTCAAAGGCGTCTGCATTGAGAGACAGGTCGAGCTTGTTCGCTTGAGCGGCGGCTGCCGCGCCTTTTTGAGCTTGTTCGTCGGAATATTGTTTGAGGAGTTGTTCGTAGTCTTCCGGGGCGATAACTTGCTTTCTGAGGGCGAGTCCTTGCCGCCGCAAGATTTGGTTAATTTCGTCGAGGGCGTCGAGCTTGTCGGGATCGACCATGGCCACCGACAGGGATGGGGGTTGGGTGTCGTTGCGGCTCAAGGGGATGACCCGGTGACGACGGCAAACGTCGAGGGCGATGACGTTTTCCATCAGCTCGGCGAGCTGTTCGTTGGAAATCTCGTTGATTTCCGGATCGACGGCTTCGACGCCGTAAAGGATTTTGAGTTCGAATAATTGTTGTTTTTTGTACTGGCGCAACAATTCCGGTGGAAGTTGTTTGCCCGTGATACTTTCTAGAACTTCTGTAAGTGGGCGACCTGACTTGCGGCTTTCTATTTGTGCTCGCTGGATTTGGTCGCGATCGGCATATCCAGCTTGGATGAGTTTGTTGCCGAAAGGGGAAAAGTTACTCTGAACGACTAGCGCACGTCGCTGCGATGAGAAATTAGTCATGGCCGATCGATGAGATATCCTTTTTTAGTATGCCCATAAGTTGTGGGAAATTGCCCGGAGTGCCGAGGTGGCCTCTGGGCTATTTTGACGGTAACTCGGCGATCGATCGGCTCTGGAACGGTTTCGGGGCTTGAACGAAACCCAAGCGGCGATCTCCGAGGACGATCGGCGCGTGGTGCAAGTCGTCACGATCGCACTTGTCCTGTACGTTCGATCGCGGCGATCGCCAAGCACGCCAACCGACGGTAGCGCTCGAAGGGTTGGCACGAACCGAATCGGATCGTTGGCAAATCTCTGCTAACTCGCCTCGGCCAGTCAGCATCTGGATGAATCGAGCATCGAGAATCACCTGTTGCGGTTATTCTCTTTTGCTCCCATATTAGCACTTGGTTTTCCCTTTCCTGGAGAGCGATCCCGCCGAGGGTCATCCGGGAAATCTCGCCGCACGGATGTCTCTCGGGCAGTGGTGTAGGCGATCGCTCCACGAAGGGAGGGGGCGCTTGGCGATCGACGCCCCAATTTTCTCTGATTTCCAAATTTTCTCAACCGACGGGCAAGGTCTCGCCGCTCGATCGCGGGTGTCTAGTGAACCCGACAACTGGGGGCGACGGCAAATAATGCCGCTTCCAGGGCGGCGATCGCGCGATCGAAGTCGTCGTTGACAATTTTCAAGTCGAACTCGTCAGCCGCCGCGATTTCGGCTTTGGCCCGTTGCAAGCGTCGGGCGATCGCCGCCTCCGGATCTTGTCCGCGCGCGCGGATGCGCCGTTCCAACTCTGCCTCGGACGGGGGCAAAATAAAAATCTGCATCCCTTCGGGAAAGGTCTTTCTCACTTGTCGCGCCCCTTCTAATTCGATTTCGAGCACGACTAACTTCCCTTCGGCGATCGCCCGTTCCACGGGTTGGCGCGGCGTTCCGTAATAATTCCCGGCAAACTCGGCCCATTCGAGCAGTTGACCCTCGGCGACCATGGTTTCAAATCGCTCGCGACTGACAAAATAATAATGATGTCCGTTAATTTCTCCCGGACGCGGGGGGCGGGTCGTGGCGGAAATGGATAAGTAGAGGTCGGGATGTTTGTCGAGCAGCGATCGCAACAGGGTTCCTTTCCCGACTCCACTCGGTCCGGCGAATACAATCAATCTACCAATTTGCATGGGTTTCGAGCGGTTTCGATCCTTTGTCTTGACGGTTTTCATGGGGGTCGATCGAGGGTCGTTTGCCGCGTGGAAACGACGAACGAGAAAACTTTCCAAGGGTGAAGGATCGATTCTACCAACTTCTAACTCCCATGACCATCTTTATGGGCAACGAAGCGATTGGCCACGGTCTCCGGCTGGATGGCTGAAAGGATCACGTGGCTCGAATCCATGACGATCACGGCGCGGGTTCGGCGCCCGTAGGTGGCATCGATCAGGCGGTTGCCTTCGCGGGCTTCGGTAATAATCCGCTTGATCGGAGCTGACTCGGGACTGACGATCGCGACCACGCGGTTCGCCGATACAATGTTCCCAAAACCGATATTGATTAACTGAATATCCATACACACTAAATCCCTAGCCGAGTAAAAGTTTTGTGGAAATGTATTTTGGTCGATGACAAAACGACGGGCGATCGTTTCGGGCTGGATGTACGAGAGGAAAATTGGATTATCGTCAAGAGATGGCTGGAAATTGGTTTTTTTAAAAGTGAACCCGGGGTTGTCCGTCGCACTCGCCTGGGTAATAATCACAGCCCGCGTCCGACGACCTTGGGTTTCGTCAATCAGTCGTTGATTCTCCCGAGCGGCGTTGATGATACGCTTAATGGGGGCAGAATCAGGACTGAGAATGGCCAGAACCTGCTTGGCACTGACGAGGTTACCAAAACCGATCTTGATGAGTTGAAGATCCATAACCTGCTGAGGGCTTAGCCAAGGTCGCCCCAAGAAACATCTAATTTCAATCTTATCGACAAAAATTTTGGCTTACAAGGTTAAAAAGCGCGAAAAGCTTGATTTACAACATTTTCTCAGCTTTTTTTAACTATTTTAACTGTTTGAGATTTTGGGATTTCCCTACTGCGTTCGGTTTGAGATGCTTTCCCCATGCAACCCGTTGATTTGACCACGCTTACGGCAGCTTGTAGCGAACTGCGTGCCACCTGGTTACCCGCCCGGGTCGAACAGGTGTACCAGCGCGATCGCCACACGGTTCATTTGGCTTTACGCACCCTCGAAAAACGAGGCTGGCTGACCCTTTCCTGGCACCCCCAGGCGGCCCGCATTCATATCGGCGAACCGCCGCCGCGTACCCCGGATACGTTTACGTTTAGCGACCAATTACGCCACCAACTCAACGGGTTGGCGTGGGTGGCGATCGCCCCCCTCGATCCCTGGGAACGGGCTCTCGATTTACAGTTTGCCCGGCGTCCCGGGGAACCCGTTCTCTGGCATCTCTACGTCGAAATTATGGGCAAGCGCAGTAACGCGATCTTGACCGATCGCGACGATCGCATCGTCACCGCCGCCCACCAAGTTAGCGAAAAACAATCCAGTTTGCGCCCCATTTTAACCGGACAGCCCTATGAGGTTCCCCCGGCCCTCGACGATCCGATCCCGAGTTTGGCCGAATCGCGCGATCGCTGGCAGGAACGAGTCGGTTTGATCCCCGGCCCGATCGCCCGCCAGTTGCTCAAAAGCTATCGGGGCTTGAGTTCGCGGCTGACTCGGACGATGGCGATCGCCGCCGGGATCGACCCGCAACAGTCTAGCGATCGCCTCGACGAGGTCGCTTGGGGTCGCCTGTTCGATCGCTGGCAAGATTGGCTCAAAGGGTTGGAGGCTTGCCGTCAGGGGGATTTATCCTATCTGGACCCGCGATCGCCGGGCAAGGGTTACACGGTGTTGAAGTGGGATCGGGTCGAACCCGAAACGGAAGGTGAAACGGCGCCCTCGGTACAGGTGCTGCTCGATCGCTACTACGGCGAAACCCTCGCCCGCCAAAGTTTCGAGCAACTCCACCATCAACTCAGCCAAAAAGTTGCCCAAGTTCTCCTTAAAGTGAATGCGAAAGAACGAGGATTCCGCGATCGTCTCGGCGAGTCCGAGGCGGCGGACGAATATCGACAAAAAGCGGATTTATTGATGGCGTCGTTGCATCGTTGGCAACCGGGAATGCAAACGATTACTCTCGACGATTTCGCCACGGGAAACCCGGTAAAGATCGTCCTCAATCCCGAAAAAAATGCGGTGCAAAATGCCCAAGCTCTTTACAAGCAACACCAAAAACTCAAACGGGCGAAACAGGCGGTCGAACCGTTGTTAGCCCAAGTTGTGGCGGAACGGAATTATTTAGAACAGGTGGAAGTGGCGATTTCCCAAGTTGAAGACTATCGCGACCCGTCGGATTTGGAAACCCTCGAAGATATCCGCGAGGAATTGGTGCAACAAGGCTATCTCGCCGCAGGCGATCGGCGATCGCGCGATCGCTCCCCAGACGCCGATTTCTACCGCTACACGTCCCCCAACGGCTTCGAGTTAGTCGTCGGACGCAACAACCGTCAAAATGACTTACTCAGTTTTAGGATTGCCGGAGATTACGATTTGTGGTTTCATACACAGGAGATCCCCGGCAGTCACGCTCTCTTGCGCCTCAAACCCGGCGCTGTCGCGGACGAAGCCGACTTGCAGTTTGCCGCCGACTGGGCCGCTTACTACAGTCGCGCCCGTCAAAGCGATGCCGTTCCCGTGGTCTACACCGAGCCGAAATACGTCTACAAGCCCAAAGGCGCCCAGCCGGGAATGGCGATTTACAAGCACGAACGGGTCATTTGGGGACGCCCTCAACGGCGATCGGGTCACGGTTAGGTCGCCACGGTTAGCGCGCTAAATCTGGGGAAAATTTATCAAAATTTATCGAAATGCCCCGTTTTGATAAAAATCCCTGACAATAGTAAAGTTTTGTAACAAAAAGATCCGTATCTGCTGCTACAATTAAGTCTAAGGGAAAGATAAAGGAAATACAACCTCGCTGCAAGTTTGGGAACGCGCAGTTAGGATTTCCTCATTTGACAACGACAACGCAACGTTTATTGGTTCGGCGATCGACACTCTTGGGAGAGGTCGATCGTTTTTTATTTTTTAGTTTTGCGGAGGCGATCGGGTTTTTCCGTATGGGTCGCTAAAGCGATTAAATCTTCAATTTTTTTCAGGTCCGGATCTCCGGCGAGATAACCGATTCCGCGATGAAGGTGGAGGCGAAATTGGGTGGCGAGAGTCTCGCGATCGCATCCCAAACCATCGTTTTGACAGCGTTGTTTGAGGGCGGCGAGGAGGATGTCGGACAAATCCCCGCCAAAGACCCGCCAACTCATTTCGACATTACTATCGGCGGGAATTGGAATCGGCGACGGGATACTCGGTTCGGCGAGAGAACGGCAAAAAGCCCAGCGACAAATAATATTCCACTGGTCAATTTTGGTATAACGTTTGAGTTTAGTCAGTTGGTCTTTCGCCGTTTGCGAGAGTTTGATTTGTTTGATCGGGGGTTCCATCAGTTGAAATTGATTTAAACAGTAAATGACTAATCTTGAAAGGCGATCGCGCGATCGTTTTTAGTCTTCGTTCCAGAAATAGCCCTCTTTTACCGTCGTCTGACGTTTTTTAGGGTCGTATTTCAATAAATATTCGCGGGCGATCGAGCCTTGTTCGCGCAATAGGCTCACCTCTTTTTTGCCAATTTCCGTATCGGTAGATAGCAATAATACTTGATGGGAGGCTGAGGGAAAATAGCGCTCGATTAAATTATGACGGTGGGAAGAATCTAAACGTCCTAATGGCGTATCGATCGCCACGGGTAACTGACGACCGGACACCCGCGCCAATCCCCACAAAAAGGCGATTGCCAGTAACTGTTTTTCTCCCGCAGAAAGGCGATGTTTGGGGACGGGTTGACCTTGGTTGTCGTAGAGAGAAAGGGCAAAGCTATCGGTGGCGATCGCCACTCGATGGACGAGATCGGATTTATGAAGTAGATAGCGAAAACATTCAGTGATTTCTATTTCTAATTTATTTAATTTTTTCAACGTCAGTCGTTCTTTAAACAGTTTCAACGTATGTTGAACTTTCGCCGACGCCCGGATCAGGTGTTCGTCTTGTTCTCGTTCTAAAGCCGTATTGGCGTAGTCTGCTAAATCTTTTTTTAGGGTTTCTATTTTTGCCTCCGCTTCGTTACAGCGTCGTTGTCCTCGTTCGTAATTTGCCGTTGCTTTAACGAGGTCGGCTTGGGTTTCATTCACTGCTTGTTGTAATTGTTCGTAAATCTCCGGAGAAGGGGCGGCGGCGATTTCTCGTTCTTTATTGTCGAGATCGAGTTCGACTTGGTAGAGAGTTTTGAGGGTTTCGTCTCCAAAATTGACGAAATCGGGGAGTTCTTTTTGGAGTAAAATAGAAAGGCGATCGCGGGTTTCTTCATCGAGATGCAGCCAGATATCCTCGTCGGAACCGATCGCCTCGTGGAGTTGGCGGTCTTCTTCTTCTAAAAAGGCTTTAATTTTAGCGAGTTGTTTGGAATTGACTTTAATTTCTTCAATATATTGCAAGAGGCGATCGCCGCGTTCTTTGACGAGATCTTGGGCAATTTTTGCCTGGTGTTGTTTCGTTTCGCGATCGCTTTGTTCTTCTATTTGATTCAATAACGGTTCGATTAACGCCAGGGGTAAGCTACTGGAAGATAGTTCTACCAACAATTGACGCGATCGCTCGATTTTGCCTTCCAAACGGCGTTTTTCGTGTTCTAGGGTCGTCCGTTCTGCTGCAATTTTACCCCCTTCGGAAATATATTTAAAATAGGCTTCTCTTTGAGCAGTTTCCGCGCGATCGAGTGCATTTTTTAACGAGGATAAATCTTGTTTGGCGGCGTCTAACTCTTCTCGATATTGGTTCATTTTTACTTCCATTTCATCGAGATCGGCCAACTCTTTCGCATTCGCCCACTTCTTCCTTTTTCGGCGCACTAAAATATCTAAATCGACCGATAACCGTTCGGCGAGTTCGAGTCCGAGTAAAAACTTAATTGAACCGACAACCGCCGGAGGAGGGATTTCCTGTTCGGCGAGTTCTTTAACTTGTTCGCCATCAAAGAGAAATAAATTAGAAATGCCTAATGGTAGCAAATTTTCGATATATTCATCCCAGGTATTAGTTAAATAGTCGTTTTTCCAATAATCTTCTTCAAAAATTCCCAGGGTATCTTTACCATCTTTAGGGTTTTTTGTCCAGTGACGAATGATTTGTAAATCGACGAGGCGATCGTCTTCGATATGTTGAAATACTAATTCGATTTGCGTTCTTTCTCCTAAAGGAGTGTGGCGATTGACGCATTGGGAAAGAAAGTCACTATAACTTAAATTACCCCGGGTCGAACATTGGGCGCGTTGTCCGTAAAGGGCGAGGCGAATTGCATCCATCAGTGTCGTTTTTCCGCCACCATTCATTCCCCCAAATAAAATAATCGGGCGAGTTTCGCCTTCCGTTCCCGGGGTTAAATCGATGGTTTGTTTTCCGACGTAGGGACCGAAGTTGTGGAGGACGAGTTGACGAAAAATCATGAGATTTGATGTCCGATGAAAAATGGCACGAAACAGCATTAAAACCCGCCCGGGCGGGTTTTAGGGGGTGAAATTAATTGTAGATGAATTCTGGAAGTCTGGATAACTCAGTTATCTTCTGGGGAAGGATTTTCTAAGTTCGCCTTACCAAATTTCTTTTGCGCCCAAGTTAGTTGAATTTCTTTGACGTTGGTAATGCTTCCATCATCCACGGCAGTTTTCAGATCCCGCTTACTATGAGCATTTTTAATCGCCTCCTCGCGATCGCGCGAACTGGTTTCAAAGCAATTTTCGATCGCCTCATAAATCCCAATTCGGCGGGCTTTGGTTTGATATTGATATTCCGTTCCCAGCAGTTTAGACATCAATTCGAGGTGCATGGCGTCCTCGTCGCAGAGGTCTTTTAAGGTTTCCCATTCATCGCCGCCGAGTAGTTTTTTAGAGGTTCCCAAGCGAACATCTTTAAAGGGTTCTCCGGTGACTTCCTCGTAAATCTGGGGAAGGCGATCGTCAAATTCGTGTTTTTCTTCCAGCCAGATTCGACGAATTTCACTGAGTTCTTCGTCGGTAATCAAGGTAATATCGCGCATATCTTCCGGCGCATTTTCCCTCAATTGAATCTGCGCTTCTAACACCCGACGCAACAAATATTCCCGATATTCCTTTTTATAAGGTCCCGGCATTGGTTCGACTGAGGTTGTGCCTTCTAAATTTCGTTCAAATAATTCTACTTTTCCATAAATCCGGCGAAAATCTCGCCTTTCCCGATCGTTATACAAATCTAATTCATTGCGAATATCTAATAGAGGCTGTAACCACTCTTTTTCTTCATCATTTTGGATCATTGCCTCCATTGATTTATCCTTATTAACCATCGTACAGACCCAGCAACCAAAACGAGAATCACCACAACTGGGAGTAGAGGCATCAATAACGAGAGGGCATTCTGTATCTGCGGTTGCCCCTCGATACATGGAAAATAAATCTTTATTGCTATATCCCCAAGGATTCCGCCATTGATTTAAATATAGCCAAACTTCATCAGTACGCCAATCTTCAATAGGTAAATAAATCAGTGAATTTGGACGGTTAGGATTCGTATTTAGGTGATCTCGGACTCTCCAATTTCGATGTTTAGCCATATTCATCGATCTTTGAACACTTTCTGCTTTCCGAGTTCCTAAAATTAGGATAACTTCTCCACTCGATCGGATGACCGATCGAATGAAAGAGTCTGTAGGTAAAATTTTTAAGCGTTCAGTACACCACCTGAATCGTTTTCTAGGGGCTGGGTAACCTTTACCAATTAAGCAAGACCAAAATCTATCCTTAGCAGCCGGATAAGTTAAGTGTGGTTCAATAGGCATCTGTTGTTCTAGGGCTGCTATCTTCATTTGGGATAAAGAATTGCGTACCCAAGTTGAAACAACAGGGTTTTCTACTAAAGTGTCATTAGTAGCAACATATATAGTTTTTTTTCGCTCCTCTACTGGTAAGCTAGAAATTGCATACCAAATAATCTGTAAAGTAGCGGTACTATCTTTACCTCCTGAATAGCCGACACACCAAGGGATTTCGTCCCCACAGTACAATTCTTGAATTTCTTTAGTTAATTCTTCAGTATGTTTTATAAAATCTGCTGTTGTTCTATTTTGAAATAAGGACAGTTCGTCAGAATTCATAACTAATTAATTTAGGTTTACTTACAGTTTAAATATATTTACTCTATGCCAAGATAAAGCATCAAGACTGGGAAAATACTTTTGAGAATCGGGCAAAATAATTGTCTCGCCTACAAAATCATTAATTGGTCTTGCATAAGGTGAATCTTCTTGTAAATCATTAGTTACTATTATTTTATAATCATCGTCTATAGAAAACCACCCTTTATCAAAAGCCCAATGATGATTTTTACATAAAGACAAACCATTATTTATTTTATTATCATAAAATTGCCCATAAGGTTTGATATGCGCCCCATCTACAATTGTTTGAGTTAGGGAACGCATAACTTTCAAATGACATAAAGCACATCGGTAATCATAAATATGAATTATGGATTTGCGAAAAAAAGCATCTCTAATTAGAGAACGTCGAAAACTATACTTTTTTTCTTGTCGATCACTTTCATTTTCTAAGTCTAAATTTTGGGAATTCTCCTGTTCTGATGCATAATCTTGTAATTCTTGATTTATATTTAGAATCTCTTCTAACTTATTTTGTTTTGCTGAGAACCATTTGGCTACTAAAACATCAATCAGTTCAGTTCTTGATTCTGGATCTTCCAAAATGCTGAAAAGCTCATCATCCAGACTTGCAAAATCAACATCATGTCTAAGTTTCGGGATTGATTGAGGCCGACCACCTTCATATCGATCGCTGAATTTTAAATGCCAAAATTTCCCTAATTTCCCTGTTTCATTTTTTAAGTGAAAAAAAGGCAGTGCAAAATCACTACTTTTAAATTTTCCTTTCTCAAGAATTTCCCAATATTTTCTGAAGGATTCAATTAATTCATCGGTTATAAAAATGCGATTTTCTTGAATAATACTTTGGGCAATTAAATCGATAACAGACAAAATCAAAATGGGTTTATTTAGTGCTTTACCCAAGTAAACTTGTAAATTAGAAAAACACTCAGAATAATAGGCAAGGTTACGATAAATAGATTGCGATTCTGTGTCGGTCATTTTCCTCAATTCTCCCTCAAAGCCGATCGCCCAATAACTGCTTTTCTTCTACAGTCAAAGGCAATTCAAGATGCTGTTTGAGATATGCAGTTAAATAACTGATACTCGCCGAACCCTGACAAACACGACCTTCAAACACCACACGATCGCGCCAATTTTTATTCGATCGCGACCAATCGATCGCGCGTAAACCTGCCAAACGATCGCCCCAACTTTTTCGGTCAGTTTCTAATAGCGACAATCCCACCAATCCCAACGCAGCTAACACAATTCCATGACCGTGTAAAGAATCTTCGCGCAATTCCCGGGCGCTAATTTGCCGATCGCACGCCAAACGCCAATCGGGAATCGACTGCGCCACCCGCGACCAAAACGCGATCGCCAATTCTACCGGATCCTCTCCTTCATGTAAATCGATCCGATCTGCCAACAACTGGGCCGTGGCGCGGTATAAACTCGTCAGAGTAAACAATTTCGCCGATCGCACCGGGATGTGACTGCGTTCGGTTTCCGTCAACTTGGCGAACACCTCCACCCGATCTAAGATCCCCCGCGTCACCACTGCCAGACGATCGCGCCGATTGTATAACAACGACAAAGACGGATCCGGTCGCACTGCGTGGGCGTTGAGGTCGTTAAAGACTTCCTGCGATCGCGCCAAACCCAAGTCCAGAAAGAAGATTGCGGCGATCGTCTCGTAGCCCAAATCGGGATTTTCCTTTAACGCCAACTCCAGCGCCGCCCGTCGATGTTGTCCGTCGTCGATGGTAAATCGGGCGTCCATCGGAACCCGCAATCGCCCCATTTTGCGCTCTTCTGCCTTTTCCCCCATCGGTTCAAAAGCAACCTCGCCATCAATGGACGCCGTTATCGCACAAAACGTATAAGTCTCGGGATTCTCTAAAATATAACGGGCAATTTGCCGCACCCGCGCCAGATTGAGATGTCGCCGCGATCGCGCTTGAGGTGGATTGTCCTCTCCCTCCAACGGGAATAACTTCGGCAAAAACCGCACGGGACACATGGAAACATAATATTCCCGTCCCGCTTGAATCCCCCGAATCGCAGGTAAAACGTATTCAAACGTAGTTTTCGTCATCTCTTTACCTCCTCGGCGATCGCGCGGAACGCGGCTGTGAGAACCTCTATCCCTCAAGGGGGGGGCGGTCTCGGTTTAGTGAAGCCGAAAAATTGAGTCTCGATACCTCTTGACAAATCTTTTGATTTGTGCATTTAGAGGAACACGAACTCTTCCTCGATCCTATCACTCAAATAGTTTTTAAAAACTAATGTTGAATCTTAAATTTTTTAGTGATAGTTTTTAAAAACTTAATTGTCTCCCGCACCAAATAGCCCCAGATGACCCGAAAATCCGACCCGAACGACGATCTCGGCGCCTCCATCGAACAGCACGATCGCCGCGATCGCCAACACCTCGCCCTCCTGCTCGATCGCTACGTAGGACAGCGCGATCGCCTCCTCGTGCAAACCACACAAATGGGCAATACCGAAGCTTTTATCGGATCGGTCCCCCTCGAATGGCTCGATTCTCGGGTGCGTTTCGCCTCCCAACTCCCCCTATTTCGCCAAAAATTCGACTCGCAAAGCGAGAACGTCGTCCGCGACCGAGACACCATCGATGAAATCGTCCAACGCCCCCTCGACTGGTCGCGCCAACTTCCTCTCACTTTATACCTCGTCGCCCGCGCCGCCCACAAATTCCCCGCCGTCCTCGTGGTTCTCAGTCCATCCTGGGTGGACGATTCCGACGCCCCCCAATGGGACAAACGCGGACGAGCCCGCCAATCCGCCGCCCAATTTTTACCCCTCGATAAAGACCGCAATTTGGGGGTATTAGATCTCGACGCCGACACCGCTATTTTTGCCCTGGACGGACAACACCGATTGATGGGAATTCAGGGGTTAATGACTTTACTGAAAACCGGACGACTGCAACGTTATAACAAAAATAAAAAGGCGATCGGTTCCCCCGTCACTACCGATGAAATTGCTACTCAATACCACCTCAAGCCGGGAGCATTGCAACGCCTCGCCACCGAAAAAATTGGTATTGAATTTATTCCCGCCGTCGAGAAAGGGGAAACACGAGAAGAAGCCAGACGCCGGGTGCGATCGATTTTCGTCCACGTGAATTTAATGGCGGTTAAACTCAGCAAAGGACAACTCGCCGTCCTCAACGAAGACGATGGATTTTCGATTGTCGCCCGCCAGATTGCCGTCAGCCATCCCTTATTTAAAGAAGTGAAAAATCGTAATCCTCGGGTGAATTGGGATAGTGCGACTGTTGCCAGTAAATCCACTGTGTTGACGACGTTACAAGCGCTGCAAGATATGGCGCAACGCTACTTAAGCCCGAGATTTCCTCACTGGTATCCTTCGGATAAAAAAGGGTTGATTCCTCTGCGTCCCGACGATGACGAACTCGAACTCGCTCGCCGAGAATTTAGTAATCTTTTCGATCTGCTAGGGCAATTAGGGAGTTATCAAAAACTGGAAAATGGGATCGAAACTCCAGAATTGCGCCGCTTTTCTCACGAAAAAAGTAAAGGTCAAGGAAATCTGTTATTTCGTCCGGTCGGACAAGTAGCCCTCGCCCAAGCTTTAGGGATTGTCATTTTTGAAAAACGTCACAATCCTCTCGAAATTTTCGAGAAACTAGAACGATTCGATCGCGAGGGCGGTTTCAGTCATATAGAGTTCCCGAGATCGTTATGGTACGGCATTCTTTACGATCCGAACAAACGCCGCATCCTCGTTTCCGGACGGGATTTAGCGAGTCGTTTGCTGGTCTACCTTCTTGGAGGATTGGAGGACAATATCGATATTGCCAATTTACGCCAAGATGTTGCTAAAGTACGTACTTTTGAAGAAAAAGCGATTAGTTTTGAGGGCAAATTAGTTAAACCCAAAGAGGTCGGTTTACCCGATCCCTTGTAGGAAAAATGAGTAGAATTATAGTAGAGATACGGCATTGTCGTGTCTCTACAGAAATTTGACTGATTTAGTAATGATATAGCCCTATTTTTTACCGATCGCCAAATATTTGCCGAGGTCTAAGGGCGGAGGACAGGGAAGTGTTTTAAGTTGACAACTATCGGATTTAAGTGAGTTCTTTTATGGTTTTACCATAATTTTTTTATAATTTTACCCACTCGAATCAAAAACGAGAGTGATAGAATTATAATAAACAGAATTTTTTGGACGATCGCGCGATTCTCCTTTGGAGACGCTACGCGATCGCCGTGCTTAAATAAACGCATCGAACCAAAGTTAAAGCTGGAGTGCTGACACGTTAACCTTACCGCCACTGTGACGATGTTAGACATTAGCGATTTATTTGATGAAACTTATTACCTCGGCACCAATCCCGACGTAGCCAATGCCGTATCGACGGGAACCTTAGCGAGTGGTTTTCAACATTTTCTCAGTAACGGACAATTTGAAGGACGCGACCCGAGTGTTTTTTTCGATACGGACTTTTACTTAGATCTCTATGTAGATGTCGATCTTGCCGTTTTGTTAGGAAATACGACGGCGATCGCCCATTTTGTGAACTCGGGACAGTTTGAAGGACGCGATCCGATTCGGCAATTTTTTAACGATACTTATTTACTCCGAAATCCCGATGTAGCGGCGGCGGTCGAAGCAGATATTGTAACCGCTTACCAACATTTTATCGAAGCGGGACAGTTTGAAGGACGCGACCCCGGATTCACATTCGACACGAGTTTTTATCTCGAAACCTATCCCGATATAGCGGCGGCGGTGGCGTCGGGATCTTTGAGCGCGATCGAACATTATCTTAAATTTGGTTCGGTGGAAGGTCGAGAAGCGTTCCCGATTTCGTGGGATATTCCCCTTGCGGAACCGACGGAGTTTGAAGATTTAGGAGTGCTCGGGAGTATCGAAGTTAATGATTTTATCGGGACTTTAAACTCGGAAGATCTGTATGCGTTTCGCTTGGACAATCCCGGAGAAGTGAGTATTTTTCTCGAAAATTTAAGCGCGGATGCGGATTTATTTTTATATGAAGATTTGAATAACAATCAGACGATCGATCTGGGGGAATTATTAGGGTTTTCGGAACAAGTGGGGAATCAAACAGAAACGATCGTCGATGTTTTACCGCCGGGTAATTATTCGATCGCCGTGCAGCAGTATTCGGGATCGACGAGTTACACGCTGCGGGCGTTCAACCGGGAGATCGCCACTCCCTTAGTGCCGGATAATGCGGGAAACAGTTTAGCACAAGCGCGAGATCTCGGGGCCTTGACGGGGGTACAAACCTTGAGCGATTTTGTCGGCGCCCTCGATCGCCTCGATCTGTACCGCTTCACCTTGGACGGAACGAGCGCGATTGAGGTAACTTTAGACGGGTTGAGCGCCGATGCGGACTTATTTTTAGTGCAGGATTTCAACCAAGATGGTTTAATCCTCGATCGCGTCGAAATTTTAGCGAGTTCGATCGCCGCCAGCAGCAATCCCGAGGCGATTTCCCTGCCCACCTTAGCGCCGGGAATCTTTTACATCGCCGTAGAGCAGTATACAGGGGATACCAACTACACCCTGAGCCTGTCCGCCACCCCCACCGTGGGTCTAGACACCCAAACGCCCCTCCCCGGTTTCGATCCCAATTACGGTTTCGGGTTGGTGGATGCGGCGGCAGCCGTGGCGCGGGCGATCGGCGAAACCGTGCCGTTTGCGGACGTTCCCAACCCGATCGCCAATAATTACGGGGCCGACTTGATGCGGGTTCCGGAAGTGTGGAATCGCGGCTTTACCGGGGAAGGGGTTGTCGTGGCGGTGCTCGATACGGGAATCGACCTCAAACACCCGGAATTGCAAGGGCGTTTGTGGACGAACGTCGATGAAATTCCCGGGGACGGGATCGATAACGACGGGAACGGCTTTATCGACGATGCCCGTGGTTTCGACTTTGTAGACTTCGACGGCGATCCGGCGATCGCCCTCGCCGAGGAACAACACGGAACTCATATCGCCGGAACGATCGCCGCCACCCGCGACGGAATCGACGGAACCACCTTTTTCGGTCAGCCCTTTGACGTGACCGGAATCGCTTACGGGGCAACGATTCTGCCCGTGAGGGTCTTGGGCGATCGCCAAACCTTAGACGAATTCGATCGCGCCGTCGCCGACGGGATTCGCTACGCCGTCGATAACGGCGCCCGGGTGCTCAACCTCAGCTTGGGCAACCTTCCCGGACAACCGCCCACAGAAAATATCGCCGCCGCCTTGCAATACGCCCGCGATCTCGGGGTTGTCGCCGTTATCGCCGCCGGAAACGAGAAAGACCTCGGGGCGTTCGTCCCCGACGACCCGGCGATTCGGGCCGCCCAAGACCTGGCGATCGCCGTCGGCGCCGTGGATCGCGATCGACGGGTCGCCGAGTTCTCCAACCCCGCCAGCAGTCTCCTCGGCGTTTACGATTTCGTCGTCGCCCCCGGAATTGAAATTCGTTCGACCGTTCCCGCTAATGGCTTCTTGTCGTTAGACGGAACCTCGATGGCGACCCCCCACGTCGCCGGGGTCGTCGCCCTCATGTTACAAGCCAACCCCAACTTAACCCCCGCGCAAGTCGAGCAGATCCTCGCCGAAACTGCCAATCCGCAAGGGATCCTGGTGTGATTACAATAAGGAACAACAGATCGATGCAGTAATGCTCTACTCTCCCTAGGTCGCCATGCCAAAAAAGCAAAATCGCTTCTTTCTCTATTTCCGCTTGGCGTTTGTTACTCTCGCTTTCGTCCTTTACCCCTATATCATCAATCAACTGCCTCCCTTAGAATCTCTCTTGGACGGCATACACCCTCTCGTATTAGTTGGGGGAGCGATCGTTTTTGCCCTAATTGCGATCGTCGGACCGGAGTTATTGAACACGGAAGAAACCCCCGAACCAGACTTACGCCAAGCATTTGCTCAAGAAAACCAAGAAAGCATTAAAAATCGGCTGAAAAGTGCGATCGACCAAGACAAACATATTGCCATTGGCAGTGAATATTCGCCAGAAGAGTTAGAAGGATTTAAACCAACGGCGCCCGCCTCTGGAGTTTCCCATCGGCAACAAGCTTCACTATCGCCTAAGTGGTGGCAGCGCTGGTTTAAGCCGACCCAAATCGTCCCTAAAGTTGTTGCGGACAGATTAGTACAAATTAATGGCCGACGGCAATTAGAAAATTTAAACACGGAACAAAGCACGAAGATTGCGGCAAATAAGCCGATTTTAGAAATCTTTGAAGAAGCGAAACGGCGTTTATTAATTTTAGGGGAACCGGGAAGCGGCAAAACCACAGAGTTACTGAAGTTAGCAACTGCTTTAGGTGAAGCCGCACTAAACAATACGAATCAGCCAATTCCGGTAATTTTCGAGCTTTCCGCCTGGAGGGGAGAGCCGATGTTGGCGTGGATGAGGGATGAAATAGTTGCCCGCTACGGTCTGAGTCCTCAAATTTGTGAAAAATGGTTAACAGGGGATAAAATTGTCCCTTTGCTCGATGGTTTGGACGAGTTGGGACGATATAACGATGGAATTAAAGAAGCGATTTTAGCTATTAATGCCTTACAAGAGCATTATTCCCAACAACAAGCGGGTTTGGTGATTTGTTGTCGAGTCCGAGATTATCAAAATGTTAAAGATGAAGAAAATTGCCGCATCCGTCTGAAAGGAGTCGAGCAAGCGGTCAAGCTGTGCGAGTTAACTGACGGGCAGATTCAAGATTATTTAACAAACCGCAATGTCTCTCATTTGTGGGTAGAGTTGAGATCGCATCCGGGGTTGATGGCATTGGCACACAGTCCCATGTTATTAAACCTAATGCCGATAACTTACCCAGACAAATTGCCGCCGGATTGGCCTCAAGATCGCGAAGACTGTCAAAAGCGATTATTTGATGATTTTGTGAATCGCAAACTGTATCCTCAAAAAATGGCTATTGCCCAACCTTTGGAACGCTACGATCGGGAACAAGCGAGATATTATTTGGCCTGGTTGGCGGCAAGTATGGGCAGAGAAGATATCAATAAGCGAGAATTTTTGATTGAAGAACTACAACCAAAGTGGTTAGAAACTAAACAGCAATTTCAACAATATAGGCTGATTGTCGGGCTGATTGTCGGGCTGATTGTCGGGCTGATTGTCGGGCTGATTGGAGGGCTGATTGTCGGGCTAGATACAGATATTAATTCATCGATTTACTTAACAGAAAGCTTAGATCTATCCTGGCAAAATATTAGGCGAGCTTTATCCAGTGGATTGTATTATTCACTGATTGTCGGGCTGATTGGAGGGCTGATTGGAGGGCTGATTGGAGGGCTGATTGGAGGGCTGATTGGAGGGCTGAAAACCGATCTTAAAGTTAAGACTTATCCGAATCAAGGAATTTGGGAAACAGGGATAAAATCTTTATTAACGATGGGATTAGCTGCTCCTCTTTGTCCGTTGATTTTCATTATACCAAACTGGGCGACCGGACAGCAAGTCAATATTCTTGAAGCTGTACTTCCAGGAATATTGTTCGGTGTAGTTTTAGGATATTGGAGCGGCGGTGGAGATGCATTTACTCGACACTTTAGCTTGCGATGGGTGTTGTACCGTCACGGACGCATTCCTTTGAATTATGCCGGATTTCTGACAGAGGCCAGTGAGGCTGGTCTGTTGAAACAATCGGGAGGACGCTATCGTTTTTATCACGACAAACTCCGAGAACATTTAGCCTCAACTATCGAGCTAAAACCGGAGCCATTCACCGATAAAAATCCTGAAAAATGGTATTCAAAAAGTTTTTTTGGTTTCTCAATACAAAATATAGGGCTGTTACTTTCTCTGGCTTTATTACTAACAACAGCGACCAGCATTTTAAAATTCAATCAGGATTCAGTAACTGCCATGAGTCCAGTCATCCAAAGTGCCGATCGCATTTGGTTTGACAGGCTAACTTATCCGCGTTGGCGTAGCCCCGATCGTTACCAAGTTATTACTTTTTCCACTCAAGATTTAAGAACTCAATTCCCCTACGAATTAGCTTCTCGTCGCATTATTGCCCTTCCCTGGGAAAAGTTAGAAATTCGGCAAGGTCAACTATTTCTCAACGGCAAACTTTTTAAAGACGATCGCCTAACTTTACCGCCAGATTTTACACAATCCCCCCTGACCTTGGGTATCGATGAATATTACGTTATTGGCGATAATCCCAACTATGACAATCTCCAAACCTTTGGGGTTGTGGTTCCACGGGATAATATTACAGGGCAATTGATGTTACGAATTTATCCATTCGATCGCCTAGGAGTGATTCCCTAGGGTGCCATTGAGTGAGCATTCTGGAGGACTACGCCAAAGTAGGAATGACCAGTGAACCTAAAAATGACTCAGTCTTCCCCCCGGGCATACCAAGCTTCTAAGGCACTGCGATGGACTTCTTGCCAGGGGAGACCGCGATCGCGGGCAATTTGGGCGCAGTCCTCGTATTCCGGATGGACATTGAGGACCGTTCCGGCGGCGTCGGTGGCAACTTTGATCTGAATTTCGCCATACTTTGTACTCACTTGATGAAATTCTCGGTTTAAAATCGATCGCACCTGCAGCGATCGCCGGATGCCCAAAGTCGTCGTTTCTCGGAAAATCACCGTTTCGCAAGCCGTTTGGCGATCGCGCGGACAAATCGCCGTCAGCAGGATCCCGGCGCGGGATTTCTTCATGCCGATCGCCTGCGTAAATACATCGACGGCGCCCGCATCGAACAAGCGATCGCAGGTATAGGCGATCGCCTGGGGCGAGAGGTCGTCAATTTGGGTTTCGAGGACACAGATCTCCTCCACCTTCAGATCCCGCCCGTCTGGAGTTTCCGTCGCTTCCCCAACCCACAACTGGAGGATATTCGGTAAAGCTAAATCGAGAGAACCCGCCCCCAATCCGACCCGGGCGATCGCCATCGGCGGCGGCGGACCGAAGGCTTTCGCTAACGTCACCGCGATCGCCGCCCCGGTCGGCGTCACCAACTCCTTCTCGATCCCGTTACTGTACACCGGAACCCGGCGGGATTCGAGCAACTTCAGCACCGCCGGAACCGGAACCGCAAGGCGTCCGTGAGCCACCCACACCGTCCCGCCACCCGTCGGTAACGGCGAACAATATAATTCCTCAATTCCCAACCAATCCAAACCCAAACAAGTGCCGACAATATCGACGATCGCATCCGTCGCCCCCACCTCGTGAAAATGCACCCGTTCCGGCTCGACCCCGTGAACCGCCCCTTCCGCCTCGGCGAGTTGGCGAAACACCGCCAGACTCCAGCTTTCCGCCCGTGGGGGCAGTCCCGCCGCCCGAATCATCTCTTCAATTTCCGGTAAATGGCGCGTCCGGGCCGAATGAGAAGCCTGGGGGGAATGCTCGTGGTGGTGACCGTGGTGGTGACCGTGGTGGCGATCGTGATGATGCTCGTGGTGATGCTCGTCGGGAAGGTCTGGGGAGACCGTTACAGCGAGATCGACCTCAAACTTCGTCGCCTGTTGGCCGTTGCGCCGTACTAGCGACGCCGAAAGCTCGTACTCGTCGGCGATTCCCAACTGAGCGAGGCGATCGATAAGGTAGTCTAAAGGAACGCCAGCACCGACCAAAGCGCCGAGACACATATCTCCTGCGATTCCCGTCGGACATTGAAGGTAAGCTATTGTTTTCATAAACGCGACTTTAATTAAAAAGGGGAACACTCACCCGTCTCGGTTTGATTTTCCCTATCTGTTGTTTGAAATTTATTGTTTGAGCTCTATTGTTTGAAATATTGTTTGAAATACTGTTTGAAATCAATGGTGAATGATTGCGAGGTATAAATTATGGCCACTGTTTACGAACTCCATCCCGAAAATCCTCAAGTTCGGCGCGTCGAAGAAATTAAAGAAGCGCTGCAAGATGGGGCAATCTTGCTCTATCCAACCGATACAGTTTACGCGATCGGCTGCGATATTAACGTCAAATCTGCGGTGGAACGAGTCAGACAGATCAAGCGACTGTCGAATGACAAACCACTTACATTTTTGAGTCCTTCATTGTCGAATATTGCCGCTTACGCCACAGTCACCGATCCAGCGTATCGCATTATTCGGCGTTTGATTCCCGGTCCGTTTACTTTTCTGCTGCCCGCGACCAAATTAGTGCCGAAACTGGTGATGGACCCGAAACGCAAAACGACCGGGATTCGGGTTCCGGATAGTAAAATTTGTCTGGATTTGCTCGAAGCCTTGGGCAATCCGATTATTTCGACCTCGGCCCACTTACCGGACGACGACATCGACCGCAACGGGTACGCCGGGAAAGCGGAACTGTTCGATCGCTTCGACAAGATGGTCGATGTGATTGTCGATACTGGAGAAGACCCGGGCTATCAGGTTTCGACGATTCTCGACCTGACTGGAGAGGAACCGCAAATCGTGCGCGAAGGCTTGGGAGTCGAAGAGGTCTTCAGTTTGGTGTGACCCTGGGGAATTGGGAAAATATTTTTGACACCTGTCCGATGCGGGCAGGTTTTTTTATTTCGTTTCCCCTTGATTGCGCCCTGCAGCTTGCCCCCAGAGCCGATCGCCAGAGAAATATACCTAATGCGGAGTAGAGCGGGCGATCGAGATTGCTTTAAACCTTGTCCGGATCGGGGGGGTAGCGATCTGAAAAGAAACGTTGTGTTTCCCTATCCCAGTTTTCGAGGATAACCGTGTGCCATTTCACCATCTGTTTCCGGGGTGCCGAGCCAGTTCGTCAACTGTCCCTCGAAAAACAGCTCATTTCCCCGGGATGAAACCCCCTCAAATGCAGACACCGCCGTCTACAGTCCCTTTCTCATCCCTGTCTGTTCTATACCAGTTCGAGAACAGGCAACCCGGTCGAACTAAAGTTTTCCAAAACTTGGGAGAGTCGAACTATAGAAAGCGGCGATGAATCGAGGCGATTCAACCGACACGCGGACTGTTCTCAACGTCCCTTGCGGTCTGTCGCTGAATTTTAAAGATGGTGCGTTACCCGAGGCAAAAACATGAACGTCAAAACTGCAAAAACCCCCAGCTACCGGACGAAAAATTCTCAAGTTTCCCAAGGACAAGCGACCCCGGCGGAGACGGATCGAGACGAAAATTCTACCCCCGAACTCAGCCCGGAAACGATCGCCCAAGGGATGAGCGTCGAGGAACTGACCGAGCAAGTATTCGACGAACTCAGCCAAAAACTGACCAACCACTCCAAGAGTGCCGCCGGAGTGGCCGATCGCATCGCTAAAGAAGTCGAGCGTATTTGTCAAAAAAGCAATCGCATTCAAAATTCCGGTCAGATCCATTCTTGGCAGTTGACCTTAGCCCGTCACCGGATGCAAAAATGCTTGCAATACCACAAACTCGGTTCCAAACAAGGACGGGTGGAACTGCACGCCCAACTTAGCTCGATGGTTTACCGTCACGTGGCGCCGATGCACTCTCGCCTGAGCTTCCAAGCGCGCTACAACTTGATCGA
Source organism: Oxynema mangrovii CENA135 (assembly GCF_016632315.1). Classification (NCBI taxonomy): domain Bacteria; kingdom Bacillati; phylum Cyanobacteriota; class Cyanophyceae; order Oscillatoriales; family Oscillatoriaceae; genus Oxynema; species Oxynema mangrovii. The sequence continues at coordinate 800,159 of NZ_JAEOXH010000003.1, read as the reverse complement.
AGATTTCTTGCAAGGGTTTTACATCGAAGTGCTGCGCGCCTTCCGTCGCGAACACGACGTCGCCGAAAATTACACCCCGCGCACCCAGTTGGAATTGGCCGAATATATGGCCTTTACCGAACATTACGCCAAACGCCGGATTACTTTACCCGGTCGCTGCAACCAGCAGTTAGTGGTGTTGCGCGCTCAAGGATTCGCCCACGGTCAACCGCCGGAAACGTTGGTCGATATCGAACAAGCGGTGGAATATCCCAAGGGTGAAGATGCTCAGATTCAAAGTCGCTCCTATGCGGCGCAGCAAGTACGCGAGCAAATGGTGGCGGATACGGTGGATCCTTCGGAAGCGGTCTTGCGCGATCGCGTCATCCAAGAGTTGGTGCAGTATCTCGAAGCCCAAGGTCAATCGGACTGTGTGGACTATTTGGTTCTCAAACTCCAAGACCTCGCCGCCCCGGAAATTGACGAAATTCTCGGCTTGACAGCTCGCCAGCGCGACTATTTACAACAACGGTTCAAGTATCACGTCGAAAAATTCGCCCGTTCTCATAACTGGAAACTCGTTCACGAGTGGTTGGGGGCGGATCTGGATCAAAATTTGGGCATGACCCCCCAACAGTGGGATGAGTTCTGCAAGGCGATTACCGACGAACAACGCCAATTGATCGAACTCAAACGCAATGGCAGCAACGATCGCGAAATTGCCGACGCGATTCGATGCACGCCGAAACAAGTTCAAAAACGTTGGTCTGCCCTTCTCGAATTAGCGTGGCAAGTCCGCAATACTGAAAATAAAGGGAAGTGATGGCGAGTGAGATTGTATTTCGGGGCCATCTACACGGTCTCAGTCAACGGTCGGAGGTTGGAGTTGGCAGGGCGCTCATCTGGCCCGTCGGAGGGGAAATCGGGAAGGGGGAATCGGGAGTATTTAGGGCAACGATCCCGGCAACCAACCCCCCGATGCGGTAGGGAAGGGGCGCGGGAATCCTCAGAATTGTACGCGATACCGGGCCGATTCAAAGGCCGAGCCAAACAACCAAGCTAAGATCGCTTGGTTGTTTTTTTTACTGCCCGCGACGGGATTCAATGATTGGATTAAGTGACAAAAACTTGCCTTTTCGGCGGGGGCAATTTTCGGCGGGGGCGATCGCAGACCGTCTCCCGAGGAGAATCGCGCTGTTGCAACGCTTAGCACTGCCCTGGAATCCCTCTAGGTATTTTGGCTCGGTAGCGACAAGACCGAAAAAATTATTAAAATATGTAAACGCAACGAAAATCAAGTGAAAACAAATTTCCTCATCGGGAAGTCTTTATGTTTGTAAGCCATAAACGGCGATCGCCTTCCCGGAGCGATCGTCACTGATTCGTTCACAACAACGAGATTCAGGGGGTTTGAGATTTTTTGCCCGTACACACCAGACTTATAGATAGATTTATGAGTGTCAATCTGACTTGCAGTGCTGTATCGTTCGACCCTAGCATCGAGCGGCACGTTAGCGACCCCTCCCAAGATCGGGGGGCGCTTCAAGAAATTTTCCAACAGATCGACGCGCACAGTTGCCCGCGATCCTATAACTTCCACATGCACACCACCGCTTCCGACGGGCGCCTTTCCCCGGAAGCACTCATGCAGCAAGCGGTCGATATCGGTTTGCAAGGGCTAGCTATCACCGACCACCACAGTGTTACAGGGTACCAGATCGCCCGCCATTGGCTCGATCGCCGCGCCCAAGACCCCCGTCACCTCGCCGGGGAATCTGCCGACCTGCCTCAGTTGTGGAGTGGCGTCGAAATTAATGCAGGCATCCTCGATATCGAAGTTCACATCCTCGGATACGGATTCGACCCCGAACACGAGCGGATCCAACCCTACTTGAAAGGATATTCCGTGCGGGGCAAAGATTACGAAGCCAAACAGGTCATTCGTGCCATCCAAAGTGCAGGGGGTTTGGCCGTTTTAGCTCACCCGGCCCGTTACCGACGGCGCGGCCCCACTCAATTAATTCCCGAGGTCGCCCGCTTGGGAATCGACGGGATCGAAACCTACTATGCCTACGACAATCCCGATCCGTGGCGCCCGAGTTCCAAGCAAACCGCCCAAGTCAAACGACTGGCGCAGCAGTACGAGTTATTGCAAACCTGCGGAACGGACACCCACGGAGCGAATTTATTGATGCGCTTGTAGGGATTTGGGGAGATGGGATCGACTTTCTCCCCACTCCTGCAATGAGCTTGGCGATCGCCTCCAAGTGGACTATTCTTAGCAGTACAGACGAGACTCGGACTCTGCGATGGAGCGATCGAGCCATGTTAACGAAAACCGAGTATTTTCGATAAGATCGTCTGAAAAATTACCCTGTATTAACGAAATTGATAACATCGCTGACACTTCGAGAGCGAGTCAGTTGTTTGTCAAGGTAAAAACCAAAATGCGTACTCGATTCAAGCGCGATCGCCCATTGTGAAAAGTTAGTCGAACCTTGTAACATGATGCGATCGTAGGCGCGACGTCAACTTAACCGAGTCAGTTACTTCTCTCATGAAATACGCCGGATTGAAACCGAAAACTTGCGGGTGACCCTCGAAAATTTCTTGACGGTCGTAGTGCGTTTAATGTAAGGTGCGATCGTCGATCGCCTGCTGTTGCATAGATAACTTCAATTGGCGAAAGATTTGCACTGATTTGGGTTGAGATCGTCTTTCACTACCCATTCACACAACGACTGGCAAATGCGCGCCTCCAAGGAGAATACTCCTAGCAATAGAGCGATCGCCGCAGTCGAGCATTTGACAAGTCAATGAGAAGATTTCCTAACTTTCAGCTACTCCATGCCCGCATTTGGAGGGGATTTCTAGCATTTTTGGCATTTTGGGGACTGTTGGGACTGTTGGGATTGTTGTTACCCCTCCCCACTCATGGGTTAAGCGTCGAGGACGTTCCCAATCCGCAACAAGAATATGGGGGTTGGGTCGCGGATCTGGCTCAGGTTCTCACTCCCGACACGGAAGCACAAATCGATCGCCTAATTGACAATTTAGAGGCAAAAACTGGGGCTGAAATGGCCGTGGTTACCGTTCCAGAAACGGCACCGTCTCCCTCTCCCAAACAATTTGCCACCGAACTATTTAATCACTGGGGAATTGGCAAACAAGAAGAAGATAACGGGGTTTTATTTTTAACCACTCTGAGCGATCGCCGGGTGGAAATTGAAACCGGATATGGAATCGAGCCGATTCTTCCCGATGCTGAAGTCGGTAATATTTTAGACCGTTATATTCTGCCGAAACTCAAAACCGATGATTTTAATGGCGGCATTTTAGCCGGGACTCGCGCGATCGTCGAGAAATTAGAACAAGAATGGCTATTATCTCAAGCAGAATCTCAAGCAGAAATTAATAATATTGCAGACAGCGATCGCTCTACAACGGTTTCGCGATCGCCGCTCGCCTGGATCCGAATAATTGGTGCTGGCGCGATCGGGATTGCCAGTTCGATCGCGATCGCCCGTAAAATATCCAACAACAATCGACTCGAACCGACCGGGCGATCGCGCTACAAAAATGATTCAGCAAAGGGCGATCGTCGGGGGTCTTTTTTCTATCGCGCCAATTTTATCGCCGTTTTTTGTTTCACGATTTTAGTCAACTCTTTATTTCCAAATTTAGCTAATTTTTGGTTTATTTTAATCGCCCTTCTCCTTTTAGCTTGGATTGCCAAAACTTACAGCTTTATTCCGGGATTTGAAGTCTTCGTAGGGACGATAGTAGCGACGAGCATAATTTATGTCTTTTTAAATGGTTTTATCGAGCCTTTATTCGGCTTTACATGGGCAAATTTTGTATTTTACCCCTTAATTAATGCTACCTTCGCGAGTTTTCCACTCTCAAACTTACTCGATCCTCAAAAATCCTTTTTAACCAATTCAAATAAAAAATATCGCTGCAAAAAATGCGGTCGGCTCATGCAACCTGTAGATTGGCAAACTCTAACGGCTTATTTAAGCCGACCTCAAAAAGTCGCCGTAGATTTAGGCAGCCTCAAAATAGAAGGATGGCAGTGTTCCCAGTGTAGTTCGCCATTTGAATTACCTTTTCATATTTGCATAGATCGCCTTCCAGATGAGCGCGATCGCTTTAAATTTTGTCCTAACTGTCAAGAATTAACGGTGGTTGAAGACTATAAAACTACTGTTATGCCAACTGATTCACAGCCGGGAAAACGCAGATTAATCGCGGAATGTCAGTGTTGTGACTATAAACAAGAGCGCGAAATCACAATTCCCCCTTATTCCCGTTCTCGCCGTTCTTACCGAAGAAGTTCGAGTCGCACTCACCGCAGTGGTTCCGGTTATACCGGGGGCATTTTTGGTGGCGGATTTGGTGGCGGTGGTGGCGCCAGTGGCGGTGGCGGCGGTTCCGGGGGTGGCGGTGACTTTGGTGGTGGGAGTTCCGGTGGCGGCGGTGCAGGCGGAGATTTCTAACTAGAAAATTGCCATAGCACCCCAATCTTCAAAAAGTGGGAAAATTGAATTATTCGATGGGCAATTCAATGATAAAAGTGGCCCCCGTGTTTCCCTCACTTTCGCAATAAAGGCGACCGCCATGCTTTTCGACGACAATTTGATAGCTGATGGACAGTCCCAATCCGGTTCCTTTTCCGGGGGGTTTGGTGGTAAATAAATAATCAAAAACGTGGGTTTTCACTTTCTCGGGAATTCCCGGTCCGTTATCCGAGATGCGAATTTCAACTTGCTTTTTTTCGGGAAGTTCTCGGGTTGAAATTGTAATGATATTAGGAGATTCGAGCATCTCATCCCAAGTTCGTCCATCGCTATATTCGTCTAACGCATCGATCGCGTTGGCGAGCAAATTCATAAATACTTGGTTGAGTTGTCCCGGATAGCAAATCACTGCAGGTAATTCACTATATTCTTTGCAAATGTCGATAGTCGGACGAAATTCGTTCGCTTTTAAACGATGTTTTAAAATCAATAAGGTACTGTCGATCCCGTCGTGGAGATTAAAGGCGACTTTAGTAGAAATATCCGCCCGTGAAAAGGTTCTTAATGAATTGCTTAAATGATAAATGCGATCGGTTCCTTCTTTCATGGAGGCGACGAGTTCGGGAACGTCGGCGACGAGGGATTCAAAGTCAACTTCGTTAAGTTTGGCGCTAATCTCTTCGCCGGGATCGCTAAATTTATCTCGATATAGCTGGATGACTTCGATCAGTTCGCTGATATAATCTTCGGCGATCGCCACATTTCCTGCAATAAATCCGACGGGATTATTCATTTCGTGAGCGACTCCAGCGATGAGCTGACCGAGAGCGGACATTTTTTCGCTTTGAATTAATTGGGTTTGAGCTTGTTGGAGTTGATATTGACTGTTGCGTTGCTGCTGAACCTGCTCTAAGGCGCGATTCATCGTAATTTCTAAATCTTCAAAATCGATCGGCTTGTTGAGAAAATCAAACGCCCCTCGATTCATCGCCGTTCTAATATTTTTCATGTCCCCATAAGCCGACAGAACGACGGTTTTAATGACATGACCGAGATCGTGAATTTTGTCGAGTAAAGTCAGACCGTTCATTTCCGGCATATTAATGTCAGTAATGACGACCTGAATATCAGGCTCTTCTTCAATTTGTTTTAAAGCTTCAACCCCATTTTGAGCAAAAAAGAATTCGTATTCTTTTTTACGCAACTTTCGTCTGAACTGTCGGCGAATCAGACTTTCAAGAGAGGGTTCGTCATCGACAAATAAGATTTGCGGGGCTTTTTGCTCTTCCATGTCTATATTGTTGAAGATCGATTAAATCATTTTTTAGGTAAAAAGATAATGAATTCCGTATGAGAATCGACTTCGCTTTTAACCTGAATGTCTCCTTGATGGGCTGCTACGATCGTATCATAGGCGATCGACAAACCCAAACCCGTCCCTTCCCCGGGGGGTTTTGTGGTAAAAAAGGGATTGAAAATTTTATCGATAAATTCGTCAGAAATACCGACGCCATTATCGCGAATATGGATTTCAATACCGCCTTCTAAGTTAACCGTTTTAACGATAACCAAGGGGACGAAACTGTCCCCAATTTTTTTCTGCTTGGCATAAGCAGCATCGCAGGCATTGGTTAGAATATTTAAAAAGGCACGACTAATATATTGAGGAACCACATAGAGTTCGCCAATCGAATTATCGTAGTCGGTTTCTAGGGTCATTTCAAAGCTTTTGTCGCGAGCTTTGAGACTGTGATAAACTAGCTCGACGCTTTCTTTAAGAAGGGCATTAATATCGGTAGATTCCCGATGCCCCGTTTCATCATTCTGGGCGTGCATCAACATCCCTTGAATGATTTTTTCAATTCTTTGCCCGTGGCTACTAATATCGGCGATACTTTCTTTTAGTTCTTCAAAAATATCGTTAATTTCTTCGACAGATTCCTCCTCTAAATATTCTAATTGAGGCTCTAATTCTTCTATAATTTCTTCGGTCAATTCGACCGAAATGCGGGCGAAGTTATTGACAAAATTAAGTGGATTTCTGATTTCGTGAGCAATTCCAGCAGCTAGGGAGCCCAAATAAGCGAATTTTTCTTGAGCGATCATTTGCTTTTGGGCGGCGGTCAGTTTTTCGAGAGTATGTTGTAATTGTTCGTTTTTCTCTCTTAATTCAAAGGTGCGCTGTTCGACTTTTATTTCTAGGGTTTTAGCATAATCTTCGATGCGTTTGTGGGAGATTTTTAAATTATCCCAAAGGGTGTATCCGGTGTTAACAATTGTGGCGGCAAGGAGTGAGAAAAAGGCGGGAATAATGGGAATCCACCAACTGCTGAGAAAGGCGAGATAACCGATCGCGAGGAGACTCGTGCTGGCGATCGCGATCCGGCTGCCCGTCCGTGGAAAAGAGATTTTAGCGAGGTCATTTTCATAGTACCACTGACAGATAATCGTGGTTCCGATCGCACTCCATGCCAAAATCCAAAGCCATTCGAGTAGTTCGGGCCAAGTTTTTAATTGCGATCGCCCTTCCAAGGCTCCTGCAATAATTTGACTGGTTAAATTGGCATGAACCTCGACCCCCGCCATAGCTTCGGGAAGCCCCATAAAATCGCTGCTGTAAGGAATCAATAAATAGTCTTTTAAACTTTCGGCAGTCGAACCGATTAAGATAATGCGATCGCGGAAAAAGTCCGAAGGAATGCGCTCTTCTAAGACTTCAAATAAAGACACGCGATCGAAGGTATGACTCGGCCCTCGAAAATTCAATAAAACTTGATAGCCGCTATCTTCCGCTCCTACGTAGCCGCCGTCGTTAGAAGAAAAGGGAGAAAATGAAGTTTTACCCAAAACAATTCGGGTTTCTCCTTCCATTTTCGGTTGGATGCCCCGCTCTTTTAAATAAATCCAAGCCAACCGAAAAGCCAAACTATAAATAATATTGCCATTTTCATCATCTAAGTACAAAAAAGCCCGTCGAATCTTGCCATCGGCATCCCAGGGAAAATCGTTGGCGGCGACGCGATCCAAACGCGCGAGAACGGGAGGCGGCGCGACCCCTTGACGGTTGCGATCGCCCACCGCTTTTCTAATACCAATTAAATTCGGGGTCGATTCAAAAACTTCAACTAATTCATCGTAACCCGGGTCTACGGGTAAGTCGCGATAAATATCCAAGCCGATCGCGGCGGGATTTTGGGCTTTAATTTTATTGAGTAATTGCGCCAACAAGCGATCGGGAATTGGCCAGGTTCCGACTTGGCGCAAGTCCGATTCGGTAATACCGACGATCGCGATGCGTCGGTCCGGATCTTCCAAAGGGCGCCAATCAAACCAGCGATCGAACAAAGACAATTCCAACATTTGAAATAAGCCGATCGCCCGCAATACGATCAAAGTTATCCCCACCGTCGGGGCGATCGCCAGAATCCGGCGCCATTGTCCTTGTTGCGCTCGCAGTTTTTTCCACATACGGTCCAGGCTAAAATTGGCACTCAAGGCGATTGGAATCGGTAAGCCGTTCAATCCCATTTCGATTCTAAAGCCCAAATTTGAAAGGGTCGAACGGCTCACAACTTGCCTCTGGACTGAATATAGCCGCTCGAAATCGGCGATCGCTCCCCATCACTTCCCTGAAAGACCCCGAGATCGGTTCTCGGAGAGGATCCCCAAGCGGGTTCCAACCCCTTACCAAGGGCTACCAATGGTCGTAAACCCAGCCCAATAATAGGGATGTACCAAGGTTTTAAGATGGCTGCCACTAAATTCGGGGGGTAAGGAAATCGTACCGAAACTGCCGACGAGTTGACCGTCCTTGAGATACAATTCGCCGCGCAACATGGCGATTTGGGCTTCCCGTAAGGCTTGCGCTTTAAGCGGTACCGATCGCAACGAATGATAAAACTCGCTCATCAGTCCCAGGGTTCCGGTATCGTTGGCATACCAGAGACTGGCGATCGCCGATTTGGCGCCCGACTGCACCGCCAACCCCGCAAAGCCAAATTCCGCCTCGCGATCGCCTAACGCCGTGCGACAGGCGCTGAGGACGAGCAATTCCACCGGGGGATCGTGCCACGGTAAGGCGGGAATGTGATCGAGGCGTAACTTTTTATCCCATAACTGGAGATAAGACTCTTGGATCTGACCTTTACTAAATTGTCCGTGGGTGGCGAGGTGAATGATTTGATAAGGAAACTCCTGCCGTTGTTCCTTTAAATTTTCTAAAGTGACCGCTTGATTGAGGAAGGTTTTCCCGGGCCAAATATTTTCGGCGATCGTGCTAATTTCCAGGGGAACTGCAGGTAAGGGGGGCTGATCCTGGAATTGGGAAACCCCCATCGCCAAGATTGACGCATTGTTTAACGACTGGTAGCGGGTATCGACCAGATGCAAACTGGGAATCAAACTGAGATTGTAGCGTTCCACTAAGAAGGCATTGCCATCGTGCAAGGCGGCGAGGGGAAGACTGCGTAAATGCTCGTCCATGCTGAAGATCAGCGTATCGATCTCCAGCCGTTCTAAATCGTCGGCGAGGGGGGCGAGCATCCAGTTGTAAAGTTGTTGGGACGGTTCGAGATAGCGATCCGTGCGCCGTTGGATGGGACTGACGATGCGATCGAGGAACGTCCGAACCTCTTGCAAAAGCCGAATTTTGGGGGCTTCGACGATGCGCTTGTAAATGGGATCGCCGACGAGGGGCACGAGAACCACTTCTAAATAGTCCGATCGCACGAAAGTATAAATAATCGCCGAGCGATCGCCCGTCAGTTCCGCCATTTCTTGCTGGCGCAGTTGCATCGCCGGAAAAGACAGGTAAGGATTGGTGGTTTTGACCCCTAAAAAGCTCTCGAACTCTTCGCTGTAGAAGCGATCGAGGGTTTCGATCGCCCCGGGAATATCCCCTCGGTCGAACAAGTTTTCGATCTCGCTACGGGTTGCCAATCGCAGAACCGGGCGATTGTTCAAATTGTTGTTGACCCGATCCCCGAGAACCCCACGATCGCCCATCTCGCGATCGCCCCACGAATTCCCCTGAGTTGACCCACTCGGATAACTCGGATCCACCTGTAAAATCTGCTCCGGTTGTACCGCATTCGGTCCTTGGGCGATCGGCGGTTGGGCCACGGGGTTGTTGGGTGGCGGTTGAGCCGGATTTTCCGGTGCGGGGTTCGGATTGGAAGGCAACGGCAACAGGGCATCCACCGGAATCGGCGCATTCGGGTCGATCCCGCCGATCTCCGGAATCGATCCATTGTCCGGGCGATCGCCCGTCGCCCTCTCCGGAAGGGGGGACGTCTCGGGAACCGGAGGAACGCTCACTCCCTCCATCGGTTCCGGACTCACGGGGTTGGGCGCTTGAGATCCGATCGTCGGGTCGATCTCGCGATCGAGTGCCACGGGGAAATCAGCCCGTTGGGGTGGCGTCCCGTCGTTGTCAATCGGGGAATCGCTAGAGGAATCCTCAGTTTCCGACAGGGGGGCAATGTCCGGCGCAGGTTCGATTTCTATCGGTGGAGGAATCGGAATTGTCGGTTCGGGAGTCTCGTTATCGGGAGTCTCGTTATCGGGAGTCTCGTTATCGGGAGTCTCGTTATCGGGAGTCTCGTTACCAGAATTCCCATTCCCCGGAGTATTGGGCGTTGGGGGTTCCTCAATATTAAATACCCCTGCGGTTCCGGTCGCCGTATTACTCGGCAAATCGATATTTACCGGGGTCGTGTAAGCGTCGTAATTGAGATAATCGTTGCCGTCGCGACCGTCGATGGTACCGCTAAGGCGCGCGCCGTCATTAAAAACAAATAAATCGTTGCGGTTTCCAGCCACTAGGTTTTCGATATTTTCAAATCGTAAACCGTTGGCATAGCCGCTCACCGTGCCACTGTTGACCCCAGACAGCGTCCAGGTCGTATCCCGATCGCCGCCGAAGAGCGTGTCGCCGCCTCGGATGAGTACCGGGAGGTTGAAGGGGTCGCTCGTTCCCAGACGCACGTCTGCGGTCGAGTCGGCAGTCCCGATCGCGATTTGCTCGAACCCCGAGGCGATCGCACTCAAGGTATTGCCGGAGAGTTGCAAGGCGTCGGAATTGCTCGCCGTGGTTCCCACTTCGATATCGCGATCGCCTTGTGGGGGTTGGAAAGAGACTTGTCCGGTTCCCGTCACTGAATTGGCACCGCCAGACAGGGCGATCGCGTTGGCAATTAAGCTTAAATCCGAAGCAATAACATCCCCTGCAACGTCGATCGTTCCCGTGTTGGCGTCGATGGCGATCGCTCCGGCGACGCCTTCCTCACTTCCGGCGAGCAACTCTCCGGTCTTGATATCTCCCCCCTCGCTATCGAGGGAGATATCGCCGCCAATTCCCGACAGCGAACTCGAATCGAACGTCCCCGTAATCACTTCGATCGCGCCATCTCCCCCGGCGGATACGGCGATCGCCCCCCCAGTTCCGGCGCCACTCGAATTCGAGGTCAGATCGCGAGTGCGAATATCTCCATTTCCCGTCCTCAAAGTAATGGCACCGCCATCCCCCGCTTGCGAACTCGAATTGAGCACGCCGGGATTGATATCGATCGCCCCGTCTCCGGTCGTTTCCAAGAGAATCGCGCCCCCAGATCCGTTGTTGGAGGTCGCGGTGAGGTCGTTGTTGGCGATATTAATCACGCCATTTTCCGTACTCAGGGTAATGGTTCCGGCGTCGCCATCTGCCGCGCTAGTATCGATCGCCCCCGACGCTTGCAAGCTAATCTCGCCGCTTCCCGTAGTAGACAGGCTAATCTCGCCGCCGGAGTTGTCCCCTGTTGCGGTAGCGATCAGCTCCCGCGCCGTGACGTTGCCCGAACTGCCGATTAAGGAGAGATTTCCCGCGTCTGCGTCTTCGAGAGCGGTATTAATGATGCCGACTTCAACGCTAACCCCCGAAATCGTCAAATCTCGCCCTTGGGTATTGATTTCGCTATTTTGACTCATCGAGAAAGCGCCTTCCCCGGACTGGTCCGCATCGGCGGTAAAGACGATCGACCCGCCGGGAACGAAGGTCAAATCGACGTTATTAGCGATCGTAATATCGTTGGTGGCTTCGAGAATAATATTGCCGGATAATTGTTCGAGGGTAGAGGCGCTAATGTCGATATCTTGATTTTCGCCATCTTCCTCCGTACCGAAGAAATCGTCTGCCAGGATTTGTGGGGGTTCCTGACTCAACGCCTCATCGACCCCGGGAGAGCTGTCGCCACTGACGATCGCAATATTTCTCGGATCGAGCAGGAGCGTCCCCCAGAGGCCCTCTGGGGCGCTCAAATCGGCGCTCCCGTTAAAAATGAGCCGTTCTTTGCCGGAAATTTCCACAAAGCCACCATTGCCGCCCTTGCCGACCCCTCGGGCTTCGACCGTTCCGCTAAAGCGGGTGAGATCGTCGGCCCAGATGATAATCCGACCGCCATTTCCACTGGAATCGGCGCCCGCGATCGCGTTAGCTTTGACCGTCGAATTCGAGCCGATCGCACTCTGGCGGGCTGTGGGGAGGGTGCCGCCGCCGCGCAAGTCGCCCCCGATCCAGATGTCGCCACCTCCGGCGATACTCGAAGCATCGATCGCCGCGTCCAGGACGCCGACGCGATCGCCCAACACCTGAATTGCGCCCGGGGCGATCGTCCTTTGGGTATGGGCGACGCTGAGATGACCCGAGGCGATCGTCATCCCCGCTTCCGGCGTAATTTTGGCCGTAGAACCGCTCAAACTCACGGTTCCGTCCGGATTGAGGCGAACCCCGGTAGCGTGGCTCAACTGGCCTCCCGTGAGCAATTCGGCCAGATCGGGAGGGGTCAACAGAGGGTTGGCGGCCCCTTGAGCGTCGAGGTCCAAGCTCAAGACCATCCCGGTTTGACTGAGGCGGACGATGCCTTCCCCGGGAACTGCAGCGAGAGAGATTTGACCCCCCGGGGCGCTGAGGGTTCCGGTATTGATGACCGTGGCGCCGCTCAAGCTGAGGGTGGCTCCCGGAGTGACCGCCAAGTGACCTGCATTGAGAGTGACCCCGGGGCGATCGCGATCGAACGCAAAGGCATTGGGCGAACCGAGCAGACGGTCGAAAACCGGAGCCTGGGAAACATCGAACCAGCCCCCCTCAAAGCCAATCCCCGTGGCGGTGGTGGCAAAAAAAGACGCCGGAACGTCCAAACGGGCTTGAGACCCGAAGACAATTCCGGCAGGATTGAGCAAATAGAGATTAGAATTGCCCCCGCTCACTTGAAGCAATCCGTGGATAACCGAGGGATCGCCACCGACTACCCGAGTTAAGATGTTGCGAATCTGGGGATCCGACAAAAAATTCGCCGTTTGACCCGGATCTAGCCCAAACTGCTCGAAACTGTGAAACAGGTTGGCACCGTCAGGCGATCGCCTACCGCCATCAATATCAAAACGGTTGCCGTCAGGGGTAACGACGGTTCCCGTACCGTCCGCCGCCGGGATCGGAGTTTGCGTCCGCCCCGGCCCGGCCCCCAAAATGGTCAAACAAATCGGTAAAGTCCACAACCAACGGTGATGGGTTACCCGTGACGACACGATGGTTTTACTCCTGAGTGCTTTGATTGCGAGCGACGAGCGGTTCTTCCGAAAATTCGCCGAGATCGACTGAATTTAAAAGTTGCTGCCAGCGTTCGGCCAAGTTAGAATCTTCGGGATTTTCTTGACGCAGTTGCGCTAAACTGGCTAGAGCTTCGTGCCAAATCCCGGCTCTAGCATAAATAGACGGAATTTCGTCGGCCTGGGCATCCTCTAAAGCTGCCGTCAGTTCCATAGTCGCTTCCGTGCGTTCGATCCAGCCATCGACAAACAAATCGCCACTGCGATCGTTCGGGTCGCAAATCGTGACTAAATACCAGTGGTACATTTCCCCGGTTTTGAGTGCTTCGACGTTTTCTGACGGAAGTTGCAAGCTCACAATTCCGGATTTGACGGGGGCTGCAAACGTCGTTTGATAGATGACTTCTTCGTCATTTTTGTCGAGTAAGGTAAATTCTAGGGTTTGTTCCGAGGCGCCCGGAACGTACCAGAAGAAGGTCGGATGTTCCGACACCGTGAGCGCCAAGAATTTTTCGGGAATCAGAGGCGTCAGCGCCTTTGCCCCTTCTTCATAGTTACCGCAGCCTCGGGTTCCGCCTTCAGCCGTCGCTGGCGGTGCGCCCCGGTTCGGTGGCGAAAAGGCTTCGCTGACCAGCCAACTGTCAGACGGCCCCGGGCGAGTATTGACCGACTGCGCTTGTGCTGGCAAGATCGAAGACGCTGCCAGTGGAATCATTAACAGTACCCCGATCGGAATCTGGGCGATCTTTTTGATTGAACGTTTCCGAATCATGATTGTCACTCTCTTCCTGAAGAAAATACAGGTGGAGCTATCCGGCCAAAAGCCTCCAGAATCTGGATTTTGGCATGAGGACACCCCCTTATATACTCAGTCTAATCGATCCAACTATTGAGTCGCCAGTAGGTTATTTTTACTGCTCTAAAAGTAATTAGACGCTCGCAAAAACATTAAAGTTTCATAAAATTGATGGCGTTTAACCTCGTGCAAACGCGATCGCGCGATACCACGGTTTATATGGTCGAGCAAATTTTGAGAAAATTTCGAGCAGATTCTAAATTGGCACGATGCGATCGCCGAGGGACTTGTTCCCAGTAGAAGTGACCCGTTAACTTGCTCGACCGTTCCAGCTTTCGGGAAGCAATGGCTCAATTTTCTGTCGAGAGCGAAAGAGGTTGACGGTTGAAGGGGAATTCGATCTTAACGCTGGCTGGGTGCGATCGCAAAGCGACTCCCAAGGAGTATCGACTCTCGAAAAATGTGGTGAACCGTTTACAACATCCGGGAGGCGATCGTCCGTAATATCCATTTGCCAAGCAGAAATCGCCGTGCAACCGAGCCAAACCGACCGCAAAAATCGAGCCCAAACCCCCACGATTTCCATGGGGTGGCTGGCGAAATTGGTCGCCCTTCTCGCCCTAGTAAATTTTCTCCTAGGACTGTTTAATTTAACCTACATTCCCCTGCGAGATTTTTATATCAAACACGTCCCCGACCTCGTTATTTTTTACGATCCGATGAAAGGGATCGAACCCCATCGAGACACGCAAACCTACCTGAAAACAGTCGATTTATTGACGATAGAATTAACGGGCGATCGCCCCAATTCTCGCCCCGATAAAATCGAGTCCTTATTCGCTTCTCTCCGGCAGCAAAGTGTCAAATTAATTGAAGAAAATCCCTTTGCCGTTCCCTCAAGACTTCCCAGTTTTGCCAAAATTCAACGAGAAATTGAAGATCGGATGAAGGTGGACTCGGCAAAAGTCGCCTTCGCACAATTTTGGACGCCCCGGCATTTCAACCAAGCCGGATCCCTGCAAGAACTACAATTTTTTGACCGCCGCATCCGTCCCTTAATGGACGCCAATTATTTTCGCAACGTCGATGTTTACGGGCAATTCGTCGATGAATTTTGGCGGTTCGATATCTTTTTCATGACCTTTTTTGCCGTCGAATTCTTCACCCGTACCTTTTTCCGCTATCGCCGCGAAACCGATCTCAAGTGGTTTGACGCGATCCTGCGGCGCTGGTACGACATCTTTTTATTTGTTCCATTTTGGCGCTGGTTGCGGGTGATTCCAGTCCTGGTACGCTTGCAACAAACGCAATTAGTGGACTTCCGGCGCGCTTTAGTGCAGATGACCCGCGAACCGGGGGCGCAATTGGCCGATCGCCTCGCCAAATTCGCGATGGTACGCTGGATCGACCAAATGCAGTCAGCCGTTGCCACTGGCGAACTGGCGCGCGCTTTACTGTCCCCACAACCCTACATCGCCGTCAACGAGGTCAACGAAATCCAAGCGATCGGCGATCGCCTCTTGGAATTGACCATTTACAAAGTCTTACCCCGCGTCCAACCGGAAATCGAAGAGTTACTACACTACAGCATCGAAAGTGCCTTAAAAGATTCCGATTTTTATCAAAGCTTGCAAAATATTCCCGGAATCGGCACCTTACCGGAAGACACGATCGAAACCCTCGCCAACAACCTCGCCGACACCACGATTAAAGTCTTAGCCAATTCCTACAGCGATTTGGAAGGTCGGGCGATTTTCGAGACCCTTTCCAAACAGTTCGGCGCTTCTTTACGGGAAGAACTGCGCGCCAAAGCCACTCGCGCCGAACTCGAACGCCTCTTGCAAGACTTATTAGAAGAACTGAAATTAAATTACGTGGTCAAATCTACCGAAACCAGTCCCGAAGCGATTCTCGACGAAGTAGAGCAAATGGATCGCATGGCGGAAAATTCGTCTCTTTCCGGTGCGACGGCTACCCCTCCCACGGCGCGAGGGCGATCGCGCGATCGCCCCTCCAACTCGGACGATCTCGATCTTTAATGGGCGTCGCCACCGACGATCACATTGCGAATCCGCAAACTCGGACCGCCACAACCGACGGGTAAGCCATTTTGTCCGCCTTTTCCACAACCGCCGGACTCGTCCCAATAAAAATCATCGCCGATCGCCTCGATATCGGCCAGGGTACTGAACACGTTTCCCGAAAGGGTGACATCGCGCACGGGTTCGGCTAATTTACCGTTGCGAATCATCCACGCTTCCCCGGCGCTGAAGGTAAACATTTCGCCATTGGTCATCCCCCCGAGCCAGTTGCGGGCGTAAACCCCTTTTTTAATGTCGGTAAACAGGTCTTTGACCGGGGTATTGCCCCGTTCGATCCAGGTGTTGGTCATGCGAACCAGGGGCGGATATTGATAGTTGAGACAGCGCGCGTTTCCGGTGGGGGCTTCCCCTAATTTGCCTGCAGTTTCGCGCGAGTGCAGCCGTCCGGCTAAAATTCCATCTTTAATCAGTTGGGTGGTGGTGGCGGGGGTGCCTTCGTCGTCGTAGAAGTAGCTGCCGCGATGTCCCGGCGGGGCGGCGCCGTCGAAAATTTGCAATTCCGGCGGACCGAAACGGCGTCCGAGGGTCATCACTTCGAGTAAGTCGGGATTTTCGTAAGCCATGTCGGCTTCGGAGAGATGTCCGAAGGCTTCGTGAACGAACAGTCCGGTGAGGATCGGATCGATGACGACGGTGTAGGTGTTGCCTTGGGCGGTGGGCAAACTGAGGGCGTCTACGGCGCGTTGTGCGGCGCCGCGCACTTGGTCGTCGAGGGTAGTGAGGTCTTGGTAAGCTTTGCGCGATCCGGTGGTTTCTCGTCCGGTTTGCACGGTTTCGCCATTGCGGGCGGTGGCGGCGAAGCGCATTTCCATGTCTACCCAGGATTGATCGATCGCCGTTCCTTCGGAGGTGAACAGGAGTATGCGTTGGGCGCTATCGGCGTAGCGGACGGAGGTGGTGGCGATCCGAGGATCGACGCCGCGCAAAATGGCGGTGTAGCGATCGCATAGGGCTTTTTTGTCGGCGAGGGGGATTTGGCGCGGGTGAATGCCACTGATGGGCATTTGGCAGGTGTCGCGGATGGCTTCGATGGGGGCGAGTAGGGTTTCTTCTTCGCCGACTAAGCGGGCGGCGGCGATCGCCTCTTCGACGCGATCGCTCAAAGTCCCTAGGTGATTGAAGCTGGCAAATCCCCACCCGCCTCGATAACAGGCCCGGACTTGTCCGCCAATGGCCACTCCTTCGCTGAGGGTTTCGATTTTGTCTCCCCGTAAAAAAATATCGGTTCCTTCGGATTCTTCCAGACGAATCGCCAAGTAATCGACGCGCGAGGAGTAGCGTGCGATCAGATCGTCTAGTAAGTTTTTAGCATCGGCTATCGAGGTAGACATGAGACGGGGTAGCGCTCGACGGGATCGAGTCTATTTTCTTACAAAATGTCCTTTTTTGCTCCCCCGTTCGGGGACGATCGCCCGCTATCGGTTCTCGGGATGGGGATCTTGCCAACCCTTATGCGATCGGGTTCTTTCAGCGATCGCGCAAAAATTCGGCGATCGCGGCGAGGGGTAAGATGCGGCGGGCGGCGTCAATTTCGGCGGCGGCTTTGGGCATTCCGTAGACGACACAATCTTCTCGGGATTGGGCGATCGTGTACCAACCGCGATCGCGCAGTTGTTTTAAGCCCTCGGCCCCGTCTCGACCCATTCCCGTCAGTAAAATCCCCACTCCCGTCGCGGGCCAATGTTGAGCGAGACTGGCAAATAGCACGTCCGCCGAGGGACAGTAAGGACAATTGAGGGGTTCGCGACGGTAACCTAGGGTCAGATCGGCGCCGACGATCGCGTGTTTGGGCTGCCCCGCGATGTAGACTTTACCCGCTTCGATCGCCTGCCCGGATTCGAGCATGACGACGGTCAACGGGGTGCGATCGTTTAACCAGCGAATCAGTCCCGGCGCGAATTGTGCCTCGATATGCTGGACGACGACGATCGCCCCGCGAAAATGTTTGGGTAATTGTGAGAGGATCGTCGAGATCGCCTGGGGTCCTCCCGTCGAGGCGGCGATCGCGACCAGAGGCGGCAGCAGATCGAGGCGAACCACCGTTGCGCGGCTTCCTCTCGCCGCCGGATAGGCGATCTCGCAAGCACTCGGCATTTTTCCTAGCAGTTTGGCGATCGTGGCGATTTTCCCCAAGAGGGCGATCGCGCCGGGAGAATCTTGCGAGGTGGTCAAACTCGGTATTTTGACCACGTCGAGGGCCCCGTGACCCATCGCCGCAAACACTTGTGAGACATTCGTGTCAATACTCGCGGTAACGATTAACACCGCACAAGAAAACTGCCGGACGATTTGCGCTGTCGCCTCTACTCCATTGAGGACGGGCATCTGCAAATCCATTAAGATCAAATCCGGTCGCTTTTGCGAACATTTAGCGATCGCCTCGGCTCCGTTGCTAGCCATCCAAATAATTTCATACTGTGGCACTTTGCCCACAATGCGGCGTAAGGCTTCCACCGCTAGCACCATATCGTTGACGATCGCAATTTTCATCAAAAGACTGGAAAGAATGGGGCGATCGTTATTGTAGTCGAGAGAGTGAGAAGGGAGTAGGGTCGTCTCTCCCGATTCCCCATTCCCTAAGAGACTATTTATCCAATCAACATTAAGAGCCCTGTTTGAGAGGAGCCAATTGCCGGAGCATCATATGGTGCCGAAGTAGGGGTTTGGTGACCAAACCCCTACCTAGATTTTTTAATATTTTCTCGATCGACTGTCTCTCAATCTAAAATCTAAAATCTCTCTTCCCCCGAGGCTCCAATCGTGTCGATGACGGCATTAACAAAAGTGTTGTCGTGAAAACTACTTTTAGTTAAATAATAATTGGCGCCGACTTCCAAACCTAAAAGCCGATCTTCTTCTCGTTCCTTATACGAAACAATAATCACCGGAATTGATTGAATTTGGGGATGAGATTTCATTTGCGAAACTAATTCAATGCCGTTCATGCGGGGCATATCGACATCGGTAATGACTAAATCGTAAGCCTGGGAGATGAGGGCATTCCAGGCATCGATGCCATTGACGGCAACATCGACGCGATAACCGTGATTTTCTAATAACTTGCGTTCCATTTCGCGAACGGTAATCGAATCGTCAACGACTAAAATATGTTTGCAAATGGATTCGCCAACGGTCGGCGATTCGCGGTTGAAACTATTCAAGTCTCCGGTAGCGAGTAAGGTTTCGATGGAGCGTAATAAATCTTCGACATCGATAATTAAGAGGGGGGAACCGTCTTCCATTAAAGCCGCAGCACTGATATCGCGAATTTTGCCGAGCCGCGGATCGAGGGGTTTGACGACGATATCCCGTTCGCCGATCGCGCGATCGACGACTAAACCGTAAGTGTGGGATCCGGTGCCAATAGAAATAACATCGAGTTCTTGCCGACTTTCGGCAGGGGCGATCCCACGATTCGAGTCCAATTCTAAAACGCGATCGGCGCCGATCAAACTGATATTTTGGCCGTTGAGATGGATATATTGCCGATTTTCAACCCAACAAATCTCCGAGGGAGAAATCCGTAAAATACAGTTAATTCGGGTGAGGGGAAAAGCATAAGGTTCCCCGGCAATTTCGACGAGTAAAGTACGAATAACCGATAAGGTTAACGGTAATTGAAACTGAAAACTCAAGCCGCCGTCGGGATTGGCAAAGGCTTTTAACGATCCGGAAACCTGTTGCACCATTGTTTTCGCCACGTCTAAACCGACGCCGCGACCGGAAATTTCCGTGACTTCTCGGGCGGAAGAAAAGCCGGGTAAAAATAGAAATTCCATCAGTTCGCTTTCGCTTAACTGACGCGACATTTCCGGGGTGACCAGTTCTTTTTCGACAATGTTGTGGCGCAATTGCTCGAAATCGATACCGCGTCCGTCGTCGGAGAGGAGGATCGAGAGCATTCCGGCGCGATGGCTGGCTTCGAGGCGAATCCGTCCTTCGGGGTTTTTCCCTTTTGCCGAACGTTCTTCGGGCGGTTCGATACCGTGGTCGATCGCGTTGCGAAGCAGTTGGGTTAAGGGAGCTTGCAGTTTGTCGAGGATATCGCGATCGACGGGGGTGGATTGACCGATAATGTCTAATTTGACTTGTTTGCCGAGATTTTTGGCTAAATCGCGGACGGCGCGGGGAAAATTGGCGGTTCCTTCGCGAAAGGGACGCATTTGGGCGGCGATCGCCTCGCGGTAAAGTCGATCGCACAGGCTGGAAAAGCGACCGCAGAAGCGATCGAGTTCTTCGAGGCGATCGTTTAAGGTGTCGCTGCACTGGTGGGCTTTTTCTCGGGCGCTGACGAGGGCTTCGCGGTTGATGCCCCCGTGGCGATCGCGATCGCAGCTTGTTTCTAATTGCTCTAACAATTGACACAGTTCGAGTTGCCGCGTTTTCAGTTGCAGTAGGGAATTGGCAAAGGGCTGCAGCCAGTTGGACTCGATCAGAGATTCTCCCGCCAATCCCATCAGGCGGTTGAGATTGTCCGCACTCAAACGCACGACTCGTTCGCCCGTCTCGCTGGCGGCATCGCTGGTTGGCGTGGTTTCGATCGTTTTGGCTTCGATCGCGCCCCCTGGCTTGCTTTCTACTGGGGCGATCGCCGTTTCCGACACCCTAGAGGTCGATTCTGGGGCGATCGCTCCTTCCGACTCGTTCAAAATTGCCGCAATTTGCGCTTCTTGTCGTTCGATCTCTCCTTGACGGTCCGCCAACCAGCGATCGAACTCGTTTTCGTCCACCTGACTCATGGCGACCAACAAATCACCCCCGGCGAGGAGGCGATCGATCGCTGCCGAATCGAGGGCGATCTGTCCTTTCTGTACGGCGACGAGGCAATCTTCCATGACGTGGGCGATTCGTACCGCCGGATCGACTTGCACGATCCGGGCCGCCCCTTTGATCGAATGGGCCGCCCGGGCGATCGCGGCGAGGGCTTCGCGATTTTCGTCTAATTCTTCTAGTTTTAAAAGATTTTCCGTTAAAACCTGCACTTGGGTCTCGACTTCCATGCGAAATAAATCGCGCATGGACATCTGGCTCAAATCTCGGTCGTGTTCGCTCATAGAATCCTGTGGGCGATCGCTTCAAATAAGAGGCGATCGTCTAAATAATTGACTTTGCGATCGTGCCAGTTGACGATCGCCCGGGTGTAACTGTGGCTGGCGCAGGCGATCGCGGCGGGGGTGGCTTCCAATCGAACGCTGTGGGTGCGATGAATCCCGTAAATTTCATCGACGGGAAACACCCACAAGCCGCGATCGCTCTCGACGACGACCAAACGCGGATAAATCGCCAACCCTTCGCGATCGGAGATCTCGCAAGAGTGCAACTGCAACACGGCGTTGAGGGATACACACGGCAGCAATTCACCGCGAATGTTGACTAACCCTAAAAATAAGTCGTCGCTGCGGTGGGGAACCGTGCGGATCGTTCGGGGGGTGGCGATTTCGTGCAGTAACTCGGCCCGCAACGCCAGCCATTCCCCCCCCAAGCGGAAAATCGCGATTTTGCTGGGCAGAGGCGACCCGATCGCCGTATCCCGTTCTTCCGGCGCGAGGGTCAGCGCGTGTTCTTCCCTGAATGCTGGTTCCGATGGCGATCGCCCCGTTTCCCCCGCTAGCGATCGCGTCCACTCCTCAACATACTCATCCGCAGGCGGGCGATCGAACAGTTGGCGCCCCCCTTGTGAATAAATGGGGCAGTTATGGCAGTGAATGACGCGATCGAGTTCTTGACACGAGCGATCGCCATCGATACCAATGGTTTTCCAGCAATTCTCCATAAAGGGATTTTAGAGTTTTTTAGAGTTTTTTAGATTGAAAGAATGGGGAGAGACCCGCCTACCCCTTCACCTCGACAACTTAAACCGCGCGATTTCCCCTTGCAAACCTCGCGCCGCATCGTTCAACTGTTCGATCGCCCGATTGGTATCGCTCAACGCTTGGGCCGTTTGACCGGACGCTTCGCTTAACTGCACCATTGCCGCACTGATTTGACGGGCGCCTTCCGACTGTCCCTCCATTCCTTGGCTGACCGATTCAAAACGGGGGGTCAAACTTTGCACTCGTTCGATAATTTCGCTCATTTGGGTGCCGATGACTTGGATATTTTCCACGGCGCGGGCAACTTCTTTGGTGAATTTATCCATTTCCATCACTCCCGTGGAAACGGCGGATTGCATATCTTTAACCATTTGCTCGATATCGAGGGTGGCGATCGCCGTACTGTCCGCCAGACGACGAATTTCGCGGGCGACGACGGCAAAACCACTGCCGTATTCTCCCGCTTTTTCCGCTTCGATCGCCGCGTTCAGGGAGAGCAAGTTGGTGCGATCGGCCACTTTAGTAATGGTCGTCACAATCCCGTCGATGCGATTGGCTTTTTCGCCGATCGTGCCGAGTTTGGCGGCGATCGAACTGGTTCCTTGAGAAAGCTGTCGCATCGTTTCTTCCATTCCCAATAAGTCTTGCTGACCGTTTCCGGCGGCGATCGTGGTTTGATGGGAAAGTTCTTTCACTTGTTCCATCGTCACGACTAATTCCGAGGCGGTGGCCGCAATTTGTTTCGCCGTGGCAACGACTTGATTGGTCGAGGCAACTTGTTGCGTGACCGTAGCTTCTAACTGTTTTCCCGAGGCGGCGATTTGAGTGGTAGAACTGGTAATTTGAATCCCGGAATGTTGGACTTGTCGGATCAGAGAATTGAGTTTGCGCGTCATATTATAAAAGGCGCTTTGCAATCTGCCGATTTCGTCGGGAGAATCACTCACTCGTACTGATGTTGTCAAATCTCCTTCGGCAATTCTTTCGGCCACTCTGACAATGCTAATAATTTTATTGCCGAGGGGTTTGGCGATCGTCCGACTGAAATACCAGCCTAAAATTATGGCCGTGAGCGGTCCGATCAGCATCCCGAGAACCGCCCAAGACCGGGTTTGTGCGATCTCTGCACTGGCATCTTCACTGACTTGTTCGACTAAATCTTCGTTGAGCGATAAAATGTTGTCCAAAATATTTTCTGATTCGTGAAAAGCTGGTTCGACTTCATCGAGATGAAATTGATTCAAGCGTTCGAGTACTTCATTGGCTGCTCGCAATTGCGCCATTTCCGGGGAATTTTCTTGGTTATTGGCAATCAGTTCGACCATTTTCAACCCCGGCGCTCTGGGTAACCCGTAAGCTTGATATTCTTCGTGAATTTCAAGAAACTGTCGGTCGGCGTTTTTCCACTGTTGCAAAACAAGCAGGAAATCTTGAAAAATTTCTTTTTGTCTTTCGGGGACTTCCAGGTTTTGGTATTGTTCCAATCCGTCATCAATTTGTTGGTAAGCGCGTTCGATTCGGTCTAATTCTTGTTTGCGGCTGGCTGCATCGAGTCGCGGATTGGTGAGATTTCTTTCTGAGGATTGAATTTGGGTTTGTCCTTCGTTGACTTTCCATAAGGATAAAACGGCGGGCGAGGCGGTATCGGTGAGCAAACTGAGGCGATCGCTCAACCGATGGTTACCGATCGAACCGAATAAGGCAACGATGAAAATAATCAATCCCATAAATGTAAATGCTGCAATCATTCTCGATTGCAAAGACATTCGTTCCAACATATTCATTGGCAGAAATAATTTGAAGACAAATAAAAATTACAGCCTCCAAAATGGAGGATGGCTTGGCTTGAGCATTAGCGTGCGATCGCACCCCTGTAAACCAGCGATGGGCTAAATTACCGATCCCAGCGATTGACGCAACAGTGAGTTTCCCGAGGAATTGCGATCGCCCATCAAAATATTACCTTTCCCTTACTCAATCAAATCCCTCTACTTGGCAACTTTCGATCTTCGCGATTCACCCAAAAACAAAAACTGCGATCGATTCCGTTAAGATTTTAGCAATCGATCGATTCTTTGGCTCAATAGCATCGCTTTACGAAGGTTTCCCCGTTTTTCCGCCAAAAGCTTTAAGTGAACGAGGGCTTCGTAGGAGTGCGGCGATAGATAAAGCGCTTTCTCAAAACAGCGTTCTGCCTCGTCTTCGCATCGTCGGGAGGTATGAATTTCGCCGCAGAGTAGGTAAGCTTCGGCGCTGGTCGGCTCTTGTTTTAAGTAGCTCAAACACAAATTGAGAGCGGTTTCTAAGTCTCCCACATTGGCAAGATCGCGAATGCTCGATAGGGACTGGGGTTGAGGTTTGGGGACGTTCGACGAGGGGGGAGGGGTAAAGCGATCGCCCGATTTGAGCGGGGCTGAGGGGCGCCGTGGCGGGGTCGCCTGCGATCTCGCGGTTGTCACTTGCGGCGGTGGCTTGTCGTCGTCGGGATTGACTTTACGATACGCGAAGCTCAAGGGTTCGCCAAGGGGGGCGAAACGAGGGGCGTGAGTGGAGACGATCGCCGTTTCCGACGAACCGACGAATAACAGCCCTTCCGGTAAGGTGAGCGCTTCTAAAACTTGCAGTAGGCGAAGACGGGCGCTTTGATGGAGATAAATCAGTAAATTGCGGCAGAAAATAACGTGATAAGGGGTTTGACGGTATTGAAACAAGGGTTCGAGGGGATTACCTCGGTGAAATTGCACCCGATCGCCGATCGCCGCCGCCAGTTGGTAGCCGTCGGCGGTTTTTTCAAAGTAACGATCGCGCAAATCGAAGGACTGACCGCGAAAGGCGCGATCGCTGTAAGTCCGTCGTCGCGCCCGTTCGAGCGCCCCTTGACTCAGATCGATCGCCTCGATCGTAAAACGTTCTCGACTCAATCCCGCTTCGCATAAGGCGATCGCGATCGAGTAGGGTTCTTCTCCAGTGGAACAGGGCAAGCTGAGCAGCCGCAAAGGTTCGCCGGACGGGCGATCGCGCCATTGCCTGCGGGCGTGGTTTTGGAGACAGTCGAAGGCGTGGCGATCGCGGAAAAACCAGGTTTCCGGAACCACCAGCAGTTCGATCAAGGCTTGCCATTCCTGGCGCGAATGTTGCAACTGTTGCCAGTAGGTCGGCAGATCGGCGATCGCGCCGTCGCGCATCCGTCGGGCGATCGCGCGATCGAGGCTGGTGTCGCCCAAGGTAGCGAGATCCCAACCGAGTTGTTGACAGAATAATGCGGCGACGCGATCGCGGATCGAAGCGCTCATCGGTCGGAGTCGTCGAAAAGGGCTGCGATCTCCGGATCGCGCAACAGGCGATCGACCCTCAACGGTCGCACCGTACCGCGATCGCACAGGATCGTCTGTTCCAGATACGGCACCTGTTGCAGGTGAATCGGGCGATCGACCCATCGGGCGTCTTTCGGAACGACCCAGGTTTCCGTCACTTTCGGGGCGATCGCCCCTAACAGGTGTCCCCGGGTCGAATACCGTTCGACCTCCAGGACGATCGTCCGACTGCTGTAGGCCACCGGGGTCGGCATTCCTTGCAACAATTGCGCCAGATCGAGCGCGGCCACGATCGCGCCGCGATAGTTGAACGATCCGGCCACGAATTCGGGGGCTTGGTGAATCTTACTCATCTTGACTCTCGGAATCACTTCCACCACCGAGGCGCAATCGATTCCGTACTGCTCGCCACCCACCCGGAAGAGTAACAGCATCATCAGGATTGTTCTTCTTTTTCTTTGAGCAATAATTCTTCTTTTGAATCAGCCCAATAGGCGCTATAAGTCCACGTTTCTCGCCCGTTTTTCTGCTCTAGTGACCATCGGAAAATTGCCGCTTTGGGATCGACGCCTACTTCAATTAATTTCGCGCCCATATAATATTCCATTTGCCGTTTTTTCATGTCTTTAAACCCGGAAGCGCGGTTGCTTTCCCAAGATTGAGACATGTGTGCTTGGGTTGGTCTCGCCATCGTTGAAACTGTCTTTTCTCCTTGAAGTCGAATTAGTTTAACCCACGTTTTTCGCCAATGACTGCATAGTTCAATACGAAAAAGCGAGCAGTTTTAAACTGATTCAAAACTCCATCATTATATCGCTATTTGTCAAGATTCCCTGTCTTTTGCCGATCGCGTCGGGGCGATCGCCCATTTAAACGGCGATCGCCGGGTTGGGAACGGGCAAATTCCTAAAATACATAGAAAATCTCAAAATACCCGCAATTTTAACCAAAAATATCATTTTTCCCCGGGGCGATCGTCGGGGGGCGATCGCGATCGCGTGTCCGCTTCGCGTAAAAGGGGAATAATTGCACAGAACTGAGTTCTCAACAACCCATCCATGCACGATCTCTACTCCCTCGAAACCCAACTCGACGACTGGAATGCCGTTATTCGTTCCCATCCGCGCGACCCCAAAGCCTATCTCGGACGGGGGATGATTTACTTTAAACTCGCCCGGATTGAAGCCTCCCTCGCCGACTTCGATCGCGCCGAAAAGCTCGACCCCAAACTCTCACCTTACCTGTGGCAGCGCGGTCTTTCTTTATACTATGCCGAAGACTTCGAGGGCGGCGCCCGACAATTCGAGTCCGGTCTGACCGTCAATCCCGCCGATGTCGAAGAAACCACCTGGCGTTACTTGTGTTTGGCGCGCCTCCACGGCCCCCAATTCGCCCGCGAGTCCCTGCTTCCCGTCGGCCCCGACCCGCGCCCCTTCATGCACCGGATTTACGCCCTCTATGCCGGGAAGTACACCCCCGCCGACTTGCTCGCCGCCAGGGAAGGCGAAGACTGCCGCAGCCAATTTTACACCCAGCTTTATCTCGGACTCTATTATGAAGTCCACGACGACGGCGATCGCGCCCGCCATTATCTTGTCAGTGCCGCCCGCAATTATACACAAAGAGAATATATGTGGTACCTTGCCTGCGTCCACCAGCAACTGCGGGGCTGGACTTCTGAGTAGGAAAAGGTCAAAATTCAGCAGGAGGGAATCGAATCGAGGCGATCGCGCCGACTCTCTCCTGCATCGACCCGACTTTCCAGGCAAATATTACAATATGGCAACTTACGAAGACCGGGAAGCCTTTATCCCCTACCGACGCAGCGATTTAATCGAATTATGCTTGCAAGATGGCCAGTTGCCCGAGGGCGATCGGCAAAAATTTCGCGAATTCTGCACGATCCTCACCGCTTACTATCATTTTGAACTTCACCAACTCTTAGAACGATTGAAAGACCGCTTCGCCCCTTTCAATCCCGATGCCGATACCAAATTCATCGAATCCCCGGACTCCACCCAATTAAAAGAGATGGAATCCGGCTTAGTTGAAGATTTAAAAATCTTGTTAAAACGCGCCAATTACGTTCCCCTCTCTCCAGAAAGTTTGCAACGGGCATTTCGAGAAAAATCGTTAATCGAATTGCAAACCGATGTCGATTTTGACGACTTCGATCAAATGGTCTGCTACTGTCGCGGCGACATTTATAAAATGGCAACCATTCGTCAATTTTTTAAAAGTGTACAAAAAACAATCGACATTTTCGAGCGCGTCGTTCTGCTCTTAAAATTCAAAGATGAAGACTATTTTATCCGCAAAGGCCGACGCCTGGAAAAACTGAACTTTGAACCGGGCAAAATGTACGTTTACTATTACAAAAATATTCCTAAATTCGATCTAGAATTTTTATTCCCAAACGTGAAAATTAGCATGACCTGGAAAGACCGCATTTTACTGGCCGTTCCGGCGATCGGTGCGGCAGTTCCTTTAATTTTAAAAGTTTTGCCTCACTTATTGCTAATTGCAACCTTAATTTTGCTCCTCGTCGGCGGTCTCCCCGGCTTAGAACATTTGAAACCCAACGATCGCCAACTGCAAGATGTGATGCCCGTTTTAGTGGCGGTCTTGTCCCTGGCGATCGCCTTTGGCGGCTTTGCCTTCAAACAATACAACAGTTATAAAAACAAAAAAATTAAGTTTCAAAAAAATGTCACCGATACCCTCTTTTTTAGAAATATGGCCAGCAATTTGAGTGTATTTCAGGCTTTAATTGACGTGGCAGAAGAGGAAGAATGCAAGGAAATTATTTTAGTTTACTACCATTTACTCACCAGCGACAAACCGCTCACCCCAGAAGCCCTCGACGATCGCATCGAAGAGTGGATGGAAAACAATTTTGAAACCAAAATTGATTTTGATATTAACGGACCGTTAGATAATTTAAGCGGGTTGCACGCACAACTCGCTCCCGAGGGAGAAATTGACGGGGAATCCCAAGAGGTTTCGTTACTTCGTTACGACCGTGCGGGATGTTGTCATGTCTTACCTTTAGATCGAGCAAAAGCGGCGATCGATTGGATTTGGGATAATGCATTCGTGTATTAAATAGCAACAGCCAACCCATCGATATCGAAATTTATCGAATATTGAATTCGAGAATCATGGCGTTTCTGCAATCCGGTGAGTCACAATGGAACTGTTGCTTTGTCTACATTGAACCTTTATGACTCGATGGTGGCGCGACTGGGATAAGATCGTCCCGGGACTACTCGCTAAAGCAGAAGTGACCGTCACGCTTTCGAGTGTGGCGATCGCCTTTTTGCTGTTACTCTCCGGCAAAATAGGTTTGTTACAATCTTTAGAATTAGTTATTTATGACTCCTTAATTCGCTGGCAAGGCGATCGCGGTTTTGACGATCGCGTGCTGGTAGTTGGCATTTCGGAAGCTGACATTACAGCAATCGAAACATGGCCTCCATCCGATCGCGTTATCGCTCAAGTGTTAAGGGAACTTCAGCGCTACGATCCGGCGGCGATCGGGTTAGATTTTGTGCGCGATATTCCCTATTCTCCCGGTCATGAAGAACTCGTCGCCGAATTAGAAAAACCTAATGTTTTTGGAATTCGTTATGTGGGTAACAATCCCAGCGAAAGCACTTCGCCGCCGCCGAGTTTACCGGGCGATCGCGTCGGCTTTAACGACGTAGTGACCGATCCCGATGGAGTGGTTCGGCGCACTTTAATGTTTACTTCCAACGGTCAACAAAATTTTATTTCTTTATCGTTGAGATTGGCATTATCTTATTTAAAAAATTATAATATTTCTCCTCA
Source organism: Oxynema mangrovii CENA135 (assembly GCF_016632315.1). Taxonomy (NCBI): domain Bacteria; kingdom Bacillati; phylum Cyanobacteriota; class Cyanophyceae; order Oscillatoriales; family Oscillatoriaceae; genus Oxynema; species Oxynema mangrovii. The sequence goes on along the minus strand of NZ_JAEOXH010000003.1, from coordinate 771,224 downwards.
ACTGCATGAAAAGAAGGTGTATCAACTCGGTAACGTCCCCTTAGAAAAACTCACTCAAACCTGGGGCGCTTATCAAACAATCGATCCGGGAGGCTATCAAATTTTACTGGACTATCGATCGCTCGATCCCGTTCCAGTGGTTTCAATGCAAGCAGTTCTCGAAGGGGCGATCGAACCGTCGGCGATCGCGGGTAAAATTATTTTAATCGGTCCGGTTGCTCCGAGTGTTAAAGATTTATTCTTAACCCCCTATAGCGCTACAGTAAACGGCAATCGCAAAATGCCGGGGGTCTTGATTCACGCCCAAATGGTCAGCCAATTTCTGAGTGCAGGTCTCGACGATCTCGCCCCCGTTTCCAGTTGGCCCGACCCTGTCGAATGGGGGTGGATTTTAGCCGCTTGTTTATTAGGCGGGGCGATCGGGTTAAAAGTCAGTAATCCTTGGGGGTTGAGCGCCATCGCGATCGCCCTAGGATGCGTTCTTTTTGGCTTTGGTTTGTTGTGCTTTTTACAGAGAATTTGGATTCCGATCGCCACCCCGATTGTCGGGGCATTCTCCGCCGGAGCGATCGCGGTAACTTATCAACTGCAACTAGCACGAAAGCAGCAACAAATGGTCATGAATTTACTGGGACAACAAACCTCTCCGGAGATTGCTTCGGCCCTGTGGAACGGGCGCGATCGTCTATTAAAATCGGGAGTTTTACCGGGAGAAACGGTCATAGTTACAGTGTTTTTTAGCGATATTAAAAACTTCACGACGATCTCGGAACAACTCCCCTCAGAAAAGTTAATGATTTGGCTCAATGAATATCTCGACGCCATGACCGATATCGTCATCGACCATCAAGGCATTATTAATAAGTTTATTGGCGATGCCATTATGGCCGTTTTTGGCGTGCCAATTCCGCGAACGACCGAAGCGGAAATTACCGAAGATGCGAGGCGATCGCTACGCTGTAGCTTAGCCATGCGCGAACGCTTAGAACAGCTTAACTCTAGTTGGAAAGAGCGCGGTTTTCCCATCATTCAAATCCGGGCGGGAATTTTCACTGGCCCGGTTACCGTTGGTAGTTTAGGCGGCAAAAAACGATTAGAATACGGAATTATTGGCGATAGTGTCAACATTGCTTCTCGCCTGGAAAGTTCGTTTAAAGATCGTCAAGTCGATAACTGCCGTATTTTAATTCCTGGAGAAACGTATCATCGCTTAAAAAGCGAAATTGAGGTCGAATCCTGGGGAGCGATGAATCTGAAAGGAAAAGCAAAAGAAGTTGAGGTTTATCGAGTAATCGGGTATAAAAGCGATCGCCTGTCAGAGGAGCCGTAAAATCAGATCGAACGAGGCGATCGCGAAACCTTGGTTATCTCCATTGCGTCTAAAATTAAATCGTGAGTCTAAAATTGAAATAGTCATCCCCATTATTTTTGTAGTAGCAAGTACCTATGTTTCGACAACAGTTTTATAAACCTGCTACCTTAGCGATCCTCGTATCGAGTTTTTCCGGAATCCTCTTAGCCATTCCCCAACGGGCGATCGCCGACGATTCAATTCCAAACCCTCTCCAAAGTAAAACTATCACTCTTAAAACCGATAGCAACATCCTCATTGCCGAAGATGTCATTCCCGATATTGACGGCGGCCCTAGTGGGGTAGAACCTGCCGGACCGCGCAGCGATTGTTTCGGGTCTCAAGATTTACCTTTCACGGCATTAATGCCCGTGACGGAGAAAAATGTTACCTTAACCAGCTCTACAAAACCGAGTTTCTTTTTCTACGTTCCCACGTCAAAAGCAAAAACAGCCAAATTTATTTTATGGGATGAAAATCGAACAATCATTCATACCAATACGATCGCCGTCGAAAATCGCTCGGGAGTGATAGAAATTCCCTTAGAAAATCCCGATTTCGATCGCGATTTGAACGTCGGCAACAGTTATCGTTGGTCGTTTTCGCTAATTTGTTCCGATGACGATCCTGCCGAGAATGCAACGGTCAGAGGATGGGTTCAACGGATCGAAGTCAAACCCGATTTAGCCACCCAACTCGACAACGCATCGCCGCGCGATCGCATTAATTTATATGCTAATGCGGGAATTTGGCACGAAACGATCGCCACTTTAGCCCACTTACTCGAAACCGATCCGCAAGATGCCATCTTACAAAGTCAATGGATTGACTTACTCACCTCTGTCGGCTTAAACGAAGATCTCGCCGAAAAATCTTTAGTTTCATTTGGCAATTAAGCCCGGATTTCCTCTCAATATTAATCCTTGCAAAATGTCGCCGACGACCCTAACCTCCCCTCGCGACTTGCGGACAACTATTCACCCAAAAGCGAGGGGAGAAGACCCTTAAACAAAGATCGACTCGCCAACGGCGATCGTTTTTTATCCATAGGGTTTCGCAAGTGGTAATCCTTGCTATATGCTGGTGCAAGTATTCGCGATCGCCATTCCCCCTATTCTTGCACCATGGTTGGTCTTTCGTTCGCTCAATGGTTCGCCACTCTTATTGACAAAACCCCTCGCAAAATCTCTATTTTTTGGTTTTGTCTCGCCCTAACTTTTGCCGGATTTTACGGATTTCTAGGCTGGAAACAAGCCTTTAGTGCGGAATATGTGGTGCAAGATGACGCCCGCCAACATATTTTCTGGATGGCGAGATTCCTCGATCGCGACTTGTTCCCCAATGACCTCATTGCCGATTATTTTCAATCCGTCGCCCCTTTAGGTTATCAAGGGTTTTATTGGGTTTTCGCCCAACTGGGCATCGACCCCATTTTATTACATAAAATCCTGCCCTTTTTCTTAGGATTAGTCGCGACCGCCTTCGCTTTTGGCGTTACCTTAGAACTGTTTCCGATTCCCGTTGCCGCCTTTACCAGCACCTTACTGCTCAATCAGAGTTTGTGGATGCAAGATGGCTTAATTTCTGCCACGCCTAAAGCATTTGTCTATCCCTTATTTTTAGCATTTTTATATTACTGGTTGCGACGCCATCTCCTCGGCGTAGCCGTGGCGATCGCCTTGTTAGGTTTATTTTATCCTCAAGGGGTATTAATTGCTTCGGGAATCTTTGTTTTATCTCTTTTTTCTTATCAAGATAACAAGCTTAAATTTACTCTGGACTTTTCCAATTACCGCCTCAGTTTTATTGGGCTTTTCGTCGCTTTCCTGATTTTACTCCCTTATCTGTTCGCTGTTTCTGAATTCGACCCCACCATTAGCATCAGTCAAGCCCAACAATGGCCGGAATTTTTAGAAAACGGTCGCACTAAATTTTTTGTTAACGATCCTTGGGCGTTTTGGTTGCACGGACGCAGTGGCATTGGCTTATCGGCAGCTTTGACCCCAATTTTAACAGTAATGGGCTTCTTTTTACCTGTTTTCTTAGCGTTTCCTCGTCGATTTCCTTTAGCAGTTTACGTTCGCAATAGCCGCCTTTTACTCGATTTAGCGATCGCCTCTCTGGGCTTATTTATTCTCGCTCATTTAGCCTTATTTTCCCTACATTTACCCAGTCGTTACACCCAACATAGTTTACGCTTGATTTTGACAATTGCGGCGGGGATAAGCTGGGTAATTTTATTCGATGCTTGCTGGCAGTGGACCTGCGATCGCCCCGTCAAAAAGCAATTTTTAACTTTAACGATCGCTCTATTTTCTCTAGGATTTTTAACCTATCCTCAATGGTCAATGGGTAATTTTCCGTGGACTTATTATCAAATCGGAGACCAACCCAAACTTTACCAATTTTTTCAAGATCGATCCAAAGATATTCTGATTGCTTCTATTTCTGAAGAAGCCAATAATTTACCGACATTTGCGCGGCGATCGATTTTAACCAGTCGCGAATATGCCATCCCATTTCATTTAGGCTATTACCAACGGTTGCGCGATCGCACCAATGCTTTGATTCGCGCGCAATACAGCCCTAACTTATCGACAATTCAGGAATTTATCAACCGCTATAAGATCGATTTGTGGTTGGTCGATAAAGGCGCATTTACCCCCGGTTATCTCGCTTACAATCGCTGGTTAATTCAATATCCGGCAACTCGGGAAGCGATCGCCGATTTGGAAAAGGGGGTAATTCCAGTTTTATCTACTTTATTGGATCGCTGCGGGGTGTTTGAAAATGAAGGGGCGATCGTCTTGCAAGGGCAATGCTTGCTGAATGAAAAAGAAGCAACGATCGGCATAAATCCCTTATTTCAATCCCAACTTTTTGCGGATTTCAGTGGCCAGAATAAAGAGCAAGGGAGTCGCGATCGTTCCGGTTAAAATGAGATCTAAGGGGAAGCGAAAATAAAGCCACCACAGCAGCAAGGTTCCATAGGTCGAATCCATGTGATCCCCTAAATAAAATAGCCAATTGCTTTCATCTCCCGGAGGAATATTTAACCGACGTTTGACGAAAGAATTGGGCAATTCGGCTAAGTTAAAGATAAATCCTACTAAAAGTCCGTATTCGATCCAGTTGAAATCGGAGAATGAAATGAAGGAATCTGACGGCCAACCGATCGCCCGTTCTAGCAGTTGCAAAAGTCCGACGGCGATCGCATGAGTTAACGGCAAACTGACCAAGCCCCGCCAGCGTTTATTTTTCCCAAAGCAATCGCTTTGAATCGGTCGATTTAAGGGTTCAAAGAGAGGGGTTTTCCATAAAAATGCCTCGAAAACTCCGGCAATAAATAAGGCCAGCAACAGCCAAACTAAATTTAAACTATCCTGTAAAATTAAGAGGGGGTATGTTTCCATGTACATTCACCGATCGCCCTACTATGTTTTAAACCAATGAGGTGCAACGGCGATCTTCCTAAATCCCGCTTAAAAAAGGGGAATTTTACTTGACTCTACCCTGAAAAAGGAGAGAGGGAGGGATCGTCGATGGACTTCATCAATCGAGGAAATGCTGTAAATCCATGTCCGACCCGTTAGTTTATCTCAAATCTGGCCGTAGATCGCAAAATTGTCCCCAACAAACTCGCCTAAAGTTAACTGAAAACGGTTTAGTTTGGCAGGAAAACGGCAATCGTCAATCTCTCAGTCGCGACGAGATTCTCGGAGTGGAACAGATGCCGGGAAATCCTCTCGGTTTTGTCATTTCCGCCTGTCCGACGATCGCCCGTGGTTCTTGGTACCCTCGCCGATCGCCTCGAACGAGAACTTTATATAAAAAAACGTTTATTTGTGAGTCCGAAGCCCAGCGATCGCGCTGGGTCGGGGCGATCGCCTCCACATTGCCGGACAACCCCCAGCGCCGATGGTGGGTGGCGGTCAATCCGGTGAGTGGACGGCGCCGGGGTTGGCAAATTTTCGAGCAAGTCCGGCCCATTTTGGAAGCGGCGGGGGTGCAGTTGACGGCGATCGCTACGACCCACCCGGGACACGTGCGAGATTTAGTAAGAAATCTTGACTTATCACAATATGACGGGCTGGCCTTGGTCGGCGGCGACGGCATCGTTCACGAGGCGATCGCCGGATTGGCGAGTCGGGAGGACGCCGAGAATGCCCTCAAAACGCCGATCGCGCCGATTCCGGCTGGAACCGGGAACGGACTGTGCAAAGCCCTCTTAGACGCCGCCACAGAAGCTTACGACCCGATCGCGGCGGCGCTGGCAATCGCCAAAGGACGGCCCCGACCCCTCGATTTGGCGGCGATCGCCCATCGCGGACGGCGCTATTATAGTTTGTTGTCCCTGTCGTGGGCGATCGTCAGCGAGGTGGACATTCATTCGGAACGGTTGCGATTTTTGGGGTCGTTGCGGACGGATTTATACGCGATTTGGCAAATTTTCAAATTGCCAACCTATCGCGCCCGCTTCTCATTTCTGCCCTACGATCGCGCCAATTTATTAACCCAAAATTCCTTCAAAAATTGCCAAGATCGAGAACAAAAAGATTGGCAAACCATCGAGGCAGAATTTATCGTCTTTTGGGCGATGAACGTGCCGTGGAGTGCCTACAATTTAAAACCCGCACCCTTAGCCCATTTAAGCGACGGGGCGATCGATGTCGTGGCCATTCGGCGCGGGGTGTCTCGCTGGCAAGTGTTACAGGCTTTTTTAAAATGTGCCACGGGGGAGCATTTGACTTTACCGGGGGTCGAATATTATAAAGTAGCGGCGTTTGCTTTAGATCCTTTCGTTCAAAACAGTATCATTTCGATCGATGGCGAAGCGATCGCCGCCGATTCAGTCAACATAGAAGTTTTACCGGGAAAGGCGCGGGTGATGAGTTTGGAAACGACGATTTAACGGGTTTCAAATGAGCGGCGATCGCCCTCTCCAGATGGGCGCGAGATCGGCATACGGTTGGCAAAGATCGAACCATGCAAAGCCTTACTCATTCTGCCAGTTGCGCCAATGAGTTGACGAATCCTAAAAGCCATCGCTATGATATGTTCGTTTTCCATTTAGGATAGTCTCTTGAATACGGAATCTTCGACGACAGACCCCGATCGAATGCAGGGGGAGGGCGATCGGGAGAGTTTGGAAAAAACGATCGCCCGTCCTCGCTCGTTTATAGAAAAAACTATTAAAAATGTTACGGTAAAGATTGCCGAAACTTTAGTTAATTTATCTTGGATTACGCCCAATCGAATTACCGTGGTTTCGGCGGCGATCGGCGGACCGTTTGCGGCTTGGCTGATTTATTCCGGGTATGGGGCGATCGCCGTCGCCGCCATCGTTTTAAGCGGTCTTTTAGACGACCTCGACGGAGATTTAGCCCGGGCGCGCGGGCTCAGTTCTCCTGAAGGCGCGATCCTCGATAGCGTTCTCGATCGCTATGTCGATGTCTTCCTAATTTCCGCCCTGATTTTACTCGATCCGACCCGACATTTAATCCCTGGATTGCTCGCTTTATTGGGAACGACAATGGTGCCTTACATTCGGGCGAGAACGGAAGCCGAAGGCAAAAGCTCGATCGCCACGATCGGCGATCGCACCACCCGCTTTATCCTGTTCGTTGTCGGTCTCTTATCCGGACAAATTCTGCCCTTATTAATTATCTTGGCCGTTATCTCCAACTTGGCCGCTTTTCATCGGTTATTTTTCGCTTTAAAACCGGAAAAATCGGCATCGGTCTAATTCCTCTCGCTGACTTTTTTAGGGTTGAAATTGACTGCGGCTAAGCCCACGTTTCCCGATCCCCCGACGCGATCGATAGCCTTAACGGTATAAAGCGAAACAAGAATTAAAATTCAACTCTAGCACGGTATGACTCCTCACGCGGACGGGGCGATCGCGTCTTGGTTTGCCCCTTCACTCCCCCAGCTTCGAGTCACATCACCTACCAGCAGCCCCAGATCATGCAAACTTTTCTGCTTATTTCTTTCGGACAACTCGCCTCACTCATCGGGTCGGGACTGACCCGATTTGCCCTCGGCGTCTGGGTTTTTCAGACCACCGGGTCCGTGACCCAATTTGCCCTGCTCAACTTATTTAGCTACTTACCGACGATCGCGATCTCCCCCTTAGCCGGAGCCCTCGTCGATCGCTGGGATCGTCGCTGGGTAATGATTTTGAGCGATTCCGCCTCCGGTTTGGGAACCGTGGCGATCGCCTTACTCATTTATAACGACGGGTTGCAAATTTGGCATATTTATGCCGTCGCCTGCGTGAGTGCCTTTTTTAGTGCCTTCCAATGGCCCGCCTATGCGGCGGCGACCACCGTACTCGTTCCCAAACAGCACTTAAGTCGGGCGAACGGCGTCGTTCAAATCTCCAAAGGGGCCGCTAAAATTGCCGCCCCAGCGTTATCCGGCTTCTTACTTCTGACGATTCAACTGCAAGGAATTGTCCTCATCGACATCATTACTTTCCTATTTGCAGTGGGAACTTTACTCGCGGTCCAATTCCCGAAACCCGAGAAACTGCCGCATTCCGAGGAACCCTACGGCTGGCAACATTTAATTGCCGAAACTAAACAAGGATGGCACTATATCGCCCAAAGACCGGGAATGTTAGCCCTGGCCAGCTTTTTAACCGTTCCTTATTTTTCCCTCGGCGTTCTCGATGTTTTATTTTGGCCGTTTGTGCTGACCTTTACCACCAGTGCAGATTTGGGGTTAATTTTATCTTTTGGCGGTTGCGGTTGGCTGGTCGGTAGCGTCGCCATGAGTACCTGGGGCGGTCCGAAACCTCGGATTTACGGCGTGTTGCTGTTCGTCGCCTTTCAAGGAACCCTGTTGTTATTCGGTTGGGTTCGACCGACCGTTCCCATTGCCGCATTTGGGGTATTTGTTTATTTATGCGCTTATCCGATTGTGGTCAGTTCCAGTCAGACGATCTGGCATCAAAAAGTGCCGACGGACTTACAAGGTCGGGTGTTTGCATTGTTGCAAGGGATGGAAAAAACGGCGGCAATTGCAGCGTATACGATCTCGGGTCCGTTGGTGGATAAAGTCCTCGGTCCGATGTTATCTCCCGGAGGTTTACTCGCCGATAATGTCGGTCGCTTTGTCGGCGTGGGAGAAGGGCGAGGAATGGCGTTCTTTTTTATTTTAATTGGGGTGTTGAATTTGGTGGCGACGGGGATAGCCTATCGATATCGACGATTGCGACGGTTGGAGTTAGAAATTCCCGATGCGATCGCCGACGAGGACGAATCGGCAGCGATGGAAGTGGTGAATTAGCAAGAAATCAAGATTTCTGGGAATTCTAGAGCACTCGGGCGTCTGATGCGGTACAGTGCCGATCCCCCCTAACCCCCCTTACAAAGGGGGGAACGAGGAAAGTTTTCGCGGAGGCATCGAACAGATTGACCGCCGATCCCCCCTAACCCCCAGGGTAAGCTCATCTGATTTTGTAGCGAATTTACTTGACAAAAACAACAAAATGTCCATCAAGCTGGATTAAATGAATTTGGTTAAGATCGAGATGCATCGAAATTGAGAGTGTTTTGAATTCAAGATTATGGCTAAA
>NZ_JAEOXH010000003.1:726951-758992 GCF_016632315.1 Oxynema mangrovii CENA135 | reverse complement strand
TCGGACTTTTCCGACTCCAGGCGATCGACCTGTTCTTGCAATTGGGCTTGCTGTTGTCCGGCGCCGTCTAGCTGTCCTTGTAACTCGGACTTTTCCGACTCCAGGCGATCGACCTGTTCTTGCAATTGGGATTTTTCCCCTTGGGTCTCGTTCAACTGCGCGCGAACGCTATCGAGTTCCAAACCCAGTTGAGATCCTTGACGGTCGCGATCTTGCAATTGAGCCTGGAGGCGATCGATCTCCCCTTGTAACTCGGCGGCGCGATCGCTCGCTTCTTGCACTTGAGTTTGCAATTGCGCTTGTAAACGAGCTGTTTCGCCTTCTCCCGCCTGCGATCGCGTCCGCAGTTCGTCGAGTTGCGTTTGTAACTCGGAATGCGCTTGTTGAGAAGTTGCTAATTCTGCTTGCAAACTCTCCATTTGCGCGCGAATCTGTTGCAGTTGGGTTTGACTGTCGCTTAACGCTGCATCGAGGCGATCGCGATCGGCGATCGTCGCTGCTAATTCTCCTTGCAAACTGCTGAGTTCTTCACTGGCGGCGGGTTCTGGCTCCGGTTCCGGTTCTGGCTCCGGTTCCGGTTCTGCTTTCACTTCCGGTTCCGGTTCCGGTTCTGCTTTCACTTCCGGTTCCGGTTCTGCTTTCACTTCCGGTTCCGGTTCCGCTTTCGCTTCCGGTTCCGGTTGCACTTCCGTTTCCGGTTCAGGACTCGGGACGATCGCCTCGGGAAGCTCGACCTCAGTTAATTGCAATCCTGCTTTTGCCAATGCCAAAATTAACTCTTGGTTAGCTCGAATCCGAAACCAGTAGTAAATCGCCGATGCCGTTTCCGGGGTGAGTCGATCGATCGCGGCGATCGCCTCCGGTTCCGCGTGGGCCAACTCTCTTACCGTGGGAAAAGTATGCGCCAAACTTTGGGCCGCATGGCGTCCGACGTTGCGAATGCCCAAACCGTAGAGAATCCGCGACCAGGGTAAAGATTTGGACTTGGCGATCGATTTAACCAGCTTTTTCGCCGATTTTTGCCCCATGCGCTCCAACTCCACCAGTCGATCCACAGTGAGGTCGTAGAGATCGGCGATCGAGGTGACCAAACCGCGATCGATCGATTGCTGCACCAGTTTTTCACCCATTCCACTGATGTCCATCGCTTCCCGATGAGTCCAATTGCGTAAAATGGTTGGCAGCAAGGCGGGACAAGAAGAATTCGTACAGCGCATCCGGTCGTCCCCTTCAAAGGCGATCGCCGGGGAACCGCACTCGGGACATCTGTTCGGTAAACTCACCCGTTTGGCTTGGGCCGGACGTTTTTCGGCCACGACGCCGACGATTTCGGGCATCCCCTCCGAGTTTTCGGCTTCGATGACGACCGTATCGCCAAGGTGCAAATCCAACGCGGCGAGGCGATCGCTTCCTCCAACCGTCGCTTGGGAAATCGAGCGATCGCCGCATTCGACGGCGCGCACTTGGGCGATCGGGGTCAAGATGCCGTTGGCTTCCACGCGAATCGTTACAGCTTCAACTTCCGTGCGGATTGCTTCTGGGTGATTTTCGGACGTCACTGATTCAACCTCCTGGGTTCCTCGGGTGCAAAATAAATCAGATTTGGCAAGTTTTGGCAAAGTTTGGCGTACTTTTGTCGGCGATCTCGCGACTTTCGATATATCGCGATCTCCTCCATCGCCAAAAACACGACAGCGATCGATTCAAAAATTCCTATTTAAGAGATGTTGCGAATCGCGCGTTCTATATTGACATTTTGCCCGCTTTATTCTTTATCAACTGCCACGGGTTTTGATGTAACATTTCTACACTTAAAAATGCTTAAACCCGTTTCTATCATAGGTTGAATGGGTCACTTTGCGATCGATCTTTGGCAAAAGGTAAGTTCGCGGGAGGGTCGCGAGTCGATGTTTGGTGTTGTCCGGTGTTCTCCGATGTTATCCGGGGGGCGATCGCACTGCAACCCAGGGGTAGGGCTGAGGTTTCTCAAGCGGAGGCGAACGCGCTCATCGTCTCCAAAGGAGAATCGCGATCGCGCTCATTCGTTCATTTTGTTCGCCAACCATTCCACTTTGCGGTTGAGTTGTTCGATTTCGTCGAAGAGTTTGGCGAAAACTTCCGTTTGTTGCACTTGAGAGAGGCGATCGCTGAGTTGGTGAACCGTTCGTTTCAAGCGAGACAACTGGGGAACTTCCGGTCTGGCGTTGAATTTTTCTAATAAATTATCTAATTTTTGATTGAGATAGCGTTCGTTTTTTCTCAAACTTTCTAAATCTGCATTCAGTTGTTTGATTTGCGGCCAAATCAACTCCCGTTGGTTGGTTTCCATTTGGCCGATGGATTGTTTTAATTGTTCGTACTGTCTCCACTCGGGAAGGGGGCGTTCTAGCAAAGACTGAACCGCCGAATTAAGGGATTGAATTTTACGTTCGATATTGTCCAAATTAAACGGTTCGGTAAACGCACTAATATCCTGACGAATGGCGCTTAATTCCGATGAAAGTTTTTCTTGTAATTTGGTATTTAAAAAGTTCGTTTTACTTTCTAAAATCGTAATGCACAGTTGCAATTTTGCCAGTTCTTCTTGCACTTCGTTCGTCGGACGCTCGATGGGGGGTTGAGGTGGAGGGGCGATCGTCGGCGTGACCTCGCTCAAGCGGGTGTTTACTTGAGAAAAATAATGGGTCATTTGCTCTTGACGATCGCGATCGAGGCGCTGTCGGTTGGCGACATTAAAAGCCAGAGCGACGGTCAGGGGGAATGTAGCGTAGGCTACCTCTCTCAATAATACAGCGATCGCCGTCCCCACAGCGCTGCAAAAGATCGAGCTGTATTCGGCTAAAGCTAAAGGATGCTGTTGTCTTAAAATCCGTTGGGATTGCTGTAGATATTCCCTGACTCGCATGGTGATCGTCCGATGGCGCGGGTGAATATCTTGAAATGGTAGCAAGGGAACCGACCCGGCGACGGTTTTAAGGGCGATCGCCTTCCGGTTTGTAGGGAGGCAAATCGGGGGCGATCGCCGCCAAGAATCCCGGCGTTACAGGCGATCGGCCACTCCCTAATTTCGAGCGATCGACAACCATTAAAAACGAATACAAACTATTGACAAAAGTAGACGAAATTGTTATGCAGGGCTTGCACCCTTAAGGTGGGGATTCGATCGTGGCTTATCAAAAGTTACAAAAACCTGCGAGCCGCACGCCTATTCCCCAGGCGGTCAAGCCCTCGTCTTTCCATAAACCCGCGACCGACAGGGAAACGGAGGCGATCGCGGTGCCGCCCGCCACCAGCGAAGCCCTACCCGAATTTACGCCCTTACCTGTGAATTGGGCGCAAACTCATCCCCTGATGCGGAGTATGGAAGCGCCGGAAAGCGACGATCGCGACGCCACCCCAGACGTAGAGGTGGCGGTCAACCCACTCCTCACCCGTGCGGCAGCTCCGTCCGTCGCGGGCGATCGGTCCGCCACCCCGAGCGTACCCACCCAACTCATCCAACGCGACGACGAAGACGCCAGCGAAGATCGAGCCGCCGACAAAGCCGAAGCCATTTACGACGCCCTCAACTGGTGGGATGACGAAGAAGCCGCCCTCGCCGCCCTTTCCGGTCACGATAGTGCCATGCGATCGCGCATTGCCAACGCCTTCGCCCGCGAACACGGATTTTCCCTGCGCTCCTATCTCAAAGACCAACTCGGCGGCGACGACCTCGTCAGGGCGATCGCCCTGCTCGACGCCAGCCACACCCACGACCCCCACACCGCAATCGCCCTCGCCCTCATTCCCCTGGGAACCCGAGACGCCGAAATCTTCCGCATCTTAGAAGGACTCCCCCTCGCCGGACGCCAGGAACTCGAAACAAGATACAATCGCAGCTTCAGGGACATCGGCTCCGGAAGCCTTAAAAACGACCTCAAAGACGACCTTTCCGGCTGGCGGGAACAAAAAAGCCTCGCCCTCCTCCACCGCGACCTCACCAGTGCCGACCACCTCTATTTCGATAGTGTCGCCATTACCGGAACCCACACCGATTCCGTCGTCAGTCGCATCCAGCGCGAATGGCAAAACCCCGGCAACTTCGCCAACTTTGAAAACGACTGGAACCGCTACGTCCGCAACCAATCCGGTTGGAGTGACGAAACCTGGACCGACGAAACCCTTTACCAAGCCATGGACGGCGAACTCTCCGGAGAAGAGTGGGGACTCGTGCGCGCCGTCCTCGACGGTTACGAAGCTTACAAGCGCGGCGAAGCGGCTGCACAGAGTACCGCCGACCCGGGAGAACGCCAACGCCGACTCGAAGACATTCGCCTGCAAGTCGCCGAAGATAGCTTGACTGCCGCCACCAAAGGAGCCGGAACGAACGAAAGCGAAGTATTCCGCGCCGTTACCGAAATTCGCCAAATCTATCAAGGGCGGATCGATCGCGCCCGCCAAGCCGGAGACGCCGAAGGGCAAGCCGAAGCCGAACGCGCCTGGGAAGACCGACGCACTCGCCTGATGCCCTTCATCGAAGGAGAAATGTACGCCGAAGGTCACGAGTACCAGCGCGTGCGCCTCCTGACCATGGGCAATCTCGACATCGCCGATGAAGTCTATCTCGCCGGAGAAGCCCACGACAACGATCGCGTCGTCACCCTGGTCACCGATGCCTGGGCTAAAGGCAATATCGGCCAACTGCTCGATCGCGCCGCCGAGCCCAAAACCGACGAGACCGGGCAAATCGTGCGCCCCAGTTTCCGCATCGGCTTCGTCATTCCGATTACGAGGGGAGCGATCTGGTCGCGGATGATGACCTTAGTCAACACCGATTACGACGAAATCGGACGGGGGGCGAATCGCCTCAAACTCGAACTCGACCAAGGCGATTCCGACAGCGACTTGAAAAAAGCTTACGACTTCCTCAAACATAAAGACCTCAACGCCACCCGCCGCAATGCGGTAATCGATCGCTTCGCCGCCCAAAACCTCGGCGACGAAGGCGGCGGTAGCGGCATCGATCGCTTCGTCGCTTATATTTTCCGGCGCTACGAAAGTTCTCACACTTGCTACGAGTTCCAGGATTTGCTGCAACCGACTGCGGACCCGCAAGAAATGGCGACTCGCGCCCGAGGACGGCAAGAGGCGTCAGAAACGGGGGTGATGAATACGGCGCTCAACGTGTTTGTCGGCGCTTACGATGTCGTCAGTGGGGAAGATACCGCCGAAGTGGTGGGCGAATCCGCCGATCGCCTCGAATTCATCGCCGCCCAAGCGGGGGCGCGACCGGACGAACTCGAAGCCATGCTCGCCATTACCGGAGCCAGAGACGCCCAAGCCCTCGCCAGCCTTGAATATACGGCGTTTCGCACCCGCTTGGACGAGTTGCGATCGCTCCAACGCAGCATTGCCGAGGCGATCGCTACCACCGTCGAACTCGTGGTCGAAGCGGCCCTCACGATTGCTACGGGGGGGGCGGCTGCCGGGGCGTTACTCGCCTCTCTCTCTTCCGCCGTCGCCGGAATGCTCGTGCGCGAGATGCTCCTCGGCCAAGATTACGACCTGCTCTCCCGTGAAAATGCCCAAAAACTGGTTACGGCGATCGCCTCCCACGGCTTCAACTCCGTCGGTCGCGGCGCGGTCGATGACGTCCTCAATCCCGAACGCCTGCGCCAGTTGAGCCGCGCCGAAACCTTCCTCGCCGACGCCGCCAGCGAAGCCTTTACTCAAGTCAACTTGCAAGTGGTCACTGCCGGATTTGAAGGCAAATTCCCCACTGCAGAAAGTATCGGCGCCGCCGCCCTCTCCGCGATCGGCAATACGGCGGGGGCGGGAACGCGCGGCTTACTCGGTCACGGACTCGACGCGCAACAAATGGCTCGCGTCCAACGCCTGCGTCACAGTGCGGTCCAAAATATCACCCAGCAAGTGATTAGTGGGGTGTCCGAAGAAGGCGCCGCCCTGATCCGGACGGGAACGGGCAATCTCACCGTGGTCGATCTGGCCAGTCGTTTCGCGTCGCGTACCGCTCAATCGGTCGGTCGCGGTTTGACCAACAGTGTCGGCGAAGTCGGCGGACAAGCGGTGGCGACCCGTCGCGAAGCCCGCCGACAGGAAGCGGCGGCAACGGAGGAGGGGGGAGAACCGGGTCGCGATTTGAGCGAAGCCGCAGCCCGTCCGCCAGCCACGGGGGAGGAAGTCGCCGGGGCGGCGGCGGGGGTTCCCCGATCGCCCGGATCGGAGGAAGGGGGCAATCTGGAACAAGTGCAAGCGACGCGATCGGCGATCGAAGATTTACAATTGCCGGAAGCGACGGTGATGATGCCCCCGGAACGGCGCAGTCTCAGCCTCGACGAGCAGGTGCGCTACATCGGCGACGCCCAAACGATGTACGAGAATACTTGGCGGGAGGATCCCTCGCGAGAAGCGGCGATCTACCGCAACAGCGAAACGGGGGAATATATCATCATTCAGGGGGATTCGGGGGAGGTTTACGTCGAAGGAAGCGGGGGAGAACGGGAAGCCCCGGAAGGCGGTGGGGTCTCCCAACGGTGGAAGGAATTACTCGACGGGCAAGATGTCGGTCATTGGGTGTTGATGGCCCATTCTCATCCGGCAGACCCGGCGACTGGGGTGGTCTCGGACGTGAATCGCTTCCCGAGTGGCGCCAGTGGGGATTTTCACACGGTGTTTTGGGCGTCGCAGATGGCAGGCGGGGAGGCGCGATCGTCTACGATTCACTACGAAACGCCACAAGGCCCCAATTACACCCGTTTCGGCTACGATCCGCAGGCGGACAGTCCCTATTGGATCGAGGTTCCCGACCCGGAAACGGGGCGGCGACAACGGCAAGAATTTGCCGATCTCGAAGGGTATCATGCTTGGATGCGCGATCGCTTTAATGTGGATTTGGGCGAGGTTCCCGACGCCATGCGATCGCCCGGCGGGGACGAGTGGGATGAAGATACGATCCCCGAGTTGAGATTACCCCATACCCCGGAATCTGAAGACAGTGGCGCCAGGGAAGCTGGGGAATCCTTGCCCGACCTCGACCGCCTCTTAAGCAATATTCCTTTGGGTCTCCCTCCCGAGGGCAGTGTCGAAGGCGCCCGAAAGGCAATCGCGGGTGGAAGCCCGTCCGCAGAAGATTTTCAGGTTTTAATTCAGCAAGCCGTTGCCGACTCGCGCACTTATCGCATGGCTCAAAATCCCGAGCAACCCCTCACTTCTGAATTGATGCGCGGTGCTTGTGGTGTCGGTCGCGATATTTCAGCCTCTTCTCTCGCTTCTTTATTGGGCAACAGTTCCGTTCCGGTTCGCATCGATCGCCATCAAGCCCGACAGGTCTTTGGGGTGGAACCCCACGGCTTTAGCGTGGTTACGTTTTTGACCACACCTCCCGTCCGCTACCTGGTCGATCCCACTTTTGCCCAGTTCTTGCAACCGGGAAGCTCCCATCCCCTTCCCGGCGGGTCACCACTCGCTACGGCTCTCGTTGCCACTGGATTTGTTCCCTTAACCCCGGAAAATGCCCGTTTATATGCCCTGGCGATGGGCGTACCGGAAACTGAAGCCGCCACCTTGGGCGATCGCTTATTCGGTGGCGAAGGCGCCGTTACTCAAGAAATGCTCGGACAGGGACAAAGCGGTCCGCTTTTAGAAGAAGTCGATCTCCCCAATGATGACATCGTTGACGTTCCCTGGTCGATTGAAGAACTCGGAACCACGATCGGTAACCTTCAAACTACAGGCGATCCCCACGGACTGTTACCTCATTTACAGCAGTTGCGCCTTCGCCTTCAAGGGATGCTCAGTTCGGTACAATCCCCGTAACCATAGAACGCACCTCGCGATCGCCATCGAGGGCACAATCCACGAGCTTTCTACAATCTACTAAAATCTAAAATCCCAATTTTTCCCTGCATGATTCCCAATGCAGCACAAACCGCTATAATGACTAAAGCAAAGTCGTTACGAGTTTAGATAAATCCTTATGGCAACCCCCAACGTTGAAAACCTAGTCATTATCGGATCCGGACCTGCCGGATTTACCGCCGCGATTTACGCCGCCCGAGCCAACCTCAAACCTGTCGTCTTTGAAGGATACCAAATGGGCGGTTTGCCGGGAGGGCAACTGATGACCACCACCGAAGTTGAAAACTTCCCCGGCTTTCCCGAAGGGATTACCGGGCCGAAATTAATGGAACGGATGAAAGCACAAGCCGAACGCTGGGGCGCCGAACTCTACACCGAAGACGTGACCTCCGTAGACTTGAGCCAACGTCCGTTTACCGTGCGGTCCGAGGAGAGAGAATTTAAAACCCACAGCATTGTCATTGCCACCGGAGCGACGGCGAAGCGCTTGCACCTACCCAACGAGGACAAGTTCTGGAATAACGGGATTTCCGCCTGTGCGATTTGCGACGGGGCCAGCCCGATTTTTAAAAATGTCGAATTGGCGGTGATTGGCGGCGGCGATACGGCGGCGGAAGAATCGGTCTATTTGACCAAATATGCCTCTCACGTTCACTTACTCGTCCGTCGCGACGAGATGCGCGCCTCCAAAGCGATGCAAGACCGGGTGTTGAGAAATCCGAAATTGACCGTCCACTGGAACACGGAAGCGGTCGGCGTCTTCGGTCAGGAAGGCGGACAGATGGAAGGGGTGGAAATCGTCAACAATCAGACGGGCGAAAAAAGCCAATTGAAGGTACGCGGGCTGTTTTACGCGATCGGACATACGCCGAATACGCAGATTTTTAAAGGACAGATCGACCTCGACGAGAAAGGGTATATCGTCACGAAACCGGACTCGGTAGAAACCAACGTCACCGGAGTTTACGCCGTCGGCGACGTTCAAGACCACGAATTCCGCCAAGCGGTGACGGCGGCGGGGTCTGGATGTATGGGGGCGATGCTTGCCGAACGCTGGTTAGCAGAGGAAGGGTTGGCCCAAGAGTTCCATCAAACGGAGGAGTCCGAGAAGCCTCCCGAACCGGAAAAAGAGGTGCAGGCGGATACGGAAGCGACGTTTAATCCGGAAGAAACCCGCCACGTGGGCAGTTATGCTTTACGCAAGTTGTATCACGAGAGCGATCGCCTGTTGATGGTGAAATACGTGTCGCCGACGTGCGGTCCGTGTCACACCCTTAAGCCGATTTTGAATAAGGTGGTCGATGAGTTTGAGGGTCGGATTCACTTTGTCGAAATTGACATCGAGCAAGATCCGGAGATTGCCGACAATGCCGGGGTAACCGGAACGCCGACGATTCAGTTTTTCAAAGACAAAGGCTTGGTCGGTCAAATGCGAGGGGTCAAGCAAAAGAGCGAGTATCGCCAGATGATTGAGACGAATCTCTAGAGATTTGCGCGAAAACTTGACAGAGACGCGATTTCTCGCGTCTCTTGTTTTTTGAAAGCATTTTCGAGGGGCGAGGGGCGATCGCGCTCGTCGTCTCCAAAGGAGAATCGCGCGCGTCAACAAACCCATCGGATTGCTGTATGATTTTCGCGTAGATTAATCGCAAATCTAAACTCGAAACGCTCTAATCCGAATGGCTTTATTAAAAAAAGGTTTGCCCGACGCCTTGCAAGCAACCCAACGCCCGATCTTATCGATGCAATTGATGTGGGTGGGATTGAGTATTACATTAATTTTTATCGCGATCGCCCTATTCGCCCCCCTGTTACAAGATTGGGGCTGGATTGACGACCCCAGAGAGTTTCTCGCCAATCCCGTCCACGAACCTCCCTCCGCCGACTATTGGTTCGGGACGTCCCGCCTCGGGTACGACGTGTTTTCGCGAACCTTATTCGGAACCCAAGTGGCGTGGAAAATCGTGTTACTGGCGACGGCGTTAAGTATGGCGATCGGCGTTCCCCTGGGATTAGTAAGCGGCTATCTCGGAGGTAAGTTAGATCGACTCTTACTGTTCGTGATGGACACGATTTATACATTGCCCGGTTTGTTGCTCTCGATTACCCTCGCTTTTGTGGTCGGTCGAGGGATACTCAATGCGGCGATCGCCCTGAGTATTGCCTACGTCCCCCAATATTACCGAGTGGTTCGCAACCACACCGTCAGCGTCAAAACCGAACTGTTTGTGGAAGCGGCGCAGGCGATCGGGGCGCCCACCTCGCGGGTTCTCTCCCGCTATTTATTTCTCAATGTCATTCAGAGTGTCCCGGTTTTATTTACCCTCAACGCCGCCGACGCGATCCTCGTTTTGGGCGGTTTGGGCTTCCTCGGTTTGGGATTGCCCGAACAAATCCCCGAATGGGGACACGATTTGCGTCAAGCCCTCGATGCCTTATCTACGGGGGTCTGGTGGACTGCCTTTTTCCCGGGCTGTACGATGACGTTGATGGTGGTGGGTTTGTCGTTATTAGGGGAAGGGTTGAATGAGTTGGTCAATCCGAAGTTTCGGCGGGAGTAGGGAGTGGGGAGTAGCAGGCAGGATGCTTGCCCCACCGATGGATGTTGTTGCTTTCTCAGCGCTTAATTCAGCCATCTAAAATCTAAAATCTAAACTCTAAAATCTAAACTTCTCATGGACCAAGTCATCGGTGTTGACCTCGGTGGAAGTGCGATCAAACTCGGGCGGTTCGATCGCGAAGGCCAATGTCTAGAGTCTCTCACTATAGAAACGCCCCAACCTGCTAAACCGGATGCCGTACTACAGGCGATCGCACGAGCAGTAGAAACGATCGATCGCGATCGCGCCGCCGTGGCGATCGGTCTGGGAACCCCCGGTCCCGTGGACGGAACGGGTCGCATTGCCAAAGTCGCCATCAACCTCGACGGTTGGCAAGATGTTGCCGTCGCCGACTATCTAGAAGCCAAAACGGGAAAACCCACCATCCTCGCCAACGATGCCAACTGCGCCGGATTGGGAGAAGCCTGGTTGGGGGCCGGGAAACGCTTTCGCAACTCGATAATGCTCACCCTGGGAACTGGAGTCGGCGGCGCCATTATCCTCGATGGCGAACTGTTCGTCGGCCATACCGGGGCTGCCGGAGAGTTGGGATTAATTACCTTAAACCTGTACGGTCACGAGTGTCATAGCGGCAATAACGGGTCTTTAGAACAGCACGTTTCCGTACAAGCCATTCGCCGCCATACGGGAGTTTCCCCCGCCGAACTCGGCCACATGGCCCAGGCGGGAAACCGGGAAGCCCTCGCCTTTTGGGAAACCTACGGACACCAACTCGGCGCTGGATTGGCGAGTTTAATTTACGTTTTAACCCCAGAAGCGATTATTATCGGCGGCGGGATTAGCGCCAGTGCGGAATTTTTCTTACCCCACGCCAAAGCGGAAGTCGAACGGCGGGTGATTGCCGCCTGTCGGCCCAATTTAGAAATTTTAGTGGCCGAACTGGGCAATAGTGCCGGAATGGTGGGGGCGGCAAAGTTAGGGTGGGGTTTGGCGAAGGTTTGAACGATCTTGGTGATGGTTACGGTCCCTTTATTCGTTAAAATATGTAACGAAACTTATGAGATCAACGTCAAGAATGCGGGTTGCGATCGCTGGTGCCGGATTGGCTGGATTAGCTACCGCCGTCGAGTTAGTCGATGCGGGTCACGAAGTCGAAATCTTTGAATCTCGTCCCTTTGTCGGCGGGAAGGTCGGCAGTTGGGTCGATCCAGAGGGCAATCATATTGAAATGGGGTTGCACGTCTTTTTCGGCTGTTACTTCCAACTGTTCGACTTGATGAAGAAAGTCGGGGCCTTTGAAAACTTGCGCCTCAAAGAACATACCCACACCTTTATCAATCGCGGCGGGAAGATCGGCGAATTGGACTTTCGCTTTATCACCGGGGCGCCGTTTAACGGGTTGAAAGCCTTTTTCACCACCTCTCAACTCTCCGTCATCGACAAATTGCAAAACGCGATCGCCCTCGGAACCAGTCCTCTGGTACGCGGTTTGATCGACTTCGACGGGGCCATGAAAACCATCCGCGATCTCGATCGCGTCAGCTTCGCCGACTGGTTCCGCCAACACGGCGGGTCTCAAGGCAGCCTCGATCGCATGTGGAATCCGATCGCCTACGCCCTCGGCTTCATCGACACCGAGAACATTTCCGCACGCTGCATGTTGACGATCTTTCAATTCTTCGCCGCCAAAACCGAAGCCTCGGTCTTGCGAATGTTAGAAGGATCTCCCCACGAATACCTGCACAAACCGATCGTCAACTATATCGAAGCCCGAGGCGGCAAAATCCACCTACGCCGTCGGGTCCGCGAGATCCAATATGCCGAAACCGACGGCGAAACTCGCGTCACCGGGATTGTCGTCGCCCAAGGAGACAGCGAAGAAACCATCGAAGCGGATACCTACGTGTTCGCCTGCGACGTTCCCGGCATTCAGAAAATCTTACCGCCCGCGTGGCGCCAGTGGCCGGAATTTGACAAGATCTACAAACTCGATACCGTCCCCGTCGCCACGGTTCAACTGCGCTTTGACGGGTGGGTGACCGAACTCGACGACCCGCAAAAGCGGCGCCAACTCCAAGAAGCTGCGGGAATCGACAATTTACTTTATACCGCCGATGCGGACTTTTCTTGTTTCGCCGACCTCGCCTTAGCCAGTCCCGGGGACTACTATCGGGAAGGGGAAGGATCGTTGATGCAATTGGTGCTGACGCCGGGGGATCCGTTTATTAAAGAAAGTAACGAGGCGATCGCCCAACACGTCCTCGAACAAGTCCGCGAACTGTTTCCCTCAGCCCGCGAGTTAAACATGACTTGGTATAGCGTCGTCAAACTCGCCCAATCCCTCTACCGCGAAGCCCCGGGCATGGATCCCTACCGTCCGGCCCAGGAAACTCCCGTAGCGAACTTCTTCCTCGCTGGCAGTTATACCCAACAGGATTATATCGACAGCATGGAAGGGGCGACCTTGTCCGGGCGTCAGGCGGCCAAGGCGATTTTGGCAAATCTCGATAAAATTTTAGGGAAAACCCAGACATCGGCGATCGCCCGCTAATCGTACTCGGTTTGTCGTTCGCCGACGACGAACGGCAAATCTTCACCCCTGTTGCAAACTATGACCGATTGGTTAGAACATAGCGTTTTTGTCGAAGTCGATACCCCCATCGATTTCGTTTGGCATTTATGGTCCGATCTCGAACAAATGCCCCGATGGATGAAATGGATCGACTCCGTTCGCGTTCTCGAAGACGATCCGGACTTATCGCGGTGGAAATTAGCTTCCGGGAGTTTTGAATTTACTTGGCTGTCGCGCATTCTCAAAGTCGTCCCCGAACAGATCATCCAGTGGGAATCCGTAGACGGTCTGCCCAATCGCGGCGCCGTGCGTTTTTACGATCGCCACGGCAAAAGCATCGTCAAACTGACCGTCGCTTACGGGATTCCCGGGATTCTCGGTCAAGTCATGGATAACCTGTTTTTAGGTCGGGTGGTCGAATCGACGATCCAAGCCGATTTAGAACGGTTTCGGACCTACGCGACCGACGCTTACGCCGCCGAGTCTTGAGACGGGCGATCGCCCCTAAGCCCGTTTGCGCTTGCGCGACAGCCAGCCGAGGGCGCCCACTCCGGCGAGGGCGATCGCCGAAGACGGTTCCGGAACCCGAACCGAATATAACGTCGTGGTTCCACTGACCTCATTCGCCACCGCTAACAAGGGGCGACCCGTCGGACTATCAGCCGCCGCAATAAACAACAAGCCTTCCGGACCGAGATCCCCGACCGCATCGAGTTGTTCCCGGGAAGGTTCTTCGTCCTCGCCGAAAACATCCTCGTTAAACAAAGCGGCAAAATTGCGATTGTTGAAATAATCGACAAAAAACGGATTGTAAGGATCGGTGACATCGTAAGCGATAATGCCGCCAATCCGTTCTAAACCGATAAAGGCATAAGTTTTTTCTAAAATTCGCCCCAAGGTAATGCCTTCCGGTTCGGGCCCTTTGTTGTCACTGCGATTGTCAAAGGATTGGTTGGCGTCGTTGTTCGAGTTGAAATAGTCCGGGAACAGTTCGGCGGTAATTCGTTCAAATTCGTTGCCGCTATCGAAAATCAGATTGCCGAGTTCGTCCCAAATCGAGAACGATCGCCCGCCGAAGGCGTACAGTTCGTCATAGTCGCCGTCGCCGTCGGTATCTCCCATCGTATTCGTGATTTCCAAGCGCCCGAAATTGCTATTTTGCTGGATTTCTGCGGCGTTGGGGAACAGATCGGGATCGAGGAGGACATCGCCGACGGAAGTTTCTTCGACTAAGCTTTCGATTTCGTTCCCCGCTTCGTCTTCAAAGAGATATTCGCGGCTGTCGCCTTCGTTGGCGGTGAATAAGAAGGTTTGACCGCCGAAGGTGTAGGAGGCGATTTCGTCCGGTTGGTAGATTCCGAACAGATTTTGTAAAGTTCTGAAGTTAATCCCGCCGTCGCGATCGCTCGGATCGAGAGCATTTTGCGGCTGGCTGTAGTCTTTAAAGCCTAAAGCGAATAAATCGGTGAATTCCCCCGTTAATAGGTCGAGAACGGCGATCGCGTTGTTTTCTTGTAAGGTGACCCAGGCTTTCGTCCCGTCTTCGGACACGGCGATCGATTCCGGTTCGAGGTCTTGGGCGACGGTGGCATTGGGGCCAAAAATACGGATGCGATCGTCGATCGCGATATTGTTAAACAGTTGAAAATCGGCAGTTTTAACGTTGGCATCGGTTAACGAGGCAATATCCGCCGCCAACTCGATAATACTGACCGATCCTTCCGGATCGTTGAGGTAATCTCCACTCGGTTCGCCTTCGTTGGCGACGAGGATTTTACGGCCATCGGGGGTGAAGGTGAGCATATCCGGCAAGGCGCCGACGGTGAGGGAGTTTAACAAGGTGCCGTTGCTGTCGAAAAACAGGACTCTACCGGGGTCTTGCAAGGTTTTACTTTCGACGGCGGCGGCGAGGATGCCATCTTTAAAGGCGATGCTGTTAATTCCGCCAACTTCAAAATCGAGACCGAGGTCGAGGGTGGTCAAGTCGATGAAGGGATTGGCGGCGACGGGGTAAGGGTTGGTCGGATCGAAGATATCGAGAATTTCGATGCGTTGGGTACTGTCGTTGGTGACGAATAAGCGTTGGGAGAGGGGATCGTAGGTGGTGATGCGGGCGCCACTATCGTCGAAAATTCCGGTCTGGTAGGTTCCGATCGGGCGTAAGTCGAAGGCGTTGGCGGCGGTGGCTAAGCCCGTCCAAATTAAGGCGGAAGGAAGGCTAAATTTGAGGAGTTTTCCGATTGAATGGGAGCATGTTTGGGAAGAATTGGAGATTTTCATTGCGGATGACCCTCGTGAAACAGAAAACGTGAGTGAAGGTTGAAGGGGACGATCGACGGTTCGGGGTTTTTACGGAGAAAGCCCGTCTACGATCGCGCCATCCCCTCGATCGCCGTTGTCGGGGCGATCGGGAGGCTAAGGTTGTCTGGGAGACTTTCAAAAGGGGTCACGATCCGCGAAAACCACCAAAATTGGCTCGGACGCCGGATGAACCACTGGGGACGATCTCCTCTTCGGGAAGGCGATCGCCAGCCCGAGGTCAACGTTGGTTAAAGCTGGGCAAGTGGGGGCGGTTGACCCGACGACCGGGGACGCGAACGAACCCAAGTTAAAGCAGTATTGTTAACAGTCAGATGGACGGAGCCGATCGCGATCTCTTGTCAATCTCCGAGAATATACTGAGATTGTCGCAGATGCGATCGCCTTAGATCAAGATTGAGGCGAGAGCTTCACCAAGTTTTCACGTAAAATTTACCTAATCTTCATTAAAATCAATCGTGATTCGAGGGGAACTCAGTAAATTCTTGTATCCGCCAAAATGTTGCAAAAATTGATAGTTTTCAAGGCTACGATCGCGGCGATCGCCGATTCCCTAATCGCGGCGATCGACCACAGATTCCATGGTGACAAAATCTACTCGAACGATCGCGGGCGATGGCTCGGTTGAAAGATTTGACAGGTTGACAAAATTGATAAAATGTGTATTTAAGTTCTCGATCGAGATCGTCATTTCGACAGAGAGTCGGTTAGGATCGCAGCATCACGAGGGAGACGAAGCAGCTCGCCGTTGGGGAGTGGGACGACAAAACTGGGCGATCGCGGGGCGTCCCTCAGTCTCGGGGAAAGGCAAGCGACCCGCGCGGATCGGCGTGGGCGATCGATCGTCAATCTCCTCCCTCAACGATCGCAGTAACGGACGAGCGATCGCCAAACCGAGAAGTTTTAGGAAAGCGATCGCCTTCCCAGTGTAGAGATCGATGGCGTGGAATATCCTGTCGGCAGAGGCTAAGGCCGACCTCGCATTTGCCGCGATCGGGGCATTGGACTCCCGAAGCGTTTCAATCTTGGAGACTTGAACAGCGATGTTTCAAAAACTTTTTAAAAACTTGATGCTCCTCGGTTTGCTGGCAACGATCGCCAGTTGCGACTCGCAATCGACACAGATCTCGAGCGCCGAACCGACGGCCCCCCCGACGGGCAAAGCCCTCGTCATTGCCGACGTTTCCAACAACCCGGCCAAAAAAATCAAACGTTACCAGCCGATGGCCGATTATTTAGCCAAAAACTTGTCAAACTTCGATATCGGGATCGGCGAAGTCAAAGTCGCCGGGGATTTAGAGACGATCGCCAGTTGGCTCAAATCCGGAGAAGTCGATATTTACTTCGACAGTCCCTATCCGGCGATGCGCGTCAGCCAACTTTCCGGGGCTCAAGCGATTTTGCGACGGTGGAAAGATCGCACCCCCGACTACTACACCATCATCTTCACCATGGGCGATCGCGACATCAACAGCCTCGAAGACCTCAAAGGCAAAACGATCTCCTTTGACGAACCCAACTCCACCTCCGGCTACATGTTGCCCGCCGCCTATTTAATCGAAGCCGGATTGAACCCCGTCGAGAAAAACTCCGCCGCCGATACCGTCGGCGACAATGAAGTCGGTTACGTCTTCAGCGACGACGACGAAAATACGATTCAATGGGTCATTAGCGGCAAAGTGGCCGCAGGCGCCCTCGATATCGGCACCTTTGAAGAAATCCCCCCACAAAGTCGCGCCGCGATGAAAGTGCTAGCGGAAACGGAGAAAGTCGCCCGTCACATCGTTATGGTCCGACCGGACATGGATCCAGAAATGGTAGCCGCCCTCAAAACGATCTTGTTAGAAATGGATAAAACCCCCGAAGGGAAAGAAGTGCTCGATATCTTTGAAGACACGGCAAAATTTGACGAATTCCCCCCGGAAGCTAGCTTCCAACGAATGCGAGAGTTATACGAGAAAGTAGAAAATCGGTGAATTGCATGGGAATCAATAGCCACTCAAAAGGCTCGCTGGCGACCAAGCTGACTCTGAGCATGACAGGCTTGGTCATTCTTGTCGTGGCGGGCGTAACCGGGCTATCCCTTTACCGAGAACAACAAACCTTTCGCAAAGAACTCCAACAACAAGCCCAAATCCTCCTCGACGCCCTCAGCGTCACCACCTCCGATTCACTCTACAACCTCGACGCCGACTTCATGGAAGAAATCATGGAACAACTCGGTGCCGATCGCGTGTTGGTCGCCGGACGCATTTACGATCGCGAAGGACGGGTCGTGGCGGATGCCTACGGGGAGGATGTTTTAGTTTATAACGTCGAACCGGATCCGTTCGGTCAAGCGTTACTCGCAAGCAACGAGACGACGTTTCAATGGGAAGCGGAGCAACTGCTTGCGGGAAAGGCGGTTCGGGTCGGTCGCCAGCGCTTGGGGGCCGTCAGCGTCGGCTTATCGACAACGCCGTTAAAAGAAAAAATGGCCGTGGTTCGCTATCAGGGGTTGGCGGTGGCGGCGGCGGCGGCGATCGCCGGAACCGCGATCGCCCTGTTGCTGAGTCGTTCGATTACCGAACCTTTGCAAGAAATGACCGTCGCCACCAAGCGCCTCTCGTCCGGGGACTTATCTCAAAAAATTACTATTCGCAGCAACGACGAACTCGCGGTGCTCGCCGAATCGTTCAACCGGATGACCGACCAATTGCGTAGCTCGATCGAAAGTCTCGAACAACAAACCGAGGATTTACGCCAAAGTGAAGCGAAAAACCGCGCCTTACTCGATGCAATTCCCGATTTAATGTTTCGGTTTTCTAAAAGCGGTGAATTTGTCGATTTCAAAGCGTCGCGCAATGGGGATTTACTCAGCAATATCGGCAATTTGTTAGGGAAAACGCTTTATGAAGTGCTGCCCACCCACGTCGCCCACAAGTATATCGAACACGTCGATCTCGCGATCGCCTCCGGGGAAATTCAAGTGTTCGAGTACGAGTGGTTTCTACACAACCAACGCCATCATTTTGAAGCCCGCTTAGTGGTCAACAGCGGCGACGACGTATTGGCGATCGTGCGCGACATTACCGAAAGCAAACTCGCTCAAATCGAACTCGAACAAGCCAAAGAAGCCGCCGAATCCGCCAATCACGCCAAAAGTCTGTTTCTCGCCAACATGAGCCACGAGTTACGCACTCCCCTCAACGCCATTCTCGGTTACAGCGACCTGTTGCGCGAAGATGCCGAAGATTTGGGCTATAACGATTTCGTTCCCGATTTGATGTTAATTCGCGAAGCCGGAGCACACCTGCTCAATATCATCAGCGACGTTCTCGATATTTCCAAGATCGAAGCGGGAGAAATGAAAATTTATTTAGAACGCTTCGATATCGTCACCCTGATTGAAGAAGTCGAAAGCACCATCAATCCTTTAGTCCAGAAAAATAATAATGCTTTCGATCTCGACTGTCCCGCCCAAATGGGACACATGATCGCCGATCGCACCAAAGTCAAGCAAGTTTTACTCAATTTACTCAGTAACGCCGCCAAATTCACTCACGAAGGTCGCATTACCCTACACATCAAACGCACTCCCGTCGCCGATTCCCCCTTGGAGGCGATCGCTCAACTCCCCCCCACTTCTTTCGACAACCCCGCCAGCAACCCTTCCCCGACCGAAACGAATGGGAGGTTATCTGCAAATCCCGTTCCCCAAGCCTCGGAATGGGTGATCTTCGAGGTTGCCGATACCGGAATTGGCATGACTCCAGAACAGATCGATAAAATTTTTCAACCGTTCATTCAAGCGGATATCTCGACGACAAAACGCTATGGCGGTACGGGTTTGGGCTTAGCTATTTGTCAACGCTTCTGCGAAATTATGGGCGGGGAGTTATTCGTCACTAGCGAAATCGATCGCGGTTCCACGTTTACCTTCCGCCTTCCCGATGTCGTCCGCGACCCGGAAGAAGCATTGACCCATTGAAGAAGCGCCGATCCATTGTTGAGATTGTAGATTTTAGATTGTAGATTTTAGATTAAAAGGGTAACCCTTGCGCTTTTATGGGTAAACGCCTCGAAAGCGTTTATTGTTTTCCCCGAAACAATGGCTAAGAAAAAACAAAAATTCCCCTATCTCGTCGGTTCCAAATGGACCGCGCGACAAAAAACCTGGGGATGGCGACATTTTCAAGTCGTCAATCGCAAAAATGACGGTAAATGGGTGTTTGCGGAAATGGTCGCTTCTTGCGATCCCAACGTCCGGTTTTGGTTGAATGCGCGACAACTCAAAGATGAGAATTTGTGGCAGGCGGGATGGCAAACCTTGACGGAAATGGGGCAGGAACGGGAGGGGTAAAGGAGGGCGATACGCCTCCGGCGTCGCGAAGCGATCGCGCCGCCCTTCTGGTAGATTATGGGATGCGTCCAGTGATTGAAATCAAATATGAGTGCTGCGGTTTGCGTTGAGAACGTCCGGAAAATTTACGATCGCACTCCCGTCGTCAACGGGTTGTCATTTGCGATCGCCCCGGGAGAAATGTTTGGCTTACTCGGACCCAACGGCGCCGGAAAATCGACCACGATCCGGATGTTGACGACCCTGACCCGTCCGAGTGAAGGGACAATTCAGGTGGCGGGGTACGATGTCCGTCGCGATCCGATCGCCGTCAAACAACAGATCGGGGTCGTGTTGCAACAAACTAGCGTCGATCTCGATTTGACCGTTTGGGAAAATATGGAGTTTCACGGACGTTTGCACCACATTCCCAAAACCGAACGACAGCAGCGCATCGATCGCGCCTTGACTTATGTGGAATTGAGCGATCGCCAGGACGTGAAGGCGAAAACCCTTTCTGGCGGGATGAAACGGCGGTTGCAAATTGCCCGGGCGCTGTTACACGAACCGAAAATTTTGTTTTTGGACGAACCGACGGTGGGACTCGACCCCCAAACCCGACGGCGTTTGTGGGAAATTATTCGCGATCTCAACCGCCAGGGAATGACGATGCTGTTGACGACCCACTACATGGAAGAGGTCGAGTATTTGTGCGATCGCATCGGGATTATGGATGCAGGAACTTTGATCGAGTTGGGAACCCTCGACGAATTGCGCCACAAACACGGGGGCGGTTTGGTGATGAAACAGGTCGGCGATCGCTGGGAATACAAGTTTTTTCCCGATCTCGACGCCGCCAATGCTTATTTTGAGGCGCAACCGGATAAAACCGGGTTGATGGTCCGCCCGTCCAATTTAGAGGATATTTTCGTCGAACTCACCGGACGCCAGTTAGATTAGCCGATCGTCGCCATTTACACCCCCGAACAATTTTTGTAAAATCCTGTTACACTTAAACAGTGGGGTTCACGTCCGCGCGGGGGCGTGCGATCGCCCGACCATCAGCTTTATCCCCTGAAAGAGCGATCGCCGTTTCTATCTAAAATTCAAAATCTAAAATCTAAAATCTAAAATCTAAAATCCCCTACAGCACTCGGGCGTCTGATGCGGTACAGTGCCGATCCCCCTATCCCCCCTTCGCCCCCCTTTGAAAGGGGGGTTGGGGCGATTTCGGGGGGAACGAGGAAAGTAGGGGTTGGGTAACCAAACCCCTACCTGGCGAGGGGGATTTAGGGGGATCTAAATGTCTTGCATAGCAGAGGAAAATGCTATATGGCTCGTTTGGCGACCACAATCGAAGCAATTCTCTATTTAAAGGGTAAACCGTTATCTCTGGCCGAGATCGCCGAGTTTGCTCAATGTGACAAAGAAGATGCTGAAGAAGCTTTGATCGAGTTGATGGGCGATTACGCTCACCGCGAGAGTGCGTTAGAAATTGTCGAAAGTAATAAAGGATATACCCTACAACTGCGCGAAACGTTTCAGGATTTAGTGCATAGTTTAATTCCCGCCGAATTGGGGATCGGGGCGTTGCGAACTTTAGCGGCGATCGCCCTCAAAAAAGGGTCCATGAGTCAAACCGAATTAGTCGAGTTACGCGGTTCGGGGGCGTACCAACACGTTCAAGAATTGATTCAACAGGGTTTCGTTCGCCGTCGCCGCCAATCGGACGGGCGTTCCTATTGGTTGCAAGTGACCGATAAATTTCATCAGTATTTCCAAACCGAACAACTTCCGCAACAACTTCAACTTCCCCTGACAAGCGATCGCGATGAGGAAGCGGAAAACGAGCCAGAAAATCCCCCCGAAACCGCTCCCGAAACCGCTCCCGAAACCGCTCCCGAAACCCAAGCAGCCGCCACCAACCCCGCACCCGTCGGCCCCCTGACCGAAGGGTAAAAGGAACGGCGATCGCCCGCTATAGAGGGGAATTGAGGGCGATCGAACGATAACTTACCGTTGCAAAACTCAGGGGCAATTTTATCCACAAATTGATAGGTTTCTTCACATTTGCGAAGTTGAAAAAGACGTTCAATAGAATAGATTTAGCGAGAGAGACCTTCTCGGCGATCGATCTAAAACACTCGAAGAAAGGCGGATTTCAAAAATCCGTTACTGGCTGAAACCGTTTCGCTTGCGTGCCGTTACTTTCGAGAGTGCCGACATTGATAAATCCTTGAGAATTGCCTTTCTCAATTCAGGGCAGATCGAGCAACTCCACCATCATCGAACCTTTGGGTTTTGCACTCATGAAATTGATCCTTACTCCGATCGCGATCGCTGTCATGTTTTGCCCGAGGGCGATCGCCATTCCTCTCGATCTCGAACGCGAACATTTCGACCCCGAACCCAGATCGATTCAACCCCTCCACATCGGACAAGCGACACCCCCTCCCGATTCTACTCCCTCCTCCTCTCCCGGTTCCTTACACCGCAAACAGGGGAACGAACAGCGCTTTCAACCCCAGCGCGTACCGTTTCGTCCCCGTCCCAACCAAGGCAAACCCTCCGTCGCCGCCTCTCCCGGGATCACGATTATGAATCCTTCCGGTTACGGCGCCTCGTGGGGAAGCCTCGGCATCGGTTTGGGCCTGCAAGAACGCACCCGCTTTACCGAAGATGCGGATGGGGTGATGGGGATTGGTATGGGATTCGGCGACCCGCGTAAAAATGTTGGGGTGGCCCTCGGTGTCACCGTCACCGACCTTTGGGGAGATGCCTTTGAGGATGGCACCCTCAGCATCAAACTGCACCGCCGTTTACCCGCCGATTTCAGCGTGGCGGCTGGAGTACAAGGGGCCGTGCGCTGGGGTGAAACCGATGGCGGTTCCTCGGTTTACGGCGTCGTCAGCAGGCGCTTCGCTTTGCAAGAGGACCCGTCCAAACCCTTGAGTCAATTATTTTTATCCGTCGGTGTCGGCGGCGGACAATATCGAAGCGAAGACCAAATCGATGATGGGGTCGATACGGTGGGCGTGTTTGGGTCTGCCGCCTTGCGGCTTTACGAACCCGTCAACGCCGTGGTGGAATGGACCGGACAAGATCTCACTGTCGGTTTATCGATTGCACCCTTTCGCAATGTTCCGATTGTGATTTCTCCCGCTTTGACCGATATCACGGGCAGTGCAGGGGATGGAACTCGCTTTATTTTGGGGATCGGTTACGGTTTTTCTTTCGATCGCTTCTGATCGCTTCTCAGGGATCGTTCCCGTGGGGTCGCGACTGTCAGGGGCGATCGCCTCCCGGCTTGATTTCTCGATCGCTCGTTTCGGGATCGGATTTTCTTGTAAGATAAGTAAACAGCGTTTCAGATATTTCAAAACAGCCAGAAATTGCCGCGTTCTCGACTGCGTTAACAATGGAGGGAACGCGAGGGTAAAAATAAGTAGCGCCTCTCTAAATTTATCTTGATTTACGCGATCGCTTCAATCGCGCGATCGAAGCGATCGGTTCTCATCCGTGAGCCATCAAAAGGGCGAACGAGTGTCAATTGGGTCATGTTTGGGTGTGTTTGTAAACGGATCCGTCGTCAAGGGTCGTCCTTTTAATAAATTTAAACGGGAGTCATTTCTATGTATTCGCTTCGATGGTTTCTTACTCCGGCGATCGCTTCCTTTGGCGTCATTCTGTTGTCTCAACTTCCCACAATTGCTCAAAATCAAAGTGACGTAACCGGACCGAATGTCGATCCTCCTTTAAATCAAAGTGACATTACCGGACCGCAACCTATTGAAATTTCACCCATAGACCTCATCGAACCCCTCGAAACCGAAGAACCTAGCAATATTATTGACGAAACTCCCCCGGAAGACGACGCGATCGTTGACAATCCCAACCAACAGCAACCTCAAAACAATTCAACCCCCAATAATTCCATCGAGAATGTCCCAGTTGACAACGATTCCGACAGTGCTGGATTGCCCGTTTCCGATGGCAATGTCGTTCCAGAAAATCCGACTGATTTTTCGGAGAACCCTCAAAATAATTCGGGAGAGCCATCACTTATCGATTCGACTACAACAACTGCGAATAGTTCGGAAAATATAGACAATATCGATCGCAATAATTCCGTACATGTAGAAACCTCTCGACCGATTGAAGCTTCTATTTTAGATGCTTTCTTCGGAGATAAAAACACCGAACTTGAAGTCGATCGCCAACGTTACGAAAATTTAGTGGCTCAATCGGACATTCCGACAACTCTACAACTATTTGAGGAATTTTATGCTCTCGAATTTAGCAACTTTTTAGGCATTGAATTATTTGGAAAAGTCGCCCAAGTTGATGAAATTGCCGCCAAACTTTATGAAATGTGGCAAGTCACTGGAAAAAAAGCCGCTTTTCTGTACATTTCCTCCTATGAAGACCGTCTCGAACTGTTGTTAATCCCTCCAGTTCCTCCCTTAGATGGAAGCGAAATCACCCCCGTATCGCGATTAAAAAATATTCCCAAGCAACAACAGACCATCGCTCAAGGGTATCTCGAAGAAGTGATTTCTCATAGTGAAAAACATGTGATTCCCAACTTATCTTCTGAGATTGTTTCTAAAGAAATTGGTCTATTTCAAAATGCCATTACCGATCCGAGAAAACGAGGATCGAGTCAGTATTTACCCCACGCCCAACAACTTTATCAATGGTTCGTCGATCCGGTCGATCCCAGTTTGCAAGAAAAAGAAATAGATATTCTTGTTTTAGCAGTCAATCAAGGATTGCGATCGGTTCCTTTTGCTGCCTTACATGACGGCGATCGC
The DNA here is from genome assembly GCF_016632315.1 of Oxynema mangrovii CENA135. Classification (NCBI taxonomy): domain Bacteria; kingdom Bacillati; phylum Cyanobacteriota; class Cyanophyceae; order Oscillatoriales; family Oscillatoriaceae; genus Oxynema; species Oxynema mangrovii. The sequence goes on along the minus strand of NZ_JAEOXH010000003.1, from coordinate 734,548 downwards.
TTTTTGATTGAAAAATATGCTTTAACTTTAGTGCCGAGTTTTGGACTGACCGATATTAGTTTTGTGGACTTTCGCAACTCCCCGATTTTAGCGATGGGAGCTTCGGAATTTAGCGATTTGAGTGACTTACCTGCGGTTCCCTTGGAGTTAGAGGAAATCGCCAATAGTGGCTTGCCTACCGATGCGTTTCTTAATGAAGGCTTTACGGTGGAAAACTTTCTCCAACAAAACGAAAATAAACAATATCGCGGCATTCATATCGCCACTCATGCGGAGTTCAGACCGGGAGCGCTGTCCAATTCTTATATCTATTTTTACAACAATAAAATTGGACTCGATCGCCTGCGAAAAATTACGGATCGATTGGGATGGAATTTAACCACGACACCCGCGATCGAGTTATTGACTTTAAGTGCGTGTCGGACAGCTTTGGGAGACCCTCAAGCTGAATTAGGTTTTGCGGGATTGGCAGTTTTGTATGGTGCAAAATCAGCTTTAGCGAGTTTGTGGTATGTCAGCGATGAGGGGACATTAGGCTTAATGGGAGAATTCTACAATCATTTGCAAAATAATCCCTTAAAATCGATCGCCTTGCAGGAAGCACAACTGGCAATGTTGCGGGGAGAAACTTATTCAGAAAATGGATTGCTGCATTTTTCCAACGGGCAGACGACTGCCTGGGAAGATGAGACAAAGTCTCAACAGAAATTTGATTACTCCCATCCTTATTATTGGTCTGCCTTTAGCTTGATTGGGAATTGGAATTAGGCGATCGCTCTTACGGGGATAAGGGGCGATCGTCTGAGTTTCAGAAATTTACAAATCTTTTAAGAAAGCGATCGCCCCAGACTCCCGAAAACCTGATAGGATGCGATCGCGGCTTCTCAGGGTTTAAACAATACGCCGAAGGCGTCGCGAAGCTATCGACGCCTCGATTGTAAGACAGCAAAAGGCAAAGGATACTTCATGAAACCCGGCTTTTTCTGGTGGAGAGCGATCGGCAGTTCTGCGATCGCTTTACTGCTCTTCTACATCACTCCAGCTCGTCCTCAAACGGGCAATCAATCCGATATCACAGGTCCGACACCGATAGAAATTCCCGAACCTGAAGAGTTGCTAGCACCGGAGGAAGAGGAGCCGCTACTAGAAGACAACCCGCTACTGGAAGGGGAAGACCCGTTTTTAGAAGGGGAAGCCCCATTTTTGGAAGAACCGCCACCGCTCCTAGAAGAGGGACTGCAACCGCCTCCAGAAGAGGGACTGCAACCCCCTCCAGAAGAGGGACTGCAACCCCCACCGGGAGACGGACCGCAACCGCCTCCGGGAGACGGACCGCAACCGCCTCCGGGAGACGGACCACAACCGCCGGGAGACGGACCGCAACCCCCACCCCAGGAAGGACAACGACCGCCGGGAGACGGACCGCAACCCCCACCCCAGGAAGGACAACGACCGCCGGGAGACGGACCGCAACCCCCACCCCAGGAATCACAGCGACCGCCGGAGGAACAACGACAACCGCCGCCGCCGAGAGACGAACGCCGACCGGAACCGCAACTCGAACCGCCGCCACCTGCCGAACAACCGCCACCGCCGCAACAGTCGGAAAATCAACCGCGAGAAGCGCAAAAACAGGAACCCGTATCCCACCAGCCGGGGGGACGAGAAGTCGATCGCCCCGCCTATGAAGCTCAAATACAACAAGCCGATATTGGCGTGGCCGTTCAGACCGTCGAAGAATTTCAAGCGGTCGAGTTTCAAGATTATTTAGAGGTCGATCTCTATGGAAACGTGCCGTCTTACGAAGAAATTTCGCGCACGTTAGGGGATTTAGAGCAAATGACCGCTCAAAAAACCGCTTTTATTTATGTTGCCGCGCAAACCGAGGGTTTGGAAATTTTGATGGTGACGGCACCATCAGAAGGGGATTCCACGGCAGCGATCGAACGTTATTCGATGTCGGGGGTGTCGCGCGATCGCGCAGTTGAGACCATTGCAGATTTCCGCAAAGAACTCTTTAATCCAAAACGACGCAGTACCCGGAATTATTTAGGGTATGCCCAACAACTGTATCAGTGGATTGTAGCACCCCTTGCCGCTGATTTAGCTGCCAAAAATATCGAAAATTTAGTGTTTTCCATGGATTCCGGCTTGCGAACGATTCCATTAGCTGCCCTGCACGATGGCGAACAGTTTTTGATCGAAAAATATGCAGTTGCTTTAGTTCCCAGTTTTGGATTGACCGATGTCAGTTACGTAGATATTCGTAACACGCCTGTATTGGCCATGGGATCGGAAAAATTTAATGGCTTGCCTGCTTTGCCTGCCGTCCCCTTAGAAGTTTCGAGTATCTTTCAAATTCCTTGGTTTGGCGAAGGTTTTATTAACGAGCAATTCACCCTCGATAATTTTAGATTGCAAGCGGCAACCCGACATTTTGGGGTGATTCATTTAGCTACTCACGCCGAGTTTAAACCGGGGAAATTGGAGAATTCTTATATTCAATTTTTCCAGAAAAAGTTGAACTTACGCCAATTCCGAGAGTTAGCCCAAGAATTAGGCTGGACTTCCGTGGAAAATCCGCCAATCGAACTGTTAGTTTTAAGTGCCTGTCGCACGGCGGTAGGGGAAGAACAGGCGGAATTAGGTTTTGCCGGATTGGCGGTTCTTTCTGGGGTCAAGTCGGTATTGGGGAGTTTGTGGTACGTCAGCGATGCGGCGACTTTGGGATTGATGAGCGAGTTTTACCATCATTTAAGAGAAACGCCGATTAAAGTCCAGGCATTACGAGAATCTCAGTTAGCTTTATTGCGAGGGAAAGTTGAGGTAAAAGATGGGTTATTATATCTGTCTACGGGAGAAACTTTGGCGCTTCCTCCCGAACTGGCTCAGTTTGAGGGAATTGATTTTTCTCATCCCTATTATTGGTCGGCGTTTACTTTAGTTGGGAATTGGAATTAATCGTGTTGGACAGGGCGATCGCTTGATTTCAACCATCTTTTCGATGAGTATCGATTTTAACGGTGAAAATACATCGAATTCTTGGGGTAATTATCGTTAGCGTTGCAGGGTTGGCGATCGCGACTTGTCCGGGATTGACCCAAAGGGGAAATCAATCGGATATTTCCGGACCGAATATGTCGGATATTACCGGGCCGGATCTCGAAGATTTCGGATTTGATGAAGAGTTTTACGAAGGATTTGAGGAAGAATTTGACGAGGAATTTGACGAGGAATTTGACGAGGAATTTGATTATTTTGATGAGGATAAAATCGATCGCGGCGAATATGAAAGTCAACTCGAACAACTTGAAATTGATATTTCCCTAGAATTTATAGAAGAATACCAGGCGATCGAGTTTAGCGACTATTTAGGCGTCGATTTATTCGGTGAAATTCCCTCTCTTGAAGAAATCGCTAAAACTTTATATGAGTTGTGGCAAACAACCGGACAAAAATCGGCATTTATTTATGTTACTGCCCGCGATCGATCGTTGGATATCGTCACCGTTTTTCCGGATGGATCTTTATCTCAAGGTTTAGTTTCTTCTAGGGTGAACCATCCAGAAATATTAACAAATGTTTTTACTCAATATCGACAAAAGCAATTTACTCAAAAGGCGATCGTTCCCGATGTCGATCGCCAAAAACTTTTAGCAGATGTAATGAAATTTCGCTTACAAATTCTTTCTCCACAATATAGAAACTCGCAACAATATTTACCCCTTTCAAAAAAATTATATCAGTTACTTATTACGCCGATTGAAGATCGACTAAAAGTAGAAAATATTCAAAATCTAGTATTTTCCATGGATTCCGGCTTGCGATATCTGCCTTTAGCCGTGTTGCACGATGGCGAACAGTTTTTGATTGAAAAATACGGCATTTCTTTAGTCCCCAGTTTTGGTTTAACTGACATCAGTTATGTAGATATTCGCGATCGTCCCGTGTTGGCTATGGGCTCGGCAAAGTTTGAAGGCTTGCCTGCCCTTCCTGGCGTTCCTTTAGAAGTAACAAATATCTTAGAAATTCCTTGGATTGGGGAAAGTTTCATTAACGAAGAATTCACTCTCAATAATTTTAAACAACAAGCCGCCAGTCAAAATTTTGGAGTGATTCATTTAGCCACTCACGCCGAGTTCAAACCGGGTAGATTGGAGAATTCTTACATTCAGTTTTTTGAAGACAAATTGAATTTACTTCAATTTCGACAATTAGCCCAAGACTTGGGCTGGACTTCTGTAGAAAATCCGCCAATCGAACTGTTAGTTTTAAGTGCCTGTCGCACGGCGGTAGGGGAAGAACAGGCGGAATTAGGTTTTGCCGGATTGGCGGTTCTTTCTGGGGTCAAGTCGGTATTGGGGAGTTTGTGGTACGTCAGCGATGCGGCGACTTTGGGATTGATGAGCGAGTTTTACCATCATTTAAGAGAAACGCCGATTAAAGTCCAGGCATTACGAGAATCTCAGTTAGCTTTATTGCGAGGGAAAGTTGAGGTAAAAGATGGGTTATTATATCTGTCTACGGGAGAAACTTTGGCGCTTCCTCCCGAACTGGCTCAGTTTGAGGGAATTGATTTTTCTCATCCCTATTATTGGTCGGCGTTTACTTTAGTTGGGAATTGGAATTAGCAATTTCGGTGCGTTACGGCGGGATTTTGGATCGAGCAAATTATTTTGGTAAATGATAGCCGCCTAACACACCCTACCAAGGCAAAAAAACGCTTTCTTTAAATTCAATTACTTAACCTTTAGTTTAATTTCCAAGCTTTGTAATTTTTCTTGTAGCCATTGCTCAAATAATTGATTTTGCAGTTCTTGTTTGAGCTTAGGGTCGTCTAGGGAAGCATCGAGGAATTGTTCGACGCGAAATAACCCGTAATTTCCGTCAATTTCTAACGGCCCAATAATTTCCCCAACAGGAGAAAACTCTACCGGATTTTTGAGGATATCGGGTAAAGTGCCACGACTGACGGGACCCATCATGCCGTTAACTAGACGATCGTCCGTAATCGAATATTCTCTAGCTAGGGTTTCAAATTTTCTGGGGTCTGCTGAAAGTTCTTCGTTTAATTTTTGGGCGAGGGTTTTATCATTCAGGATAATGCGGGAAAGAACGACGCGATCAAAAAATTGCTTTTGCGTTTTAAAATATTCCTTGATTTTGGGTTCGCTAATCTTAGCTTTTAGTTTGTCTAGTTTCAGGTCATTGGTGATTCCTTGGCGAAAATCGGCATAACTGATGCCATTTTTAACCAGCCAGTCTTGAAATTTGTTCTGGTCAAGTAATTGATTCTCTAGGCGAAAATTTAGGAGAGTTTGTTCTAACTCCTCTAGAGCAATGTCAATGGATTCAAGTTCATCCAGTTCATGGGTGAGAATATATTGGCGCAAGATTTCTGAAAGAAAGAGGCCAAATTTCCCGGACGCTTTTAGATAACCAATGGCTTGACTCAGAGAGATGGTCTGTTGGTTGATTGTTAGAAAAGGGATAGAGTCCATATTTTTCCGATATTTAATTTCCAAGAATTCCGGGAAGAGACTGAGAAAGCATTTCCCAGTCTCTGGCCACCTAACTAGAGACAATAGGTGGCATGAATCACCTTAACCGTTCACTGTCCAATAACTAAAGTAGATTTGAAGCTCGTTCCAAGTCATTTCTAATTTGCCCTTTTTAAAAGCGGAGTCGCCACCTTCGTATCCGCCATCCAATCCCCAAGGATTAAATAGTGTGAACTTACCAGTAGACTGATTGTAACCAACCATTGGGTAAGCATGACCAGAAACAACAGAAGAGCCTTTTGTAGGGCCTTGGCCTGAAGCATCAAGGCCAAAAGAAGCAAAATTAATTAATTTGCCAGAGTTAAAGGCGGTAACAACGCTACTAGCTGTAGATGATTTTAGATCCTTCCAAGTGCCACTTTGATTATTAATGTGAGCCACTGAAACATTTGTCCAACCACCTTCAATTCCTTTGTAAGAATTAAGTCCGTGAAGGTCAATTCCTTCTTTTGTGTACCGCTTCATCCAACCCGCTTCATTCATTTGAGCGTAGGCTTTTTCCGCTAAAGCGACCCATAACTCATTGGCGGAATTCTTGTAAGTATTCTCTTTGCCACCCACTTTCGCAAAGGGAAGCGATCCATTGTTCATGGTCGGTAAATAGCGATCAACCGTTACATAGTCAACCTGATCATTGTTGAAGAAACGCACCGTATAAGTACCGTCACCATTGTCAATAAACATACTTTTAATGACATTAGGTGTCTTCTGGGCAACAGCGGCTAATGAGGCTAAGTAATAACAATCCCCGGCGATTCCTTGTTTCACATCTTTATAACTGATGTCATCTTGGAAAAGATTGCCTTGAGCTTCTTTGTACTCCAAATCAATAACAGTCCCATTACCGTAAGTGAACTGACCTTTGCAAGCTGGATGATCCTTGCCTAAGAAGTGCTTTTTAATCAGCTTGCCAAGATGTTCCCCACTGCTGCCAGCTTGTAAGTTACCCAGATAAGTGCCTTGGTAACTCTTGTTGGCTGGATTTCCGTGGGAAATCTTGGTGGACAATATCTGCACATAGTCCGGCATTTTGATGTAGTCGGTGTTGCTGGTTAAAGTTTGCAGGTCAGCAAATTCGTAAGTATCGACTACCCCACCGTCTGTGGCATTGATGAAGATGTCGATCATGTCTTTGCGATCGAGTAGACCATCTTGGAAGCGCGATCGGGCTAAGGAACGAATTGCCGCATCTTTAATGTTCTGCTCAAACCAATCGTTGATAACTGTTGCTTTGGTGGAAACATTAAACTGTTTCCAGTTACTCCAGCCGTCAACGCCGTCACTGGTACGGACATATAATCCATCAATACCGGCTATTGCACCGCCAACAAAGGCAACTGTATCCAGTTTGTCTGCATCTACATAGAAAGTTTGACCGGCTGCCTGTTTGACACCATTGACGGTGAAATAACCACTGGTACTGCTGCTGTTGCCATCAAAGAAGGCATAGCGAGTCATGCTATCTCCATCTGCATCGGTGACACTAAAGGATAGTTTCATCGACTCATTGGAATTTACAGTCTGGTCGCTGGCTGTCACCACTGGATTAGAACCACTTTGAGTTTTCATCAAGTAGTCTTGCCAGGTACTCCACCCATCAATTCCATCAGTGGCAGATACATATACTCGATCGTCACCAGCCACAGAACCGCCCACGAACCGAACTGTGTGTAGTTTGTCTGCATCTACATAGAAAGTTTGGTGAGCTGCCTGTTTGACACCATTGACGGTGAAATAACCGCTGGTGCTGCTGTTGTCACCATCATAGAAACGATAACGAGTCATAGTATCTCCATCGGCATCAGTGACGCTAAAGGATGGTTGGATACTTTGATTGCGCTTCACGGTTTGGTCAGTAGCACTGACAACGGGCTTAGAACCACCTTCAGTTTTCATCAAGTAGTCTTGCCAGGTACTCCACCCGTCAAGTCCATCAGTGGCAGATACATATACCTTATCGTTACCAGCCACAGAACCGCCTACGAACCGAACTGTGTGTAGTTTGTCTGCATCTACATAGAAAGTTTGGTGAGCTG
>NZ_JAEOXH010000003.1:725900-726851 GCF_016632315.1 Oxynema mangrovii CENA135 | reverse complement strand
TCAGTAGCACTGACAACGGGCTTAGAACCACCTTCAGTTTTCATCAAGTAGTCTTTCCAGTTACTCCAAGCACTGCCATCATAGGCTCGGGTGTAAACATAATCGTTGCTGTTGCTGCTGCCACCAACAAAGCGAACGGTATTGAGCTGGTCTGCATTTACATAGAAGGTTTGACCGGCTGCCTGTTTGACACCATTGACGGTGAAATATCCGCTGGTGCTGCTGGTGTTGCCGTCAAAGAAGGCATAGCGAGTCATGGTATCTCCATCGGCATCAGTGACGCTAAAGGATGGTTGGATACTTTGGTTACGCTTCACGGTTTGGTTATAAGCGGTGACTACGGGAGCCCGGTTGACTTGTTGAGTGGTCATCGTGGCATCATTGGAACCCCAGGTTTGACCATCATACGCATAGATGCGAATTTGGTCTGTGCCTGCTGCCGAACCGCCGACAAAACGCACGTTACTCAACTGGTCTGGATTGACAAAGAATCCGCTGGTTTGTTTGACTCCATTGACGGTGAAGTAACCGCTAGTGCTGCTGCTGTTGTAATCCGAGAAATAATAGCTGGTAATTGTATCGCCATCGGGGTCACTGACAGAGAAACTCAAGCTGGTATTTGAACCAGAGTTGACGGTGCGATCGTATGCCGTGACTACGGGAGCCCGATTGACTTGTTGAGTAGTCATCGTGGCATCTTTATATCCCCAGTCTTGACCATCATAAGCCCAGATCCGAATTGGGTCTGTGCCTGCGGCGGAACCGCCGACAAAACGCACGGTGTTTAACTTGTCTGGGTCTACATAGAATCCGCTAGTTTGTTTGACACCATTGACGGTGAAGTAACCGCTAGTGCTGCTGCTGTTGTTGTCAGAGAAATAGTAATAACGGATTTGATCGCCATCGGGGTCACTGACAGAGAAACTCAAGCTGGTATTTGAACCAGAGTTG
>NZ_JAEOXH010000003.1:637905-725800 GCF_016632315.1 Oxynema mangrovii CENA135 | reverse complement strand
GATCGCCATCGGGGTCACTGACAGAGAAACTCAAGCTGGTATTTGAACCAGAGTTTACCGTTTGGTTATAAGCTGTAACGACTGGGGCTTGGTTAACTTTTTGAGTGGTAATTATGGCAAATTGAAGTCCCCAGTCTTGACCATCATAAGCGCCGATGTAAATTTCGTCAGTATCAGCTACGGAGCCACCGACAAAACGCACATTGCTCAACTGGTCAGGAGTCACAGAGAAGAGATTGGTTTGTTTAACCCCATTGAAAGTGAAATAACCACTGGTGCTGCTTTTGTTGTCGTCGTAGAAATAGTAATGGGTGATGAGATCGCCATCGGGGTCACTCACATAGAAACTCGGACTAATACTGGCACCGGCATTCACTGTTTGGTTATAAGCCGTAACTACTGGTTCTTGGTTTAAAAAGTAGGATCCCGGATTACCAACTAAACCGAGTTCTTCCCAGGCAGGATCGATTTCCCGTTTGATATCCCAAACGTTAATCACCTCATCTTCTGACACCACATCCGAAATATGAGAATCATCTTCTGAGTCATCTATCTGAGTATCTTCTGCGATCCATATATCAACAAATTCTTCTTCAATTTCTTCCTCTGTAATAACGGGATCGTCAATTGTCAAAGGAACATCAGGCACATACTCATCATCCGTGTTTTCTTCGTCTAAGATCGGGTCTTCGATGACTACATCATCTAGATCGGAATCATCCTCATCAACTACTGGGTCGGTATCATCTTCATCAACTACCGGGTCGGTGTCATCCTCATCAGCCGTATTATCTTCATCAACTACTGGGTCGGTGTCATCCTCATCAGCCGTATCATCTTCATCAACTACCGGGTCGGTGTCATCCTCATCAGCCGTATCATCTTCATCAACTACCGGGTCGGTATCATCTTCATCAACTACCGGGTCATCGGGGTCTTCTGGCTGTTCGTCAATCGGGTCTTCCGGTTGTTCGGCTACCGGGTCATCGGGGTCTTCTGGCTGTTCGTCAATCGGGTCTTCCGGTTGTTCGGCTACCGGGTCATCGGGGAGTTGTGAAGTAATATAATCAACTAACTTGTGACCCAACTCACTCGTGCGCCAATCCTTCTGTGGATCGACCACATCATTCATGTGAGCTGCAACGCCTTTCGCTCCTCGCACTTGGAAGATAATATCGTTGTAGTCGCGATCGGTACCCGCATCGACGCGCAAATCTTCCCAAGCAAAAGCACTTCCATCTCCCGTAATATCGGCAATTTGGCCGACATGATACTCGTCATCGGGATTGGCGGTGGCGAGGGAAAATAGGGGACGACTGGCACCACCGATCGCCGGATCGTTCGCCACGCGCTCGATCGCCCCATTCGGAACCATCATGAGAAAAAACTTGTCTCCGGGGCGCATCGCAAAGGTTTTCACCCCTTGATAATCCCCCTGATTCCACTGGCGTTCGCCGAGGGAACCCTCGAATTTTGCCCCTTGGCTGAGGTCGTCGATCGCGATGTGACCCAATTCCGACTCACTTAAAGCACGGCGAGCCGCCTCTTGTATAAATTCGACCGAACCCGGTTCGTACTCTTCCATTCCGGACAAACTGACGATCGCCACCTGTCCCTGATAGCGTCCGCCATCGAAGAGAAAGTCAATACCCACTTCACCGCTTTCACCCACGGTGAAGGTGCCTACGTCAAAATTAATCGGCGATTCGCCAGTATCGCCATCGACCACCGGATCGCTCTCACTTTCTCCAGTTTCGTCCGTCGCCGCATCCTCACCGGAACGGTCTTCGGTTGGGTCGCTTAACTCGGCTTCCGTCTCCTCATTGCTGCTATCGGAACCCTCTTCACCGGAATTCTCTTCCAGAGGGTCGGTTAATTCTGCTTCGCTTCCCTCGTTCCCATTACTACTATCGGCATTATCCTCAATCGTTCCTGCTTCGTTATCGTCACTGGCTACCGAGTTATCGACGTCGGATTCGGAAGACGGATCGGAATCAGGTTCTAGGGTATCTTGCGGATTTTCTGCGATCGCCTCCGGTTCCGGATCGGACTCACTTTCATCTTCTCCCGGCTGTTCGGAAACCGTTTCGTCGCTTGCCGTCACTTCGTCAGTTTCACTGTCAGAACTGACCGGATTGTTGGACGTCCCTCCCATTTCGGTCGGAGGTTCCTCACTATCCGAGCTTAGATCGTTCCCCTCTTCATTAACTGAGCTCTCAGTTGAGTTTTCAGGACTTTCATCATCTTCTAAATCTGAATCTCCCTCATTGATGACCTTGCTCTCGCTTTCTACAGTGTCGCTATTTTCTTCAACATCAGAATCGATTTCACTCTCGTTTGAATCTAAATCATTCTCACTTACGACTGCCGATGAGTTCGTTTTTTCCTCACTTTCCTCATCTTCACCTAAATCTATATTTCCATCATTATTCTCGCTAGACCCCGAAAACTCGTCCCCTACGTCCGTTTCCGCTTCGCTCTCCATCCCCGGATTAATGAGCGGATCGGGTTCCAAATCCCCAGTCAGACCGCTCCCCTCCTCACTGATAGGTTCTTGGGTTACCGGATCGAGATCGGAATCCGTCGTTAACCCTTCTTCGCCGACATCGATCCCGGAAGATGAACTACTCTCCGCTTCATCCCACGAGTTTGCCGTTAGATAGGGGTTGAGATTCTCGTTCGATTCTCCACCGATCGCGCCCGTTTGATTCAACGAACTCTCTGGTTCACTCGATCCGCTCTCCGGTTGACCTACGGAGAGCGGATCTTGTTCTAACCCATCAAGTAAAGGATCGCCGCCAAAACTTTCATCGAGAGGATTGTTGGTCGAGATGCCATCAGACGTCATGAGAATTATCCTTTTTGCTGTGGGACACAGTCAGAAAACAATCAGAAAATAGACAGGCGGCATGGTTCGGTCGGGATCGAGAGCGATCGGTGACCCTACATCATATTTATTGGGAGCATCCCTGGCAAATTATGCAGCCAGAGCAAAATCAATTGAAAAATTTTTGAAAAATTGTTTGAAACCCCGAGTGCCGGAACGGGCGATCGCCTTACTCTGACTGGGATTGACGGGTTTTATCTCTCACCGAAAATCGAGTGGGTTCGACCAATAAAGTAATGTTGTGCTGACCGATGACTCGAACCAATTGACCGGGAGAGATGACGGTTTCTTGCAAACAGCGTGCGGGCCACCAGGAACAACGAAACTGCACCCGACCCAATTGATAGGGGTAAATCGGTTCGTCCACGATCGCGATCGAATCGAAATCGGACGGGTTCAACCCAGAGGACGGGTTCGATACCGGATGCTGGAACAAAGATCGGGTCAGCCACTGCCAAAAAGTAGCACTCATGAGGGTCAACCTCCTTTTCTGTCAAGGTTTTGCCGCGATCGCCCCCAAGATGCACCCGAATCGACGAACGAGAACTGCGAACGTTTAACGTTTGGCGATCGTCTTTGAAAACTTTATTGGGACCGTCTGGCAGTCATCATGCAGTTTTTCCCCTTTATTCATCCGGCGCCCCGTCTTGTATAACCCCTTCATCTTGCAAAATAGAGGGGAAAAATGCGTCAAACTGCATAATTCACCCCTTGCTCTTCCAATAAATCAATGGCAGGCTTAAAGCTATTGAGGCCACTCAAGTATCCCGGGTTATATACAAGAGTCACTTAAATATGGTCTACTTTCCAGAACCGCGTCACTTCGCCGAACGATTTACAAGCGTTTTGGCATTCACGAGTGAAGGAGGGCGTCTCATCCCACGATTGCAGTCCCAACCTCGACTGCGGCGGAATTTCGAGCTTTATCGAGCCAATCATCCCGAGTTCGCGCTGCTGTGCGATCGCCCCTCCCATGAAGCCGAGACCGAATTAGCCCTCTTTTGGCGCGATCTTGCCATTAACGCCAGTCCGGACGATCGAGAAGCATGGGAATCTTTTCTCCGAGAACAATTGGCGATCGCCCATTTAATTAGTTTTTTTGAACGAACTTGCTGCCAAGTTGTTAATAATTCAGCCTCTTATTGCCCCGAACTTCCCATTGAAGATTCTCTAAGTATTCTGCGAGGAACGGTCGGTAACGAACAACAGCTAAAAGAGTGGCTTGAGAAATACGATCCCCAACGAGGAGCGCTTTTAGAAACTTATATTTATCAAATTTTATGCAATACGCTCAGAGCTGAATTGAATTTTGGCCGCGTCTCTAAATGGAGGCGTTTTTATAAAACCAGTGAAGAAGATCTCAAACACGCTTTAGAAATGAATGGTTATAGAGAACCGCAAATCACGCGATTTTTGTGGGGACGTAAAAATTTTAAAAAAGTTTACCTCATCAATCACATTCAATCCCCCAACCGCACCCTAGGAAGTAAATGGCCCGAACCCAAAATTGAAGATTTTCAAGAAGCTGCCAATTGCTTTAATGCAGAACGAATCTTACCGTCAGTTCCTTTAGAAATTTCTTCTTACTCCATCGATCTCAGTGCCTTAGAACTCAAAACATGGATGGAGAATTGTTGGGAAAGCTTGCGGCAAACCAATTCAAACACCCTAATCTCTACTGCAGAAATCCCCGATCTAGAAGATCCAGACAGTTCAGATAGTCTAGAAACTCTAGAAACTCTAGAAACACCTCCATCATTGTTCTCGGGATTTAGTGATTCTCAATTAGAACAGGAACTCAACCAGTGTAAAAATATTCTTAAAATTCAAATTGGTAAATCAAGCATTCCCGTCGATCCGGATAAAGTTTTATTCCTTTATTATGGAATCAATTTAACTCAATCCGATATCGGTAAATGTCTGGAAATCCAACAATATAAAATCTCTCGGTTGGTGGCTAGGTATAAAAAGCAATTGGCAAAGTGCTTACAAAAATCTAGCAACCCCGATCGATGGATTCTTCAGTATGTGCGTCGTTGGCTGCGATCGAAGTATCCCACAGCCGATCGCTCCGATTTAATTGAGAAGGCGTTAATTGAAGCAGTTGAGGCTTTAGACAGTCAAGACCGTCTGTTTTTAAGCGATCTGCTAAGACGCGATCCCTCTTTTTCTTTAGATTTTCCAGAGAAATCGCTAAATTCTGAAGGGTTAGCTACACTAGAAAAAATCGAAAATCAATTAAAACAAAAACTGTTGTACGAATTAGAAGGATGGAGCGATCGATATATCAATTCTTGGTTGGAGTGTTTTTATCAAAATGCCTTGAACACTTTGTTACAGGAAGTCACGAACAGTGATTCACTCGAAAGTTTGACAACAGGAAATGGATCGGGATTACCTCAAGATGGCAAAGCTAAGATTTATAACACATCAATCTCCTTAGAAGTTTTGGAATTGTATCTCCGAAACTGGCTAGCGCAAAATCTGGATGTTTATATAGAAGATTTGAAATCTTGGGAAAAAATATCCCGAATCCTTTCACAATGGCTAGAACAACAAGATTGGAATCAATACTAATAAGGGGAGAACCATGTTGAAAGATCGTCGCACTCATACGGGTATAGAAACTCATACCTTTTCGATCCCTATTCCCAAAATAACTAGGGAAAAAGGATGGCAACTGGCTCAAAATCAATCTAATCCATTAAGTCGTTACACAGCTTATCTCAATCGAATTTCCCTGGATACTTTATTACCATTTTTTCACGAGTGGACTGAGGAAGAAGGACTAGAAAAGCCTTTAAGGTGGCCCGGGAAAGAGCAATTATTTTACTCTTTAGAGTTTGTCTCTGGAACCGCATTGCAAATTGGCGAGATTAGAATCGTGTTAATTCCTTACGAAATTGAGGAATGTAGGGAGTTTATAGTTCCTCAAGAATGGGTGGATTGTCCCGCATATTGTGGAGACTACTATTTAGCTGTTGCCGTCAATTTAGATGTCGAAGATCAAGAAAACTGGCTGAAGATTGAAGGGTTTACCACTCACGAACAACTGAAAACAGTCGCTCGCCATAGGGAGAGCGATCGCACGTACATTATGGAATTCAATGCATTAGTTCGCGACTTAAATCTTATCAATTTAACAAGTCACTTGAAAGTTCGCGAAACTCTCCCTTCTCCCCCTGAAATAGAGCCTAGAGAAGCTGAATATTTATTGAATATTTTGAGCGATTCAACTCTCTATTCTCCTCGGCTTAGAACTGATATTTCTACCGATAAATGGTTGAGCTTAATAAATAATTTAAGCTACCAAAAAAAACTTTACACTCGCAAAATCGGAGAAAATTCTAGTCATAAAATCAACTCCACAGAACCGATTACTTTAAAAAAGTGGTTGGGCGCGATCGCCGAAGAAACTCAAAAAATGTTAAAAGAAGGATGGCAATCTTTTGATAGCTTGTTTGAACCTCTAGAACCTAGTCCCGTTCGCGGTCATTTGAACATAGAACAACACTTAACAGAACCAATTGATTCAAAATCGGAAGCTGCCATTTCGCCGATTATTTCTTTGTTAGAACCCTACCAAAAGAAAAACTTACGCTATCATGCTGCAGGGGTTTTAGGCGAAATTGGTCGGGGACATCCAGAGGCGATCGCCGCCTTAACCGATCTCCTCAAAATAGAACAAGACGAGGAAATGCGTTGGCAAGCTGCTTTAAGTTTAGGAAAAATAGATCCGGGAAATCCAATATCGGGAACTAAGAAAGCAAAGTTAATCGATTTGGGTTTACGCTTACATGCTCGTGAAATTGCCTTGATTATTGCCATTATTCCCAAGGATGAGGAGCGATTGGGAGTTTTCGTGCAGGTGCGATCGGTCAATGAAGAGTTGCCTACTGGACTAAAATTGAGTATTCTATCAGAAACTGGGGAAGTTATTCCTAAGTTAGAAGTTGAAGCTCGCAGCGATACGGCAGGAGAAGGAAAAGATAATTCAATCCAACTCCGTTTTACTCCACCCTCGGGAACGGTATTTCAAGTTCGAGTGACGTCGAACGATCGCGAATTCACTGAAACGTTTATCGCCTGAGTTTAGAAGGTTAAAGGGTTCATTATGGTCACGATCGCTTTTCTCAAAGTCGATACGGGGAATTTAGAGGAGGGATTGAGTTTGTCCGTTCAAATAGAGCAAAATGGACGCTTGATTTTCGAGCGATCGCAGGCCAGACTTGCCCCCAATTCCGAACTACAGATGCTCTATGAAACGTGGTCTGAAAAATTTGTCACTCTCCGACATCTTCGAGGTTGGGAGATTGACGAACAGTTACCGACCAATAGTTCTTTTAAAGACGATCGCGATGCTTGTTTGGATTTAGTCCGCCGAACAGAAGCTAGTCTAAAAAACTGGCTCATCGACGGAGGTAACGAACATTGGCGAACGGTTCGGGAAGAATTGAAAAGTCAATTCAAGATCTATAGCCATGAGTTTTATCTTGTCATCAAAACCAATGACAAGCTTTTGTGGAAATTACCTTGGTATGCTTGGGATTTATTAGAGCAGTATCCCGATGTTGGCATTGGCTTTATGTTGCCCGATTTCCAAGCTCCTTCTGGAGAGGCGATCGCCGATCGCGAACGAGTTCGGATGTTATCAATTTTAGGCAACGATCGCGGTTTGAATTTATCGCCAGACCGCGAAGCTATTCAAGGGTTAACAAATACCGATCCGCATTTTTTAGATAAGCCCAGTTCTCGCCGTGTAATTGAAGCCATTCGAGATAAAAGAGGTTGGGATATTCTCTTTTTTGCCGGACATAGTGAAAGTCTGGGCGATCGCGGTCGCATTTATATTAACGAACGGGAATCGTTGGAGGTATACGAGTTTAAAAATGCGTTGCAAGCGGCGCGCGATCGGGGTTTAAAATTAGCAATATTTAACTCTTGTCAAGGTTTAGCATTAGCCAACGAATTAGCCTCTTTAAAAATTCCGGCGATCGTCGTTATGAAAGAGGCGGTACCCGATCGTGTCGCCCAAAAGTTTTTAAAAGAGTTTTTGACCGAATATTCGAGTGGCAAACTTTTACAAACTGCCGTCCGTAAAGCGCAAGAGGCATTAGAATCGGAAGGAAAAGAGTTACCCGGCGCCACCTGGTTACCCATCGTTTGCCAGCATTCCGGTCAGTTTACTCCCCGATGGCAAGATTTATTAAGTACGCGCCGATATCGGTATCCGAAGTGGCGATCGCGCCGTATTTTACGTAAACTAAAAACGGCGGCAATTGCCAGTCTTTTAGTTTCACTGGGAGTCATCACCATTCGCTCTTTTGGCTGGTTACAACCTTTAGAAATGTGGGCTTACGATCGCGCGCTCCCGTTACGATTAGCCGAAGATCCAGACGATCGCATTGTACTCGTTACAATTACCGATGACGATTTAGAACGTTTAAATGAAGGCGAGAGTATTAGTGACGCAACGACTTTAAAAATTCTTCAAAAAGTGAACCAATATAAACCTCTAGTAATTGGATTAAATATTTATAGAGACCTAGAATCATCGCCAGGTAGATCGGAGTTAGAAAAATATTTTCAAGAATCCAATAAAAATATTTTGGGGGTTTGCCATTTTGAAGACTCTGATAACTACACCGGAAGTCAACCCCCACCTGGATTAGATCCAAAACGTTTAACTTTTACAAATTTTAAACCCGATTCGGATGGAGTCATTCGTCGTCATTTATTAAATATTACACAAAACGGATCGAAAAACTCCTGTACGAGTTCTAATTCTTTAAGTTTTCAATTAGCTAGATGGTATCTTTGGCAAAAAGATAAAAAAATAGATCGAAACAATCATAACGATTCAGTCATTTTATGGGGGGATACTGAAATTCAGCTACTACCACTCGATCGCTCGATCGGAAGTTATCAAATTCATGACGGAAAAGGCTCTCAAATTTTACTCAATTACCGAGCAGGAGATCCATTTATAAAAAAAATCAATTTAGAGCAGCTTTTTAACGAAAAAAATATAAATATATTCAGCAATAAAATTGTTATTATTGGATATTTATCAGAAAAAATAAAACAAGAATTCCACGATTTAACGCCATACGGAGAATGGCCATCTCTACTGATTCATGCTCACAAAACTAGTCAATTATTGAGTGCAGTAGAAAATCGACGACCTTTACTGTATTTTATGCCTCCTTTTTTCGAGCATCTTTATATTTATCTATTAAGTTTAATAAGTGCAATTTTTGTTAAATTTTTCAAATCAAAAATTATCAAACAAATGAAAATTTCTTTGGTAGTATTGTTTCTAATGATTAGCTATGTTCTATCTTTAAATTTTGGTTTATGGCTTCCTTTTATTCCTGCCTTGTTTTCTGTTTTGGCAACTTTGATGTATTTAAAATACAGTAAAAAATAATTTTTCTTGTAATCGGAAGGATAAGAAATGAAAACCAAAGTCAATTTCGTTGTTTTATTCGCCACTTCTTCTTTGAGTATATTAACTTATTTAGTCGGTATTTCAGCCGGAAATATCTTTGGCAAAACTAGCAATAATTTAAACAACTTCTATAAAAGTGAAGAACCTCCACTTTACGATCCTCCAGATAGAGGAAAACCTTCAAATACAACTAATGGTTCCGAACGAGGTGATTGTGAAGAATTGGTTGCGTCGCCAATTGCACTAACTCCTTTGACACCAGATAATCAAGATCCGGGAATATCTCAATTACCTGAAGGTTTTACCTATACAATGGGTTGGACAATCGAAGAGTACCCCACTTTTTGGGTTTATCTTCCTGAAATTTCTTCTAATCTTAAAACAGCTCACTTTAAAATTCAAAATCTGATTGAAGATCCGATTGAAATTGCATTACCTGGAGAAGTGGGGATTTTTTATTTTCGCTTACCACTCGGTAAGCCTTTACCGATAGGTAATGAATACCAATGGTACTTTTCTTTAGTTTGCGATCCGACAAGTCCGGCTAAAAATCCAACAGTTAATAGTTGGATCGAACGGATCGATCCGACTCAATTACAACAAGAATTAGCCCTCAGTGATGATGAAGAATCGCATATTTACGCGAGAAATGGGATTTGGCACGAAACTATCGCTCAATTAGCGGAACAGAAGTGCCAAAATCCTCAAGATCCGATAGTGTCTCAAAACTGGCGTGAATTTTTAGTCCAAGTAGGATTTGAAGAAATTGCAAATGAGACCTTGCATTGTTCTCCCTTAGTAGTGAAATAAATAGATTGGGGAGGCTTCAAGAATTAAAAAGGCTTTCCCAATTCCCAACTAAAACATAAGGAGCCCAAAATAATGGATCGTCATAGATATATTCCTGTTCTAGTAATTTAATTTGGCTTTGGCGGAGTGCTTCAGCTTTAGTTAATCCTCGTTCGATTAAATTTCGGTAAAATTCCTGCATGAGTGTTGCTGTTGAGGTATCGTTAACAGTCCATAAAGAAGCCAAGGTACTGCGTGCACCAGCTCTAATGGTTACCCCTGCAATTCCTAATGTCGCACGGTTATCATTTTTAGCCGTTTCACATGCACTCAAAACCAGTAATTCTATCGGTCTGCGATCGCCTCTTTGCAGTAAATTACTTAATTCTTCTAAATGAATAATTCTGTCATCCTCATTACTTGAAGGATCGGGATAAACAATTAGAAATGTTTCTTGAGGATTAGAACTGAACTGACCGTGAGTTGCTAAATGCACAATTGGGTAGTCTGAAAACTGCGTTGCGTTTTCTAAACTATTTAAGGTTAAGTCTTGGTCTAATAAAACTTCTGATTGAATGATTTCTTGAATCGTTTGCAGTTCATTTTTTACTGCAGGTAATTCCGGTAAGTTACGAAATTGTGGATCTACAGAAAGTCCCCCCAGAAGTGTAGTTAAGTTTTCGGGGGGTTGAGAGACGGGAATATTTAAGTTCAAAGATAGGGCGATCGCATATTTTTCAATTAGATATTGTTCTCCGTCATAAAGACTCCCGATGGGAATACTTCTTAAGTTCCCATCGAGAACAAAAACCAGTGTTATCGTTTCGTCATTCAAGATATTCTGTTGTTCGCCGGGAGCAATTAACCAATCATAAATTTGTCGAGCAATATTTTTACCTTGTTGACTAAAACCTTGTGTTTCTAATTCTATGCGGAATTCTTTTAAAAGAGATTCTATCGATGCTTTGTCAATTAATTGAGGGGGATAATGATATAATTTTCCTCCTTCTAATTCGACAATGACTTCTAGACGATCGCGCAAAATAATGGGGTAAATAACTGCAGTTCCTGGCGGAATAATCTTTTGGGGTGCGACCGTTGAATCCAAGCGGCAATTGAGATAGTTTTCTAATTGAGCCAGTTGTAATTTATCAATTTGTTCGCGGGCTATATTTAAGTTTTCTGTTTTCGGATCTTTCAAAAGAAGATCGACGAAATCTCGATAAACTTGTTCGACATTATCTCGAAATGAAAATTGAATATCTGGATCGATTTTAAGCAGATCGTTACGAAGAATATCGAGGTCTTCAATAGCTTTTTGATAATAGGCGATCGCCCCTTCTCGATTCCCTTGACTCGCCAATAAGCGTCCCAGTTGCCATTTCCACTGATAAGCCAGATCTCGCGCTGCTATAGCTTCAGAATCTTCAAGGGCTCCTTCGGTAAGCTGCTTAGCTTCTTGCCAATTTTGTTCGGTTAATTCTTGGGAGTTACTGGCATAAAATTCGTAATACTTAGCTAAAGTTCCTTTGGCGGTAGAAATGAGCCGTTGATGATTTAGGGTTTCCGCATCTTGTAAGGCAGTAATGATGAGAGTTTCAAGTTCTTTGTCGGACAAAAAATTTAAAGCAGGGCGATCGTTTTCTTGTAATGAATTGCAGTTCATTAAACTGCACGCCAAATCAAGCCTCACTCGAACTAAAGTAGCACTGGAGTTTAAAGTATTTAATTCAGACTGAATAGTTGCAACTAAATCGCTAATTTTCTCGTCAGCGATCGCGAAATTACCGGATAAATACGATTGCAAAATTCCGAGATGAGCTAAAACTTTTAATAGGGGCTTGTCGGCAATTATTGTTACTTTTTGATAAAGTTGGACTGCCTTTTCCAAACTTTGTTTTGATTCTGCTTCTAAACCGTAGTTTTTCTGGCGATTGGCTAAGGCTGCAAGGGTATGACCTAAATGTAGTGAATTCAAACTTTGTAAGTCCGATGAATTGAGGCGATCGCTTAATTTCAGACTCTCATTCAACACCCATTCCGAGGCTTCCAACTGCCCGATCGCGCGTAACGCATTGCCCAAACTTCGCAAGCCAAGCGCCCGCAATTCCAAATTCTCAATTGCTTCAAATTCTCCGACAAATTCCTTTAATTCTGCCTCGTCTTTCGGTAAGCGATCGCAGGTTTTCCCTGGCACTCCCAACCCCTTCAATAAACTATTGCAAGAACGCCGATAATGACCCATTTGCTCTAAGGCTAAGGCTTGATTGATTTGCGTTCCCAAAATGCCTTTCGTATCATTTACACTAGCGTAATCCTGCTCGGCTTGCTCCCAAGTTTCAAAAGCGGATTCTGCTTGTCCGACTTGTAATTGATACTGTCCTTTTGTATTGAGCGCGAGGGCGCGAGTTTGCCTTTCCGCATCGGTTCCCCCCGTTAGGGGAAGGGCTTCTAAACTGGATAAAATTGCCCGTTCGGCAGCTTGCCAATCCCCAATTTTTTGATAGACTAAGGATAAATAACTCGACGCGATCGCCTCATTCAAAACTTTTCCCTGTTGACGATATAAGTCGCGGGCTTGAGTTAAAGCCGTTACCGCATTTTGATAGTCTCCAGTCTCGTAAAATTCTCGACCGCGTTCGACCAACTCCGAACCCTGTTGGGAAATATTCGGAAGTTGGGAAACTTGGGTGGGATGAGCCGAATGAGCGAGGATCGAAACCGGAGTGATTCCCGCTAGCAATAAACCGAGAAGACTCCAAATTAAATATGTTTTTACTCGCTTTAAAAAGGAGTAAAATTGACGGAAAAATGCACCCCATTTTCTTGCCATGTCCGTTCCCTCGAATCGATCTCTATTAACGGAAGTCCCCAATCTAAACGAGCTTGAAATTTATTGCTCAGTTGTAATTGTAAACCCAATCCGGTTGAAATCAACGTGTTACGATCGCTCGTGGGACGATCGCCTTCATCCCAATTCCAACCGACACCGAAATCGACGAAGGGAATCAGGCTCAAACTGCCGCCCAAACGGGGAAATGACCATAAGGGATATTGCAATTCGACGGACGCCAAAACGCCATTATCAGTTAATAAAGAATCTTGACGATAACCGCGCACGCTATTCGATCCGCCGATTCCGAATTGTTCTAGGGGGAGTAAGGCGCTGGTGGAGAGCTGAACGTCGCCGCGAACGAGGAGTAAGGGAGCGCGGCGACCGGGTGCGGGATTGTCTTGCAAGCGCCGCACCCACTGTGCTTGTCCCCGCCATGCGAAAAAGCGGCTATCGGGTCCGTCGTCGTGGGTGGTGGCGTCGAATACGTCCAATCCGAGGCTAAATTCGGAACGAGCGGCGAAAATTTGGCGGTTGTCTTGTCGTAAGGCTTCTTGGAAAAAGCGCAAGGCGGAAATCCGCGTTTCGCCGTCGCTTTCGGCGCCGGGAGACAGGGGAAAATCGACGCCTAAAATCGAGGTTTGGCTTTCGCGACGGGAAGCAGTGAGACCGAGGGCGATTTCAGTTCGCACTAAGTCTCGCGCTTCCGATAAAGGAAGCTCTCGATTGCGGGAGGCGATCGCCTGGATCACGGGTTGACGGTAAGTGATTTCGTAATTACGCGAATCGGCTTCGATGTCAAGTTCGTTAAAGGGTTTTTCGACAATTTCGCTGGCTCCTCGGCTGTAGAGGAAGCTGAGGCTACCGTTACGGGAGTTGACGGGCAGGGTGTAGGCAAAATCCCAGGTGTTGCTACCGTCGGTGTTGGCATAGTTGACGGTGGCGAGTCCGGCAAGTCCGAGGGGGTTGTATTGGCTGAGTTGGGCTTGGCGGCGAAAACTGCCGACGGAGGGGGCGCGTCCGTTATCTAAAGAGAGTTGAGAGCGCCAGGGGTTCGCTTCTCTCACGCGGATTGTGAGGAAACTGGTTTGGGGGCGGACGCCTTCGGAGAGTTCGGCGGAGAGGCTTTCGATGCGCGGGTCGAATTGCAGGGTGTAGAGGGCTTCGAGGAGGCGATCGCGGTTGAGGAGGTCGCCGCGTTGAAGTCCGAGGCGGTTTTCGATATATTTGGTGTAGGCGGAGCGGTCGCGATCGATCGCCTGGATGTCGATTTTGGCGAGACGGTTTTCTAAAACTTGGACGGTGACGATGCCGTTGCGGACGGTTTGGGGGGGAATGACGGCGAAGGTACCGAGGTAGCCGCGATCGCGGTAGAGCTGTTCGAGTTGCGATCGCACTTCGTCGAGCTCGGCTAATGTGAGGGGGCGATCGCGGTAGGCGGCGCCGATTTCGGCGAGTTCGTCTGGGGTAAACGCACTGCTATTTTCAATTGCAAACTCCCTCACGGGCAAGGTTTCGGCGGTTACGGCTGCGATTTGGCCGTCGGTCCGATCGAGGGTTTTTGTGGGGAGGAAGGGGGGACAGGCGGGAGATGAAAAGGGAGAGGAGCGATCGATCGCACTTGTCGTGGAGATGAGGCGGTATTCCCCAGTATCGCTGCGTTCGATCGCGTTGGCTTGCTGGGGTAAGTGAGATGAGCGATCCTCTGGATTTGGAGGGGAATCGCTGCGGTTTTCGGGTACTTCGTCGGTGAGACTCCAATCTTCCCAGGGGGCGATCGGGTCGAGGCGATCGCCCGGAGATTGCGGAATACCGCCTTTTCCGGTTTCGAGATATTCGCTGCCACGGGCCAAACGGCAGGGGTCGCGATCGATCAGTCCGGCGACATCGACGATTTCTTCTTCAAATTCCACTGTCCCGCGATTGGGGTCGATATCGGGGGTGTTGAGTCCAATTTCACCGCTTAAGGTCGGATCTGTGCGCGAAATTGCCGTCAGATCGCTCGTTTCGGGTAAATTTGTGGTGGGATCGAATTGGCTCAAATCCCCGTCGAACAGGCGATCGAGTTCCTCACGCGATCGCACTTCCAATCCGAAAATTCCTTGTGCGGAAATTCCAATGACCCCACCCCGACCTTCAAAAGCATTGGAAGAGATATCACTATTTTCTAACGCAGCAATAATCTCGGTGTCGAGGTCGATATTGCCTCCATTTCCTGGAAAATCTGCGGTTCCCGCCGTGGTCGAGAGTTGACTTTGACGGCGCAAAAATATACTGCGCGATCGCACGATAATATCTCCCCCTTCGCCGGAAGCGGTTTCTGCGGTCAGTCTTCCCGTATCCAGGCGCAATTTGGGGGTAATCACCGTTAAATCCCCCGCCGAACCGCCACCAGATGCCGCATCCACTGCGACTTTGCCGCGTTCGGCGATCGTTAATTCCTCACTTTCGATTTGCAAACCGCCTGCATCGCCACTATTCCCGGTGACCACAGTAATCCGGCTGGGTAGAAAGCCATCCGCATCTTGTGAGGGTCGAGGTTGCTGTAGGGGGAATGCAGATCGTCCCGTGACCGTCACCGATTCGTTCGCATTGACCGTCACGGCCCCGCCTCGTCCGTCGGTAAATGTATCGGCAGAAATTGCCGCCCCTTCACGGACCATGAGGCGATCTGTTGTTACGGAAATATCGCCTGCATCGCCTCGATTCGTGCTAATTTCTCCTATCTGTTCCCCCGATTGTTCGTCGAAAATTGGGAAAGGTTGAGACTGACTAAAAAGTCCACTCGGAATACCCGTTGCATCGGTTCCAACTAATTCTATAGTTTCCGAACTGGTGACATTTAAATTACCTCCCCGTCCGGAACCCACGGTATTAACCGAAACTTGAGCACCTCCTAGAATGCTCAAGTCTTCAACATTAATATCGATCTGTCCTCCCGCTACATCTGTTGTTGTTAATGCCGTAATTTCTGCGCGATCGCCGAGGCGTAGAAATTTACTAATAATCTGAATATTTCCCGCATTTCCTGTTGCTATGGGGGTGACAAAAGTAGCGATCCGACTCCTTGCAAAGCTCCCTTCTGGATTAGTAGCAACTCCGCTTATTTCTAAGACTTCGCTATTGGCGATCGTGATATTTCCTGCATTGCCAATGGCGGAAGTTGCCGCAGAAATCGTTCCCCCTTCTGTTATCGAGAGGCGATCGCTCGTAATTTCAATATTACCTGCATTGCCCGTTGCTAATATTGGCGCATCGGGAATCGGTTCGACAATACTGGTGATACTACTCAGACCTGCAATTGAAAACCCACTAATTTCTACCTCTCCCGCCCGAATTTCTAGATCGCCTCCTCGACCTGCTGCAAAAGTGCTGGTTGAAATTTGCCCGCCATTTTGGAGGCGGAGGCGATCGGCTTCTATCCTCAAATTTGCTGCATTACCATTGCCCTCTGTTTGTCCGAATAAACCTGCTGCAAAAAAAGGATTGAAAGGCACATTTGGAGGTAAGTTAGGAGGGGGTGGTAATTCTAAAAATCCACTAATTTCGATGTCTCGGGCTTTAAAAGTTAACTCTCGTCCGGGTAGAGATCCATAGGTACTACTCGTAATTCCAGAATTCTCTATAATTAGGCGATCGCCCCGTACTTGAATTGCTCCTCCACTCCCCGGTTCATCCATCGGCGATCGCGGGGGAGCTCCACTTGCATCGACTATTGAATTTTGGAATAATTCAACATTGCCAAATTGCCTCACCCCATTATAATTAAAAGAAAAACCCCCAGAATTGGGAGTTAAATCGATCGTGCCATCGATCGCACTACCGAGCTCAATTTGTCCCTCAAATGCTGTAAGATTTCCATTTTGAAAACTCAGATTTCCCCCCAATAATCCTAAGCTTCTCCCCGGGGCTACGGCTAACCCTAAAGGGGCGCCGATACTATTCGGCGGCAATCCGTCCGGTCTAACTTGAGAACGATTAATTATACTCGCTGAATTATTTTCAAACTGGAGTTGACTGGGTAAACTAACGGTTAAAATAGGATTTTCTATAACTGGATCGGTCTCGAAAAAACTGCCATCTTCAAAACCGACTCGATTCGCCGTAGTCGCGAAGAAGGAACCGCCAATCTGCAATTGAGCGTTACGTCCGAAGATGATTCCATTGGGGTTAATTAAAAATAAATTAGCAAATCCATTTGCGGCGATCGCGCCGTCAATATTAGAAATAGAATTCCCAGTAATTCTCGAAAAAATTGTTTGAATGCTCGGAGCATTATTAAAAAATACATTTCCTCCCGTCGGGATAGAAAATTCATCAAAGCTGTGAAAGAGATTCGCCCCTCTTGTCGTTCCTCCATCAATTTGGAAGTTATTGCGATCGGAATTAACAACTGAATTTTCTGGAAGCGTAGAATCGGGGATAATTTGCGCGATCGCAGGTGACGCATCCCCCCAAAAAGCCCCAATCAAAAAACTTCCAGAAATTAAGCAAAAATGAGATAGCTTTATTGTTTTTTCAGCTCTCATAGTTGATGCACCCCAAACATCTATCCATCTTCAATCAGCCAAATTTCTGTAGGGACACGGCAATGCCGTGTCCCTACCTTTGCTACAAAAATATTACAATCCTTCTGTAAAGTTAATACAAATTGCCCGGACAGTAAACTTAATTGTAGATACCATTTCTTATGTTAGCAACCTAATGAAAAATTAGTTAGTAGTGATTTTAAAGATATCAACATTATTCTGCCTTTATTTCAATTAATCCTAAACGAGAAATGTCATGTAATTCCCCATTCCCTGCTATCTCGTAATGATTAGGTGAATCATTCCAGACTCCTTCATTGGGGAAGTTTTCAATATTATGATTCATATGAACAAAATCCTCGCCTCCTGTCTCAGGTGATTTATTATTTGGTTCTGAAGGATGCCAATTTAAATAGCTTATAGGGCTACCATCAACCCATTTAAAACTTCCCTCTTGTGTACCATAAATTTCACTGTCTGTTAATCCCAGCCAATATTTTATTTCTTTACCAAAAGTCTCAAGCAGCCAATTTTGTTCATCAGCATCATTAATGATTACTAAATTCCCCCCGAGAGCTTTAGCCTGTTCCTGAGCCCCCAACCAACTATCAGCACTACTTACAACGTACCGATTGCCTGTGTTGGGATTCGTGTAAATTGGTTGAGTTGTATCAATCAGTTCTATTGACTCGTCAATAATAGTATTAATTTCCTGACGTACCTGAGCCAAAGTTGCACCTGCTTCCAAACGAGAACGCCAGTAATCTAGCTCATCTACTTCAACATCACGCCCCAAAACATCCTCAAAAATCTGAGCGATTGCTGTTTCAATCTCCTTGTTACCTCGATCGTCCCCAGCCGCTTCAATGATTTCAGGGCGGAGATCCTCTAAACTTTCACCATTTTGCCAACGACTTTCCCACTCAACAAATCTGTGGACATCTCGACCAATTGCTTCATTAGAAATCGTATTAATTGGATGTTGGTCACTCAAAACTATAGAATGGCTACCTCCAGTGCCAATTTCGTAGTCACCTTCAACTAGTTGAATAGTGATGGTTTCATCATCTTCTAACTCATAATCTCGTTTGGGTATAACACCAACAGTTGATATGTTTTGTCCTGCCTCAATGGTTACACTTCCAGACAATTCTTTATAATCAATCTCAGGAGTTGCATCACCACCGATAGAGTAATTAACTGTAATTGGCGTACTTAAGGGCTCTCGGTTGAGTATGACAATAAACTGTCCTGCATTGCCATTTTCATTAGCTAAAGCATCAGTTATTTCTAAGGTAATAAGTGGTAGACTATCTTCAATCGTAACAACTGCATTATTTTGATTGCCCAGAACGTATGTACTCTCTTCACTAAGAGTGAGTTCGATTGTTTCATCTTCTTCTACTGCTGAATCTTTAATCGCATTAATATCAATCGTGGTCGAAGTTTCTCCCGCCGGAATCACTACGGTTCCCGTGAGGGGTTGATAGTCGTCTCCATTAGTCGCCGTCCCTGCAATTTGATAATTGACGGTCAAGGCATTTTTAGAATTGCCAGTACGAGTGACCGTAAATTCACCTGGAGTGCCACTTTCCGACGCATTGGGTTGAGTCGCGGTAATATTTACAGTGGGTTTAGTCCCGTAAAGATTTAGCTGCCAAGAAATTAACTCACCTTCAATTTGATTGTCGTTCTCGTCATAAATTTCTAACGTCCAATCTCCTTGTGACGATTCTCCCCAATGACGAACGGAAGTCATCGTCCAATAATTCGATTTGGGATGAACTTCATAGGTTTCACCAATGCCATAAGGATCGTCCCCAATCGATTTCATTAAATGCGATTCTGTCCCATCGGGAGACTTGAGAACGATTTTTAAATCTTTCCAATCACCATGAGCGAGATTGAGCAAAACCTCGGCATGTTCGACGCTGATATCTTCAGTAATCTTAATAGAATCGCTCGTTCCTTGGCTGTCGAGAATGTCTTTAAAGACATTTTTGATTTTATTTTCTGCGCTTACGCGAACCTCTTCTGCGACTGGCGTCCAGTCTTTGGCGGCGGTGACGGCGGCGACGGGATCGACGGCACCAAATCCGTAGTGCGGATTGACATGATATCCACCGCCATTTTCTTGCCAGTCGGGATGTTCGGGATCGTTTTTATATGCAGTTTTAGCGAGAATATGTTGGACGTCTCGTGTGGTTAAATCAGGATTCATTTCTAGCATTAAGGCAATGATTCCAGAGACAAAAGGTGCGGCGGCGGAAGTGCCTCCAAAGTCACCAACAAATTCCGATTCAACGGTTGTAGTTGGGATTTGATAGTCTTCACTGGCATTGTCAGAAAAGGCTGAGATGAATATTGATGCACCTCCCGTACTGTAAGGTGCGTAATGATAATCGCGGGTAATAGCACCGACGGCGATCGCTCCACGAGAATTAGCTAAGTTGTTGTAGTTAATATTGCCAATATTAGCTCCATCATTGCCCGCAGAAAATACATAAATATTGCCGAGTCCGTCACGACCTTCTTGAGAGCCTCTTTCGATCGCGCTTAAGGCTAAGGGGATTTCCCGCATGTACTGCGGTCCCCAACTATTATTGAAAATATCAATTCCATGGTTACGATTTTCTTCTGTGGAAGCAGAAGTTCCATCGAATAAAGCACTAGCAATCAACCATCCCTCAGAATCATAAGTCGGGTTGACCGCATCGGTATTCCCGATTAATCGCAAGCCAGCAAATCCAGCTTTTGGAGACACACCAACTAACCCCTCACCGTTTTCTTCAGGTAACGCAATCCCAGCAACTGAGGTGCCGTGAGGATTAGCTGTTTCAATTTTTAACGACCATTCCTGAATCAATTGCTCGAACTGCCGTTGCGCCTGCTGCATTTCTCCTTCATTTTTGAACGGTGTTTTCGGTTTAATTTGTAATTTCCACATTCCTGCGGGATAATTACTCTCAAACTGATCTAAATTGAGTTCTATCCGATCTGCATCTCCGTCAAGATCGAGTTTAGCGCGTTGGGAGAATTGGAAATCGTGCCATCCAGGAAAACTCCACCAATACCCGGCAAAACTGCGCCAGTCAAAGGGATCGATATCGGGTCTGGCCGGACTGTGTAAAATGAAATCAAAATCTTGTAAATTGGGTAAATTATTTCCTCCTTTTCCTCCTTTTCCTCCTTTTCCTTTTTGCGACATCTCAAACGCAACGCTTAAATCGGTAATCTCTCCAGTTAGGTTAACCGGAAATTGATATTCAATTCCTTCGATGCCATCTACCGTTGGTGTTTCTTTAGAAAGATCGAATTCAAAGGTTGTTTCTGAGTAAGGCAAGGGATCGCTGTCGTTATCGCTAAAATCCCAACTCAATTCAGGATAATATCGTTCTTGGGGTAATTCTAAATGGGTATATTCGAGTCCATCATCGACAATCCCGATGACAATACCCTTACCTCGCACGGGTTCACCTGTCCTCGGGTTAATCAGATCCCAAGCGGCTGATACATTGGAGTCGATCCCGGATTCAAAGTTCGTTTGAAACGGCCATTGTGTATCTTCAAAAAGATAATCCTCTGGGACATGCATCAATTTCAGAGGAACGGGAACCTCGGGGTAAGCAAATTCAATGCCATCAGTTTCGGCGAGGAGATTGCTGATATATTCTGGCGAAGTCTGAGGTTGTGGACCGGATTCAAATTTGAAAATATAAGTATTGGGAAGTTGTCCGGTTTCACCTAAATTCACAGCTTGAAGTGAGGCGGCTAATTGTTCGGCGGACTGTCCTGGGGTGACCCAAACGACCCACTTGTCTGTTTTTGCTAATTCTTCTGCACTATAACGGTTTAAATCGGCGGCGGCGGCGGCGTCGAGTTTGAATTCGTCGGAGAGTTGAAAGCTGACGGGATCGCTAATTAGAGAAAAGCGATCGCTGGCGACGTTACTTTCGAGTCCTTCGAGATCGTAGGCGATGGCGCGCAGTTCGTAGCTTCCCGGCGCTAAGTCGCTCAAATCGTAACTGAAGTCAAAGGTTATTACTCCATTAACGTCGATCGCAAATTCCGTGACCTCTCCTGCATCAATAATTTCACCGTTACCGTTGACCAGTTCAAATTTAATGCGATCGAGGTCGGTGGCGCCGTCGGCATCTTCGACTTTCCCCCCAGAAAAACTGAGGATTTCGCCGTTGGTATACAAGGGGAAAACATCGAAGCGTAGATTTACCGGAGATGAATTCGGAGGTTCTCCAGGAAGTGCTGGGGTCTGAGGCGGAGTAACGATCGGTGGTTGCTTTCCTGGGGTTTCCGGGATTGTCGGTTCGACGGGGACGGGTTCGACGGGGACGGGTTCGGATGGGTTGTCAGGGACGGTGAAGGATTCGATGACAACTTGGCTGGTTTTCCCGGCGCGATCGTAGGCGCGCGCTTTCACGCGATACGTTCCTGGCGGTAGCTCTTCGTCCCACTCGTAGCTAAAGCTGGCGGCGGTCGTGTCGGAATCGTTGGCTTCAAACTCGGTTACAGACGAGATCTGCCTCCAATTTTGACCTGCCGTTTGTAAGAAGAAGTCGATGCGATCGAGATCTTCAAAGCCGTTGCGATCGCGCACAGTTCCAGCCAGCATTTTTGATTGACCGGACTCACCCCCGGAGATCGTCAAGTCGAGATCTTTTGGCGGAATATTATTATTTCTCGGTTTTAATTCTTCCGGTTCTTGTGCGATCGCAATGTCATTATTTTCAGGTGAATCGTTCTGTTCGTTTTCTGGAAGATCGAGAGCTTCCTCTGGGGAATTAGTGACTTCATCTTCTGGAAAATCGAAAGCTGCTGCTACTGGGATATTATTAATTTCATTTTCTGCATTGGTAGCTTCCTCAATTTGAGAATCGATCGGTTCTTCTACTGATGTATTTGATGGATTGGTAGTTTCGTTAACTGGAGGGTTTTGCGGTTCCTCCGTGGCCGTTTCTGGAGCGGCGATCGCCTCGGACAGCTTTTTTTCAATATAAATAAAACTATCATTATTATTATTGTCTTTATCCTGTTTCCCGCCTTCCCCTTCAATGGTTAAAATAATCCCATCGTCGGTGTCTTGTTGGCGAATATATAAACCATTGCCGATATCGGGAGCGATCGACAAAACTGGTCGGTGAGTGCCATTTAAATTAGGATTCTCAAAAAACTCTTGGATCGTTCCTTTCGGGAGAAGCATCAAGCCAAACCCATCTCCCGGCTGCATGGTCAAAGTCTGGGAGATTCGAGTATTAATCTCTTCTAGGGACTGAGTTAAACTCTCTTCCCAAGAAAATACCCCGGTACTGGCGGATAAATCTTCTAAATCAGAAACAGTAAGTTGTCCCCCCAATAAAGAATTACTTAAGATCCGCCGTGCGGCTTCTCGATAGTAAGTGATTGAATTTTCGGCAAAATCTTCCATTCCTTGCCGACTATACCAGCCACTTTCAAAAATGTTTTTATCGCCGTAAGCAATATCGAGATTGACGGTTCCATCTTCAGTGACGAAATAGCCTGAATATGTCTCCAATCCCGTTAAGTTGTCTACCCCAAAAGTATAGTCTATTGAAGATTCTAAAGAAGTTATCTTGAGGGAATAGGTTCCCGGCAATAAGTTGTTTAAATCAAGAGAGTTTAAACCTTCAGTACCGCCTAATTCTTGCGATCGGATAACTTGTCCGGCGCTATTCTCTAAAACCGCACCGATCGCGCCTCCCAAATGACTGAAAGATAGATACCAATCGTCTTGTTCGCCAACGATTAATGAATAAGTTTTTGTAGACCCGGTTAAACCGAAATAACCCGAATATTCGGAGTTTGTAGAAATAAAAGTATCATCAATTCCTGACATAACTATCCCCCCATCAGCTTGAATTCGATCCCGGATATTGCGGGTTTAAAACGTTGTTGTTGTAGTCTGCATAATACAGAGTCTGAACAAGCCCGTAAGTGGTAACAATATGGCAGTTTTATATATATGTTAATCTTAAGTCTTGTCATCGCTCGTTATTTTCTCACCAATGAAAACTTTACAGAAACTTTAAAAATTAGCCGATATATTTGAAGTTTTCAGATCGGTTGTTCTCTCCGTTGAGGGCATAAGTAACCCGGCGCCAGGTGCGATCGCCCTGGGGTCGAGGCTCAAGTTCGAGATTGTCCGATTGGATCGAGTGGTCTGTAACATATTGGTGGGGCGCCGATCGCGCGCGCTCGAAGTTTCCCATTTGACCTCACCAAATGAGCCATCGATCCTTTTATTGGGAGAGGCGATCGCCGATTATGCACTTTCTCCCTCAACGGGTTGCCAATTTCAAGGAAAACCGACAATCCAGCGATCGCCACAGGCGGGTTGTCGTCACGTTTTCGATCGCGCCGAACATCTCAGATCTCTTATCGAAACAAGCGAGCATCAAATCGCCATCCAGTCCACGCGAGGGGTCTGATTCGCAGACCGGGAAGGATCTGTCGGTTAGCTTTTCCGGTAAACTATAGGGTGAAAAAGCAACCGAAGGAGCTCAAAAATATGCGAATTTTAATTATGGGTGGCACCCGTTTTATCGGAGTTTATCTGACAAAAATCCTGGTTGAAAACGGTCACGAAGTTGTCTTATTCAACCGAGGAAATAAACCCGCTCCCGTGGAAGGGATCCGGCAAATTCACGGCGATCGCAAAGATGCGGCACAAATCAAAGAAAAACTGGCCGATGAAAGTTTTGATGCTATTTTTGACAACAACGGGCGCGAATGTAGCGATACCCAACCCCTAGCCGATTTATTTGCAGGCAAACTCAAGCATTTTATTTACATGAGTTCCGCCGGGGTCTATCTCAAATCCGATCGAATGCCTCACGTAGAAGGTGACGAAGTCGATCCGAAAAGCCGTCACAAAGGCAAATTTGAAACGGAAACCTATCTCAAAGAACGCGGTTTACCCTTCAGTGCGATTCGTCCCACCTATATTTACGGGCCACAAAATTACAACCCCCTCGAAGCCTGGTTTTTCGATCGCATCGTGCGCGATCGCCCGATTCCGATTCCGGGAAATGGGGCGCATATCACCCAACTCGGTCACGTCAAAGATTTAGCGCGAGCGATGGCAGCTATTCTCGGCAATTCTGAGGCGATCGGGCAAATTTATAACGTTTCCGGCGATCGCTTCGTCACCTTTGACGGTTTGGCCCGCGCTTGCGCGATCGCCGCCGGAAAATCCCCGGATACCCTCGATTTAGTCCACTACGATCCCAAACAATTTGACTTCGGCAAACGCAAAGCCTTCCCCTTGCGCGTCCAGCACTTCTTCGCCGACATTCACAAAGCTAAATCCGAACTCAATTGGCAACCGGAATACGATTTAATTTCCGGTTTAAAAGACTCGTTTACTAACGATTATTTAGCCTCGGGAAGCGATCGCGCCGAGGTCGATTTCTCCCTAGACGATGAAATTCTCAAGGCAGTTCGTTAGGCGATTTCCCTGGCGATCGTCATGACCGCCAAAAACCCTCTTCATAGAAAAAGAGGGAGAATTCTCTCTCCCCCTTTTTCTAGCGATCGATTCAAATCCGACCGTTTTAGCGAACCCAACGAACCCCTTACTGCTGCAACATTTGCTCGACTTGTTGCTGTAGCGCTTCGTCTTCTTGCACGGCGGTCAGGATTTCATTAAAGCGATCGAGATCTAAGCCTTGATTTTGAACCGCTTGTTGTTTTTGCTGCTGCACTTCCTCCTGAATCTCTATCGCCGTTTCGACGACGCGCTCAAAACGCTGTTGTTCGTCGGCAGAAATGGCCGGATCCGGTGTTACCGTGGAATCTGTCTGAGCTTTATAAATTTGACCGAAGCGTTCCCGGCTGAAGCCTTGATTTTCGATCGCCGAGGCAATGCGTTGCTGGGCCGTTTGTTCGAGAACTAACAACTGTTCGATCGCCGTGGCGAACTGCTCTAACTCTTGGGAACTAATCGAAGCCGCATTAGAGATTCCCGCTTGCGCCATGAGAGTTGGGGGTTGCGCCTGCGCCGGAAGACCCATCGCTCCCACAAACGAGAAGGCGATCGCGGAAGCTGCGGTTAACAGATATTTGAACACGGAAAAACTCCTTAAGGTTTGCTTTATAAACATGCAAAGACGCCTGGCAATGCACGTTAGCTCGAACAACTGTCAAAAAACCGTATTTTTTTTAAGGAAAATTTTTGTTATCCGAACTCATCTAGCCTAATCGTTTTGATAAGGAAGTGTCAAGGTAAAAAAGATTGTAGATTTTTCAGTTTTAATTTTAGATACAGCAGTTTTCGCTGTTGGGCGGTACATTTCGATCCCCCTAAATTCCCCTTAATAAGGGGGACTTTCACTGCCTCCCTTTTTAAGGGGGGTGTTCTATGGTACATTTCGATCCCCCTAAATTCCCCTTAATAAGGGGGACTTTCACTGCCTCCCTTTTTAAGGGGGGTTGGGGGGATCTTTGCCTCTTGTACCTCATGACAGCACGAATTGCTGTAAGCTTTCTTTTCCAATTTCATCGGTAAAATTCGGTAAAAGTTTGAACCGATCGCCCTTTAACGAACCCCCCAAATTTTAATGGTGCGATCGCCACTACCACTCGCCAACGTATGACCGTCGGGACTGAACGCTACGGTTTCCACCCAACGGGAATGCGCTTCGGGAGTTTCCCAACGCTGTCCGGTATCGACATCCCACAAATTAATCCGACCCGTAAAACTTCCACTCGCCAAAGTTTCGCCGTCGGGAGAAAAAGCCACCGAAAACACAATTCCCGCATGACTGAGTAAGGTTCCCGTTTGCTTTCCCGTTTCTAAATTCCACAGTTTCACCGTTTTATCGGCGCCGCCACTAGCGAGGTGTTTGCCGTCGGGAGAAAAAGCCACTGAAAACACTTTACCGACATGTCCGGACAGATGCCGCCAAATCGACGCATTCAGTCCCCCCGACGGGGTGTTTTCTAACTGCCAAAGTTTGATCGAACCGTCCTCGCTGCCACTGGCGAGGGTCGTCCCGTCGGGAGAAAAAGCGACCGAATAGACGGTACCGACGTGTCCGGTGAGGGTTTGTAGTAAACTGCCACTGGCCAAATCCCATAATTTGACACTCCCTTTCTCACTTCCGCTCGCCAGTAAGGTACCGTCGGGACTGATGGCGACGACGAAGGCGCCGGAACTGCCGGGAGACAAGCTGGCGAGTAACTGACCCGTGGACAGGTCCCAAATTTGGATGGTGCCACCATAGCTGTTACTGCTGCTGACGAGGGTGCGACCGTCGGGACTGATGGCGACGGAGGAAACGATTTGTCCGGGGTTCGGCGAGGTTAAAGTACGGATCGGCTGTCCGGTTTGCAGGTTCCAAATTTTGATCGTGCCGTCGAAACTCCCACTGGCTAAGAGTTGGCCGTCGGGACTGATGGCGAGCGATCGCACGTCTTGAGCGTGTCCGGTGAGAGTGTTGGACAACGTGATATCTTCTGTTACTTCCTCGGGCGTGTCGGTGGTGGCTAAGGCGGCGATCGCCCCCTCTTGAGGACGATCGATCGCCGCTTTGACCGGGGTAACCTCCAACGTCGATCCCGCATCGGCCCCGAGGCGCCCGACCTGTTCGACGGCGGCTTGTTGGTACTCGTGGAGGCGATCGACCACATAGCGATAGATTTTGACCTCACTCAAGCCCACTCCGGCGATCGCCGCGATCGCGCTCGCCGCCATCAACGGGCTGGCGATCTTTCTCAACCCCGGTACAGACGGGGACTTCCGCCGTCGCCCTCCGGCGGGACTCAACCCCATCGGGATCGGTTTTCGGTGGCAGTTGGCGCGTTTGAGGTCTTCGAGTTGTTGCAGCAACACTTCCGTATTCGGCGGGCGCTGACCGGGCAACCGGGCCATCAAATAATCGATAAAGTCCGCCATTTCCCGGCTGATGTGGGGAGCGGCGACCCGCCATTCGAGGCGATCGGTGTGGGGGTCATAAAAATCGAGGGGATGGCGTCCGGTGAGCAGGTGAACGAAGGTGCGCCCCAAAGCGTAGAAATCGGACTGGGGCATGGTTTTACCGTTTTCTTGTTCCGGCGGCGCGTATCCCTTCGAGGCGATGACCGTCCCTTTCTGACCGATCGCCATTTTCGCGAGGTAGGTGGTACTGACGGCGCGAGCCGAACCGAAGTCAATTAACGCCAGTTGTTCCGTGGTGCGACTGCCGCGCACGATCGCCGCCCGCAACATGATATTACTGGGTTTGAGATCCCGGTGAAAATATTGCTGGGCGTGGACTTGGTGTAAAATTTCCGCCAGTTGGAATAACCAATCGATCGCCTGGTTTTCCGTAATCGGGATGTTACCGCGACCGTGCAACCATTCTTCGAGGTTCTGCCCGTCAATTTTTTCCATGACCAGGCAGTGAATGGGGGTGCGGCTGTTGTTGGCAAAATAGGTAAAATATCCCCAAGGATCGACCCGGGGAATGCCGGG
Organism: Oxynema mangrovii CENA135; assembly: GCF_016632315.1. Classification (NCBI taxonomy): domain Bacteria; kingdom Bacillati; phylum Cyanobacteriota; class Cyanophyceae; order Oscillatoriales; family Oscillatoriaceae; genus Oxynema; species Oxynema mangrovii. Next base: position 697,822 of record NZ_JAEOXH010000003.1, on the reverse strand, counting down.
ATGCTTGAGGCGTTGTAAGACGGCGGCTTCTTGTTGAAAGAGGGCGATCGCTTTGGGATTGCTTTCGACGAGGACTTTGAGGACTTTGGGGGTTCCTTTTTCGAGGGCTTCGTAAGTTTTGCCAAAGCCGCCGACGCCGAGGAGTTTGACGACTTGATAGCGCCCTTGCACGAGCAGTTGAGAACCGCACTGACGACAAATACGGTTGTAAGCGTTGAGCGGATCGGTCGGTTTCGGACAGTTGGGGTTAATGCAGTGGCTCATAGAGCGCTACGAAATGGCTCTGGGAAAAGAAGGCGGCGATCGCCCCTCTCCGAGTTATATAGTAAACGCAAGGACTGCGATCGTGCTTCCCCCCATCGCATGAAATTTGCTCTTTCTCGAACATCCAAAACTTCAAATCTCAAATTCCATGTCTCGATCTTGGCTGACGCAATTGCAACAACAATCATGCATCGCGGTGATTCGCGCGCCGGAATTAGAAGTAGGACGACAACTCGCCCACGCCGTCGCTTCCGGGGGGATGCGCGCGATCGAGATTACCTGGAATAGCGATCGCCCCGCCGATTTAATTGCCCAGTTGCGCGCCGAACTGCCCGACTGTACGATCGGGACCGGAACCTTAATGACCGTGGACGACGTAGAACGGGCGATCGCCGCAGGTGCTCAATTTCTCTTTTCTCCTCATGTCAATCCGGATTTAATCGCCCGGGCGATCGCCGCCGAAGTGCCGATCGTCCCCGGGGCGCTGTCTCCCACGGAAATTGTCACCGCGTGGCAAGCGGGGGCGACGGCGGTCAAAGTGTTCCCGATTTCTGCCGTCGGCGGTCCGAGTTATATCAAAAGTTTGCAAGGCCCCCTCGGTCAAATTCCCCTGATTCCCACCGGAGGGGTCACCTTGGCGAATACCCCAGAATTTTTAGCCTCCGGGGCGATCGCCGTCGGTTTGGCAGGGGATTTATTTCCCAAAGCCGCCCTAGATCGTCGCGATTGGACCGCGATCGGCGATCGGGTCGCCGAGTTGATCGCCGCGATCTCCCATACCCGCGCCGCGATCGCCCCCTGACGGCTGAAATTTAACTCTCTTCCCTTGTAGTTGTTGAGTAGTCATTGATTAGAATCAACAAATATCGGGGGACGACCGTCATGGGGTAGCCCCGTATCGGAACCTACCGATCGCCACGTCCATCAAAACGCAAAAGTCCACAGGAGGTGTTTGACAATGAAGGGTTTTCTCGATTCGTTTCCCTGGCGTCGCACTGCTACCACAGGTGCAGGACTCGCGATCGCGATCGCCACTCTAGGGATGGCGTCCTTCCCCGCCCCAGCGCAGACGCTCTACCCCGACGCCGACACCCTCGCTTACAACCTACTCGAATTACAACAATCTAACCAGCGTTGGATTCAAATCGATCTGACCCGACAACGATTGATCGCTTGGGAAGGTCCCCAAGAGGTTTACGCCGTCGTCATTTCCACGGGGAAAGAGACGACCCCGACGCCAACGGGTCTGTTTGCCATCCAAACCAAGCACGAAATCGCACGGATGCAAGGCCCCGGTTACGACGTGCCAGATGTTCCTTTCACGATGTACTATTATCGTGGCTATGCTATACATGGTGCATACTGGCATAACAATTTTGGTACCCCCGTCAGTCACGGTTGCACCAACGTCGCCGTCAATCACGCCGAATGGTTGTTTGATTGGGCCGATGTCGGGACCCCCGTGGTCGTACATTATTGAGGGGAGTAGGGAGTAAGGAGTAGGCAAGAGGCAGAAATCACTCTATCCAAGATCCAAGATCTAGAATCTAAAATCCCCTAACTCAACTGCACCACAGGCCGATCGCCCACCAGGGTTTCATTGGTGAGCAAATCTTCCACCGTGATGCGTAAAAAGCGATCGCGGTCTACGCGGAAAAAGACCTTGACGCGATCGCTCCCCGGGTTTCCCGGCGGGGTGAGTTGGGCGATACTGCGGGCGCCGTCGCGATCGTTGAGCGGTTGGACGCTTTGGGTTCCCGACGCGAGAGAGCGCGTTACCAGGCGATCGCCGTCGAAATAGACCTCAGTTCCCCCGGTTTGCGCCCCCAATTCGCCGATAATCAACTCAATACTCGGCTGATTGTCTACCGAGGCCCCGAGAACCAGTTCCACCGGATCCGCCATCGGATACGCCTGACCGGATTTAATCAGGGGATGCCAATCGTGGCGCTTGTTGCGGTGGTTCCAATAGCGGATTCCGTAACTGTGGTAGAGGAAATCTTGGACTTCCACCCCGCGATTTAACTGGAGGGCCCCGGTGGCGATCGCCTCGAACGGGCGATCGCGTCGGACTTTTGACTCGTCGAAATATTCCCCGATCCAGCGTTGGACCGCCGGAATTTGCGCCGTTCCGCCGACCAACAGCACCCCATCGATATCGTCCACTTCCACCCCCTGACGGCGGGCTTGTTGCAGGACTTGAGTCATCGCCTCATCCAAACTGGCGAAAAAGTCGTGTTCGGCGAGGATTTGCTCGAAGCCGTCGCGATCGAGCGCCAGTTCGTAACTTTCTAAAGTTTCGTCGTTAAAATAAACCTCTTTTGCCTGTTTTTGCAGCGACAGCGAGATTTTCAGCCGTTCCGCCAACCGAGTGGTCAGGGGCGTTTTCTCGACCCCTTGAGTCGCGGCGAAATAATCCACCAACCAGTTATCCAGATCGCTACCGCCCAAATTTTTGCCCGCTTTCGCTAAAACCCGCGCCGTTTTTGCCTTCTGTCCCGAACTTTCCGCGAACATTTTTTCGCCCCACTTGAGGATAAACCCCAAGGGACGATTCCCGGCAGTTCCGTCGAGGCGAACCAGAGATAAATCTAACGTTCCACCGCCGAAGTCCACCACTAACAACAGTTCCCGTTCGGCGAGTCCGTATCCCAAGGCGGCGGCGGTCGGTTCGTCCAACATCCGCACTTGTTCCACCTTCAAATGTTGGCAGACGCCGCCCAACCAGTGGCGATAGGCTTCAAAACTATCGACGGGAACGGTAACCACGAGGGAATCGACGGAGAGGGGAACGTCGCGAATCCCCTGTAGCAGTTGAGTCAAGAAACCGCGTCCCACTCGTTCAAAGGTCATGGTTTGACCGTCGAGTTCCGGTAAAAAGCCTTGAATGTCGGTTCCGATCCCCCGTTTGAAACTGCGGAAAAAGCGCGGATCGGTTTTGAGATCGAGTCCTTTGTCGCGGACGGCCTGACCGATGACGAGGCGATCGCGGCTGGCGTCTTCGACGTAAACTAAGCTGGGAATCAGGGGAGGATTTTGCCCGACTTGCCAGGTCAAACCGGGTAATTTGACCAGTTCGGCTTGTTCGGTCGCCGGATTCCACCGGGCGATAACGGTGTTACTCGTTCCAAAATCGATCGCGATGGACATGGAGCCAACTGATACAGGGGATTAAGCTTCATTTAGCTTATCGGATTGGTGGCATTAAGCCAATACAGGCGGGCGAGCAGACGGGCGAGAATGACGGTTTGACGGTCGTGCTATAAACAAATTGAAGCAACGGCGATCGTAGTAATTGGGAAGAAATGACGATGGGTTACAAATTTTTATCGACGATGGCAATTGCGGTGAATATGGCTTTTTTTCCATTCACGGCGATCGCCCAGGAAATCCCGAGTGAATTGAGCGAGGGGATGCCCTACTCTGAAGCGAGAGAATTGATTTTAGAGGAGGGTTGGCAAGCCCCGGATCTCCGACCGTCCAATCCCTTAAACGGATCGCGAGAGTATCAAGAAATTGAAAATTGTTCGGGAACGGGAGTCGGCTATTGTCGCGGTTATTTTGTCAATGGTGACGGCGATCGATTAGTCGTCATTACGGTGAATGGACCTGAAAATCCCGATCTTTCTTCATGGTGGATAGAAACCGAAGAAGAATAAGTAGGGGTTGGGTTACCAAACCCCTACAGGTGATAGTCCGGCGATGGCTTCCTCTCAAGCCGGGCTTTGAATGTTTCTTTTATAAACCGTCTTTTACGACTAAGTAGATTCTTAATTTGTAGGGGTGGCAAGGCCCCTACAGTTTTAACAAGCACCATGGTCACCAGGTGGCGTTAACCAACAAATTTTTTCAGAGGTGTTTCGGCAAGCAAGCGCACGCCCAAACAGGTAAAAATAACGGCCAAACTTGTATAAACTAAACGCAAAAGGTTAAAGTTTCCATTGAAGAGGGGAATAAATTTGGTGACGTCATATTCGGCGTGCAGATAATTGGCTCCCGACCAAAAGGCAAGCTGCCAATATTTATGTGTTGCAAAAATACCGAGGGAGTATTTCGACAAGAAACGAACGATATCGGGTAGATTTTGCAACTTCAAAGAATAAACAAATCCAAATAAAGTTAAGGCCATCCAAACCATTGAAGAACGACCGTAAATATTGAGGGTATTTCCTTGCTTCATTAAGATGAGGTCTTGCAGAGAAATTGCTATATATAAAAACAGGAATAAATATTTGAGTCGAACGATTTTTTCGGTTTTATGAATTAGAAGATAAACAATTAGAATGTAAATCAAAAAATTATCCAATCGCCAATAGGGAATCTGATAATCCAGCAGTTTTGAAGTTTGAAAATAAATGACAAATAAAATTACTAAAGCAATGGAAAGTGGGGTTTTAAGGGCGTCAGGCATATAATTTTCGTACGACCACAGCAAACCACTCAGAACGATCAAAACCATTAAAAAATATAAAACTGAATCACCGACCAACGGTAAACTCGGACCTCCCAACCACAAAACTGTCAGTTGATTCCATGCAGGAATCTGAGTATTGAGGTTTTGAGAGGCGATCGCCACCACAACGATAAGATAAATCCCAGTTTGCACGATCGCCCAAAAACCAAACAGCTTAAGCAAGCGGATCGCCCGTTTTTTCAAATAATCGATATTTTCAGTGATTTTGCGATAGCCCAAAAACAAAGAAACAATAATAAATAAGGGAACGGCTCCCATTGTTAATTGATTTGAAAACACCCAAACGATTCGGGAAACCATCCAAGGTATTGGACGGTTTAATTGGGTAGATTGAGAAAACAGAATCGGCTGAAAATGCAGAAAAAGAACGAAAGAAATAGCAATACTTTTGAGGAGATCCAAGCGAAGGTCTCGGGTCGGTTTTGAGGAAGATTCGGAAACTTTCACGATTTGCTGATGTCGAACTGATAAATTTATTCACTTAAAAATAGAGAGGAAGAGGCTACCCCGTAGGGCGATCGCCCTAATTTTTACCCGAAATTTGAATAAAAAAGATCGCCGCCAATACAATTAATCCCAATAAGGCCAGAGGAACCCAAAGAGCTTGGGGAAAAGATGGGTGAGAAAACATCATGCTGACTCCGATCGCGGCGTCCTCAATCGCGGATAATTGCCAATACGATAGCAGACCCCAGGCCGATCGCCTTGAACCCCTGGAAAGAGAAGCGCTATAGTCGCAAGTAACGCCAATCTCAGGGGAGATCGCCGCCAATGAGTTCATCTACTGTCGTCACCTGGTTGCAGGAACGAACGAGCCTAGCTATTTTATCCGAACGAGTGTTAACCGCGATCGCCGAACTCGTTCAACCTCGGGAACTGGCGGCGGACAGCGAACTCGCTACCGAAGGTCGCCCCCCAGACGGACTCTACATCCTCCAAAACGGTCGTTTGGGCAGTTCCCTACACCAACCCAACACCGCCGCGACGGCGGGGCGATCGCCCGCCTCCTTGCTGCCGGGAACCACCCTCTACCTCGCCGAACTCTTACTCGATCGCCCCTGTCCCACCACAGTTACCGCCCTCACCGACGTTCGACTCTGGTTCGTACCCGCCGACGAGTTTCGACAACTGGCCGATCGCTATCCCGAAATTAACCAAACCCTTTCCCGCCAACTCGCGGATCAACTCGACAGTCTCGCCGACGCCTTCACCTACGAACGCGATCGCATGGAAGCTTTGCGACCCTATCTCGTTCCCAAAGCCAAACGCGGGATCGTCGGTAAAAGCCGCTACGCCGTCCGCCTGCGATCGCAGATCCGCGACGCGGGAGACGATCGCGGCGCCGTGTTCATTTTCGGCGAACCGGGACTCGAAAAAGACAACACCGCCGCCCTCATTCACTACGGTTCTCCCAACCGCCGCCAACCGATCGTCAAACTCAACTGCGGCCTCCTGCAAACCAGTGGCGCCGAACTGTTCGGACGGGCGGGAGGCAAACCGGGACTGATCGAATGGTTGGACGAAGGCACCTTAATTTTCAACAATATCGAAGAACTGCCCGAAGAACTACAACCTCAAATCGTCCGCCTGCTAGAAAGTGGCACTTACGTCCCCGTCACTCGTTCCGGCGAACCGACCGAAACCCCCCGAGTCTGCAACGCCAAACTAATTTTTATCGGCGAACAACATATCCCCGAAATCGAACACCAAGTCACTCACCGCATCAAAATTCCGCCCCTGCGGGTCAGAAAAGCCGACCTCGGCGCCCAAGTCGATTACTATATCAGTTTGTACTGTCGCGCCAAAGGCATCACCAAACCGCGCCTGACTCCGGAAGCCTTGCGGCGCCTGCAAGCCTACGACTATCCGCAAAACATCCGCGAGTTACAAAGTTTGGTGGAACGGGCCTTAGTCCAAGCGGGGGAAACGGAAGAACTCACGGAAGAAATTGTCTGGCCGTCACAAAGTAAGAAAAAGCAATTTCGGTTTAATTTACTCAATGCTTATCCCGGCTTGCGCCACTTTTTACGCAGTCCCTGGTGGCCCGATCGCATTAATTACGGCTTTACCCTGACCTTTTTCGCGATCGTCGTCGCTATTTTGTTATTCGGACCGCAAACCCGAGACCAAAACTTTGCTTTAAATCTATTTTGGGCGTGGTGGTGGCCGCTTATTTTACTCCTATTTCCCTTTGTCGGACGCTTGTGGTGTGCGGTCTGTCCGTTCATGATTTACGGAGAAGTGACCCAAAAGTTATCGTTATGGTTGTGGCCGCGATCGCTCAAACCGTGGCCGCGACAAGTCGCCGATCGCTGGGGCGGTTGGTTTCTATTCGGTTTATTTCTATTAATTTTCCTCTGGGAGGAACTCTGGAATTTAGAAAATACCGCCTATCTTTCCGCGTGTTTGCTCTTATTAATTACTGCCGGGGCGACGATCTTCTCCGCCATTTTCGAGCGCCGTTTTTGGTGTCGCTATCTCTGTCCGATCGGCGGCATGAACGGCATGTTTGCCAAACTGTCTATGACGGAATTGAGGGCGCAGCAGGGAACTTGTTCGGCGGAATGCACTACGTATCAATGTTATAAAGGCGGTCCACAAAAGGGAGAAGGATTGGAAACTGACGGCTGTCCTTTATATTCCCATCCGGCCCAGTTGGAAGATAATCGCGATTGCGTCTTGTGCATGACCTGTTTAAAAGCTTGCCCGCATCGATCGGTCGAGTTGAATTTACGTCCGCCGGGGATCGAGTTGTGGACCACCCACGTGCCGCGATCGCATGAAGTGGCATTAATCATGCTACTGCTCGGCGGGGTCTTTCTGCACCGCTTGCCGGAGATCGGGGTCGAGTTGGGTTTAAGTCTGGATTTGACTCAATTCGGGCCGCATTTGGGCTGGTCGGTGGCGGTGCTGGCGATCCCGGTCTTGGTCCCGATCGCCGCCCACGGGGCGATCGTCGCCTTCAATTCCTCGATCGAGCCGAAGCGCTTTCTCGAATGGGCTTATGGCTATTTACCCCTGGTGTTAGCCGGGAATTTAGCCCATTACCTGCGCTTGGGTCTGACCGAAGCCGGACGGATCGTTCCGGTGACCCTGGCGACCTTTGGCTTGAGTGGAGAAGGTTGGCCGATCTGGGTGGCCCATCCGGCAGTAGTGGAATTTTTGCAGGGAACCACGATCGTCGCGGGGTGGGTGTTGACGGTGGTATTGACCCAGAAAATCGCGCGCCAGCCGTGGCGATCGCTGCTTCCCCAACATCTAGCGTCCGGGATTTTGGCGATCGCCTTGTGGTCAATTATCGTCAGGTAGCCGTAAAACGATAAGATGCCCAATGCAATCTCTTGGGAGATCTCGTAGGAGTTAGCCAATCGTGCGGAATCGAGTTGTCAATATCAAGGCGATCGGGGTCGGCGGCGGGGCGTGTAATGCCATCAACCGCGCGATCGCCCGCAATCTGTCCGGAGTCGAATTTATCGCCGTCAATACCGACGTACAAGCCCTGTCGCAAGTACGCGCCGACCGATGTATTCAAATCGGCGATCGCCTCACCCAAGGCTTGGGAACCGGGGGCAATGCCGAACTCGGCTATAAAGCGGCGGATCGCGATCGCGAAAAAATTGCCGACGCCTTAAAAGATAGCGATCTGGTGTTCGTCACCGCCGCCATGGGAGGCGGAACCGGAACCGGGGCCGCCCCGGTCGTCGCCGAAGTCGCGAAATCGATGGGGGCCCTGACCGTCGCCGTGGTCACCCGTCCCTTTACCTTTGAAGGCAAACGGCGCGCCGGAATTGCCCAACAAGGGATCGAAGTCTTGCAAAGTCGGGTCGATACCCCGATCGCGATCGCCAACGATAAAATCCTCTCCCTCATTTCCCCGGATACCCCGATGCAAGAAGCTTTCGGCGTCGCCGACGATATTTTAATCCAAGGGATTCAAGGGGTTTCCGATATTATTACCATTCCCGGTATCGTTAACGTAGACTTCGCCGACGTGCGATCGGTCATGGCGAACGCCGGATCCGCCCGTCTCGGGATCGGCGTCGGTTTCGGTCAGTCCCGCGCCACCGATGCCGTCCTCAACGCCACCAGTTCTCCCTTACTCGATGCCTCCATTTCCGGCGCCCGAGGGGTCGTCCTCAACATCACCGGAGGCAACGATTTGACTTTGCACGAAGTCCACGCCGCCGCCGAAGCGATTTACGAAGTGGTCGATCGCGATGCCAATATTATTTTCGGTACGGTGGTAGACGATCGCCTCGACGACGAAGTGAGAATTACCGTGATTGCTACCGGATTTGAAGCCGGACGACCTCAATCTGCCAATCCCGTTCGTCCTCCAGTCGCGACCGCGCCGCCGAACCGCACCCCACCCGTCCGCCAACCCCTCAAACCGACCTTGCAAGCGCCGCCGCCACCACCAACCCCCACCCCGACCCCGGACGGTTTGGATTTACCGAATTTCCGCCAGCAACGGCGATCGCGTGAGGGATTTTAGATTGTAGATTCGAGATTGGGGATTCGAGATTGGGGATTCGAGATTGGGGATTCGAGATCGATCGGGTCTTCTCCCTTCTCTCTCCCCTCAACTTTGTTATCCTGGAATCTGCCCTCTGTCTTGTTCTATTTTTCATTATGCATAGGGTATTGACCGGGCCGTTGCGCTTGGAAAAGACCACGGTGGCGATCGCCGACTTGCCCGAACACCTGCACGGGATTAAAATTGTCCAGTTATCGGACTTTCACTATGAAGGTTGGGGACTGTCGGAACAACTGCTGCAAGAGGCGATCGCCACGAGTAACCTCGAAGATCCCGATCTCGTCGTTCTCACCGGAGACTACGTCACTCAAGATCCCGCCCCAATTCGTCAGTTAGTCGATCGCCTCAAGACCTTAAAACATCGCGCCGGGATTTACGCCGTCTTGGGGAACCACGACATCAAACCCCCGGAAACTCAAGTTAAAATCATCCAAGCCCTCACCCACGCCGGAATCCGCGTGTTGTGGAATGAAGTGGCCTATCCCTTCGGCAACGGACTGGCCCTGGTCGGAATGGCCGATCTGTACTCGGGAGAGTTCAAACCCGCCCCAGTTTTAATGCCGATCGCCCCCAAGACTCCCCGGATCGTTTTATCTCACAATCCGGCGACGGCGGAGATTTTGCGAAAGTGGCGCGTCGATTTGCAACTGTCCGGTCATACTCACGGCGGACAAATTGTTTTACCGATTGTCGGACCGATTCCCACCAAACTTAAAGCGATTCGTTCTTGGGTTCCTCAACTTTTGCGGCCCTGGTTGCCGTGGATGCAAGATTGTTACAAAGTTTACAATCACTGGCATTGGTGTGAGGGATTTTACCAAGTTGGTACCAATGCTCTTTATGTCAATCGGGGATTGGGGACGTATTTTCCCGGTCGCTTCTTTTGTCCCCCAGAAGTCACCGCAATTGTTTTGGAATCTGGAGTGTCCGAATAGGATCTCGATCCCGGTTCGTGGCGATCGCCCCCTTCGGATAACACAGTTCGTCGAACCAGTTGCAAAATGACTTGCAAAATTAAATGTAAATCCGATAAATTAATCCTATTGCTTCCTCAATAAATCGCGTTTTTGACTCCTCACACGGTAAAATGAATTCCTACTTTTTGCGATCGCTCAAAGCAATTCTTTTTCTGTTTTTTAGCTTGAGTTTGTTGGGATTGACCGCCTGCAGCCCTACTCCCACGGATTCCACTCCCATCCCTTCTCAAGGTTCCCCCAATCCTCGGCCAACCAGTACCCCCAAACGAGTACATACCGAGTTCGTCAACGCCCATCTCAATTTTTCTTTGAAGCTCTTTTCTCAAATTTACGAAGGGCAAAAAGAGCGCAATATTTTTATTTCTCCTTCCAGTATTTTTCTCGCCCTTTCGATGACCTACAACGGAGCCAGTGGCGACACCCAAACGGCGATCGCCAATACCCTCGGGTTCGGCGAGATGGATTTAGAAAGAGTTAACCAAGAAAATCTCAATTTTCAGAGTTCTTTAGAAAATGCCGACGATCGCGTCACCCTCAACATCGCTAATTCTCTATGGCTCAATCAGAACTTGCAATTTTTACCCGATTTTGTGCAAAGAGTCGGCGAATCGTACCAAGCCAAAATCGAGCGAGTTAACTTTAGCAATACCGCCGTTACCCGCCAAATTAACAACTGGGTAAAAACGCAAACCAATGGCAAAATTGACAGTATTGTAGGACGTCTCGATCCGGAGACTTTAATTTTACTGGTCAACGCACTTTATTTTAAAGGGGAATGGAGCGAACCTTTTCCGGAAGAAGAGACAACCCAAGCGCCATTTACTTTACTCAATAACGAGAAAAAACAACTTCCTTTAATGGCCCAAAGCGGGGACTATCGCTATTTAGAAACGGAACAGTTTCAAGCAGTGAATCTCCCCTACGGAAAAGGTCGCTTTAGTATGTACGTGTTTCTCCCGAAAAAAGAGGTGAGTTTAACTCAGTTTTACGAAAGTTTGACCGTAGAAGAGTGGAAAGAATGGATCGCCGAACTGCGATCGCGCCCGGGAACTGTCAAATTGCCTCGGTTTAAATTAGAATACGACCTCGCTCTCAACGATATCTTAAAAGCATTGGGGATGGAAATTGCTTTCGATCGCGATCGGGCCGACTTTTCCAACCTCGCCGATCTTGAAAAAGCTTATATCGATCGCGTCCAACATAAAACCTTTGTAGAAGTCAACGAAGAAGGAACCGAAGCCGCCGCCACGACTTCGGTAGGCGTTACTACCGCCAGCGCCCCTATGAATCCGTTTGAAATGACTGTAGACCGCCCCTTCTTTTGTGTCATTCGAGACAATCAAACCGGGATGATTTTGTTTATGGGATCGATTGTCGATCCAAGTTGAGCTTAGAGTTGAGAGGTTAGGATTTTAGATAATTAGAGCGAGAAAGTAAGACGGTGCGATCGGTTAAGGGCGGACAAGATGCCCGCCCTACCGATCGAGGGTCGAATTCTATTTTCTAATCGGCTCCACATATTGGGTATTGGCGCGGACAAAACAATTGGAAGTGCCATTTCCTTCGGAACTTTCTACATAAATCCAGGGTTTACCTTGGGGATCGAAAGTAATCACAAAACCGCCGGGACTGAGTTCGGCTTCAAATTCTTGATTGGTTTGTAAGGTTCCGACCACGGGCCAATTCCCGATATCTATCGGGCCGCCCATCGCACTCCACACTTCATCGATCGAAGCCTCACTCATGCGGCAATTTAAGCCGTTGGGGTCGGGATCGACGACTTTCCAATAAGTATGGTCCGATTTGCTCGCATAGTCTCCCGCTTCGTTGCTGCGGGGGAACACGGAACTGACGCGCCGCCGTTCGTCGGGGGGTGGGGTATAGCGATCGTCGGGGGGTGGGGTGCCTCTCCCTTCTAACGGGGGTGGGGTTCCCGGGGGTTGGGTGGGCGGTGTCACCGGAGTTGCGGGGTTGGCGCGGGTGGGGGGCGTTTCGCGAACTTCCGGGGTGGCGGGGGGTGCGGGACTGTCCGGCGGTGGTGGTGGCGGCGGTGGGGTCTGGGTTTCGCTGGGGGTGGGACTGGCGGCGTTTTCGACATCGGCGGGAGGGGAACCGCAACTGAGACTCGTGGTGGCTAACAGTCCGGTAAGGGCCATCAGGGCGATCGCCCGGGACGAGGGGCGCGAGAGTTTGGTGGAACGAAATAGAGGGTGGAAATTCATCATTGGTCCTCTGACTGCTAACAATATGTTGAAACGTAATGTTGAAATGTAAGGGTTTATCTCGATCGCTCGGTCCCACTCATTCTCTATTGTCGCGATCGATCGCCGAAACGTGGACGAATCCCGGACAGTTTGAGAATCTCCACAGTCTCCACACTCTAAACTCCAAACTTTAAAATCTAAACTCTAAAATCCCAACCTACTCGTTTCCCGAACCAAACCGATAGCCTTTGCCATAAACCGTATGAATTAGGGGTTTGTCCCCAGATGCTTCGATTTTACGGCGTAACAGACGAATTTGAGCGGCGAGGACGTTGCTACTCGGTTGGCGATCGCTCCCCCACAGATGTTGGTAAAGTTGCTCGTGGGATAGGAGTTGACCGGGATAGCGCATGAAATACGCCAGCAGTTGAGTTTCTTTTTCCGATAACTCGATACTGCGTCCGCCGCGATAGGCGAGTTGGTTGTCACAGTCGAGTTCGAGGTCGTCGAAGCGCATTCGCTCATCGTCCGGGGGGGGTTCCCCGGGGCGCGATCGCCGCAACTGGGCTCGAACCCGGGCGAGCAGTTCCCGCAGTTCAAAGGGTTTGACTAAATAATCGTCCGCCCCCGCATCTAAGCCACAAACGCGATCGTCGAGGGTATCTTTCGCCGTGAGAAATAGCACCGGGGTCAAATCCCCTTCTCGGCGCAGTTCCTGGCAGATTTCTACCCCGGACAGTTCCGGAAGCATCCAATCGAGAATCAGCAAGTCGTAGCCCCCCCGAGCGGCTAACTGGCGCCCTTGCGACCCGTCGTAAGCGACATCGACGCGATACCCTTCCCGTTCGAGAACTCGGGAGAGGGGATCGGTCAGTTCGATTTCATCGTCTACTAAGAGGATGTTCACGATCTCAGTTATCCTTGCAAGAGTCGAATCGGTCGGCTATCAGGTACTATTTTCGTGGACGTTCACGCCTTTGACCAAACTTTCTACCCCTCATGATTACCGTCGCCCTTCCTAAAGGTTCTCTGTTACGCGATAGCATCGAATTGCTCAAGTCGATCGGCTTCGATTTTAGTGCGTTTCTCGATTCGTCGAATCGGCAATTGCAAATTCTCGACCCGACGGGAACGGCAAAAGCACTGCTCGTTCGGGCCCAAGATGTCCCGGTTTACGTGCAGTACGGACAGGCTCAGTTGGGAATTGTCGGTTACGACGTCTTGCGCGAGAAACAGCCCCAGGTCTCTCATTTATTGGATTTGGGGTTTGGGGGCTGTCGCTTGTCCGTGGCGGTGAAAGCGTCGAGTCCGTACCGACGATCGCTCGATCTCCCGGCCCACGGTCGCGTCGCCTCGAAATTCGTTCACTGCGCCCGGGATCACTTCCGCCAGTTAGATTTACCTGTGGAAATCGTGCCGCTTTACGGGTCCGTGGAACTCGGCCCGATTACGGGAATGTCCGAGGCGATCGTCGATTTGGTGTCCACCGGGCGCACGTTGAAAGAAAATGGCTTGATCGAAATCGAGATTCTGTTTGAAAGTACGGCGCGCTTGATCGCGCACCCGTTGAGTTACCGCCTCGCCAACGACGGTTTGGATCGGGCGATCGCCCAAATCCGCGAAGCAGTGTTAACCCCCGCTCGATCGTAGGATATAAGTTGCATCGGCGATCGCGAACCGATCGCGGGCGATCGCGTAGCGGACGATCTCGATCTCGCGAGAGACGAGTTGCGGGTCGTAAAACTTTAAATGGCCCTCGTAGCGCATCCCCAATTTTTCCATCACCCGGCGCGAACCGAGATTGTCCGGATAGGCGATCGCCATGACGCGATCGAGCTGTCGCCGCTCAAACCCGTAGCGTAGGGCCGCCCGACCCATCTCCGTCGCCAAACCGCGCCCCCAGTAAGGTTTCGCCAGCATGTAGCCGATTTCGACCTCGGTAGTATCGAGGAAATATTGCAAACCGCAATATCCCATCAACTGGCGATCGCGGCGATCGACTGCCGCCCAAAAGCCGAAATCGTGTTCCCCGTAATGGGCGAGGATCCGACCTAAATTTTCCTCGGTTTGAGCGCGGGTCATCGGCTGGCGATCGCGCATGTAATACATCACCTCTCGGTCGGCCCGAATCGCACGCAGATCGTCGAGATCGGCGGGCGTAAACGGTCTGAGCAACACGCGATCGGTTTCAATTTCGTGCATTTTCGGTCAACTCCCGCCCCTGCGTTACAGTGGAAAAGCTTTACAGCCGATCTACTTTACAGCCGATTTACAGGATAGGCGATCGCCCGTTCCCCGCCGTCGCTCTCCGACAACCGACTCCTCATCCTCCATTTCGCCGTTAAATCATGCCTTCTCCCGCGTCTCCCAACCCCGCCCAGCGATCGCCCCGTCGCGAGAACGACTGGCGATTATTCCTGCGACTGATTCCTTACGCCCGCCGCAGTGGCAAACTGCTGCTGATTTCCCTGATTTTGCTCGTCCCCCTTTCCCTCGCCGGGGCGATCCAACCCATTTTAATCGGTCAAGCCGTTTCCCTGATTCGTTCCGAACCGAATGTTTTCGGCTTTTTGCAACAGTTGAGCCTGTCTCAAGGCTTAAATCTACTCGCTGGCTTACTCTTACTGACGATCGTCTTGCGCTTCGCCCTGCAAGCGATTCAGGGATACTTAGTGCAGGAAGTCGGCCAACGCACCACCGCCGAAATTCGTAACGACCTGTTCGTTCACATCACCTCTCTCGCGGTGAGATTCTTCGATCGCACCCCCGTCGGCAAACTGATCACCCGCCTGACCAGCGACGTCGAAGCCCTCGGCGAAGTCTTCTCCACCGGGGCGATCGGGATCCTCACCGATCTCTTCTCGATCTTCACGATCGCCGTACTCATGTTTTGGCGACAGTGGCAACTTGCCACCCTCCTCGTCTTGATGCTCGTTCCCGTCACCGCCTTAGTCGTTTACTTCCAACAACGCTACCGCACGGAAAACTACCGAGCCCGGGACGAACTCTCCTCCCTCAACGCCATGCTGCAAGAAAATATTAGCGGCATCGGCGTCGTCCAAATCTTTCGGCGAGAACGGTTTAACGCGCAACTGTTTCGCAAAAATAACCACCGCTACATCCGCGCCGTCGATCGCACCATCTTTTACGATGCCTCCGTCTCCGCCACCCTCGAATGGATCGTCCTCGTCGCCGTCGCCGGAGTCCTCTGGTGGGGCGGTCGCCTCGTCCTCCAAAATACCCTCACCGTCGGCGAACTGGCCGAATTTATCCTCTTTTCCCAGCGCCTATTCGACCCCTTACGCCAATTCGCCGATAAATTCACCGCCATTCAAGCCGGGTTTACCGCGATCGAACGGATTACCGACATTCTCAACGAACCCATCGAAATTCGCGACCCCGAATCCAAAATCCTCACCCTGCAAGGCGTCGCCGGGAACGGTCATTCCCCCGACCCCAGCCAAAACACCCATCTAGGCGAAATTCGGTTCGAGCATGTTTGGTTCGCCTACAAACAAGACGATTACGTGCTCAAAGACCTCAACTTCACCATCAAACCCGGGGAAAAAGTCGCCCTCGTCGGCCCCACCGGGGCGGGCAAAAGTTCGATTATCCGCCTGTTATGTCGCCTCTACGACATCAGCAACGGTCGCATCCTCGTCGATGGAATCGACATTCGCGACCTGCGCCAAGCGGAATTACGCCGTCACGTCGGCGTCATCCTCCAAGACGGGTTTATCTTCGCCGGAGATGTCAAAAGTAACATCAGTCTCGGCGAAACCTATCCCCCCGAGATGATTCGCATGGCGGCGGAAAAAACCAACGTCGCCGGGTTTATCGAAGACCTTCCCGACGGTTACGATACCCAACTGCGCGAACGCGGCACTAATTTGTCCGGGGGTCAAAAACAACTGCTCGCCTTTGCACGAGTTGCCATCCGCGACCCGCGCATTTTAGTCCTCGACGAAGCTACCGCCAGCTTGGACGTGGGAACCGAAGCCCTGATTCAAGAAGCCCTCGATCGCCTCTTGGAAAACCGCACCGCCATTATTATCGCCCACCGCCTCTCGACGATTAAAAATGTCGATCGCATTCTCGTTCTCAAACGCGGCGAACTGGTCGAAGCAGGCAATCACGAGGAATTACTCGCCCAAAATGGGCTGTATGCCAGTTTGTACAAGTTGCAAATGTTGGGAACTTAGCTCGTTCTCGGGTCTGATGGCGGCCATCTTCGCCGCCCTTTCCCTCAATTTGGAGGCCGTCGCCGCGCGATCGCATCTCCAGCAGCAACACAATCTTAAAATTGAGCAAAAAAAAGCACGGGTTAACGGTGTTTTCCTTTACACTATGGCACTGATTCTACCTAGTGAATGCGATCGTGCCAGAAAATTTCGTCAATTCAATCGAACTCCTGTTGCTTTTGCTCAATCCGTTTTTGATGAGCATTTATCCGATCGACTTAATCGAACAGTTTAACTTTAAAAAATTTATCCGCGTTTTGGTGCGGGGTGCCAGCATTAGCACCTGTGTCTTTATTGTCTTCGCTTGGTTGGGAGATGCGATTTTCTCCGACCTGCTACACGTTCGTTTTGCCTCTTTTTTAATCTTTGGCGGCGTCATTTTCGGCATTGTCGGCATTCGCTTCGTTTTCTCCGGAACCGCAGCCTTACAATCGTTACGCGGCAATCCGGAACATATTGCCGGATCGATCGCCATGCCGTTTATGATCGGACCGGGAACGGTCAGTGCGAGTGTTTTAGCCGGGACTAAATTAACGCCGATTTGGGCTTCAATTGCGATCGCCACTGCCTTAAGTTTAACCGTGATTTCAGTCGCTTTGCTCAAAAGTCTTCACGATTTTGTCAAAGAACGCAATCAAGCATTAGTAGAACGCTATATCGAAGTGGTCGGGCGAGTGACCGCCTTAATTATCGGAACCTTTGCGGTAGAAATGATTTTGCAAGGCATCGATTTATGGTTGGGGAAAGCCCCGGTTCCGTTTTCTTAATCCTTTTCAAATCCTTGTAAAAAATTGCGACAGGCGGGCAAAATACCCGCCTATTTGAGTTTACCGATAGGCGATTTGCTCGAAGCGATCGACGAATAACTTCAAGGTGACGAGATTGACCGCCAAACCCACCAGCCAATACAGCCAAAATCCCGCCTCTCCTGCGCCGAGAATCCACACCGTTTTTGCGACCCAATAGTGCGGGAAAATTCCCATTCCATATTGCCAAGGTTCGGGAATGAAATAAGCGGCGATCGGAATTAAAAAACCGACGGTTCCGATCGCCTTCAATAAGCCAAATCCCTGCACCTTATTTTCTGCAAAACAGAAGAAGAATAACGCCACAATTGGCGCCGACAATGCCGCTACGAGGGCGATCGCAACGACCGACCAGAAGGGAAAGTCTACCAATCCGGCGATCGGAATATTAATGAGGGTTAAAAGAACGCTCAAAATCGTGGGAATGGCAATGCGATAAAGTAAATAAACAGTTAATGGTAAAGGAGTCACTAAAAGCGCCGTCAGCGTGCGTTCGTCCCGTTCGTCTAATAATAAAAAACCGATCGCCGTCCCCATTAACATCGGCGTAATTACGACAATTACAAAACTGACAATCAGGGGATAGTAAAGGGTCAGATCGAAGAAATTAACAAATGCATCCGCCGCGAGAGGGGTCAGCCAACGTATTAACAATGCATAGACAATCGGTAAAATAATGAGATAGCCTAAAAAGGAATCGCGTTGGATGGTTTTGAGGTCGGTCATCCCCAACCCTTTAATTGCTTTAGAAACAGTCATGTTTCGCTCTCCTTTAACGGCGTTCGCCGTTGACGATGAAATAGTGAAAACAGCGATATCCCCAGGCATAGGTGAGGGCGATCGCCGCCAGCGAATATCCAATGCTGTAGAATATTTGCCAGGTTGCAACGTGTTGAAACCCTGCTTTAATTAACAGTAATGGGGCTTGAGTGGGGATGAGATAGAAAAGCGGACTTTTGACGATCGCGAAATAGTCTAAAAACGGCATTTGCAACAGAGTTAAGTAGACTAAAGACGGTAAGAGAAAGTCAGTTATCGACTGATAGCGAAAGACGACGACAAAGCAAATTAGACTATAAAATAAACCCATGCTAATAATGCCTAATAGTAAAGGAATGGGCTGAAAATCTAAGCCGTAGGTAAAGACGACGATCGCCAAACTTTCGACGGTGGCGAGAACGGTGAGGGTGAAGGTTTTCGAGATTAAATATTCGTTCACTCGCAACGGAGTTAAAATTAAACTCTCTAAGGTTCGTTCGCCTTTTTCAAATAAAATACTCCCTCCGGCAAATAGATAGGTACTTCCGGCGATCGCCACTAAGAATAAGACGGGAAGGACGACCGCGAGAATCTCTTTGGTTAAAAACTGTCTCATGGCGACGATAAAAACGATCGCCACCACCAGACTGACGCTGTAGAAGTTATGGCGAATTTGCAGTTTCAAATCGAGTAGAATTGTAGAAACTAAGCGACTCATACTAAGGTTCTTCCCGTCACTTCGATAAAAATATTGTCGAGAGTTGTTTCTAAGGTATGCAAGGTTTGAACGTCGCGATCGCGCAAAATTTGCAGAAATTCTGAATTATTTCCCAATCCTTCTAAGGGAAAGTCTCGACTGATGAGATGGCTGTTTTCTCCATATTCCACCCGCACTTTTCGTTCGCCATATTGTAGTTTTAAGGCTTTGGGAGAGTCGATCAATTCAATATTTCCATCGACAATAAAGGCGACGCGATCGCAGAGTCGATCGGCGACGGTCATGTTATGAGTGGTCAGAAAAACGGTGGTTCCTTGCGCTTGTTGTTCGCGAATTAGATCTTGAATGATTTTGGCGTTTACCGGGTCTAAACCGGAGGTCGGTTCGTCGAGAAATAACAGCCGAGGTCGGTTTAATAAGGCGCGAATAAAGTTGAGGCGCATTTTCATCCCTTTGGAAAACTGAGAAACCATGACGTCCGCGTCTTTGGCGAGTCCGACTCGTTCTAATAACTGTTGCGGATTTTCGGTTTCGCCGCGATAAAGCGATCGGAAATAGTTTAAGTTTTCGAGGGCGGTTAATTTTAGGTAATGATTGGGTAGTTCAAATCCGACGCCGATGCGTTCGTAATAGTCACTTTTCCAGGTGTCGAGGGATTGATTAAAGACGGAAATGCGACCGCCGTATCCCTTTAAAAGGCGGATGAGAATTTTTTGAGTGGTGCTTTTTCCGGCCCCACTCGGTCCGAGGAAACCGAAAATTTCTCCTTCGGAAATGCTGAAGTTTAAGCCTTTAATGGTCGGTTGAGAACTGCGGGGATAGGTAAAGGTGAGATGTTCGACTTCGATGCAAGAATTCGCCGAGTTTGGGGTCGATTGTTGCGGTGCAACGGTGTTGAGATCTCCGGCGAGATCGGGTTTTACGTTAGTATTCACGATGAATGGAAACCTGAGTGAAAAATGAATAAGAAAAATGAATAAAAAGTGGGTTGACGAGTGGGTTAACGAGTGAGTTAACGGCGATCGCTCCCTATTGTTCGTTCCCCCTCGGGTTACCCGACGATCGCCTCGACTTCAAACGTTCCTACCCTTACAGAAGTCGGACGGGCGATCGCTTTCCAAGCTAGCCCGTGTTTTTGGGCCTGTCAAGTTGTATGGAGATCGCCAATTCAAGGATCGAAAAGGCGAAAAAGTATAAAAAATGGATAAGAAAAAAACAACGAGAGGGGATGGGGTCTCGATGGGTGGGTTCGTATCACTGAAACTAACTCAGGAACTAACCCAGAAATGTCGGTGATTTCTAGGAAAACATCACACTTTTGACTCAAATGGGAAAAAGAGAATCTCGATCGCTTGTAGTGTCTCCGAAGCGGATCGCTTGAGTGAGTCTATCTCATGGCGATCGCCGGATTTATCCTATGTCGAACACAATTCTTAAGCTTACTTAAATAATTGATAAAGTTATGGGAGGGGCTGACGATCGCCCGTCCCCGCTTGGGAAGGTGGGCCGATCTCCGCTCGACTGAAAACTAAAATTGCTTGCTACGAGGGAGTTTCGGCGACTGGCGATCGCGCGCGGGTGCAGTCCGTCCGGCGGGCGATCGCCCTTGGCGGATCGGGGGCGAACGTGCGACTGGAAAAGTCCGGGCTGTGGGTGTTGTTTCCACGGAGGTCGCTGCGATCGCCCCCGATTAAGATTGAGGAGACGAGTATCCCCCTAAATCAAACAACAAATCGACTTCTCGCCAATCTCAACGGGCGATCGACTTCTGGGGTAAGGGCGCCGATCGTGATGAAGTTAACTTATCTTCTCCTTAAGATCGCTATCTTCTCCCCGAAGCGATCGCCCCTACGCGACACTAACAGAAGAAAGACAGATTCGTGAATTCCTCTAGGATCGAGCCGACAGGCGTTTTTGAGGAAGCGCGGGCCATTGCCGAGATTGAGTCGAGAAGCCATGAGTGACAACTTTATTCCGTTAGACGCCAACACCTATCAATCCATGCAACAAGAACTGACCGCCTTGCGTGAAGAAGTCGTTCGCCTGCAACAATCTCAATTAAAAATGCCCTTTCACGCTGCCAGACAGCGAACCTTATTTAACGCGATCGGTACGATTCGCGCTTCCCTGAACTTAGATACGATTTTTGAGAAAACAACCCGAGAAATCCGCCATCTGTTCGAGTGCGATCGCGTCGGCGTGTTTCACTTTGATGCGGCGTCCAACTTTACCGAAGGACAATTTATCGCCGAAAATACCGATTCAAAATACCCCTCGATCCTAGCGACCCAAGTGCGCGATCGCTGTTTCGGCGAAAACTATGCCACGGAATACGCCCGAGGTCAAATCCAGGCGATCGCCGATGTCGAAACTGCCGAGATGAGTGACTGTCACCGGGACATCCTCAGCCGCTTTCAAGTGCGCGCGAACCTCGTGGTTCCCCTCACTTATTGGGGACGCTTGTGGGGATTACTGTGCGTACATCAGTGCGATCGCCCGCGCCAGTGGCAACGTGAAGAAATCGACTTCATCCAACAAATCGCCGCCCATCTCGGGGTTGCCTTGCAACAAGCGGAATTGCTGCGGCGCACCAAACAACAAGCCCGAGAACTGCAACGACTCAACCGCGAACTGGAAAGCGCCGTCCGCGATCGCACGGCGGAACTGATGGCGACCAACCAAGCTTTAGAAGCCCAAACCCGGGAACGGGAAGCGGTCGATCGCGCCTTGAACCTCCAAGAAATTCGCCTCGCCCAAATTGCCCGCCATCTCCCCGGTGCCATTTTCCAATTCACCAGTCGTGACGAGATCTGGCAAATCGAATACATCAGCGAAGGGATCGAAGCCCTCGCCGGAATTAGCCCCGAGGACATGGTCGCCGACTTCAACCGTTTCGTGCAACTCATCCATCCCGACGACCTCGAAAGCTACACTCAATCGGTCTTCAAAGCCGTCGAACGTCAAACCCCCTGGCATTACCAAGGACGTTTGATCCGACCCGACGGCGAGATCCGGTGGTGGCAGGGGGATTCCACCCCCACCCGAGACGAACGGGGAAATATCGTCTTCTGCGGCGTTTTGCTCGATATCAGCGATCGCAAACACGCCGAAACCGCCTTGCGCCAACTCAACGAAGAATTAGAAGCGCGGGTCGAACGGCGCACCGCCGAATTAGCCGACAGCGAACGCAAATTCCGCTTGCTGTTCGAGCAATCTGCCGACGCTATTTTACTGCTCGACGAAACCGCGATCGTCGATTGCAACCAAGCCGCCTTGGACTTACTCGGTTTTAGGAATAAATCCGAAATTGTCGGACTCCCTCCCTGGGAAATTTCGCCGACCAAACAGCGCGACGGCACCCCTTCCCGGGATAAAGCGCGATCGGCGATCGCCAAAGCTCTCAAAAAAAGATCCCACCGTTTCGAGTGGCTGCACTGCCGTACCGACGGCGAAGTTTTCCCCGCCGAGGTCGTGCTGACCGCGATCCCGTTCGGACGGCGTCCGATCTTGCACGCCGTTTTGCGCGATATCAGCGATCGCTACCGCGCCGAAACCGAGCGCGATCGCTTCTTCAACCTCTCCGCCGATTTACTCTGCATTTGGGGCTTTGACGGCGCCTTCAAACGGGTGAATCCCGCTTTCGAGCGCGTTCTCGGCTATTCCCAAGGGGAACTCGAAGGCACGCCCCTGCTCGATTTCGTCCATCCCGACGATCGCCGCGCCACCCTCGACGAGCGCGATCGGGTCGTGACCGGGACCGTCAGCCGCCGTTTTGAAAATCGCTACCGTTGTCGGGACGGTTCCTATCGCTGGTTGGCGTGGACCGCCGTTGCTTTTGCGAAAGACGGTCTGGTCTATTCCGTCGCCCGCGATGTCACCGAACGCAAGCAACTCGAAAAAGAACTCGCCTTGCGCCAAGCCCGACTCGATGCCTTTTTCGACCATGCCCCCGTCGGACTGATTATTTTAGACCCCGAGTTGCGCTGCATTCAAATTAACGAAGCCCTGGCGCGGGCCCACGGCTTACCTCCCCAGGAGCATCTCGGCAAATCGATCGCCGAAATCTGGCCCGGGATGGGGGACCAGGTCGCCCCCGATTTTCGCCAAGTCCTCGCCAGCAATACCCCGATTTTAAATCGCGAAGTCTTTGGCGAACTGTGCGATCGCAATCGTCAATTTTGCCATTGGACGATCTCTTTCTTTCCCTTACCCGGGGAGGGCGATCTCGAAGCGTCTCCCCAGGAGAATCGCCCCAGTGGCGTCTGTGCGGTCTTCGTCGAAATTACGGAACTCAAACGGGCCGAACAAACCCTGCGCGACAGTGAAGGACGGTTTCGCGCGTTGGTCGAAGCGACCTCACAAATCATCTGGACCACCGGATCCGATGGCAAGGTCAACCAACCCCAACCGAGTTGGTGTGCGTTCACCGGGCAGAATTACGAAGACATTCAAGAATGGAAGTGGCTCAGTGCGGTGCATCCGGACGATAGCGCCTTCACCGAACGCGAGTGGGCGAATGCGATCCGTCAAAAAGCACTGTATCAAATCGAACATCGCTTGCGTCGTTTCGACGGCGAATATCGTTATATGAGCGTGCGTGGGGTTCCGGTCCTCAATCACGACGGCAGCATCCGGGAATGGGTGGGAACCCATACGGATATTACCGAACGCAAACAGGCGGAAACGGCGCTGAAGCAAACGACTCAGAAGTTACAAGAAGCCCAGCGTCTGGCCCATATCGGTCATTGGGAATTCAATCTCAAAAGTGGGGAGATCTTTTGGTCGGAGGAAGTTTTCCGGATTTTCGGCATCGACCCCCGCGAGGCTGTGCCGACCTTGGAACAACATATCAAGCAGTACGATCGCGACGATCGCCTCGCGTTTCAACAGACGATCCTCGAAGCCCTCGAACATGGGGAACCCTACGATCGCGAGTTTCGCATCGTCCGTCCGGATGGATCGTTGCGTTATATCAATCAGAAAGGGGCGATCGAGTGCGACGGCGAGGGTCGTTTGGAGCGTCTTTACGGGACGGTTCACGACATCACCGACCGCAAACAAGCGGAATTAGCCCTCACTCAAAAGGCACAGGATTTAAAAAATACCCTCGACCAGTTACGACGGGCGCAAAGCCAATTAGTTCAAAGCGAAAAAATGTCCGGTTTGGGTCAGTTGGTGGCGGGAGTCGCCCACGAAATTAATAATCCGGTGAATTTTATTTACGGGAATTTAACGCATACCCGCGAATATACCGAAGATTTGTTGGAGTTGATCGGACTTTACCAACAGTGTTATCCCGATCCGGTCGAGGAAATTTGCGAGTTAATCGATCGCGTCGATTTGGAGTTTTTAATTGAGGATTTACCCAAGGCGATCGACTCGATGCAAATCGGCGCCCGGCGCATTCGCGAAATTGTCGCCTCTTTACGCAACTTTTCTCGCTTGGATGAAGCGGAAGTTAAGCGGGTAGACCTTCACGGCGGGCTGGAAAGTACGTTGACGATCCTGCACAATCGCCTCAAACCCAAAGGCGATCGTCCGGGAATTGAAGTGATTAAAAATTATGGCGATCTTCCCGAGATCGAGTGCTATTCGGGTCAACTCAATCAGGTGTTTATGAATATTATCGCTAACGCGATCGATGCCCTCGAAGAGCGCGATCGCTACCGCAACCCTGAACAGCTCAAAACTTATCCCAGTCAAATTACCATTTCTACGAAATATCTCCCGTCGGAGCAATCCGTAAAAATCGCGATCGCCGATAACGGCCCGGGGATTCCCGAAGCGGTTCAATCCCGCATTTTCGATCCCTTTTTTACCACAAAATCTATCGGTAAAGGAACCGGGTTGGGGATGTCGATTAGTTATCAAATCGTGACAGAAAGACATGGCGGAACGTTACAATTTATGTCAGAAATTGAAAAAGGGACGACGTTTGTGATGATTATTCCGATCTCTCAAGGAACGACTTGAACTCTAAAGCTGCTATGCTCCGACTCGAAGCCTTTGATTTGCGATCGCCCACTCAATATCTTTCGGATGGCGATCGCGATCGATTCCTGACCTCCGTAAATCTGAACTCATAAAAATGCTAAGACAATTAATTTTATCCCACCCAATTATGAAAGAAGCTAATTTTCCTTTTCAACTCAATTCCCCCCGCATGAATTCGGGAGAAACTCACTCTAGAATTCAACGGCGCGATCGCCAAGGGTACCCTCACGGTCGCATTGAAATTTTATCGGTCGAAGCCGCTAAAAATCGCTCGCCCTCGCTCCATCACATTCTCGAAGCTCGGGGCTATCGCGTCACGGCGACAACTGGAGGCGAACTCGCCGTTTCTCTCGCTCAAGAATTGGTTCCCGATTTAATTTTACTCGCCGTAGATTTACCCGACTCGAAAAGTTATGAAATTTGCCGTCAGTTCAAAGAAGATATCACCCTTAAAGATATTCCCGTTTTCTTTGTGATTCCTGGTTCGGAACCTCCTTGCAAAAGCGATATTTTTCAAGTCGGCGCTGCCGATTATCTGCTCGAACCTTTCGAGGAACGAGAAGTCTTGAGTCGGGTGGATCGTCAGTTAGAGTTAATTGCAGCTAAACGAGAAATTATGCAACTCAATATTCGACTGTACGAACAAGTCGATCGCCGCGCACAACGGTTACCTTGGGGTCGCGATCGCCGTTTGAATCCCTCAATTTTTGACCCCCTCACTCAATTGCCGATGCGATTGATGTTTTTAGAGTATCTCGAAGCCGCTTTGGGGCGCAAACGAATCGATCCGGCTTATTCTCCGGCGGTGTTATTTTTGGAGTGCGATCGCTTCAAAGTCCTCAATAATTCTTTCGGTCACGATGTCGGCGATCGCTTACTCGTCGAAATCGCCCGTCGCATCCAACCTTTATTAACCCAAAATGACATAATGGCCCGTCTGGGAGGGGACGAGTTCGCGCTGTTTCTCGACGACCTGCACGAGGGCGATCGGTTTAGAGCGATCGCCGATCGCATTTTGGAAGTGCTAGCACAACCGTTTTTGATTCAAGACTACGAAATTTTTATCCATACCAGTATCGGGATCGCGATCGGCGATCGCGATTACCAGCGTGCCGAACATTGGCTCAGAGATGCCGATACCGCCATGTTCCGCGCCAAAAGCCTCGGTAAAGGACGCTACCAACTCTTCGACCCGTCGATGTACGCCAGCGCCTTGCAATTCCTCCAACTCGAAGCCGACTTGCGACACGCGATCGAACGGAACGAGTTTCAACTCTACTACCAGCCGATCGTCTCTCTCACAACAGGTAAAATCGTCGGCTTTGAAGCCCTCTTGCGCTGGCCCCATCCCACGCGCGGCTTGGTGTCCCCCGTCGAATTTATTCCGATCGCCGAAGAAACCGGATCGATTGTCGCCTTAGACCGTTGGGTCTTGCGCGAAGCTTGCCAACAATTATCTCAATGGCAAACTGAAGGATTAATCGACGAGAAAATTGCGGTCAGCGTCAATTTTTCCGCCCGCCAATTTTCCCAACCGGATTTAATCGAATATATCGATCGCATTTTAACGGAAACTCAGCTCAACCCGCGCTGTTTGAAACTCGAAATTACCGAAAGCGCCATTATGGAAAATACGGAATCGGCAGCCGCGATTTTACGGCAGTTGCGCGATCGTCACATTCACCTGAGCATCGACGATTTTGGGACGGGATATTCCTCGTTGAGTTACTTGCATCATTTCCCCGTCGATACGATTAAAGTCGATAAATCTTTCGTCCAACGTCTCGATGGCAGTACCCATAATTTAGGGCTGATTCCGGCGATTATCAGCATCGCTCAAACCATGGGAATGAGCGTCATTGCCGAAGGGATCGAAACGGTGGAACAATTGACCCAATTGCGAGCGCTCAAATGCAATTATTCTCAAGGATTTCTGTTCTCCCAACCCTTGAAAGCCCAAGAGGCGATCGCCCTCTTAACCACGGCCCCGCAATGGTAGTTTTTCTCCAAAGATCGCCCTTAACTTCTCGACCCTATTCGTAAATACAGCACTGAAGTTAAAATCAAATCGCGAGTCAATTCGTACTGGCGATCGCCCCGAAAGATCGACCATGCTATCTCGTTATTCGAGTAAATTTCCTCACTCTTCTTTCTAGTCTCGGGTCTAGCAAACTTCCCTAAATCAACTGCGTCAGTGCCAAGAGTTTAAAACAAGCTTGACGAGTTATAATCCAATACTTTGCTCCTCAAGTAAAGCAGGGAAGAGATTATTTTTTTGATTTTATTGTCGATTAATTCGATCTGATTTGATAGAATTTATCATGTGGGGAAACGGATGAAAAATTCATCACGAATATAGCCGTCTTCAATCCGTTGAATCTCAGATTGAAACCGGGAAAGTTACCCGAATTCCCGTAGGGACACGGCATGGCCGTATCCCGGGAACCGATGAATTTTACACCAAAATCGAGGATGGCTATAGAGCCTTTGAGTTGGGCTTGGCGCACTCCCCAGGAAGGTTTTTTTAGATCCTAGATTTGGCATCCAATTTATGCTGAAATTTCCCCGAAAATTGAGGTTAAGGGATTTCACTTTCAGGCCATTGATAGTAGTGTTGCAGACAGTGTCGGATAATATTTTGGTGGCCGAAGGCGAGGTCTTGAGCTACAGTGGGGGCTAACTCCAACCATTGTGTTTCGGCCACTTCATCGAGAGGAACTTGAGGAGCGAGTGGCGGTAATTGTTCGACCCAAAACATCAAGGGAAACCATAAGGTTACATTTTGAAGGCGTTGGGGAACGCTGTAGACGAAATAGGGTTGTTCGAGATTGCCTTTAAATTGTCGGCTGTTGGCTTGAAGGTCTAATAAATTTAAGCCCAATTCTTCATAAACTTCTCGTAAAAGGGCTTCGCCGACGGTTTCATCCCAATCGAGATAGCCGCCGGGGAGCGCCCATTTCCCCCGTTCGTCGGGGAGACCGTCACCGCGTTTTCCTAACGGGACGAAATAGCGATCGCCCCGTTCGTCGGTTACAACAAATAATAAAATTGCTAAAACGGTAACGCTGCGGCTGATCCATTCAATATTACCGTCGCGTTCGATATACCAGTTCACTCGATTGTTAAATTTCATGGGGGTTCTAAAGTTGAATTGAGTTCAGTTGAAATCGAAGGGTTTTGTTGATGTGGGACTGGACTGGACGATCGCTGGGTTCTAGTTTGACTTTACTCGATCGGCTCGACGGATCGATCGCGGGCTGCTGGCGGTTTTCGATGGGTTCGTGGCACACTTTGGAGAGGCTCTCGCTGGCGTTGGCGAGCGCCCTACAGCCCCCCATTTCTGATTTTCGATCCCTATGACTTTTCTGCACCCCTTGAGAGTTTGGCGCCAACTCGGGCGTAACCCGATTCCGCTCAGTCTGACCTTAGTCATCCCCTTCGTACTCGAAATTATCGTCGTGGTCGGTTTGGTCGGATACGTCTCTTACAAGCAAGGCGAGGGCAATGTAGACGAACTGGCCCAACGACTGATGCGAGAAGTGGGCGATCGCATCGAACACGATCTCGAAACCTATCTTGCCATTCCCCATCGCATTAACGCCACCAATGCGGCAGCCTTGCGCTTGGGACAGTTAAGTGCGGAAGACGTGAGTGCGTGGGTGCCGCATTTAAGCGAACAGCTCGATATTTTTACCCAAGTCCACAGTATCGTGTTCGGGAATGCCCGGGGGGCGTTCGTGGGGATCGAACGGCGATCGCAACCGGAACGGGTTTTGATGCTGTCCGATGGGTCTACGAATTATACGTTAAATACATACACCTTAAGCGATCGGAACGATCGCGGCGAACTAATTTCCGCCACGCCGAACTACAACCCGCAAGAACGGCCTTGGTACGAGGCGGCGATCGCCGCCGGGGAGAGCACGTGGAGCGAAATTTTCACCCAACTGGACACCAAAGATCTCACTTTAGCGGCGGTGCGCCCGGTCTACGATCGCGATCGCCAAGCGATCGGCGTCGTCAATAGTAGCTTGCACTTGGCGCGGATCGGGGAATTCCTCGCCCAACTCGATATCGGCGAAAACGGACAAGGAGCGATCCTCGATCGTCAGGGCCGACTGGTCGCCACCTCCACCGGAGAACCCCTGGCCCAACTCGCGGACGGACGGGTGCGACGAGTCCACGCCCGGGAGAGCCGCGATCGCCTCACCCGCGAAATCGCCCGCCACCTGGCACAAAATAGCACCCGAGGGGTCGCAGACCGCCCGTGGCACTTTCAGCTCGACGGCGATCGCTACTTCCTGCGCACCTTTCCCTACCGAGATCGCTGGGGATTGGACTGGCAGATCGCGATCGTCGTACCCCGGGCCGAATTTACGAGCCAGATCGCTCAAAATTGGCGCACCACCGTGGGATTGTGCCTGGGGGCCCTCGTCGTCGCCAGTGGGGTCGGCATCGTCACGGCCCGTTGGATTGGGGCGCCGATGCGCCGTCTGAGTGCGGCCAGCCGTCGCATGGCCCGGGGAGAGTTCCCCGAACGGGTGCGCGGGTCGCGCATTGCCGAAGTGCAAGACCTGGCGATCGCCTTCAACGCCATGAAAGACCAACTGCAAAGTCACGCGCGATCGCTCGAAGCCAGGGTACAACAGCGCACGGAAGCCTTAGAACGGGAAATCAACGAACGCCAATTACTCGAAGACAAGCTGCGATCGTCGGAAACCGAGATTCGCGAATTTTTCGAGGCGATGACCGAAATCGTCTTGCTAGTAGACGCCGACGGAACCGATATCAAAGTCGCGCCGACCCATCCCGATCGCCTCTACCCGCCGGGAACCGACATTCTCTCCGAAACCGTGCAACTATTTTTCGGCGATCGCGGCGAGATCGTTTACGATCGCGTCCGCGAAGCCCTCGACACCGGACAAATCGTTAACTTCGAGTATCAACTCCCCGTCGGCGATCGCCCGGTGTGGTTTTCCGCCAGTCTGTCCCCGACCGGAGAAAACACCGTCGCTTGGGTCGCCCGCGACTTAAGCGCCCTCAAACAAGCCGAAGCCGCCTTGCGCGAGAGCGAGGAGCGCTTTCGCACCCTAGTCGCCAACATTCCCGGGGTCGTGTACCGCCGGGGGGTCGGCGAGTCCGGATCGGTGGAATTTATCAGCGATGCGGTCGAAAAACTGACCGGATACCCGGCGGCGGAGTTTCGAGGCGATCGCCCCCGTCGCTGGCTCGATCTGATTCACCCCCAAGATCGGCCCGGAGTCGTGGAACGGGTCGCCGAGGCGATCTCCAAGCAAGAACCGTATCTCGTCGAATATCGGATCCGCCACGCCCTCGGCGAGTGGCGCTGGTGTTACGATCGCGGTCGCCCCCGAAGCGATCGCGACGCTACCCCCACCTATCTCGACGGCGCCATTTTCGACATTACCGAGCAAAAACAACAAGAACAATCCCTGCGGGCGATCGTCGAAGGGACCGCCGCCACCACCGGACGGGAATTTTTCCGCTCGTGTACCCGCTACCTCGCCGAAGTGCTGCGCGTCCGCTACGCCGTCGTTACCGAAGTCGTAGACGAACGACGCACAAAAGTTCGCACCTTAGCCTTTTGGCTCGGGGACGATTGGAGCGACGATCTCGAATATTCCCTCAAAGGGACCCCCTGCGAGCAAGTCATCCGCCAAGGCACGATTTATTACGAATCGCGCAACGTGCGCGACTGCTTCCCGGGCGATCGCGACCTCATCGATCTCGGCGTCGTCAGCTACTTAGGCATTCCCTTAGTCGATCTGCGGGGCAATATTCTCGGCCATTTAGCCGTCCTCGACGTGCAACCGATGGAGCGATCGCCCCAACAAGAACTCATTTTGCGGATCTTCGCCGCCCGCGCCGGAGCCGAATTGGAACGGCAGCAAGCCGAACAAGCCCTCCAACGACGGGCGATGACCGACAGCTTACTCAGTAGCATTTCATGTGCCTTTCTCGACCGCGACGCCGACAGCGCGATCGCCCTGACCTTGCAAGTCCTCGGCGAATTCAGCGAAAGCGATCGCTGCGCCCTCATGCGCTACAGCAGCGATCGCCAACGGCTGAGCGTCACCCACGAATGGTGTCGTCCGGGGGTCGCGCCGACCGCCGCCGACTGGCAACAGCGATCGGTCGGCGAGCTTCCCTGGTTGCACGAACGACTGCTGCGCGGCGAGATCGTCCACCAGAGCGATCGCGACCGCTTACCCCCGGAAGCCGACCGCGAACGGGCCGAATTCGAGCGGGCGGCGATCGTCTCGACCCTGCGAATTCCCACGATTCACGCCGGAGAAACCTGGGGCTGTCTCGCCCTCGACGCGGTCGATACGGCCAAAGAATGGACCCCCGAACAGCTCTCGGTGCTCAAACTCGTCAGCGAGATCGTGGCGATCGGTCGGGCCCGACACGAAGCCGAACTCGCCCAACAGCAAGCCGCCCAAGCCGCCCAAGCCGCCAACCGCGCCAAGAGCGAATTTCTCGCCAACATGAGCCACGAGTTGCGAACCCCCCTGACCGCGATTCTCGGACTCTCGGAAGTGCTGCGCGACGAAGTCTTCGGACCGCTCACCGCCAAACAACACCAGAAACTCGCCACCATCGAACAAAGTGGCGAACATCTGCTCGAACTGATCAACGACGTGCTCGACTTGGCCAAAATCGAATCGGGCAAAATGGAGCTGCTATTTGCGCCTACGGACATCCAAGGGCTGTGCGATAGCAGTCTCGCCTTTATCCGCCAGCAGGCCCACCAGAAACAAGTGAAACTCTCGTGCGACATTCCCCCGCGCTTGGGGAAAGTGACCGTAGACGAACGGCGAATGCGCCAAGTGCTGATTAATTTGCTCAGTAACGCGGTCAAATTCACCCCGGAAGAGGGACAGGTCTGGATCGAAGTGCGCGGCGATCGCGAGGCGGAAGTGCTGCATCTGAGCGTCGTGGATACGGGAATCGGCATCGCCCCGGAAAATATCGACAAACTGTTCGAGCCTTTCGTACAGTTAGAAAGCTCCCTGGCGCGCCGCTATGCGGGAACGGGTCTGGGGTTGGCCCTGGTGCGCCAGGTGGTCGAACTCCACGGGGGCAGCGTCTCCCTCGCCAGTACCGTCGGCGAAGGCAGTCGGTTTACCGTGTCGGTTCCCTGGTCGTCGGCGACGTCCGAGGAGGGGGCCGAAACGGCCCTGTCGGCAGCTCTGACTGGGGAAAACAGGCGATCGGCGCGCAATCCCTCGGCCCAGTGGTCGCGGGTGTCGATTGTCGAAGATTCCTCCCCGGTGGCGGAACAAGTCGCCCGCTACTTGTCGGAATTGGGGGTCGGCGAATGCGAAATTCACGCCCTGGGAACGGGAACGGTGGAAAAAGCCCTCGAATTTAAGCCCGAGGCGATTATTTTAGACTTGCAATTACCCGATCGCTCCGGTTGGGACGTATTGAGCCAACTCAAGGCCCATCCCGAAACCTGCCAGATTCCGGTGTTTATTATTTCCGTGGTAGACGAACCTGTAGGACTCGACGAACTGGGGGTGAGTGCGTATTTAGTCAAACCGTTCTCCCGCCAGCAGTTTCAACTGGCGTGGCGCAAGTTCAGCTTCATGCAGCAGCGCCACGAGTCGATCGCCCCCGGGGAAGAGGACTCGCCGTTACTGTTGTTGGCGGAAGATAATGAAGCTAATCTCTCTACCATTGTCGAATATTTGGAAATCAAGGGCTATCGGGTGGCGATCGCCCTCAACGGACGCGAGGCGATCGACCTGAGTGAGGAACTCGGCCCGGACTTGATTATCATGGATATTCAGATGCCGGAAATGGACGGTCTCGAAGCGACCCGAGAATTGCGATCGCGCCCCCGTTTTGCCCGGGTGCCGATCGTCGCTCTCACCTCTCTGGCGATGCCCGGCGATCGGGAAAAATGCCTCGCTGCAGGCGTCGATCGCTATCTCGCCAAACCTGTTAGTTTGAAAAAGCTCGTCGCCGCGATCGAAGAACATCTGGCGATCGAGCGCACCTGACCCTTTCGGCCCGAGCGATTCTCCCTCTTACCTACTATGACAGACAC
This sequence comes from Oxynema mangrovii CENA135, assembly GCF_016632315.1. NCBI lineage: Bacteria > Bacillati > Cyanobacteriota > Cyanophyceae > Oscillatoriales > Oscillatoriaceae > Oxynema > Oxynema mangrovii. Next base: position 664,771 of record NZ_JAEOXH010000003.1, on the reverse strand, counting down.
AGACGCCAAACAACACTCGATTTTACTCGTTGACGACGAAGCCAGTATCTTTGAAGTCATCGAAGGCTTATTGTATCGAGAAGGTTACCAATTAAGTTACCTGTCGAGCGGTCGCGAAGCCTTAGATCGCATCGACGAGATCGAACCGGACGTGATCCTGCTCGATTTGATGATGCCGGAAATGGACGGGATCGAAACCTGCCAGCAGATTAAAGCCAATCAACGCTGGTGTCACATTCCGATTATCATGGTCACCGCTTTGAGTTCTAAAGAAGATTTAGCGCGCTGTTTGGAAGCCGGGGCCGACGACTTTTTAGCCAAACCCGTCAACAGTTTGGAATTGCGCGCCCGGGTGCGATCGATGTTACGCATCAAGCTGCAATACGACGCCCTCGCCGCCACCCAGCGCTTGAGAACTCTCAATTTATTTAATGCTTTTGCCACCTGAAGCGGGGGCGATCTCCGACCGACGCGGTAAGGCGATCGTCAGGGTCGTCCCTCGGTCGAGTGTGGAGGTACAGGATAACTGACCGCCGTGTTTTTTAATAATTTGATGGGCAATCGACAGGCCCAACCCCGTTCCCGACCCGACGGGTTTGCTGGTATAAAACGGGTCGAAAATCCGCGATTGGAACGCTTCGGCAATTCCCAAACCGTTGTCGCCGATCTTGATATAAATCCCCGCATCGCCCTCGCTGGCTCCGGTGGTTCCGGTTTCGACAGTAATTTTGGGGGTAAAATTGGCGTCGGTTTTCGCTTTTTCGGTCAAGGTATCGATCGCATTGTCCAGCAACCCGATAAACACCTGATTGAGTTCGCTGGGATAGCATTCAAATTTGGGTAAGTCCCCGTAAACCGTAGCGATGGCGATCTCCCGTCGTCCGTCGTTGAGTTGCAGGCGATGTTCGATCAGTTTGAGGGTATGGTCTAATTCGCGGTTGAGATCCACACTTTTAACCTGGGCTTCATCTAAATGCGAGAAATGGCGCAAGGCGGAAACGATCGTTTGAATGCGATCGGCGCCATTTCTAATCGAACCGAGCAAGCTTTCAAAGTCTTCCCGAATAAACTCTAACTCGATCGCTTCGATGGTTTCGATGACGTCTGAGGGCGGATCGGGATAGTGTTGTCGATAGCAGTCGATCAGCTCGAATAAACCATCGAGATAATTGAGCGCCGGGGAAACGTTGGAGGCGATAAAGGTCACCGGATTGTTAATTTCGTGGGCGACGCCGCCGACCATTTTACCCAACGAGGCCATTTTTTCGCTGTGGATGATTTGCGCTTGGGTGCTTTGCAGTTGGCTGACCAGGGCTTCGAGTTGTTCCGCTTTCTCCCGTTCGCGGCTTTCGGAGTCGCGCAAAGCCTGTTCGGCGCGTTGGCGTTCGGCGATTTCGGTTTGCATCTGCTCGAACAGAGAACATTGTTTGAGGGCGATCGCCAGGTGAACGCTCAACTGACGCAAACAGTCGATCTCGAAGCTTTCCCAATGGCGCGGTTGGCGCTGGTGGGCGATTAACAAGCCCCACAAGTAGGGATCGGCGTCCTCGTCTGGCTTAAAACTGCGCTGTTCGACGATCGGAACGACTAAATTCGCCCGAACCTCCAAACGGGCCAGCAGTTCGACGTGACAGGGGGTTAAATCGCTTTCGTCGATATCGGCGATCGCCCGAATGCGGCCCTCGCGATAGAGGTCTACGTAAGTGCCTTGAAAGCACGGATCGGCGATCGCGCGTCCCAACAAGGAAGGACAGTCCGAGGTGAGGGCTTCGGTGCTGATAAAGCCGTCCCAATCGGGTTTGAAGCGGTAGACCACCACGCGATCGACGTTTAAATACTGCCGGACTTTCTCGACGACGGTTTCCAAGACGCGATCGACCGACAGGGACGATCGAATGAGATCGAGGATGCACGAGATCGTTCGTTCTCGCTGTAAGCGTTGCTGTAGGGCGAGTTGCGCCGCAATGCGATCGCGCGATTCTAAGGTCAGGGCGCTCATGTAGGCCAAATAACTGACAAAATTCTGTTCTTCGATCGTCCAGTGGCGCTGATTGCCGACGGTTTCCAAGCAGATGACGCCGACGATCGCCCCATTATGATAAATCGCCACGTCGAGCATCGAACCAATGCAGAGGGGAATTAAATAAGATTCGGCAAAATCGCGGGTGCGCGGGTCGTTGAGGGCGTCATCGACTGGCACCGCTTCCCCGGAGGCGATCGCCTCGAAATATGCCGGATAATCGGCGACGGCTAGTTTGAGACCCCGGCTAAAGCGATCGCGTTCCCGTTCGTAGAGGTGGATGCATTCGATCTGCGATCGCTCTTCGTCGTAAAGCCAAATACTGCCCCGTTCCAGTTCTAAGGTCCGCGTCGCCAACTTGAGGATGTCTTGAAAAGCCCGATCGCGATCGCCTCGGTAAATACTCGGTAATTTCGCCAAATCCACCAACCCCTTTTGTTGGGCCCGCACTTGAGCCTCGTTTTTTTGCAGGGTGAGATTGAGCTGTTCGAGTTCCGAAGTCCGATGGCGGACGCGCTCTTCCATTTCGTCGTAAGCTCGGCGCAGCAAGTATTCTGACTCCTGACGTTGCAGTTCTGCCGCCGCCCGAAAGGCGAACACCCGCACGATATTTTCGCTGTCCCCGTCATTTTGCCACGGGCGATCGGAACACAAGCCCAAAATCCCGATCGCCTCTCGATCGTTGTCGAGTAAGGGAATACTTACACAGTAGGAATTCTCCCGATCGGGTCGTTCAAACGGTAGGGAGAAAAAACCATCGGCGCGATCGGCAGTTTCTAAGTTAACTGGATTGAGGCAATAGTTCTCGGCGACGCGATTTCGCGCTTCCCGGGGCCACACCGCGATCGGAATCGGCACGATCGGTTCGCTGCTACTCAGGCGGGCGACGAACACTTCACTCACATTCAGAACTTTAGCGAGATTTTCGACGAACACCGGAAAAAATGCCTCTCCCGTCACCGATGCCGTTCCCGCCACAATCCGATTTAAGGCCGCTTCCGCTTGTTGCCGTTCTCGAATTTCTGCTTGCAGTTTTTGGTTGATGAATTCTAATTCTTGGGGGGTTTTTAAAGATAAAAATTGCGGGATTAAGGTGACCATCGTCCCGGCGGTGTAACAGGAAATTAGGGCGGTGATGCCCTGTTCCACTCCCGAGAGCCAGTACGCCGGATACCACAACGTCCAAACATCTAATAAATGCCCTAATCCACACAGGATAATAAAGGCGCCGAATAATTTAAAAATGCCTAAAAAAGGAACATCTCGACGTTTGTAGATAAAATAAATTAGCATCGACGGAATCGAGAAATAGGCGATCGCGATCGCCGTGTCGCTGACCACGTGCAGGCCGACTAAAGGGGTTTGCCACAAATAACAGTGGCCGTGGGGCATATAAATATCTGGAGAAATGATTTTTTTGAGCAGTTCAAACAACATGAGTTTTAAGGGTACGATTCACTAAAATAAATGGGTTGCCCTGATGCGCTAATTTGCCGCAGAGATTTTAGCGGACAAATAAGACTATCCGCCATGGTTCGAGCTGGCTCGACCGCGATCGCCGCGTTCTGAAGTATGTTTGAGGTAGATCGTTTAGAAAGACGTTAAAAACGCTGGTTCTTTAAAGGGCGTTCGCCACAGTCGAGGCGATCGTTTCAGAAAAGAAAAACAGGCAACAGCCAATAGCAACAAGCAATTATTTTAAGGAGGAGAAGACAACATCTTCTGGATTGAGCGACGATTGGATGATTACAGTTTACCCCGCTTTTCGATCCAGATCGCGATCGGTTTGTCGTCTATTTTGTAGTCTCTCGTCGCTTCCAAAGTAGCTCGTTATCAAAACGTTAGTGATTGGCGGCGGCTGACGATTCCAAAGTAAAAATTTATGGTAACTTGTCATTCCATAAAGTAAACTCGGGTTTCGCCGCGCTTTTGAGGTCGTCGAGCGAGGATTTTTCGTCCGAGTCGAGCGAGATTGATTTATATTTAAAGTAAAGTGGGGCGATCGCGTCACTCAAGCGCACATTTAGCACTTTATTGGTCGCGATTAATATATTTTTTTCATAAAGTAAAAACTACAAATCTGATTTTTCAACTAATGCAATTATTTTCTGAGCGATCGCCCCGGTAAAAATACGGATTGGATTCACGTTACTTACTTAAAACCACGCAAAACACCGAAAAAACAATCGACGAGCGACCATATTTCCACTTTTCTATTCCCCTTTTTCACAAGAAGAATTTAACCGGATACTCCTCCCCCGAATCTCCCCCGAGTCGGGAACTCCGACCGCGATCGTCAAGTAATAACTCCGCGATCGCCACGCGATCGATTCGGGTATACGCTCCCCCAATCTTTAAAATTTTAAAGTTTTCAGAGAGATTGACGGATCGGTGAATTGAGCTCAAATGATTTTAGGTACAATAGACTTAGTAGCTACGATTCGTGTTCGGCTCAGCCTCTCTATCTAAAGGGCAAAACTTGGGTCGGCGATCGCCGAATATTCCCCCCGATTTCAGCTTTAAGCGGCGAGCGAATAAATTGCCGCTAGATTTTCAATCGCTCGTTTTCATTCTGACACCCAGATCGATCGGATCGTTTAAAACCCTACTTTTTATTCGTTTAGACCTGGATCGAAGCCTAAAAGCGGCCTTGATTTTACCAACAGGTCAATTTTTGAAAAAACTGAGAGGATTCAATGGAAAACTGGAATTTCCTTTCGAGCAAATCAGAGTCCGAATCGCACCGAGAACGGCTAGTCGAATGCGAAGCCAAATGCCACCATTTAAACCAAGCCTTGCAACAAGTTTATGACGCATGGGAGCGATCGCGCGTTCGCGAAGCCAAAGAGAGTATATATCTTGTTTTAGACCTGACCGGAAACGTTCTCACCCTCGACGGCGCCGGGGAACAAATTTGGGGGTACTCCAGGGAAGAGCTTCTGGGCGCTTCGCTCTTGCAGTGGCTCCATGAAGAAGATCGCGGGAGCTTCGAGACGATGCTAGACGATTTTAGGCATCAGCGCCAATCTCAGGGCTATTGGCAGGGAAAAGTGCGCCACGGCGATGCGACAATATCCCCTATTCGCGCGATCGCCCGCAAAATTGCCCTAAATGAGACCCTCGACCGCGCCGGACCGCAGGCGATCGCCTGTTGCCTGTTGCCGACTCATTCCCCGCCTTCCCCCTGCCCTACGCCTTCAAAAACGATTTCAATGGACTTACACGAGCTGATTCTCAGCAATATAACCGAACCCGTTTTTATCTGCGACCATAGCGGGGCATTTACCTATATTTGCCCGAATCTCACCCATTTATTCGGCTATTCTCTCCCCGAAATCCGCCAACTCGCAAATGTCAGCCAACTCCTCGGCCCTGGCTTTCTCCAATATTTGGCGGACTGTCATTTTTACGATCGCCCGGTCGGGGCCGAACTCGACAACCTCGAATGGGAAATCCGCGATCGCGACAACCGCCACCACCATATCCTCATTTCAGTCAAACGAGTGGCGATCGACGGCGGAACCTTACTCTATACCTGCCGCGACATTACCGAATACAAACAAATTCAAAGTGAATTAAATCAATATCAACAACATCTAGAACAACGAGTCAGCGAGCGTACCGCCCAAAATACAGCCTTAATCGACTCGTTGCAAGTCGCCAACCAGCGACTCAAAACCGAAATTCTCCGCCGCCGTCAGGTCGAAAAAGCCCTGCGCGACAGCGAACGGCGCTTGAGTTCGATCGCCGCCAACCTACCGGGGATCGTCTTTCGCTATATCGTCCACGCGGACGGGACTCATTCCCTCCCCTATATCAGTGCGGGAGTTTGCGAATTTATCGGCATCACGGCGGCAGAAATCGGCAACAATCCCGATCTGTTCCTCGAATGCGTTCATCGCGACGATCTCCCCTCCCTCCTCGATACCCTAGACCATTGCTGTCAAACCCTGACCCCTCTAGACCGCGAATGGCGGATGGTATCGCGCGACGGGACGGAAAAATGGGTGCGCGGAATCGCCCGAGTCTACCGCGAAGACAATGGCGACGTGGTCTTTGACGGGGCCGATCTCGATATCAGCGAAACCAAAGCCACCGAACGGGCCTTATCCGCCAGCGAAGCGAAGCAACGGGCTTTACTGGCGGCGATTCCGGACATGTTGTTTCATGTCGATCTCGACGGCAATTTTTTAGATTTCATCCCCGGACGGGAGGTTTACCCCCTGGTTCCGCCGGAAGAATTTTTAGGGCGCAACATCCACGAGGTGTTACCGGAGGGGTTCGCCAACCGCATCGAGGAGAACTTGCAGCGTTGTTGGCAAACTCAAACCGTCCAATGGTTTGAAACCGATCTGTGGCAAGACGGTCGCATCCGTCATTACGAAGTGCGCGTCACCCCCGTGGAAAACGAGCAGTTGTTGACGATGGTGCGCGATGTCTCCAACCGCAAACAGGCGGAACTCGCCTTGCGCCAACAGATGCAGTGGAGTCAACTGTTGTTGCATTCCACCCTCGATGGCTTTTTGGCGATCGCCCCGAACGGACAAATTCGCGAAGTCAATCCGGCATTTTGCGCGATGACGGGTTACGAGCGATCGCAACTGCTACAGATGAGCTTGTGGGATTTGGAAACAAGTGCGGGGGATGGCGACGGGGTCACCTATCTCGAAGGCGCTTCCCAATTCAATTCGGTTCGCTGGGAGACTCAATACCGCCACGCGAACGGATCGGAAATTGCCGTGGAAGCGAGTATCAGCTTTGTGGAATTAGCCGAAGAGCAGTTATTTTTCTTGTTCGTGCGCGATATTACCGAACGAGTGCGATCGCAGGTGGCGTTAGCGCGCAGCGAAGCCCGGTATCGGGCGATCGTCGAAGATCAAACCGAATTAATTACCCGCTTTAGTCCCGATATTACCCTGACCTTTGTCAACGAAGCGTGCTGTCGCTATTTCGGCTGTACGAAAGAAGAAATGCTCGGCAAAAGCTTTATCCCCTTAATCGTCCCGGAAGATCGCCAAGCCGTCTTAGAGGGTCTGCGTTCTCTGTCTCCCGAGATGTCAACGGTCACGATCGAACAACGGTTAATCGTGGGTGAAGGGGAAATACGCTGGATGCAGTGGAACAATCGCGCCTTTTTCGACGAAAACGGGCAACTGGTCGAACTGCAGGGCGTCGGACGCGACATTACCGATCGCGTTTTCGCCGAACAGTCCCTTCACGAGAGTCAAAAATTTATCCGAAAAATTGCCGAAACGGCCCCGACGGTGATTTACGTGTACGACTTGGTCGAAGAACGCACGATCTATATCAATCATAAACTGTCGGAAATGCTGGGGCGACCGGAGATTGAAAAGCAAGTCTTAGAAAGGGGTTGGCCTTTACAACTGTTACATCCCGAAGATGCGCTCAAGTATGGCGAACGCTTGCAAGAATGGCAGAGGGTGAAAAATGCGGAGGTTCTCGAATGGGAAGTGCGGATGCAACATGCAGACGGACAGTGGCGGACGTTGCGATCGCGCGATACCGTCTTTAGCCGCAATCCCGACGGCACCCCCAGGCAAATTTTAGGGATGGCGATCGATATTACCGAAAGCAAACAAGCGCGACGAGAACGCGATCGCCTGTTCGAGATTTCTTTAGATCTGATCGCGATCGCCGATTTCGAGATGGCCTTTCACCGGGTCAATCCCGCCGTGGAAAAGATCCTCGGCTACAGTCCCGAAGAATTTGTCGCGTTAACCGGATTGGATTTAATTCACCCCGACGACTTAAGCTCTACGGAGGTAGAGCTCGAAAAACTCAAAAGGGGTGAGTTGTCTATAGGGTCGGAAAATCGCTATCTTTGCAAAAATGGTTCCTACAAATGGCTCAATTGGACCGCAGTTCCCGTGGTCGAAGAGGGCTTGATTTACACGATCGCCCGGGATGTCACCGAACGCAAGCACGTCGCCGCCGAACGCGATCGCTTTTTCAACTTATCTCTCGATACGATGGTCGTTTTGGGATTTGACACTCGCTTTAGGCGAGTCAATCCTGCCGTCATGGAAGTTCTCGGCTACACCCCGGATGAATTTCTGTCCCTGTCCATTTTCGATATCGTCCATCCCGACGATCGCCGCGCCACTGCCGAACAATTGAATCGGTTAAAACAAGGCCAACGAGTGGCGGGCTTTGAAAACCGCTACCGGGATAAAGATGGGTCGTATCGATGGCTGTCGTGGTCGGCGTTCGCGATCGTCGAAGAGGGCTTAATTTATGGAGTGGCGCGCGATACGAGCGATCGCAAGCAAGTCGAAGAACAATTGCGAGAAAGTCAGGAAAAATATCGGGTTCTATTTGAAATTTTCCCGATCGGATTGGCGATTTCCGACCCCAACGGCCAGATCGTCGATGCCAATCCGGCGATGGCCCGGATTTTAGGAATCGCCGAACGGGAGTCTTTACAACGGGCGATCGACGATTACCACTGGCAGATGATTCGCCCGGACGGAACGCCGATGCCTCCCGAAGAATATGCCTCGGTACGGGCCTTGAACGAAGGGCGATTGGTCGCCAATGTGGAAATGGGTTTAATCAGACCCGACGGCGAGATTGCCTGGCTCAATGTCACTGCAGCGCCGATTCCTCTCGAAAAATACGGGGTGGCGATCGCCTTTACCGATATCGGCGATCGCAAACGCGCCATGCAAGAACTGCAACGCCGAGAGCAAGAATATCGCACCCTCGCTGACAACACCCCGGACATCATCGCCCGCATCGACCGAGAACTGCGCCACGTTTACGTCAATCCGGCGATTACCAAAGCCACGGGCTTAGCTGCAAGCGGCTTTATCGGTAAATCTAACCGCGATTTGGGAATGCCCGAGGATCTCTGTCAGGTGTGGGAGAAAACGATGCACGAAGTGTTCGAGACTGGGGAAGAACGAACCGTCCAATATGAATTCCCGACCCCGGAAGGCAAGCGCGTCTATCAGTCCCACCTGGTGCCGGAGTTTTCTCCCGATGGCGCTTTAGACTACATCCTCGGTTTAGCGCGAGATATCACCTCGTTAACCCAGGCCAACCAATCGGTACAGGTGGCGCGGGCGCGTTTGGAACATTTACTCACCGCCAGTCCGGCGATGATTTATAGCTACAAAGCGTCTGCACCCTATCAGATCGGCTTTGTCAGTCCTAATATCCAGACCTATCTGGGTTATCAGGTCGAAGAAATTGTCGGCATGTCGAACTTTTGGCACGATCGCGTCCATCCGGACGATCGCAACTGCATCGAGGCGGCGCTTCCCCGCTTATTCGAGGTCGGCTCTCACATCCACGAATACCGCTTTCAACACAAGGATGGAAGCTATCGCTGGCTTTACGATCGCCTCCAACTCGTCTGCGACGACGAGGGGCATCCGTTAGAAATTATCGGGTCGTGGATCGACATTACCGATCGCAAACAGGCGGAGGAACGGGCGATCTTTCTGTCGAAGGCGATCGAAACCTCCAGCGATGCGGTGGGGATGTGTAACCCCCAAGGGGTCGCTCTATATCACAATTCCACGTTTATCGATTTATTCGGCTATACCGTGGAACAAGTGGCGGAAGCGGGCGGTCCGACGAGCATTTACAGCGATCGCGAGGTGGCCCGCGAGGTGTTCGAGACGATCCGAGGCGGGGACAACTGGCGCGGCGAGGTGCAGATGCACGATCGCCACGGACACTTGTTAGATATCCTGTTGCGCGCCTACCCGATTAAAAATGAGGCGGGGGCGATCGTCGGTTTGGTCGGCATCCATACGGATATCGGCGATCGCAAGCGGATTCAGGAAGAACTCGCCCATCATGCGGCGGAGTTGGCGCGATCGAATGCAGAGTTGGAACAGTTCGCCTATATCGCCTCTCACGACCTCCAAGAACCGTTGCGAATCGTCAGCAGTTATACGAAATTGTTGGCGAAGCGTTACGGCGATCGCCTCGACGCCAAAGCGGAGAAATACATCAATTACATCACCGACGGCAGCGATCGAATGCAACAGCTCATCGAAGACCTGCTCGATTATTCCCGAGTCGGCACGCGCGGTCAAGAGTTCGAGTCGATCGAAAGTGAGGAGATCTTACAACAGGCGATCGCCAATTTGCACGTCAGCATCCACAAAAATCACGCCGCCATTACCCACGACCCCTTACCCGCGATCGTCGGCGACGCCAAGCAACTCGCCCGCCTGTTGCAAAATTTAATCTCCAATGCGATTAAATATCGAGGGGAGCGATCGCCTGCGGTTCACGTCTCGGCCCACCGTCAGGACCGCACCTGGGTCTTTTCGATCCGCGACAACGGGATCGGGATCGATCCCAAACACCACGATCGCATTTTCACGATCTTTCAACGCCTCCATACCCGGGAAGAATATCCGGGAACGGGTATCGGGCTGGCAATTTGCAAAAAGATCGTCGAACGTCATGGCGGTCGCGTCTGGGTCGAGTCAGAACCGGGAGAAGGGTCAATTTTTTACTTTACCCTGCCCGATTCTCCGGCGCCGACTTAGGGCCGTTCCCGGGTCGTTCAGCGCGAAGTCGCCATCGGTCGCCAGACAAATACCCCCTGCCAATTGTCCGGAGGCGGATTTTTTTGATATAAATAACAGCGTTTAATAAATACTTCGCAGGCGCGATCGTCCGCTTTGATTTTTAAGGCATTTTGAAAGCAGGCGATCGCCTTTTGCCATTGGCGGTCTCGGTAGCAATTCACCCCGCGATCGAAGAGTTGAATAAACTCTCGTACCAGAGGACTAATATTATTTTTTTCATCAATTAATTCGTAAACTGCGACGGGTTTAGTTTTGCCCTTGACGGCGACAAAATCTAACAGGCGAACCTCGATATAATCTCGCGCTTGTTGGTAAGTCGATTCGCTAATTAAAATATCGGTACCGTAGTATTTATTTAACCCTTCCAAGCGACTCGCCAAATTGACACTATCCCCGATCGCCGTATAATTGAGACGGTGTTCGGTTCCCATATTGCCGACGATCGCTTCTCCCGTCGAAATCCCGATGCGATCGCGAAACACCGTTTTCCCCGAACTTTGCCATTTTAAAGATAATTCATCGAGCGTTCTCTGGGTGGCTAACGCCGCCTGACAGGCTAAAAGGGCGTGATTTTCCAAGCGCAAGGGCGCGCCCCAAAATGCCATAATCGCATCGCCAATATATTTATCCACCGTTCCTTGATAGCGATGGATGACCTTGCTCATTTCGCTGATATATTCCCCTAAACTTTCGACCAATTCTTCCGGTCTGAGGTTTTCCGCGATCGCCGTAAAATCAGCAATATCGGAAAAATAAATCGTAATTTCTCGCTGTTCTCCTCCCAGACAGGCTTCTTCTTCCCGAGAGATCAATTCGCGAACCAGACTCGCCGGGACGTATTTTTTAAACGATCGCAATCCTTTGACCATATTTTCAAAAGATTCGGCCATGTCTTCAACTTCAATTAAAAAAGATTTCACTCGTTTGTGGGTATCGAGTTTAAATTCTTTGATTTTTTCTGTTTCTTTCGCCAGCAACGATAAAGGCTGAGAAATTGTATTCGCCAGTAAGACCCCGAAGGCGATCGCCAAAGCCATAACGCTATAAGATACCGCGATCGCAATGCGATTGTAGCGATCTACACTTTCCATAAAATCCCGTTCGGGAACGACGATTCCGATCGACCAATTCAAGCCACTAGCTTCGGGAAAGCGCGAATACATCGCTAAATAAGGATTGCCATGAACTTGAAAAGGGAAATAAGCGGCTTGTTCGTCGAGACCCTGGAAATGACCGAGTTTGACTTGTTCTTGAAAGGTTTTAAAAGAAGCGGCGATCGCGCGATCGCTGGCGCGTTCTACTGCTAAAAATTGATAGTTTTCAGGATCGCGATCGTCGTCTAAATTAGAAGTAACGACGATATCTTTAAGCTCTTCTCCCGGGGCGATCGGAAGGGCGACAATTTGACCGTTTTGATTGAAAATAAAGCCTTTGCCCCGCTTGCCAATTTCGAGCTCGTTGAGAAAGTAAGACAGGTTTGCCAAACTGATATCGATTGAAAAAACTCCCTGTAAATTTCCGGCGCGATCGTAAATCGGCATCCCTCCAGAAATTCCCGGCTGTCGGTCGGAATAGAAGATATAAACATCCGTCCAAATAAAGCCACGTTTGGCGATCGCCCCTTCGTACCAGGGACGTTTTCTCGGGTCGTAAGCTAAATTACTCGGTTCGATCTCGTTGCTATAAATTTCCGCCCAAGCGCTCGGATTTTCGTGTTGCCATTGGGTGATGGCGCGATCGCCCTGGCGGGTGACTGTTTTAATGCTATAGGTATTGTCCGGCATCCGTTTGAGCATGATAAAATCACCGGACGGTTTGCCGTAATTGAACATTAAAAACTGTTCGTTGGCCAGCATTTGGCTTTTAAAATATTCGACCAGGGTTTCGGTATTGTCGAGTTGCACCAGTTGCCTTTCGCTCAAGCGACTGCTAATTTTAGACGTGACAAAAGCAGCATTTAAATAATGAAGGGTTTTCTCGACGACATGAGCGGATATTTCCCGCATCAACGATTCGCCTAAAGAGTGAATGGAGCGCTTCGTACCGAGATAAGAGATGGAGAGAATCGTTCCCGAGGACAGGATAACTAATACCGTCGAAAGGGAAACGATGCTAAAGCGCACGGTGACTTTCAGTTTGGGCATTTTAAAAATTCTCCGATCGCTGCGATCGATGGGACAGACTTTAACAGATAAATCTGACAGTGGAACGATCGAAAATTTTGGGTTCAAAACCCCGCCCTTCTAGGGCGGCTTGACCGTAAAATGGGTACAGAGGATTAAACTGCCAAAATGACACTTAGAGCGTTCCGATATTGCTTCTATCCGACTCCCGAGCAAGAGTCCCTCTTGCGCCGAACCCTCGGCTGAGTGCCACATCCCCCAACCTCCCTTGGGAAGGGGGGCGAAGGGGGGATATGGAAGCGAGATCTCATCCATGGAAAGAGCGACAGGAAAAGGTAGGATATCGCGAAACCTCGAAGATGTTGACGCAATGGGAGCAAGAAGAGACGTTGCAGTTTCTCGCAGAAGTCTCTGCGGTTCCCCTACAACAAGAATTGCGCCACCTCGAAAAGGGATATTCCAACTTTTTCGCCGGAAGAGCCAAGTATCCCCATTTTAAAAACAAACGGAACGGTGGCAGTGCCGAATCCCCCTCAGCCCCCTTACCAAGGGGGGTTTGGGGGGATGGCGAGACGGTTCTCTGTATTTGGCGAAAAGCAAAGAAGCCCTCGACATCCGATGGAGTGGTCAACTCCCCAAGGGTGCAGAACCCTCTACCGTCACGGTACGACTCGATCCCTCGGGACGTTGGCACATCTCCATCTTGGTAGATGACGATACCATCAAACCGCTTCCCCAGTCCGATAAAAGTGTCGGCGTCGATGTGGGAATCGCCCATCTCGCCATCACTTCCGATGGCGAAAAGGCGGAAAATCCCCCCAACCGCCCTTACCAAGGGGAGTTGGGGGGGTTGCCTGAGACGCGCCCAGAAGGCCCTCTCTCGTAAGATGAAGGGTTCTCGCAATCGAGAAAAAGCACGTCGTAAAGTTGCCAAAATTCACGAACAAATTAAAAATACTCGGAGTGACTGCCTGCACAAACTGACAAGCCGATGAGTACGTGGGCGAAACCCCCGCCACGGACTGTCCGACTAACTACAAAGGGGCAGTTCGCATCACCAACAGCGTCGTCCTCAATGGCGACGGGATGGAAACCTGGGATCGGGGTTTCGATGCGGCAGGAAAGTAGTTATGGGGAGCGGATAAAAAACCGGATCGCTTTCGCAAAATTGCCGATACGGCGACCCAAAAGTGAGATTATCTGTTTGAATTTATGAAAAGAATCGTTTTCTGTGACTTTGACGGTACGATTACCACACAAGATACATTTGTGAAGATGATGCGCGAGTTCGCCCCAGAATGCGCTCGCGATTTGCTCCCGGAGATCTACGCTTTGCGCTTGAGCTTGCGCGACGGCATCCGTCAGACCCTCGAATCGATTCCCTCGCGGCGCTATGGGGAAATTCTCGACTTCATCCGTCCGGAACCGAGGCGATCGGGTTTTGTGGAGTTTCTCGACTTTCTCGACGCCCGCAACGTCCCTATTGTTGTGGTTTCCGGCGGATTGCGCGGCATGGTCGAAACGGTTCTGGGGGATTTGCGATCGCGGGTCCTCGCCATCCACGCCGTCGAAGCGGACACGAGGGGGGAATATTTGCGGGTTTTTTCTCAGTTTGAAGGGGGAACCGAGTTGGTCGCCAAGGTCAAGGCGATCGAACATTATGCCCCGGAACAAGCGGTGGCGATCGGCGATTCCGTCACCGATTTGAATATGGCCCTTCACGCCCCGATTGTCTTTGCCAGAGAACGACTCGCGGAGTATTTAGAAGCCCGCGATCGCGCTTATTTCCCCTGGAATGACTTTTTTGACATCCGCGATCGGCTGCAGCAGTTATGGGAAATATAAAGTTCCTGCTTTTATATAAAACATTCAATTATATTCTTGTTCTCCGTCCAATGCCAACAACTCCAAAGTCTTCGGATCGCGCTCCCCGTCATAAAATCGCTCTAAGGCTTGCACGAACACCCCATCGGCGGGGGATGCCACTGCGAATAAGGTCGCACAAGATCGAAATTTCAAGTCGTCCGGAGACCCGAAGATCTCACGAGCCGATCGCCGTGCAATTTGCAACACTGTTGTCGTGCATTCCCGCAAGCGATCGCCCAACACCGGATGAGCTAAATAGGCTCTCGCTTCGGCGAGGCTGTGGATGGCGTAGCATCTGGACGTAAAACTCAAGCCCAAGCCTCGATATTGCGGGAAAATGTACCACATCCAATGCGATCGCTTCCGTCCCGCTTTCAGTTCGCCTAAAGCTCGCTCGTAGCTTATGGCTTGCGCGTCGAGGAACCGCTTTAAGTTATACGGATCGTCTTGCATCTGCGTTTCGCTCCCCTCTATCCGCTTACGCTGCTCACTGAGCATGAGTATATCGGATTTCGCGATCGACTGCCATGGATGGTGGCGAAGCCCGGGCGGCGATCGCCGCTCTCATTATACCTATACCTTTGTTGACCACAAATCAAGCGATCGAAACGTAGGACACGGCAATGCCATGTCCCTACCCAAGATCCGCAAATAAGTATAAGTCAGCCTACTTTAACGATTCTGAAACAGGAATCGACCCTTTCCATCGGCGGGATGAAAAGGGCTTTCTACAACAGAAAAACTAAAAGCCGTGACGTAAAACCGATCCATTTCTTAAGTGAGATGATTGAGTATCTCGGATAATCAAATGGCGTTTGGCATCGAGGTCGATCGCCCCTTCTTTACGCAACTTACCTAACATGCGCGTGACCGTGACTCGACTCGTACCGATCGCGCTGGCGATATCTTGGTGCGTTAAACGAACCAGCAAGCGGGTTCCTTGTGAGACAGGTTGCCCCATTTCCTGTTTTAACAGCAATAACAATTGATGCAAGCGATCTTCCACTCGTCGCTGACCCGCGATCGCCAACATCGCTTCCACTTGGCGCAAACGGCGGGCGAGTTGGGGTAACATTTCTTGAGCCAGTCTGGGAGAGGATTCGACTTCTGCCACCGAAAACCACATTAAATAAACATCGGAAAGGGCTTTAGCTTGATAAGTTTCCAAACAACTCAACCACAAGCTAAAACACATTGACGGGCCGACCCAACCGAGTAAACCTTCTTCGCCTGTCGGATAAAGGGTGCTCAGTTGCACTAAACCCTGACCGACTTGCCAAACCCCTTGTGCTAAAACGGGGATGGTCTCTCCTTTGGCGTAAAAATGCAGTCGGCGTTCTTCTCTGGGATGGCGCCGTTCTGTTTCGAGGACAGCTTTTAATGTTGGGGGCATATTTGTCTCGACCAGTCAAGAACACTGGTTACAAACCTTTGGGTTTCAGGCTACCCGGTTAAGGTAAAGCCCAGGTAATGTTTTGATTACCCCCACACTAAACTTTCGTTAATTCGTTAATACACTTGTAAAACCGATATTGCAATGGTCAACCCCATGGGGTACGAATCGCATCGTGAAGTTCCCTTTTTTTAAGGGAGATGGACGGGGATTCGCCCTACTCCACGCGATCGAACAAACGCGAGAAAAACCGATTCAAATTCGCTGGTGCTTTGGCGATCGCCCAATTGCAGACCTTCTCTCTCGCCCCGCGATCGCCCCCATATTTTCAACGCTTCTATTTTTCCCCGATCGCTCTAGAACCCTTTTTGACTTTTGCGAGAAATTTGGCGGAAATTATACAGTCCAAAAATAATCCAAAATGCCAGTAAAGCCCCCGTCAATATTAACACTTTCACCGAACCGAGTTCGACAATTAAAGCAGGAGCGGCAGCCGTAAATAACCCCCCACCGACAATCGGCTCGAAAAACAGTTGTTTGTAAGCGAAACTTTCAAACGCACCGGAACGATTTTGCGGATCCACCATTCTCAATAACACAATTCCAGTCGCCGTCACTCCCATCGATTGACCCACATCGCCGATGCCTCGCTCGAACCAATAGGACGGCAAAAGACGCGGACCGAGAAACAGAAACGCCCAAATATTCCAGACGATCCCGGCAATTGAGAGAATGAGAAAAGCGAGAAAATTTTCGCCCAAAACTTGGAGCGAAATTGAAGCGAGTGCGGTAGCGATCGTCACGTCTAAAGCAACCCCGGCAATGCGTTTCATTAAGTCCGGATCGACCAACAAACTGCGACCCAAACGCACCATGATTAATTGAAAAATTAAGCCGCCGACGAGGGCCATTGGAAACAGGGGAACGTAGGTCATAATCTCTGTGCCACCTCGACCCCAGGTGACGGCTTCTAAAGAAATTAATCCTTGTAATAGCAGCCAACCGATCGCGATCGCGATCGCCACAAATCCCAAATTTAACGAGAGCGGATCGATGAGCATATCTCTCATCAATCGCGCTCTTGCCGCCCGTATTTCCGAGGTAGGATCGTGCGCCGTTTCCCCGTCCGACCCCGACGATTGCGCCGTCGAAGAGACGGCGATATGGCCTTTCTTCCGTCCCCACGCCGATAAAATCGTCCCGGAAACGATCCCGGAAACGATGCCGACCGTCGCCAATCCTAATGCTAACTCCGCCCCTTCAGGAAAGCCTAACCGATCGAAAGTAGCGGCCATTCCCGCAGCCGTTCCGTGTCCTCCTTCAAAGGCAATTTCGATCAGCGCTCCGGCGATCGGATCGAGACCCAATAGCGGCGTTAAAATTAACAAAGTCAGTAATAAGCCAACTACATATTGACCCCAAGCAAGGGTTTGACCGAAAGCGACTTGAGGGGATGCTTTTCGCCAAATTTCCCGGGGACTGGGAATCGCTTCGCCGAGAAAAAGGGTGGCGAACACGACATTAATAAAAATTCCTGGAGATTGGCTCCAAACTTGGCGCATCGTTTCGGGAAATAAGCCTTGAGCGAGGGGAGACTCGACGGGAACGATCGCCCCGAGTACTTGCGGCCCGCATAACAAAGCTAACACCCCCGCCACGATCGAACTCGGAATGAATAACGATCGCAAAATCCCGATATGCTGTCGGATAAAGCGCGCGATCGCGATTAAAATTCCGAGCACGATAAAGGCAAAAAAAGCATCGACTAATTCAAACACGATCGCGATCGCCCCCTAACTATCTGGTTAATATAGCTGGTTAATCTAGAGCTGAGCTTGAGACCCCCGATTCAAACCCATTTAAAAATCCAACAAATCCAACTGTTCCACAGGTTCCGATTCCACGGTTTGCTTATCTAAATGACGCGCTCCCTTCCGCAATCCGACCGCTATTTTACTGTGTTTTTCAATCTGTCCCATCACCTGGCGCGCTCGTCGAATCACCACATCCGGCAATCCCGCCAGACGGCCCGCTTCGATGCCATAAGAACGGTCCGCGCCGCCCGGCTGAACTTGATGTAAAAAGATAATGCGATCGGGTAATTCTTTAACCGTTACTTGATAGTTTGCCACATTAGAAAGGAGGGACGCCAGTTCGTTGAGTTCGTGATAGTGGGTGGCGAAAATCGTGCGCGCTTGAATCTCCGTGGCTAAATATTCCGCAACGGACCAGGCGATCGAAAGTCCGTCAAACGTGGCCGTCCCGCGTCCGATTTCATCTAAAAGAACGAGGGATTTTGAGGTCGCGTGATTGAGAATATTCGCCGTTTCATTCATTTCGACCATAAACGTCGATTGACCCGTGGCTAAATCGTCTACCGCACCGACGCGCGTAAAAATGCGATCGCAAATCCCCAACCGCGCCGAAGTTGCCGGGACGAAACTCCCCGTCTGCGCCATCAATTGAATCAAGCCGACCTGGCGCAAATAACAACTTTTGCCACTGGCATTCGGTCCGGTGAGAATGATTAAATCCGGACTCGGCGAGCTTTCCGACCGTCCCAAGCGCGTCGAATTGGGAACGAAAAAACCCTCGTTAATCGACACTTCAACCACTGGATGGCGTCCGTCCACGATCGCGATTTCCCGTCCGTCCACCATTTGCGGACGGCAGTAATTGCGTTCGCTCGCAATTTTCGCCAACCCACACAACACGTCAAGCGCGGCGACGGCGCGGGCGACTTTGCGAATCGGTTCGGCAAAATTGGCCACCCGCGATCGCAATCCGGCAAAAAGTTCGTATTCCCGGCGGTTGAGGTCGTCGCGAGCCGTTAAAATCCGCGATTCGCGCTCTTTCAACTCCGGCGTGATGTAACGCTCCTCGTTCGTTAATGTTTGACGACGGACGTAATCTTCCGGCGCGCGATCGCTTTTCGAGCGCGCGATGCTGATGTAATAACCAAAAGTCTTGTTATAACCGACCTTTAAATTAGCAATCCCCGTGCGTTCCCGTTCCGTCACTTCCAAATTGGCAATCCACTGCTGGTCCGCCTCGACTTGCGCCTTCATTTCGTCGAGTACCGTATCCACCCCCGAACGAATTAAGCCCCCTTCCGTTAAATGTAGGGGTGGATTTTCGACTAAATACTGGCGTAACTGTCGTCCGAGTTGTTCTAAATCCGGATTGACCGTTTCCACCGCTTTTAAATAGCGGGAACGACCTTGCGCCCCCAGTTGCGCCAATTGCGGCAGTTGTCCCAACGAATCCGCCAGGGAGACTAAATCGCGAGCGTTGGCGGTCCCGGACCCGGCGCGACCCGTGAGCCGTTCGAGGTCGTAAATTTGCCGTAATTGCTGTTGGAGACTCTCGCGCAAGGTTACATTCTCGACTAACTCTTGAATGGTGTCTTGACGCGCTTCGATCCCTTTGCGTTGTAAGAGCGGTTGCAGCAACCACCGCCGCAGGGTTCGGCTTCCCATGGCGGTGACCGTTTTATCCAAGGCCCAGAGTAGGGAACCGTGAAACGTCCCGTCGCGAACGGTCTGCACGATTTCCAAGTTGGAGCGGGTTTGGCGGTCGATGGTTAAAAAGTCGCTAATCGTATAGGTGCGAACGGGTTGGAGGGGAATCGAATTTTCTTTTTGGGTATCTTCGAGATATTCGAGCAAACCTCCCGCAGCGCGCACGGCGAGGGGTAAGTGTTCGCAACCCAAGCCTTCGAGCGATCGCAGGTTGAATTGGATCAGAATGCGCGATCGCGCCTCCGAGCTTAAAAATACTGTATTCGATCGCAAGGAATAACAAAATGAGGGGGGCAACCCTTCGGGTAAATGGGGCGACCCTTCCCCCGGTCTGAGCAAGGTTCCGGTCAAGTCCGGCGCGTTCGTCGGAATCAGGACTTCAGAAGGTTGCAGTCGGTCTAATTCTTGGGCGAGGTGTTCGATGCCTTGCGCTTGGGTGGTGAAAAATTCCCCGGTAGAAATGTCGGTATAGGCCAGTCCCCAGTGATGTTTGGCGACGACCACCGCCGCTAAAAAGTTATTGCGTCGGGAGGGCAACATCTCTTCTTCGAGCAAGGTTCCGGGGGTGATCACCCGGGTGACTTCCCGACGGACTAAGCCTTTGGCTTCCGCCGCATCTTCGACTTGATCGCAAACGGCGATCGCGTACCCTTTCTCCATTAATTGCATGGCATAGCGGTCTAAGGCATGATGCGGCACTCCGGTCATCGGAACCCGCCCGATTTTTCCCCCTTGTTTGCTCGTCAGCACCAGTTCGAGTTCCCGCGCCACAGTAATCGCGTCTTGAAAGAAGGTTTCAAAGAAATCGCCGACCCGATAGAGCAAAATGGCGTGAGGATAGCGGTCTTTGACCTCTACGTAATGCCGATACATCTCCGAAAGCTGTTCCCGGTCGATCTCTCGATAATCGGCGTTGCGAATTTCTGCGAGGTTCGTTCGCAAGGGAGCAGCATCGCTCGGGGTAGATGCGGAGGAATATGCACTCATAAGAAAACGGCTTGAGGGTCGGTCTTTTCCAAACTTTATCTTAAAACCCCTCGGACTCCACCCCAAAGATTTTAAGTTTGAAGAACTACACTTTTTCGTAATATCAATAGCTTGAAGTTCTTATTTTAGAGAGATTTGAATCAATTTTGAGACATAAAAATTTGAATCTCCATTTTTAGAAAAAACTCGCCGAAACCCTGCCAAAATCGGCACGAAAAAAATTTTTTACCAAAAAGGTTGACAAATCCGGGAAACTGAGTCAGTATGATTAAGGCCAAGCGCAAAGGCGCACGGCGCGACCGCGAGGGACTGTAGTTCAACTGGTCAGAGCACCGCCCTGTCACGGCGGAAGTTGCGGGTTCGAATCCCGTCAGTCCCGTTCTCAAGTTCTCAAACTCTAAGAATCGTAGATTTTAGGTTCCAGTTCGGACTCTAAGATCTACGATGTTGGTGTCAAGCTTAAGCAGAGAGAGAATCTTCCGTGACCGTTAGAGTTCGGATAGCACCCAGTCCGACTGGGAACTTACATATAGGAACGGCCAGAACGGCTGTTTTTAACTGGTTGTTTGCCAAAAACCAGGACGGCCAGTTCATTTTACGGGTCGAAGATACAGATCTAGAGCGATCGCGACCCGAGTTTACGGACAATATTTTAGAAGGTCTCGAATGGTTGGGGCTAACCTGGGATGCGGGTCCGGTGTTTCAGTCGAAGCGCCTCGACCTCTATCGCCAGATGGTGCAAACTTTGTTAGATCGGGGTTTGGCGTATCGCTGTTACTGCACGCCGGAAGAACTCGACGAGATGCGATCGCAGCAGAAAGCCAAAGGTCAAGCACCCCGTTACGACAACCGCCACCGGGACTTAACCCCCGAACAGATCGAAACCTTTGAAGCGGAAGGCCGCACCGCAGTGATTCGCTTTAAAATCGACGACGATCGCGAAATTATCTGGAACGATCTCGTGCGCGGTCGCATGGTCTGGAAAGGGAGCGACCTCGGCGGGGATATGGTCGTGGCGCGCGCGTCGAGTTCGCAAGAGATCGGACAGCCCCTTTATAACTTAGCGGTCGTCGTCGATGACATCGACCTGCGGATTACCCACGTCATTCGCGGCGAAGATCACATCGCCAATACGGCGAAACAGATCTTACTTTACGAAGCATTTGAGGCAGATATTCCGGAATTTGCCCATACCCCTTTGATCTTGAATCAATCAGGTCAAAAGCTGTCGAAACGCGATGGAGTCACCTCCATTTCCGATTTTAAAGAAATGGGGTTTACCGCCGAAGCGTTAGTCAATTACATGACGCTGCTGGGGTGGTCGCCGCCGGACAACCAAGAAATGTTTACCTTGGCGGAAGCGGCGAGCAAGTTTAGTTTCGATCGCGTCAACAAAGCCGGAGCTAAATTCGATTGGGATAAGCTCGACTGGCTCAACAGTCAGTACATCCACCGAATGCCTGTAGACCAGTTGACCGACGCGCTGATTCCCTTCTGGCAAAAAGCGGGCTACACCTTCGACGCCACGGCCCAGCGCCCATGGTTGGAAGCGTTAACCGCCTTAGTCGGTCCGAGTTTGACGCGACTGACCGACGCGATCGAAATGAGCCGCACCTTTTTCGTCAGCGACGTGGAAATGACGGAAGCAGGGAGCGAGCAGCTCGAACGCGAAGGCGCTACGGCTGTTCTGGAAGCCATCCTCGATGGCGGATCGAGTCAGCAGACCCTGACCGAAGAACGGGCCCAAGATCTCATTAAAGAGGTCACGAAAGCCCAAAAAGTCAAAAAAGGGTTGGTAATGCGATCGCTGCGGGCAGCGTTAACCGGAGATGTACACGGACCCGACCTGATACAATCGTGGGTACTTCTCCACCAGCGCGGTCTCGATCGAACCCGCCTGGAAAAAGTCCTAAAGGTTCATGTAGAAGAGGCTAGTGCCTTGACTGGAAATCCTTCAACCGAACAACCGAAAGACACCCAGACCGATACTTCGGCTTCCCCTCCCGGTGGAGCGACTTCGGCTTCTGTCACCCCCGATGCTACGACTAGTCAACTCGACGGGATTAAAAACCAAATCGTGACAATTTTGTCCGATCTCCCCGAATACGTGACTGCTTTTGTCAAAGACTATCAAAAACCGCTCGTTACCGTCGGGTTAATTTTAGCGATTTTGGTCTCCCTCAGAGTGTTAGTGGCGGTACTCGATGTCCTCAACGGCATTCCTTTAGTACAGCCGACCTTTGAGATCGTGGGTTTGAGTTATTCCATTTGGTTTGTCTATCGTTATTTACTCAGCGCGTCCACGCGCAGCGAGTTATCGAGCCAACTCGAACAACTCAAACAACAAGTCGCTGGCGACAAATCTCCCAAAAACTGAGGTTTTTACGGGAGCCAAACGGGCGACTTGCACCTGGATGAGACTCGATCGAGTCGAATTCGACCCGATCGCGGGCGCTTGAGAAACCCCCTCGATCGTGTTGCTGTTTCCTCACACGCTCGTCGAGGGTTGCGATCGCGCAACCAACGCTCTCTACACCTGTGTTTCTAAGCGTTACCCAGCCCGTTCCGGGGCGATCGAGCCGAATTTCTAAATTTTAATCTTTCTCGATGATGGACGCACCACCCGGGCGTCCATTTTTACATGGATCCTTAGCCCGGGCGATCGCCCCACCCCGCGCGCTTTCCGGGGCGAAAGTTGCTCCGATCGCCCTCGTTACGTTAAATTTAGTTAAGATTATGATAGAGATTGACGATCTGGCCCTGTCGCTGCGAGTGTCAACTCGCCGGAACCCTCCCGGGGAACCGCGATCGCATCCCTACCCAAATCCCTATAGATCAGCAGCTTTTTCTTATTCCTGCATCCTATCTATTGACTTGACTTTCTTGTCCCAACCGTCTAAACCCTATTGCTTATGAAATTTTCTTGGAGAATACTCGTACTGTGGTCATTACCCGCCTTGGCGATCGGCTTTTTCGTCTGGCAAGCAGTTTTCGCGCCGACGGGAATCGATGCGGGCAATAACGCCGCCAGTACCCGCATGAGTTACGGGCGCTTCTTAGAATATCTCGATGCCGGACGAGTCGAAAGCGTCGATCTGTACGAAGGGGGCCGCACGGCGATCGTCGAAGCGGTCGATCCCGAACTCGACAACCGACCCCAACGCTTGCGAGTAGACTTACCCGGAAACGCCCCCGAATTAATCACCCGCTTGCGAGCATCCAACATCAGCTTTGATTCCCACCCGCCGCGTAACGACGGCGCCATCTGGGGAATCTTGGGCAATCTCCTCTTTCCCCTGTTGCTGATTGCCGGGTTATTCTTCCTGTTCCGGCGATCGAGTAACGTTCCCGGCGGTCCGGGCCAAGCCATGAACTTCGGCAAGTCGAAAGCCCGCTTTCAAATGGAAGCCAAAACTGGCGTCATGTTCGACGACGTCGCCGGAATCGAAGAAGCGAAAGAAGAACTGCAAGAAGTCGTTACCTTCCTCAAAAAACCGGAACGCTTCACCGCCGTGGGCGCCCGCATTCCCAAAGGCGTTCTGCTCGTCGGCCCTCCGGGAACGGGTAAAACCTTGCTGGCGAAGGCGATCGCCGGAGAAGCGGGAGTCCCCTTCTTCAGCATTTCCGGCTCGGAATTCGTGGAAATGTTCGTCGGCGTCGGTGCGTCCCGCGTGCGCGACTTGTTCAAAAAAGCCAAGGAAAACGCCCCTTGCATCATCTTTATCGATGAAATCGATGCGGTCGGTCGCCAACGCGGCGCCGGAATCGGCGGCGGAAATGACGAACGCGAGCAAACTCTCAACCAGTTGCTCACGGAAATGGACGGCTTTGAAGGCAATACGGGCATTATCATCATCGCCGCTACCAACCGTCCCGACGTTCTCGACCAAGCTTTATTGCGTCCCGGTCGTTTCGATCGCCAAGTCGGCGTCGATGCTCCCGATATTAAAGGACGCCTGGAAATTCTCAACGTCCACGCGCGCAATAAAAAGCTCGCCGACGAAATCTCCTTAGAGGCGATCGCCCGCCGGACTCCCGGCTTTACCGGAGCTGATTTGGCGAACTTGCTCAACGAAGCCGCCATTTTAACCGCCCGTCGTCGCAAAGAAGCGATGACCATGCACGAAATCGACGACGCGATCGATCGCGTGATCGCGGGAATGGAAGGAACGCCGTTAGTCGATAGCAAGAGCAAACGCTTGATCGCCTATCACGAAGTCGGTCACGCGATCGTCGGAACGTTGGTCAAAGACCACGACCCGGTACAGAAGGTGACCTTAATCCCGCGCGGACAAGCCCAAGGCTTGACCTGGTTTACCCCCAGCGAAGATCAAAGCTTGGTCTCGAAATCGCAACTAATGGCGCGGATTATGGGCGCTTTAGGCGGTCGGGTCGCGGAAGAGGTGATCTTCGGCGATGCGGAAGTGACCACGGGCGCCGGAAATGATTTGCAACAAGTCACCGGAATGGCCCGTCAGATGGTGACCCGCTTCGGGATGTCCGATCTCGGTCCGCTTTCTTTGGAAACCCAACAAGGGGAAGTCTTCCTCGGTCGCGATTTGATGACGCGATCGGAATATTCCGAAGAAATTGCCGCGCGCATCGACGCTCAAGTGCGATCGATCGTCGAACATTGCTATGAGGAAACCCGCCGCCTGATCGGCGAAAACCGCATGGTGATGGATCGTCTGGTGGATCTGTTAATCGAGAAAGAATCGATCGACGGCGAAGAGTTCCGCCAAATCGTGGCGGAATATACTGAGGTTCCGGAAAAAGAACAGTACGTCCCTCAGTTATAAGTTGTCATCTGATTGAGTGACGCGATCGCCCCGTGCGTCGGTGCTTCCGAGGGGCGATCGCCCCAAACCCCCCTCATCGATCTGAAGGGGGGTTTTTGATGAGAGGGGGAAGGCTTACGAGTGCGCTTTTCCCTACAGTACCTCAATTTTGAAAAAAAATAACCCCCCCATCTCAAAGAGAAAGGGGGGCAACTCATTATCAGTAGGACTGGGATCCTAATTCCTTGAGAAGCTCTGAAAATAGGATCTCGGCTATCTTCCTTGACGTCCCGTTTCTAGCTGCTCTAAGGGCATCCCCGCTCTTCTTCTCAAGTCGCCCGTCACGTTCGACGAAAGCGCGCTTGAGGAATTGCTCCAAAATGCGCTCCCTGACTTGAGTAGACTTGCATCTTGCGCCCCTCCTGCAGCTGCCGTCGCTATTAAGCCTTTTCTCGAAGTTATTGTTGAGGTAGAGCCAGAGCGTCGATCGCGCTTCCGCAGACCCTTTCATTTTGCTGCCGGATCGAACACTAGTCCCCGATCGCCCCTCAGTCCGCCCGACGCCTAGCGCTTGTTTGAATCGACGCTTGCTGCGAGGTTTGGCGGTCTTGTGCTTCTGTCCGGGGCGGGTGACTGATTGGGTGTAATCGACAATTGCCCGTCCGTCCTCGCCTAGGAAGTCCTCAAAAGGATAGATCCGCACCAACAACCACGCACGCTCACGATCGCCAAACTCGAACCGAGAAAATACACGGTTATAAGGCTCGAAAATGGGAGAATAAAGGATCTCTTGAGCGGCAATAGCAAGACGTGTTTCTGTTAGTTCGAGGAGACACAAGCATCGAGCTAAGTCCTTTGTTTCTTGAGAGATCTCGGTCGCTTCGCCTTTCTCTAGGGCTCGATGGTATTGGTTTCCAAAACGAGTGTGGTAACTCTTACTCAGCTCCCAGGATCCGTTCTTGGTCCACCCACACAACCATGCCCAGAATGCAGGCAATCGATCGGGATGGAGAGATCGATTAGAGGCAGTCTGGACCTTGCTCTTCTCGATCCACTCCCCCCTAGCAAATCGTTGTTTGAGTGAGTTCGTGATAGCCGTAGATTTTTTGGTCGTGCTCTTAATGTCGAGCATGAGCGATCGCAAATCCTTAATCTTAGGATGACGAGCCTTTAACCAAAATCGGCGATCGAAGGTGCGAAGATACCGCTCCCGATAAAGCCACGCCATCAGGACGGCGTCGAAGGGGTCGTCTTTGTTGTCAGTGCCTGCAAACGATTTTCGAGTTTGCCTGACTAGAGTCTGATTACAGAAAACGTAAGGTATGGCGCGATGTTCGAGCGACTCCACCAGAAAAGTTGAGTAACTTCCGGTGGGTTCGAGAACGACGATATCGGGAGCCATTTCGGCGATACGTTCTACTGCATCCATGTCCATATCGAGACATAGGTGAAATCGGTCGAACTGCTCAGACTCGTAAAAGTCTCTGGGAGATATTCGGAAGCTGACTGCCTGACACATCTTTTCTAATTGACAGTATGACCAGGTTTACAAACAATGGAGCGAACTCGATCAAACCAGATGTGGTCATAATAGTGATGCTTGGC
>NZ_JAEOXH010000003.1:634333-637445 GCF_016632315.1 Oxynema mangrovii CENA135 | reverse complement strand
TAAGGCGAGAGATTGACTCGATCCTTTACTCCCCAATCTTTCACCCATACCACAAAGTTTTTAATCGCTTTGGATTTGGTGATGATTTAAGGGCGTGGATGCTTTGCCGCGTCTACCCCTTCGAGGACTTCCTGGACGAACATGGACGCGCGATCGTCCAGTACACAAAAGGGACGCACGATCCAGAGCTTGGCAAAAAGACGTCAAAGCCTCGAAGCAAGCGGCGATTCAAGCAAGCTCTAGGCGTGGGCAGAGTTTCGCAAAGCTCCGGATCCAGTGTCCGATCTGGATCCAAAATGAAGGGTAGCAGTGACGCGCGATCGGCTATTTGGCTGCACCTAAACACCGCCTATGAAATGTGCCTGAGCCAGTCAGGCAACAGAAGAAAGAATATCCGGTTCACGGATGAGCCTGTCCGCGCAAAGATAGAGGAATATTTCATTTCCCGCGCGTATGAACCCGAGGGGAAAGGGCTGAAGAAAAAGAAGGGCGACGCCTTGAGGGCAGCCCGCAACGCGACCTGTAGAAAAATCGCGGAACTCGTATTTTCGGAGTTACTTAAAGATCTGGGTTCCCCTTCCGACGACGTCACGGGCTAACAAAAGCCCCCTCGCCTAAGTAGTAGGATGAGGGGGTCTTTTTTTTTGAAGCTCCAGGATCCATAGGGAAGGGGAACCGTCCCGATCGAGGTTCGGTAAACACACCTTCATCGCAACGCCAACCGCGCTCAACATATAGATCGGTAGGCTTAAAAAATATTGAAGTTCAGATTGAAGTTCAGACACCCTGCTGACTTTTGTTAATGGCCGCAACATCCACGCGGACCGCACCAGCAAACATCATTGAATTTCTTGTAGTTATTGGAGCCAGAATATCCCTATGGGTAAAGTAGTTGGAATCGACTTAGGAACGACAAACTCTTGCGTCGCCGTGATGGAAGGGGGTAAACCCACCGTCATCGCCAACGCCGAAGGCGCTCGCACGACCCCGTCCGTCGTCGCCTACACCAAAAATGGGGACCAACTCGTCGGTCAAATCGCCAAGCGTCAGGCGGTGATGAACCCGGAAAACACCTTTTACTCCGTCAAGCGCTTCATCGGACGCCGCCACGACGAAGTTACCCACGAAACGACCGAGGTTTCCTACAAAGTTCTCAACGCCAACAACAACGTCAGATTAGACTGTCCGGCCCGAGAAAAACAATTCGCACCGGAAGAAATTTCCGCCCAAGTGCTGCGCAAGCTGATCGACGACGCGAGCACCTATCTCGGCGAGAAAGTCACCCAAGCCGTGATCACCGTTCCCGCCTATTTCAACGACTCCCAACGTCAAGCCACCAAAGACGCGGGTAAAATTGCCGGGGTCGAAGTGCTGCGGATTATTAACGAACCGACCGCCGCTTCTCTCGCCTACGGTCTCGACAAGAAGAGCAACGAAACGATTCTCGTCTTCGACCTTGGTGGTGGGACCTTCGACGTGTCCATCCTCGAAGTGGGCGACGGCGTGTTTGAAGTGCTGGCGACCTCTGGGGACACCCACCTCGGCGGTGACGACTTCGACAAAAAAATTGTAGACTGGCTCGCTGCCGAATTTAAGAGCGCCGAAGGGATCGACCTGCGTAAAGATAAACAAGCGCTGCAACGACTGACTGAAGCGGCAGAAAAAGCTAAAATCGAACTGTCGAGCGTGAGCCAAGCGGAAATTAACTTGCCGTTTATCACCGCGACTCAAGACGGTCCGAAGCACTTAGACCTGACGTTGACTCGCGCCAAGTTTGAAGAACTGACCGCCGACCTGATCGACCGTTGCCGGATTCCGGTTGAAAATGCCCTGCGCGATGCCAAACTGGATAAAGCGGCGATCGATGAAGTGGTGATGGTCGGGGGTTCTACTCGGATTCCCGCCGTTAAAGAACTCGTCAAGCGCATCTTGAAAGAACCGAACCAAACGGTCAACCCGGACGAAGTGGTGGCGATTGGTGCGGCGATTCAAGCCGGGGTTCTCGCCGGGGAAGTGAAGGACATCCTGCTGCTCGACGTTACGCCTCTGTCCCTGGGTGTGGAAACCCTCGGCGGCGTCATGACCAAGATTATCCCGCGCAACACCACGATTCCGACGAAAAAATCCGAGGTGTTCTCGACGGCGGTGGACGGTCAAACGAATGTGGAAATTCACGTCCTCCAAGGGGAACGGGAAATGTCGGCGGACAACAAGAGTCTCGGAACTTTCCGCCTCGACGGGATTCCTCCGGCTCCCCGTGGGGTCCCTCAAATTGAGGTGACTTTCGATATCGACGCGAACGGGATTCTCAACGTTACGGCGAAGGATAAGGGAACTGGAAAAGAACAGTCGATCAGTATTACTGGCGCTTCCACCCTGCCGTCCGACGAAGTCGATCGCATGGTCAAGGAAGCTGAAAGCAATGCGGCTGCCGATAAGGAACGTCGCGAGAAAATCGACCTCAAGAACCAAGCGGATTCGTTGTCTTATCAAGCTGAGAAGCAAATGAGCGAACTCGGCGACAAGGTGCCTGCGGACGAGAAAACCAAGGTCGAAGGACTCATCAAAGACTTGCGCGAAGCGGTCAATCAAGAAGATTTCGATCGCATCAAGAGCCTGACGACCGACTTGCAACAAACCCTGTATACGATTGGTAGCAATATCTACCAACAAGCGGGGGGTGACGGCGCGGCTCCTGGCGGTGGCGCTCCCGGTGGTGGCGCTCCCGGTGGTGGCGCTCCCGGTGGCGATGCGTCTTCCGGTGGTGGCTCCGATGATGATGTCATCGATGCTGAATTCTCGGAAACGAAGTAGTTCGATCGCATAATTTAGCGGGTAGGGGCAGGGTAAAATCTGTCTCTACCGATTTCAAACCCGCTCTGGCGGGTTTGTTTTTGGCAATTTTTAGGGATTATTTGATTTTTGATTTTTGATTTTTGATTTTAAATAGAGGGAGTTCTGATTCCGCACTCCCGATTTCCTCCTCCCTACTCCTTACTCTCCCGTATGATACGATTGGTGGGTTCTGGAATTGGATCGATCGCCAGTATTTCGGGGTTAATTGCTTGAGGAGGGTGACGGTGGATAAACGAGGGGGCAAGGGTTGGCGGCG
>NZ_JAEOXH010000003.1:465536-634047 GCF_016632315.1 Oxynema mangrovii CENA135 | reverse complement strand
CGAAGCCGTCGGATCCGGCTTATTCGGGGCTACCCTCGCCAACGGTCGGGCGGGAAACCTCGAACTCGACGCCCGACGCCTGGTGATTCGGGACGGTGCAAACGTCTCTACCGTCACCTTCGGTTCATCTCCCGGAGGCAATATCAAGATTCAGACCACGGACAGCGTCGAGATCCGATTTACACCGCCGGGGAGTTTGACTCCGACGGGCATTTTTACCAATACCATTGGGGGAACCGGGGCGGCGGGGGATCTCGAAATTGCTACGGCCCGCCTGCAAGTCGCTCAAGGGAGTCAGGTACTGACCAATAGCGGCGCCAATACCCGGGATGGGGCGATTCCCTTCGGCGGTCCCGGGGGCAATTTAACGGTTAATGCCTCCGAATCGATGGAACTGAGCGGTATTGCTCCGGACGCGCGGGTATCGACTTCTCTGGGAACTTCGACCTTCAGCGCATCGGATGCGGGCGCTTTGAATATTTCTACCGGACGACTGCTGATCGAGGGCGGGGCTGGGGCGTTTGCTTCGACGGAAGGATCCGGACGGGGCGGGAGTATGACCGTGACCGCTTCCGAGTCGGTGGAAGTGAGGGGGATTGAAACCCGAGGTCGCTTGCGCCGTAGTGGATTAGTCGCTAACTCCGGGCGCAATTTGGTGCCGCAACCCGCCACGGGGGTTGCAGGAGACTTGCGACTGACCACTCCGAGATTGGTGATTCGCGACGGTGGCGAGATTGCGGTCAACAGTCGCGATTTGGGCGATGCGGGGACGTTATTTATCGAGGCGCAGACGATTCGCCTGGAGAATGGCGGACAGATTAACGGGGCGACGGCGGCGGGGAGTGGCGGTAACTTGACTCTAGAGGCGCGCCAAATCCAATTGCGCGATCGCAGTCAAATTACCACCGACGCGGGCAGTAGTAACGGCGGTAATATCGCGATCGCCGCCGACACCTTGATCGCCCTGGAAAATAGCGACATCACCGCCAACGCCCGGGAAGGACGGGGCGGACGGGTCACGATCGCCGCCTCCGGCATTTTCGGTACCGCCTTCCGGGAAGTCCAAACCCCCCAAAGCGATATCACCGCCAGTTCCGAACTCGGGCCGGAGTTCGGCGGAACCGTCGAAATTAACGCCCCCGAGGTGAACTTACTCGACGCCTTGGCCCAACTGTCTACCGAGTTCGTCAATGCGGAACAATTGGTCGCCGAAAGTTGTTTGGCGCGCCGCAACCGCGACAGTGGCAGCTTTACGGTGACCGGAACCGGGGGCTTACCCGAGGATCCTTACGGTGCGACGAGCGATCGCTACGACCTCAGTCCGATTCGGGGAATTGGGGACAACCCCTCCAATTGGCGCCAGAGACCCCCTTCGAGTTCCGGATCTGCTCGCGAAACGACCTGGAAAATCGGCCAACCGATCCGCGAAGCCCGGGGCATCGCGACCACCGCCGACGGACGCACCCTGTTGAGAACTTCCCCACGGGCGATCGCCCCCGAATTACTCGATCCCGACGTCTGCGACCGCGTTGGACAGAGCGATTTATAGTCGGACGGGCGATCGGCTTCCATTCTGCTTCAATTTTCCCCAACTTTTCTCGACGATCGGCGATCGCGCGACGACAATAAGACGAGTTGTTGTATTCTCCCAAACCTCTTATGAGTCAAGTTCCGCGCGACCCTTGCACCAGCGCCCCCCTACCCGAAGGCTTGATGAACCTCGGCGCCGAGGAAATCGACGTGCGCCTCGATGTCATTGAAGGCGAACTGCCCTCGGATTTGTACGGTCACGCCTTTCTGATTACCGCCGCCGGATCCGTCGCCGCCAAACCGCAATCCCCCAACGCCGTGTTTACCTCCGGCGGCGGCAATTCCCTCTTTAATGGAGACGGGTTGATTTACCGTTTCGACTTCGATCGCCCCGGAGAAGTCCATCTCAAAACCCGCCTCGCCAAAACCCCCTGTTATTATGCCGATTTAGCCAGCACTCCCGGCAATCCCGACGCGAATTTAGGCTTTGACAATCTCGGACTGGCCCGCCTGTCGTTCCCCTTGGGATTCCGCAACGAAATCAATACGGCGTTTGTCCCCATCAAGCGATCGGATGAGGAACATTGGCGACTGGCGGTGACCTGGGACGCCGGACGCCCCTATGAAATCGACCCGGCGACCCTGGAAGTCGCAACCCCCATCGGACGTACCGACGAATGGAAGGCGGCGGATTTGCCATTAGGCATGAATAACGTTCCTTTTCAGTTAGCTCTCACGGGCGCTCACTGCTTTTTCGACCCCAAAACCGACGAATTTTTTGCCGTCAATTGGTCGTTTTCTTTCTTCAGCTTATTTGCGAAGATCATTGCTTACGACTGGACTAAACATATTTCAATAAAATGGTTGAAGTATGCGATCGCCCGTTTAGTGATGACCGTCACTCGTTTTATCGAATGGCTGTTGAAACCAATCCTGCACGGCAAATTTGAGGGATTTTTATATCTGCTTCGCTGGGACGGCTGCGAGCAAGATTTGAAATTCTGGAAGGTCGTGTTACCCAATGGCCGAGCGGTGGAAATTCAACAAAGTTTGCATCAGTTGGGCGTCACGGAAGATTATGTCATTTTAATGGATACGGCGTTTAAAATTGGGCTGGAACAACTGCTCAATTATCCCTTTCGCCGGAATCTGGATTTAGATAGTAAATTACGCAATATTATCGATACGCCCCAGTTGAAAGATACGCCGATTTATATTATTCGTCGTCAAGATTTAACGGGCGATCGCGATACGGTCACCGCCCGCAAAGTCAAGCTCAAACGAGAAGCCGCTCATTTCCTCGTCGATTACGAGAATCCCGAGGGTAAAATTATCCTCCACACGGCCCATAATTGCGCCTGGGATCCGTCGGAATGGGTGCGGGATTGCGATCGCACCGAACGGGCGGCGGACAACCCTCACACCTTCGTCGGGATGCCCGTCGGCAGTACGGATGTCAACTGGGTGGGCCGCTACGCGATCGACGGCGAAACGGGTCGCATCGACGAGGTGCGATCGCACTGTTTTTACGACCGACAATATACCTGGGCGACGTCCCTGTACGCTTACAATGGCGTTTTACCGCCGAACAAACTCGAATCCGTTTATTGGATTTCCTGGGGATGTTGGCCGGAATTATTAACCGAATTCATGCTCGATATGTATGCAGGTTACAAGTATCGGGAAATTCCGGTGGAGGAGGTGAAACGGATTACAGGGGAAGGACTACAAACCAATTTATGTCGGTTAGATACTACCTCGAAAGAGGCATTTGCGATCGTCGATTCCTATCAGTTTCCGCCGGGGTATTTTGCCAATTCGCCGCAGTTTATCCCCCGCAAAGATAGTGAAGGAGAACCGGACGCGGGTTACCTCGCTTGCGTCGTGGTTTATCATGACGAATCCTCGGCCAAACACGGCGAGGTTTGGCTGTTTGATGCGGCGAATTTACAAGCCGGACCGCGCTGCAAGCTCGCCCATCCTCAAGTGAATTTGGGGATTAGCATTCATACCACTTGGCTGCCGGAAATTGCACCACGGAGTGCCCTTTACTCGATTCCCGTTCGGGAGGATTATGGGGAGTTAGTGGCGAAGTGTTCGCCGCAAGTTCGCGAGTTTTTTGAGAAAGCGGTCTATCCTTATTTCGAGCGATCGCCCATCTAATTGCGATCGCTCGAATCGAAGCTGAAAGATTGGATCTCCGCCGAAATCGACTATAGAATTAATTTATAGATCGATTTGCGGCGGGTTCCTGGATTGGCGAACGAACGTATAAGACGTGCATCTACCCCGACTCGTCGCGAGAGTGCGATGGTTCGTCGAGATCGATTGAGGGTAGACTTTTGATGCAAAAGATAAATCTCGTAAAGACTGTAAGCGTTAGCACTTGGACGATCGCCACGATCGCGATCGCCGTACCGGGGACGACACAAGTACTTCCCGATCGCAGTTTACCGGAGAACTCCCGGGTGACCGCCGTGGGCGATCGCCTCTCGATAGACGGTGGGACGGCGCGGGGAACCAATCTATTTCACAGTTTCGCCGAGTTTTCAGTTCCGGCGAATGTCACGGCGGTGTTTGAAAATGGGCCGACGGTCGAGAATATTTTTACCCGGGTCAGTGGGGGACAGATCTCGCGCATTGACGGGGCGATCGCCACTCAAGGACTGGCGAATCTGTTCCTACTCAATCCCCAGGGCATTGTCTTCGGTGCTAACGCCCGTTTAAATGTGGGCGGTTCGTTCGTGGCGACCACGGCGGACCGCTTCGTATTTGCCGACGGGAGTGAGTTTGGCGCCGTTGACGCGACGACGGCGACGCCGATTTTGACCTCTAGTGTTCCCGTAGGCTTGGGATTCGGCAGTCTGGGGGCGAACGGGGCGATCGCCGTGGGCGGACCGGGGAACAGTACGATTTTATCCGACGGCGTGCAAGCCCCCATTCGCAGTAATTCGCCGTCGGGGTTAAAAATGTCGCCGGGTCGCACGTTAGCCCTGATCGGCGGCGATTTAGTCCTGGATGGCGCCGTCATCGAAGCGCCCCAAGGACGGGTCGAACTCGGCAGTATCGCCAGCGAGGGGGTCGTCTCCGTCGTCCCCGATCCGGCGGGATGGGCGATCGATTACGAAGGCGCGGGTACGCCGACGGGCTACGGTAATATTACCTTAGAGAATCTGGCGGTAGTCGATGCGAGCGGTCCGGGAGGCGGCGATCTTCAAGTGCGGGGGAACCGCATTCTCCTCACCGACGGTTCCCAACTGATCGACAATACCTTGGGTCCGGTTCCCGGCGGGACGCTTTCGGTTTATGCGGCGGATACCTTAGAACTGGTGGGCAAAACGGCGATCGAGCAGCCGACCTATAGCGGCTTATTTGCCAGTAGTTTCGGACCGGGGGCGTCTCCGGATATCGACGTGCGGGCGCGACGGGCGATCGTCCGCGAGGGCGCCCGGATTTCGGCGTCGAATTTCGGCGACGGACCCGGTGGCGATTTATCGGTGCGGGCGACGGATTCCCTAGAGGTGGTCGGTGCGGCGCCGGGGGGCGAGTTTCGTCAGGGGTTCGAGGTCGAAATTTTTGCGTCGAGTTCGTTAAATGCGGGGGCATTTGCAGGGGGCCCGGCAGGGAATACGATGGTGGAAACCGGACGCTTGAGCATCCGCGACGGCGGTTATATCGCCACTTCGACCTTTGGTTCGGGCACGGCGGGCAATCTGACCGTGCGGGCGAGGGAATCGGTGGAAGTGGCGGGGGTTTCGGCCAATTTCCAAAGTCGTTCCGCCCTGGCGTCGAATTCCTTTGCCGGGGCCGTGGGTAACTCCGGCGAATTAAGGCTGGAAACCCCCCGCTTGAGCGTTCTCGATGGGGCGGTGGTCTCCTCGTCTACGGCGTCGCCGGGGCGGGGAGCGAATTTGACGGCGATCGCCCCGGAATCGATTCTCGTGAGCGGTTCCCAACTCGACGGGGTGTTTGTCAGTGGGATTATTGCCAGTTCGGAGGGGGTCGGACCTTCCGGGGAGATCCGCTTGGAGACCGGGCGCCTGACGGTCGATCGCGGCGGCGAAGTCGCGGTTTCCGGCTTGGGAAGCGGGGATGCGGGACGCTTGACGATCGCCGCCAACGAGATCGAGTTGAATCGAGGGGGGACGATCGATGCGAGTACGGTATCCGGTCAGGGGGGCAATATCGACCTCCTCGCCGAGGCGATCGCCTTGCGCGGGGGCAGTCGGATTGCAACGAATGCGGGCAATACCGATGGGGGCAATATCGCGATCGCGACGGACACGTTAATCGCTTTGGAGAACAGCGATATTACCGCCAACGCCCGCGAGGGTTTCGGCGGTCGGGTGGAAATCTCCGCCTCGGGGATTTTCGGGGCGCGCCAACGCCCTCAACAGACGCCCCAAAGCGATATTACGGCGACGTCGGAATTGGGGGCGCAGTTTAGCGGTTCGGTGAATATCAAAACCCCGGACGTTCAGCTAGAAAGCGGTCTCGAAAGTCTGGCGACGGCGTTCGTGGGGTCCGAACGAGTAGTCGCCGACAGTTGTCTGGCCCGTCGCAATGCCCGACAAGGTCGCTTTACCGTGACCGGAACCGGGGGATTGCCCGCGACTCCCTACGGCGCGGCGCGCGATCGCTTCGATCTCAGCGCGATCGCCGGGGTCTCGTCGCCAACCCCCACTCAAGGAGCAAACCCGGTGCAGGAGGTCGCCAGCGCCAGTCCTGAGTCTTGGCAAGTGGGAGATCCGATCCGAGAAGCGCGGGGGATAATGAAAACAGCAGGAGGTGGGGTTGTGTTAGGGAACCCATCCCAGACGGGGAACTCCGTAGATCTCTCTGAAGGGGAATGTCGAACCGATCGCCGTTGATAGAGAATCCCAGGAGCGAGGTTATGCTCGATGCAGAAGCTTCCACCATCCCAAGTGCGATCGCCGAAATTTATGGTACTGGAAAAGTGGTTCCCCCATTTGCGAGTTTCCCATTCAAAATCGAGGGATGTGGGGATGCCGTGGGCAAAAATAGTCAAGGGAGTTTGGGACTGGCGTGGGGTCTGGATGACGGCCCCCGGCGTGGCGATCCTCGTGGTGGCTTTGCGCTTTGCTGGGGTCTTACAACCGTTAGAATGGCTCGCCCTCGATGCCTTGTTTCAACTGCGCCCCCTCGAACCCCAGGACAAGCGCGTGGCGATCGTCGGGATTACGGAAGCGGATATTAATACCCTCGGACAGTGGCCGATTTCCGACGCCGTCCTCGCCGAGGCGATCGCCAAACTCAAACAACACGAACCTGCGGCGATCGGGTTGGACTTGTACCGCAATTTACCCGTCCCTCCCGGTCACGAACGCCTGGTGGAACTGTTCGAGTCTACTCCCAATTTGATCGGCATCGAGAAGGCGGTCGGCGACGACGTTGGAGAAGCCGTGGCGGCCCCTACGGTTCTCCAACAGCTCAACCAAGTCGGTTCTAACGACGTCCCCCAAGATGGCGATGGCAAGATTCGGCGGGCGGTTTTGTTTTTAAAAACCCCCGACGGTCGATTTTTAGAAAGTTTGGGTCTCAAACTGGCATGGCTGTATTTGGAACAGCAGGGGGTGACCCCGGAGGCGGCGGCCATCAATTCTCGCTGGATGCAACTCGGTAACGCCGTCTTTCGCGAGTTTAAAGCCAATGATGGCCCCTACGTGCGCGCCGACGATGGGGGCTATCAAATTTTATTGAATTTTCGCGGCGGGGCGGGCTCGTTCGAGATCGTTTCGCTGTCGGACTTGCTCTCGGGAACGTTGCCCCCGGATTGGGCGCGCGATCGCGTGGTGCTGATCGGCCCGCTTGCGGTCAGTTTAAACGATTTTTTCGAGACCCCTTATAGTTTTAACTTCATCGGTTCTCCCGAACGGATGACCGGGGTGGAAATTCAAGCGAATTTGACCAGTCAGATTATCAGTGCGGCCCTCGACGATCGCCCCTTAATTCGGGTGTGGCCCGACCGCTACGAGGTTGCCTGGATCGTCGCTTGGTGCGCCGTCGGCGCGATCGCCAGTTGGTCGCTCGGTCGCATCGGTCGGATCGTCGTTATCGTTCCCCTGTTGGCGGTGGGGTTAACGGCGGGATGTTTTTGGCTGTTCCTACAGGGGTGGTGGATTCCACTCGCCCCGCCGTTACTCGGTTTGACGGCTTCGACGATCGCGATCGTCGCTTATATCGCCAACCAGGAACGGGAAGACCGCCAATTGGTGATGAATTTATTCGGGCGTCACGTTACCCCGCAAATTGCCGAGGCGATTTGGCGCGATCGCCACGAATTGCTTAAAGAAGGTCGTCTGATGGCGAAAAAAGTCCAGGCGACGGTTTTATTTACCGATATCAAAAATTTCAGCTCTCTGGCGGAAGAAAGCGACCCGGAAACGTTGATGTTATGGCTTAACGAGTATATGGAGGAAATGGCCGGATTAGTCTTGGCACATGGCGGCGTCGTCGATAAATTTATCGGCGATTCGGTGATGGCGGTCTTCGGCGTCCCCATCCCGCGATCGACTCCCGAGGCGATCGCCGCCGATGCGGTCGCGGCGGTCACTTGCGCGGTAGACATGGCCAAGAAGTTGCGATCGCTCCACCGCAAGTGGCACGCGGAAGGTCGCCCCATTGTCAACATGCGCGTCGGGATCTCCACGGGAACCGTCGTCATCGGCAGTCTCGGCAGTGCGGAACGCGAAGACTATACGACCATTGGCGATAGTGTCAATGTCGCCGCCCGTCTCGAAAGCTACAACAAGGAAATCGACGGCGGAATTTGTCGCATTTTAATCGGCGAGGAAACCTACCTGCATATCGAGGGCAAATTTCCCGCCCAATATTTAGGCAGCGTCATGCTCAAAGGTCGTCAAAAACCCGTCAGAATTTACCAAGTTTTGGCCGATTAGGGGATTGGGGATTTTAGATTGGGGGCGAAACATGGTTCGCCCCCAGGATAACCCTTCGATTGAGATCTCTTGATTCAGCAAAGCCTGTTCCCCGGCGACTCCCTAGCCTTCTGTCGGCTTCATCACCACCACCCCATACGCCTGCGGCGATAAATATTGACGGGCCGCATGTTGCAGGTCCTCGCTGGTGACCGCTTGAATGCGCGCCGGATAGTTCAACGCCGGGGTCAAATCGCCGAGCATCGATTGATAGTAACCGTACAAGCTGGCGCGATCGCTCGGCGTTTCATTACTGAAAATAAAGCGATTGGCCACTTGGGTTCGGATCCGGTTGATTTCTGCGGGGGTGACGCCTTCTTCGGCGATTTGGCGCAGGTGTCCGAGAATCGCCCCTTCGACTTTCTCGATGTTCTCACTCGGGAGTTGGGCGGAAATATAAAAGGTTCCCTGCCAACGATGACTCATGTTACTGACGGAGAGACCGGATACCCATCCTTTTTCTTCGCGTAAGTCTTGAATTAGGCGGGTCGTGCGACCGCGCCCCAAAATCGAGGCCAGCACGTCCAAGGCATAGGTATCTTCAAAATCGATCGCTCCGGGAACGCGCCACATCATCACTAAGCGCGCTTGTTGCAAGCTGTCGTCTACGAATTCGCGACGGACGACGGTTTCAAAGGGGGATTCCGGTTCGTGATTCACTGGGGCGATCGCGCGATCGTCCTGGCGAGGGGAACGCGCTTGGTAGTGGCGATCGAAACTCTCCGCCACGCCGTCGATTAATTCTTCTACAGGCAAATTGCCGACTGCTACCGCCGTCAGCGATCGCGGTCGATACCAGGTCGCATGAAAATCGCGCATTTGCTGGGGGGTCAGCGCCGCCACGGCTTCCGCCGGACCGAGTACCTTACGGCGATACGGCAGCACGTCAAAGGCGGTTTCCATCGAACGGTAGTAGGTTCGGCGTCGCGGATTGTCTTGGGCTCGGCGAATTTCTTCTAACACGACCAAGCGCTCGCGCTCGAATGCCTCGTCGGGAATGCTCGGATTGAGGACGACATCGACTTGTAACGGTGCGAGATCCGCAAAATCTTTGGGGGCGCAAGTGATGTAGAAATAGGTGTAATCCTGGCTGGTGGCCGCATTGGTAATCGCGCCGCGCTCTTCGATCTGCCGCTCGAACTCCCCGCTTGCCAATTGTTCGGTGCCTTTAAACACCATGTGTTCTAAAAAGTGCGCCATGCCGTTAATGGGGTCGGACTCGATCGCCGAACCGACGTTGGCCCAGATACTCAAATTCACCGCTTCGACAGGCATCTGCTCGGCAACGACGGTCAAACCATTCGGCAGTTGGCGCACCGTTGGGAAGTTCAAACGGGGGAGCGAGGAGAAATTAACGAGGGTTGAGGTCATGCGTCAGTGGTGATATTGAAGATCCTTCGATCTATCTTAAACAGTCTGAACGAAAGTTGGCGTTTTCCGGGGGTTTGCCGCTCGCTAAGGTGGCAGATCCCAAGGGGAAAGGACGGGACGAACCTGCTTCGTCTGTACCGACTCTTTTATTATTAAGGAGATTGTTAACAAATGTAAAGGCTTCGATCTCCATGACAACGATAAATCACAAACCGCGCGCGATCGTTATTGGAGCGGGAATTGGCGGCTTGACTGCCGGAGCGCTCCTCGCCCGTCGCGGCTATCAAGTGAGCGTTTACGACGGGGCGATCGTTCCCGGCGGTTGTGCGTCTACCTTCCAACGGCGGGGATTTATCTTTGATGTCGGTGCGACCCAAGTCGCCGGACTCGAACCCGGTGGCATTCACCACCGCATTTTCGCCGAACTCGGGGTCGAAGTCCCGGAAGCGACGGCGTGCGATCCCGCCTGTGCGGTGTTTTTGCCGGGGGAAACCGAGCCGATTTGCGTGTGGCGCGATCGCGCTCGCGCTCGTGCGGAAAGAGAGCGCCAATTTCCCGGTAGCGAACCGTTCTGGCAGTTGATGCAGGTCTTATTTAAAGCGAGTTGGGCGTTTCAAGCGCGCGATCCGGTATTGCCGCCACGAAATACCTGGGATGTTTGGCAATTAATCAAAGCGATGCGATTGGATACG
Source organism: Oxynema mangrovii CENA135 (assembly GCF_016632315.1). Classification (NCBI taxonomy): domain Bacteria; kingdom Bacillati; phylum Cyanobacteriota; class Cyanophyceae; order Oscillatoriales; family Oscillatoriaceae; genus Oxynema; species Oxynema mangrovii. The sequence goes on along the minus strand of NZ_JAEOXH010000003.1, from coordinate 623,495 downwards.
GCGGTAACTTTTCCATTTACGTTGATGACCGTCGGCGATGCTTTGCGTTGGTTTGGATTGGCAAAAGATCGACGGCTCAAAACTTTTTTAGATTTACAACTCAAACTCTATTCCCAAGTTGATAGTGACGAAACGGCTTTATTATATGCGGCGACGGCGTTGGGGGTTTCTCATGCTCCACAAGGGTTGTTCCATTTGAAAGGGAGTATGCAGGTGTTGAGCGATCGCCTCGTGGAAGGACTGGAAAAATACGGCGGCGAACTCTTCATGGGTCATACGGTCAAACAAGTTACCGTCAACCGTCACGGGGCGAGTTCGGTACTCGTTCGCGATCGTAAAACTGGAGAAGTGCGAACCGAGTCCGCCGATGAAATTGTCGCCAATGTCACCGTTCAAAACTTAGTTAAACTGCTCGATTATCCCGAAACGGAAGAACCTTTTTTACAACGAATTTATCGCCGTCGGATTGAAAAGATCGTCGAACCGTCCGGCGCTTTTATCGTCTATTTAGGGGTTAAAGAAACGGCGATTCCCGAAAATTGTCCGCCTCATTTGCAATTCCTTTACGAAGAAGATGGCCCGATTGGGGAGAATAATTCGTTATTCGTGTCCGTGAGTCGTCCCGGGGACGGGCGATCGCCTGCCGGAATGGCGACGATTACCGCGTCCTCCTTCACCGATGTGAGACGATGGGAAACCTGCGAGGATTACGATCGCCTCAAACAGGAGTATACAGACGCCGCGATCGCCCGCTTGGCGCAATATTTCGATCTAACTTCAGATAATATCGTCCATCGAGAAGCGGCAACCCCTCGCACATTCATCCGCTTCACCGGGCGCGATCGGGGCATCGTCGGCGGGGTGGGACAACGAATTTCGACCTTCGGGCCGTTCGGTTTCGCCACCCGTACCCCGATCCCCCATCTCTGGTTGGTGGGAGATTCCACCCATCCCGGTGAAGGAACGGCGGGGGTGAGTTATTCCGCTTTAACGGCGGTGAGGCAGATCCTCGCCGCAAGATAGAGAAAACGGGCCGTTTTTGGGGAGGGATGACAGGTTTCTCGTTCGAGACGACGTTAACGAAAATTGCCGTCGAACTCCCAGCAACTCAATTCGAGGCGATCGCCGCGAACCGCGATCGCGCCGAGATAACCGTCTTCCGGATCGAGGGAATACAGCGACCACAGAGACGTCAAATAGGGATTGTTGGCAATCTGTTTGAGTCGAACCTGGCGATCGCCCGTCACCTCCAGTTCGACCCGAGACAGTCCCGCCAACCCTTCTCCCGTGGCTTTGAGATAGGCTTCTTTTCCGGTCCAGAGTTTAAAAAAGAGGGCTTGTTTTTCAGTTTCGGGTTCCTCGGCGATCGCCGCCGCCTCGCGATCGCTGAAAAAACGGCGCGACAACGCATCCACCTTCACCGGACGCAGATATTCGAGATCGACCCCGACCTCGCGACCCAAAGTGAGGGCGTAGAGAACCCGTCCGTAAGAATGGGAAAGATTAAATTGCAGCAATCCCCCCGGACTGGTGGTGACCAGAGACGGTTTCCCCTTGTCCGTGTAGCCAAACGCCAGCAAACTCGGATCCCAACCCAAATAACGGGCTAACAGGGTTCGCAACAAACCCCGCGCCGCGATAAAATGACGGCGATCTCGATCGAAGTAAAAACGGCGCGCCCGTTGCCACTCGTCCTCGGACAGCAAAGACCCGAGGCGATCGAGGGTTTCGTCACCACAATCCAACGAAGCCCGCCAAACATGAACTTCATTTTGAGATAAAATCGACGCCGACTCCGCCCGACGCCAGAGGCTTTTTCGGTTAACCACGATTGGATTTTACGAGTTTAGAGGTTAGAGTCGCCATTGAGAAACCGGGTCAAGCGAACGAACCCGGTTTCTTATATAGCATTTTCCTCTGCTATGCAAGACATTTAGATCCCCCTAAATCCCCCTCGCCAGGTAGGGGTTTGGTAACCCAACCCCTACTTTCCTCGTTCCCCCCGAAATCCCCCCAACCCCCCTTTCAAAGGGGGGCGAAGGGGGGTTAGGGGGGATCGGCGGTCAATTTGTTCGCGGGACTTAAACGGTAAAAAAGGTAAAATCAAAGCAAAACCCTTGACTGACAAGGATTTAAGGTGGAGAGCGACCCCATGAGAGAGACCACCCCAGCCGCCATGCCACCCTGCTTTGAGAAGTGGTGCAAGCGTTTCGACCCCGACTTCAAAACCCAAGCCCAAAAAAAGGGGTTTAGACACTATTTGGGAGGATTACTCGGAGAAAGCGAGCGAAAAAACATAACTCAGATGGCAAATGACTCGGTGGGAGTAGTTTACAACCGCTTACATCATTTTATAACGGAATCCCCTTGGGAGGAGAAGCGTATTAACGAACGTCGGTTAGCGGTGATGGACTCGTGCCATCAAACCCGAGTGGGTCGGGGATTTGCCTTGCTGCTCGATGATACAGGACATCGAAAAAGCGGCAACTTCACCGACGGCGTGGGAAGACAGTACATCGGAAAAATCGGCAAGCTGGACAACGGAATCGTGGCGGTCACGACCCATCGCTATGATGGCCAAAAAAATTTGCCTCTGGATGTAGAAATCTATCAGCCAGCCAGTTCCTTCCCCTCAGTCATCAAAAAAGTGGGGTTGGGCGTTCGCCTCACTATAAAACGCGAATCCCGTAACGGGAGGAGAAGCCCGCGCCGTACCGCTTAGCGGTCGGCGTCGGGAGTACGTCACCACCCATAAAATCGAAGGAAAAACTACCGTCAATCCCTCGCTATCAAAACCACTTAACTACAGAACTTTTCAACACAACGCACGAACATTTCCACCCCCATCCCCAACGCCGTCTCGTCAAAATCGAAACGGGGGTGATGGTGGGGATACGCCAAATCCTTCGACTTATTCGCCGACCCTAAAAAGAAATAACATCCCGGCACTTCTTGCAAAAAGAAACTCATATCTTCACCCCCCATCGTCTGACATTTCGGCACGATGCCCGCCGGAGTTTCGACCACATGTTCCGCCACCGATCGCACCAAATCCGCGATCGCGCGATCGTTGACCACCGACGGATATAACTGCCAATAATCTAAATCGTAACGGGCGCCGTGACTGTGACAAACTCCCGCAATAATTTCCGCAAACCGATGACGAATTAAATCCTCCATTTTCGGATTAAAATAACGCACCGTACCACTCAATTGCGCTTTCCCCGCAATCACGTTTTTCGCACTCCCGGCGTGGAACTCGCCCACCGTCACCACCGCCGACTCGATCGGATCCACATTGCGCGCGACAATTGTCTGTAACGCCTGCACCACTTGAGCGCCGACGACGATCGCATCTACCGTTTGATGCGGCATCGCACCATGCCCGCCCTTACCGAAAATCGTGCAACGAAACAACTCCACCGCCGCCATCAACGCCCCACTGCGAACCCCCACCGTTCCTAACGGTAAGTTATTCCACAAATGTAAACCGACGATCGCATCCGGGCGTGGATTCTCCAAAACCCCCGCTTCGATCATCGGTTTGGCGCCGCCGGGACCCTCCTCCGCAGGTTGAAAAATAAACTTCACCGTTCCCGCAAAATCGTCGCGATGTCGGGAAAGATAGTAAACCGTTCCCAGGGCGATCGCCGTGTGACCGTCGTGACCGCAAGCGTGCATGATCCCGTCATGACGCGATCGATACGAAACCTCATTCTCCTCCTGAATTGGCAAAGCATCCATATCGGCGCGAATCGCCAACACCGGACCCGGTTTGCTGCCGCGAATCGTCGCGACAATCCCCGTTTTAGCGATTCCCGTCTGATGTTCGACGCCCCATTCTTGCAACTTTTTTCTGACAAATTCAGCCGTCTGTACTTCTTTAAACCCCAATTCCGGATGTTGGTGCAAATGACGGCGCCATTCCACTAATGTCATTTGCAAATTGTGGATTTCCGGTCGCAATCGGGATCCATCCGCGCAATGGCGATCGAGTGGTGTAGAAAGCATGAGTTTTTTTGTAAAAATGAGTACAGTTTTTCTTATTTTATTCAGGAAACCTCGAAACTTAACAATCGCGAGCGATCGCCCCTCCCGCGAGACCCCCAGAAAACCCCAGGAAACGGCGATCGCCCCGTTTATTTCCCCATCTACTTCCCCGTCTACTTCCTATCCCTTCGCCACTAGAGAAATCGGTAGCAATCGCTCTAAATCCAATTGCGCGGCGGCGGCAGCCAGTTTCGGCAAATCTTCCGAATTCTCAAAATAGGGTAAAACCCCTAAAATAGGCACCTGCACGAACGATTCGATCGCCTCAATAGGCGTCAGATCCGCAATTTCCTCCTCCGTGCGCGCCTCGGTACAGTTGAGAACAATTCCCCTCAGTTCCACCCCCGACTGTCGGGCCAGGGCTACATTCGCCACCGTATGGGCGATCGCCCCCAAGCGGACCGGAACCACCAACACCGTCGGTAAGCGCCAATCTCGGGCTAAATCTGCCACAGTCAGTTCCGGAGTCACCGGAGAACCGAGACCGCCGAGGGCTTCCACCAAAACCAACGCTTTGCGCCGTTCCAACTGCTGGAAAATCGGCCAAACTCGTTCCAACTCCACCCGCCGTCCTTCCTTTTCGGCAGCCACCGGAGGGGCGAGGGGGGCTGAAAAATAGAGCGGATTGAGTTCTTCGGGAGATTGATCTAAATCGAACAAGCGGCGGTAAATCTCGCGATCGCCCGTTCCCGATTGAAGCGGTTTGATAATACCGAGAGGCCGATCTTGACAATACTGTTGCCAGTAAGCGGCGATCGCCGTCGTTAAAACTGTTTTACCCGCATCGGTATCGGTCGCAGTAATTAGTAATGCACTCATAAGATAAAGAATTGAGGAATTTATCGCGGTTGTCACACCTATTTTCAAACAAAATTAGACAAAGCGAGAGTGAAGATACCTCAAAACCTTGCCTAACCCCCTCGATCTAATACCATTTTTCTAAAACCTCGATAGAGATGGATTGCCTGTAGGAATACGGCAATGCCGCGTCCCTACCCTCGCTGTCTCTCATTATTTTTGAAAAATGGTACAGCAGTTTTCGCTGTTGGGCGGTACATTTCGATCCCCCTAAATCCCCCTTAAAAAGGGGGACTTAGGGGGATTTAAGGGGGGTTGGGGGGATCTTTGCCTCTTGTACCTCATGACAGCGCCAATTGCTGTATTAACCCAACACTCTCGACAGTCTATTGTGCCTTTTAGGGGTTTGGTCACCCAACCCCTATGTTTCTGGGGTTTGGAAACATGTCTCTGGGGTTTGGAAACCAAACCCCTACTAGATTTTTAATATTTTCGTGATAAACAGTCTCTTACTCACTTACTCGCTGACGTCGATCGCAATGGCATAACGAATTCCCCCCGAACCGACCACATCGATTTGATACTGCCCACTAACCTGGACTTCCCCTTGCCACTGCACCAACTTTTCGGCATTCTCCACTAAAGTGCCGTCGGGATAGCGAATACTCAAACCGACCGCCCCTTCCAACAGTTCCACCTTGAGGGCTTGTCCCCGTCGAACGCTGACCAAATAGCGCTTTTGTCGAGCACTGGTCGTCCCCGAAACCGTCGTCCTCCCTTGCGGGGGCAGGGGTACCCGTTCGAGATCGATCGCCGCCCTCGGCGTTTCCGTCGGTTGTACCGTCGGGATCGGTTCCGGGGTCGGTTCTGGGGTCGCAGTCGCGATCGGTGTCGGCGTCGGTTCTGGGGTCGAGGCTTCTTGCAAGCGCAGATTTAATTCAAAATTGCTATTGGGAAATCCCGGTAACGGAAGTAGCTCGATCGTGTACTGACCCGCCCCATCTAACGGTCCTTCCCACAACGATACCCCTCTCGAAGCCCCCGGAAGCGGTTCTCTGTCCGGTCCGACTACGTTCATTAACACCCCGTCCCCACTGAGGTAGGCACTCAGACGGTCTCCCGCTTCTGCGTCGATCGTGTATTGGATAATTTCATTTTCTTTAACGTTCCCCTGTACGGATTTGGCGTTTTCCCCCTCCAGGCTGAGGGCGACGGTGGAAATCGACGGTTCGGCGGGGGGCAGTTCCGGCGGTTCCGACGGCGTGGGGGAAGCGGTGGGACTCGGGGAGTCGGTGGGACTCGGTGTCGGCGTTGTCGTCGGGGAAGCGCTGGCGGTGGGAGTCGGTGTCGGTTGTGCGGTCGGGGTATCGAGGTCGGAGAACAGGGGAGAAGCGGTCGAGATCGGCGTAGGCGGTTCGTTTTGGCGATTTCTGGCATTGCTGACGATCGCCCAGGACCCAAACCCGGCGATCGCGGCGAGGAATACCATGGCGGCGGCGATCGCGATCGGATTGCTCCAAAATGCGTCATCGTCGCCGTCGTTTCCCGTCGTGGGAGAAATTTGGGGTTGAGTCGTATTGCCAGGGCTTACCGGGCTGTGTCCTACGGCTACAGTCCGCATTTCCGAGGGGCTGGTCGAGCTGGCAGCCACCGCAGGCGGCGCGATCGCGGGTTGGGCGGCGATCGCGGGTTGCAACGCCAAGACCACTTCCCGGGCATACTGATAGCGATCGCCCGGTTTATAACTGAGCATTCGATCTAAAACCGTGGCCACTTCCGTAGAAACCGGAGACTTGACAAACGCCTGCCAATGCCAAACCAATTGGATATCGTCGAATAATTCTTGCGGTTCGCGGGCGCTGAGCAACACCACGGACGTCACCGCCAGGGAGTACAAATCGCTACTCGGATAAGCCCGTCCGGTTTGGATTTGTTCGCTGGGCGCATAACCCAACTTCCCCACACTCGTCGCTTGCGGCGTACTCCCCTGCAAGCGGGTTGCAAGTTCTTTAACGACGCCGAAATCGATCAACACGGGCAGGCGATCGCGATCGCGCAAAATAATATTGTCCGGGGAAATATCTCGGTGAATAATTCCGCGCCCGTGGATATATTCCAACACGGGTAAAAGTTGCTGCATCAATTGCAACACTTCCCCTTGAGAAAATGCGCGACCATTGGCTTTGTATTCTTTGAGCAAGCTGCGATAGGTCTTGCCCTCGACGTAATCTTGCACGAGGAACAAACGGCCATTTTCTTCAAAAGTCGCTCGAAATTGAGGGACTTGAGGGTGTTCGAGTTGATAGAGGGTGCTGGCTTCCCGCGCAAACAGTTCTTCCGCTTTCTCAACCGCGTAAGCGCTGCTTTGACTGGGGATGAACTCTTTGAGGGCACAGCGTTCGTTAAACCGTCCCAAGTCTTCAGCCAGATACGTTCGACCAAATCCTCCCTGACCTAAAATCGCGATCGGGCGGTAGCGATTTTGCAGGATCGTACCAGTGGGAATCGGTGGTTGCATAGCAATTTATAAAGAACAAAAAACAGGGAGTTTGGTCAACTAATTGCCCAGTTTGGCTTTTACCAGTTCTTGGACTTTTTTACCGTCCGCTTTACCTTTGAGGTCTTTCATGGCTACTCCCATGACTTTACCCATATCCTTCGGCGAACTTGCGCCGACTCGGGCAATAATTTCGTCGATCATCCCTTCGATTTCGGCATCGGAAAGCTGACGGGGTAAGTATTCTTCGATAATGCTCAATTCTTGCGCTTCTTGCTCGGCGAGATCGGTTCGTCCGGCTTTTTCGTACTGTTCGATCGAATCCCGTCGCTGTTTGGCGAGTTGGGCGAGCAGTTCGATTTCTTGGGCTTCGGTCAAATTTTCTTGACCCGAAGGGCGCAAGCTAACTTCTTTTTCCAGCAAGAGTTTTTTGATACTGCGGACAGTTTCCAGGCGCAGTTTGTCTTTCGCTTTCATGGCGGTTTTGAGGTCTTGCGCAATCCGATCTTTTAAGCTCATAGAACGATCTCCTAGTGATGGGTACTCGAATCAGTTATGGGGTGGGGGATGATTTTTGCGATCGCGCGATCGCCTCCCCGACCTCAACCGGGACAGGTCGTCCCCGGATCTTTTCTAAAAATTTGTGTTGACAATGCACTGTATGGCCGCGATCGCCCCCGGGAACGGTCCGCTCGGTCTCGGTCTATATTCGTTCTAGCATTCCGTCACCATCCTATAAACTCTATGGTAACTATAGAGAACCATCCAGAACAACCGTCTCTTATTTTCCCGAGCCACACCGGAAAAGTGGAGAAAACGCCACCGCGACCGCCAACAAATAGCAGGCAAATTTATCGAAAAACGGCGATCGCTCCCCCCAGAGTTCCCCCGCGATCGAATCATAAAAATTCTTTTAAATTGGCGCGCACGATACAGAAAATATTTTCATTTTTTGGTAATTTTCGTAAAAACTCGCATGTATATGTAGCAATCGAGATGATAAGATTGCGTTGAATGAAAGCGCTTCGAGGGTCTGCCGTGATCCGTTCTGCTACATTAACTCGTCATCCATCTCTGGCTACCGTCACCGATCATAGCCGACTGCGGCTATTCTCCGGCTCGGCGAATACCGTACTCGCTCAAGAAGTCGCCCGCTACTTGGGAATCGACCTCGGGCCGATGATTCGGAAGCGGTTTGCCGATGGGGAACTCTATATTCAAATCCAAGAATCGATTCGAGGATGCGATGTCTACCTGATCCAGCCGTCTTGCTACCCGGTCAACGACCATTTAATGGAATTACTGATTGTCATCGATGCTTGTCGTAGAGCATCCGCCCGACAAATCACCGCCGTAATTCCTTACTACGGTTACGCCCGGGCCGATCGCAAAACTGCCGGACGCGAATCGATTACTGCCAAATTAGTCGCTAATTTGATTACCGAAGCGGGCGCCACGCGCATCTTGGCGATGGACCTCCACTCGGCTCAAATCCAAGGCTATTTTGACATCCCCTTCGATCACGTCTATGCCTCCCCTGTCATCTTAGATTACCTGGCCAGTAAAGAACTTCACGATATCGTCGTCGTCTCCCCAGACGTGGGCGGCGTCGCCCGGGCGAGAGCCTTTGCTAAAAAACTCAACGACGCTCCCCTGGCGATTATCGACAAGCGGCGCCAAGCTCATAACGTCGCTGAAGTCCTCAACGTCATCGGCGATGTCAAAGGAAAAACGGCTGTTTTAGTCGATGACATGATCGATACGGGAGGCACGATTACGGAAGGCGCCCGCTTGCTGCGTCAAGAAGGAGCGCGTCAGGTTTATGCTTGCGCGACTCATGCCGTCTTCTCGCCACCTGCGATCGAACGGCTTTCCAGTGGCGTATTTGAAGAGGTGATCGTCACCAATACCATTCCCGTTCCCGAGGATAAACAATTCGAGCAACTGACCGTCCTTTCTGTTGCCAACTTACTCGGCGAAACGATCTGGCGGGTTCATGAAGACAGTTCGGTCAGCAGCATGTTCCGGTAATTGGTTTCAAGTTTCCTGAATTGCGCTGAAACGACCCAGCAATTTTTCGATTTTTTTCGATCTATTTAAATTGCCCGAACTCGGTACGTCCATCCTCCCGAACAGGGAGCGAAATCCCGTACCGAGTTCGGGCTTTTTCATCGTTCAAGGACTGAGGAATAATCCCAAGCGGTCTTTAATTTCGTTATCGACTTCTTCTGAGGGGACGTACCAGACATGCAGCATCATCGGCCAATTCCAATATTGGTAGTTGGTAGGTTTGCACTGCTCGAAAATCAAGCGCATTAAGTCGAGATCTTCCTCGGAAATGGGCAGTCCCGGATCGTCGGAAATCATGCCCCCGACAATTTGACCGTTGACCCGCGCATCCAAGGCAGCAACAGTTTCGCAAATTCCCGTAGAACTGGAGTTGAAACAGCTTCCCGTACCGCATTGATCGCGCCATTCAAAGAGCTGGCGCAGTTCTTGTTTGACTTGTTCGACGGATTCAATCGAATTGACTCTTTCTTGTAAATCTTGCTGGGCGAGTGCGGGCAGTCCCCAGGCGGCTAGAGTGGATGCCAGGATGCCGCAAGCGGCGAATAGCAAGAATGTTCGGCTCGATTTTCTCATGATTTTGATTCGACTCCTCAATCCCCCAAGCTTTCCTAATCTACTTCACGGGCGATCGCCCGTGATTCCTCGATGGGGTCGCTTGATTCTACCCAAGTGAATCGGGGGAACGATCTCGCACGGCAAAATCCCACGACGATCGCCGTGGGACTGCAATCAATTATTTTAAGTTATTTTAAGTCCGAATTATACAATTCGAGTTCGCGTGGGCAATAACCAACACAGAAGCGGACAGTAAACGACCGTAAACAGAACGACGATGGCAACCATCCAAAGGGCATTGGCGAGATCGGGAGTCATCATAAGCGTCGATGGCTAGCTTCTCGGCCTGAGAATCTGACAAGAGAAGGTTCGCCCCCTCCAAATCAACAGTTGAGGTTACCTTCATTAAGCCACGAGAATGGTAAAAAGTATCAAAAATGACAGAAAATTTAATATCTTTGTCGTAGGCGCTGCCGGATACAAGGGTCGGCCCGATCGCCGCGATCGCCGAGACTCCCGAAACAGCCTCGAAAATATGACGCTTTTGGGCGCCATTGTCAAAAAAACGACGGCGATCGGCGGTTGCGATCGCACTGTTTTCCCCATATCCTAATAAGTTTAGAAACCTCCGAAAAATCAACGCCAGAATCTCTCTCTTGCGAGATTCTGGAGACAATCAACGGCGGTCAACGGAGTTGCAAAAAGAATGGAACAAGATCGGATGAAAACAGCTATCGTCACGGGTGCCTCATCAGGGGTGGGATTGTACGCCACCAAAGCCCTCGCCAAACGCGGATGGCACGTGATTATGGCGTGCCGCAATTTAGAAAAAGCCAAACAAGCCGCTCAAGACCTCGAAATTCCCGAGGAAAACTACACGATTTTACACGTTGACCTCGGTTCCTTGCAGAGCGTCCGCAAGTTTATCAGCGATTTTCGCACGACCGGACGCCCTCTCGACGGCGTGGTATGCAATGCGGCGATTTACATGCCCTTAATCAAACAGCCATTACGCAGTCCGGAAGGGTACGAGTTGACGATGACCACCAACCATCTCGGTCATTTCCTCATGTGCAATATCTTACTCGAAGATATGAAGCGATCGCCCGGTACGGACAAACGCATGGTGATTTTAGGAACGGTCACCCACAACCCCGACGAACTCGGCGGTAAAATCCCCCCGCGTCCCGACTTGGGCGAACTCAAAGGCTTTGCCGAAGGTTTCAAAGAACCGATTACCATGGCAGACGGCAAGAAATTTGAACCCGTTAAAGCCTACAAAGATAGCAAAGTCTGCAACGTGCTGACCATGCGCGAACTGCATCGCCGCTATCACGACGCAACGGGGATTACCTTCTCCTCTCTCTATCCCGGTTGCGTCGCGGATACTCCTCTGTTCCGCAATCACTATCCCCTGTTCCAAAAACTTTTCCCGATCTTCCAGAAGTACATCACCGGAGGCTACGTCTCCCAAGAATTAGCTGGGGACCGGGTGGCGGCGGTAGTCGCCGATCCCGAGTACAAGCAATCCGGAGTGTACTGGAGTTGGGGCAACCGCCAGAAGAAAAACCGTCAGTCTTTCGTGCAGAAAGTCTCTCCACAGGCGCGCGACGACGAACGCGGCGAAAAAATGTGGGATTACAGTCTCAAGTTAGTCGGATTGGCTTAACTTAGAGAATTTCTAGAACTGTAGGGCGAACCGGGGTTTTCCCTCAATTCTCCACGGGGAATTGAGCGGCTGGCTACAGCCCCGGTTCGCCCTTTGGGTTCGACCTCTTAAGCGGTTTTAAGCGGTTTTGGCTAATAACGGCGCCGCAGCTAAGAGGGTTTGGGTGTACGGATGTTGGGGATGGTTGAAAATTTGGTGCGTTTCGCCCATTTCGACAATTTGGCCGCGATTCATGACGGCGATGCGATCGCACAAAAAGCGCGCCACCCACAGATCGTGAGTAATAAATAGATAAGTTAAATCGAATTCTGTTTTCAAATCCAACATGAGCTCCAACACTTGACTCTGGACGCTCGCATCGAGCATACTCACGGGTTCGTCGCAAATGATGAGTTTGGGATGGGTAATCAACGCCCGGGCGATCGCCACGCGCTGCTGTTGACCCCCGGAGAGTTGGGACGGATAGCGATCGCAAAATTCCCCCGTCGGCGTCAGTCCCACCCGTTCGAGCATTTCTTCCACCTCTCTCCTCGCCTGCGCCCCCGTCGCCAACTTGTGGACGAACAGGGGATCGGCAATACTTTGGGCGATCGTCATCATCGGATTGAGACAGGCTAACGGGTCTTGAAACACCATTTGCATCTGGCGCCGATGGCGACGGACTTGTTCGCGGGTTAACCGGGTCAAGTCTTCGCCCAAAAAGTACACCTGGCCGCTCGTCGGGCGGATTAACTGCAAAATCGTCCGCGAGAGCGTACTTTTGCCGCAACCGGACTCGCCGACTAAACCGAGGATTTCACCGGAGTTCAACTCGAAACTGACGCCATCGACCGCTTTAATCGTTTGTGCGGGTTTACCCAACAAACGCTCGATGAGATTCGGTTCGAGGGTGTAGTGCTGTTTTAAATCTTCAACCTTTAATAAAGGGGCGGCGGATCGAGGTTCGTCGAGGGGAACCGCATTCGGGGATTTTTCCTCGATCGCGTGAACGTGTAACGCCGCTTCGAGGAGCGATCGCGTGTACTCGTGTTGGGGATCGAACAAGACGCGATCGGTCGGACCGAGTTCGACCATTTCGCCATCGTACATCACCGCAATGCGATCGCAATATTCGCCGACCATCGCCAGATCGTGGGAAATTAACAACAATCCCAGATCGCGATCGCGACACAAGCGCGTCAACTCCTGCAAAATTTCTGCGGAAACCGTCACATCCAAACTCGTCGTCGGTTCGTCCGCAATAATCACCTTGGGATCGAGCAGCAGCGCCAGGGCGATCGCCACCCGTTGGCGCATTCCGCCACTAAACTCGTGGGGGTACTGAGTCCAGCGATCCGCCGGAATTCGTACCGCCTCCAACGTGGCGATCGCCTTCTGCTTCGCCTCGCGCTTATTTAACTGCGGTTGGTGCGCTTGCAACGTCTCCAAACAGTGATCCCCGATGGTCATCAACGGATCGAGGCGCGTCATCGGGTCTTGAAACACCAACCCCACCACTTCGCCGCGAAATTGCCGCAACCGAGCTGCATTTAAGTCGAACACCGACTCGCCGTTAAACTCGATCCGACCTTCCACCCGGGCCGATCGCGGTAATAAGCGCATCAACGCCCGTCCCAAGGTCGATTTCCCGCAACCGGATTCGCCGACCAAACCCAAGCGTTCCCCGCGCCCCAAGGAAAACGAGACGCCGTCGATCGCCCAGTTGGGTTCGACCCTCGTCGCACCGCGTCCCCCCGCGTAGGCGACCCGGAGATTTTCAACAGAGAGTAAAGCTTCGCTCATGGAAATTTTCAAGTTGAGAGTTGAGAGTTGAGAGTCAAGGCGATTTCATTGAGAGCGATCGCCCCTCGCACCGCAGTGGGATCGCCGTTAAAACAAGCTTGGCGGTGGGTTCGTCGCGCGATCGCCCGCCGCTTCCTGGGGTTTGTCGAAACGGCGCATCAAATAGGCGACGCCAAACTCTCCATTCGGGTGATTTTCTAACACTTCGGCGAGATCGAAGACCATTTGCGCCACTTCCGGGCCTAATTTGTCGATGGTCGCCTGACGTTCTTTTTGATTGTGATGCAGCGATCGCATTTGTGCTTGCCAGTCTCCTGAAAAGAGTTGTTCGATCGATTCGTGCAGTCCTAACGCTTCCAAGATCTCCCATTCGCCGCGATCGCACCAGATTCCGTTGCAGTTGGGACAGCGTTCGACATAAAAAGGTCGCTCCACCATCACCCGCGCGCGGGTCATGTAGCGCTTGCACTCCGGACACAGTGCCGCTTTACTATCAAATTCCGACGGTCGAAAATTGAAATCGCCTTGGGCGGCGATCGAGTGGACACTCACCCCAGAAGGGCGGCGATCGGCCTGCCAGCGTTCGTATTCCGCCGAAGAAATCCAATTTCCCTGACATCGCGGGCATTCGTGGGCGCCAAGATCCCCCGAGAGTACCACATCGACTAAGGTAACCGTTTTATCTTTCGGACATTCCACAATCTTTGCTCCTGGCTTTGAGATTTTAGATTTTAGATTTTAGATTTTGGATTTTAGATTTTAGATCGAGCAGTTAACCCTTTCGTTCTGAGTGACCCGGCGGCGATCGCCTTGCGTCCTACGGACTCCCTTCTCCCAAAACCACCGCCAGATAACGACTCAACGCCTCCAACCGTTCCCGGATTTGGGTCAGTCGTCGGGCCCGACTTTCGGGGTGCTTGCAAGTTTGCAAGAATAACACTTCATTACCGAGCAAACGCTGCTGTTTGTGCATTTCTGTCTGGTAAGACTGTATGGCAGAGGCAACACTCGGGTCGAGATCGTCGATCCCCAATCCTAAAATTTGCTCTTGAAAAAGCTGTTGCATCTCCAAGACTTTTGGTTTCAAGGTCTTGCTATCCCCTTGAGTCTCGCTGGCGAGTGCGAGTAACTCCTCGACGACTTGCTGAAATTGTCGATACTTTTGACAGTGAACTTGAGGCAGCATGATGTAAAGAATTTTGTTTATAGTAGTAGAGTAGAGGCTTTAGGAAACGGCATAAAGCTCCTCAACGCCTTCATAGTTTTGAGCCGTTTTGTTGATAAAAAATTCAACCTACCGTTAGATCCGGCTAACGGATCTCAAGCGTATCCCGTCGAGCATTCCTTTTCTAGAGTGTCCGCTTTCGCGTCTTTATTAAACTTTATCGAATTTTCTGTATCCTCCGATACAAGAAATGCCGTAAAATTGGGCAAATTATTGATTCAATTGTCCTTCTATTCTTAATCTTTAAGCATTATGGTTATGAACCCCCCCGCATTGAGTTGTTCGTTTGAAGTCGAAATTCCCGACTGGTTGAATTCCTGTTTGATCGAACGCGAACAGGGTTCGGCGAACGGTTCGGCAGATTGGTCGTCCGAAGAAAATGCCTTAATTTGTGGGGCGTTTGAGTTTGCCTATCGCCTGCACGAATGTCAGAGAAGACGATCGGGCGAGCCTTACATCATACATCCGATCGCCGTTGCCGGATTGCTGCGCGATCTCGGAGGAAGTAGCGCCATGATTGCGGCAGGATTTCTGCACGACGTGGTGGAAGATACCGATGTCACCCCCGAACAAATCGAGGAAATGTTCGGGTCGGAAGTGCGACAACTGGTCGAAGGGGTGACGAAGTTATCTAAATTTAACTTTTCGAGTAAAACCGAACGACAGGCGGAAAATTTCCGGCGCATGTTTTTGGCGATGGCGAAAGACATTCGCGTGATCGTGGTCAAATTGGCCGATCGCCTGCACAACATGCGAACCTTAGAATCGCTTCCCGATGCCAAACGACGGCGCATCGCCTTAGAAACCCGAGAAATTTTCGCACCGTTGGCGAACCGACTGGGGATCGGTCGGTTTAAGTGGGAGTTAGAAGATCTCGCGTTTAAATATCTCGAACCGGAATCGTACCGGGAGATGCAAGAGTTAGTCGCGGAAAAACGAACCGATCGCGAAGCGCGACTCGCCAACGTGACCCAAGTGCTGCGCGATCGCCTCAAACAAGTCGGCATCGACTGCATCGACGTAAGCGGACGGCCCAAGCATTTGTATGGAATTTACCAAAAAATGCAACGGCAAAATAAGAAATTCCAGGAAATTTACGACGTTGCTGCAGTACGGACGATCGTCAAGAATAACGAAGAATGCTATCGGGCTTTGGCGATCGTTCACGACGTGTTTCGTCCGATTCCCGGTCGGTTTAAAGATTATATCGGCTTGCCCAAACCCAACCGTTACCAGTCCTTACATACCGTCGTCATCGGTCAAACCGGGCGCCCGATCGAGATCCAAATTCGTACCTTAGAAATGCACCAAGTCGCGGAGTACGGGATCGCGGCCCATTGGAAATATAAAGAAACCGGATCGAGCGTCGCCCAAATGTCCTCGGATGACGAGAAATTTACCTGGCTGCGGCAACTGCTCGAATGGCAAAGCGACCTCAAAGACGCTCAGGAATATTTAGATAACGTCAAAGATAATTTGTTTGACGAGGATGTTTACGTTTTTACCCCGCAAGGAGACGTGATTTCCCTCAAACGGGGGGCGACTCCCGTGGATTTTGCCTATCGCATTCATACCGAAATCGGCAACCACTGCGCCGGGGCGAAAGTCAACGATCGCATGGTTCCCCTAGACACGCCGTTAAAAAATGGGGATATCGTCGAAGTGATGACCCAGAAAAACTGTCATCCGAGTTTGGATTGGTTGAATTTTGTGGTCACCACCGGGGCTCGCAACCGAATTCGCCAGTGGTACAAGCGATCGCACCGGGACGAGAACGTCGCGCGCGGGCGAGAAATGCTCGAAAAGGAAATGGGTAAAAATGGGTTTGAATCCTTGCTCAAGTCCGAATCGATGCACCAAGTGACCCAACGCTGCAACTATCAAGAGGTCGAGGATTTACTCGCCGCCTTGGGTTACGGGGAAGTCACGTTGAAGTCGGTGGTCAACCGCCTGCGCGAGGCGGTCAAAACTCACCGCCCTACGGAAGAGGATACGGAGAGTTTAGATTACGAACAAGTCGAACTGACCCCCTCGACCTCCTCGCGGGCCCTGCGCGAAGCGCCGCGTCTGTTACCGTCGGGCAAATCGCCGATTATTGGCGTTGAGGGATTGGTGTACCATTTGGCGGGCTGTTGTAGTCCGGTTCCGGGAGAACCGATCGTCGGGGTCGTCACCCGACGCGATCGCGGCATTTCGATTCACCGTCAGGGTTGTCCCAACTTAGACCGCATTTCCGGCGATCGCCTGCTTCCGGTCAGTTGGAATCCCACCGACGAAGAAAGCGGTCGCGCCCAAACCTATCCCGTCGAGATTTCGATCGACGTCCTCGATCGCGTCGGCGTCCTCAACGATATTCTTTCCCGCTTGAAAGATAATAATGTCAACGTCCGCAGCGCCAATGTCAAGACTTACATGGGTAAACCTGCGGCGATCGAATTGGGGCTGGATATCTGCGATCGCCACCAACTGGATCGCACTTTCGCCCAAATCCGACAAATGAGCGACGTTCTCAATTTGCGCCGCATGGGACAGATGGAGGATTGAGGCGATCGGATGTTAGATTGTCGATTGTCGATTTTCTCTGGGCAGGGTAACCCTTTCGTTCGGTTCCCTTGAAGCTTGCGGACTCAATCCTGGCGCCCGGAACCGTGGCAGGCGTGACAGTAAAATCCCGTGGATCCTTGCCGTCCCGTGCCGCCACACGCCTTACACGGTGCCGATTCGGGCGATCGCCCCTGCACGCCTTTGCCCCCGCAAGCGAGGCAGGGGTTGCGGGCGCCGATCGGCGAGGCGCCCGTTCCGCGACAGTAGGCACAGGGAATCAGAGGTGAGGGGAGTTCGTGCGATCGCCTGCCGTGACAGACCGGACAGGTGGATAACGGGGACATGATCTGATATCGGTCTTTTCCCGTACCCCGACAGTAGGCGCAGGGGACGTGAGTGAGCGCCGTTTTGGGGGTGGCGCGTTCGCCGATCGAGGAGGGTTCTTGTTTTGTCATCAGTTCGATTTGAATTGGATTTACAATTTGAAATGCATGGGAACCTTGACTCAAAGGCGATCGCCCCTAATCGAGTCCAGAACTGGAGACGTACAAACGGGCGTCTTTGTGAACCACTAACCCTTTTTGAACCAGCGATCGCAACCCTCGAACTGCTTCGACGCGATCGATTCCTAACGCCGATTCGATCTCCGAAACTCTCACCCCATGATTGTGCTGCAAATAATCGTAAATTTCGAGTTCGTAAGCGACCGTCGGCGCGATCGCTTCCTCGGGACTCTTCCTCGAAGATTCCGGCTGCTTTTTAACGGGAATATCGCCAGCTCGATCGGCATTTTCTCCCGCCGTTTCGGGGGTCAAACAGTCTAAAAGCGCATCGAGGCACCCTTGAGCTTGGGATAAACCAATTGCAGCCCGCGAGAGCAAAACATCGCCACACAAATCGCGAAACGCTTCGCAATCTGACCGAATCGGGATATCGTGAACTTGGCAAATTTTGGCGATCGCCAATGCCGATCGCAATCCCGATGGGTTGTCGCTTTCTGTTTCTTGATGAAACCTTTTAACCAGTCGCACGATCGTTTCCGCATCGCGGCGATCGAAGGAATATTTACACACTAACATCTCGATCTCGCTCAGTTCGTCCGGTTCTTCTAACTCGATCGTTACTAAGCGATCCACGAGGGCATCTTGGGTGTCGTGAATGCCGCAATATTCCGCCGGGTTGGAGGTAAAAATAACCCGAAATTCTGGATGGACGCGAACGTATTCCGATCGCTGAATATTCGGAGGTAGAACCAGTAATTTTTCTTCTAATGCGGACAGTAAAACATTATTGACTTCCGGGCGCGATCGGTTAAATTCATCGTAAACGAGGGTAAATCCTTCCCGACAAGCTAAGGTCAGACGAGAATCGAGCCAGTTTTCTCCAAATTCATCTTCGATTTTAACGACGCTGTGAATGAAGCGATCGACCACTTGTTTGCGGTGGTAACCGGATTGAGTCCCGATTAAATCGGAACTTTTCAGTTGTTCGTCGCCAAAAATTAAGACCGTGGGACGATTGAGAAGGTCGGCTAAATGTAAAGCTAGAGTCGTTTTTCCCGTTCCCGCCGGACCGCGCAAGTGGATCGAAAAACCCGATCGCAAATAACGCAGCGATCGCGTGACCAGGCGATCGATGGAAGGCGTGTTAACAAATCCTTGGGGATGAGTTTGTAGCACGATAGTTAGGAGAAAAAAGGCAAAACAGAGAAGGGAAAAAAGAAAGATCTTAAAAAGATTCTGGACTGAATTACTGACTCATTTCTTCTTGAGTATAATAAATGCGATCTCGTTGAATAATAATACCTTGGACGAGGAGCGATCGCAGAACTTGTACGGTTTGGATGCGTTCGATTCCTAAAGCGGATTCGATGTCAGCGAGACGGGCGCCCCGTTGTTGGTGAATGTATCCATAAACATCGCTTTCTAAACTGGCGGGAATTTTACGATCGAACGGACGAATAGAAACTGATGGCGAACTCCCGACGGAGGAATAGACTTGTCCCGGATAAGTGAGTAATTCCCGGGCAAATTCCAGCAAGCGATCGCGCAATTTATAGAAAGCTTTGCGGCGATTGTACTCCATTTTATTGAGGACTTCTTCGATTCCGCGTAGCCGTTCTTCTTGCAGTTGTTCTAATTGTTGCAGACGATTTTCGATATCCGATCGCAGGATTTCGACGAAGTCGTTTAAGTCTTCTTCGAGGCGATCTCGGGTCTGCTGTTTCACGTCGCTATCTTCATCGAAAGATCGATCATTTTCAGACGGGCGATCGCGCTCGAATTGAATTCTAAAATATTGTAACTTTTGCGATAATTGTAACCATTGCAGTTGTCGGTCGCGACCTATTTCACCCCCTGAAAAATTGGTATTTTCCGCGAGCGATCGCGAGAACAAGGCGAGTTCTTTAGCCAATTTCTCAGCTTCTTCCTGTCGGAAATTGCGGCGATCGTCGATAAATTGCCTGACTTTACGATCTAACTCGTCACAAAACTGTTGTAATTCTTCCTGTTGGCGTGTTTCTTCCTCGGCGAGTTCGGCGAATAACTCGCTGAGGTGATGCTCTAGTTGAGTGCTGTTGGCTTCTCGTTCGCTTTCGAGGACATCTAACATCGCCTGTACTTCTCGCTGGCGATGTTGAATTTGCTGTTCTCGATCCCATTTTAGGGTATTCCATCGATCGACTAACGCCATTTTTCCCGTTTCCTCCTTGACCGATCTCCCTAGCACTCCCGGCGATCGCTGTGGCGACGTTCTTTATATCCGCACGCCTGGGGTAATTTTACTGGATTTGGGCGATCGAAGTTAAGAAATACTCATAAATCTTATTATTTTAAAGCGGCATTGCGATCTCCCTTGTCCCTACAGGAATTTAGCTACTTTCCAAGGTCGATCTCAGATGCAACGGATTGAGAACCGCTATAGGAGATCGATCGCGATCGATCGATTGCACCACACCGATCGGGGGGTTATCTTGACAAGGTTTTGAATTGATTCAATTGTAGTTATTGTTAACTAGAAGTTAAGCAGAGCAAAATCTACCTCGATCGCCCATCTTTCGAGGATATTTTAGAGTTTAGATAAACAGGGAGCCGACAGTTCAGGTTCCCAAATGTCGATCGCCCACCTCTGCACGGGCGTTCTCGAAATCTTCAGGGGCGATCGTAATTTGCGCCGGATCCGTAATTCCCTGACGACGATAACGGCGGATGGCGGACAGGGCGGCCCGATCGCTCAACAAGGCCAAATCTGCTCCGTTCCAGCCTTCCGTGCGATCGCTCCACGCGCCGAGATCGACGCCATCGAGGGGACGGTTTTTATTGTGAACTTGCAAGATAGCGAGCCGGGTGGCGCGATCGGGTAAATCGACGGTTAACTGCAAATCCAAGCGTCCGGAACGCCGCAGGGCCGGATCGATCGCCTCCGGTCGATTGGTCGCCGCGATTAAAATCACGTTCGGGGTGGAGTGCAACCCGTCGAGTTCGGCGAGGAACTGACCGACGACGCGATCGCCGACGCCGGAATCGCCGACATTCGACCCCCGAGATGGGGCGATCGTATCCAACTCGTCGATAAAAATGACGCAAGGGGCCGCCTGTCGCGCTTTGGCAAATAATTCGGCGATCGCCTGTTCCGACGCCCCCACCCAGCGACTGAGTAATTCGGCCCCGGTGACGCTGATAAAATTGGCGTTAGCTTGCGCCGCCACCGCTTTCGCTAACAAAGTTTTCCCGGTTCCCGGCGGTCCGGCGAGCAAAATGCCGCGCGGTGCTTTGGCTCCGGTTTTTTGATAGAGTTCGGGGTAAAGTAACGCACCTTCGACGGATTCTTGTAAAATTTGCTTGATTTCGTCCAATCCGCCGATCTCGTCCCAGGCAATTTGCGGCACTTCCAGGGCCAGCGATCGCAACACCGACGGTTCGATCGCCCTTAACGCCTGCCGAAAATCCTCCCCGGTGACGGTCATCTGTTCGGGAATCGGCGCGTCTAATTCGGGAACTAAACGACGCAAAGCGAAATAAGCGGCTTTTTGAGATAGCGCTTTGAGATCTGCACCGACAAAACCGACACATTTAGCGGCGATCGCCTCTAAATCGACAGATTCGGCTAAGGGCATCGATCGCGTCAAAATCTGCAAGATCTCCAGGCGGGCGCGATCGTCGGGAACCCCAAAACTCACCTCGCGATCGAAGCGTCCCGGACGCCGCAGGGCCGGATCGAGATGGTTGGGGCGATTGGTCGCCGCCAGGACGATGACCCCCTCTGTCGGCGCGAAACCGTCCATCAAGCCTAATAATTGTCCGACGATCCGTTTTTCGACTTCTCCTTCGACTTTGGCGCGATCGGGGGCGAGGGAGTCGATTTCGTCGATGAAAATCAGACAGGGCGCCGATCGCGCCGCTTTCTCAAACAGTTGGCGCAAGCGGGCTTCCGCTTCCCCGTAATACTTCCCGACGATTTCCGGGCCGTTGATGGCGATGTAGTTGACCCCGAGTTCTTCGGCGAGCGATCGCGCCGTTAGAGTTTTCCCGGTTCCCGGCGGTCCGACGAGTAACACCCCGTGCGGCGGTTCTAAACCCAATTTTTCTAATAATTCCGGACGTTTGAGCGGAATTTCTACCAATTCTCTCAATTCTCGGATCGCTTCACTCAAGCCGCCGATCTGAGATAAACTCGGCGATCCATGGGACGGGCGATCGCGGGTGGGGGGCGGTCCCGTCTCTCCCGGCGGCGGTGGGGTGACGATGACTTCCGGTTCTGGCGTCGGCGGGCGCCGGGGAATGCTGCCTTGACGGGGAATCGTACTACTCGATCGCACCCGAACGTCCGTGCGAATTTCCCCTTGTTCGATTTTTTCTTCCAGGGTTTTAGCGAGTTCTAAAAGTTGCTCGAAACCTTTAAATAAATCGTTCATCTAAAAAATCTCACTTAGCTTGTTTCTTAAAGTTACAGCAGTTCTGGTAAAGATGCAATAATTTTGAGCAAAAGTGCGAGACTTTAGTTTGTGCCTTTGCATCTATACTTTTATTTGTCTACCTCACTCATCTGAGAAACCCTTTATAGCGTTTCGTGATTAGATCCACGATCCCCCCCAACCCCCCTTAAAAAGGGAGGAGTCCGGTAAAGTCCCCCTTGTTAAGGGGGATTTAGGGGGATCGGATTTCTACTAACAACGGGAGAGTCTAGTAAAGTTCCCCTTAACAAGGGGAGGGTTCGGTAAAGTCCCCCTTGTTAAGGGGGATTTAGGGGGATCGAATTTGTACCTCATTTATTTTAAAAATCCTCGATCGCCTAAGTGTAACGTTCCAAAAACGCCAA
This sequence comes from Oxynema mangrovii CENA135, assembly GCF_016632315.1. Taxonomy (NCBI): domain Bacteria; kingdom Bacillati; phylum Cyanobacteriota; class Cyanophyceae; order Oscillatoriales; family Oscillatoriaceae; genus Oxynema; species Oxynema mangrovii. Next base: position 600,986 of record NZ_JAEOXH010000003.1, on the reverse strand, counting down.
GAGTTCCTCGTGAAATGCATCAGTTGCCCTCATGTAACAAGCATGTCCGGCATCTTTAAAAATGACTTTTCGCGCATTCGACATCGCCTTAACGAGTAAATCCGCTTGTTCGGGGCTGACAATGCGATCGTTGCTGCCCCAAACTGCTAACGTCGGCACGGGATTATCTTGCAGCTTTTCTATAAAATTAGGAATCCCGACCGGGGCGATCGCCACAAACGCAGACAGGCGATCGCCATGGCCGACGAGGAAGGGCAAACTAAACCGACCGCTCATCGAAGGCGAAACAACTGCCGTTTTCTCTACTTTTAGGAAATCGAGACAGTCCAGCAGAAACGTTTGGGGATTGGCGTTGACGGTTTCCGATTCGCCGTAGCCCGGTAAGTCTAACGCGATGGCTCGATAACCGCGATCGCTCAATAATTGCAAGGTTCCCAATTCTTGCCACGTTTGAGCTTTAAAACTGGCTCCATGTAAAAACAGTACGGTTTTGGCCGCGATCGCCCCAACTTCGAGATAGTGCAAACGGGTATTTTGAAACGTTAGAAATTGCGATCGCACGGACATCTCCCTGTCCTCCTTTCTTATTCCCGACGATTGCCGCCGAGTAATTCGCTATCGACGAAGGTTTTAATCGTATAATCGACTTCTAAATTGAGGCGATCGCTTGCCGGAACTTCAACTTTCCAGCGATAGCCGCCGCGTATGGGCCGACCGCGTTCTTGTTGATTGTAAGCTTCCCACTCGGGGACGACGCGATCGATTTGTACGTCTACTTTAGCACCTTCTGCCGGGACGGGCAGGCGATCGCGCACTTCGATCGCGATCGCCCGTTGCAAATTATTGACGATCGCGATCGCGATTTCGTGGCGCAATTCGTTAAACGCCACTAAGGTTTCTCCAGAACGAACTTCGCGATAATTCGTATTGCGGGCGACTTGGATAGCTTGTTCCACCCCCAATCCCAATTCCATTTCCCCCCGTGGTGGAATCGTCGGCATTTCTGTGGATAAAATATACTCGCCATCGACATAAATATCGGTCATTCCCGCTAACAGGGGAGCATCGAGAGGGTTGAGTAGTTGGGCGATCCGAAAAACGTTGGGGTCGATACGCGGGACGACGATATAACGCAGCTTCACCTCGGCGTCCCGACTCAGGAGGGCGATCGCGTGAAATTGTCCGTCGCTGGGAATATCGAGGCGTCCTTCGGCAGCATAGGCATAATCGAAAGATCCGGCGCTTTCTCTCACTTCATGAGAGCCGTGTGGCAGATGTACCATCAAACAGCGCTTGGCTTCGGAAAGGGCGTTATTGAGCGCCCCTCGAATTGGGAAGGCAACCTTGAGATGTTGCCGTTGTAGGAATTCCAGATAGCGGTCTTCAGGGCTGGAAACCTTGAGTTGTCCGCGTTCTGCCCCATCTTCGGGAGCGCCGAGACGCATGGTAGAGTAGGCGAGGCGATCGATGGTTTCGACGGTCTCGGGGAGCGGGCTGGGAGTCGTGGAGACGGACGATCGCCGTTGCATCTGTTGTCTAACCGATCGCACTTGTTCGATCGACGCCTTTGGAGAGCAAGCAAATGCCCGGGCCGGGGGTTCGGATAACAGATCTTCAAGCTCTTCAAACCGATCTTCATCTACAGCTTGCTCGGAGGCGGGAGCCGCAAAACTTTCGCTGGCTGTGAGATCGAGAGAGGCTAAGGGCGCGATCGCCGCTTGGAATGAGGGAGACATGGCGATCGCCTCGGCAGAGAGGGCCAATTTAGCGGCTTTTTTCTGGCGGTCGTAATCTTCAAATAAGCTTTCGGCGCCGACGGGCGGGCGCCGCCATCCCGAGGGCTTGGGTGCGGGTTGCGATCGCCCGATCCGTAGGGAGGCTAACTCCGGTAACTCGCACCAGCTCGACGGTTCGGCGGTGGACAGTTCGACGCGCACCCCGCTCCAATCTTCTCCGCTTCTTTGGCATACCGAGGCGCGCACGGCGATCGTGGCGCGATTGTCCTGGCGGTTCAAGCGACAGACATAACTCGGCGTCCAGCGCGCTCCGGGGACGAAGTATTCTAAAACGAGTTGAAGGGGAGACTCGGCGGCGCGATCGCGCCAAGAAAGGCCGATAACGGCGGTTTTTCGCAGTTCGTGCGGTTGCGCTTCGCGCGCTGAAGAGGCTTGCTGTTGTTGTTGTTCCAAGTCGGCGAGGTCTTGAGTCGCCGCGCGCAAGACGATCGCCACTTCCCGTTTTTCGGTGAATTTGGCTTGCACTTGCTCTTGTGTAAAGTGCGATAACGCCAGACGCGCCCCCATCGGTGAAGGCGGCGGCGATTTTCCCGCTTCCCCTCTCGGGCGATCGGGGACTTGCAAGGCATTGAGATTGGCGATTTCTCGTTCGATCGCGAGAAGGGTATCTTGTAATTGTTTAACTTTAAAGCGCGCTTTTCTCACTTCTGTTTCTAGGGGCGCTTCCCCAGGGTCTTCGCGGGAAGGAACGGCGAGACCGATCGCGATATCGCAGGCGATCGCGCTGTCGCTACCTTCAATCCGGGCGCGGACGCTGCGATCGTCTAAAACGAGGGGAAGTCCGGCGATTTCGACGCGATCGCCCCTCCAATCGGGAGGCAATGGAGCGATCCGAGTCACTGTAGCGCCGGAAGCGTAAATTTTTACGCCGTCGATTTTGGAGTCAAGCGGGAGAGGGGCGGACATGGGATTTTAGATTTTAACTAAATGGGGAGTTCGGGGGGGCGATCGCACCGGAACGATTCAATTTTAGCGCTGATTGCTGGAGGCAATTTGTCCGATCGCCGCAAATGAGAGACATTAAAAGCATCGTGTTATCAATATTCTCAAATCGTAATGAGCGATCGTGTTTTGATTGTTGGGGGAACTGGACGAATCGGATCGAGTGTGGCGCGGGATTTACTCGCACATACCGACGCCCACCTTACCATTACCGGGCGCAATGCGGCCAAAGGGGAAGCCGTTCGCCAGCAGTTAGGCGAACGGGTTGATTTTCTGCAATTGGACTTAAACGATCGCGATCGCCTCCCGGAGGCGATCGGCGATTCTCACCTCACGATCCACACTGCCGGACCGTTTCACGATCGCGACGGACGAGTTCTCGACAGTTGTATCGCGGCTGGCGTTAACTATCTCGACGTCAGCGACGATCGCACGTTTACGAAAACAGCCCTTGCCAAAAGTGAGTTAGCGCGCGAAGCCGGGATGACCGCCGCCATCAATACGGGGATTTTTCCCGGCGTTTCCAACAGTTTGACCCGTTACGGCGTCGAACGACTCGACGAAGCGGAAACCATCGAAATCGCTTACGTCGTCGGCGGGTCCGGTGGCGCGGGGGTGACGGTGATGCGAACTACGTTCCTCGGGTTGCAAGCCCCGTTTGAGGCGTGGATTGACGACAAATGGCAGGTCGTCGAGCCTTACAGCGATCGCGAAACCGTAGATTTCGGCGCGCCTTACGGCAAGATCGGCGTGTACTGGTTCGACATGCCGGAAGTTTACACCTTGCCCCAATCGTTCCCGGTGAAGACGGCGATCGCCAAATTCGGCAGCGCCCCGGATTTGTATAATCGGTTAACCTGGATCGTCGCCCGATCGCCCGCCGCCTGGTTAAAAAATCATGCCGTCGTCGAATTTCTTTCTTATGTGAGTTACGCGATGACCGCACTGACCGATCGCGCCTTCGGGATCGGCGTCGTCGTGCGATCGCGGGTATCGGGACGGAAAAACGGCCAACCCGCCACCGTTTGCACCAGCGTCGCCCATCCGGAGACCGCGATCGTCACGGGGATGGGGGCCGGGGCGATCGCCCAACGCCTGTTAGAAGGAAGCGTGGGACAACCGGGGGTCTTTCCCGTCGAACGCCTCTTGCCGACCGATTTATTTTTAGAGGGAATGACCCGTCGGGGAATCAAAATCGAGCAAACGTGGGAGTCCTCCGGAGCGATCGCCCCAGATCGGCCAAACTGAGCGCCGAACCGCGCGGATCGAACTTACGAACACAAGCGAATCAAGACAGACCCTCCTACTGTGGTCGGCGATCCGCGTAGCGCTTCACTCCTGAGTCGCCTCAACCCTTACCCCTTCATCGTTTTCATCGTTTCTTCGATCGCCGCCAACAATTCACCCATGGACGCCGAGGGGGGCAAAATGCGCGTCGCGATCGCCCGTAAGCGGGCTTCGAGAGGGTCGCGATCGGTGTCCGACGGGGCGGACGGTTGCACTTCGCGGCGGTCGAAGACTAAAATCGGCGGGCGGTTGGGGGTTTCGCTGAGGCGATCGAGGACTTCTAGCACTTCGGGACTCGCCGGGGAATCGCGCCAGCAAATGGAGAGCAGATCCACACTTTGAGTTTGGATGCGATGCCAGATTTTGGCCCAAGACCGGGCAAAAGCGCTTTGAAACCCGGCTTTTTCCAGATATTGAATTAAGGCGGAAAGCCATTCATTTTCGCCACTGGATCGAGTAGGGGCGATCGCGCCGGGTTCGGCGATCGCCAATTCGGCGACCAAAACGGTCGGTTTGGAATGTTTCCCCGTCGCCAGGTGAATCACTTGGACTAACGCGGCAATATTGGGGGTAGAATGCCGTTCGCCGTCCGGGCGATATTGCAAACAGGGAAACACGTTCAAACCGGGAACTTGATAGGCGGCGCGGGTGGTTTCCGATTCGAGAGGAATGAGAGGAAGACCTGCCAAAATCGGATATTGGCTGAATTTGCGTAAAAAGGTGACCGGATCGTGCAGATGTTCGCCACTTTCAAGCACGATCGCGTCAATTTGCCAGACACGCGCCAGCAGTTCCGCTTGTTCGAGGTCGTCGGCTTCTAACACCCGGTAATGGAGACCCCGTTCTGCCTCAATTTGCGCGGACAGCAGGGAGTGAAGGGGTTGGACGTCGAGACTGCTGGGGGCAAAGTCGGCCCGATCCAGAGTTTGCCAAGTTTCGAGGGGGCGCAAATGCAAGATGGTCAAGTGGGTCAACGGTCCTCCCGGAGAATCGGGGCGATCGTGGCCGTCCTCTGAGGAGGGGATGACCTGAGCCATTTGAGCGGCTAAGGCCCGTTCGTCAATGGGGGTTCGCACGAAACCGTCCGCCCCCGCCAGCAGCGCTCGTTCTTTATCCGCTTCGGTGGCGACGACCACGATCGGGATTTGGCGAGTTTGTCCCTGGGATTTGAGTAAGGTCAGCACGTCCCAACCAGAAAGGAGGGGCAGTAAGGGATTGAGAAAGATGGTTTGCGGTTGGAGGCGGCGGGCTTTTTCGAGGGCTTCGGTTCCGGTCCGGGCGATCGCCACCTGATAGCCCAAGGCGGTGAGTTGTTCGCTCAACTGGTCGATGGATTGGGGAACCACTTCCACGAGTAAAACTAAGCGATTCGAGAGGGGTCCGGAGTCGCCGAGGGCGGTGGTCGGTTGGGGGGGAGAGGGGGGCAGGAGTAAGGTAAATTCACTGCCTTTGCCTTCTGTGGAAATAAAGGTAACGTCGCCGCCGTGAGCCCGGGCCAGACGTTGGGTGAGGACTAACCCCAACCCGGTCCCTTCAAATTGGCGGGTGAGGGGATTTTCTAACTGTTGGAATTTTTGGAAAATGAGATGCTGTTTTTCTGCGGGGATGCCGATGCCCGTGTCGCTGATGGTGAAGGCAATCCAGCCGCCCCAGCGATTGACTTTGAGTGTAATGGAGCCTTCCGGCGGGGTAAATTTGGCGGCATTGGAGAGCAGGTTATAGAGCATCTGGCGCAAGCGCAGTTCGTCGGCGACGACGGTGGTGAGATCGGGTTCGATTTCCAAGCTGAATTGGTTGGGAATGCGATCGCCCGGTTTGGAGGGGGCGTGTTCTTGTCCTTCGCGTTGTTCGGCTTCGGGAAGGGAGAGATGGGCTTGTTCGAGGGCGCGCTGACAGACATCGTGGAGGTTGACGGGTTCGAGAATCAGTTCCATTTGCCCGCTTTCGATGCGGGTCAGGTCGAGAATGTCGTTGACGACGTTCATGAGGTGGCGCCCGCTTTGATAAATCATTTGGGCGTAACGTTCTTGGCGATCGCTGAGCGGCCCGAGGGCGCGGTCTTTGAGCAAGGTGGACAGACCCAGCACGGAGGTGAGCGGGGTTTTGAGTTCGTGGCTGATACAGGCGAGAAATTCGTCTTTGAGTCGGTTGAGTTGGATTAAATCGGCATTTTTGGCCGCCAGTTCTTTGGCGACTTGTTGGCGATCGCTGACATCTTGAGCCAGGATCAGCCACAAGGTTTCGTTGGTTTCCGAGGGGTTTTCGGCGCCGGGGCAATCCGGGGGCGCTCTGAGATTGGGATTGGAGCTTTCGATCCCGGGTTGGGGGTGTAACAGTCGCAGATTTGGGGTTCTGGCGATCGTTCGATTCGGCGAGTCGCCGCCGATGACGACGCCGATCGGAATTTGGACGAACTGCCAGACCGCATTTTGACCGTCGGGCATCGAACACGATCCCGCACTGTCTTTTTGCGGGCGATCGGCTTGCTGGGGATGGGGTTCCCCTGCGACCCCCGCGCTAAATTGCTGTCGCCATGCCCGATTTTCGGATAAAATGTGCCCGCCGTGGGTTTGTAATTTCATCGGCAAGGGCATCTCTTCGAGCAGGTCGCCCAAGGGGGGCAGGGTATGGGAATCGGTCTCGACGGGATTGCTGGCGGGATGGATCCCGGGTGGTTGCATCTTTTTGGCCGCAAAATCGAGGAGACAGAGCGCATCGAGGAGTCCGAGGATTTCTCCAGTGGTTTCGACGATCGCCCACTGGCTGGCGCTATGGGTTCCGGGGGGTGGCGAGTGCAAGTGCTGCCAAAATTCTACCCAGGGCACTCCGGCACCCCAAATTTCCACGGGTTCGATCGCATCGGCGGCCCATTCGCATAAGGGATCTTTTGGAGCGGGTTTGGGGTCGAGATCGCGCGGTGCGAGCAGATATGGCAGCAGTCGGGCGAGGGCGATCGTCCCTACGGGGGTCTGTTGGCGGTCTACGAGAATCAGGCGATCTGCGGGTCTCTCGCTGGCGCGGCAGTGACCCAAGCGCGAATGCAATTCTGATATACTGACCGTTTGCGCGCAAACCCAGGTAGGGCGGACAAAGGCTTTGAGAGTTAAGGGGATTGTGGACACGATCGATCTTATGGGAATCTTAGGGGAACAATAGCAACTTCGACACGGGCGATCGGGTCGGGTTTAGTGCGCTTGTGGGAACTTGGCACGCGGCGATCGCCGAACCGCCCCGGTCGTCTCGTTGACGGCGATCGAACCCAAGCGCGATCGCGACGGGCCAGCGACCCCCAGACCGAAACTCCACCGTCGCTTTCTCTGACGCCAACACGATGCCCTCGCACGGTATGGCCGCCCAAACTAGAGAACTAGAACGTCAGGAGGTACAACTCAATTATGGATCTCGATCGCAAAGGACGAGGATATTGCTATTACAATAAGTTATAGAGCTTCTTTATCGGTTTAAATCAATCTTAAGTTGACTGTTTTAGCGGGTCGCCATCGGCTCGGGACTGTTTAAATCGGCTGTTATTTATTTGTTTAATCGGGTAAGGCTTTGCATTCCCAACTATCGATTTGCATTTTCACCACCGAGGAGAACCTCACCCAGTCGCTCGATGCTTACTTGACGGGCGATCGCTACCTCGTGAACTCTTTTCAGTCAGTCGAAGAGTTTTTAAAGTATGTTTTAGCCCACAAACAGCAGCTCGATTGTTTGATTTTACAATCCGATTCGGCTTTAAAAATTCTCTCGGAAAAGTTGCACGCCGAAGGAATTCTCCTGCCTGCAACGATCTTGCATTTACAAGAAGAAAGCATTCCCCTCGATGCTTCCTCAGACCCCGGCGAAGCGCGAACGCCGACCCCCGTCGCCGGGGGAGCCAGAAATGGCAGCAAAGTTTATCCTAGTTTGTTTTATCACACGGCAGAAGTTCACTTGTGGGTTGAAAATCTCGACGAACTTCCCCGCACCATCGAACGGGCGATCGCCGAATTTCTCAATCTTTCCCCGAGTGTGAGCCTCGGCGATCGCCCCGTGGCTAACTCCCAAACCCCAACCAATCCAGCCACTCAAAATTTTCTGCTGAACCAACAGCGTCGTCTCGCCGAAAAACTCAGGGAGCGACTAGGATACTTAGGCGTGTATTACAAACGAAACCCACAGCGTTTTGTTCGCAACCTTTCTCCGGGAGAAAGAGACAACTTTTTAAAACAATTAAAGGCGGATTATCGAGAAATTGTCCTGAACTATTTTGCCGATGACGGCACCCTCAATCAACGGATTGACGAGTATGTCAATACCGCCTTTCTCTCCGATATTTCCGTCACCCAAATTGTCGAAATTCACATGGAGCTAATGGACGATTTTTCTAAACAATTAAAATTGGAAGGTCGCAGCGAAGAAATTCTCCTGGACTATCGGCTGACCTTGATTGACATCATCGCTCATTTATGCGAAATGTATCGACGTTCGATCCCGAGAGACTCGTGATGTCAATCCCAACAATACGCCATGTTCGGTTTCGCTCTTCCCTCAATTTACGACCCAGATCTTATCTATGAGTCCTCCTAAAAAAACTTACGTCCTCAAGCTCTACGTCGCGGGCAATACCCCCAACTCGGTTCGCGCTTTAAAAACTCTCAAAAACATTCTCGAACAAGAATTTCAAGGGGTCTACGCCCTCAAAGTGATCGACGTTCTCAAAAATCCCCAATTGGCCGAAGAAGATAAAATCTTGGCCACCCCCACCTTATCGAAAATCTTACCGCCTCCCGTGCGTAAGATTATTGGCGATCTTTCCGATCGCGAGAAAGTCTTGATCGGTTTGGACTTACTGTACGAAGAACTGCGCGATCAAGAATTGGATTGATAAACGACTCAACCGGAGATTGCCGCATCCGGCGATCGCCACCCTCCCACAACCACCTATCATTTGTCCGTGGTATTCCTGCCACTGTGAATCACCAAAGCTATGAATTCTAAGAAGCCATCCGGACTAGGAGAAGAACTACCCACTGTAGGAGTCCCCAAAATTCGGACCATGATTGAGGGGTTTGACGATATCAGTCATGGCGGAATGCCCGTCGGTCGCACCACCTTGGTTAGCGGAACGTCAGGCACCGGAAAAACCCTCTTTGCCGTTCAATTCCTCTACAATGGCATCACCTACTTCGACGAACCCGGCGTATTTGTCACCTTCGAGGAATCTCCCACCGATATCATCAAAAACGCCTCCAGCTTTGGTTGGGATTTACAGCACTTAGTCGATGAAGGCAAACTCTTCATTCTCGATGCCTCTCCCGACCCCGAAGGTCAAGATGTCGTCGGAAACTTCGACCTGTCCGCCCTGATCGAACGCATCCAATACGCCATCCGCAAGTATAAAGCGCGCCGAGTCTCGATCGACTCCGTTACCGCCGTCTTTCAACAGTACGACGCCGCCTCCGTCGTCCGTCGCGAAATCTTCCGCCTGGTCGCCCGCCTCAAACAAGTCGGCGCCACCACGATCATGACCACCGAACGGGTGGAAGAATACGGTCCGGTCGCCCGCTTCGGCGTCGAAGAGTTCGTTTCCGATAACGTCGTCATCCTACGCAACGTGCTCGAAGGCGAACGGCGCCGCCGCACGATCGAAATTCTCAAATTGCGCGGGACTACCCACATGAAGGGAGAATATCCTTTCACCATGACCACCGACGGGATTAATATCTTTCCCCTCGGCGCCATGCGCCTCACCCAGCGATCGTCTAACGCCCGGGTGTCCTCCGGGGTCAAGACCCTCGACGAAATGTGTGGCGGCGGTTTCTTCAAAGATTCGATCATTCTGGCGACCGGGGCGACGGGAACCGGGAAAACTCTGCTGGTGAGCAAGTTTCTCGAAGATGCGTGCATGAATGGGGAACGGGCGATGATGTTTGCTTACGAAGAATCCCGCGCCCAACTGCTGCGAAATGCCTATTCTTGGGGCATCGATTTTGAGGAGTTGGAGAAAAAAGGCTTACTGCGGATCATGTGCGCCTATCCCGAATCGGCGGGTTTGGAAGATCACTTGCAGATTATTAAAACAGAAATTGCCGAGTTCAAGCCGTCGCGAATCGCGATCGATTCCCTGTCCGCGTTGGCGCGAGGGGTGAGTAACAATGCTTTCCGTCAATTCGTGATCGGGGTGACCGGATACGCCAAACAAGAGGAAATTACCGGGTTTTTCACGAATACCACGGACCAGTTTATGGGGTCTCATTCGATCACCGATTCCCATATTTCCACGATTACCGACACGATCATCATGTTGCAATACGTGGAGATTCGCGGTGAAATGTCTCGGGCGATCAACGTGTTCAAGATGCGCGGATCCTGGCACGATAAAGGGATCCGCGAGTATACGATCAGCGAACACGGACCGGAGATTAAGGATTCGTTCCGCAACTACGAACGGATTATTAGCGGTTCGCCGAGTCGGATTTCCGTGGATGAAAAGAGCGAACTCTCGCGCATTGTCAAAGGCGTACAGGGGAAGGTCGGCGAGTAGGTTGCTCAGTTAGCTTAATCGGCGGGAAGCCCCGCACTCTAAGCGAAGCTGTCGGGATGAAAGCCGAGGCGATGGAGTGGAACGGAGTCGCCAATCTGGTAAACTTGAACTGGCACGGCAGCAATGCCCTTGATGGCCAAGACTAGCGGCGGCTTTCTGTCCCGACACCAACGTACAGCCATGCAATTCGGCTGGTGAACAGTGCGGCGGATAGGAAATGCACCCTCAAAACGAAATCCTCCCAATCTGCGGCTGGACGGGTCGTGGATGTCAAACAAAATGCCTGTGGACGGGTTCGGTCGGGGGCGTTGCCTAGACCAGACCGGATGAAACAGGAACTTCCCAAGACGCCGGGGCAGATGGACTTCTGTCCGTGAGGTGGGAAGCCCGCGCTGTACCCTTGGCGAAGCCTGCGCGAAGCGCATAGGTCAGCGTCGGGAGAACGTCACAGGGAAATAAAAAAGGGTGGAGTCAATTCCACCCTTTTTTATCGTATGTTTTACGTTATTTTGCTTTATTTTGCTTTATTTTGTGTGTTTCGCGGGGGCGATCGTCTTGTGGATTGACATTTAGATGGATTTTGCCCATGTTCGTCGCTACTCTGTAGAAATTTATCCAATATTTTTCGATCTTCAAGGTGACGCACAATTTAGCGTCGCACGGATTTGACGTTGCACGGATTTAGCGTCGCACAGATAGGGCTGGAGACAGGTATGCTACCCATTGCCCGTGGTGCTTTTAGCGGGATTTCTGCCACCATTTGGCGAGACTACCGTTGAGCCAAGCGGCGATCGCAAAGAAAAATATACCAATTCCCCCACTGACGAGTAAGGTGAGAACCCCCGGGTGAATATCTTGCCAATTCCCCGTGAGTTTGAAGGTCATGCCCGTACTGATGTGACCGGACAGGGCCGAGGCGGCGATCCCACCTGCCCCCAAACCCGCACCCAAGTTTTGAATGGTATTCTCGATCGCCCGATCGCGCTTCGCCTGGTCAATTTCTACGATGCCCCGAATGGAGGCGATCGCCCCCTCGATCAAATCGGTGCCGTGTTCGTAGTAGCGCAAATCCGCACTAATTTGTCTGAGGAAATGGGGCGCGGTAGCCTCCGAGACTTGACTTAAAATTGATAGTTCTTCCTTATCGACTTCGAGTTTACCACAAATCTGCGCTAACTTCTCATTATAATTGTAAAGATTTATCTCAATCGTGGTTTGATAATCCTCCAACTTTCGCAACGATCGCGTGTAGCTTAAAGCGTCTGTCGCCAGGACTTTTAACTCGCTTTGGAACTGTTCTAATTGCCGATGGTCAATGCGTTTTTGAGCTGTTTCGAGTTTGCCGTGCAGTGAGTCGAGCTTTTGTTCGACTTCGGTGTAATCGCGATCGAGGTTTTGATAAACTTTACGGCTATCTTGAAACGCTCGGATAACTTTATGGCGATAAAAGAATAGTTCGGTGAATTGTTGATAGCAATCACTAAACTTTTGGTCGGCGTTCTCGTCGCGGAAGAGCCAAATCAAGACGCGATCGCAACGATCGCCGTTTTTGGGTAATTCATATTCATAAATCGTACTTCCAAATAACTCCCCACGGCGGGGGAGGGGTGGCGGCGTTTGCCCGATTAATTCCGTATAACAGGCATCGCTTAAATCGCGCAGGTAGTCAAAATTGAGTTGTTTGTTTCTCGTCGTCAACCAGGCGGTGACGAGTAAAGTTGAGCCTAAAAATAAGGGCGTATCGGGCGCAATTAATAATTCTTTGTTGGGATTGAAGGATCCTAGAGAAGAAATCGGCACCTGAAAGCGCGAACTAGCCGACTCCTCATTGTCGGGATAGCCGACATTGAGGTAAATGACATAACTATCGTGGAGTTGTAAGGGTTGAATCGCTCCTTCTAAATCCGGGTTATTGCGATCGCGGAAATCTAAACTATTGGTATCGTTGGGTAATAAATCAATGCGGATCTCATCGGTGGGATCTTCGGGAAACTGGAGCTGGGAAGTCAGTTGCTTGTCGTCAAAAGATTTTAAAAATCGATCGCACCATTGCCATAACGGGTTATTCCCCTTAATTTTATCGGTGTGTTCCCGATTTTTTTGCAAAAAAGAAGCGAACAGGTAGACATTGGGGGCGTCAATCGACTCATCTGAAGCAGGATGAGACTTCGGTCTTTGGGGCGCAGTCATTACGAGTTCCCCGTGTCAGGTGTCGAGACTCGTTCGTTTAAATTTTGATATAATTCGGGATAGCGATTGGTGAGAACCTGGCTCCGATCTTCCGGTTGTGTTCTGCTGAGGTTGGGTTTGCGGGTACTCCGATCTTCCGGTTGTGTTCTGCTGAGGTTGGGTTTGCGGGTAGTGTCTAAAACTTCATTGCGTAAAGGTTTGTAAGTCTTGCACCATTTTTTGAGGGTTGTCGCGACGGTTTCATTGTCTTGTCCGCGCAATTCGATGATTTGACTTTGCAGACTTTCCAAACCATCGACAGCGCCCGTTTGTTCAAATAACTCCGGTTGAGTCTCCCAAACTTCTAAGAACGCCTTAATCGTTATTTCTGGTGTCATTTTTCCTACGGAAGGGTTGGTTTGTACGGGTAATGCTTCTGTCTGTCTATCTATATATTATTTTCCTCTGCTATGCAAGACATTTAGATCCCCCTAAATCCCCCTCGCCCGGTAGGGGTTTGGTTACCAAACCCCTACTTTCCTCGTTCCCCCCTTTTGAAGTGGGGGGATATGTGCCTCTTGTCTCTCACGAGAGTGCCAATTGCTGTATTATTTTCCTCTGCTATGCAAGACATTTAAATCCCCCTAAATCCCCCTTTGAAAGGGGGACTTTCACTGCCCCCTTAAAAAGGGGGACTTTCACTGCCCCCCTTTGAAAGGGGGACTTTCACTGCCCCCCTTAAAAAGGGGGGTTGGGGGGATTTAGGGATTGGCACTGTACCTCATCAGATCGCCCGAGTGCTATATATTATTGGATCCGCCGTAGGGAGACGGCATTGGTGTTTTTCCCATCGCTTGCTTGTCTTATTGACCGACTGCGGTAAATCCAGCCCAAAAGTAAGGAGACTCAAACGGGGTTTCGTGTAAATCGTACCAATCCAAATCGTCTTTCAACTTCTGTTTCTCCTCGCTATCGATGTATCGCGAATCTTCAACCCACTTTAACAAGTCACCCATGGTAGACTCGCGCAACCAGGCTTGGGCGGTTTTCAACGCTACAGCTACCGATACATCGGACTCCCGCGATAGGAATAACTCGTAAAAGCGGACGGTCAACAACGCCGTCGAAACATCGTTGACCGCCCATAAGGTGCCCAGAACATTCGGAGCCCCGGCGAACAGAAACCCAGCCACCAAACTGATATATTCATCGCTGGTTTGTTCGATATCGACAATGGCAGTTTCGCAGGCAGAAAGGCTGACTAGGCGACAGTTTGGCAGGCGGAGATTGAAGATTTCCGGGAGGGTGAGGCAAGCTTCGGCGTCGAAGTCGCCTCGGCGCGATCGAATCGAGCGCCGTCCCGACGGAGGGGGGGTCGAACCCGTCTCTATGCGAGCATTGGCGAGGATGAGGGCGCTATTGCGCGGTTGGAGGAAGTCGAACAGACCGTGACAGGAAAAATGCGCCACCGCCGCCGTTTTCAAGGCGTCTGTCTGGGCGCTAAAGGCGGGTTTCGTGGCGGTTTCGCCTGCTAAAATCTGGGCGGGATCGAAGTTTTTGGAGATCGCTTGCACCTCTAAATCCGTGTACGGCAAATCTCCGGTGGGATTTTGGATGGCAAACAGGGGTAAGGGCGACCGCGCAACATTGCCCTGTCTGGCCGACAGGTGTAAGATTTGGCTGCTGGGGGCGTAGCGAATCCCCCGAGAGAATAGATCGCCGAAATACTGACCCGGAGTCTCCCCTAGGGGTAAAGCGTGGAAGGGGAACAGGTGCAAGTTGCGGTGAGGGATGACGATTAATTCGTCGCAATTGCGCAGCTTGGCGCCGATCTCCTGGAGGGGTAAAATCGCCGCCAATCGTTGCAGAACCTCGGGTAACTTTGCCCGCCAGTTCTTTTCAGAGTTAATGTAATTGTTGAGATATGCGTCGGTCAACTCGGTTAAAGCGGCGGCGCGGTCGGTGGCGAAATGTTGGGGGCCGTCGTGGTCGCGGGTGACCAGAAAGCCGTGGATGGCATCGGGGGTAAGGTACCATTCCAACAGGGCAGTCCGTTCGCCGAGGAGGGCTTGAATGTCTCCATATCCCATCGGTTGGACTTGTTGTCCGAAACGAAATTGCGGGTCGTGGGGAGCGATCTCACGTTCGACGAATGCGTCGATTTGCTGCCGTAACTGCGTCAAGGTCGGTCCGTTAGGGGCCGGGGTTGCGGTATCGCCGGGGTGAGAACGGCGGACTTGGCGCGCTTCCCCGTCGTCACTGGCGCTGAAGGTCGGCCCGGGGTTGCCGTTTTGCGGTCGGTTTTGTTGGGATTGCAGCCATTGTTCGTGTAGTTGACAATAGCGTTCCCACACCTGTGCGGAGACGCCGTCGGGTTTGAGTCGGGTGGCGGCGAGCAGTTCGACCAAGTTGCGCGCTTTGCTGCGTTCGACGTATTCCAGGGCGGCGGCGTACTGTTCCAACTCCAAACAGACTTCGACGGTATTGCGATAGAGCTTATTCCATTCTTCGGCTAATTTCTGGCGGTCCGCTTCGCCCCCTTCGATGATGCCACTGCGGATGAACTCTACGGTATCGATGCCCTCTTTAAAGGTATCGTAAGCATCGTGTAATTGGGAAGCTTCGCGATAGGCTAAGCCTAGATTGAATAAGGTTTCCGCATTGTTTTGGGGAAAGGCGTCGCGGGTACGCACTTGTAAAGCCTCTCCGTAACAGGCGATCGCCGCTTCGAGATTCTCCCCCCGTTCCCCTCGGATGCGGTATAAGTAGGCATTCCCCAGATTGTTTTGGGTCATGGCCCACTGTTGGGGAAAGGCGTCGCGGGTATAAACGTGTAAAGCCTCTCCGTAACAGGCGATCGCCTCTTCGAGATTCTCCCCCCGTTCCCCTCGGATGCGGTCGGAGTAGGCAGTCCCCAGATTGTTTTGGGTCATGGCCCAATCTTGGGGAAAGGCGTCGCGGGTACGCACTTGTAATGCCGCTCGGAAACAGGCGATCGCCGCTTCGAGATTCTCCCCCCGTTCCCCTCGGATGCGGTTTCTGTAGGCATTCCCCAGATTGTTTTGGGTCATCGCCCAATCTTGGGGAAAGGCGTCGCGGGTACGCACTTGTAATGCCTCTCCGTAACAGGCGATCGCCTCTTGGAGATTCTCCCCCCGTTCCCCTCGGATGCGGTTTCTGTAGGCATTCCCCAGATTGTTTTGGGTCATCGCCCACTCTTGGGGAAAGGCGTCGCGGGTATAAACGTGTAAAGCCCCTCCGTAACAGGCGATCGCCTCCTCGAGATTCTCCCCCCGTTCCCCTCGGATGCGGTCGGAGTAGGCATTCCCCAGATTATATTGGGTCGTGGCCCAATCTTGGGGAAAGGCGTCGCGGGTACACACTTGTAATGCCGCTCGGAAACAGGCGATCGCCTCTTCGAGATTCTCCCCCCGTTCCCCTCGGATGCGGTCGCTGTAGGCAGTCCCCAGATTGTTTTGGGTCGTGGCCCACTGTTGGGGAAAGGCGTCGCGGGTATAAACGTGTAATGCCGCTCGGTAACAGGCGATCGCGATTTCGAGGTTGTTCGCCCGATTGCCTAACGGAAATTGATATAGATCGACAGCAAGGTAGAAGATCGACGTTAGGGCTTGGTTTCTTTCTGACTGATTTTTGTCGAGTTGGGAGTTAAACCACTGTGTGGCAACTTCGGCAAAAGTCAAATCGAGTTTATCTTGGTGTCGTGCGAGGAGGGGATAAACGACCTGTCGGTTATTGTTGCTTGCAATGATTGCTTGCAGCACCTCTTGCAAAAACCTGAGATAGTCTTCTGCGTTCATGGGGTCGGTGTTCTCACCTATGGCGGGGGGCGACTCATGTTTCGATGATAGCTCATCGATCGCCCGTACAGCACTTTCCTCTGCTATGCAAGACATTTAGATCCCCCTCAATCCCCCTTAACAAGGGGGACTTTGTTGGTGGGGGGTTGCGGCGGATGCTAACGGAGGCGATCGCCCCTCCGGGATATGTGAGAAATTACAATCAAGGGGAGACCTTCTCAAAACGGGGGCGAGGGGATGGCGCAGGAAAAAGCAAAAGACAAAGAAAAAGATAAGAAAAAGGTCGATCCGACGACGGCGGCGATCGCCCTGGGGTGGAAGCTGTGGATCTTGTTTATGTTTGGCTTCTACTTCCTCGGCTATTCGGCGATTTTGAGTATCGCTTTGGGGGCGATCGCGGCGAGTTGTGGCGGGTCGATCCTGCGCTGGTGGTACGATCCCGAACCGCCGAATTTTGACTTACCGGACCAACCGAAACGGCGCACGTTGGCGGTGGTCACCCAAGAGAGGATCGCCAAAAAGCAAGCACGAGCAAAAGAAGAGAAACAACCCAGCAAGCGCCGACAATTGCAAGATTTACGCAAAAAGCTACTAGGGAAATGAGGCGCCGCCGGAGGGGCGATCGCCTCTGCAACCCTCGAACGGTCATTTTTTTATCGATCTCCTGACTTTCGCTCTCAGTTTGGCGATCGATTGGTAACAAAATTCAACTTGTTTCTTATCACGAACGCAATCGACTGTCAACGGCGCGATCGCCGAGCTTATCGCCGTATCTGCCCGTAAATCGGAGAAGGCGCAAGATCGATGGGCAAATGGGGCGATCGCCTCTCCCAAGTTCTTCCGTTTTTCTGAAAAACTCAACCCACGGAAAATCGCCACTTGCGCCGCTTAATATAAATTTTTTTAAAGATTGTTGACATCCGAAATAAACAGTAAAATAGAATACAGAAAAAAGAAGTGAAGCTGTCTTAGCGTCGCAAACTCTCTTTACTATATCTGTAATATGAACGGGACACCTGATATGAAACTGACTTATCGCGGCATCGGTTACGACTACGAACCCCCCACGATCGACATGATGGAAAGTGAATTCGGCGGGAAATATCGCGGCAACGCGTGGACCGTGCGCTATCCGAGACACGTTCCCGTACCCCAACCCGTTGCCACGCTCAAATATCGCGGCGTGCCTTACCAGACGGGACAGGACCTCGGCAGCCGCACCCCAGTCACCGCCTCGGTTCCGGCGGCGGCGATCGCGCTTTCCATGGAGAACCCCCACGAGGAAATGTTGGCTGAAGTCGCCAAAGCCCATCGCGAGAGCATCTGCCGCAGTTTGGAACGGCGCTTGGAAGCGGCGAAAGCACGGGGCGATCGGCATCTGGTACAAATGCTCGAACAAGAGTCCCAGCAATTGACTTGCTCGATTGGATAACCCCGCGATCGATGCGTATGGGTTATGAGAAAAGGGCGGGCTACGAGTTCGCCCTTTTCTATGGGTCGATGAGACCTGTGGTCTCACGAGGGGAGAGATCCCCCCAACCCCCCTTCACAAGGGGGGCTTTTATGTGGAGATTGAGGCAGAGATCCCCCCAACCCCCCTTCACAAGGGGGGCTTTTGTTGGTGGGCGATCGCTGGGGCGCCGCCGTCAGGATTGCTCTCTTAAAGCTTCAAATCCGGAGACAATATCGAGCAGTTCGCTGGTAATTGAGTTTTGGCGTTCGTACTGATACTGTACGTTGAGGTCTTCGAGACGATCGCCGATATTTTTTTCGGCAATCTGCATCGACGCCAACCGACTCGCATTTTCACTGGCGAGGGATTGCGCACAAGCGCGAAACAGCGAAACAAAGCAATATTCGCGAATTAAAGCCGAAAACAGACGATCGGGGGCGAGGGTAAACTGAGGAAGCATCCGCGTCGGCCATTGGCTGGATTTAAGCCCGTCCAACCAGGGGCGATCGAGGGGTAAAATTTGCTGCTGGTAAGGGCGATAGGCGGAACTGCCGCGAGATTGATTGTAAAACAACGACAGGCGATCGATCGCCTGCCGTTCCTGCCACGGATCGATCGCCAGCAAAATTTCGCGCACTAAAGTGGCGATCGCACTGGCGGAACTGGGAACCGCAAACTGTCGGTCTACCGGGAGTCCCGCCGCTTCCAAAGCCCCCGCCGCGCGCAGTCCCACCACCAAAATCCGGCGATCGCGCGATCGCTCCGACTGCCGATCGATCGCGGCGATCGCCACACTGGCAATTTGTTCGTTAAATTGACCGCACATTCCCCAATCGGAACCGAACACCACCGCCGCAAACGACTCGCCTGCACTGGGACGGGGCGATCGCGGTTGCACCTGAGTTCTCAAGACCACCTGCAACCCCATTTCCACGGTGCGGTTGTACTCGGCGAGGGATTCGACGGCTTTCTCGTACTGCCGAATACTCACCGCAGCCAGGGCTTTCATAGTTTTGACCACCGAGAGCAAATCGCGGCTGGTGTCGATTTGCCGTTTTAAATCCTCGATATTCGTCATCGGCCCCACTCCGCGATCGAAATTTACAGGGTTTGCAAAGCGCGACGGGCTTCATCTAACAACGTATGGCGATCGCTCTCACTCAAAACCTCGTTAGCGCGAATGCGATCGCAGACTTGCGGTACGGCTTGCCGGAGGCGATCGCGAATGGCGGTTTCCGCCTGTCGGATCTCCGTTAACGGCAACTCGTCGAATAAACCGTTAGTCACCGCTAACAAAACCGCGATTTGTTCCTCGACGGGTAACGGTAGATAGGGCGGTTGCTTGAGAACTTCGCGCACCCGGCGGCCCCGTTCCAAGGTTTGACGGGTACTTTCATCTAAGCGGGTGCCGAAGCGGGAAAACACCTCCAATTCCTGAAATTGAGAATAGGACAGGCGCAAATCTCCCGCCACGGAACGATAGGCGCTCAGTTGAGTTTTCCCGCCGACCCGGGAGACCGATCGCCCGACATCCACCGCAGGTAATATGCCTTTTTGGAATAAGTCCGGCGACAGGTAGATCTGACCGTCGGTAATTGAAATTAAGTTCGTGGGAATATACGCCGAGAGATTTTGCCCTTGAGTTTCCACGATCGGCAACGCCGTGAGGGAACCGCCGCCCAATTCCTCGCGCAAGTGAGTCGATCGCTCTAACAAGCGGGAGTGAATGTAGAAAATATCCCCGGGAAAGGCTTCCCGTCCCGGCGGACGACGCAGTAATAACGAGAGTTCGCGATAGGCCCGGGCGTGGCGGGTCAAGTCGTCGTAAACCAGGAGGACATCCCGGCCTCGTTCCATAAAATATTCCCCGATCGCCGTCGCCGCATAAGGGGCGATATACTGCAACCCCGGCGGATCTTCCGCCGCCGCGACTACGACCAGACAATCTTGGAGGCGATCGCGCGATCGCAACTCTTCGATAAATTGTGCCACCGCCCAATTGCGCTGGCCGATCGCACAATAAATACAAATGACTCCGGTTTCCCGTTGGTTGACGATCGTATCGAGGGCGATCGTCGTTTTTCCGGTCTGGCGATCGCCTAAAATCAGTTCTCGCTGACCGCGACCGATCGGAATCAGGGCATCGATCGCTTTCAAGCCCGTTTGCAAAGGAACCGTAACCGGGGCGCGGTCCATAATCGGGCGGGCTTCCCGTTCCACGGGAGAACGACGGGCAAACTGGATCGGCCCGCGATTGTCCAGGGGTTCCCCGGTCGGCGTCATCACCCGACCGATTAAGCCGTCACCCACGGGAACGTCTAACACTCGCCGGGTTCGGCGCACGCGATCGCCCGCTTTGAGCGATTCCCCCGCACCGAGCAGGATCGCCCCGACTTGGCGGCGATCGAGATCGAAGGCCATCCCTAAAAGGTTATCGGGAAATCGGATTAATTCGTCGGATTTGACCGTCGGTAAGCCGTCGATCCGCGCGATTCCGTGACCGACCGACCGCACGATCCCGACTTCTTGTAAAGCTAAATCGGTGTCGGCGTCGGCGAGGGCGCGCTCGATCGGTTGGAACGTGCGATCGAGTAAGGATTGGAGCGGGGGAGGGTCGGCGTCTTCACTCATGAGAACCTCACCGGAGAACGAAAATCGCCATTGTCGCTATTGTGGGGGCGGGTTATCTTGGCTCACTCCCCCGAGATGCAGCATCTGCGGCGATCGCTCTGTTTAAAAACTACGTTGACTCCAGTCTAACTGAGGAGGGGAGATTTTAGAGAGTTGAGAGTTGAAAGTTGAGAGTTTAGTTCGATCTACGGTCGGTGAGCTGTCAAAATTGAGTCGCTAGAAAAGACTTGTATTCTACTGTTTGGCTCTTGGCTACTCCCTAAAGTGGAATTGCCATAAAGCTTTGCAACAAATATTGAAGCAGCAGTAACAATCCGGCTACATTGAAGGAGATCGCCACGACTAAGGCAAAGATCCCGTAGAGGGAATAAGCTAATTCGTAAATATCCCCGCCAATCCAAGGTTTGCGATCGACGGCGACCCATTTGGAAAGGCGATCGCCGAGAAATTCATGGCCGAGTTTCGGGTGAGTAAAATAGACTTTGGCCGAGGATCGTTTTTGATGAACCACCAGTCCTCGTTTACTGGCGACAATTTTAGCGATCTTATCCAATCGGATGATAAACCCCGGTTCGACATAACTGGAAAAATCGGGACACCAGTAACAGGCTAAATATTTTGGGGTCAGTAATAAGTATGCCAATTCGCCGTGATAGCGAACGGCCACCCCGTCGGAGACTTCCCCGTAGGAGGGGACGAACTCGACGAGCAGATCGGCTAATTTAGGCAGGGCGTAATAGTAGGCGATGCTCCACTTGCCTTTCGTCGGGAGGCGCAGGCGATCGCGCAGCCAATCTTCCCAATCTTCGGCGCTCATTTCCTCGAAGTCGATCGCCGCCGGGGTCGGGACTGGCGTCACGGGGGGAGGGGGAGTCGGTGGCGTCGGTGGCGCTGGGGGAGTGACCGGACGTGGGGGAGTGGCCCGTGCAGGTGGAGCGGAACGCACGGGGGTGACAGGTGGCGGTGCAGGGGCGGGTGCTGGTGGTTGTGGGGGTTGTTGCACCGTGGTCGGAAAAGAAAGGGGGCGATCTCCCGGATTTGCCCCATTCAGTTGCACTTTTTCAACCCAAGCGGCGGACTTTCTGCCCGTTTGGACTCCGTAAATTTTGACGACCTGAATCGAGGGCGGATCCAAGTTTTGGAGACCTTGACTGACAAAAGGAGCGAGGATCTGTTGGTTGGGAACGCGATCGGCTTCTAAGATCACTTGCAGACATGCACCTTTGAGAAAGATTTTGGCGGTGATGCCTTTGGGTTGCAACGACTTGTTGATTAAAGCCGCGATCGCTTTCGGCTGACCTTGTTTGGCCAGTTGTAGGAGGGTCGTTTGGGTCATTGCTCGCGCTCGATGCTGGTCAAGGACGGCGAAGAATACTTTCAGGATACCCTTGAAGCTCGTCCACTCGGGCGATCGCCTTAGAACAAATCGGAGAACAGATCGGCGGCGATCGGCCAGTGTGAGTTAAATTTTAGTTTAAAGCCTGCCAAATGCCCCGTTCGTTGATTGTGAGGTCGGGCGATCGATCCACCACACTCCCCGGAGTCCAGCAAAGTCCCGAATAGGCAACCTCTTCACCCGCTTGGTTCGCCACCTTCCACTCCCGACCTACCAACGGCTCAATTTCTCCCCGAGCTGATACATTTTCTACGTTCGTATGCGCGAGAAGTGTATTATTTTCTTGAATTGAGATAACAATTATAGCATTTTCCTCTGCTATGCAAGACATTTAGATCCCCCTAAATCCCCCTCGCCCGGTAGGGGTTTGGTAACCAAAACCCTACTTTGCTGACAAAGCCTTGCGATCCATTATTGACCCAATCCGTCGATATAAGCATCCTTGTAAAGATAACTTGGTCAAGACAACTTAACGGCGATGGCGATCTTGAGTTCTCTCGAATCGGGATTCGTTTTAATCCAGTCATCTACTTGTCGAATCTGCTGCTCAATTTCTAATGACATAAATCTCGGACGGACTCAATACTCACTGATGTTAGCAAAATACCTGACCGATTATTTTAAATCTCAAATCAAAAGGCTGTAGAAGCATTTCAAACAAAGAAACAGCTTAAAAAGATCGATCGAAAAAACAGAAAACCTTCACAAAAAATTTAGAATTATAGTCGAAAAAAATCGTTCATACTCATGATATAATACGAAATTTTTCATTATTCTGGAGTAAATCCAATGACTCGTCAACGCTGGACGAACCGCACGACCTTTTTATTAGCCGCTTTAGGTTCGGCGGTTGGGTTAGGTAATTTGTGGCGTTTTCCTTATTTAGCTGGGAAATATGGTGGGGGAGCCTTTCTCGTTCCTTATCTCATCGCCTTAGTCTTGGTCGGGATTCCGTTATTAATTGTTGAATTTGCGATCGGTCAAAAAATGCAGCAGGGGGCGATCGGTACTTATACTCGTTTACATCCTCGCTTTAGCGGTTTGGGAATCTTAGCCCTGATTTCTGCATTCATCATTACCTCTTACTATGCCGTAGTGATGGCTTGGTCTTTGCTTTACTTGTTCGCTTCAGTGCGCGTCGAATGGTCTGCCAATTCGCAAGACTACTTTTTCAATCGCATCCTCGAACTGAGTGCGAGTGTCAACGACTTAGGAGGGATCGACGGGTCGATTTTCGGGGCTTTGCTGGTCATTTGGATAGCCATTTACTTTTCCGTTTGGAAAGGGACGAAAAGTGTGGGTAAAGTTGTCCGGTATAGCGTGCCGCTTCCGGTCATTTTACTGCTGCTGTTGTTCTTGCGCGCGATTACTTTACCCGGCTTTCTCGCTGGCTGGGAAATGTATCTCAAACCCAATTGGACGGCGTTATTAAATCCGGAAGTTTGGACGGCTGCTTTTTCACAAATTTTCTACAGTTTGTCCCTTGCATTTGGGGTCATGATTGCTTACGCGAGTTACAAAAATGATTCCGATGATATTGTGAAAGATGCTTGGACGACTGCTTTATTAAATAGTGCCACGAGTTTATTTGCGGGTTTGGTCGTTTTTGGGGTGTTGGGTTATATGGCGTTGCAAACCGATACGCCTTTAGTGGAGTTGGCGGCGTCCGGTCCGGGTTTGGCGTTTGTGGTGTTTCCGAAAGCGTTAAGTTTAATTCCTTTTCCTCACTTGTTTAGTCTTCTGTTTTTTCTGATGTTTCTTTCGTTGGGAATTGACAGTGCTTTTTCCCTGGTTGAAGCGTTAAATGCCGCAGTTCTCGATCGCCACCCCCATTTTTCCGTGGCTAAAGTAGCGTTAATTGTCTGTTTGGCGGGCGCGATCGCCGGAATCATTTACACGACGCGAGCGGGACTGTATTTTTTAGATATCGTGGATCATTTCCTGACTAGCTATAACCTGCTGTTTGTAGGGATCGGTCAATCGATTCTCGTGGGGTGGATTTATGGAGCGGAAAAACTGAGACGATATATCAATGAAGTGAGCGAATGGAAGATTGGGAAATGGTGGAATTTTGCGGTAAAATACGCGATTCCGACGATCTTAGCGATGTTATTGGCTACCCAGTTTTCTAAAGACCTGGCCGTTCCTTACGAAGGTTATCCCGCCTGGTCTTTGGGGATTGGTTGGGGCATTGTTATCGTTCCTGTCTTGTTGTTTTTTGTCTTCTTGGGACGCGATCGCGCGCCGATTCATTCCTAATTAGTAGAAAAGGCTGACTTTTGGAGATTGGGGGACGATCTCGATTGAAAACTTGCTGAAAAATTGCGGGTGAGGCGGGCAATAAACCCGCCCGATCGCCCCCGTCGCGATCGAGAACTCGACCCGAACGACGAGGCAGAAAAGCACGAAAAAAGCATGAAAAAAGCACGAGAAAAGCACGATCGCTATTCGCAAAGTTTCGCCATAATTTCTTCGTGACTTAATTCTTGAGCGACTAACGCTTCCGCAGGTTTGACGCGATCGCCCAACCCGATCGCAAAACGATTACAATCGGCTCCGAGGGATTCGCAAGTTGTCTGTACGCAGAACAATTCGCGACCCGTAAGCTGACTAAAAAAGCTGGCTAAAATCCCCGCTTCTAAAAAACAAACCGGGCGTTTCCAGTTTTCCGGTGCTTTGCTTGCAAACGGGGAATTGGTGATTTTAACCACCAAAAAACCGCGATCGTAATAAGTAGTTTCTAAGTCGAACAATCCCCACCCAGATGTTTTCCACAGTTCGCGAAAACATTGGAGAAATTCGACCATTTCCATGTGGGCGATCGCCTTATCGTAATAGTCTTGAATTTCTTCGCAAAAGCGAACGTAAAAGTTTTTTCCCCACCATTTGCCGCAATTAAATAAAACGAGGCGGGCTGCGGAACCCGTTTCTTGTTCCAATCCGGCATAAATGGCCTCAATTAAAGTATCGGGAATGGCCAAAAGGCGATCGCCCCGGCGATTTTCCAATAATCCCAATTCTAGATCGCCGCGCACGTAGGTATCGGCGGCAAAATAATGACCGCCGATTTTCTCATTTTCGAGTAAGTTCGCTATAGAAATCATCACGTTTATCGTCCGTTAAATCCCTCGATTAGATGGCCGTTTGCCCGGGAAGGTTATCGATCGCGATCGCCCCGGTCGAAAACGGTTAGGCGCGATCGTCGGCGCCGACCTTCGACAATTGCTGACAGGCTTTTTTTAAATAAGGCTCGAACACCGCCAATTGTTTTTGGGACAGGGTGGCGGCGACGCGATCGCGCAGTAAAGCCTCGATCTTGCTGTCGATCTCGTGGGTGTCGCGGGCGCCCATCAATCCAGTAAGCCACTGCAGCCGAGTGTTTAAATAATTGCTATCGGAAGCGAGCATTGCCGCCGCACAATGTCGCATGGCAGACAGCCAGTATTTTAAAGACCGTTCTAAGGTTTCCTGAGACTCGTTGGGGAAGGCTTCGACCAGGGTATCGGCGATCGGTTGAAAAATCTCTTCTTCGCGATCGCGTAGCACTTTGTAAGCTTGCAGGCGCTGGGCGAGAGAGGCGACATGACGGCGAAACCCGAGCAGATCGTCGGATTTTAAGTATTGTTCTTGTGCCTTTTCAATTAAGGCTTTCATCTCTGGGTGCATAGTCTGGCAAAACTGAGTAAAGATGGGGAGCGATCGCCTGTAGGGGCGCTTCGCGAAGTAGGGGCGCTTCGCGAAACGCCCCTAAAACAAATCCGAGAGTTCGTCGATGGTCACTTTATTTTCCGACGACCCCCCGGTAATGACCTCCATCACCGGAGGTTTGGGCAGCGAACCGACTTCCGGGGTTCCTTCCCACGGTAGGGCACGGAAAAAGTCGCCGACGGTTATCTCTAAGTTATGGGAAGGGGCAGCCCGATGCCCGTTGGGTCGCACTTCAACCGCTTGACCTTGCCAATTGCACGCGGTGAAAAACGCCTCGACACTCAAGTGCTGCCAAGAATTGACGGCGTTCAATGGACTCGTTCTCCCATTTCCAAGCGTTTTTGAATGTCGCGGGCGGTGGCGCCTTCATTTTGCCAGAAGGCGGCGGCGTCGATGCGGTCCTGACTGCCGAGCAGGAATTTACAGTAGGTTTCGCCCATCGAATAGCATTGCAATTCGATGCAACTGAGCTGTTTGTTGACCAAATTGGAGAAGAATCCGGCAAATAATCCCGCGTAGATGTAGCAAACCGGTTTGCCGACATCGCCGAGAGTCCGCGCTACCGCAGAATCGAACAAGTTGATGAACATGAAGCCGTGCTTGCGATCGCTCAAATCGACTTCCCAGCGTCCCCAACCTTGGGCGGTAAAGGGCCACCACCAACTTTCGAGCAGAAACATCAAGTTAGTCTGGCGGATGTCGCGATCGTATTCTTTTTCAAACCACTGCTGAAAAAATTTGGCGTCTTTGGTTCCCCAGTCGCAACCGATGGTGTACATGATCACCGAGGACGCATTGCCGACTTCTTCTTCCAACCCTTCGATCAGACCGATGATAAAGTCTTCACTGGTCAGGATATTGCGCGCTTCGTTCCAGTCAACGACGCTCCCAGTTTCGGGTTGAAATTCAAAAAAATCTTGAAAGCCGTAGTGATTGTGTTTTTTGGGATGTTTTTGCTTGCCCGAATGGGCGATCGAACCGTTGGCGTGGGCTTTAGTTTTTGCGGTTTTACTCGTTTTGGCGCTAGAAACGACCACGATCTCAATACCTCCTGATTGGGGTTTGGGCTTGCTGCGAGTGCAAAGCGATTCGGTTTCGGTCTGCGGTCCGTGGGGACAGTGGCGGCATCTGTTGGAGTCCGCTTCGAGAGCTATTCCGGTGGAACGGGGCGATCGCCCCACAGCTTGCCAACAGCTCGCCACCAGCGATCGCCTCAATGCGAACGTTTTCGCAGTGAATATTTATATTGTAGAGAAGAGAACGAACACCTAAAACGATCGATCGCCCCCTCTTTGATTGCAACACTCGGTTAACTTCGATCGCGGGCGACCCGAGGCTCAATTCTCCGAGAAAAAAATATAAGTGGTAGTTCACCATGCTCCCCGAAACTATCCCGGGGGTTTGACTGTAGATTTAACCGTTAATGGCGACCCTGCAGGTCCACTGAATTTCGATTTATCTCTTTGATATTTATTTCTTTGGTAGTCAACGATATTGTTACATATAGTGAGGCCGTACCGAGGATGATGCTCGAGACTGTATAAATCCCTTGGACGGATAAATGAGATCGCCGCAAGGCGGATAAAATGCCCGCTTTGCGGCGATCTCATTTATCCGCGCTCAAAAGCGACGGGAAGTTTTACTGATTCGCGATCGGATTTTGCGCCGACGGTCTGCGATCGATCACGCGATCGATCAAGCCGTATTCGACGGATTCTTGAGCGGACATAAAGAAATCCCGTTCGGTATCTTGTTCGATCTTGTCTAACGGTTGCCCGGTGCGATCGGCCAAAATACTATTCAAGCGTTTCTTATGATAGAGAATCTCTTTGGCTTGGATTTCAATATCGGCAGCTTGACCTTGAGCGCCACCGAGGGGCTGGTGAATCATGATCCGGGAGTGAGGTAAGCTCATGCGCTTGCCTTTGGCGCCCGCCGTCAACAAGAAGGCACCCATACTGGCAGCCAGTCCCAAGCAAATTGTACAAACGTCGGGGCCGATGTGGTTCATGGTATCGTAAATGCCCATCCCCGCCGTGACGGAACCTCCTGGGGAATTAATGTAGAGGTAGATATCTTTCTCGGCATCGTCAGATTCGAGAAAGAGCATTTGCGCGACGATCAGGTTGGCGAGATCGGCGTCAACTTGTTGTCCGAGGAAGATGATCCGATCGCGCAGCAGGCGCGAGTAGATGTCGAAGGCGCGTTCGCCACGACCCGATTGTTCGATGACGGTAGGAATCATGCGGTCTGTCTATATCCGTTACTTTTTTCAATTGTACTGAACCGTCGTCTTCGGCGATGCCTTTGATGTGGGGACAGTTCGGTCAAACAAAAGGGAGCGAAGCGCGATCGCGCCGCGTGAATTCCCCCAAATTGCGACTCGACCGTGAATTGCGATCGTTTCCCGGTTTCTAAGACGACCGGGAAACGTTAGGATAGTTAAATTGCTACAGACTTAGTGTTTGAAATAGAGGGGTTTGTCATCACTGCTGGCTCAATCAGACTTTCCAGGAAAAGTGGTCAAGCTCGACAACGGGCTGACCGTCGTTCACCAACAAATTGACGCCACTCCGGTGGTGGTCGTTGACGTGTGGGTGCAAGCGGGAGCCGTTCGCGAACCCGATACGTGGTCCGGAATGGCACATTTCCTCGAACACATGATTTTCAAAGGAACCGATCGCTTGCCTCCGGGAGCCTTCGATCGCGAAATCGAGAATCGCGGTGGCATGACCAATGCGGCGACTTCCCACGACTACGCCCATTTTTTCATCACCACTGCCGATCGCTACATCGAGGATTCCCTACCGTTACTGGCGGATTTACTGCTGCACGCCGGAATTCCCCACGACGAGTTCGACCGAGAACGGGAAGTGGTCTTAGAAGAAATCCGTCAATCTTGGGACGATCCGGATTTTCTCGCCTTTCAAGCCCTCATGGAAACCCTCTACGTCAAACATCCTTACGGGCGTTCGGTCCTGGGAGGGATCGAGAATTTAATGGAACGATCGCCCGAACAGATGCGCCGTTTCCATCGCTGTTACTACCAACCGGAAAACATGGTAGTGGCGATCGTCGGGAACATCGAACGGCAACGGGCGATCGAATTAGTCAGCCAGTCTTTTAGCGACTTTCCCGCCGCCGAACCCTGTTGGGCCGTCGAAGTCGAAGCCGAACCGCCGTTAACCGAAGTACGGCGTCGGGAACTCTACCTCCCCCGTTTGGAAACCGGGCGTCTGGTGATGGCGTGGAGCGGGCCGGGGGTCGAACAACTGCACGATGCTTACGGCTTGGATTTACTCTCGGTGTTGCTCGCCCAAGGACGCACCTCGCGCTTAGTGCGCGAACTGCGCGAAGAACGGGAACTCGTCCACGCCATCAGTAGCGATTTTTCGTTGCAACGCGATTCGAGTTTATTTACGATTGGGGCATGGCTCGAACCGCAACAGATGGATCGGGTGGAAGCGGCGATCGGCGATCGCCTCTGCCAAATCCAACAACAACCCGTCAGCGAAATCGAACTCAATCGGGCGAAGCGCTTGTTGTGTAACGATTATGCCTTTTCTACGGAAACCCCCAACCAACTGGCGGGGTTGTACGGCTATTACGAAACGATCGCCCGCGCCCAATGGGCCGTGCGCTATCCCGAACAAATTCAGTCGTTCGATCCGTATAATTTGCAACGGGTCGCCAGTCAGTATTTATCGCCTAAATATTATGCGGTAACGACGGTTAAGCCATTCGAATCCACCGTCTAGGGGAAAAATCGCGGTTCGAGGTCGCCAACTTGCCCGGAGTCTTGCGGGGGAGTTGACGTCAACCGATGCTAACGACCACAGTCCACAACCAAGGAAGCCAAGGAAATAGCAGTGAATGAGAGCGTGAAACAGTCGCCAGAGAACGAACGGGTTTGTCGTGCGGTTCTCAGTAATGGCATGGTGGCGATCGCAACGGAGAATCCCGCCGCCGACATTATCGCAGGTCGCATCTTTATCAAAGCAGGGAGTCGCTGCGAACGTCAGGAGCAAGCCGGACTTTCTCACTTACTCTCCGCCGTGTTGACCAAAGGCACCGAACGGCTGTCCTCCCTCGATATTGCCGAACAAGTCGAATCCGTCGGCGCTAGCCTGAGTACCGATACCACCCCGGATTACTTTTTAGTCAGTCTCAAAGCGGTCTCCGCAGATTTTCCCGACCTGTTACACCTGGCGGCAGAATTATTGCGATCGCCGTCGTTCCCGGAAGCGGAAGTCGAACTCGAACGCCGCCTCACCTTGCAGGGGATTCGCTCTCAAAAAGAACAGCCCTTTACCGTCGCCTTCGATCGCCTGCGCCAGGCGATGTATCCCGACCATCCCTATGCCTTCTCCAGTCTGGGAACCGAACAAACCGTTACCAACTTACAACGGCAAGACCTGCAACAGTACCATCAAACCTACTTTCGCCCCGATCGCACGGTGATTAGTTTGGCCGGACGGATCGACCCGGAAGCGGCGATCGCCCTCGTCGAGGCCGTTTTCGGCGACTGGCAGCCCTCCGGCGAGGCGATCGCCCCACACCCCTTGACCTCGGTGCGCCCTCGTTCGCGCTATCTGAGTATGCCCCAAGACACCCAGCAATCGATCGTCATGGTCGGCTACCTCGGGGCCGCCGTGCGCCCGCCGGACGGTTCCGATCTCAACCTCGAAGATTACGCCGCCCTCAAACTGCTCAATACTTACCTCGGTAACGGGCTGTCGAGTCGTCTGTTCGTGGAATTGCGCGAAAAACGCGGTTTAGCTTACGACGTGTCCGCGTTTTACCCCACCCGCCTCGATCGCGCCCCCTTCGTTACCTATATGGGAACGGCTCCGGAAAATACCGCGATCGCCCTCAAAGGCTTGCAAACCGAAGTCGAACGCCTCTGCAGCACCGAATTAACCGCCGAAGAGCTGCAAGCCTCTAAAAACAAACTCCTGGGACAGTACGCCCTCGGCAAACAAACCAACGCCCAAATCGCCCAAGTCTTCGGTTGGTACGAAACTCTCGGTCTCGGGATCGATTTCGACCGCCAGTTTACCGAAGCGATTGCCGGGATCGGCGCCGCGATCGCCCGCGACGTGGCCCGCCGCTATTTTCAAGAAACCTATATTTCCCTCCTCGGTCCGGCCCAAGCCTTAGCCGAAGTGCAAATTCCCGCCGCTTGAGGGAAGCTACTGCGTTCCCCTTCCCCTCGTGCCGCTAAAATCAAAAAGTCAACGTCGAGCAATCGGGGATTTTAGACAGCCGTGGTGCGAATCTTCAACCTTCAGGGGGCGATCGTGGCGATCGCCATTTTAGCTCCGACGGTCTACCCCCTACCGTCCCCCCTCCTGGCCCAATCGAACGGAACCGTCCGCCGTCCGACCTTGCAAATCGGTTCCGAAGGCGAAACCGTCAAGGAATTGCAAGGGGTCTTGAAGTTGATGGGCTACTACACCGGACAAGTCGATGGGATTTATCGCGAAGCCACCGCCAACGCCCTCGCCCGCTTCCAGGAAGATGCTGGAATCCGCAGCGACGGCGTCGCCGGGGACGACACCTGGAATCGTCTGTTTCCCGGCTTTGGGACGCCTCCTAGGGGCGCGATCGCGCCCGCAGACCCGAGCCCTTCCGGCTATCCCCTCTTACGCAAAGGCATGGACGGACCGCTCGTGACTCAATTACAAGGGCGCTTGCGAGAACTCGGTTTTTTTGAAGGGACGGCGACTGGATATTTCGGCGATCGCACCGAAGCCGCCGTCAAAGCCGCCCAACGACGGTTTAACTTATCCCCGGATGGGATCGTCGGCGAGGCCACTTGGAACGCCCTCGATTTCTAACCCTTCGATCCCTTATTTTCGAGCGCCATTGTAAACAAATTTGTCGGCTTTAATTACACGATGTAACAACGAGTAAAGTTTATTAAATAGGACTTGTTATTTCTGGAGAACGTGGTAACTTGAGAATTAAGGACACGAGGCAAGAACTTCAAGCCCTCCAAAGAGTTGGATTAGGGTTTGTGTCCTTCCCACTCTAATCCCCCGTTCGGCAGAGAGTCCGAAGATAGCATCCGAGACAAGTAATGTGGCGGTTCGTTCCACGGAAGGCGGAAACCACAATTGGTCAAGTTAATAAGGAGTTGACTCGAACAATTGCCGGAAGAGAGCGGAAAGCCAAAACTGTGAGTCTGGTTAGACTAAGAGGGATGCGCCCAGTGTTGTAGTTTTAGTAGAACCGAGCGGGTCGCGTGTAAATCTCAGTCCGTCCATTGTCCAAATACAACTGAATCTCAAATCGATATCCATCAATCCAAAACCGAAAGGGTCTAGTCGCCTCCGACTGGACCCCATCTTATTGGGAAAAAAACTATTGGCCTAAATGCGATCGGGAGGGGCGATGGGCGATTTTGCCCCTCCGAGGGGTTGCACCCGATCGCCAACGACGCGATCGAGTGCAACCCATGAAGCCTTATTTACCCGAGAGCAGGGGGGTTGAAGTATCGAACAGATTGCTTTGGGCGAACCGTTCGAGGACTTGAGCGAGGCGATCGCACTCGGCAATCAAGCTGATGCGGACGTAGCCCTCGCCCCCGCTACCAAACCCATTCCCCGGCGTCACCACCACCCCGGCGCGATCGAGCAACAAGAGGGCGAATTCCGTCGAACTGATGCCCGGAGGACATTCGGCCCACAGGTAGAACGTCGCTTGAGGGTTTTTGACCTTCCATCCCAAGTCCGTCAGACCCTTCACTAAAAAGTCGCGACGCTTGCGATAGCGCTCTTGGACCTCGTGGATGTAGACATCGGGCAATTGCAACGCCGTCGCCGCCGCCGTCTGCACCACCGAGAACATGCCGTAATCGAGATTAGTTTTTAACGTGCGTAAATTGTTGACCACGCGATCGTTGCCGACGGCAAAGCCAACCCGCCACCCGGCCATATTGTAAGTTTTGGAGAGGGTGTGAAACTCGACGCCGATTTCCTTAGCGCCGGGAATTTCGAGCAAACTCGTCGGTTGGTAGCCGTCGAACGCCAGTTCCGCGTAGCACAAATCGTGAACGAGTAAAATTTCCCAACGGCGTGCGAAAGCGACGATTTCCTCGAAAAACTCGCGCGGGGCCGTCGCCGTCGTCGGGTTGTTGGGATAGTTGAAATAGAGGATTTTGGCGCGTTCCGCCACGCGATCGGGGATCGCGGCGAGATCGATGAGCCAGTCGTTGTGCGCCGAGAGCATTAACTCGTGAATTTGACCGCCAGCGATGAGCGGTCCTCGGAAATGAGCGGGATAGCCGGGAGAGGGGACGAGAATGAGATCTCCCGGGTCGATATAGGCTAAAGCGAGGTGGGTCAGACCTTCTTTAGAACCGAGAACCGGAAGGATTTCCGCTTCGGGATCGAGGACGACTTGATAGCGGCGGTGGTACCATTCGGCGATCGCCCGTCGGAAATAGATATTTCCTTTAAAATCGGGATAGCGATGGTTGTCCGGATCGTGCAGCGCCGCGATCGCCGCCTCTACAACGGCTTGAGGCGTCGGTCCGTCGGGATTTCCCATCCCCAAATCGATCAAATCCACCCCGCGATCGCGGGCTTCGGTTTTCAGTTGGTCGAGACGAGCAAAGACGTAAAGGGGGAGTTCCTGCAAACGACGGGCAGGATTAATCCAATCTAGACTCATGGGCTTTCTAGGCGGAGAACCCGCAAAATCTGAATAAAGAAGAATGAGAACAAATCGAGCGCGAGCGGCACAAAATCGTGGCCAACCGTTGATAGACGTTTATTCGGAGATGTTAAGTTCCCATCCGGTTCATCTCAAGTCCGAACGGGCTTGGGAATCCGAAGAGCAAACATCTCCAGAATCGTCGCCAGCAGCATCGCCAAGGTCTCTCGACATCGAGTCGATTCCCCCCCGGCGATTTTCTGCCGGGGCATTGGTTGACACCATTGCTGCCATGAGCTGTTCCGGAACCACCGCAAACGGTAGGCGGTGAATGTCCGATTTTGGATCGCAAGCGACCTGGGCCGCATGGTGCAACTCCCCGAGGGTAATATTTTCCAACCCTAAATCAGCTAACGTAGACGGCAGTCCGATCTCGGCATAAAACTCGATCAACTGTTGGCGGGCTGCACTGGCGAGTTGATGGCCACAGATCGTCTCTTCCAAACGCAGTTGCACTAAAATGCCGTAAGCCACCTTTTCCCCGTGCAACGTGCCGTGCGCCGCACTTAAGTGGGTCAAGCCGTTGTGGACCGCATGAGCGGCCACCGTGCGACACTGCGCTCCCCCCAGTCCGCCGATCGCCCCCGCCAGCAACACCGTTGCATCGACGACTTCCCGCCATACCGCCTCCCCGGGCCGTTCCAGGGCTGCCACTGACTTTTGCAAGAGTAAATCCCGCAAGACCCGGGCTTGTTGAACCGCCGCGACGATTAAGGTTTGCTCGCTGCGACCGCTACTGACCGAAGCTTCGTACCACTTGGCCAGGGCGTCGCCGATCCCCGCCACTAAGGTGCGTTGGGGCGCCGTCGCGATCAGGCTGTAGTCGAGAACGAGCAAGTCCGGGCATTTTGCCAGACCGACATCGTACAAAAAGGCGCCGTCGTCGGAGTAGATGTTAGACAGGGCCGTCCACGCCGCACAGGTCGCCGCCGAACTCGGGATCGTCACGACGGGTAAACCGCAGCTATAGGCGAGCAGTTTGGCCGCATCGAGGGATTTACCG
Source organism: Oxynema mangrovii CENA135 (assembly GCF_016632315.1). NCBI lineage: Bacteria > Bacillati > Cyanobacteriota > Cyanophyceae > Oscillatoriales > Oscillatoriaceae > Oxynema > Oxynema mangrovii. The sequence continues at coordinate 566,535 of NZ_JAEOXH010000003.1, read as the reverse complement.
CCTCCGGTGGCGACGATCGCATCGGCCTGATGGTCGGCGACCGCTTGCTTGAGACGGGCGAGGGTGGCTTCGCTACAGTCCGGGTTGTAAGTCGCTTGCGCCCAGGTTAACGGCTGCTGCTGCCAAATCGGCGCGAGGCGATCGACGACTAAGGAGAGGCTGCGATCGCCGCCGACGAGCAGGGGGCGCCGTCCCAAGCGGGCAATCTCGTCCCCGGCTTGCTCGATCGCGCGCACTCCTCGGATGACTCTAGCAGGGGCAATACTCAACGGGGGCAGTCCGGAAGCCGTTTCGTTCGGCGCGGAACACGGGGTAGAGTTGTGATGGGACATACGGCAAGAATCTCTGCTGGGCTGCAATAGGTCAATGCAGTAACGATAACTTTACTGTATTGGGGGGATCGGTGTTAATCCACAAGATTTCGGATAATTTTTCAGTTTCGGTCTGGAGTGGGTCAGGGGATCTTGATGGATTGCAGTTGGGACTCGGAAGTGGGGAAGTTTTTCCCCGAAATCTAAAATCTAAAATCTAAAATCTAAAATCTAAAACCTAAAATTAAAGCCCCCTGCGGAGGCTTTAAGACGTCGGGAGGCGTTCACGAAGCAGGGGATTTAGGCAGTTCGGCCAGTTTTCGATCGTCGATCTCGACCGTCATGTTCTCGTCGTCGCGGACGAACAACGATCGCCGCACTTCGCCGATATATAAAGGTTTCGAGACGCCTTCTCGGGGATGAACGATCGCCCGGGCCCGGATCCGCAGATCGTCGGTTCCCTGACTCATCCGACCGGGAGAAAACAGATCGCTGGCGGCTTGTTGCAAAGTCGCTTCGAGTTCGGAGCGCGAAATCGTCGGCGGGACGGCGATCGTAGCCTGTTCGGCGCCGTTATCGTAAACGACGGTAAAGCGAACGGCGCCGGGAATCTCGACCCGAGAGATCGGCACCAGACCGAGGGCAAATAAGCCCGCCGTCAGCACGATCGTAAATCCGGTGGCGCCGACGAGGCGAAAGCGGATTCCCCATTTGAACAGAAAAGCCGCGATCGCTAACAGGGCCAAAACTCCGGCCAAGGCGGCAGACCAAGCGGAAGCGGTTAAAAATTCTTCGGTAGTTGGCATGATGGCAAATCTGGAGGTGGGAGTCGTTTGAGGGGATATTCTGGCTCAGGATTCGGCTTCGTTGCTGACAAAACTGTTAGCGTCGGTTCCGGTCGCTTCGAGAGCGGCTTTGAGCGTGTGCCAGCAAAGGTTAGCACATTTGATGCGCACCGGGAATTGAGCGACCCCTTGCATGACGTTGAGTTTGCGCTGTTCTTTCGGAAATTCGGCTTCCCCTTTCATCATGTTTTGGAAACGCTGCACCATTTCCAACGCTTCGTCAATCGCTTTACCGCGCAAGGCATCGGCCATTAAATCGACCGAAGCCATTGAAATCGCACAGCCTTCCCCTTCAAACTTGACATCGGCAATGCGATCGCCCGTCTCGTCGAGCTCCACGGTCAGTTCGATCGTATCGCCGCAGGAAGGGTTGTGACCGCGCTGCTGGCGGTGAATCGGGTTGGTTTGGCCGCGATTGCGTGGATTTTTATAGCGATCGAGGATAACTTGTTGGTATAAATCGCGCAGGTTGCCCAGAGTCATAGTCCGTCGTTGAAAGGTTTGAAGTTTTGTTTACTTTCATCCTATCAGGGGGCGTCGGGGGTCGGAATCGGCATTCGGGGTTAAAAACAGGTTTAGGTTCGCGAAAGGAGGACGAGCGATCGCCTCCAGTTCCCCCTTCTCACCCGATCGCCTCCTCAATAATCGGATTGAATTCCCATAGCAATTGGGCGTAAAAACTCAAAAATTCCACAATTTGCGGTTTGACGACCTCGCCGAACTGTTCGACTTCTTCCGGTAGCACTTTCGGTAACGGTTTGGTCAGCAGATAACGACTGGAACTGTAATCCATTTCGACAAATTCCAAGCTTTCGCGATCGGCCAATTTATCCGTCAACAATTTGCAAAGATTGTAATCGGATGATTTCACGTAAAATTGAGGTGGATTTTCTCGTCCGAAAAGGCGATTGGGGGTGACCCCTTCCAGACCGATCGATAAAACAAATTCCTCGTATGGAGAAACCCAATTTTGATTGGCAATATAAATTTCTGACTGCTCGTAAGCCACAAAACTCCACTCATTTTTCCACCATGCCTGTTTGACTAACTCGGACTCGATCGCCGCGAGAAATTCCCCGATTTCCCGTTCCAATTGAGGCTCGATTTCTAGCAATTCTCGATAACTTTCCCAATGGCGAGCGAGCAGAAGGCTCTCTGGCGAAAAAATGTCCATAAACGATCCTAAACGTCTAAAACTGAGAAACGATTTCGATCCAGTCTATCAAAAGCAGTTTGACTTTTACCCGGTCGATCTCGGATAAAATTTCCGAAAAAGCGCGGGCGAGGTCGCCGTAGGAAAGGAAATGCCAATTGTGGGGATCGCTCGGGCGATCGCCTCGGGTTTGAGGGGTTAAAAACAAGGCAAATTGTCGGGAATTGGGAATCTTTTGTGCGAAGCCAAAGCGACGCATTTCTAAAAACTGGCGTTCGAGTTGGCGCGCGTCTTCCCGACCGAAGAGATTGGCTTCGATAACGATTAAAAATTGACCGCTTCGATACAGAGTCATCCCCGGAGTAAACTCGTAGGGACTGCCTTCTTTAACGACGCGATATCCTCGCTCGATCGCCGTCGGCGGCAACTCTACATCGCAACAAGAAATCAAAGTTTTGGCAAATAGGGAGCCTTGGGCGTGACTGCCACTCGGGTCTAACAACCACGCTAAAAACTGGCGGTGACTGGCTTCACTTTTTGCCAGATTAAAAAGAGAAAACAAGTTCAATTCGCCCCGACGATGGCGACGATCGCCCTCGGGAAGGGCTTCAAATTCAGTGAAGAGGGCGTCGAGGCGATCGCGCCGTTGTTGACCCGATCGATCGCGCAGTTGAGAAAACGCCCTTAACAAGGCGCCAGTCGCTTCGAGAGATTCGCTCATGATTGGAGGGTACGGCAGGGGCGATCGCGCTCATCGTCTCCAAAGGAGAATCGCGCGCAAGTCTGTCCGCCAGACTTGCAACCATTACCCCCGCTCCGGAAGCGGTAAGGAGAGGCAAAACTTGCTTCCCCGACCGAGTTGGGAACTGAACTCCAGGGTTCCACCATGTTGCTGGGCAATTTGGTAGCAAATCGCCAGTCCCAAACCCGTTCCTTTCCCGGGGGCTTTGGTTGTAAAAAACGGATCGAAAATTTTGGCTTGAATTTCGGGGTCGATTCCCGGTCCGTTGTCGGTAATTTTAACTTGAATGCGGTTATCCTCGACCAATCGCGTTTGAATCGCGATCGTCGGCATTTTGCGGCTACTCTCGTCAGTGCCGATCCCTTCTAAAGCGTCGATCGCGTTATCGAGTAGGTGCATGAACACCTGATTGACCTGGGCCGGAGCGCATTCGATCGCGGGTAAATCGCCATATTTTTTGACGATCTTAATCTTGTCTTTCAAGCGGCGATCGAGCAGAAATAAGGTGCTGTCGATCCCCTCGTGGAGGTTGACTCGTTTGACTTCGGCTTCGTCGAGGCGGCAGAAGTTTCGCAGGGCCATCACCAGTTGGCGGATGCGTTCGGAACCGCTTCTCATCGAACAAAGCAGACCCGGGAGGTCGGTCATTAAAAAATCGAGGTCGATTTCTTCAATCCGGCGGGCGATCGTCGGGTTGGGTTCGGGATACTCTTGTTGGTAAAGCAACACCAAGCCGAGCAAATCTTGGATATAGTGGCTGCTGTGTTCGATATTGCCACTGATAAAACTCACCGGATTGTTGATTTCGTGGGCGAGTCCGGCGACCATCTGCCCCAAACTCGACATTTTCTCGCTTTGGATTAACTGAGCTTGGGTGGTTTGGATCGCTTGAATTTGCTGTTGAACCGTAGAAATCAGTTGGTTGAGGGAGGTGGCGAGTAAGCCGATTTCGTCTTCGCCGATTTCGGGGGCGCGCAGTTTGTAGTTGGCTTGTTGGGAGGCGCGACGGGCGACGTGGACGATCCACTCGATCGGATGGGCGATCGCCCGACTGGTGTACACCGCCAAGGCGACGGCGATCGCGGCGGAAACCAGCATACTCCATCCGGTAATTTGCTGGCGCAAACTTTCCGCTTTCTCAAAAGTCTCGTTGGCGAGCCGTTCTTGGGTTTTGGCGGCTTCGATCCGTCGGTCGATCGCCTGGTAGAGTTGCTCGATGGGAGCGATACGGGTTGCGCGATCGCCGTTCTCTCCATCGGAGACGGCGCCCGGCTTGGGGTCGTAAGCAGCCTTCAATTGTGCGATTTGGGCCGGGGTCACCGCGCCGGAGATCGGCGAGGGGGCGGTGGCGAGGTCGTGCAGTTGGGCGAGCAGATCTTCGACCCGTTCGAGGTCATCGCCGTCCGACGGACTCAAGCCCTCTTGCCGCGCACGCACGGCGAGGACCGTATGTTGCAAGTCTAACAGCAGTCGTTGTTCTTCGTGAGAACGGATCGATTGTTCTCGGGCCTGGCGGGTGTAGCGATCGCCGATCTCCAATCCGACCCCCGTTCCTACCATCGCAATCGCGATCGTCACCGCGTATCCGTAACAGATTTTTTGTTTGATACTCAAACGCCGGACTTTTCGGGTCCACGTCCCGATCGCCCGCAAGACAGAACCGCTCAGAATCGAGGCCGAGAACCGATTTGCCAGGGTGGGCCGCTTGGCAGTTTCGAGAGATTGGTAGGAATGTTCGAGCTGCATAGACACGAAAGAGTGCTGGGGTTGGATGGAGGACGAGGGAAAAAGGCTAACAATAAGTACCTGTAAAGGCGCCGAACTAGCGAGCCGATCGGGTGAGCTGGGAGCGACCCAACGAGATCGCCATCGAAACCAGAAACCCCCCATCGGACATTGTTAATTTTTTATAAAAAAAACTGGTTGAAACCAGTTTACATGATACCCAAACCCCATCGAGAGATCGCTATCAATTTTCAGTAAATTTTCGGATAAATCTTCACTTTAGGGAGAAAAATACGAAGGGGGCGCTCCCCTTGTTAGACCCCGGGCGATCGCCCCCCTTCCCTCGCCATTTTAAACCCTATTTTAAGCCGCCGTTTCCAGAGAAACGGTCTTTTGACTTTTAATCGGAATGACAATCGCAAACTCGGTTCCTTCCCCCGGTTCCGAAAACAGTTCGATGCGCCCTTGATGTTTGTCGATAATTTGATAAGAAATCGCCAACCCCAAACCCGTCCCTTTCCCTACAGGTTTAGTGGTAAAAAATGGATCGAACAGTTGATTTTGTAAGCTTTTCGGGATTCCCGGTCCGTTATCTATAATGCGGATGCAAACCTCTTTGCGATCGAGCATTTCCGTTCGCAGGGTAATCGTCGGCGACTCAATCCCCGGCCCGCTTTCTTGAAGGGCATCGATCGCATTCGCCAACACATTCATAAACACTTGATTCAGTTGAGCCGGATAACATTCGATCGGGGGAAGATCGCCGTAACGTTTGACAATCTCGATGCCTTTACGGATGCGATTATTCAAAATTAATAACGTACTCTCCAATCCTTCGTGAATATCCACGGGTTTGAAATAACTTTCATCCAACCGCGAGAAGTTCCTCAGAGAAACAACAATTTCCCGAATTCGTTCCGTCCCCATTTTCATCGAAGTTAAAATTTTCGGCAGATCTTCGGTTAAAAAATCTAGATCGATCGCCTCGACTTCGGCGGCGATCGCTGCCGTCGGTTCGGGATATTCTTGTTGATAAATTCCCAATAATTCTAACAAATCTTGGGTGTAAGATTTGGCATGTTCGAGATTACCATAAATAAAATTCACCGGATTGTTAATTTCGTGCGCCAGTCCCGCCACCATTTGTCCGAGACTGGACATTTTTTCACTTTGAATCAGTTGCGCTTGAGTGTGTTTGAGTTCGTGCAGCGCCTCGGAAAGTTCTCGCGTCCGTTCTTCCACACGCTGTTCTAAAGTCGCGCGCGCCCCGTTGAGTTCCCGGGTATAATCCCCCATCCAACGCACCATCTGATTCAGGGAACGCGCCAATAACCCCACTTCATCGTCAGTTAAAACTGGGGCGACTAACTTAAAATTTGCCCTTTCGGTGACCTGTTGCGCCACTTCACTGACCCAGCGAATCGGACGGGCGATCGCCCGGCTCGTCTGCCACGCTAAAATAATGGCGATCGCCGCCGATAATAACATACTACTGACAATTAATTGCAGGCGTAATGTTTCGGCTGCATTCAGTTTTTGCGTCGCCTGCATTTCTTGAGTCTTCGCCCGGGCGATCGAACGGGTCAGAGTTTCCGCCAATCTTTCAAATTCAACCGTTAACTGAATCGCTTCCGGTTGACTCGTCGCATCGAGCAGTTGTTGTTGAGCTTTGGGAATATCTTCTTCTTGTAAAGCAGGCGGATCGATTTGTCGCCAAATCTCTCGAATTTGTCGCGAGTACGCCTGGGTTTTCTGCTCGTAAGCGGCTAATAACGCCTTAAATTCCCGACTGTCAACATCGAGAATTTTACTGTTCGTTCCTTGAACTTGTTTAAGATCTTTTATAACTTCTTCGATCCGATGGACGTCGGCAAAAAATTTAGAGCTTTCGTACTCAAACCAAATCGAATTGCCAAAAACTGTAACTAATCTTTGGGGATGCGATCGCATTCTCAAGACCGCATTATCTAATTCGCTCAATAAATATTGTTGTCGGTAGGCGATTTTGAGCTGTTGCGATGCGTCTCTTTGTTGGTAATCGCCCAAACTCAAGCCAACCGTCGTCCCTACAACTCCAATCCCGATCGCTAAAGCATATCCGTAACGGATTTTTTGCGAAATTTTTAACCGATCTAAAAAACCGCGAAAACCGCCGCCCGTTCTCTTCGCGAAACAAGGGACACATTCGCTATTTTGCGGCGCGATCGCTTCGGGTTGGGGCGATCGGTGGCGATCGGGTTGCCGAGGCTCTGAAAGTTTGCTAGATTTCTGGGAAAGCATAATCCGAAAGATCCTACCTTGCTTCGTTCATCACTTGTCATCCTTTAAATAAATTTGTTATCAATCTTGATTATAAACTCGATCCGATCTTTTCTCTCTCTCGATCGCCTTATCTTTAAAGTTAATTTGCTTTAGTAGTTCTATTTTTAATCTTCCTCGATCGCCAGGTTAAACAGAGATTAACTCGTTATTAAAATTGATTTAATTTCCTTCAGCCGCTTCTCTAAACTACGATAGAAGGCAAGACTCATTTCTGGGAATAGCCCTCAGAGACCGCTTTCTAATCTCGATCTTCAGGGATTGGGCGTTGAAAAGATATCCGCCATTATACGGAAATTTGGGTTTTGTATTAGGATAGGACGATCGCGAGGATCGAAAAATCTGACAATCATCCCAAAAATCGCCCTATTTTGCTGCGAAAGAGCGATTTATAGAGAGAAGCGATCGCTCGAAATGGAGGCGATCTCCTTGACCAAATTGACTCAATTATTGAAGAAAATCACCTTGTCCGATCGCCCGATAAACTTCGCGGATCGGGTCGTAATCGGCATCATTGGCTGATACTAATTGGGAATTTTTATATTTAGCATTCGCTTCCGGTGTGGAGAGTGCTTCAATAAGTTGTTCTTGCGACTCAAGTAGTCGCGATCGGATATAGTCGATCGTCGCTGGGGGCGTATAACTATTGACCATAAAAACATCACTCGGTAAGAGATCTCCCCGTTTCAGGAGGGGAAAATCAGCCTCGGTAAGATTGGCGCTTTTTAAAAACTGTTCGTAATCCACAATCGGTCCACCCCACGCATCGACAGTTCCCTGTTTGAGTGCGTCTAGAGACCCTTCTCGTCCTAACATCACGACTTCATAATCGGTTTTGGGATCTAATCCAGCATCGATTAAAAACTTGGTCGGTCCGAGGTGTCCGCTTGTAGAACCGAGTTTGAGCATGGCAATTTTTTTACCTTTCAAATCCGCAAGAGATTTAATCTGAGAAGTCCCTGAAATGGCGATCGCGGATCGGTAATTCGGACGGGTGATGGCAATAACGGGAATCGCATTCGTCCGAGTGTGAGTCAGAACGTATTCCGCAGGTCCAGTTAAGACTAAATCGACTTTATTGTTTTGAAGGGCGATCGCCGAAGCGGTATAACTGTCAACGGGGAAAAACTCAATCGGGATGTTTAAGGCAATTTCTAATTCCTGACGAAATACTTCGTAATCCCGTTGGAGATTGTCAATTCCTTGAACATCAGTAACGGCAAATCTAAGTTTTTCAGGTAATTTTAACGAGCTAGTGTTTGCTTCGGGCGATCGGCTATTAACTGCACTACAGCCTGCTAGAAACAAGAGAAAATATCCAATAAAAGAGCGTCTTTTCATCAAATTAAATTCTCCTTAAATATTAGATAAGTATGAGAGAGTTGTGGCGATCGCCCCAAAAACGGAAATCTATCTAGTTAGAATCGATTTCATCTCGCGAAAAAATACAATTTTCAAACAATTTTCAAAGTTTAAATTATCGATCGCTTAACGACGATCGCCCAATGATAAAATTACGGGAGGCTATCCGTATAACCAAAATTATGGTATAAGTGAACGATCGCCTCGTATTGAGAAGCATCGAACTCAACAAAACGAGAATTCCGGTATTTCTGATTGCCTTCCGTAGCAGCGATCGCCGTCAATAACTTGTCTTGTGCATCAAACATTCGAGTTTTAATTTCTCGTGCAAATTCTTCTCCCAATTGTTGGTTGACTAAAAAAATGTCGTCGGGAAGGAGTTCCCCGCGTGCGATAATCGGAAAGTCGGTTTCGGAAAATTCCTCGGAATTAAAAAAGGTTTGGTAGTCGGTTAACGATCCGCCCCAGGCATCGACTTCGCCGTTTTTTAGGGCTTCTAAACTACCTTCTCGTCCTAGCATAACGATTTTACAATCCGATTTAGGATTTAACCCGGCATCGAGTAATAATTTAGTTGTTCCTAAATGTCCGCTTGTCGATCCAACTTTGACCATAGCGATCGTTTTTCCTTTTAAATCGGATAGGGATTTAATTCCACTGACCGCCGCTACGGCGATCGCCGAATAATAGTTCGGTCGGGTAATCGAAAGAATCGGCAATTCTCGCGATCTCGTGGAAATCAGAAAATATTCCGATGGTCCGGCGAGGACGAGATCGACTTTATTTAATTGAAGGGCGATCGCCGCATCGGTATAATGTTGGACGGGAACGAAATCGATTTTCTTTTCTAAAACTTCCTCCAAAAGTTGCCGAAATTGTTCGTAATCCCTTTTTAACTGTTCTTCTCCTTGAACGTCGGTGACGGCAAATCTCAATCGATTGAGTTCGTGCAAAGTTGCCGGGTTCGATTGGGGAGGGGAACGACGTTTGAATAACGTACAGCCCGTTAGCCAGAGGAAAAACAGGCCGATATACGCGATCGCATGACGTCGTTTCATCATTGGAAATTCAAAAAGAAAATCTATTTTAAGTCTGACAGATCGGCAAAGAAAGACGCGATAACAAGCGATTAAAATTTTATTATTATTCGGTTAAACTTCTGGGTTCTCCAAAGTTAAATGAATTAATAAAAAACAATTGTTAATTTATTTTCTGATTTATTGTATTTTTTTGAGTTTTCTTATCGATCGAATCAATAGTCCGGACAGTTTTTGGGTGCTGTCGAATCGACTCGGCCAGACAAACACGTAAACAGTCCCGGAGATTGGTAGCCCCGTCTCTTTAGAGCACGGCCCAAAAGCGACTCGTGCGACTTTAGCCGCAGTATAGTATCATCGAGCCATCTTCTCTAAGACCCGAATGAAAGGGGCTTAACATCCCGCGAGGGCCTTTTATCTTATCAAAAAAACTGGGTTTTAAACCCCGTCCTTTTGAAGTGAAAAGTGAAAAGTGAAAAGTGAAAAGTTACTATTCACTTTTCACTTTTCCTTCGCCGACGGTGAGAACGATGAGGAAACCGGTTGAACGTCCTACTGGGCGATCTCAAGAGCCTAACAGTCAATGGGGTAAAAGTCAGTCCAAACTGTAAGGACGCCAAGCCATGAAATAGGGTAGGGCATCCCCAAATTTACGCTGGTGGGAGTGACTCGTTAAGAGGCTTGCTTGAGAGAGTGTAGTCTCCGTCGCTTTAGGGCGGAGAAGGTCTGATAAAATCTAAAATCCCAACCCAAAACCCCAATCTCAAATCTCAAATCTCAAATCCAAAACCCCCCACCAACGCATCGGTAGGGGGTTTTTTCAGTTCGACCTAACTTAGGCGAGCCATTCTTGAACGGCTTCTTCTTTGGTGTTGGTATGGCGGGACGGAGTTTCGCGATTGAACTTCATGTGGATCGATCGCATTTGCTCGCCGTCGGCGGCGACCGCCATAATCGGATAGTCGATTAACCCGTCTTGGAACGACATCTGGAAGCGGAAAGTGCCGTCGGGATTGAGCTTGATCGGACGTCCGCCAATGGTGACCGTGGCATCGGGTTCGGTGGCGCCGTAAACGATCAACTCGGCATCGGCGACCAGCCAGAACTGACGGGGACGAATCGGCGGGGCGGAGGCGGAGAAACCGACGCCGGACATACCGACTCCGGACATATTCATGCCGACGCCGGACATGCTCGGAACGGCCCACATGCCGACACCGGACGGGAACACGTAGGAGCTGATCGATTCGGACGGCGCCATCGAACCGGGGACGTGCTGCATGGAACCGAACAGGGATCCGGCGACGCGCTGGGCTTCGGCGCCTTGGGCCATGCCGAAGATTTTGTCGTAGATCGGGCTTTCGCCAGCCGCCACTTTTTTGCTGGGGGGAACGAGTTCGACGAAGGTTTTACCGCGCAAGTCTTCTTCCCAATCGACAGTGATAAATTGGTCTTCGATCCAGTCGGAGGGATAGACGGGCGGCACGTGAACGGGGGCGGAACGGGCCAACACGAGCCAGCGACCGTCCGCGCAACGGTAACCGATATCTACCACGTAGTCGCGATCGCTCACCGGAATCGGCAAGTACCATTCGCGAGCTAATTCGTCGCAGGGATACTCTTGGATGCTGTGGGGGCTTTGAAATTCGAGATTGATGTCGGTGACGTCGTACAAGCGCAAGGCCAATTGCTGACCGCCTTGCTTGCGCATTTCTTCTTTATGCTCGTTGGAGACGTCCCAGTAGGCGTAAGACCATTGGGGGTCACGGGGCATCAGTACGATACGGCTGGTTCCGTAGCCGTCGGGTAAGTCGTTCAACCCTTCATCGACGGAGGCGAGAGTCCCTCCGGTGCGATCTTCTTGACCGAGTTCAAATTTTGCAGCTTCCACTTCTTCCTGCGCCTCCAGAGTAGTAGTTTGACCTTGAGCTTTGGTACGTTGCTTATCTTCGATCGCCGCGAGTAGTTGCGCTTTTCTCATGCGACTGTAGCGGGAGATGGCATATTCGCTGGCCACTTTACGGAGTTGCCGCAATGTCATCTCTTGTAAAGGGGGACGTTCTTTTGCCATGAGTTTGGCCTCCTGTTGGTTAGACGGCAGGTAAAGCAATTTAGAGCTGACATGAGCTCGATCGCCTTGATTTCTCAACCTGCTTGGGTAATGACACTTCTTTTGGCCTGGGTGCGCCGGATCGATCGCGATCCGAGAGCTGACGATCCGATTGGGTTTGGAGAAAGGGCGGCCAAATGCTCGATCGGGGTGAGGCGGGTGCATCTCCCCCGCAGGCTCGATGACATCAGTTGGTTTGTTATTTCGAGGGGAGGGCAACGTCGGGTTCTAATCCGTGGCGCCCTCCTAGTAACCTCGTCGATTTTGCAGTTTCCTCGCTTGATTTAGGCGGAGTTTTATCGTCGATTTACAAAAAAGGTACGGTCTGGTTCGGTCGATCCATCGGATGCACTTTCGAGTGTCCTCGCGCGCTTTGGCGTCCGATTCCAGATGACGGTCTGGGGATCGCCGGGATCGCTTTGTTAAGTCTATGTTGCAGAAAACTCTCGCTGGGGTCAAGGGGTCTAAAGGTCGATTCTGTCGGCGATCTACGAATTTATAGGCAACGTGGGGATCGTAATGTCATCAAATTTTGATATTTTGCGCCCCGATGCTCCCGATCGTCTGCCCAATTTGTCATGGTCTTATAACAAAACTTGAAAACCCTTGAAAAATAAGGCATTTGAGCGACTGATACCGGAAGGGCGATCGGGAGGCTCTCCGGTTGAGATCCCCACGAGCTGCCGAGTCCCGGGGATGCGATCGGCGACGGGAGAGGCGGGAGTTCCCGGATTTTAAATCATGCAAGCTTATGAAAAATATAACTTTCCTTAATCTTCGAGCGGCGATCGCCCGTCCGCCATAACAAAGGGGTCAGGCGTGGTGACCTGACCCCTCGATCTCGAACCATTGAGACGAATAATAATCGGAAGCAGCTTCCCTAAAAACGGCCTAACCTTCGCTGAGAATCGCCCAATCGCGAACCTTCCAGCGATCGCCATCGCGCATCAACTGGTAGCGAATCCGCAAATTATCCTCGCGGGTGCGACTCGGCTGACCGTTCTCGAACAACTGCCCCGATTCGACCACTTGCGCCTCGACCGTCGCCTGATTCGGATCGGTTTCGCTGACCTTCAACTGGCTGACCTCTTCGAGTTGGTGTTGATATTCCCAATGCCAATTATCCCGGCGAGCATCTTGGGCTCGTCGCTGCCATAACGACAACGCCGGATCCACGAGAACATCGGAGAGCCGATCCACCTGGTGATCTTTGCCCAAGGCTTGGGCTTTCACCGAGAACCACTGGCGGATCGTCTGAGCCGCTTTGTCTTCCGTCAGTGGACCTCCGAGAGCGAGTTCCTCCGGTTTGGGTCGATCCGGGAGCATCACCGGGCGATCCAAACGAATATTCAACTGTTCGCCTTCAAGGGATGGACCGCGAGCGAACAAAGCGCGCACGCCGCCGAAGATCAGACCGAGTAAAAACCAGAGGAAGAGCAGGGCAAAAATGCCCGCCGCACCGAGCAGTAAGAGGCGACTAACTTTGAGCGATCGCCCCCGTCCGGCGCCGCGACGAGTACGACGGGAATGACTGCCATCGGAACCGTCGCCACTGCGAACCCGCGTTGCCACGGGTAAACGCGATCGCTCCTCCCCACTTCTCAGGGGTAATTGGGGTTCCCAACCCGGGGGACGGCTGGCGCCACTGCCGGGAGAGCTGCGGCGGGGGGAATCGCCGACTCGTTCCGGATTGTAATCCCGTCGGGCGTGGGGAAGGGACGCCAACGAAGTGCCTCGGTTCCCCTCCGCCAGTCGCGCAGACGGTTCCCCAGACGAAGACAAAGCCACTGGAGAATAAGCATTTCCCGGGGGGCGATCGCTCAACCGAAACGAAGCGCGCACCGCCGAATCCGGTCTGGGCTTGGGTTCCGGCAGACCCACCGTAAGCGGGGGATTCGACTGAGCCAGAGGCACCCACTCGTCCACCTCCTGGCTAGAAGTTTCCGGCAAGCCTTCCAAATAGCCCTGAACTTGTTCGTCGGCAAAATAATCCTTCAACGAGGCGCGATCGCTCGCCAAATCGCGAAAATGGGGAAACACCTCCCCTTGCAACCACCGTTCCGCATACAGGCACAATCCCGGCAGCAAATCCGGCGCATCTTGAGACTGTTCCCGGATAAACGCCAGGGGTTCGCGTTCCTGAGTTAACTCCAAAACCTGGGACGCTTCCTCAGTTTGACCGAGCAGCAAAGCGCAGACTGCCTGCTCCAAATGCACGTCCTGACGCCGCCCCAAATGAGCCAGCATCAACTTCGCCCGCCGAATTAACGACGGTTGGCGCGTGGCAAACCCCCCCGCCACTAAAGCGTAGACCGCTAAATAAGTCGCCACCGCCGACGGACGCCGCGCTTCCGCTTCAAATAATTCTTGCTGTTCCGCCGCCGTCAAATGGCCGCGCAATTGTTGGATAAACCGCAAAAAGTCATCTACATTCAAGCCGGATTGGTCGTTCCCGGTTCCGTCGATACCGCCGCGTTCTTCGAGCATTTCTTGCAGCAGCCGTAACCCGCGTTGCCGTTCCTTAACCTTCGTTTCCGGCAGGGCGAGTAACTCCAAAATCCGGTAGGGACGAAGTTTGTAGAGATCCGAACCCATTTCTCCGCGCAGGTTGGCAAACAGCCCTTCGCTCAGTAACAGATCTTGACCCGTTTCTAAAGATTTAGCCGCACTTTCGTACTGGCTTTGCTGCCACTGTTCCCGTCCGAGTTCCAAACAGGCTAAAGCCACGGTCAAGACGATATCGGGAACCACGAGGTTCGGATCCCCGAAGCGCCCGTTTTTGAGACTGATATTGTTAGCACTCAGAATCGGCAGGCCCAACTTCAAGACCAGTTCGTATTCGCCCAGTTCCTGGAGGATCGACAAAGCGCCGACAAATTGTTCCGGTTCGATTTCGATACTCGGCGTACTGCTCGATTCCGATCGCGCCCCCTTGGCCCACAGATCTCGCCCGGAAGGATCCCCGACCTCTCGTTCCGCATCGTAGGATTTGGCGAGAAAATTGGCATCGTAGATTTGGCGTTCTTCCGGATCGGACAACACGGCGTAAGCTTCGTCAATCAGCCGCTTGCGCTCCACGGTGGCCACCTCGGAATATTCCCGACGGGGGAGTTGTTGCACGCGATCGCGATGAGCTTGCTGTAATTGTTCGGCAGTAGCCTGTATGGGCAAACCGAGAATCCTGTAATAATCGAGTGGAACTAGCACTGTCTACTTCCCCACCAGTGAGCGACCAGACGGACTGACAAGAGGATCTCCAAAACTCTACAATGGTGCGATAATTATAGCCTCTAGATTCTAGTGTAAAAGTTTGAAACTTTATTGGTAAGTAGCAAAAGCGAGTCGATCGCGAATGGGCGTTCAGTCGCAGAGGCAACGGTAACGCGCTTTACCCGCCTCCCGAGTCGGGGAGATGGAGCGAATGGGTTGGTTGCGATCGTACCTCCAGGTAACAAGTTCTCGTTTAGCCTGTCAACTGGGGCGATCCGTCAGAGGCGTCGCTAAGCGCAAGGCGCACGCTGCGCGAACGCGATCGCGGTGGTTCGGAGCAATGATATGTTGAAGAATGACAATTCTGGGTATTGTTGCGAGGGAACGAGTTAATCGATGATGCAAGAACGGACTTTACCGAAATTTGAGGCCACGGCAGCAACGATCTCGAAAGAGGACGGATTGATGCTGTACGAAGATATGGTCTTGGGCCGCTTTTTTGAAGATAAGTGCGCCGAAATGTACTATCGCGGCAAAATGTTTGGCTTCGTCCACCTCTACAATGGCCAGGAAGCGGTTTCGACGGGGGTCATTCGGGCCATGCGTCGCGACGAAGATTTTGTCGCCAGTACCTACCGCGATCACGTTCACGCCCTCAGTGCGGGGGTTCCCGCTCGCGAAGTGATGGCGGAACTGTTCGGGAAGGCGACGGGATGCTCGAAAGGTCGCGGCGGTTCGATGCACTTATTTTCTGCAGAACATAACTTGCTCGGCGGTTATGCGTTCGTGGCGGAAGGGATTCCGGTGGCGACGGGGGCGGCGTTCCAAAGTCGTTACCGCCGCGATGCCCTCGGCGATCCCAAAGCGGACCAGGTGACGGCGTGTTTCTTCGGCGATGGCGCTTGCAATAACGGTCAGTTTTACGAATGTTTGAATATGGCGGCGCTGTGGAAGCTGCCGATTCTTTACGTGGTCGAGAATAATAAGTGGGCGATCGGAATGGCCCACGAACGGGCGACCTCGGAACCGGAAATTTATAAAAAGGCCAGTGTTTTCGGTCTCAAGGGCGTTGAAGTGGATGGAATGGACGTGCTGGCGGTGCGTGCGGCAGCCCTAGAGGCGGTGGAACGCGCCCGTGCGGGGGAAGGCCCGACGTTGATCGAGGCGTTGACCTATCGTTTCCGGGGTCACTCCCTGGCGGATCCCGACGAGCTGCGATCGAAGGAAGAGAAGGATTTTTGGCACGCTCGCGATCCGATCGCCCGTTTGGGAGCGCATTTGTTAGAACACAATTTAGTTCGACAAGAGGAACTCGACGAGATCGAGAAGCGAATTCGCCAGGAAATCGAGGAAGCGGTGGAGTTTGCCGAAAGCAGTCCGGAACCGGATCCGAGCGAACTGCGCCGCTATATTTTTGCGGAAGATTAAACGGCGCCAGGTCACGAAATTGCCTTTGAACTTTCGTGTTTTGGGAATGTCACCGGACATTCCTATTTTTTTTCGATCGCCATAATTTTTACTCGATTTGTTTGCGCTTGATGGCGATGGTTTGCGTATGCTTTACCGAATTTTACGTATTGATTACGTATTTATACGGTTTGGTTAATCGCAGTCAACGCGGATCGGGCGATCGCCGCCCCCTGGAGGTGAGCGATCGCTGCTCCCTGCCCCCGTCGGCGACTTTTCGAGAGGGCGATCGTCGAAAACAAGCTAAATTAAGGGTCTTACCCCTTTATCCCTTCACCACTCATGCCCCTTTTGGCCTCTCGGAACGGCATAATTCTTAAAAAAAAATTAATAAACTTGACTTTTACTTGAAAATAGATTATCCAGGAAGAATGCATCCGTGAATTTACGGATGCGGTCACTCTCCTGAAGGGAAATTGCCCGCAGTTTAGGGCGTCTGTAGGGCCCTTCACGTGCCAGCCTCCTACGTTAACCTCCGTGCGATCGCGCAGGCGTCGAAACGGAGTCTAATTTGGGGATTGCATCTTGATTGAGTTTCACACTTCAATAACTTGAGGACTGGGATGATGATCGAACTCCTGTTTTATTCTTTGGTGGTTTCTTACGTGGCGATGTTAACAAAAGCCTCGTTAGTGGAAAAGTAAATCTCGGTGAAGGGTTCCCTCTTTTTTGCGACAGGATTCGAGAGAATTCAAGAGAGTACGAAATTTTGAGAAATGGACGGTGCAACGGCGCCGAACTCAGTCGAGGATCGCCCGCCCAATTTAGCGAAAAGTCTGCATAAATTTGCGATCGATGCGATCCTTCCACTGCCACAGCAGGCGGTTGGGACCGCAGCCGAAAGCGCCACGAGAGGCGATCGCCCGTCCCGTTCCCGTGCCGATCAGGGTGAGGAACTGGGTTTGCGGTCGGAAAGGTTGCGGGAGTCGATTCTGCAAAAATAGGCGTAAATTGCGATCGAGGGGCGGACCCTGGCGCACGGCGAACACCCCTGCTTTCGGACGGGGATGGTTCTGCATCGTGGCGATATCTCCCGTAGCGAAAACTTCGGGATGAGAGAGCGATTGCAAGGTATCGCCGACGAGGATAAACCCGGCTGCATCAGTGGCCAAACCCGATCGCGCGATCCAGTCCGGCGCCGAGGCTTGGGTGACCCAGAAGACGCGATCGCACGCCACACAGAAGCCAGAAGCGCACTGAAGAGCGATCGCCCCCCCTTCGCGAGTTAAGCCAGACACAGTTTCGCCCAAATGGAGGTGAATCCCGCGATCGCCTAACAAGCGGGTCAGCGTGGTGCGGACGTAGGGATTGTGACTGGGGAGAAGCTCGCGACCGCGCTGGAATAAGTGAAATTCGAGAGAAGAGCGATCGCCGGGAGGGAGTTGGCACCACAAGCGCGCTTGCATCGATAAGATTAACTCGACCCCTCCGGCGCCGCCGCCGACCACCGCCAAACGCCAACGTCGGTTGGGTTCGGCTTGGACGCGATCGAGCAGTTCGGACCAATGCTGGAGTAACTGGGGTACGGGTTTGGCGGGGATGGCGTAGTCGGCGGCGCCGGGAGTGGCGATCGTGGCGGGAGTGCTACCGATATCGATGGAGAGAACGTCGAAGGGAATCGGGGGGCGATCGCCACAAATCACCCGACGATTTTCTAAATCCAAGCCGACGGCGCGATCGAGGACGAAGCGCGATCGCGCGAACTTCGCCAACGGTTCGAGGTCGATATGGACTTCCTCAAAGCAGTAAAATCCGGCGATATAGCCCGGTAGCATCCCGGAATAGGGGGTATGGCGGACATTACTGATTAAGGTAACGTTGACGTCGGCTAAAGGCTGCTTTCCCCATAAGTTCAAGGCGATCGCGTGACTGTGACCGCCACCGATGAAGACCAGATTTTGAGAAAGTTCTGGCATATGCTTTGCGGGTATTTGTTGCTCGAAGATCTTGGAACTAGATCCAACCTGACGACCGCCCCCCAATCTAGGGTAAAACCGATCGCCTCCCGATGGCGGCTGAGCGACCCGAAATCGGCAATCCTCTCGGGATCTAGCGGCTAAAACCGAAAAGCTCAAGATTTCTTGTTATTCTGATATTCGTCTGCGCGCTTTGCGCTTGGCGTCTCCCCAGGAGAATCGCACGGAAGGGATGGACGGAAGGATGGAAACCCCAGAAATCAACAGGGTCAATAAGAACGGAAAACCCAATAATTGAGTTGAGACAACATGATCGAGGTAGAGCAGTTAAGTAAGATTTACGGTTCGACCAAGGCGATCGAAGACCTCTCGTTTCAGGTGGAACCGGGAGAGATCCTCGGCTTTTTAGGGCCGAATGGGGCCGGAAAAACGACCACCATGCGAATTTTGGCCGGATATTTGCCTGCGACGAAAGGAACGGCCAAAATTGCCGGGTATGAAGTCCACGAAAACTCGATGGCGGTGCGCCAGCGCATCGGATATTTGCCCGAATCGCCGCCGTTGTACCTCGATATGACCGTCGAGGGTTTTTTGCATTTTGTCGCGCGGATCAAACAAGTAGCGGGGGGCGATCGCCGCGATCGCGTCAACACGGCGATCGCCCGTTGTAACTTGGAAGAAAAACGCAACATCGCGATCGGCAAACTCTCGAAAGGCTTTCGCCAGCGTGTCGGAATTGCTCAGGCGATCGTTCACGACCCCCCGGTGATTATCCTCGACGAACCGACCGTGGGATTAGACCCGCGCCAAATTATTGAAGTCCGCAATCTGATTAAAAGTCTGGCGGGAGAACATACCATCATTCTTTCGACCCATATTTTGCCCGAAGTCAGCATGACCTGCAGCCGGGTAGCGATTATCAATCGCGGCAAAATGGTGGCTACGGGCGGGATTGAGGAGTTGATGAGTCAGTTGACCGGGGGAACCTCTTACGATTTAGAAGTGGAAATTCCGCCGGAGAAAGATTGGGGAAACTTGTTCGAGTCGTTGCAAAACTTGCCCGGAGTCAGCGAGATTCAAGCCCTCGATCCGCAAGGGGGCGAACCTCACCAGCCATTGCGCGTCATCGCCGAATCGGGAGAAGAACCCGGACCCGATGTAGTCGGGGTTTTGTATGCGGCGGGCTGTCGCTTGCACGAAATGCGCCGTCACCGGGCCAGTTTGGAAGAGGTGTTCTTGCAGTTGACCACCGAGGAAGATCGGACCGTGGCGGCGTCGGAAGCGGCGGGGGAAACCGACAGCGAAACCCTGACCCGAGAATCGGCGGAAACAGAGGAGTCTTCCCCAGCAGCAGAAAGCGAGTCCGACGGGGCGCAGGTGGAGGCGGAAGCGCCAGAAACGGCTGAAATGACGGAAAATGAGGAAGTTCGGGAGGGGTGAGCAGGCGATCGCCCCAAGGGTAGAAGTCCCTAGGGGTCGATCTCTGCTACGCTACTGGCGCGATCGCCCCTTCGCGATCGCCTCACTCGTCCGGGTTTAGGAGAATAAGAGTTATGGGAACGATCGTCGGTAATATTATTGCGATTTACCGCAAAGAGTTACAAAGTTATTTTCAGTCGCCCCTCGCCTACGCGATCGCCGGGATTTTTTGGTTGCTCTCCGGCTTTTTCTTCGTCGCCATCCTCCTCGGTCCCGAGGGGATCGTCCAACAAGTCGCGATGATGGAAGCGCAAGCGCAACAAATGGGATTTAGAGTTCCCCCGGTGGATGTCGCCTATGAATTTTTACAAATGTTTTTGCAGGTGATGGGGTCGGTTTCTTTATTTATTTTGCCGATCTTGTCCATGGGACTCTACGCGGAAGAACGCAAACGCGGAACACTCGAACTGCTGGCGACTTCACCGATTACGAACTGGTCCGTAGCGACGGGCAAACTGTTAGGCGTGGTCACCTTTTTTGCGACGACGATCGCCCCTTTGCTCGGGTTGGAGGCGATCGCCCTGAGTGCTGCCAATCCGCCGATGCCCCTCGCCGTGCCGCTTTTAGGTCACCTCGGCTTAATTTTACTCGCCGCCAGCGTCTTGTCCTTGGGAATGTTTATCTCGTCGCTGACCGACAGCACGATTTTATCGGCGATTCTCACCTTTGCTTTAGTCTTATTTTTGTGGGTCATCGACCTCCTGGCGAACAGTGTCGGCGGTCCGGTCGGCGACGCTTTAACCCATTTGTCCCTGTTAAAGCATTACGAAAATTTGATTAAAGGAGTTGTCGATCTCAGTAGCTTAATTTTGTTTGCCAGTTATATCGTTTTAGGCGTCTTTCTCAGCGCCCAATCGATCGACGCCCTCCGCTTTCAACAAAGCTAACGCCCACTACTCGCGCCCACACGAAATCCTCTCCACACCGCCTTTATTTCTCCGACCATGCAACAGAATAACAAGTCATCTGGGTTGACAAAACTCATTCCTTATGCGTTTCCGATCGGGCCGTTATTGGCGATCGCGGGACTTTCAGCCGGATTGGTCTCGGGAAATTGGGGGCCGATTCCCACGGGATTGGTCGTCGGTGGGATTGCCGTCTTTATCGTCTGGTTGCTGCTGGCGCTGATGTTTGCTGAGGGGTTTTGGAACAAGCGATCCACCGAAGTCGGCACCAATGCGGCGATCGCCACCCTATCGATCCTAGTCGTTTTAGGATTGCTCAACAGCATCGCCTTGCGAAATCCCGTCAGATTGGACCTCACCGAAAGCCAGCGTTTTACTCTGTCTCCCCAATCGCAGCAAATCGTCAAGAATTTACCCCAACCCGTCACCGTCACCATTTTCGATCGCGCCCCCAATCCCAGCGATCTCGAACTCCTGCAAAACTATCAGCAACAAGCCCCTCAACAATTTGATTTTCGCTATATCGATCCGGAACAACAAATCTCTTTAGCCCAACAGTTTGAAGTCAAAAGCTTTGGGGAAGTTTATCTCAATTCCCGCAATGGCGAAAAACGTCAATTCGTACAACAAATTAATCCCCAATCCAGACTGACTGAAGATCGACTGACCAGCAATTTAGAGCAGTTCATCAGCGATCGTACCTACACCGTTTACTTCCTTCAAGGTCACGGCGAACGCCCCCTCGAAGCCGGAACCCCCGGATCGATGTCCGAAGCCGTCAAAGCCTTAGAAGAAAGCAATTTCGTCACCGAACCCCTTAACCTCGCCGAACGCACCGAAATTCCCGAAAATGCCTCCGCTATTATCGCCGCCGGTCCCAAACAACCCCTATTTGAAGGCGAAATAGAGGCATTAAAAGCCTATCTGAATCGTGGCGGCAGTCTGTTACTGCTGATCGATCCCGAAACGAACCCCCAACTCGGTAGCCTTCTAGAAGAATGGGGCGTCCAACTCGAAGATGCCTTAGTCATCGATGCGTCCGGTAGCGGGCGTTTAGTCGGTCTCGGTCCGGCGATTCCGCTTATTTCCAACTACGGCAATCATCCCATTGTTAGAGATTTCAGTAATGGCTATTCTTTTTATCCCTTAGCCCGTCCTTTACAACTCGAAGAAGTCGAAGGCGTCGAACAAACTCCCTTATTAATTAGCGCCCAAGAAAGTTGGGCCGAAACCAATCCCGAACAACAACAACTACAATTCGACCCGGAACGCGATCGAAGAGGACCGTTAACTTTGGGAGTCGCCCTCACTCGTACCGTAGACGAAGCCACCGATTCTCAATTACCTGCACCTCCAGAAGCGACGGAATCTCCAGAAGCAACTGAATCTCCAGAAGCGACCGAATCTCCAGAAGCGACGGAGTCTCCAGAAGCAACTGAATCCCCAGAAGCGACCGAATCCCCAGAAGCGACCGAATCTCCAGAAGTGACCGAATCCCCAGAAGTGACCGAATCCCCAGAAGCGACCGAATCTCCGGAAGCGACCGAATCTCCAGAAGCGACGGAGTCTCCAGAAGCGACGGAGTCTCCAGAAGCAACCGAATCCCCGGAAGCTGAAGAAGAAACTGCGGAACAAACACCAGATTTGGATAAACAGGCGCGAATGGTCGTGATTGGGAATTCCGAATTTGCAGCAGACGGACGCTTTGAACTGCAACTCAACGGCGATGTTTTTCTCAACTCCGTGAATTGGTTGAGCAAACAAAATGAAGAAACCCTTTCCATCCGACCGAAAGAAGCAACGCGGCGCCGGATTGAAATGCAACCCGCACAAGCACGATTGTTAGCATGGATGGCGATCGCGATTCTACCGCTTATCGGCTTTATCAGTGCCGCACTTTTATGGTGGAAACAGCGATAATTGGATTTTAGATTTTAGATTTTAGATTGAGAGATGAGAAAGCTTTGACTGAATTCTGATTTCTAAAATCTTCTCGGAAGTGGGTAAGATGCGAGGAACATGCGGGTCTGATGCCCGCAGTAAAGGCTTTATAGCTTTTTGATTTTTGCTCTTACCTGTTTCCTTCTAACTTTTGATTTTTAAACTTCTTTCCTATGAAACTCAAACGTTCTACTCTGATTTTAGTTTTTATGGCACTCGGTCTAATTGGGGGATTTCTGTATTACGAAAAAGAAATTGTCCCCATTCGAGAAGCAAAAGCCGAAAAACAAAAGCAACTTTTTAGTTTCAATGAAGAGCTAATCGAGTCTTTTACCATAACTACCGATCGCGCGATCCTGCGTTTTGAACGGGGAACGAACAGTGAGGAAGAGCAAATGCTCGATCGCACGCCCTGGTTGATGACGGTGGTGGAAAATAAAACAGAAACAGCCACACAAACGCCAAAAGCGGAGGTCAGTTCGTCATCGGAAAAAGCGACGGAGACGGAAGAAACTACAGAACCTGCCATTTCTGAAAACAATCCATCTCCCGAGAGTGAATCGATGGAAACAGCGTCAGAAAGCAATTCTGAAACCCTTACTGAAACGACGGCTGACACTGCACCGACGGCGACGGAAAGTTGCGAACCGACGGACAGTAATGTGGACTTAGGTATTTGTGAAGTTCCCGAATCGGAGGAAGCAGACACTAAAACCGAAGAAAACGGTCAAGAAACTAAAGCATCCGAGAAAGCATCCGAGGCGATTGTAGCGAATGATGCTTATATTTCTTTCTTTTTCGATAACGTGATTAAAGGTCAGCAAGAACGGGCGATCGCCGCTACCGCACAACTCTTAAAAGATTACGGTTTAGACAACCCGCAAGCGACGGTCGAGATCGTTCTCAAAAACGGTCAAACTCACAAACTTCTATTAGGCGATCGCGATTTTACGGGAGGTTTTATTTACGCTCAACTCGACCCGGAAACAACGGTCAGCGCCGAACAGCAAGTGTTTCTCGTTTCGACCAACTTTGAAAATGCGATCGATCGCCCCGTCGAAGAATGGAAACAGCCCCCGGAAAGCGAACTCGAAACGACGGAAACTCCCGCCCCTGAATCGACAGAAACGCAGAACGAAGCTGAAGCGGAAACAGAGAATAATCCTCAAAACAATATTCAAGATAACCCTGAAGGCGAAACGCCAGCAGACTCGATACAACCCGAAGCGAACCCGGGTAAAAATCCGCCAGAAACAACAGAACAAACCTCTCCAACTCAAAATGAAGGGACAGAATCGGAAGGTTCAGAAACAGAAAATCAACCGAATTAAAAACCAAGTTCTTCCGAACAGGGGAAAGTCAAAATTTGCCGAAACTTTAGCCCAGGTCATGCTGTTGGTATGAATCGATAAGAATTCAGTAACAATGGCGTATTTGATGACCGAGAAGGAGCGATCGCATTTGAGGGAGTACTGTTCGGAAGAACCCTATTTAACTGAGCTGAATTTAACTGAGCTAAATCGATCGCATCATCTAAAATGTTCGGGTTTGCAGATTAAACTCGATTCCCTTTTGACGTGACCGAACATGACCGCTTGTTGCAGGTCGATTAAAGCATCAAGTTCGTCAAGATCGCAACCTTCATTAAACCTTTGTCGAATTAAGGTTTCCGTCGTTTTTGAGAGAATTCCGGTGACAAAAACTTGCTGGACCAATTGACGAATCATGTAAATTATCGCTCCTGGAGAATTTTTAACGCGGGTCTGATTAAAGCTTCTCAGGTGTTGTCAGTTAGCGCCGTGACCGCGATAAATCTGTCCGGGTGATGTTTTGAGTCTAAATAAGCGATCTTTACCTCTTAAAAAAGGTGATGGAGATCACGATCGCGCTCTAGGATCGGCGAGGCGATCGCTGACGCCAGGAGAAGTCGCCCGAAGGGGACGAGGCGATCGCCCTCGATGTTGTCAATTGCTAACACGATTTCGAGCAAAGCAGATTACCCTAAAATCACTGAAATTCTAGGGGGAAGTTGCGGCTTTCTCGTCGGATTGAAGGTGGAGGAAGGCGAGGGACACCGATCGCCCTTCCCGGGAAAAAATCGGCGCGATTTCCGAACGGGCGATCGCCTCTACTTCCCTCGATGGGGTGTTTTCCGAGATTGTCGGCGATCGCGCGATCGCTCGCCTTCGGCGGCGACTCGATGCGTTCGCGCAATGGCACCACGGACAACGGTTTACAATAGATTACATACCAACAATTAGAAGCGATCTAAATATGCAAGTTAAATACTTCAACCTCTACAATGCGATCGCGCCCCGGACGGGCGATCGGCGCTCCGGGTGGGGAATTGCAGGTGCAAGCGCCTGGTTTTAAAATCTTGTCGTGGTCCAGTTCGCCCGCTTTGTCGATCTCTAAATCCGATTGGTAATGTTTGAGTCAACGGCTTCCCTCGTGCTTCCCATCGTTAAAAAATTGAGGGAGATCTCGCGATCGATTGGGTCTTGACAAGCGGCGATCGACCCGAGACTCCGACGGCTACTTCCCCATCGCATTACGGATCTCGTCACTGTATGCTCGGACGCATGGAGATACCTTAGAAGATAGGAACTACACAAAAATACACAAACTAAAATAGCCTCATGTTTGAATATTTCACCGAAAAAGCGATCAAAGCGATCATGTTGTCTCAGGAGGAAGCGCGCCGCCTGGGTCATAACTTCGTCGGTACCGAGCAAATTTTACTCGGTTTAATTGGCGAAGGCACGGGATTGGCGGCTCAAATCCTCAAATCAATGGGGGTCAAGCTCAAAGATGCGCGGGTTGAAGTCGAAAAAATCATCGGGAAAGGAAGCGGCTTCGTCCCGGCAGAAATCCCCCTAACCCCTAGGGCGAAGCGGGTTTTAGAGCAAGCGATGCAGGAATCGCGCCAACTCGGCCATAACTATATCGGAACCGAACACCTGCTGTTAGGACTGACTCATGAAAGCGAAGGGGTCGCGACCAAAGTTTTAGAAAACCTGGGTATCGATCCGAAAGTGCTGCGATCGCAAACCGTCGAACGCTTGGGGAACGAACCTGCAGCCCCGATCGCGGCGGGAGGGAGGAGTCGCGGCGGACGGCAAAAAAATCCCCAACTCGACGAATTCGGGATTAATTTAACGGAAAAGGCGATCGACGGCGAGCTCGATCCGGTGGTCGGACGGAAAAAAGAGATCGAACGAGTCATCCAAATTCTCGGACGGCGGACGAAAAACAACCCGGTGTTGATCGGCGAACCGGGGGTCGGGAAAACGGCGATCGCCGAAGGGTTGGCCCACCGCATCGCCACCAATAACGTTCCCGAACTGCTCGAAGACAAACAAGTTTACACCCTCGATATGGGGTTGGTGGTCGCCGGAACGCGCTTTCGCGGCGAATTTGAGGAACGTCTCAAGGCGATCGTCCAAGAAGTTCGCGAAGACGGCAACATCATTTTAGTGATCGACGAACTTCACACCCTCGTCGGCGCCGGGTCCCTCGAAGGCGGAATGGACGCCGCCAACCTGCTCAAACCTGCCTTAGCTAGGGGCGAACTCCAGTGTATCGGCGCGACCACCTTGGACGAATACCGCAAGCATATCGAACGCGATGCAGCCCTCGAACGGCGTTTTCAACCCGTGATGGTCGGCGAACCCAGCGTCGAAGAAACGATCGAGATTCTCTACGGGTTGCGATCGCGCTACGAAGAACACCACAAACTCAAAATTGCGGACGAATCGTTAGAAGCGGCGGCGAAACTGTCGGAACGCTACATCAGCGATCGCTTCTTACCGGATAAGGCGATCGACCTGATCGACGAAGCCGGATCTCGCGTCCGCCTGCGGAACTCGAAATTACCCCCCGCCGCCAAAGAACTCAAACAAGAACTTTCCCAGGTGGTGAAGGATAAAGATACGGCAGTCCGCGATCAAGATTTCGAGAAAGCGGGTCAGTTGCGCGATCGCGAGTTGGAGATTCAAAAAGAAATCGAGGCGATCGCCGAAAACCACAAACGGGAAAACGCGAACGGGGATCCGGCGATCGTCACCGAAGAAGACATCGCCCAAATCGTCGCCTTCTGGACTGGCGTCCCCGTCAGCAAACTCACCGAATCGGAATCGGAAAAACTGCTGCAAATGGAGGACACCCTCCACCAACGCCTGATCGGACAAGACGAAGCCGTCAAAGCAGTCTCTCGCGCCATTCGTCGCGCCCGAGTCGGTCTGAAAAACCCCAACCGTCCGATCGCCAGCTTCATCTTTTCCGGTCCGACCGGAGTCGGGAAAACCGAACTGACCAAAGCCCTCGCCTCCTACTTCTTCGGTTCCGAGGACGCCATGATTCGTCTCGACATGTCCGAATATATGGAACGCCACACGGTATCCAAACTGATCGGTTCACCTCCCGGATTTGTCGGTTACGACGAAGGCGGTCAACTCACCGAAGCGGTTCGCCGTCGTCCCTACAGCGTCCTCCTGTTCGACGAAATCGAAAAAGCTCACCCCGACGTCTTCAACAGTCTGCTGCAAATCCTCGAAGACGGACGCCTCACCGACGCCAAAGGTCGCACGGTAGACTTCAAGAACACCTTAATTATCATGACCAGTAATATTGGGTCGAAGGTGATCGAAAAAGGTGGCGGCGGACTCGGGTTCGAGTTCTCGGAAAACAGCGAAGATGCTCAATATCACCGCATCCGCAATCTGGTTAACGAAGAACTCAAGCAATATTTCCGCCCCGAGTTCCTCAATCGGATCGACGAGATTATCGTCTTCCGTCAGTTGACCAAGGAAGAGGTCAAAGATATCGCCGAGATTATGTTGCGCGAGGTCTTCTCCCGCTTGGGTGAAAAAGGGATCGAACTCGAAGTCAGCGATCGGTTTAAAGACCTGTTAGTTGAAGAAGGCTACAATCCCAGTTACGGCGCCCGACCGTTGCGCCGCGCGATTATGCGCCTGTTAGAAGATACTTTGGCGGAAGCGATGTTAGCGGGGAATTTGTACGACGGGTCTAAAGCGATCGTCGATGTCAACGACGAGGGTAGCGTCCACGTCGAAGCGGTGGAAGTGCGCGATCGCGTTCCACAACCTGTGGGTTAATTCCGCGTATTGTTCGCCGTATAAATTGGCGCGTCAATGACGAAAAAGAAGCTGGAGATTGCGGTCTCCGGCTTCTTTTTCTGTAGATTGAGGAAGAGAAAGAAAACTGCCAACCATGACCGATTCACATCAACCTGTTCGGGCGATCGAATTATTTGCAGGAATTGGCGGTTTCCGCCTCGGAATGCAAGCGGCTGGTATTGAAACCATTTGGGCGAATGATATTAACGAACTCGCTTGTCAAGTCTATCGCAGTAATTTTGGCGAGGATGCGATTGTTTGTGCAGATATTACCCAAATTTCATTATCGGAAATTCCCAACCACGACCTGTTAACGGCGGGATTTCCGTGCCAACCTTTCAGTCCTGCAGGTAAAAAATTGGGCGTGCGCGATCGTACCCGAGGCACTTTATTTGAAAGAATTGTAGAGATCTTAGCCGAAAAACAACCTCAATATTTTTTATTGGAAAACGTCAAACGCATGTTGACGATGGAAAATGGCTATCATTTTAGAACAATTTTAGCCGCCTTATCCGAACTGGATTATTTAATCGAATGGCGAATTATTAATCCTTTGAGTTTTGGTATTCCACAAAACCGCGATCGTCTCTTTATTTTTGGAGCAAAAATAAAGCAATCGTTAACCTTTTCTGAAGTTTTAGAACATTTTAGTGTCTTTTTAACCTTACCCGATATCGAAGCGATACAGCCGAATTCGATTCCTTTAGATCGCCTTCTTTCTCCCATCCAAGATAAAACCAGAAAAAATCATCCTTGGGGCATAGCTTACCGACAAAAAATGTACGATTTCCCCGTTAAGCCAATTGCTAATATCAACCCCTCTAAAACTTTAAAAAATATTCTTCAAGATCCTTTAGAAGTTAACCCTCAATTTGATTTTACGGAAGATACCCTTAAACGAATTTCCCAAAGTAAAGTAGTCAATCGATATTGCAATGGAGTAGAAATTCTTTATAACCAAGAAGGAGGTTCTAGATTGGGTTACACGATTTTTGGAATTAATGGAATTGCTTCAACGCTGACAGCATCTACCTCCAGACATTACGAACGATATAAAGTCGGCGATCGATTTCGACGTTTAACAGATGTAGAATACGCGCGCTTAATGGGGTTTCCCGACGATTGGTGTAGAATTGCCCGTATTTACGATCGATACAGCTTATTTGGTAATTCCATTGTTCCGGCTTGTGTTGAATGGGTCGTTCGTAGAATTGGTCAAAAAAATGTAGACTTAACTCAGGTTGAATGGCAACAATTGAGCTTATTTAGTTAACAGGAGGGATTGGCGATCGTGGAAAATTTAACGTTGCCTTTATTCAAAGAAGCTGTGAAAGATTTTGTGATTGAATTAAACAAAACTCCTATTGCTCAGCTTTACGGAATCACTGACGGTAAAGCGGTGGGAACTTATGTCGAACAATCTTTCCATCAATATCTATCAATACGATATGCTTATCAACCTGGGAGTTCCGCTAGTGGAATTGATTTTCCCGAACTAGAAGTAGATTTAAAAGTCACTTCAAACAAACAACCTCAATCTTCTTGCCCTTTTCGAGATGCCAGTCAAAAAGTCTATGGCTTGGGCTATCACTTATTAGTTTTAGTTTATGAAAAAACGGACGATCGCGATCTCAAAAGCGCTCATTTAAGTATTATTTCTGTCGTTTTTGTCGATCGCCAAGCTACCGGAGATTATCAAACCTCCTATGGATTGCGAGAAATTATCCGCCGTCATGGCAATCGAGATGATATCATTGCGTTTCTTGAAGAAAGAAACTTACCTTTAGATGAAATTGGACGCGAACTTTTATCGGAACGAATTTTAAATAATCCACCTCAACAAGGGTTTATAACCATATCAAATGCCTTGCAATGGAGACTGCAATATAGAAGAATTATAGAATTGGCAGATCGAGGAAATACACCGCGAATAGAAAACCTTATGTGAATTTTGACAAAAATCAAAGGGTTAGTAAACTTAAAAACATATTCAAATTTATATCAAAAACGGTTCACGGACTAAAACAAGCGGTGTAAATTGGGCTTTTGGAATGACCCACAATTTCGCTTTCTTGTTTCTCCAAAGACCACAGCCGTACCGTATTATCTTCACTCGCGGAAACTAACCAGCGACTGTCCGGACTAAAATTAACACTATAAACTAAATCTTTATGTCCTTTGAGTGTCGTCAACAATCTCCCCTCTAAATCCCAAATTTTAATGGTTTTATCCGCACTCGCCGACGCAATTAACCGTCCGTTGCGACTAAAACAAACCTGAATCACTGCATTTTGATGACTTTTGAGGGTTCTGACACTGCCATTACGACCCCAGGCTCGATCTTTCGTCCATAGTTTGACCGTCGTATCTCGACTTCCCGAAACAATTCTTTTCCCATCGGGACTAAAATCGACACTATAAACGATATCTTCGTGACCTTCTAAGGTTCGCAAACATAGCCCGTCAAACTGCCATAATTTCACCGTCGCATCGGCACAAGCGGAGGCAATTAATTTACCGTCGGGCATAAAACTCATGCCGTAAAATCCCATTGTGTGGCGGCGAATGGACGTGATTAAGCGACCGTCACGCTGCCAAATTTTGATCGTTCGATCGCTGCTTCCCGTCGCAATTTTACGCCCGTCTGCACTAAAACTAACCCCAAATACTTCGCCGTGATGGCCTTTCACGGTTTTAATAAATTGACCGTCACGCCGCCATAATTTCATGGTGCGATCGCCGCTCACCGACGCAATTAAGCGACCGTCCGGACTGAACTTTACCCCTAAAACATTAGCTTTATGACCCTTTAACGTGGCTTCTAAATGGCCGTCCAAACTCCACAACTTCACTGTACCGTCAGCTCCAGCAGAGGCGATCGCCGGAGGCAATTTTTTAAACGGAAAAAACATTCCACCCTTAACCCCTTACTAACTCATCTTATCCCATCTAACTCCCACCTCACATTCCTCATGAAAAAAATCCCCAATAAAAAAGCGCCCCCTTTCGAGGACGCTTTTTATTGAGCTATTCAGCTTAGCTAAAAAGAATTAGCCGTTGATTTGAGGAGCCGTCAAAGCAACCGGAGTAGCATCGGTACTCGCCAAATCTAAGGGGAAGTTGTGAGCGTTGCGCTCGTGCATGACTTCCATACCCAAGTTGGCACGGTTGATGACATCAGCCCAGGTACCAATCGCGCGACCTTGAGAGTCAACAATCGACTGGTTGAAGTTGAAGCCATTGAGGTTGAACGCCATCGTGGAAATACCCAAAGCGGTAAACCAGATGCCGACCACGGGCCAAGCCGCTAAGAAGAAGTGCAGAGAGCGGCTGTTGTTGAACGAGGCATATTGGAAGATCAAACGACCGAAGTAGCCGTGAGCCGCAACGATGTTGTAGGTTTCTTCCTCTTGACCGAATTTGTAACCGTAGTTTTGAGACTCGGTTTCGGTGGTTTCACGAACCAAGGAGCTGGTCACCAAGGAACCGTGCATGGCACTGAACAGCGCACCGCCGAAGACCCCGGCAACACCGAGTTGGTGGAAGGGGTGCATCAAAATGTTGTGTTCGGCTTGGAACACCAACATGAAGTTGAAGGTGCCACTGATGCCCAAGGGCATTCCGTCGGAGAAGCTGCCTTGACCCAAAGGATAGATCAAGAACACGGCGGTAGCGGCGGCGACGGGAGCGCTGTAAGCGACGCAGATCCAAGGACGCATCCCCAGACGGTAGCTCAGTTCCCATTCGCGACCCATGTAGCAGAACACGCCGATCAGGAAGTGGAAGATCACTAACTGATAGGGGCCGCCGTTGTAGAGCCATTCATCCAAGCTCGCCGCTTCCCAAATCGGGTAGAAGTGCAACCCGATCGCGTTGGAAGAAGGAACCACAGCACCGGAGATGATGTTGTTCCCGTAGAGCAAGGACCCGGCAACGGGTTCGCGGATGCCGTCGATGTCAACGGGAGGAGCCGCGATGAAGGCGATGATGAAGCAGGTCGTGGCGGTCAAGAGGGTGGGGATCATCAACACGCCGAACCAGCCGATGTAAAGGCGGTTTTCGGTGCTGGCAACCCACTCGCAGAACCGATCCCACAGGGAGGCGCTTTCGCGCTGCTGTAAGGTAGTCGTCATGTGTTTATGAGTGCTATTTGGTTTTCAAGGTGGTTTGTATGATGGTTCCCATCTTAACGACTTTGTTAAGCTTTGTAAAGGGTTTTAAGCAAAAGTTTTCCTGATAACTTTGATAAGTTTAACTTATATTTTGTTTAGGAGCCGCCCGTCATGGGAACGAAGCGCACCGGGAGGGTTTGTTCTTCGACGATACCTTCCTCGGTTTTGGTGATAATCGTCATTTGTTGAACGGAGGTGCCGACGGGAATCACCAATTTGCCCCCGATCGCCAATTGTTCGATTAAAGCTTGCGGGACGCGATCGGGGGCGGCGGTCACGACGATCGCCTCGAACGGCGCGGCTTCGGGCCAACCGCGATAACCGTCCCCGGCTTTGACCTCGATATTTTGATATCCCAATTCCTGCAAGGTCGCGCTGGCGCTGGCGGCGAGTTCGGGGATAATTTCGATCGTGTACACTTGCCGGGCCAGTTGTGCCAAGATCGCGGCTTGATACCCGGAACCCGTACCGATTTCGAGGACGCGATCGCCCGGAGCAATTTGGGCGACCTCGCTCATGTAAGCCACAATATAGGGTTGGGAAATCGTTTGGTCGTAGCCAATCGGCAAGGGTGAATCCTGATAGGCGAGTTCGACGAGATCGGACGGGACGAAGCGATGGCGCGGTACCCGTTGCATGGCGGCGAGAACTGCAGGATCTTCGATACCGCGATCGCGCAGTTGTCGTTCCACCATTTGCGATCGCCCGCGATCGAAATTGAGTGTATCTTGAGCCTTCGTCACTGAAGTTGGGATCGAAGGCTTACTGTCCTCTCCCACCACCTGACAACTGGCTACGACGGTGAAGGACAAGCAAATCCATAAGAGGATAACCCACCTGTTCATTTGTCCCTCTCTCCCTCAAATATTGAGGATGCAATTATTTCAAGGTGAACTACCGCTATTGAATCAAAGATTACAATAGCGGCTTCCCTCTTCACTGGGGACTGCGCTAGATAGAACTGAAGTTCTACCACCTCGTCTTATATCCCCTCCAAGGGCAGTAGAGCGAGTTCCTAACTCTAATATCCGTAAGCCTTCATTTTTGAGATTGATGGCGGCATTGATATCCCTGTCATGATGGGTTTGGCAATGTTCGCAAGTCCAGCTTCTCGCATCAAGAGACAAGCTTTTGATTTGATTGAGACATACATGGCAGGTTTTAGAAGAAGGAAAAAATCGCTCGACTTCTAGATAAACTTTTCCTTCTGATTCAGCCTTGTACTTTAACATCGTACAAAACATTCCCCAACCGACATCACTAATTGCTTTGGCGAGTTTGTGATGGCGAACCATGCCTTTAACATTGAGATTCTCGACCACAATCACTTGGTTTTCGTTCACTATCTTACGGGATAGCTTGTGGAGAAAATCTTCACGACAGCGACTTATTTTGGCGTGAATCTTGGCAACTTTTACCCGCGATTTATTGCAGTTGTTGCTGCCTTTCCTTTTTCGAGCGTGTTTTTGCTGTTTTCTTTTGAGGTTTCGCGCGTGTTTATTAAAATGCTTGGGATTATTATATTTCGACCCCTCACTGGTAATCGCAAAATCGGTCAACCCTAAATCAATGCCAATGGCTTTTCCTTCAGTTGAGAGAAGGGGAGGTTCTTTTTTACCCTCTACCAAAACTGAAGCATAATATTTACCATCTGGATTTTTGGAGAGGGTTACAGTTTTGATTTTTCCCTCAAAACTTCGATGCTGACGACAACGCACTAACCCAACTTTAGGCAGTTTGATGTAATTTCCCTCAAACTTAACATTTTGAGGGTAACTGATAGATTGCCTTCCCTGCTTGGATTTGAATCGGGGTAATTTTGCCCGGTTCTCAAAGAAGTTTCGATAAGCGGTTGATAAGTTCAACGCCACGACTTGCAAACATTGGGAATAGACATCTTCTTTAAGCCAAGGGTATTCCTTTTTGAGGGCAGGTAATAATCCCTGAAGATAACCCCTCGATCGACCTTTTCCGGTCGATCGATAAGTCTCTTGGCACAAATTTAACGCATAGTTCCAATACCAACGACAGCAACCAAAGCTCTTGGCTAAAGTCGCTTGTTGCTCGTGGGTTGGATAGATGCGGTATTTGTACGCCTTGAACATTATCGCCGATATAGCCAGACGATCGGATTATCACTGATTTGCCGAAGAGTCGCTTTCATCCCACGATTCACCTTCGGTAGAATCGGGGAATTCCCGCTCCCATTGTTAAACTTATCTCTAAAATCCTTTAAATTTTACAGTTTCTTCTTTCTTTATTGTACGCCTTTTCAAGATCGGCTGAGGGAACGAAACCCGGGGGGCGATCGCGCGAAGTAGCGAAGGAATTGGATAGAATTGAAACATTGAATGGGGAAAAGAATAATGGGAAAAAAAGCGCGAATTAAAAAACAGCGACACTTACAACAGGGCGAGCCTTCAGAGGTTCGAGCGCCAACCTCGATCGCCGCCGACCCGACCGAATTCGTGCGGGAACTGGGCCGCCAAGGGTACGAGATCGAGCGGGGTCTCGAAGCGCCGAGTGTCCCCAAGCGCGACGACACCAAAGACCAGCCCCAAGTGTAATCCAACCCTTAACGTTCCATCGGCGATCCGTGCGATCGCCGTCGCGATCCTAGCCATTGAAGGGGAGCGAGGAAATTAACTTTTGAGGGGTTCGGGGAGCTATAAGTCCCGCGCTGTATGCTTCGCATCAGCGTCGCGATACATGGACTCCCCTTGAAAAGTCTCATCCCCACCCTACGGGAAGGGCCAAGCCCTACGATGGGGATGAGACCAGCATTTATCAGCAGCTATAGCCTGTAGTAAACTCCGGCCATGCTGACCATGAACTACACCTACCGAATCTATCCAGACGCCACCGGGCAGACTGAACTGCGGTCGTGGCTTGAGACGTGCAGAGGCGTATATAATTACGCTTTGCGCGAACTCAAAGACTGGATTGCTTCGCGTAAGTGTTCGGTAGACCGATGCTCGCTGGAAAAGGAATACATCATTCCCGCCGATGAGCCATTCCCGTCTTACCATCGTCAGCAGAACAACCTGCCCAAAGCGAAGAAGCAATTCCCGCATCTGGGTAAGGTGCATTCTCAGGTGTTGCAGACCACAATTCGCAGACTGCACGATACCTGGGAAGCCTTTCAGAAACGGGGACATGGATTCCCGCGTTTCAAAAAATTCGGTCAATTCAAATCCTTTGTGTTTCCCCAGTTCAAGAACAATCCCATCAATGGCTTCACAATCAAGTTGCCAAAGATTGGGGAAGTACCCATCGACCTGCATCGTCCCATCCCTGACAGGTTCAAGGTGAAACAGGTAAGGGTACTGTCCAGGGTACGGGGGACGCAATGGTATGTTGTCGTCACGATTGAGTCGAGCGTATCAGTTCCCGATGTTCCGGTTCATGGTCGGGCAATTGGGATTGACCTGGGATTGGAGCGATTCTTGACCGCTTCCGATGGCTCCTTCCAAAAACGACCCCAGTTTTTCAAGTCGATGCAACGCAAGCTGAAATTGCTGCAACGCAGAGCCGCACGAAAACAAAAGGGTTCTCAAAACTGGGAGAAGGCGCAAATCGAAGTGGCTAGAATGCACCATCGCATTGCGAACCGTCGTAAAGACTTCCATCTGAAGACGGCTCATCAGCTTTGCGATCGGGCGCCAACCATCTTTGCAGAAGACCTCAACGTCAAAGGCTTGACGAGAGGAATGCTGCGAAAAGATTGTGTTGATGCCGCCTTCCGACAATTTCTGTCTCTGACGGAATGGGTGTGCTGGAAACGGGGGGTCTACTTTGCTAAAGTCAACCCCAACGGTACCAGTCAAACCTGTCCATCCTGCTTTGCTACAGTGAGCAAAGGGTTGGAAGTCAGAGAGCATCATTGTCCTGAGTGTGGGTATCGAACGCATCGTGACCGTGCCGCAGCAGAGATGGTTTTGGATCGTGGACTAGAGAATGTAGTATCCCAGGGACTCTGGGGAACGGAAACCGCCTGTCAAGTCGGTCTGTCGGGGGTCGATGACCTAGATAAGTGGCATGGGGCAGGAATACCCAATCGTGAGGTTGGGAAGCCCGCGCTGTAATCTTTGATTCAGCGTCGGGAGGATGTCACGATTGATTGCAATACTTCCTTACAGTTTGGAGGAATCTCGAATAAAGTTATAGGTGTTCTGTATTTAGTCGAAGATCGCGCCGATTTGTCGGTCGCGCTTAGCACGAACACGAGCGATCGCGCCTGTAATTCGCCCAATTAAAAAATGAGATCGAACGCTAAAAACTCACTTTTTAAACGTTAAAAATCTCTCCAAAATTGCTAAGATTCGGGAGAAGTGGCATCCAAAAAAACGATACTTATACAAAGTGAACCCCATGCGTTCCGCCTGCAGTCGATTCCCGAGGGAGAGGGAAGCGATCGCCAACCCTCTGGGATCCTCGATCGAGAGATGGGATGGAGAGCCAAAAAAAGTACCCCAGTAGAATAATTTCGATAAAACCTTTTATAAATCTCGGTTTAGTCCTATGCACCATCGCCATTTTGCCTTATCTACGGCGATCGCCACGACCGTTGTGGGATTGAGCTGTAGCGCCGCGATCGTGGCGGGGCGATCGCAACCCAGCCTCGCCCAAACACCAGCCCTTCCCGCCGATCCCGTGATTCGGGTTACCCCTAACTCCCCCCAACTCGAACAAGCCTATACCTTGGGAGGAGGCGATCGGATTCGCATCGAAATCCTGCGCGTTCCCCAGTACAGTGGAGAACAAGAAGTCCTCATCGATGGGTCTCTCAACCTGCCCC
This sequence comes from Oxynema mangrovii CENA135, assembly GCF_016632315.1. Classification (NCBI taxonomy): domain Bacteria; kingdom Bacillati; phylum Cyanobacteriota; class Cyanophyceae; order Oscillatoriales; family Oscillatoriaceae; genus Oxynema; species Oxynema mangrovii. The sequence goes on along the minus strand of NZ_JAEOXH010000003.1, from coordinate 529,905 downwards.
TCGTCGGTAAAATCCCCGTAGAGGGGTTGACCTTAGAACGGGCCAGTCAAGTTCTCGTTGAAGCCTATTCCGCCTATCTCAGACAACCGATCGTCACCGTCTCCCTCGTCGAACCGCGCCCCTTAAAAATCGGGATTGCCGGAGAAGTCCAACGACCCGGCGCCTATACCCTGACCCGAGAAGGGGCTCAATTTCCGACCTTGACCCGGGCGATCGAAATTGCCGGAGGAATCACCCAATCCGCCGACTTGAGAAACGCGCGCATCCGGCGTCGCCAACATTCCGGACCGGATTTAGAGATCGAGGTAGACCTGTGGAGTCTGCTGAAAACGGGGGATCTCAGCGCCGATCTGACCCTACGCGACGGCGACACGATCGCCATTCCCACCCTCACCGAAATCGACCTGCAAGAAGCCTCGGAACTCGCCGCCGCCAGCTTCGCCGCCAAAGAAGTGCCGCCGTTAAACATTGCCGTCATTGGCGAAGTCTACCGACCGGGAACACACACCCTCAACAGTAGCGGTGGCGCCGAAGGCTTGCCGACCGTCACCCAAGCCCTCCAAGCCGCCGGAGGAATCAAACCCCTCGCCAATATCCGGCGCTTGCAAATACGGCGACCCACCCGCAACGGTTCCCAACAAATCATCGAAGTAGACTTGTGGCAACTGTTACAAGTTGGGGATCTCAGCCAAGACTTGCGCCTGCAAAATGGAGATACGATCGTCGTTCCGATCGCCCGGGAAATCGACCCGTCCGAAAGCACGCAACTTGCAACGGCGAGCTTTTCGGCGGAAAACATCCGAGTCAACATCGTCGGCGAAGTCAAACAACCCGGAGGGATCCAAATCCCCCCCAATACACCGCTCAATCAAGCCTTATTGGCGGCGGGAGGCTTTACCAATCGAGCGGATACCGATTCGGTCGAGTTAATTCGGCTCAATCCCGACGGGACGATTTCTCAACGAACCATCGACCTCGATTTCAGCCAAGGACTCAACGAGCTCAACAACCCGGCCCTACGCAACGCCGACGCGATCGTCGTCAGTCGCTCCACCTTAGCAAGTATCTCCGATACGATGGATACTGCGATCAATCCTTTAGGTAAATTGTTAACCATTCTCAATTTTCCCTTTCGCTTCTTCGGATTGTTCGGTCAGTAAGCCCCCACTCGGGAGGGCGATCGGCTAGAATTGCTGGCACCCGTTGAGAGTTGTCAAGGGCGATCTTTCGAGACTCTCAAAGAAAGTCCCGTCGAGACAGGCAAACATGGATGATGGACAGTACGCTCAACCCCTAAGTTTGGCGAAATCAGCTCCGTCGAACGATGACGATGAAGGCGGTTTAGATCTCACTCAGATCGTCGGCGCCGTCCGTCGTCGGCTGTGGGTGATTGCTGGCTTGACGGTGTTAGTCGCTACGGGAGCGACCCTCAACGCACTGAACTATACTCCCGTTTATCAGGCACAATTTGAAATTCTCACCGAACCCGTAACCGTTGAAACTCAGGTAATTTCTTCCCTCCCGCAAACGTTAAGCGGTCGCGAGGAATCGCTTTCGACCCTCGACGAGACCAAAATTAAGGTATTGCTCAGTCCGGGGGTGCTCTCTCCGCTTGTCGAGCAATTGCAACGGAACTATCCGCAATTGAGCTACCACGCCTTAGTGAAAAATTTAAGCATTAAAGTTACGGGAGCAAATATTTTACAAGTCGGTTATACGAATCCGGATCCGGAGTTAGTCGCCGATGTTTTAGAATTAGTCGCTCAAGCATTTCTCAGCTACAGTTTGGAGGAACGCCAAACCGATATCCGCCAGGGAATTGAGTTCGTCGAAGAACAAATTCCCCAACTCGATGCTCGCGTGGATAATTTGCAGCAGCAACTGCAAAATATGCGACAAAGGGATAATTTAATCGATCCGGCGAATAAGGCCCAACAACTGACCAGTCAAATAGGAGGGGTCGAACAGCAACTGCTCAATAATGAATTGGAATTGGCGAAAGTGCGATCGCTCTACCAAGATTTAGAACGAGAACTCTCGGAAAATACCCCTGAATTAGCAACGGCGGTGGCGTTGAAAGATAACGCGCGCTATCAGGGATTGTTAACTCAGTTACAAGACATTGACACGCAGATTGCGAAAGATTCGGTGTTGTTTCTCGATACCAGTCCCGACATTCGCATTTTGCGGGAACAACGGGAGAATTTATTAAGTTTATTGGCTCAAGAAGGGGAGCGCGTTCGTGCAGAATTGGCCAGTCAGTTGCGCGAACTCGAAGCACTCGATCGCGCCTTGCGCCAGACGATCGAACGGCTCAATGGAGAGGTGAAACGGCTGTCGGTAATTACCCGGGAGTACAGCGATATTCAACGGGAGTTACAAATTGCGACGGAGAACCTCAATCAGTTTTTGGCGAAACGAGAAGCGTTGCGAATTGATGCAGCCCAACGGGAAATTCCTTGGCGGTTGCTCGCACCGATTGGCGAACCTCAACCCTCGAAAAATGATGTTAAGAAAACCGCAGCGTTGGGGATTATTTTAGGGTTAATGCTCGGGTTTGGGGCGGCGTTAGGCATCGATAAATTAAGCAACCGCATTTACAGTCTTCGCGATCTCAAATATTTGACGAAACGTCCGATTCTCGGTGCAATTCCTTTAAATCGACAGCTTAAAAAGGTATCGGCAGTTGTCAGTTTATCGGCATTGGTGGAACAGGTCACGGCAAAATATACGTTGAGTTCGGCGTCGGGTCGTCCGTATCAAATCGAGCCTTTTTTTGAAGCGTTTTGTTCTTTATATGCTAATATCCGCCTGTTGAATTGCGATCGCGCCATCCATTCGCTGACGATCGCCGCTTCCGGAGACGACGAGGGAACGTCTACGGTAGCGATTCATTTGGCGCAGGCGGCGGCGGCGATGGGACAACGGGTTTTAATTGTGGATACCGATTTGCGTTCTCCGGAGTTACACGAACGCGCCGGATTGTTGAACAAACACGGATTGACAGATTTAATTACCGGACAGTTTGAATTGGAAGAAGCGATCGAGCGATCGCCTCTTGAAAATAACTTATTTGTTTTAACGGCGGGGTCGATTCCTCCGGATCCAATTCGGTTACTGGCATCGCAAAAAATGGTCGATTTAATGCACAAAATGCAATCGACGTTTGATTTAGTGATTTACGATACGACTAAAATTGTCGGTTTGGCGGACGTGAGTTTGATTACGGCGAATACGGACGGTTTGCTGCTGGTAGCGGCGATCGGTAAGATTAAAAGTGGGGTACTCGAACGCGCGTTAGACGATCTGCGACTGGCGGGGATTCCCTTATTGGGAACGGTCGCCAATCGGGTTAAGACGAGGAAGTTTTAAGGACGGATAAGCAACAAGCTCGAATTCGGACGAGAACGGCGATCGCTTAGATCTTACAAAGCAGGAGATCCATGACTGTCTGGGAATAATTCTCTCTCGAAATAATGCCGATACAATTCACAACTGACGCGGACTTCTTCGCCATCGAGTTTGACTAATCCCATGCTTTCCAATTCATAGGCGAGGATGGGCTGTAAGATAATACCGCTTCCCGATCGCACGACGTCTCGAAAGGCTTGGGTTAATTCGGCATTTTTTCCGAGGGTGAGCCAATGACGGCGCAGGTGGTCGCGGTAAATTCCTGCTTCAGTGTGGGCGTCTTGTAATAACTGTTTGAGTGAGGTTTCTTCGCGGGCTAAATGGTACAAGGCGATCCGAACTAAAGCGGGATGTCCGCCGACGAGATCCATGAGTTGTTTGACGGAGCGATCGCGCATCCAATTCAAGCCGTGGCGTGCGGCTAAATCCATCACTTGTTCTGGCGTAAAATCGGGTAATTTTAACGGCAGACCGACGTTAAAAGGGGATTGATGAATCTGAAGGGGGACGTAAACTTCAGTCGAATAAACGATCGCCAATCGCAATTTTTGCCAAGCGAGGGTATGTTGAGCTTCTTCGTGCCACGATCGCAATAACGGCAAGAAATCCCGAGCGAGTTCGGGATATTCAAAAACGCGATTGACTTCATTTAAGGCTAAAAACAGGGGTCGTTCGATCGCTTCGAGAATATACCATTTAAAATATAGGGTCGCGCTAATTTTAGAACCGATTTCTTCATCCCAATATTCATCTAAATTCGGACGTAAATTAAGCCGTTGGGCGACGAGGCTACAAAACCAGCGCAAGAACTTATTGGAATGGTTCAAGATGGCGACATCGGCTTGATTGATATCAATAGGAGCGACATGATAGCCCAAGCTGGATGCTTCTTGTAAAATCCGCAACATTAACGAACTTTTCCCCATTTCTTTGGGGGCTTTGATGCGAATTATACTGGCGGGTTTGGTAATTTCTGCATAAGCGTATTGTTCGATGGGGGGACGTTCGATGTAAAATCGGGAGACGAGGGGAACCGGACCGCTCGGATATTCTAATTCCAGGTGACTTGGGCTTTCCTGGAGGTTAGCGTCAACTAAATATTGCTGTGGGAGAGTAAGAGGTTTGGATTCGACGATCGCCCGGAAATTACTTTTGGAAATCGGGCGATCGAGAAGTTTAGAAAGGGTCTGCCACAAGCGAGCGGCAGTGGTTCGCAAATAATCGACTTCGTAAACGGAATTTCGCGCCATCTCGTTATATGTTTGTCCTTCCCAAGCTTGGCGCAGGACGAGTTCTTGAGCGGGATTGAGAGCTTTATTCTGACTCGCGCATAGTAAATTTACTAACTCGTCGATTGTCATAAGAAAGCGTTGGCAAACTGAGATTTTAACATGAGCGATCGCATCAAACTCCATCGAGGCGCTAGGCTATTATCTAGCGATCTTGCTTTCACGTGCAAACGATCGCCCGAGGGATGAAGCGATCGGACGGGGATTACAGTCCCTCAAATCTGGAGCGTCGAGGGTAGAGATCGAATCTTAGAGGATTTACTTCAAGTTTCAATTTTCTATACGGCTGAGATTCAAAACGCCTAATCCGTTCGTCTCGATGAATGTCAATACGGTATCCTTTTCGATTCCTAGGTTGGCGATCTTTTCACGATTATTGCATCAATGTATTTCCAGTTTAAAGCTTCAATTGAAAAAAAGGAATCGGCGATCGCATCGAACGGATACGGAAGTGGCCAGGCGAACGCCGTTGCCGATCGGTGAATGTACGCAGGCGCTCGGTTAACCGAGGTCACTGGGCGATCGATCCTTCATTTTTTGATAAAAAAAGTAATTGTTAGGATTGACAAAATCCCGATTTTAGCATCCAAATTGGCAAAAAGAGAAAGGTAACGAAGCGATCGCACGATCGCGGATCCGCGAGGGAATCGGGGAAAAAAGAGGCAATCCCAGATCGAGCGGCCACAAGCGACCCCGTTAAGCGGAACTGAGGGCGATCGCACCCGCCATCGACCGGAGCAGATCGGCGCTTCCAGGGATGGGCGATCGGCGAATCCCGGTGGGTCGATCCCCTTGCCAAATCTTATATACTTTGAAATGAACGGCTATGTCTTATCAATTCAGGGTATGGCATCTTTTCGATTGCGATACTCGCCAGAAAGATCGCTAAAGGGAAAGGCACTCAAAACGAGAGTGCGATCGCATTAGAGCCGTCTTCTGCGGAGCTGCAAAACAATTCGGTTTTCGCTAAACCCCTCCGAACTTTGATAAAAGTCAGCTTCGATCGGGGATGGAATCCATTTTTAAAATTCAGCGAGAGAGCCTTCAAAATAACTAGGGCTGATTTTGCTTAAAAAGAGAAAAATAATGTCTGTTTACCGAAAAAAAACTGTTATCGATCGCCGGAAAATTTCATCGGAAACTTGCCCGGAAAATTGTGCGGATCTTTGCGATTTCCTGTTAGGGACAGCCGACCGGGCGTCCGAGGGGTGGTGGTCGGTCAAAGCGAGCAGCCGAGAACTGTTCTATCTCAACGAAGCCGCGCGCCAACTCTACGATCGCCCGAGCGAAGCCTTTGAAACCGCTCCCCACCTGTGGCTAGAGGCGATCGCCGCTCGCGATCGCGCCCGAGTGGAAACGGCGATCGCGGATCTGCTCGATCGACCGCCAACCGACCCCACCCCCCGACGCCTCAGCCTCGAATACGCCATTCAACGACCGAACGGATCCGAATGTCCGGTCCGTCACGAACTGTGGGCGACCCCAAACACCGGGGAAGCGCCCCAACGGCTCGACGGCGTCCTGTACGCGATCTCCCGACCCCAGAGCGCACCGACCCCCTCACCATTACCCCTCGATCTGGGGCGCACTCTGAACCGGGCCCGGGACTTATACTTCGTCGCCGACTCGCGGGGGGAATTGCAGTGGGTCAATCGCGCCTGGGAACGGCTATTCGAGGGCGATCGCGCCCCAGCGAGCCGGAGCAGTTGGCTCGATCGGATCCATCCCGACGATCGCGCCTTGGCTGCAGCCGAACTCGAACGCTTGCACCGGGGAGAACCGCACAGCCAATTTGAAACCCGGATCGACACCGGGGATGACCGGGAACGGTGGGTGGAATGGAGCGTCACGGCGGACGGCGGCGGCGCCCTGTTCGGCGTCGGACAGTCGGTGGACGAGCGCAAACAAAAAGAACGACGACAGCGCGATCGCCAAATCCAACTGTTAAAACAACAAATGGCTCTGGTCGAACTGGCAAAACACCGGAGCTTGTACGGCGCCGACCTCCAGTTTGCCGCTTCCCAAATTACCGAAACTGCCGCCCGGGTTCTCGGGGTCGCGCGAGCCAGTATCTGGCTTTACGATCGCGATGGAGAGGCGATCGTCTGCGAGGATCTCTACGAACTCGACAGCGATCGACATTCCCGGGGATCGGTGTTGTCGGCGCGGGACTATCCGGCGTATTTCCAATCCCTCGCAGCCAATCGAGCGATCCTCGCCCGCCGCGCGTGCACCGACCCGCGCACCCGGGAGTTGAGCGAAGATTATCTACTTCCCCTGGGGATTACGGCGATGCTGGACGTGCCGATTCGATGCGGCGATCGCCCGCACGGGGTTTTGTGCTTGGAACATATCGGCACGACGGAACGCAATTGGAGCATTAGCGAGGAAAACTTCGCCCAATATTTAGGCTACGCGATCGCCCTGACCCTGGAAACCAACGATCGCGCCCGGGTCGAAACCGCCCTCAATCGCAGCCAAACGCGCTTTGAAAAAGTCGCCGACAGCATCCCGGGGGCGATTTACCAATTGCGGCGATCGCCCGACGGCGAGCTGTCCTTTCTCTATATCTCCTCCGGATGTCGGGAACTGTGGGAAGTCGAACCCGAGGCGATCCTCGCCGATCCCGAGGTCTGGTTCGGCCAAATTCATCCCGAGGATCGCGATCTCGTCGAACGGGCGATCGCCGCCTCTGCCGCCCATTTAGAGCTGTGGCAGTCCGAATGGCGCACGATCGCCCCGTCGGGAGAACTCAAATGGCTCAAAACCGCATCGAAGCCCGATCTCGAAGCGGATGGCAGCGCGATTTGGTCGGGAGTGGCGATCGATATTACCGAACTCAAAGCGACCGAAATCGCCTTAAGCGACAGCGAAGCGCGCTATCGGGCGTTTGTGGAAACGATCCCCGACATGTTATTCCGCCAAAGTGCCGACGGGACTTTTCTGGACTTCAAAGCCCCCAATCTCGAAAATCTGGCGGTTCCCCCCAGTGCCTTTTTGGGCAAAAAAACCCGGGAAGTGCTGCCCCCCGCGATTGCCGAAACCGTCGAGGGATATATTGCTTTGGCCCTAGCAACGGGACGAATTTATAGTTTCGAGTACCAACTCCCCAACCCAGACGGGACCTTAGGAGATTTTGAAGCGCGGATCGCGCCGATTGACGAGACCGAAATTCTCGGGATCGTGCGCGATATCGGCGATCGCAAACGAGCCGAACGACAAGTGGCAGAAGCGTTGAAAGCCACCGAACGAACCAAACGGCTGCTACGACAGGCGATCGATACGACCCCAGATTGGATTTTTGCTAAAGATCGGGACTTTCGCTATCTGTTGGTCAACCAAAGTTACGCGACGGCGTTGGGAAAAACCCCGGAAGAAATGCTCGGTCACGACGATCTGGAACTGGGATTCCCTCCCGAGCAAGTCTTCGGCGATCGCGATCGCGGTATTCGCGGCTTCCGTCAGGACGATCGCGCCGTTCTCGCCGGAGAGAGGATCTACAATTCTTACGATCCGGCGACCGACGGTGACGGTAAAATGCGCTTGTTTGAAACTCAGAAATTGCCGTTAGTTGACGAAGACGGTCAGATCGTCGCCATTATCGGTTTTGCTCACGACTACACCGAGCGCCAACAGGCAGAAGTGGCGTTGCGTCACAGCCAAAAGCAACTCCAAGAAGCCCAACGGATCGCCCAAATCGGCAGTTGGGAGTTGGATGTCGCCACCGGGGAGATCGTCGCTTCGGAACAACTGTACCGGATCTTAGGACGAAGCCCCGACGAGGCGATCGCCTCCGTTGACGACTGGTTCCAGGCGATCGACCCCGACGACCGCGACGCTTACCGCGATGCCCTCGAAACGGCGATTTCCCGTCCGAGTGTTTGCGATCTCGACTTGCGGGTGATGCGTGCAGATGGCACTTGGCGCTACGCTAACGCTCGCATCGAATCGAGTGCGGATCCCGACGGTACGATCGCGCAAGTGTTCGGTACGCTTCTCGATATTACGGACCGCAAACGGGCCGAAGCCTTAAACCAGCGTCTGTTGGGGATTCTCGAAGCGACCCCCGATTTTATCGGAACCACGACCCTTTCCGGACAAATCACCTATATCAACCGAGGCGGTCGGCAGATGATCGGCTTGAGTCGCGATCGCGAACTCGGGGATTTCTCTGTCGGCGACGTACACCCGACCCATATCAGTCAACTGATGGTCGAAGTCGCCATTCCTACGGCGATCGAACGGGGGATCTGGCACGGTGAAACTCAACTCCTGCACGCCGACGGTCACTTAATCCCCGTGTCGCAAGTGGCGATCGCTCATTACAACGACAACGGGGAGGTCGAATATTTATCGACGATCTGCCGCGATATTTCCGAGGTCAAAGCGGTGGAAATGACCTTGCGAGAACAAGAGCAGTTTTTACGCAGTATTTATGAAGGGGTCGATATCGGTATTTCGATCGTCGATATCGAACGGGACGAATCGCCGACGGGCTACCGTTTCCGCTATGTCGGTCACAATCCGACCTGGCAGCGACTGGCACCGATCGCCCCCGAGGGAACCGTCGGCGAGGCGACCTCGGAGTTGCTACCCCCCAATGCGGCTGAAATTCTCGGCGATCGTTATCGCCAATGTGTAGAAACTGGGGAGGCGCTTCGTTTCGAGCAACCCTTTAATTTCGATCGCGTCGCCACCTGGTGGGAAATCGCCATTACCCCCCTTCGCGACGGCGAAGGTCGGATTTGGCGGGCGATCGTAACCACTACGAATATCACCGAACGCAAACAATCGGAATTAGCCTTACAAGAAAGCGAAGCCCAATATCGAGAACTGGCGTATCGGGAAGAACTGCTCAACCGTCTGGCGACCCAAATTCGCAATTCTTTAGATTTACAAACTATTGTCGCTACGGCGGTCAGCGAAATTCGCAATTTGTTAGAGAGCGATCGCTGCATGTTCTGGCGCTACTATCGCGACGGCGAACGACCGTTTTGGGAGTTAGTCAACGAAGCGAAAAGCCCCCAGTTAGCCAGTAGCAGCGCCTATTACAGCCAGGAAAAATTGGGATCGTTCGGGGAGATGTTACTACAATTCAAACCGATTCAAATTGACGACATCGATCGCGAACCCGACCCCACCTTGCGCGCCTTGATGATGGCAACTCGACATCAATCGAGTTTGCTGTTACCGATGCGAACGGAATTGGACGAAATCTTCGCGGTGATTTGCACTCAAGATCTCTCCAAACGTACTTGGGAAAAAGACGAGGTGGAATTGTTACAGGCAGTGTGTAATTCCCTGGCGATCGCCATCGATCAAGCGTCATTATATACGCAATCGCGCGAGTCGGCGCGATTGGCGACGGCGAAGAGTTTGGAATTAGAACAAACCTTAACCGAGTTGCGACAAACTCAAGCAAATTTAATTCAAGTGGAAAAAATGTCGTCTCTCGGTCAGTTAGTGGCGGGAGTTGCCCACGAAATTAACAATCCGGTAAATTTTATTTATGGGAATTTGATTCATACGGAAGAATACACGGCGGATTTATGTTCGGTTTTGGCATTGTACCGCGAGCATTATCCGGATCCGACTCCGGAGATCGAAGCGGAGATCGAAGCGGTGGAATTGGACTATTTAATCGAAGATCTTCCCAAAACGATCGCCTCGATGAAATCCGGGGCCGAACGAATTCGCAAAATTGTCCAGTCTCTGCGGACTTTTTCTCGCTTGGACGAAGCGGATATGAAGCGAGTTCGGATTCAGGACAATCTCGACAGCACTTTGATGTTATTGCAACATCGCTTGCAAGGCAATTCCCATCGCCAGGCGATCGAAGTGGTCAAAGAGTACGGTGATTTGCCGGAAATTGAATGTTATCCGGGACAACTGAATCAAGTTTTTATGAATATTTTGAATAATGCCCTCGAAGCGATCGAAGAGCGCGATCGCAGCTCTAATTCCGGACAAAATTCCCCAGAATCGGGACAAATTCTCATTGCCACGCGATCGCTGGCTAATTCAATTGAAATTCGGATTGCCGATAATGGAATCGGCATGAGTGAAACGACGATCGCCAAAATTTTCGATCCGTTTTATACCACCAAACCCGTCGGTTTTGGAACGGGCTTGGGATTGGCGATCGCCTATAAAATTGTAGTAGACAAACATGGGGGGAATTTACGCTGTACGTCTCAAATCGGTCGCGGAACTGAGTTTGTTTTAGAAATTCCTCTGACCCAAACGCGATCGGCGATCGCCTCTTGATGTTAAGGGGATTTTGAGGGTTTATTTTAGAGCTATTGATTCGATTTTCCGGTTATTTCAGAGTAAAATACAATTAATGAGTTCTCTATTTTCTCCCCGTCATCCCAATTTTAAATATCGCCTATTTCTCGCCCTTTCCCTCCTGGCGATCGTCCCGTTAGGACTGGCGTTAAAGTTTTATCCCGGTCCGGGACGCGAATGGGTTAACAATAGTTTTGGTGGCGTTCCTTATAACATTTTTTGGATGTTATTACTGGCCTTTTTAGTGCCGAAGTTGTCGCCTAAATGGAATGCTTGGATCGTGTTTGTCGTGATTTGTGCTGTAGAATTTCTACAGTTATGGCATCCGCCCTTTTTAGAGGCGATTCGAGCGACGTTAATGGGTCGGTTGGTATTGGGAACATTTTTTACTTGGTCGGACTTTCCCTATTACGCGATCGGCTGTTTGGCGGGCTGGTGGTGGTTGCGTTTTTTACAACATCAAGCCTTACGCAGCCACTTAAATCGGGCGATCGCGTCGGAAGAGTCCGAAGGCAATCATTAACCGAAAACGACGGTGCGATCGCCGTAAACTAAAACCCGATTTTGCAGGTGCGATCGCACGGCCCTCGCTAACACGATCCGTTCTAAATCTTTCCCTTTCCGAATCAAATCGGCGATTTCATCTCGGTGAGAAACCCTCACCACATCTTGTTCGATAATCGGTCCTGCGTCTAACTCGTCGGTGACGTAATGGGCCGTCGCCCCAATAATTTTCACCCCGCGTTTGTAGGCTTGATGGTAGGGTTTTGCGCCGACAAATGCAGGTAAAAAGGAGTGGTGAATATTGATAATATTCGGGAAGCGCGTGATAAAGTTATGGCGCAAAATCTGCATGTATTTTGCTAAAACAACGATATCGATCTGGTAGTCTCGCAATAATTGCAACTGTTTTTCTTCTTGTTCGGCTTTGTTGTCCGGGGTAATCGGTAAGTAGTGAAAATCGGCACCAAATTGAAGCGCAATCTCTTTTAAGTCTTCGTGATTGCTAATAATTAAGGGAATTTCTGCCGTAAATTCTTTGGCTTTTTGTCGCCAGAGTAAATCGAGCAAACAGTGATCTTGACGGCTGACCCAAATCGACAAGCGGCGCACGGTATCGGAAAAATGCAGTTGCCAATTCGCTTGTAAAGATCCGGCGAGTTGTTCGCAAGCGGGGGCGATTTCTTCTCGGGATAAATCAAAGCCTTCTAATTGCCATTCGAGGCGCGTGAGGAAGATTTTTCGGGTAAAATCGGTGTGGTGATCGGCGTGAACGATATTGCCACCGTGAGAATAAATAAAATTAGCAATTTCGGCGACTAATCCCCGGCGATCGGGGCAAGAAAGTAATAAGGTTGCGGTGGGTGAGGTCATTGGAATTTTAGATTTTAGATGTTGGATTTTAGATTATATCATTGGGGTATTTCACTTGATTTTTTGAAATATCTAGCAGTTTTTACAGCATTTTCCTCTGCTATGCAAGACATTTAGATCCCCCTCGCCAGGTAGGGGTTTGGTTACCAAACCCCTACTTTCCTCGTTCCCCCCGAAATCCCCCCAACCCCCCTTTGAAAGGGGGGCGAAGGGGGGATAGGGGGATAGGCACTGTACTTCATCAGACGCCCGAGTGCTGTAATACTGTTTTTCAAAAATTTTCAAAAATAATGAGAGAGATCGAGGGTTTAGAAAATGGTATAAAGCAAGGAAATTCTCGATTGATTGATGATTTTATATAAATCGACCCGAGGCGATCGCCTCGGGTCGAAAGTCGTCAACTCGAACGATAAAAAATCAAATCACGACAGTACCATTAGTCTTTTTTCGGCTTGTAGGTAGAGGCGACGTGGAGTTCTTTAAGTTGGGGTTGCTCCACCTTCGCCGGGGCGCCCGTGAGTAAACAACGGGCTTGTTGGGTTTTTGGAAAGGCCATGACATCGCGGATCGATTCTTCTGAGGCGAGGAGCATCACGAGACGGTCTAAACCGTAGGCGATACCGCCGTGAGGGGGGGTTCCGTAGTCAAAGGCATCGAGTAAGAAGCCGAATTTACTGCGGGCTTCTTCTTCGCTCAAACCGATTGCCTCGAACACTTTTTCCTGGATTTCGCGTTGGTAAATCCGCAAGCTGCCGCCGCCGATTTCCAAGCCGTTATACACCATGTCATAGGCCAAAGCCCGGGCATTTTTGAGGTCGTCGAGGTCTTCCGGGTTGGGGGCGGTGAAGGGGTGGTGCAGGGCTTCGAGCCGTTTTTCGTCGGCGTTCCACTCGAACATCGGGAAGTCGGTGACCCAGAGTAAGTTAATTTTACTCTCGTCGATGAGGCCGAGTTGACGGGCGACGACTTGGCGGAGGCGATCGAGGGTTTTATTGACGGTGGCGGTGTCTCCGGCGCCGAAGAGTAATAGATGTCCCGGTTGGGCGTCGGTGCGCGCGAGCAGTTCTTGTTTTTGTTCGGGGGTGAGGTTGTCGGCGATCGCCCCGATCGTGTCGATTTTACCGCCTTCGCGCACGCGAATGTAGGCGAGTCCCTTAGCTCCGGCTTCGGCAGCTTCTTTGAATAAGTCGCCGCCGGGTTTGATGCGGACGTTGGAGATCGCGTCGTTTCCGCCGGGGATCGGCAGGACTTTGACGATCCCACCTTGGGCGACGGCGCCGGAGAAGACTTTAAAACCGGAGTCTTTCACCAAGTCGGAGACATCGACCAATTCCAAGCCGTAGCGGGTGTCCGGGCGATCGGTTCCGTAGCGGTCGATCGCCTCGGCGTAGGTGAGGCGGGGGAACGGACGGGGCAAGTCGATCCCGCGAACGGCTTTGAAGATATGACACATCAGGGCTTCGTTAACGTCGAGCATCTGCTCGATTTCGACGAAACTCATTTCGATGTCGAGTTGGGTAAATTCCGGCTGGCGATCGGCCCGCAGGTCTTCGTCGCGGAAGCAGCGTGCGATCTGGTAGTAGCGATCGCACCCGGCGACCATCAGCAGTTGTTTGAACAGTTGCGGCGACTGGGGTAAGGCGAACCACTCGCCGGGGTTGACCCGAGAGGGAACCAGATAATCGCGGGCGCCTTCGGGAGTCGAACGGGTCAGCATCGGGGTTTCGACTTCGATAAAGTCCCATTCGTCTTCGAGGAAGCGACGCATCGCTTTGATCGTTTCGTGGCGAATCCGCAGGTTGCGGCTCATCCGTTCCCGGCGTAGGTCTAAATAACGGTATTTGAGGCGTAATTCTTCGCGAACGGCTTCGGTGTCGGCGTTAGCCACCGGAAACGGCAGTTTTTTGTAAATACCATTGAGTAGTTCGACGCGATCGGCGTAAATTTCCACTTCCCCCGTGGGCAGTTTGGGGTTGAGCGAATCCTCGGGACGCCGGGAGATCCGTCCGGTAATTTTGACGACGTATTCGTTACGCATTTTTTCGCAATCGGCGTAAGAATCCGGGGTGCGTTCGGGGTCGCTGACGACTTGGACGATGCCGGAGCGATCGCGCAAATCCAAGAAAATCACGCCACCATGATCGCGACGACGGTCTACCCATCCACAAAGGGTGACAGTTTCTCCAATATGCTCGGGTCGGAGGTGGCCGCAGTAGTAAGTTCGCATGGTGGTCGATAGAAAATTCAGACTGAGTGGATTGACAAGTCAACGAGGTTGAGGTGTTGCCCGTGGGGGTCGCGTTCGCACGACGAGCCGGACAAACTTCTCAATTATCCGGCATGAGGGGGCATCCTGAGTAGATCTCCGTAAGATTGTGCGAAATCACAGGGAAAGGAGATGGTAACACAAAACAAACCGGGGTCAGAGACGTAGATGCTCTGACCCCGGTTTTGGCAATTGAGGCGACCGGAGATCCCGGCGCGGGTTTTATTGCTTTTTGGAGGGATTGACGATCGAATTCCAGGCATCGGTGGCCATTTGACTGAGGCGATCGCCTAAATCCTTGATTTCTTTTTCGATCGCTTCCCAATTCTGGCGTGCGTCCATTTCCATCAGTTTGACGGTGTAGGCGATGCGATCGGGATCGAGGACTTTATCTTTTTCAATCGCTTCTCGCGCCTGTCCCACGGCTTTGAGATAGGCATCGGTGGTAAACTGGCTGGCTCCTTGGATTTCCGCTTGAGCGCGTTTTTTAATCGCTTCAAACAGCGCCATCGTCTCTTTTTTCACCTGTTCGGTGGCATCCGGCATCTGTTCGTTAACCAGTTTGGCCGTCTCGGGGCTGACTTCGACTAAGGCGCTTTCCTTGGGCACGTTATTGGCTTCGTCTGTCATGTTTGTTGCTCCTGAATGGGTTTTTAAAGTTTGAAAACTCGGGAATGATGGGGGCTACAGTGGCTTTAACTGCGAATGAAGTTACCCACGTCGGCCCCGGGTAAATCTCCTTCTAACTTTAGCAACCGTTCGACCCGGGCTTCGGTAGACGGGTGGGTTGAGAAGAGATTGGCTAAAAATTGGCGCGTGGAGAATCCATTGGCGATCAATAGGGGCTCGAAGGCGGGATTCCCTTGAATCGGAATGGTTTCAGCGCTGCTGCTCAACCGTTCCAAGGCGCGGGCTAAGGCCCTGGGGTTTCCGGTCAGTCGGGCCGACCCCGCATCGGCGGCAAATTCGCGAGTTCGCGAAATCCCCAATTGAATCACGGTGGCGGCGATCGGCGCCAGGAAGAGGGTTAGAATCAAGCCGAGAGGATTGGGGCCGTCGTCGTCGCCACCCATGGGGAAGAACCAAAAGGCCATTTGGGCGATAAAGGAAATAGCCCCGGCAATGGTGGCGGCGACGGCTTGAGTGAGGGTGTCGCGGTTGAGAATGTGGCTCAGTTCGTGGGCGATGACGGCTTCGAGTTCGTCCCTGGGGAGGAGGTTGAGAATGCCTTCGGTGACGGCGACGGCGGCATGTTCGGGGTCGCGTCCGGTGGCGAAGGCGTTGGCGGACGGACTCGGGACGATGTAGAGGGCGGGCATCGGGATTCCGGCGCGATCGCTCAGCCGCCGCACCATGTGGTAGAGTTCGGGGGCTTGGTTGAGGGTCGCGGGTTGGGCGCGGTACGCCGCCAGGGCGATGCGATCGGAATAGTACCACGAGCCGATATTGGTGACGGCGGCTAGGGTGACTCCGATTAAGGCTCCCGTAGAACCACCGATGAGCAGGTAGCTTACACTGATGAGTAAGCCACTGAGCAGACCTAGAAGGGCAACGGTTTTAAATTGATTCATAGTCTACCCACCTCGTTAAATTCGCTAGAATAGGAAGGTTTACGAGAAAATACGGAAGAAAATTAGGGGCGATCGCCTCCGATCGCGTTTTCCTCAAGTGTTTTCCTCAAGTGCTTTCCATTGTATCGAGTGCCTTGGAGGTCGGCAGGCAGAAAACGCCCCCACTCAGGTACGGTTTCACTCACTGCCGGAATGGGATCGGGGCGATCGGCTATTTTTTGTTAGCCCTTAACAGTATGGGTTGAGGAGTATGGGTTGAGGTTTTGCATCGATCGCCCCTGGAATCGACAACCCAGCTAGAATTCGGCGTTTAATCATGCAAGAATTCATTACAGCAATTCGCGCTGTCATGAGGTACAAGAGGCAAAGATCCCCCCAACCCCCCTAAATCCCCCTTAATAAGGGGGATTTAGGGGGATCGAAATGTACCGCCCAACAGCGAAAACTGCTGTATTTTTCACAAAATAACAGTCTTGCCACAATTAAATCTTAAATAGCACAATAACTGTCACATATATATATCTGTCGAGAAATTGTCAACAAAACACAATCCTCCGAAACCGTTATGAGTCAATCTCCTGGCAACCAACACCCATTGCCATTGACAAAAGATTAAAGCTTAAGATAAAACTCAATAAAATACTCACAGTCTCGACACCTTCGATCCGACGATCGCCTCGCGATCGACAAATGTATTTAATTTTGAATTCTTGTTCGCAAAAAACATTTGTATTTCATGATGTTTTTTAAAACAATTGAGTCACTCAACTGACAAGCTTTTTACCTTCTTCAAAAACTAGTTACCAGTAGAATAATGATATCTTACTTACGAAAATGCCTCTTCGTCCTAGGCGACAAAAAGAAATACTTAGTTCCCCTGACTTTTTCTTTTCTATTTGTTTCTTTGATGGAAGCTTTCGGGATTGGCTTAATCGGGCCATTTTTATCCCTTGCGACCCAACCGGAGATCGTTCAAACCAATTCATTTTTAAATAATTTATACGCTCGGTCTGGATTACCTTCCGAAAGTCAGTTTATCGCCTGTCTCGGAATATTTATTATCCTGATTTTTATCTTCAAGTCGATTATTAGTTGGAACGCACAAACCTATGTCTTTATTTTTAGCTTCCAACTCAAAGGCGAGTTAGCGAATAAGTTAATGAACGCCTATTTAAACGCACCATACACCTTTCACCTATCTAGGAATAGTGCAACTCTAATCCAGAGCATTACCAACTATACCTATACTTTCGGTCATGCTATTTTAATCCCCCTGCTCAATTCTATTGCCAACGTCATTGTCATTTTATCTTTAACCCTTTTGTTATGTGCCACTAACTTAATGGCCATTGTTGCGATTTTAGCGCTTCTTCTTCCTTGCTGGTTGCTGTTTGCTTATTCAAAAAACAAATTAAGCTACTGGGGACAAGAAGTTCATGAAGCGAACGAATCGATGATTAGAATCATCAATCATGGATTGGGAGGAATCAAAGAAACAAAAGTTATTGGATGCAGTTCTTACTTTGAAAACCAACTCAAAACCCAAACGGATAAATATGAAAAAGCGAGCGGCTCCTTTTTTGGCTTTAAACTATTACCCCGGATTATTGTTGAAACTTTTTTAGTTATTTTTCTGGTTGGGTTTATCTCTCTGTTTTTATTGCTAGATCAAGACGTCCAGCAATTGACTGCCATTTTAAGTATTTTTGCAGTGGCTTCCATTCGTTTAATTCCGGCTATCAGCAACTTGATGGGCGCAATTAGTACCCTAAGAAATTCGGATTATGTCCTTAAAAAACTTTATTTAGATTTAAAAGAATTGGAGGCTTCTGAAGAGAATTTAAAAGAGATTTACGGAAAACATTCAGATAAATTTGAAGCCGTCTCGAAGCAAAAAGGATTAGTTCTGGCCGATCTTCCAGAGTCGATCGAACCTCTGGAGATAAAAGATAGCATCGAAATCGAAGATATCTTTTATCATTATCCCAACATTTCAGAATCTGCGATCGCTGGAATTTCCTTTGAAATTAAAAAAGGCGAATCGATCGCATTAATCGGCAAATCCGGCGCGGGTAAAACAACGTTAGTCGATATTATTTTAGGGCTACTGATTCCTCAAGACGGAGATATAAAAGTCGATCGCCACTCGATCTATGAAAACTTGGCAAATTGGCGTCAATCGATTGGATATATCCCACAATCAATTTTTCTCATTGACGATACATTAGCCAGAAACATTGCTTTTGGAGTGAGTGACGATCGCATCGACGAACATCGATTGCAACAAGCTATAGATGCAGCTCAATTGCGCGAGTTAGTTGACGAACTCCCAGAAGGATTGCAAACGGAAGTGGGGGAAAGAGGAGTCCGCTTATCAGGCGGTCAGCGTCAGCGTGTGGGGATTGCTAGAGCGCTTTATCACGAACGAGAAGTTTTAGTTTTAGATGAGGCGACGGCAGCATTAGACAATGAAACGGAAAGTTTAATTTCTGAGGCAATTAACGCACTCAGTGGCACGAAAACCATGATTATTATCGCCCATCGTCTGACCACGGTTAAAGACTGCGATCGCATTTATACCTTAGAAAAAGGTAAAATTGTCAAATGTGGCACCTATGAAGAGGTGGTTCTCGGTGAAGAAAGCCACTCAGATTAGGTGACTCTCTTTCTTTTTTAAAATGCATAGGTGTCAATAGATGGGTAGGTGTTACTGGGTCTCGCCGAAGGTGTCATTTGAAAAATCAAAGAGCATTGGCATACATCAATCGAAACAGCTCATTAATATTCACTTAGTAATTCCTAACTGGTTTAAATAAAGATCGATAAGATGACACAATAATATGAACCACTTAAAATCTCCTCTCAATGTCGTTCACTTGAGTACCTTTGATATTTCCGGGGGGGCTGCTCGTGCCGCCTATCGAGTCCATCAAGGATTAAAAAAATTTGGGGTTAATTCCCAAATGTTGGTTCGGGTAAAGTCCAGCCAAGACCCCAAGGTTTTAGCTCCTAAAACAGGGTTTGGAAAAGTTTTTTCGCGTTTCAGGGCTAATTTAAACTCCTTTCCTTTAAAATTTTACTCTGGTCTTAATTACAATAGTTTTTCTCCTCAGTGGTGTCCGGATGGAATTGACGAGCGAGTGGCAACCATCGCTCCAGATATAGTTTGCTTGCATTGGGTCGGCAATGGATATTTACAGTTAGAAACATTAGCTAAGTTAAAGAAACCCCTCATTTGGACGCTGATGGATATGTGGCCATTTACTGGGGGATGTTATTACAGTGGGGATTGCGATCGCTATCGGGTCAATTGTGGTGCTTGTCCATTTTTAAACTCTCAAAAAGAGTCGGATTTATCCCGTTGGATTTGGAATCGAAAAGCCAAGGTCTGGAAAGAGTTAAATTTAACGGTTGTTGCTCCCAGTCAGTGGTTGGCTCAATGCGCGCGATCGAGTTCTTTATTGCGAGATTGCCGCGTTGAAGTCATTCCCTTCGCTCTCGATACTCAAACTTATAAACCGATCGATCGTCATACTGCCCGTCAAATTTTAAACCTTCCCCAAGATAAAGATTTAATCTTATTCGGAGCTATTCAGGCGACCAAAGATCCGCGCAAAGGATTTTCTCTACTTCAAGAAGCCTTACAACAATTATCTCATTCCCAGTGGCAAGATCGGAGTGAATTAGTCATTTTTGGATCGTCTCAACCGGAGCAACCTATCGATCTGGGCTTGAAAACGAATTATTTAGGTCATTTACATGACGATATTTCTTTAAGCATTGCTTATGCAGCAGCCGACGTGGCGATCGTTCCTTCCAAAGAGGAAGCATTCGGACAAACAGCTTCGGAATCTTTAGCCTGTGGAACCCCCGTAGTGACCTTTAATGCTACGGGCTTAAAAGATATTGTCGATCATCAACAAAATGGCTATCTCGTTAAACCCTTTGACAGCGAAGATCTCGCCCGAGGGATCGCTTGGGTTCTCGACGATCGCGATCGCCATCGCCAGTTAAAAATAGCCGCTAGAGCAAAGGCAGAACGAGAATTTTCTTTAGAATTACAAGCCTCTCGCTATGTCGATCTATTTACGGAAATTTTAGAACGAAACACGACCGAAAACTAATGGATCTCGCCCCTTAAAGAACGTCATTGATATCGATCGCGCCACACTCCCGGGATTCGCACGAGGGCAATAAGTGTATCTAAGCACTCTATACAAAAATTTGGTTCGAGAGACCCAACCTTGTCAGATCAAACCACCTCCGTCTCTCAACCTTCCCCCACCTCCGAAGCGAACCGATGTTGCAACCGATCTTCGCGACCTGCGAACCGCGTGCCAAAATCCTTTCGGGAGAATTGGCATTTGAATTATTCGCCGCCGACTTGCGCGCCGTCGTCGAAGGGAAAGCCCCTCACGTTTATCAAGACCCTCATACTTTCTTTGCCAATACCTTCGCTACTGAGGGGATCAAAACCCTGATTCGCGAAGTATTTGGCCGTTTGAGCCGCCAGGGGATCGGTTCCCGGGCAATTCGCTTAGAAACCAGCTTTGGCGGCGGTAAAACCCACGATTTGATTGCCTTGTGGCATATTTGCAAGCAAGGGCGCCGGATCTAAGGGACACGCCAGCTTCACCTGACCGAAGCGGGCAGAGCGGTTCATCGTCTTCCACCAGACGACGAATAACATACAAGGGACAGAGCATTGCCGTGTCCTTCCGACAATTTGGCAAGTTGACAAGGTCGAACTCAGATCCACCGAATTTAGGACGATCGCAGTGAATTCGTCTCAAATATTGCTCCAATGGGCAGAAATTCAGTGAAATCACGTAGCACGTTGACTGACACGCCCTCGGTCAAAGCTAGATCGCTGTCGAGGCTTCAATCTCCGTCAGGTCTGTATCTTTTGCCAGAAGAACTTTACAGCCTCTACAGACGGGCTGGCGACGGGGGCGATCGCCTCCCGATCGCTTTTGTAAAGATTGTGTAAATCCACCGCGAAAGCTCTTGCAATTTCCAACCGATTAATGGCATACTCTCAGTAGATTTTCGGAAATCTCATAATAAAACTCATTTAATTTATTCCACCCAGATCGATTGATGCCCTATCGGTCACCCAAGAGATTCGCGGCTTCGAGATTGATTCCTTGAGGCGAGTGCAGTCTTTCTGGGGAGGTCGAGGCGATCGGATCTTCAGGGAAAATGCATCTTTAATAATAAATCGTCGAAGGAAAAATGTTGGCTTTTTTGCCGCCATCGAGTCTGTAGCAATTTTCTATTGATTCAGCTCTCGATCGCTCTTTGGAATTCCCTTGAAAAAGGGATTCATACTTGCCTTTCTAGGGCGCCAGTGTCAGCCTATCTATGGCGATGGCGATGGCGATCGAGATTCTGGATCTAGGTTTTCTCAACCCAATCAATTACGAAAAAATCTCTCTAAATTCCCTTGTTACAGGGGAGTTCGGGAGATGTAAGCTCTATTTCGCTCAATTGAACTCAATTGAGGCGAAATAGCTTAAGCGATCGGCACAATTAAAACAATTTTAAAGCGTTGTCGATCGTGGAGTGCGATCGTGGCTCGGGCTTTTTATGGTCTTGTTTGACGGATTAATTGTTTCGCGCAATTAGTTCCGCTCCACCTGTGACTTTTGATTGGCTTTTGATTCCTTTTTTTAACAATTGGAGGATAACTCCATTGAAAATAGCTTTTATTAACCAACCGTGGAGTGTGGTCACTCCTCCGGTTCAAAATGCAGATTCAGTGGCGACCTGGACTTATGAAGTATCCAGTCGTCTGAGCAAAGATGGCGCGATCGTCAGCTATTGTAAACGTCACAAATCGCAAGTAAAATGTGAAACGTATCGAGGGATTGAATATCGCCGAATCTCTCTAATTCCCGATCGCATCTTCCTGAAGATCTTGCGGGAACTTTCAAAAATTGTGCTGATTTCTCCCTCTCCTTTATTTAATTCTACGCTTTACCATTTTTGGTATATTTTGGCGATCGCCTTAGATCTGCGACGACAACACTGCGATCTCGTTCATATTCACAATTTGTCTCATTTCGTTCCCATCGTTCGGACGTTCAATCCGAAGATTAAAATTATTTTACACATGCATTGCGAGTGGCTCACTCAGTTACAAGCGACGACGATCGCTCGCCGCCTCCGAAAAACCGATGCCATCCTCGGATGTAGCGAACACGTCACCGACAAAGTACGCCAAAAATTCCCCGCTTTTGCGTCTCGATGTCATACGGTTTTTAATGGAGTCGATCTCGACCACTTTCGCCCCCCAGAAAAACCGCGCGATCGCCTCCCTAAAACCTTAATATTTGTCGGGCGAATTTCACCGGAGAAAGGCGTACACGTCCTTTTAGAAGCTTTCCGTAAAGTGGTCGAACACGATCGACAAGTTACCCTTCAAATCGTCGGTCCTAAAGGATCTACTCCCCGGGAGTTTATTGTCGATTTGAGTGACGATCCCGAAGTCCAAAAGTTAAACATATTTTATGAGAAAAATTATGCAACTTATTTAGATAGTCTCATTACTGAAAAAATAGCCGATCGCGTTTCTTTTCCCGGGTCGGTTCCCCACTCTCACTTAGCTGAATTTTACCGGGAAAGCGATATTCTCATCAATCCTTCACTCACGGAAGCTTTCGGGATGAGTTTAATCGAAGCAATGGCTACAGAACTTCCCGCGATCGTGACGTGGGTCGGAGGAATGCCAGAAGTGATTGAAGAAGGGAAAACGGGTTTATTTTGTCACGCTGGCGATCCCGATTCTCTGGCGGCAGCGATTCTGAAGTTACTGGAAGACGATCGCCTCCGAACCTCCATGGGTAAGGCGGGACGAGAACGAGTTCTCAAGTTATTTTCTTGGGATCGCGTCAGCGAACGGGTTTGGAATGTTTATCAAAATCTCCAACAAAAATAATGACTAATTCATTCCAATTTAAATGGTCATTAAAAACTCTAGCACGCCAATTTAATCAGTCCTTGATGAATCGGAGTGTCAGCCCGTATTTAGCTGCCCGATTAAACCATTCGGCGATCGTTTTTGCGCCCCATCAAGACGATAAAACCCTCGGCTGTGGGGGAACGATCGCCCGTAAAAAACAAGCGCAAGCCGAGCTAGGAATCGTATTCATGACCGATGGGGCGCGATCGCACTCTAAATTTATCGCCGAAGCAGAACTGAAAGCCATTCGCAAACAAGAAGCCCTCGCTGCTACTGCAATTCTTGGCGTTCCCGAACGAGATGTTTTCTTTCTCGACATTCGAGATGGAACCTTACACAATTGTCGAGAACTGGCGGGCGATCGGGTTAAAGAAATTTTAGGCGATCGCCGACCGCACGAAATTTTTATTCCCTACTCCGGCGATACACCCCCCGACCATTACGCGACTCATCAAATCGTGCGAAAAGCACTCGAAGATCTGGATTTAAATGCGGCGATTTACGAATATCCCATTTGGTTCTGGCGTCATTGGCCGTGGACGAGTTTCGTGGGCAACCGACAAGAGAAATTAGAGGTTTTAAGCAGTACCTGGAAAGCCCAGTTTGGCTTGAAACTAGCGCGAGAATTCCGACATGCGATCGATATTAGTGATGTTTTAGAAACGAAAAAAAAGGCATTAAATTGCTATCGCTCTCAAATGGTGCGTTTGACCTGCGATCGTTGGCCGATTTTGGCCGATGTTTCTAACGGTGAATTTTTAGAATGTTTTTTGCAAAATCGAGAGTTTTTCTATCTACACCCCTCACCGCGATCGCCTCAAAATCGACAATGGCGATTCGGACACAAAGCTATTCGCTCCCCGGCCATGCAAGGGGTGAAATTTTAACTCAAAACCGAGTCAAAACCGTGTTAAATCTACTCAAGTCCCAACCCTCGCAGCCTACTCCAACGCCAACCCTCGGCCAGATCGGCGATCGCGCCGCGACCGATTCCTTTACCGATTGCCGTCCTTCCGGGAAAGTCATTGGCACTTTGAGTCCGGGTGGGGTGCGGCGTCTCGGCGCCGATGTTGAAAAACGGATCGGCATCGATAACGGTGCCTTGCGCCTACAACCGTTGATTACCCCCGGTTGGGGCAAACAGGGAATTGCTTACGGCCCGTACCCCCGCCGTAATGGCTTGACCTTTACCGCTTTCGTCCTCAACGGACACAACACCTCTGAAAGTAGTTTGCTCGAAACCCTGCGCCAACGACTATGGCGTTGGTGGCTCGGAAGTGAGGCCGAAGCACCTCACAAGCGGTTGTGGCGATGGCTGACGAGTCCTCACAAACGCGGGATGTTCAGACGGCTGTTGACTTGGATTCGCAGTACGCCGCGCTTCTCGAAATACGTTCCCTTACCTCGAATTGAGGAAAATTTCGCGATCGGGTGGTTTCCCAGCGCCGTTCCTGGCAATCCTTTGATGGAAGGGAATGCGGCGATCGTGCGGGCCACGGGAGCGGATAATGGGGAACTGTTGGTGCGCGTGGGCGATCGCTGCGCGCCCCTGTTTCAGGGTTTGCAAAACCTCCAAATTTACTATGCGATCGTCCTGCGCGAACGCGGCGCCGCCTACTATGCCGCTTCCCTTCCCCAGGCGCGAGGGCTGGGAAGCTATCCCGAGATGCGTCCGTTGGCGATCGACCCGTTCGATCTCACCCCCAATGTCTATGCGGCGATTTATCAAAGCGTTCTCGGTCAAATTGGTTTCCGCGTGGACACTCGCGTTTATGGGGTGCAGGTGCAATCCGTGCCGGAATTCGAGCAGTGGTACGGCAGCGCTCGCGGGGCCGATCGCCTCGTCGGCGAGGGGGAATTAGACGGCTCTCCCGCCGAAATCGGAGGCGATTGGAGCGTTTGCACGGGCGCTTGTCAACGGACGCCGACGGGGACGATCGCCGTCGCCGCCGACACGCTGGCGTTACTCGATCCCCAGGTGCCTTGCGGGCTAGTGCATACCGAGATCGCGACCGGGGCGCGACCGGGAACCTCGGCGCTGGTGTGGCGCGCGCGCGATCGCGAGAACTTTTGGGCCTTGTGGTTGTCCGGCGATCGCTGGGAACTCGGCATTCGAGAGGGCGGCGTCTGGCACCCGGTAGCACGGAACGATCGCCCGGTTCTCACGTCGAATACCGTTCATTCCGTGCAGATCCTCGACGACGGCGATCGCTTCCGGGCGCTCCTCGACGGTCAACCCCTCTTTGACGGGGACTTGGGCGATCGCCGGGGGTCCGACGCCACCGGAATTGGCATCGGTTTTCTCGACCCCCACGGGAACCAGTTTCGCGCCTTGGAAGCCCATCCGCGATCGGTTGCGATCCCCGCCAGTCAAGACTTGGGCGCCCCTTGGATGGCGACGGGTTCCGAGCTGATTTTAGCCGATGACTTTGAAGGCGAACCCCTAGAACTCTCCCAAACCCAAACGGAGATCGGGGGTCAGTCCTGGCGCTTGGAAATGGGACGCGGGGCGATCGAACGCACGGGGAACGGCAGCGCTCGCGTCCGCGCCACGGCCCAACAGCCGAATCGCGATCGCACTGCGTATACTCTCCCCTGGGCATTTCCCCAGTTGGCGGACGTCCAGGTTGAAATTACGCCCCCCGGCAGCGATCTCGGACAGAGGGAAAACGGGCGCGCGGGGCTGATTTTTTGGCAGGATGCCGACAATTACATCACCGTCAGCACTTGGCTCGACGACGGCTACGGTGGCGCCTCGATTTCCTCATTCTTTCATCTCGATGGATTTGAAGAATTGTATGACGCCGTATGGACCAACGTCGGCAAACGGGTGTATTGGGGGATTCCCTACACCTTGCGCGTCATTTTCGACGGCAACAATTACCTGACATTTGTGAACGAAGAACCCGTATTGTATCGCGCACTCAGCGATGTTTATCCCCATATTTCCCGCCTATCTATTCATCGAGTCGGGATAGTCGCCAATTGGGAATGGGGAAACGATACCGGGAGCTGTTTTAAGCACTTTAGCGCTAAAGCTGACACTCATGGAGTGAATGGAGGTCAACGATGAACATCCAAACTGCATTAAAAACATCGAGCGTCCCACTGTTGAAGTTGGTACCCCTTCAACTTCTTGAAAAGTTGTACGAGTTGCCATCGAACCGATGGGCCGATCGCCTCGTCCGGGCCAGTTTGCGCGATCGCAATGTCACCCTGACTCACGGCGTCGGCAAAGGATTGAAATTTAACGGGGGAAATTCCAATCCCGACTATGCATTTGGCACTTACGAATTACCCGTTCAAAATGTCTTAGCTCGCTATTTACAACCGGGAGATATTTTTTACGATATCGGTGCCAATTTCGGATTTTTTACCGCGATCGCCGCCCGCCTGGTCGGTCCTTCCGGGCGCGTCTACGCCTTCGAGCCGGAATGGCACAATACACGGCGAATTCGAGTCAATCTCGAACTGAATCATCTGAGCAATGTTTCTGTTTTAGAAAAAGCCGTATCTTGCAAAAGTGGCACCGGAAAACTCCTGTTGACCCACTATCCCGGCGGACATACTTTATCTACGGTCGTGGCTCCTCCAGATGTTACGGCAACAATGACGATCGAAACGATCGCCATCGACGACGCGATCGAAAATTTAGAACTCGATCCTCCCACCCTCATCAAAATTGATGTCGAAGGAGCCGAACTCGACGTGCTTTATGGAATGGCGGACACCCTCAAAATCTTTCGACCGATCGTGATTTACGAAATTGACGACGAACGACAAGAAGGGGTCTTAGAAAAACGGTGCATCCTCGATAATTTTGTCAGCCATTTTAACTATGAAATCTTGACCCTGGAAGCCGCTTACCCGGGATTAAAATGGCAGGTTGCTCACGCGATCGCTCTCCCCAAATAGAGCGGCAATCTAGCAAGTCTATCTCGCGAGAAGATGTTATAAAATCGAAAAGTTTTTAAAGCTTCCGCGAGGGTAAATCTCTCTTTTTCATCCTCGATTGTCACGATTCAAAACAATTTTAAAGCCGAAAATAAGGATTTTTCTTGCACTTTTTCGATCGATTGCAGAAAAAGCATTGTTTTTTGTAAATTGAGGCGATCGCTGGAAGGAGCGCGATCGTAACCATCCCGTTTCAAACAATTTAAATTCCCAACAATTAATAACCGGAAATAAAATATGCGAAGCGTGAATAATCAATTTCCGCAGGTCTCGATTGGCCTGCCCGTTTATAATGGCGAAAAATTCCTCAGACAAACATTAGACTGCTTAATCGAGCAAACCTTTGAAAATTTCGAGATTGTTATTTCAGATAATGCCTCTACCGATGCAACCGAGCAAATTTGTCGAGAATATGCCGCCAAAGATGTTCGGATTCGCTATTATCGAAATCCAGAAAATATCGGAGCAGCGCCAAACTACAACCGCGTTTTTCAATTAGCCCGAGGTCTATATTTTAAATGGGCGGCTCATGACGATCTTTGCACTCCTAACTATCTCGAACGTTGCGTCGAAATCCTCGATCGCTATCCTTCCGTCGTCCTCTGTTATACCGGAGTTATGTTTATCGACGAACAAGAGCGATCCCTCAGAAAATCCGCCCACCTTCTAGAGCTGAATTTTCCCACTGCAAATCAACGTTTCAAGCGCTATCAAGAACTAATTTTCCCTCAAAAACGTTCTCGCAAGAAAGGTAAAACATCTACATTGCAAACTGAAGTAATCTCTAATTCAAGCACCAAAAGCGACCATCCCGGAGGCGATCGCTGGACGCCCATTTTTGGGTTAATCCGAACGGATATTTTGAAAAAAACGGCTTTAATTGCCAGTTATGTCAATTCGGACATGATTCTGCTCGGAGAACTCGCCCTCTACGGTGAATTTTACGAAATTTCCGAACCTTTGTTTTTGTACCGAGACCACCGACAGGCATCCGGTCGAAACCATCAGGGATATTATGACTATAATGTCTGGTTCGACCCTCAAAATAAAGGAAAACTGATGTTATGTTTGTGGACCTGGTTCGTTCAATATTTAGCGGCGATCGCCCGGGTTAAAATGAGACCGCTTGACAAGCTCGCCTGTTACTTACAAATGGGACGCTGGTTCGGCTGGATGTGGAAACGACTGCTTAAAGAACTGGCGATCAATCTCGCTTATCTTTTGAAAATCCATAGTATTTCTCTTGGAGGATTCAAAAAAACTTTGCCGACCCAGTGGTAAAAAAAAGGCGATTGCCCAGTTTTATAAAGAACCAGAGCTGCGCAGTTCAAAACCAATCGCGGCGATCGCCCGCTTGAGTTATCTTACCTGCAAGATCTCCAGATATTTGTTAACCGCATAATCTAGAGAAAATTGCTCCAGCCAATCGGAAGCGATCGCCCGCGAAGACCCCGATAAAACTGTCAAAATTGCGTCCGCCATTGCCTGGGAATTTCCAACAGGAATGAGAACCCCATATTCCCCCTCTTTTAAAATTTCCGACGGGCCGCTCTTGCAATTGGTCGAAACCACCGGAATTCCAACCGCCATCGCTTCGATCAACACATTCGGTAACCCTTCCCACGCCGAAGAAAGAACGAAAACAGTCGATCGTTTCATGTATGCATAAGGATTGGCAACATGATCCGGGAGAGCGACATCTTCTTGCAATCCCAATTCTTCTACCAATGCTTCCAACTGCGATCGATCCGGTCCCCACCCGAGAATCATCAGGCGGGCCGCAGTGCGTTCTCGAACCCGTGCAAAGGCACGAATTAAAGTAGGAAAATCTTTTTGCGCTTGCAATTTTCCTACCGCTAAAATCACCGGAGGTTGTCCCGGTTCAAACCAAGGATGATTCAAACTTTCTTCCGCTTTAACCGCCAAATCAGGGGTAATCGTCGGATTGTAAATCACCTGAATTTTTTCTAATGGCAAACCGCACACCCGCGATAAATCCTCAGCAACCCCACGAGACACCGTTACCACCCCATCCGCCAATGGGTATAAATAGCGCACGAACCAGGGAATCGCTCGTTTTTTCCATGCGTTTGACTGACCGACATCGAGAGAAAGTTGATTCGCCTCGCGCACCACCACTCGGGTGTCAACCCGTGCGAAATACTTGGCGGCGATCGCGATCTCATTTGTATAATGCAGCGTAGATAGCAACGCTGGCGGTCTGACTCGTCGCAAATAACCCACGAGTGCGGGAAGACTCGACGACAATTTTCGAGCCTTCAAATCGACGATGTTCACCTCTGGCGGGACTTGCCATAAATGCGGACTCCCGGTATTTGCCAAAACCAGATCGACATTCAAACCGCGATTGACGAACCCTTTGGTCAGATTGAGGATGACCCGCTCCGCTCCCCCCCCACCGAGGAACCCCAAAAAACAAGCTACATCCGTTGAAACTCGCGTTGAAGAAAAATTTTTTTTCATCTTTTTAGAGAAAATATGCAATTTTAATCGAGGGTAAAAGGTTCTACAATTCAAGCATCGTTTCAAGTCATCCATTTACAAAACTAGACAAATGAGAGCAAAAAATTATTGTCATTTCCTCGAAACATCGCTTATGGTTGTAGCGGATTAACATTTGTTTGTGCTTAACTCAAGTTGGCGGTCTCACTTCATTATGCATGGGCAAACAGTCAAATTGCACGAGCTTCGACTTTTAGAAGTTGCCCGCGTTTTTTAAAGCAACCTACGTCAGCAATGGGTCACTCTTCAAAGCAAAAGTGATTTAGATCGTTACAAAATTTGTACAGTATCCATTTTTAACTTCCCGTAAAGTATTGTGGGGATTCAAACCGTACTCAGCTAAAGATTGAGATCTTAAAACATTTTATCAAACACCAGGAAGGATAATATTGTGAAAACTAAAATCAAAATTCCCTCCAAAGAATCAAGAAAATTAGAACAAATACAAGAACACTACGCATTAGAGAAACAACTCGCCTTGCGCTTGTTGAACTCTAGCAAAAAAGAACGGCAAAAGCTATACACTCAGGTTTACGACGAACTTTATAAAACTATTAGGCACCATCCCCGATGGACCCGCAAGTCAAATGCTGAAACTACGGCTTGGATTGTCGAACGTCGTCTGGAATTATTGCGATTTTTCCTAAAAGACGACATCACTTATTTAGAAATTGGTCCGGGAGATTGTAGCTTGGCGATCGCCGTTTCGCAAAAAGTCGCCAAAGTGTATGCTGTCGATGTTGCCACCGAAGTCGCCAAAGACATTAATTTCCCCAAAAACGTCGAATTTATCGTCTCCGATGGCTGTAGTATACCCGTTCCTCCCGAGAGCGTCGATCTGGCTTACAGTCATCAACTCATGGAGCATTTACATCCAGACGACGCTCTCGAACAACTGCAAAACATTTACAATGCTTTAACGCCGGGAGGTCAATATATTTGCATTACCCCCAACCGACTCTCTGGACCTCATGATATTTCCAAATATTTTGACGAACTTGCTACCGGATTCCATTTAAAGGAATATACGGTGAGCGAGCTTTATCAGCTTTTTGATAATGTCAGATTTAAAAAACTTTTTTGGATTAAAAACCAAAAAGACTCGATCGTCAAAGTCCCGCTTCAATGGTGGAGCTTACCCCTGATTCGTCTCGCAGAAATGGCTTTACAAATACTTCCTTTTTCATGGAGAAATAAAATTGCTAATACCCCTTTACTCTTTAGAGGAATGACTATCGTAGGGATCAAGTAATAAAACCTCCAAGAACAGGGAATCTCAGAGAGAAAAAGTACGCACTCGGCAGTAACGTCAAAATCATGAATTTGATGATGTTCGATCTTTCCGTTAGAGGTCATCACCCCAGCTACATTCAATATTTAATCCAATATTGGGATAAAAATACTTTACCCGGTCGTTTAGATATCGTAGTCTCCCAGAGATTTGTTGTAGAACATGCCGACGTTTTGGAATATGCCGATCGCTGCTCCAGCAAAAATATTCAGTTTGTACCAATTTCAGCCGCAGAAGAAGCTCTGTTGAGTTCGCGTAAG
This sequence comes from Oxynema mangrovii CENA135, assembly GCF_016632315.1. Taxonomy (NCBI): domain Bacteria; kingdom Bacillati; phylum Cyanobacteriota; class Cyanophyceae; order Oscillatoriales; family Oscillatoriaceae; genus Oxynema; species Oxynema mangrovii. Next base: position 498,714 of record NZ_JAEOXH010000003.1, on the reverse strand, counting down.
TCGCGCTTAAAAAGAGCATTTCGGTTCTTCCAAGAATGGCAAATTTTGTGTCGCTACGCCAAAGCATTAAAGGCAACCCATTGTCTAGTTTTGTATTTCGACACTTACCAAATCCCGTTACTCTTCGGCCTGACCGCTCCCTGTTCTTTTTCCGGAATTTATTTTAGACCAACTTTTCATTACGATCGCCTGACTCTGGCTCGCTCTTCTGAAGGCGATCGACTTCAAAAATGGCGGGAAATATTTTCGATCTCTCGGGTTTTGAAACATCCACAACTCAAAATGCTGTTTTGCCTCGATCCCTTTGCTGTCGATTTTGTAAAAAAACGGTATAAAACCGATCGCATCTGTCATTTACCCGATCCAATTTTACCGATCGCTGCTGAAAAAAATTGTAGTCAATCCCTGAAAAAACAATTACAAATAGAAGAAAAAAGAACGGTCTTTTTAATGTTCGGATCTCTGACCGAAAGAAAAGGAATTTATCAACTTCTTGAAGCAATTGCCAGCTTAAGTGATGAATGGTGCGATCGCCTTTGCTTGCTTTTAGTTGGAGAGTCAAGAATTTCCCAACAAATTGACGAAAAAATTGCTAAAATTTCTCAAATTAAGCCGATCCAAGCGATCGCGCGCTATCAATTTATTCCCGATTCAGAAATTCCAGATTATTTTCAAATCAGTGACGTAATTTTAGCGCCCTATCAACGTCACGTCGGCATGAGCGGGATTTTACTGTGGGCTGCAGCAGCGAACAAACCCATTTTAAGTTCGGATTACGGACTGATGGGAGAAATGGTCGATCGTTACGGTTTGGGATTGACTGTAGATTCCAGCATCCCCGAGGAAATCGCGAAAGGGTTGATGGAATGTTTAAGTCAGCCTGCATCCAGTTTAGGCGATCGCGCCAAGATGAAACACTTTGTCGAACAAAATTCAGTTCATCGTTTCACTCAAACCATTTTTAATTCATTGAAGGATATTTAAGAAAAATGATCGACTCCAGTTTCCAGAATTTTTTATGGTTTTTAAGACGACCTAAAATGTATCCGGAAATGATTCGGAGACTAGGCCGGAAAATTGGTTCAATTTTTGGATTAGAACGAGAGCATCGCACCTCAGAAGCTCGATGGAAAACAAAACAAAAAACTAGACACTGGTGTGCTTTAAAAGCTGTAGATGCAGAAACCGCAATCTTGAAAATAACCGGAAAAGCTTCCACGGTTAAATTTTCTGAAAAATTCAAGGATTTAATCGAAGAACAGCAGAAATTAATCGAGTCTATTCCGAACCGAATGGGAGGACAAGGAAATTTAGAAATTATTTATCAATTAGCAGAGTATGTCCGAGCAACACGGGCGATCGAAACGGGGGTTTCTTATGGTTGGTCATCCCTGACGCTTTTACTGTCTTTAAACGAAAGAGAAGGATCTCAACTGGTCAGTACCGATTTACCGTATTTTTCTGAAAAGAGCGAATCTTACGTCGGTTGTGTAGTTCCCGATCGCCTCAAATCCATTTGGACAATTCTCCCTTATGCCGATCGCGAAGCCTTAGTCGATGCCTTAAAAATCTTACCTCAAATCGATCTGTGTCACTACGACAGCGATAAGTTTTATCAGGGAAAAATGTGGGCTTACCCCCTACTATGGCAAGCTCTCAAACCCGGAGGTATTTTTATTGCCGACGATATCGACGATGATTTTGCCTTTCGCGATTTCTGTGAGGCGATCGATCGCCAACCTTGGATTGTTGAAACCCCCTTTACAAACGACATCAAATATGTTGGTATTTTGGTGAAATAATCAGGGAGGAAGGCCACAAACACGTCCAATGGAAAACCCTCGTATTGCTTGGCTGCTCACCTCTGCCTTCTACTACTGGCATCCGATGCTTGCCGCCCTAACCCGACGCTTTGGAGATCTTAAAGCGTATGCCGCCAATTGGCGGGGCTACGCGGCGGGATTTGAAAATAGTTTTGCTGTCGAAATTGTCGGTCGGCGAAAAGTGATCCCGATTTTGAAAGGATCGACAGGATACGGCATTAACTTTACTTACCTTCCCCTCAATATTGTCAGCCGTTTATTGGAATTTAAACCCGATGTTATTTTTTCCAATTCCTTCGGAATTTGGACAATTTTAGCCTTAGCGTTCAAACCGATCGCGCGCTGGCGAGTTGTCATTGCTTACGAGGGCAGTTCCCCGAGTGTAGACTGTCGCAATTCACCGCTAAGATTGGCCATGCGGCGATCGATGGTCAAGACTGCCGATGCCTGTATTACCAACTCTCAAGCGGGCAGAATCTATCTAACTGAGGTGTTAAAGGCTCCGGAAGATCGGGTTTTCGTCCATCCTTACGAAGTTCCGGCGATCGCCTCTTTCACTCAAACTAATTCCGAAGGCCAGACACCAGAAAAAATCAAACCGATTTTCCTTTTTGTCGGCAGTTTAATCCCGCGTAAAGGCATTGATTTATTATTAGATGCTTGCGCGATCTTGGCCGAACGGGGGATCGATCGCTACACCTTGCAAATTGTCGGCGATGGCAGCGATCGCCCGGGCTTAGAACAATTTTGTCAGGAAAAAGGATTGAGCGATCGCGTCGAGTGGATCGGTCGGGTAGACTATAGCGAATTAGGCGCCTATTTCCAACAAGCCGATGTCTTTGTTTTCCCGACTTTAGAGGATACTTGGGGGGTCGTCGTTACCGAAGCGATGTTATTAGGAAAACCTGTATTGTGTTCCCAATGGGCCGGAGCTTCGGAGTTGATCGAACACGGCGAAAATGGTTGGATTGGCGACCCGCGCGATCGCCAAACTCTGGCCGATTTACTCGGTCAGATTATTGAAAATCCCCAACAGGCTGCCAGGATGGGCGATCGCGCCCGCCAAACCATGCAGCGTTATACCCCGGAGGCTGCCGCCGATTTTCTCGCCGATGTCGTCGAGCGTGTCAATGCAGCATACTGAATTTTACGGATCGCGCGCGATCGCCGCTCCTAATTTCAGTAATTTCCGCAATTTCCGACCGTTTCACTCCGTACTGGCGATCGATGGCGTTTTTTGCCGCGATCGTCCCTCCCCCGATCGATCGCCCGAGGACTCTCCATGAGCTTGAAAATTTTAATTTCCGCCTACGCCTACCGACCGGACAAAGGTTCCGAACCCGCCATTAGCTGGAATCTCGTGCGTGAATTAGTCAAATTTCATCAAATTTGGGTCATCACCCGCGAAAATAACCGCGAAGCCGTCGAACGCTATTTAAAAGACTGTCCAATTGACGGTTTGACCGTCATTTACTGTCGCCTCCCCCGTTGGCTCGAACGGCTCAATCGCAACCAGCGCATCGTGCAAGTTCACTATTATTTATGGCAAATTGCCGCGTATTTTCAGGGAAAACACTTACACGACGCCATCCCATTCGATCTCGTCCATCACGTCACTTACGTCAAATACTGGGGTCCGAGTTTTTTAGCCTTATTGCCGATTCCGTTTATTTGGGGTCCAGTCGGTGGGGGCGAGTCGGCGCCCAAATCATTTTGGCGAGATTTCGGAAAACGGGGCAAATTTTACGAAATTCTGCGCGATTTAGCGCGATCGCTGGGCGAACGGGATCCCTTTGTCCGCATCACTGCTCGCCGTTCGGTATTAGCCCGAGCAACGACGGAAGACACCGCAGCACGTTTGCGTGTTTTGGGGGCGCCTCGGGTGGAAGTGCTTTCTCAGTTGGGCTTGTCCGATCTCGAACTCGATCGCCTCGGTCGCTGTCCGGTGTCGGATTCGGGAACCATCCGCTTTCTCAGTATCGGTCGCCTGTTGCATTGGAAAGGATTTCATTTGGGATTGCGCGCCTTTGCGGCGGCGGACTTACCGGAAAATACGGAATATTGGATCGTGGGGGACGGCCCGGAACGCGATCGCCTCGCCGCTTTGGCGACTGAATTGGGAATCGGCGATCGCGTTACCTTTTGGGGAGCTTTGGGACGAGATCGAACCTTAGACAAACTCGGCGACTGTGTGGCGTTGGTTCACCCGAGTTTGCACGAGTCCGGCGGCTTGGTCTGTTTGGAAGCCATGGCGGCGCGCCGTCCGGTCTTGTGCTTGCAACTCGGCGGTCCCGGGCTACAGGTGACCCCAGAAACGGGGATCGCCGTACCTGCAGAAACACCGGAACGAGCGGTCACAGATTTAGCGGCGGCGATGAGCCGCGTGGCGCGCGATCGCCCGTCGAGTTTGCAAATGGGAGAAGCCGCAAGGCAACGGGCGATCGCGGTGTTTAGCTGGTCGGCGAAAGCCCGAGCCTTAGCCCAATTATACGATCGCCTCGCTCTTGCTCAACCAGAATTCGCCAATCGCTAAGTAAATCCACTTAAAACCTTGTAACCCTTTTCAGGCGGTCTTTTTGGCCGTCTATTTTTGGGTTCTTCCCTCTCCGGCAATAGTTATCTACGAAAAAGATTCCCGATCGCCGCTTCGCGCAGTTGTATACATCATTGAGCGATCGCCGAGTACCTCCGCGTTTCCACTGAGGGGCGATCCCCCCTGTTCGCCAACCCGCGAGCGGATCGCGATTTTTGCTGGCTTCTAAATCATAAACAAATCTTTGGGATCGCTGTTTTCATCGATTCTCAGTCATTTTCAGCTCTTTGACGCTCGATTGCGCCATCACGAGCGGTTCGGTGTTTACCGCGATCGATCCCTAAAATCTTAATCAAAACTACAGAAATTAAAAATAAAAAAAACTTTTTATCTTAAACTTTTTACTCGTATTTTTATTTAATAACTGTTACAAACAACGAGGAATTTATCAAAAATTTAATTTTGAGGCAAAAAAATGAAATTTCAGTAAAGATGAGCGCTTAGCCCTTGCAATTGGGCAGGTGTATCGAGGACGCTGTTTTCAGTGAAAGCACGGATTTGACGAAGAGCAAAGACCGGGCGATCGGTACAAACCCCAAACCCTGCAAGAGCGGCGCCACCGCTTAAAGCTCGGGGAGAGTACGGGAATAACTGACGCAGCAATGCACCTCGGGTTCCCAAGACCGCAAATTTAACAGAGAAATCACGGAGAAAGCGCCCGAGCCTTGGTGTAGCGCTTTCGAGGTCGAACCCAAAACCGATTTTTCAAAACGAATTACTTTTATTAAGGATGTGGGGGACTTTTAAATGGTAGCGACGATACCTCCTAAAACCGAAGAAACTATTTTTTTACCCAAAACTAAAGTCGTGAACTCTTGGATCACGGCCTTGCGCTTTAACGAACAAATGGACACCCTGATTCGGTGGGCCAAAACTCGGCAAAGTCGCATGGTTTGCGTGGCCAACGTCCACATGCTCATGGAAGCCTATTGGAATCCGGAGTTTGCCCGAGTGCTAGAATCTGCCGATCTCGTCACACCGGACGGAATGCCTTTAGTCTGGATGATGCGGCAACAAGGACTTCGCCAACAAGACCGAGTGGCGGGGATGGAAATCTTGTTGCGTTTGTGCGATCTGGCGCCGAGAAAAAAGGTGAGCGTCTTTTTCCTGGGTTCGGACGAGCAGACCTTGGCGGCGATGCGCCAGCGATTGGAGCAAGAATTTCCCGATCTCGACATTGCGGCGATGGAACCGCTTCCATTCCGACCCCTGACCCCGAGTGAAGATCGCGCCTTGATTGAGAAAATCAATCGCAGTGGGGCGGGTTTGGTGTTTCTTTCGTTGGGATGTCCCAAGCAAGAGCTGTGGATGGCCCAACACCAAGGACAAATTAATGCGGTCACCATCGGTCTCGGGGGAGTTTTCCCGGTGTATGCGGGGCAGAAAAAGTGGGCGCCGCGTTGGGTACGGGAGAATGGTTTGGAATGGCTCTATCGTTTCGTGCAAGAACCGACCCGGCTTTGGGGACGTTATAGTAAGACGATTCCGCCGTTCGTGTGGTTGGCGTTGAAACAACTGCTGACGGACAACCCCGTGAAGAACGCCCGCTATGCGAGGGAATTGACCCGGGCGATTCAAAATCGCAAGGGGAATCAACCTATCGGTCAACTGTTGGTGGAAGCGGGGTTGTTGACCCCTCGCCAGGTCGAACGTATTTTGCAAGAACAGCGCGAAAGAAACCGCGATCGCCGATTTGGGGAGCTGTTGAGTGAATATGGATGGGTCAAACCGGAGACGATCGATTTCTTTGCCGAACAGTTGCCGCAGTTGAAGAATCAGCCGGAAAAATACCCGATCGGTTACTATCTCAAGTCGGCGGCGTTGTTGGACGACGACCAGATCGAGGCGATTGTCAAACATCAAAAGAAAACGGGTTTGCGCTTTGGCGAACTGGCGGTGGTCAAAGGGTGGATCAAACAAGAAACGGTGGATTTAGTGTTAGAACATATCGAGAACAGTCAAAACAGCAATCCAACTCTGTCGATGGCTTGAGTAGAACGATGTATAACTCGTGGCGACGGGCTGGGGCGGCGATCGCGATCGCCGTGTCCGCAGGGATCGGTTGGGGAGCGACCGTCGATCGCGCGATCGCCGCGCCTTTACCTGCCGATGCTGCCGTCACCAACGTCCGCGATTACGGCGCTAAAGGCGATGGCGTCAGCGACGATACGGCAGCGATCCAAACCGCTTTGGAAGAGGGCAATCGCTTTGTATATTTGCCCGATGGAACTTATTTAGTATGCGATACGTTGGCGATCGCCCAGACGGGGAAGCGTTACTTTTTTGAAGGCGAGAGCCGCGATCGCGCGATCGTCCGGCTCAAAGATAACTGTCCCGGCTTCGACAACCCGGAAGCTCCCAAACCCGTCATTCAAACGAAAGGTCCCGCCGGACAGGCGTTTCGCAATTCTCTATTCGATTTAACCGTCGATGTCGGTCGGGGAAATCCCGGAGCGATCGCCATCGAATATCTCAATAACAATCAAGGCACGATTCGTAACGTCACCGTGCGATCGAGCGATCCGCAAAAATACGGATTTGCCGGAATTGCGTTAACCTTGCCCTGGCCCGGACCGGGAATGATAAAAGATGTTGCGATCTTCGGGTTCGATCGCGCCGTCCTGGCGACCTTTCCCGAATTTGGCATGGTTTTTGAAAACCTGCACGTGGAAGATCAGCGCCTCGTCGGGATTGAGAATCGGGCAAATTTACTGAGTATTCGCGGTTTGACCAGTCGCAATCGGGTTCCTGCGATTCGCAATGTAGACGGACGCGGTTTAGTCGTAGTTCTCGACAGTCAGCTTGAAGGCGGTTCGCCGGAGGTTTCCGCGATCGCCAACAACGAAGGCGTGCTGTATGCCCGTAATATACGCACTTCCGGCTATCGATCGGCGATCGCCAATAGCGGCGAAGTCATTGCAGGCGATCGCATTGACGAATATAGCTCCCACGGAATTTATAGCTTGTTTCCCTCCACGGGAAGTTCGCTCGATTTAGCGATCGAAACCCCTCCCGAACCCGATTCACCCCCGGTAGAACAGTGGGTCAGCGTCGCCAACTTCGGCGCCGACGGAAACGACGATCGCGACGACACCGCCGCCATTCAAGAGGCGATCGATAGTGGCGCGGCGATCGTTTATTTTCCCAACGGTAAATACATCATCAGCAACACCATCGAACTGCGTGGAAATTTAGAGCGCCTCAACCTATTAGAATCCACCATTACCGTCAGCGAACCCCTCAACGGCACCGAAAATCCGGTATTTCGCCTGCAAGATGGCTCCTCGAAAAGCGTAACTTTAGAACGATTTTGGGGAAATTATGGCGGTCGTAACTTTCACTGGGTCGAACACGCCAGTTCCCGCACTTTAGTCTTAAAAAATATCGCCGTCGGTTCCGCTAAAGCCTATCGCAACAGTGGATCGGGCAAACTATTTATTGAAGATATGGTCGCCTCCGACTGGATTTTTAAAAATCAGAAAGTGTGGGCCCGACAATTGAATCCCGAAGGCGACGTCACCAAAATTATTAACGACGGTAGCGACCTGTGGATCTTGGGACTGAAAACCGAAGACGAAGGAAACGTTATCCAAACCCTCAACGGTGGCAAAACCGAAGTTCTCGGCGGACTGATTTATCCCGGTTCCGGGGATATTCCCCCAGACCAAGCCGCTTTTCTGAATCGAGAGTCCGATTTATCCGTCGTCATCGCCGAATCCCATCACGGAGGAACCCGCTACACCACCTTCGTCCGGGAAACCCGCAACGGCGTCACCAAAACCCTGACGGACCGACAACTTCCCCCTCGTGGAAGCGCGAGATTCATCCCGCTTTATGTCGGAACTCCCGGATCGGTCGAACCCGTTTTACATTCATTATTATATTCAGTTTCCGATCGCGAAGTGGCGATTTCAGTCGGGGCGATCGCCATCTCTACTGCCGGATTTTTTTATCTCAAATACAGAAAAGCTTGACTCTTTTTCAATCGAGCAATAAAAAGTATCTTATCCAGGCTTTAATTGATTTCGGGCGTTTCCGATGGGAGACTTGCCATTGCGGCGCATCGGGATACAGTCGTTTGACATTTTTTTCTTGCCAGCGTAGGGCAATCAAACTCGCCACATAATTCATATATCCCGGTTCTTCCATTTGCGTGAAAATCAAACCGAAGACTAAAACCGTGAGAACGAAAAACTTAGATACATCGTCAAAACAGAGGCGAAACCAGACCACCGCCCAAATTCCGAGAAAAGAAAATAAACCGAGTAAACCGAGATCGCCCCAAATTCCCGCCCAACCAAACAGGGGAGAAAACATACTCGACTGGTCCCCCAACCAACTTTCGCCGACCGCCGTCCACACCGCGATCGAGGCGGGATGAATGGTAGACCCCAAGGGACTTAAAATTGATTCGTACTCGCGCAACATCCAGCCACCCAACCGTCCCACCGTATGACCCGGACCGACGCCTAGAAAAGGATGTAAAGGGGTTGTATAGTAATTGGGAACCAAACGAAATGTCGCCGTTTTTAATAAAGTCGCTTCTCCTTCCGGACCGTAAATTTCCGGTCTTGCCCAGGTATTAAAGGCTTCAAAAGCAGGCACATTTTGGATCGCCCAATATAAAGCAAAACCCAGAAACACAGCGCCACCTAAATACTTAATTGCATCGACGATATTGTTGAGTTTGGTAATCAGTAAAAGAACGCCAGCAACTAAAAAAACGAGTAGAACTTGTTTGGCGTCCGCCATATTCATATGCCAAAAAGTCGCCAACACAATGACAACCCTAATCCAGATAGGGATCTGTTTGGCATTGGCAAAATAATAAATTCCAAAAGTTAGTGCTACGGAAGCACCGACTACGTGTCCGGCTCCACCTCCAATAAAAACGCCTTTGATATTATCTTCAAGTCCTTTTCTTAAATGCAGCCTTAAAACATAGTGTTGCGTATAAGCAAAAATCGTATTTGTGAATGAAGAACCGATAATAAATGCCCTAAAAAATTTAAATTTTTCTGGGGTTAAAGGCAAATAAATAATTAAAGCTAACGTCAGAAAATGTTCGCAAAAAAACAGGAAATTAACGGTAGCATTAATAATTCCCGCATCGTTCAGTAAAGCGCTAGCAAAGTTAATAATTAAAAAGATAAATAATGTAATTAAAAATTCTTCAAATATTTTAATTTGCTTCCGATCTTTTACCCTACTTTTTAAGATTGCCAGGCCAAACACCAAGGGAATAATCCCCAAGTGAGCTAAATTGATGATTGAAGGGATTTTAAAAAGGGTGAGAACCCGCGAAAAAAACGTACTGCTAAACGCAATTAAAGTTAACTCGGAAAGTTGGATATATCCTTTATGTCGCTTAGAAAATTCTGCATCTGAATCCATTGTGACGAATCCATTGTTATCGATCCGACGATCGCCCCTCCCCGACTCCCATTAACCGCGAAAGCAACAATGAGGACGAGCGAGAAGTGTTAACGACGGCGTACTCCCTCGTAAATCGCCATTAACTGCTCGTAATTGCGATCTGGGGTATATTTTGCCAGATATTCAGCTCTCGCTTGGCGACGCATTGCGGCCAATGGTTCGGGATGGTTCAAGATCCATTCCACTTTAGCGGCTAAATCCACCGGATCGCTCGGCTGAAAGCGAATACCCGTGCGTCCGTCCTCGACTAATTCGGCGATCGCCCCTAAATTTGCCGCGATCGCCGGAGTCCCCTTCGCAAACGCTTCCACCGCCACCCGTCCGAACGTCTCGTACCACTTCGACGGAAACACCAACACCATCGCCTCTCCCATCAAACGATGGACCTCCTCCATCGGTTGGCGCCCCAACCATTCCACCTCCGGCATCTTCGCCGCCGCCGCCGCCACGCGATCGCCCCACGGCCCATCCCCGACAATCTTTAACCGAACCTTCCCCCCCAACCGTTCCCACGCCGCCAACAACACATCCAACCCCTTCTCCACCGACAAACGACCCACATAAAGTGCGTAACCCCCACTCCCCGACCCCGAACCGGGATCCGGCGCCACGAAATTCGGCTTAACCACAATTTTCTCCGCCGAAAGCCCCCCCTCAATAAACTTTTGCCGCGCAAACTCCGTCAGCGCAATATAACGGTCTACTTTCTTCTCCCAAGTTTGCAATCCCCGATGCACCACCAACATCGCCGCCGTCGCCGCACTCGCCGAACGGCTTTGGCGATAGCAACGGTGAACCACCCCGGGCCAGGGAATTACTTTTCCCAAACAGTCCTCACATACCCGTCCGTCCCGGAAAAATAAAGCATTCGGACATAACAAGCGGTAATTCCGCAATGTCTGCACCACCGGAACCCCACACTCCTGGGCCGCATAATAGACCGACGGCGAGATTAACGGAAAAAAGTTCTGAACGTGGACGATATCGTAAGATCCCGCTTGCAGTTTTTGTTTCACCTGCTGGTAAGCTTCTCGCGACCACAGGGTGCGCGTCGCCACATCGATCGCCCCTAACTCACTCAGACGGGTATTATCATCTTCATAACTCTCGACCTGATGACCCCGTTCGCGCAATAGCCGTTCCTCGGCTTCCCGGGAGACTTCCTCGCCGCCGCGAATTTGATAGTTATTGTGAATGGTTAAAATATGCATCCGGGGAATTTTAGAATTTAGAATTTAGAGTTGAGAATTTAGAGTTTAGATTGAGTGCGATCGCCTTGTTGTTCGCGATCGAAGATCGAATTCCTGCACGATCCATACGAGCCCTAGATCTTGTAAGGGCGAACCGCCGTTCGCCCCTACTCATGTTTATTTGAAATCACTCGATCTTGCCATCCGGGCGATCGCCCCCAAACAGCGCCGAAACTCAACCGTAGTTAGTTCTGGCGCAATGACAACATCTCGACCACCACCGCCAAACTTTCCTCGTACAGCGCATCTCGGCCCCAGCGTTGCAACTGCTGACTGAGTAAATATTCCGCCTTTTGATCCGTCAGAGGCGTCACCTGTTCCGTCCGCGACGATTGCGCCGTTCCCCCGGCTTCCATCCGCATACAGCCCGTGGTTTCCGAACACAAAATCGTGCAGCAATTTTCCTCATTCGTGGTCGAACTCAAGCGCAATCCCACCAAATCGCCGGGAATTTCGCCCCAGTCCGCCGTCGGAATCGCCGCCAACTCCGCCTCCACCGTGCGGTGATTGGGCCCGTCGAACTTAATCCGGGTAATATCGTAATCCCCACCTTCTTCGATATACGCCTTCGGTTCCCAGCCGAGGCGGGACGCCATCCAGCCTAAAAACATGAACGCTTGGGCCGCATTACCTTTCTCGTAGTCGATCGTAACCCCATCGAGATCCACCAACGCCGTGCGTCGTTCCGGGGGGTCGAACGCCGCCGCCGTCAATTCCTGCCACGAGGACAGGCGATGCCAGTTGAGATCGGCGATGTAGGTTTCCTCGTCGATTAACTGGTGCATTTTGATAAATTCCGATTCCGGATCGCTGAAATAGGAAGAATCGACGATCATGCAATTGCAGCATCGCGAGAGTTTGTGAAATAACTCCTGTTCCGGATTGGGAGTTGCTTTCCACCAGACGAACTTGGGCAAATTCGGGATCGTCAGAGACACGACGAGATCGCTGACCCGTTCGAGGGCTTCTTTCGTCCCGCGTAGAGTAATGTACTCGCAACAGATCAGATTGCTGCCGTGTTGTTTCTGAATCGGGCAGTAGGCGGAGACTTGAGCGGTGACCCCGGTATCTTCCCCCAAAACCGGGCACAGCGTCACGATTCTACAGGGATTTTGGGCGGCGATCGCGTCGCTGATGCTGAATCCCCGGGCATCGGCGTTTTTGACCTCCGGGCGATCGCCCCCATGGTTGACATAAGCCTCGCGCAAGCGCTTCAACGTTTGGGGGTCTACCCGTCCCGACAGGCGCAATCCGTATTCTTGCTGAGCCGCTTCCACCGCTTCTTTCGTCTGGGACCCGTGAATCCCGTCAATCGGGCCGTCGTAAAAGCCGAGGGCGCCGAGCAACTGTTGGAACTCTTCCGGTTCGTAAACCACCATACTAAACGTGGTCGCCCTCGTCGCGACAGGCGCCGCCTTGCCGCCATTTTCCGACAGCCAAATATTACTGAGTTCGGACTCGATATCTTCTAGAGAAATATCTTTAGGTTTTTGCAGGGCAACAATTGGAGTATTCATCAATCCTCAATCCTTTTTGCTGAATTCGCGAGTCGTCTGTCGCCGGGGCGATCGCCTTAAAGCCTGCGCCAGCGCCGACCGTCGCGGTTGAGTAGCAATTCCGCTTCCACCGGTTCCCAGGTTCCCGCCTCGTAAAGCGGGATCGCATCCGCTTCCGCCGGGGCGTCCCAAGCTTGCAGCAGAGGCGTCAAAATGCGCCAAGATGCCTCCACCTCGTCCCCTCGGGTAAACAGGGTCTGATCCCCCAACATGCAATCGATCAACAGCCGACTGTACGCATCCGTATTCGGCTGACCGAACGCCGTATCGTAACTGAAGTCCATATTCACCGATCGCGTCCGCAAGGAATTCCCCGGGGTTTTTACCTCAAAACGCATCGAAATCCCTTCATTCGGCTGAATCCGCAGGGCCAACACGTTCGGATTCGCCTGTTTGGCGGCGGACTGGAACATCAAAAACGGCACGTCTCGGAACTGGATCGCAATTTCCGTCACCTTCTTGGGCATCCGTTTCCCCGTTCTCATGTAGAAGGGAACCCCTTTCCAGCGCCAGTTATCGATATACAACTTCAGCGCCGCATAGGTCGGCGTCGTGGACTCCGCAGAGGCGCCGTCTTCTTCCCGATAACTCGGCACTTCCTTCCCGCGCATCCAGCCGCGCGTATACTGACCGCGAACCGCGCTATTGTCCAAATTCTCCAAATCCGCCAAGCGGGTCGCCTGCACCACTTTAACTTTTTCATTGCGGATGCTGTCGGCGTCGAGGGAGTTCGGCGGTTCCATCGCCGTCAGCGAAAATAACTGCATCAGGTGATTCTGCACCATGTCGCGCAACGCCCCTGCCGTTTCGTAATACCCCGCCCGTCCTTCTAACCCCACCGTTTCGGCGACGGTAATCTGCACGTGATCCACAAATTGCCGATTCCACAGGGGTTCAAAAATGGCGTTGGCAAACCGAAACACCAGTAAGTTTTGAACGGTTTCTTTGCCTAAATAATGGTCGATCCGATAAATTTGCGTTTCGCTGCATACTTGACGCACCACCCGGTTGAGGACTTGGGCCGAGGCGAGGTCGTGACCGAACGGTTTTTCAATCACTAAACGGTGTTTGGTCGGATCGGCAAGCATTCCCGCGTTGCCCAATTGTTGCGCCGCTTCCGCAAAAAATCGCGGGGCGACGGACAGGTAAAAGACGCGGTTTCCCCGAGTCCCGCGTTGGTCGTCGAGTTCGCTTAAAAAAGCTTTGAGTTTTTGGTAACTCTCGGGATGGTCGATGTTACCCGCACAGTAAAACAGTCCTTTGGCGAAGTCGTTCCACAGTTGTTCGTTCCCCAAACCGCCGCCATATTCTTCGATCCCTTCGCGACAGTAATCGCGGAAATACTCGTGAGACCAATCCCGACGGGCGACGCCGACGATGGTGAGTTCCGGGGGCAGTTTGCGCTCTAATTTCATTTGATAGAGCGCGGGAACCAGTTTGCGTTGGGTCAGATCGCCGGACGCCCCGAAGATGGTTAAAATTTGGGGTTCGGGGATGCGATCTTGTTGCAATCCGACGCGCAGGGGATTTTCTAGTAGGGTGACCATCGATCGTTATGTGGATGTTACGGAAAGTCTCCCCAGTTTGTGGGTGACAAACTGGGGAACGTAGAACAGAGAGATCTCGGCGCGATCGCGTCGCCTCTGCACGAGGGAATCGCGCGATCGCCCCTCGGAATTATGCCGGAGTCAGTTGTTTGACTTTGTTCTCTAGAGAACTCATTAACGAATCGAAAGGCTGATTGAATTTCTCGATCCCTTCGTCGAGTAATTCCGCCATGACCGCATCGAGGTCGATCCCCAATTCCGGGAGATTGGCGATCGTGGCGTTAGCTTTATCCACGTCGGTTTCGATGCGACTGGCGACTTCGCAATGATCCGCACACGCTTCGATCGTCGCCGGGGGCAGGGTGTTGACCGTATTCGGTCCGACCAGTTCGTTGACGTAGAGAACGTCGCTATATTCCGGATTCTTGGTACTGGTGCTCGCCCACAGCAGGCGTTGGGTGTTGGCGCCTTTGGCGGAAAGGGCTTTCCAGCGATCGCTCTGGATGATTTCCTTGTACTTCTGATAGGCGATCTTGGCGTTGGCGATCGCCACTTTCCCTTTCGTTTCTTTTAGTTTAGCTTGCACGTCGGGATCGCTGGCCTCGGCGAGTTTGGCGTCGATCGCGTCGTCTATTTTGGCATCGATCCGACTGATAAAGAAACTCGCTACGGACGCGATCTTGCTGATGTCGTGACCCGCTTCGGCGCGCGCTTCCAAACCGCGAATGTAAGCCCAAGCCGTATCTATATAACTCTGCACCGAGAACAGCAAGGTGATATTGACGTTAATCCCGGCGGCGATCGTTTTTTCCACCGCCACCAACCCTTCCGGCGTTCCGGGGATCTTAATCATCACGTTATCCCGACCGATGGCGTCGTAATAGCGTTTCGCCTCAGAAATGGTTTTCTCCGTATCCCGGGCCAAATGGGGCGAGACTTCGATACTGACATAACCATCTAACCCGTCGGTTTCGTCGTAAATCGGGCGAAACAGATCGCAAGCATTGCGAATATCTTCAAACGCTAACGATTCGTAAATCTCTTCCACGGACTTATTCGCGCGGATTCCCGCCTCGATATCGCCATCGTAAATAGCGTTCCCGGCGATCGCCTTTTCAAAAATCGCCGGATTCGAGGTCAGCCCTTTCAATCCCCGGGTTTGAATCAGGGTTTTTAACTCCCCCGAGGCGATCGCGTCCCGACTGAGATTGTCCATCCAAATGCTCTGTCCGAACTGTTCTTCGATTTGTAAAATTGGGTTGGTCGCAGTCATAATGTCCTTTTCGATTGAATTGCTACAAACACACTTGCTCTGGATTGTGCCAGAGAAGTTCTAGAATTCCTGGTAAGCGGTTTACACTTTCATCCGCTTCCCTTTCACCCAGTCACCTTCACCCTCCCCTCACGAAGAGGTCATCAGGCGTTCGTTATCCTCCCGCGCCCGTTCCTGAATGAACGATTCGACCAGTTCCACATTGTCTTTAGACCCGATAATCACCGGAGTCCGTTGGTGCAAGTGGTCGGCAACCACGTCTAAAATCTCCTCGACCCCCGTACTGGCGCGCCCTCCGGCTTGTTCCGCCAAAAAGGCTAACGGCGCCGTTTCGTACAGAAGCCGCAATTTACCTTCCGGTTGCTTCACCGAACCGGGATACAAAAAGACCCCGCCTTCAAATAAAATTCGGTGAAAATCTCCCACCAAAGCGCCGCCATAGCGGGCCGTATAGCCTTCGTGGCGGTGAACGTAGCGGATGTAATCGCGCAGGGATTCGTCCCACTGCCAAAAGTTACCTTCGTTGACACTGTAAATCGAGCCGCAATCGGGCAGTTGGATATTTTCACTCGACAGAATGAACTCGCCCAAACTCGGATCGAGGGTAAACGAATGCACCCCTTTGCCAATGGAATAGACCAGCATCGTACTCGGGCCGTAGAGAACGTAGCCTGCGGCGAGTTGCTTGCGTCCGCTTTGCAGCAGATCTTGGGCGCTTCCGTCTTCGTCGATGCCTTCTTGCTGGCGGATCGAGAAAATCGAACCGACATTGAGGTTGCTATCGATGTTAGACGAGCCGTCAATCGGGTCGTAGAGCAGGGTATAACGCCCGATCGGGCAGTTTTCCGGGATGTAATACGGTTTTTCCATTTCTTCGGACGCCAAGCGGCAAACTAAGCCACTTTGCTTGAAGACGGAAATAAACACTTCGTTGGCGTAAGCGTCGATCCGTTTGACGCTTTCTCCCTGCACGTTGACCTCTCCAGTAAAGCCCAATACCCCTTCTACTAAGCCGGAACGACTTAAGCGACGGGAAATGAGTTTGGCGGCGAGGGCGATCCGGTTCATCAAAGCGCTGAGATCTTGCGCGTCGGGGCCGAAACTTTGTAGTTGTTGGAGGACGTGGCGAGAAAGGGTCGTGCAGTCTCGATCTAAACTGGGTTCTTGTCCGATACCGGGGGTTGAGTCTGCCATAATGGTTCTCCTGTTGGTGGAGCAGCGTTGCAATGGCGACGGGGGTCAATATTGGGTGGACGTTCCTGTGGGGTATCCCGTCGGCCTGTCAGTGACATCTTCCCGACGCCTACACTGGGTACGGCGCGGGTTTCCCAACCTCACGATTGGGTATTCCTGCCCCACGCCACTTGTCTAGGTCATAGACCCCCGACAGACCGACTTGACAGGCGGTTTCCTTTCGCCAGAGTCCCTGGCTACTGACTGGTTCGAGTCCGCGATGCAAAACTATCTCTGCTGCAGCACGATCGCGTAGCGACGCCGGAGGCGGATCGCGATCGATTCGATCCCCACACTCAGGGCAATGATGCTCTCTGACATCCAACCCTTTGCTCACAATAGCAAAGCCGTTAGGGCAGCTTGGGCGAGTGCCGTTGGGATCGTCCTTAGCAAAGGAGACTCCCCGTTGCGATCGCACCCATTCCGCCAGATTCCTTTTCCAACGAACATCGGTCTGCCGGACACTGACGCGCAGCTATCCAGTCTTTGAGTTCGCCCAAGGCGTAGTGATATATCCCTCGGCACCTCTCCATCCCCTCCAACAGTTCGGTCTGCTCGGTGGCGTTTGGATGGATTCGGTAGGTGTAGTTCATCGTCAGCATGGCGAGAGTTTACCACAGGCTATAGCTAAAGGACGGGTTGCTGGTCTCATCCCCATTGAGGGGAATCGACTTTTCAAGGGGGTCGATGTTGTTACCGAGCTGGTCGAAGCATCCCGACGCTGACCTTTCGGTTAGAGCGCGGGAGCGATCGCCCCCCGAACTCCCCATTAATTAATATCTTAAGGATGCATTTCCTCAAGCAGGCGCGAACTTTATGCGAACTATAGAAAATCTGGCGCTTTTTTGAGTATTATTACTGGTTTGAGTTGCTCGAACGCATCTCTTAGATAGATTTTGCCGCGCGATCGCCCGGTCTGAAAAACTTTACAAATCTAACGGTCGATAGACGACCGCCTCGCCGGATTCCCGCATAAACAAGAAACGGGCAAAGGTCCTCATCGGTACCCTTACCCGTCCCTATTGGAGATCGCCGTTCCTAGAAACGACTCCCAAAATGGCGATCTCGGCGATTCGACGCCCCCAATAATGGGGTGTTCTCGATCTTGTTATGTTAAAAGGCGGATGTTAAAAACTATTGCGCCTCCCACCACTGCGACTTTCCGTTCGGGGTTTAGCTTTGTTGACTCGTAACTGACGCCCCATCCACTCCAAACCGTTCATTTCGGTAATGGCAGTGTCTTCGTCGGCGTCATCACTCATGTCTACGAAGGCGAACCCACGCACGCGCCCTGTTTCGCGATCGGTCGGCAATACAACCCTGGAGACAGTGCCGTATTCACCAAACACTTCGCGTAAATCGTCTTCAGTCGCGCTGTAGGAGAGATTTCCAATGTAAATAGTCATGCGAACGTCTCGATCTCGAATATCGATCCCACCATTGGGGATCGGTCGGCCAATTGGAGAAATTCTTTCAACAAATTATTTCCCCGAGGTGTTTTTCCCTTCCTCGTCGGCGAGATTCGAGAATTGACAAAGCACGTAGCCGTGACAGACTCTTCGAGTGGCCATCGGAGATCGGGTCGAACACTTGATTTCCGATCATAACTCGTTTGTCCGCTATTGAACCGCGATCTAGACTACAAATCATACAATCTTGTAGATTTTCGCACGGTGGATAGGAAGGGTACGGCGATCGCCCCCAGCGCTCAAGCACTTTTCTCGTCATTTTTACTGTAACGACCGATACAATAACGATTGCGTCCGGTGCGTTTGGCTTCGTATAAAGCTGCATCGGCTTCGCTGACCAGGACGTGAGGATCCACCTCGGAACGGGGGATCCCAGTGGCGACGCCGAGACTGACGGTCACCCGCGTGCTGACCGAGCTTTGCTCGTGGGTCAGGTTCAATTGTTCGATTTCCCTCAAAATGGCGTCGGCCACTTGTAGGGCGCCACTCAAAGGAGTCTGGGGCAAGATCGCCGCAAATTCTTCGCCGCCATAACGGGCGACCAAATCCGCACGACGGTTCGAGGCGATCGCGATCGCCCCGGCAATTTTGCGCAGACACTCGTCCCCGGCTAAATGACCGTAAGTGTCGTTATACGCCTTAAAATCATCGACATCGGCCAGAATCACCGAGAGCGACCCTTGGCGAGCCGCGAGTTGCTCCCATTGCTCTTGCAAATACTCTTCAAATCGCTGTCGGTTGGCGACTTGGGTCAAGCCGTCGAGGATGGCGAGTCGTTGCAGTTCCTGGTTGGCTTTTTTTAAAGCGACTTCCGCGCGCACGCGATCGCAAATCTCTCGTTGCAGTTTCTCGTTCTGCTCGATTAATTGCTGTTGTAACTTCTTTAACGTTAATTGATTTTTAACCCGCGCCAACACTTCCAAAATCTGAAACGGTTTGGTAATGTAATCGGTTCCTCCTGCCTCGAAGGCTAAAATTTTATCTTCGGGACGGTCTAAAGCACTTAAAAAAATGATGGGAATATCTTCAGTCCTTGGATTACTCTTGAGTTGACGGCAAACTTGATAGCCGTCCATTTCGGGCATTCTAATATCGAGTAAAATTAAATCCGGTAATTGGGTTTGAGCCGCAATCAAAGCCATTTTACCCGTGCGGACTTTGCGAACTTCATAACCATCATTGGCGAGCATCAGCGCCAAGCAATGTAAGTTCTCTTGACGGTCATCGACAACTAAAATATTGCCTTTTGCGACCTTGTAGAACTGCCTATTCATCGACCCAATTGGTAAATTCAAAAAATAGCAACCCCGAACTTAACGTCATTCCCCTGCCTTGAAAATGTGAAAAAGAGTCTCAAGTCTCCAACACGAGCCGCTCGAAATCCGGGCGATCGCCGTCCCACGAAATCGCAAGCAGATTGAGTGGAGAACGGGACGATCCGGCACGATCTGACCGGAGTTGTTAGGCAGATATAGTGAATGGCTTTGCAATCTTCAAGCGGCGATCGCCTCGCCCTCGGAAAGTCGGTCTACAGGTTTCGAGGAAAGGGCGCGGCGTTCCAATCTTTGCTGGCTTCTGTTCTTATTATGAGCTCGGAGGCGATCGTCATTCATCAGCCAAATGGCTGAGTGAGCAAAAGTGCGAGTTTTTGGGGCGAAGCCGATCGCGATCGGTTAAAAAAAATATAAAAAAATATAAAAACCGACCGATCCCTATAACAAGGGGGCAACCCGATCTCAACTCCCCCCAAACCCGATGAAATTGATTCCCCCTAGGGATGCCGAACGGTCAGTCAATCGAAATCGATTGAGGGCCGCTACTGCTGCCGAAACTGCCGTTATTGTTCTCCGACGGGGGTGCCGTCGTCTCACTCGATGCCCCTTGTTGTTGGAGCCAGGATTTGACCGGGTCGTCCCAGAGGTTCAAACGCAAGGCGCCGGAACAAAATCCACCTAAAAAGGCGATCGGATGTGCGCTCAATTCTTTGATTACGGGGGTCAGTTCGTCTAAAAACATAGAAAATTCTCCTGAATTGAGTACGGTTAACTCAGGGCCGCAGAAAGATAATCCGCCGCCGCCTCCACGCTGGCGATCGCATTTTCATACATCATGCGCGTCGGTCCCAAAACCCCGACACTGCCGATTGGGGTCGAACCGCGATGGTACGTCGAAGAAACCAACGTACAGGTCCGGATCGGTTCGAGCAAATTCTCGGCGCCGATCCGAACGTTAACGCGCCTGCCACTGCTTTCGAGAGCAGGAGACTCGAAAATGAGCGGCCATAACTGCTCTTGCTCTTCTTCGAGCAACTGCACCAAGGTTTGCACTTGATTGAGTTCGGAAAACTCGGGCTGCCGCAACACTTCCGCCAACCCACTAATAAAAATTCCGGTGGTGGCGGGGGTGTGGGCTTTGCGCGCCAATTCCGCGAGCCATTGGCCGATCGATTCGGCGTAATGCTCGAATTCTCGTCCGAGGTCGCTCCAATTGAGTTCGGACAGGGCAGTGAGGGATTGACCGCGCAATTGGCTGTTGAGAAAATTAGAGAGGATTTGTAATTCGCTTTCGAGCAGGTCCGGGTCGGCGTCCTCGTTTTCGGGCGGCGGCGGTACGTCTACCATCACCGATTGGGTGTGGTAGCTGTCGGTGACGACGACCATGACAATTTTATTGGGTTCGATTTGAACCAGTTGCAGGTGCATCAAGCGCGCCGTACTGGTCTGGGGCCAGGTGATTAAGGCAATGTAACCGCTCAAGGTGGCCAGGATTTGAGCGGCGCCGCGCATGAGTGCTTCTAAGGTCCAGTTATTCCAATTGAGGCGATCGCGCAGGGCCAGTTCCATTTCTCGGGAGAGGGTTTCCGACGGGGTAATCATGCGATCGACGTAGATGCGATAACCGGAATCGGAAGGCACTCGTCCCGCCGAGGTATGGGGTTGATAGAGCAACCCGGCTTTTTCTAAATTGCCCATCGCGTTGCGAATGGTCGCGGGACTGACTTTGAGATTGTATTCATCGACCAATGTTTTGGAACCGACGGGTTCGGCAGTGGCGATGTAGTATCGCACCGTCGCCCACAAGACATATTGTTGCCGCTTGTTTAAGTTCAATTGCACAGACATCGGAAGACGAAAGGATTTAATCGAGATTCAAAAATGGCACGGATAGACTGGCGATCGAGGACAATGACGGGGTGACGATCGCGGCTGATTGGCACAAGGGCGATCGCGCGAGCGGATTGCCAAAATTATTTCATTGTTAAGGGGTTTATGGTTGCCGTAGAAATCACCGGGTGCAGCATTCCAGGGGTAAAAATCGGCGTTGCGACGATCGCCCTCAATACCGGGGCACCGAGGGATCGACGCGATTGGAATAGGCATCGATCCCGCCACTGATATTTTTAACTTGGCTAAAGCCTTGGGCGATCAACCATTGCGACATTTGCGCCGAGCGAATCCCGTGATGGCATAAAACGAGGGTTTCGGCATCGGGATCGAAGCGTTGACGAATGTCTGCGGACCATTGCTCGAACTGACTCAAGGGCAACACCTCGAAGCCGTCGATCGCGGCGATCGCCACTTCTTGCGGTTCGCGCACGTCGATCAACTGCAAGCCGTCGGGGGCTTCGGCGAGCCGTCGGGCCAACTCTTCGACGCTGATTTGAGGAAGGGGTTGATTCCAAGAAGCTGTAGACATCGGATTCGCAACAACGCTGTTAATAAAATTTTTATCTTAGAACTTAACGGCAATTGTGCCGTGTTTTGGTTCGAGTTGGCCACTCCCGGACTCTCTCCAGTCGGGAGATCGTCGGTCGGCAGGGATCCGCGATCGCGCCGAACTTAGGCCGTCGCGACCTCGGCGAGGGCGAGGGCGAACCCCCCGGCGGGAGGACAAAAAACTGCAAGAATCGAGACTCAAACCAGTATCCTGGAAAAGATAGTTTTCGCCTTCATTGTAGGCGAACCCGTTTCCGTGTTGCCGTTCGCGACGATCGCTTTGCGCGCGCGAACGTCCTCGCCGAAGCGGACGGGCTGCTCTCGCGCCCTTTCCAGACCCCAGTCCCGCGCCATTATGAAGCAACGCACATTTTTTTCCCTCCTCGTCACGGTCGTGCTGGTGCTGTTCGCCCTCGGCGCTGCCGGAGCTTACGCGATCGTCACCACCGGACCGCTCGCCTTATTAGGAGGAGATCGCGCCCTCAATCCCACCGCCGCGATGTTCGTCCCCAAACAAGCCCCGGTGATGACCTCGTTCTCGGTCAATCCCGATCGCCTGGCCGGACTCGGACAGCTTTGGGTGCGTCCGCAAGACCGTCGCGAAATTGCCGCCGAACTCGACGCGATTAAAGCGGGTTTGCTCGCGGATACGGATCTCGACTACGAACGGGATATCCAACCTTGGTTGGGAGATGAAATCGCCGTCGCCGTGACCAGTCTCGATCTCGATCGCGATCGCCAAAACGGACGGATCCCGGGCTATTTAGTCGCCGTCCGCACCCGCGACCCCGAACGAAGCCGCAGTTTTTTAGAACGCTTCTGGGCCAATCGCGCCGTGTCTGGGGTCGATGTGGCGTTCGAGCAGTATAAAGGGGTAAAACTGATTTACCCGCACGATTTAACCGCAAAAACCGATTCTCCTAGCCCCTTCGGGGCGGCTACGCCTACGGAGACGCTACGCGAACGCTCGGCCTGGTCCGGACCGTGGGCGAGTGCGGCGATCGGCGATCGCTTCGTCTTGTTTGCCAACCATCCCAAGGTCTTGCGCGATGCGGTCAATAACGTGCAGGCGCCCGATCTCAGCCTCAGCCGGACCCGCGCTTACCGCGATGCCCTCGCTCGGGTGACCTCCGGGGCGATCGGAGTCAGTTTCGTCAATTTAGAAGAATTTGCGGCCTGGATCGGCAATTTTCCAGAAGGCAGCCTCGCGCCGCGCGATCGCTCTCCCCTCGAAACCAGCATCCCGCCGAGTTTGACCGTCGTTCTCGACTTCAACCGGGCCGGATTGCGCGCCCAAACGTTCTGGAATCTCCGCAGTGCGGGCAATCCCCTCGCGAGCTTGCCCCCGCTCTCGACTCCGGTCGCCGCGTTGAACTACGTACCGTCGAATGCGGCGGTGGCCCTGTCCGGTCGCGACCTGTCCCGACTGTGGGCGGTGGTTGACGCCCAAATTGCGGCGAACGACTGGATCGCCCAACTGCTCGATCGCCCCCTGGCGGCAGCGCGATCGCAATTGGGGATCGATTTGTCCCAGACCATTTTTAACTGGGTCGATGGCGAGTACGCCTTGGCTTTGGTTCCTTCGTTACGGGAAAATGCCAAGGGCGGCGAGTTGGATTGGATTTTCGTCGCCGAACGTACCGACGAGGAAGCGGTACGGGGCGCCCTCGACCGTCTCGACCAGATCGCCCGCGATCGCGGTTTCGGCGTCGGACCGTTGGATGTGGGCGAACGCGCGATCGTCGCCTGGACTAAACTGGTCACCCGCGCCGGAGAAACGGTCCGCTTGGAAGCCCGGGTCGAAGGCGCCCGCGCCACTGTCGGCAATTACGAAATTTTCGCCCGTTCGATCGCCGCCGTCGATATGGCCCTGAAAGCTCCCCAGAATGGCTCTTTACTCGCCGACAGGCGCTTCTCGCGGGCGATCGCTCAATTGACCAGTCCGAATTACGGTTATTTCTATCTCGACTGGCTCGCCAGTCAAGCCTTCCTCGAACGCCAAACCCCCGCCCTCAAATTGGTAGAACTGGCTATCCGTCCCCTGTTCGACCACCTGCGATCGTTGGCGTCGAGCGCTCCCGCCCGCCCCGAAACCCCAGGCGCCACCGCGCCGGAAACTCCCCCCCGCGCCGATTTCTTCGTGCGTTTGGGCGCTTGAGGGGACACCCGCGATCGTCCCGGCGATCCCCTCCCCCCCTTTCGGCGGGGGAGTATGTCAAGATGAAAAGGATGGAAGCCCTAATTTCACGTAAAACCTAGGCTATGAAATCACCCTTTGAGGCCGTTCAATCTCCTTATTACGGAGAGGCATCTTACCGAACCCCTCCCCCAGATTTACCCTCCCTGCTACTCAAAGAACGTATTGTTTATCTGGGAATGCCCTTGGTTCCGGCAGTCACCGAGTTGATCGTCGCCGAACTCCTCTACTTGCAGTACGAAGACCCGGACAAACCGATCAATATCTACATCAACTCCACGGGCACCTCTAGCTATAGCGGCGAACCGATCGGCTTTGAAACGGAAGCGTTCGCCATTTGCGATACGATCCGCTATATCAAACCCCCCGTTCACACGATCTGCATCGGTGCGGCGATGGGGATGGCGGCGATGTTGCTGTCTGCGGGAACGAAAGGGTGCCGGGCCAGTTTGCCCCACGCGACGATCGTTTTACACCAACCGAAGAGCTACACGCGCGGTCAAGCTTCGGATATTCAAATTCGAGCGAAAGAAGTTCTCGCCAATAAAAACACGATGCTCGATATTTTGTCGGAAAATACCGGGCAAACTCGCGAGAAAATCGCTAAAGATATGGATCGGATGTTTTACATGTCCCCGGAAGCGGCGGTGGAATACGGTTTGATCGATCGCGTCTTGGAAACGAAAGATCTCGCCCATCCGATGCCCGCCTCCGTCGGCTAACTGCCCCGGAAATCGAACCATCTGCGAATTTACTCAAGCGACTAAGGGAGTTTTCTAATTATGCCCATTGGTGTGCCAAAAGTTCCCTACCGAATGCCGGGGGAAACTTATACTCAGTGGATTGATATCTACAACCGCCTCTACCGAGAGCGCATTATTTTTATCGGCAAAGACATTGACGACGAACTGGCTAACCAAGTCATCGCCGTGATGCTCTATTTGGACTCCGAGGATTCGGGCAAAGATATTATTCTCTATATCAACTCTCCCGGAGGCATGGTCACCGCAGGCATGGCGATTTACGATACCATGCAGCATATTAAGTCCGATGTGGTGACGATTTGTGTCGGTCTGGCGGCGTCGATGGGTTCGTTCCTGTTGGCGGCAGGCACTCCAGGCAAGCGTTTGGCCCTGCCTCACTCCCGGATCATGATTCACCAACCCTCTGGGGGAACCCGAGGACAGGCGAGCGATATCGAAATTGAGGCGCGCGAAATTATCCGCATTCGCCACCAACTCAATGAGATTTACGCGCGGCGGACGGGTCAATCTCTCGAAAAGATCGAGAAAGACATGGATCGGGACTTTTTCATGTCGGCTTACGAGGCGAAGGAATACGGTTTGGTCGATCGCGTGATCGAGGATCGGACGTCGTAGGCATTCTGCCGAACTGGGTTCGATCCGATGGAAATTGGAAGAAAGCCGATCTCAACCGCCGTGGCGGGGCGATCGTTTTCTTCCGATTTCTCTTTTCAGTCGTTTCAGTAGGGTGGGCAATGCCAGCCCTCCTACGGCTAAAATCTAAAATCTAAAAATCTAAAAATCTAAAATCTAAAAATCTAAAAATCTAAATTCCAAACTCCCTCCAGTGTTGAGGCTGGATCCGGAATGGACAAGAAATGGCAGAATTTTGGTAAGGACATGCGGCAGCGATCGAGCGAATGAACATTCGAGAATGCTATCAACTGTTGGGATTGAGCGCGGGAGCCACGTTGGCGGATCTGAAAAGCTCGTACCGAAAATTGGCCAGACGCTATCATCCAGATGTCAATCGCGGCGATCGCGGTTGCCATGAAAAGTTTATCGAGATCAACCAGGCGTATCAAATTCTGCTCCAAGCCCTCGAATCGACCCCGGTAAGCGCCAATCCCGCCGGGTCGCCGACGGCTTCCGCCACTCCCCGCCGTCCGCCGCCGCCCCCACCGCCACCGCCACCGCCTCGGGTCGTTCGCAAAGAACCGTCATTTCGCTACAGTCCTCACCTGACGGAACTGGAACAGTTACTCAAACGCAAAGGCTATTTGCAGTTGCAGCAGTTGCTCAAATACAAGCGCTTTCCTCGGGCGATCGCCTTGGTGGAAGCCCTGGCGCACCGGATTCCTAGAGATGCGGAGGTACGTCAGTGGCAGGCGATCGTCTACCAACGCTACGGACGCTATTCGATCGAGTGCGGACAGTTGGACAAAGCCCGGATTTATCTTAAAAAAGCTTTAAAAACCGACCCCCACAATCGTTCCTTGTGGGTCGAAGTCGAGCGCGATTTTCGCCGCCTCGAACGGGTATTGTGAATTTTCCCCGCCTTGCTGGGATCGAGGGCATCCGAAACCAGTCACCTGTGAGAAAATACGATCGGCAGCGATGAGCGTTGCCGGAAAATTCCACTGTTCGATCGACATTTGAGGGGACTGGAACCCCCAATGGAGGAGTTAAAATGAGCGAGTTTCTCGACTTCCTACAACATAAATGCGCTTACGTGGCGATCGGTGAATTCAAACCGGGAAAATTTGCCGAAGCCCGACATTTGTACGAGAAAGCCGTGTCTACCTATCGCGACGGCTTCCAAGGGGCGTATTTATTGCAAGAACCGGGAACTGACAAGGGGATCGCCGTCGTGTTTTGGGACAATATTGCCGATATGGAGGCCAATCGCAACCAAGTTCACGATGCGATTCTTCAGGAAATGTCCGATTTGTTTTTGTACCCGCCGACGACGAATTTTTACGAGGTGTGCAGCGAGATCGATTCCCCTACTAAATCTGTAGGGGTTTAATTGAAATTCAGGGCGATCGCCTAGCATTCCACCGGATCGGCGATCGCGGGCGATCCGTCCCTCACGGCGCTGAATACGTAGTCGCCATAACGCCAAACCACCGAGGCGACGCGATCTTCGGGAATGGTTACCCAACCTTTATCGAGCAGTTCGAAGCAACCGCGAATAAAACGGGGGTCGTTTAGTTCGCTGGTATAGGCGGCTAGCAGTTTCAATTCGCGATCGGCGCTCAAGCCTCCTAAATTGACCCGGAAGGCGGGCTGAATGTCTACCAACTCCAAGCCGGATTCGTCGTAAATTTCGACAAATTCATCGGGAGTCGCGCTAAAGGTCGGCACGCCTTCGGGAAAGAGGTCTTGGAGTTCGGGGTCGAGATCGTTAAGGATTAGGAAATACATAGCACCCTCCAGATGGTGTGTAGGAAATCATGGAAACAGTTGCATCGGGCGGCCAATTGCCCCAGTGGTTCGATGGCTTGAGTGACTTATGACCTTTTATTACTTTTTCCTGGGGAGGCCGTCCGGAAAAAAAGATTTTTTTCACGAGAAAGGCTCAAATTACCTTAAAAGAAGGGTTTGCGGCGTTATGACTTTTTATGACTCGACCCGGTGCTAGTACGCGACGCACCGCTTGCGCCTGGGGCGAGGATGGCAGGGGGGCGCCGCGCGATCGGTTGGGGCGATCGCCCGCACCCCTCATTGAGGCAAATTCAACCCGCTATAATACTCATGACTGTTTCACAAGACCCCGTATATCAATTTTTAAATTAATTCCCCAGCAGCTTCATGCAAGAGCAAGCAATCGATTTAGAACCAGCGCTTCAAGTGGCGGACGAAGCCGTTTTTGCCAAAACGGGCAAACATTTAACTGATGTAGAAATTGCCATTTTTCGAGGGGCTTGGCAAAATCAAACCTATCAAGAAATGGCCGAAAATACGGACTATTCTGCCAACTATTTGCATCGAGTTGTCGGTCAAAAACTGTGGGACAGACTCTCAGATGCTCTCGAAGAAAAAGTCAGTAAAAAAAACTTTAGAGCGGCTTTAGAACGACGGTGGCGATCGCAGCACAGCCCCAATTCTCACGCCGGATTCGCCGCCGATCGCCCCTTTTCTATCGATCTTCCCGACATCGAAAATCGCTGTTATCAGGCGATCGCCCAACCCGGCGCCCTCTTGCGCATTAAAGCCCCCAAACGCACGGGCAAAACCCTCTTAAGCGCCAAAATCCTCGATTTTGCCGCCCGTCAAGGCTACCGTACTGCCTATTTGAATCTCAACTTAGCCTCCCAAAGCGATTTCGCCAATCTCGACTGCTTTTTCCAGTGGTTTTGTGTCAGCGTCGCGCAAATGCTACAACTTCCCGCTCGCTTAAATGACTACTGGAATAGCCAAATTCTCACCAGTAAAATGAATTGCACCCAATATTTTGAAAATTACTTACTCGCGGGTGATTCTCCTCCTCTGGTGTTATGTTTAGATGAAGTCGATCTCCTCTTTCCTCATACCTTAGTCGCTCAAGAATTTCTAGGCTTATTACGCGGCTGGCACGAACAAGCAAAAGTTAGAAATATTTGGCAAAAACTCCACCTTATTTTTGTCTATTCTACCGAAGTTTATATTTCTCTTAAAATAGAAGATTCTCCCTTTAATGTGGGCGTTCCCATTGAATTACCGGAATTCAATAGCGAGCAAGTATTGCGCTTAGCCCGCGCTTACGGTTTACAATGGAGCGAGTCGGACGTGTCGGCGTTGATGGCGATGGTTGGCGGTCATCCCTTTCTCGTACAACAGGCGATTTCTAATCTCAAGAATCAGCCGGGAATGACCTTAGCTGAAATTTTAGCCACGGCCCCTACAGAAGCAGGCATCTACAACCATCACTTACGGCGTTTGTGGCTGCATTTACAAGCTCATCCTAATTTACTCGATGCCTTCAAAAAGGCGATCGCCAGCGACAATCCCGTTAACTTGGAACGAACGGAAGGTTATCAATTACATGGGGTAGGACTGTTGCAGTTACGTGGCAATAACTATATACCACGCTGCGATCTTTACCTTCAATATTTCCGCGATCGTTTTGAGTCGAGTGGGTAATTTTTCCGGGCGTCATCGATCTTAAAATACCATCGGTCTAAAGCTTCCGGTTTTGTTCTCAAGGGTGCCGAAAGTTATCTAGGCAAATTTAGCCGCACTCTCTCATTACTCGCTCTCTCAAACTCCGCGATCGCCCTCAAAACCGATCTGAAATTAGTTTGATTTTTCTTTAAACTCTAAAAATAATAACTTATCCGGAAAAATTCCTTAACTTACTCTTATTCCTCGCGATCGCCCCCAGTTTATCTCTCATTTCTACATTAGCCTACCTATCTCCAAAGGAGGATAAACGCATATCTACCCACTCATCCTATATTGAATCACATCAAAAATCACTTTATTGAGTTTAAAAATTTAGATAAAATCTAAATTTCTCTTTCCCAAATTCTCAAGCTACAATCTAAAATCTACAATCTCATGCCCGACTCTGACTATCAAGTAGGTGGAAGTCTGCCCTCAGATGCTCCAACTTATGTATTGCGTCAAGCGGACGAACGACTCTATCGCGCTTTGAAAAACGGCGAGTTTTGTTACGTCCTCAACTGCCGACAAATGGGAAAATCGAGCTTGAAAGTACGCACGATGCAACGCTTACAAGCGGAAGGATTTAGTTGTGGGGCGATCGATATTACCTTACTCGGAACTCAAGAAGTAACGATTCAACAATGGTATGGCAGCGCCATTGTTACCCTCAGTCAAAATTTCGATCGCTTGCGTTCGTTTAATCCGTTAAAATGGTTGGGCGATCGCGCGCAACTCTCTCCAGTTCAGTGGTTTAATGAATTTATCGATCGCGTCATTCTCGATGCGATCGATGGCAATATTGTTATTTTTATTGACGAAATAGATAGTTTAATTAGTTTAACTTTTAAAGATGATTTTCTAGCCTTCATTCGCGCCTGTTATAACCAGCGATCGCACGATTCTCGCTACAATCGTTTAAGCTTTTGTCTGCTCGGAGTTGCTACGCCTTCCGATCTGATTCGAGATAAAAATAAAACTCCGTTTAATATCGGTCATCCGATTGAATTGACGGGCATTCAATTCGAGGAAGCCGAACCCGTTCTCATTCCCGGTTTGCGCGATCGCTTCGACCGTCCCGAAACGGTTCTTAGGGAAATTTTAAACTGGACTGGGGGACAACCTTTTCTCACCCAAAAGTTGTGTCGTTTATCGGTCGAATACCTCGATCGCGACGACCCCGATCTCGATCGCCTCGTCCACAATAAAGTCCTCGACAATTGGGAAGCACAAGACCAACCCGAACATTTAAAAACCATCCGCGATCGTCTATTTTACGACGACCGTCAAACCGGACGTTTACTCGGACTTTATCAAAAAATTTTACTTTCCGGCGATCGCCCCCTTCCTGCCGAGGGTTCTCGCGAAGAAAATCTCTTAAGACTGTCAGGCTTAATTGTCAAAGGCGATCGGGGTTTACGGGTAGCCAATCGCATTTATCGAGAAGTTTTTAACCGGGATTGGGTCGAACGTTCTTTAGCTCATTTACGTCCCTATTCAGAAGCATTAAACGCCTGGTTAACTTCCGAGCGTAAAGACTCCTCCCGCCTGTTGCGCGGTCGAGCTTTACAAGAAGCATTAACCTGGGGCAACGATAAAAGTTTGAGCGATCTCGACTATCAATTTCTCGCCGCCAGTCAGGAACTTGAAAAACAAGCCGTTCAAAAAGATTTAGAAGCGCAACGTCACGCCTCAAAAATTTTAGAAGCCGCCAATAAAACCCTAAAACATGCTCAAATTAAAGCCAAGCGCACGATTCAAACAGGTGCGCTAATTTTATTAGCGATTTTACTCGGTTCGACCCTGATCGTTTGGGGCGCGGCTTCGCAAGCGAGAAAAGCCGAAATTGACGAACTTAAAGCGCTCAATTCTGCCTCCAAATTCAATCGAGAATCGAATCAACAGTTGCAATCTTTGGTCAACGCCGTGCGTGCGGCTCGCAAATTACAAGCATTGCGCGTTGATGCCGAAATTCGCGAGCAAACGATCGCCAATTTAGAAAAATTGCTCTCGGAAATTGACGAATACAACCGTTTGGACGAACAGGAAGGGTGGGTCTGGAATGTCGCTTTTTCTCCCGACGGCGATCGTCTCGCGACGGCGGCGGAGGCGAAAGTCCAAATTTGGAGCGATAACGGCGAGTTAGAGCGGATTCTCGACCATGACGATCGCGTCTACGGACTGGCGTTTTCCCCCGACGGACGAACCCTGGCGACGGCGAGCAAGGACGGAACCGTGCGCCTCTGGAGTGACGACGGCGAGCTGTTACGTCGCTTCGACGCTCACAAAGGAAGCGTTTTTGCAGTCGCGTTTTCCCCGGACGGACGCTATGTAGCCTCGGCAAGTGAGGATAAAACGATCGCCATTTGGGGCGTCGATGGCAGCTTAAAAGCGCGGTTGAGTGGACATACCCAGAGCGTTTACAGCCTCAGCTTTTCCCCGGATGGCAAGCTATTAGCCAGCGCCAGTGAAGACAATACCGTGCGCGTTTGGCCCTTCCCGATTCCCGAGGAACAAGAGAACATTACCTCTATCGCCACCCTCAAAGACCACAAATTCGACGTGACGGGGGTGAGTTTTGCGCCGAATGGCGATCGACTGGCCAGTGCGGACTCGAACGGTACGATCCACTTGTGGCAGTTCGACCCCAAAACGCAAAAATTTTTACTCAAAGAGAGTTTTAAGGATCATGAAAATGTCATCTGGATGCTCGCTTGGTCTCCAGACAGTCGCACTTTGGGGTCGGCGAGTGCGGATAAAACGGTCAAGTTTTGGAGTCTCGACGGCACTTTACTCAAAACCTTGGAGGGACATGACGATGCGGTGTTAGCGTTGAGTTTTTCGCCGAAAGACGGTCTCGTAGCGACGGGGAGCAGCGATCGCACGGTGAAGTTGTGGAAGCCCCAAATCCGCTTGGTAGAAATGTTTGACAATGGTGAGACCATGGTCAACGGCATCGATTTTGCGCCGGATGGCGGCGCGATCGCCTCCGCCAGTCGCGACAATCAAGTGAAGCTCTGGAATCTTGACGGTACCGTGCGTCAGACCTTTTCCGGTCATACAAATTGGGTATATGACGTGAGGTTTTCTCCAGACGGTCAATTTCTGGCTTCGGCGAGTAAAGATAAGACGGTCAAGCTATGGAATTTGCAAGGAACGGCGATTCGCACTCTCGAAGGACACCGGGATGAGGTCAACGCCGTGGCGATTTCTCCCGACAGCCAACAGATCGCCTCGGCGAGTTACGATCGAACGATCAAACTTTGGAATCGCGATGGCGAGGCGATCGGCGATTTGACCGGACATCAAAACTGGGTATATGATGTTACTTTTTCTCCGGACGGGCAAATGCTGGCCTCGGCGAGTAAGGATAAAACGGTCAAGTTGTGGAGTCGCGACGGAACCTTACTCGAAACTCTGGAAGGACACGCCAACGAAGTGAATGCAGTGGCGTTCAGTCCGGACGGCGAATTTTTGGCGTCCGCCAGCGATGACAATACGGTGAAAATCTGGCAACTCGATGGAACGTTAGTTCGCACGTTAAGGGGACATACGAATAAAATTCTCGATGTCACTTTCAGTCCCGATGGGGCGTTGGTTGCTTCGGGAAGTGATGACAATACGATTAAAATTTGGACTCGCGACGGCGATTTGCTGGCGACGCTAAGCGAACATACGAACCGAGTCTGGAGTGTCCGCTTCAGTCCGAATGGGTATTCCCTGGCGTCGGGAAGTTGGGATCGAACGGTGAAGCTGTGGGCGTTGGGAGACGTGCGCTTGCAGTTGGAAGAAGCGATGGATCGCAACCAAAGTGACCTCGATCGCCTCCTGGGAAATGCCTGCGATCGCTTGCAAGATTATTTAACGTTTCATGTAGAAGACCGGGTGTGCGATCGGGTTTTGTAAGACAGCAACGAGATGGTGCGTGACGCGGATATTCCATGAATCTGACAACCGGCCCCATTTTGTCACCGCGTCACACCCCCTACCGAAAATGTGTTGAAATCGGTGGTGGCGTTTCCCAAAAACCCCGGTAGGGTGTGTTGCGGCATCGATAAATCATGGGTTTTGACGAAAAATCTTGACCTGGCCGCAACGCACCGCCAACTGTGGATGGTGCGATGATGATATCAGAAACGATCGTGATGGTGGAAATGTGGGGGTGGTGCGTTACGGCGATTTTCATTTTCTGGTGG
>NZ_JAEOXH010000003.1:250450-463100 GCF_016632315.1 Oxynema mangrovii CENA135 | reverse complement strand
GGTGTCGCCCCCGGTAGGGTGTGTTGCGGCATCGATAAATCATGGGTTTTCACGACAAATATTGACCTAGCCGCAACGCACCACACCCACCAACAAATCCCATCAATCAATATGTGAATTTAACCCAAAATTGAATTCGGCGTTCTGTGGATGGTGTCGCCCCCGGTAGGGTGTGTTGCGGCATCGATAAATTATGGGTTTTCACGATAAATGTTGACCGGGCCGCAACGCACCACCCCCACCGACAAATCCCATTAATCAATATTGGTTTTACACAGAAAAAATCGACCCAGAAAAACGTATCATTTCTGGGTGTTTGTGGTATTTGGATGATGTGATGATGATGTTATGAATGACCGTGATGGTGGAAATGTGGGGGTGGTGCGTTACGGCGATTTTCATTTTCTGGTGGGGCACGAAGGTTTATTGTTGCCGCAACACACCCTACCTAACTGGTGCAGCCGCTCTCCCCGTTGCGTTATGGTGCATCGGTCAAACGACCGCCTCTTACGCGTTTGGTTCCGCTGGAACTATGTAATGCTGCCCGTTGGCTGCCTGCTGGGGTTCCCACCGTGTGTCGTTTAGGTCATACTCTTCCTGCATTCCTCCTCCGTCGTGATAAAGGTAATGCACCGTGATTTGGGACTGGTCCACGCCCTGAGGAAACGCGTGGCCCGGCCATCCTGCTTGATCGATAGTTACGAATTCATGGTGAACTAGACGATCTATAATGTCTGCCTCGCCGTTGATCCCCCGAGGCACGCAGACTAGGACTATCGTCCTCTGGTGAGTGTCGCGGCTCAATATTTCCGTCCGTTGTACGTCGTTTATGATGCCCTGGTGGAACGCATGCATTCTATCTCTGTATCCGGCATCTCCTTCCGCCAGAGCGGGGGGCATGGTATAGCACTTTAGTTCCACCACCAGCGTCTGCTCTTGTGCCACTCCGTCTCCATTGGGTTCTACTGTGCTGATCACAAAGTCAGCTAACAAATTGCCTTGACCATACACCGGCTGTTCGCGCCTTGCTTGCGGGTCGTTGGGCGTTGCGCCATACGCATAGTTCAACTCGCATTGTAACCATTTTTCCCAGCCGCCGTTCGACATACCAATCAAGTTGAACCATCGTCGTCTGTTGCAGATGTGAAATACTTCTAGGATCAGGGTCGTTTGCTTCTGGTCTTCGATATCGATTTGGGTATATCCCATTTTTTTTGCCTCTCATGAGGATTTTAGTGTGGATGAAATGCACCTCTGATTTCGATTTCTCCTGAACATATCATTTCTATGATGAACAGAGCGTATAAATAATAAAGGTGAGCCTCTACTAACATTAACCACATCAGTAATATTCAACCCAACGATCGCCTTTAATCTCATGTACGATTGAATACTTATAAATAAAGGAGCGGGGAAAGGAGAAAGTAGAGAGATTTGCCCATATCTAGCAAATGCCACTTTCCCCTACGAGATATTGCGGGCGTTCAAACAGTTAGGCTTTGGCCTTTTTTCTGCTTCCCAGCATAAAACCGCCCAGTGCGATAAAACCTACTATTAGACTAGGCTCTGGGACAGAGACCATCTCCGTCGCCACGCTTTCGGTCCCTATCACTTGAGGAAGAGCTGCTGGCTCGGGACTTGACAGCTCCGCTGCCGCCACAACTGAATCGAAGACGACCGCGTTGTCGTATTCATTCAAATTGTCACCCAATACCGAGAATCCAAAGGCTCCATCGTGGAACAACGAAAACCGATCGTTTGAAACATTCACCCAAAAATCCATCCTAGATAAATCAAACAATAAGAAATCCAAATCAGTAGATCCTCCTCCTAGATCCTCTAATCCCACAAGCTCAAAGGATTGGACTTCACCAGCTTGGAAGTTAATCCATCCGTTCTCGTCAAAGTCCTCACCCACAAAGGAAAATACTACATCATTATCAGGATACAAATCATCCCAGGTAATTTCGTAGGACACAGGAGCAGCAACAGATTTGAGAGGAGAGGCGATCGCCATTGTCATTCCCAAAGCCAAAGCAGCACACAATTTTTGAGCATTCCTAACCAACATTATTTCTGACCTCATCAACAATTTTGAACAATTCAACAAAAAGTAGGATTGACTCGATCGCTCCTTCTATTAATAAGACAGTTTTGGGTGGCAGTTTGTGAACTTTTCTGCCTCAAAATAGAGAAAATTTCTTTCTTAAGGAGAACGACAGGGCCATTTTCCCGATAACAGGGCGATTTTTTCCATAGGTAAGCTGCTGGGAACCGGAACCCAAGGCCCCCAGGAAGGCAGAGAAAGAAGCTGGGTTTTACTAAATACCGATCGCCCCTTACCGATTAACCTTTTTTTCCCGCGTCCAATCTGGCCTGACGCAAAATAGCAGCAGACCCATCTCCCGGGCAATTCAAATTGATATCTATTCTTAATCCGAAGCGATAACCTTGCATTGGCAAAGATAGCCCCGACTGCCTGGGGTCGAGGAACCAAGGCCAACCTACTCCACTGCAATTTAGATTTGAGCCAGGGTTCGGGACTTACGCATAAGGAACCAAGTTTGGGCCTTTGAGATTGCTCTCTCCTCGGCAACGACAGAAATGGCCGTTGGAGTTCTTCTTTTGGCCTCAGTTCTGCTGGATTAACCCTTGTTGGGTTCCGTTTCGCTTCATCCAACCTACTAGAGACCGGTTCCGCCACCGACAACTCATCCGCACTCGTCCCTTCCACATCCGCTGCCAACGAAGAACTAGAGTCCTCTGCCACTCCGTCATACTCGTTCCATCGCTCTTGCAAAATGGCCCTGGCATTAGAAACCCGCTTGCGGGCCGTACCCTGAGAAATGGCCAACCGTTCCGCTATCTCCTTGTAAGACAGTTCCTCCTTCCAGTAGAGAAAAAAAGTCTCCCGCAACTTGGGAGACAAATTATTGACCTCTCCCTCAAAAAATAATTCAAGCTCTTGCCGCTACGCGGCAAGAGCTTGCCCTTCCTCTTGGCTAACCCATAGCTCTTCCTTAGCTTCACAGGAAAATAGGCGATCGCGCTTTTTAAGCAGGTTCGTGCAAAGATTATTCACCAATCTGACCAACCACGCCTTCACATTATCAATAGGTTTGCTGCTGGTTCGCCAAGCCTCCCTAGCCCTAAGCATAGCCATACTCAGAGCATCTTCCGCCTCCGTTTGGTTCCCTTCCATCCGTCGGAGACAGCAACCGTAGAGATAATCTCGATACTCTTGCCACTCCCGCCAAAACACCGAATCAATACCTATAGTTCTTTTGTGCCTATCTAGCATCTTTGTAACTACGTCTCCTTTCGGATAGCAAAAATTAAGCTAGGCACCCTGGTTTTCTCAATTCCCTGTTTGCAATCTTGTTACCCCTATTCTGGGTTCCAGGTTTGCTGTCATCAAGAACCCAAGTCACTGTCAAATTTAAAATTTCGTGTTAATAGCTCTCGTCCGTTGCAACTCGTACTGGACCGACACACTTTAAACGGTGGGTTGCTTAAGTTTCAGCCGCCTAACCCACCCTACACGAAAGCTACGACCTCTGCACGATCGGCAAACTGCCAAGCTTAACTCGGTTTGACAGGAAGTTATAGCGATCGCGTTTTCGATGCTTTCCGGGCGATCGTCAAACGGGCTTGGCTGTGGCGGTGAAGGGGTAGGGGCGATCGTTGCCAGCCTCTCCTTGCAGTAGGTCATTATCTTTCCCACCCCAGAGGATATCGTCTCCGGCATCGCCGATGAGGGTGTCTCGCCCTCTGTTGCCAAACAACAAATCACTCTCCACATCGGCAGTAGAAGTGGGGTCTAAGGTTCCGCCCCGGATGAAGTCGTCGCCGAAGTCACCCCAGATGATGTCTGTGCCTAAGTCGCCGTAAAGATGGTCGCCATCTTTGCCACCCTAAATGGTGTCATTGTCCCGTCCGCCAAATATCGTGTCGCGTCCGGTGTTGCCTGCCAGAACATCGCCACCTTGATTGCCAAAGATGAGATCGTTCGCGTCCAATCCAGTGACGATATCGTTGCCTGCCAAAGCTTGGATCGTGTCAGCGTTCGGGGTTCCAGTCAGGCGATCGTTGCCAAACGTACCGAGGATGGCCATAGTTTTGTTGAATTGTTGAATTTCAGGTTGTAATAATAAGAATTGCTGCTATGAAGAGTAGAAAAACGCAACCTGTACCGAGTTTTCCGAGTCCTATTCAATTGAATTTAATAGAAATCCACAAAAATTACTCAGTAAAAAAAATACAATCTTTGTATAGAAGAGCAACTAAGGGTGAATTGCACAACCCATTTAGCCCGCATTCCCCATGACAATTGGTTGTATATCGCCAACCAGACTCTTGCCTAGCGTCAAGCGCTCTATCCCCCTAAAGAGCCGCTTTCTGGTGGCGCACGAAGGTTTATTGTTGCCGCAGGACACCCTACCTGTTCTACAATCTAAACGTACAATTTATCTAAGAAAAGAGTAATGACATTGCGCGAGCAGCTTTTGGACGAAATTAGGCAGCTACCCGAACAAAAGGTGGCGGATGTTTTACATTGGGTGCGTCAACTTCGGGAGCAAGAGCGATTTGATTGGGATGCGTGGTGGATGAGCTTTGGGGCTATTTCAGATGATTTTATGAGCGATCGCAATCAACCCAGCCTACCGCAGCATGATGATTGGTGTGAGTAAGACGCGTTAAGGACTTATTCGACTACCAAAATTTGTATTTACATCATGAAACAACGCCCGGCATCAATTTTGCAATGCTTTCGTGTAATGAATCAAAACGATACCGCAACGCAGCATATCTCTAAAAAAAAATTGATAGAATCGCCGAAAAATAGGAGCAAACCGTCAATGATTGCCAGCAGCGACAAGCTTTTTATCTCTCCCAAAGAATACCTCGAAAGCGATCGAGTACCATCAAGCATGAGCAACGAGATGGTGCGTGACGCGGATATTTCACGAACCTGACAATACAGCCAATCTGTTGACCGCGTCACACACCCTACCTAAAATGGGTTGTGGCGTTTCCCAAAATCCCGGTAGGGTGTGTTGCGGCATCGATAAATCATGGGTGTTCACAATAAATATTAACCTGGCCGCAACGCACCACCAACAAAGCCCATTGATGAAGGATGGTGTTGAAAAAAATCGAATACGGGGTTCCGTGGATGGTGCGATGATAATATCAGAAACGATCGTGATGGTGGAAATGTGGGGGGCGTTGGGAGACGTGCGCTTGCACTTGGAGGAGGCGATGGATCGGAACCAAAGCGATCTCGATCGCCTCCTGGGAAATGCCTGCGATCGCTTGCTATTGTAGGAAATGGGGGGTAAATTGGCCAATTCTCGAAATATAGCAATTTTTTAGGCAATCACTCGTCGTGCGAGTAAATACTGGGGATAAATAAATAGAACAGTCAATTAGTTATTGATTTTCCTGCAACAATCATGAGCAACGACAAGTTCTTTGATAAATCTAGAGAGCAGTCTTTAGTTAAATCTGAAATTGTTTATAAATACTTTTGGTCTTGGGCAAAAATCATGATGCCTCGGGCAAAAAAACGATTTAATCAAATTGCTTATATCGATTTACTTTCTGGTCCAGGTCGCTATAATGATGGGGTTGCATCCACACCATTATTAATTTTAGAAAAAGCGATCGCCGATCCCGATATGCGAGCAGTGCTCGTTACTGTGTTCAATGATATAAATCCAGAACACACTCATTCTCTTCAGGAAGAAATAAATTCTCTACAAAATATTCATCAATTAAAACATCAACCAATTGTTTTAAATGAAGAGGTTTGTGAAAATATTATCCAATGTATAGATCGGTTACCATCTATTCCAAAATTGTTTTTTATCGATCCTTGGGGTTATAAAGCATTATCACTTAAACTCATCAGTTCTGCTATCTCCGGTTGGGGTTGCGATTGCATCTTTTTCTTTAACTACAACCGCATTAACGCTGCATTAAGTAATTCACTGACTACTAAACGGATGAACAAGATTTTTGGTCAAGATCGAGCGGATCGACTTAGAAAAGAACTGATCGGACTGAATCCAAAAGAAAGGGAGTCAATTATTGTCAAAAATATTGGTGATGCTTTGAAAGAAGAAAGAGGATCTTTCATTCAAAATTTTTGTTTTCAAAAAAATCAAAGCAATCAAACTAGCCATTATTTAATTTTTGTATCAAAAAATAAAACTGCTTGTAAAATAATGAAAGATATTATGGCTAAAAAAAGCTCAATTTTGCTTCAAAATGTACCTTCATTTAAGCATAGTTCAGATCCTGTTCAGCTTTCGCTATTTGATTTAAATGGAATTGATAAGCTAAAAAATATGTTGTTGGATGATTTTGCAGGCAAAACGATGACTGCACTTGAAGTTTATGAACAGCATCATCTTGAAAAACAATATATTTTTAGCAATTATCAGCAGGCTCTTAAAGAACTAGAGACAGAACACAGAATTATTGTAGATCCACCCGCTAGTCAACGTCCTAAATACAAGGGTAAAGTTACATTTGCAGAATCGACAAAAGTTACCTTTCCACTAGAATAGTAGTATTTTTACGTGATTTTCTACTAATTGTATGAGAATGATTCTCCCAATACCGACAATGTTCGATCCATTCTGTTGGCATTTCATCCCAAATGCGATCGCGCAATAGCCGACCCCCGGCTTTTGGTGTTCTTCCGCCCCACTGTTTGAAAAAGAAAGGGACATCGGCTTGCTGACATCGATCGCAAATATTTTCTACCCATTCTAATTGCATGGGACGGTGTTTATTGCCAGATTCACCT
The DNA here is from genome assembly GCF_016632315.1 of Oxynema mangrovii CENA135. Taxonomy (NCBI): domain Bacteria; kingdom Bacillati; phylum Cyanobacteriota; class Cyanophyceae; order Oscillatoriales; family Oscillatoriaceae; genus Oxynema; species Oxynema mangrovii. The sequence continues at coordinate 456,283 of NZ_JAEOXH010000003.1, read as the reverse complement.
CCGACAATGACCCAGTGAATATCGGTTAAATTGAGATCTAAATTTCCTAAAAGGGGTTCGCAAGAAAGAAACCGAACAGTTGCCGGAACTTGTCGTAAGTTATCAACTCGTCGGACGTAATTTTGATTTTCTACAGAAACTCCGATCCAAATATTTTTGTGCCATGTTAACTGAGAAGACAACTCTAATAAGCGATCGTCTCTTTTGGTCAGGATTTGATAGATATGCCACGGGGTTTGTGCAATTACATTGAAAACATTTTTAATAAAACTCAAGGGAACATCTTCATGAAATAGATCGCTCATAGAGTTAACAAAAACTCGACTGGGTTTACGCCATTTTAGGGGTTCTTGCAAGCGATCGGGGTGTAAGGTTAAATCAAATCCATTCGGGAAATTAGTGTGAAATCGTTTAGTTAATGCTTCTGCATAACAATGGGTGCAACCCGGACTAATTTTACTACAGCCCGTGGTCGGGTTCCACGTCCGATCGGTCCATTCTATCCCTGTATTGAGACTAGACATATTCGTTCCAATGATTCCTATCTAAAAAAGACGACTTTTAAGCGATCGCGAAGAATTAACAAAAAGTAAAAGTGGTAAAACTTGCAATTAATTTTCTCAAAAATGCTAGCATTTTTTGACTAAAAAATCAAGAATAAATAACTATTATTGAAGCAACTATTTTCTGGGGAGGCGATCGCGCCGTGTCCGGAGGAGAATCGTGCGATCGCGGTGTTTGCAACAATATCAGCTAAAAGTAAACGTAAATCAAAATATCACTGTTTGTGCGAAGATTTCAAAATTAAGCAGGTGTACCTTATCGCCATCAGAAGTTCTATAAAATGGCTAAATCACACGATCCCCCAAAACCGCCCAGTTGCCCTCAACACCAATTCCCTCCCACTTCAGCCAGAAACGAGATCGCGCGGATCCCGAATACGGAACCCTCCGTGCCGATAAAATAAACTGAGCATTGTACAGAGGGTTCAGATCATGAAAGTCAAAGCTGCAGTCGCCCACGCGCCACAACAACGATTGACCATCGAACAAGTCGATTTAGAAGGGCCCAAAGCGGGCGAAGTTCTCGTCGAAATTAAAGCGACTAGCGTTTGTCATACCGATGCTTATACCCTTTCCGGGGCTGACCCCGAAGGGCTGTTTCCGGCGATTTTAGGCCACGAAGGCGCCGGAATTGTGGCAGAAGTCGGCCCGGAAGTCAAAAGCCTCAAACCGGGCGATCGCGTCATCCCCCTTTACGTCCCCGAATGTCGCCACTGTAAATTCTGCCTGTCGGGCAAAACGAACCTCTGTCAGGCGATTCGTAAAACCCAAGGTCAAGGAATGATGCCCGACGGAACCAGCCGTTTTTCCGTCGGCGGAACCCGCCTCTACCACTACATGGGTACCTCTACCTTTTCCAATTACACCGTCGTTCCCGAAATTGCCCTCGCCAAAATCCGCGAAGACGCGCCCTTAGATAAAGTTTGCCTGATCGGATGCGGCGTCACCACCGGAATCGGCGCCGTGATTAACACCGCCAAAGTCAGAGTAGGAGATAACGTCGTCGTTTTCGGTTTGGGGGCCGTCGGCTTAAACGTGATTCAAGGGGCCAGGCTTTCCGGCGCCAATATGATTGTCGGGGTGGATATCAATCCCGGCAAAAAGGCGATCGCCGAAAAACTGGGGATGACTCACTTTGTCAACCCCAAAGAAGTCGAAGGCGACCTCGTCCCCTATCTCGTCGATCTCACTGACGGCGGCGCCGATTATGCATTCGAGTGTATCGGCAACGTCAACGTCATGCGCCAAGCCCTCGAATGCTGTCATAAAGGCTGGGGAACTTGCGTGATTGTCGGCGTCGCCGGGGCGGGGGAAGAAATCTCGACTCGACCCTTTCAATTGGTCACCGGACGGACTTGGAAAGGAACCGCATTCGGCGGAGTCAAAGGTCGCACGGATCTCCCTAAAATTGTCGATTGGTACATGGACGGTAAAATCGTCCTCGACGACTTTATCACCCAAGTCATGCCGATTGAAGAAATTAATACGGCGTTTGAATTAATGGAAGAAGGGAAAGCCATTCGCAGCGTCTTAACTTTTTAAATCGAGTGAAGTTCTCGATCGCCCATCAATTTACTTGCCCGTCGAACACTGAAGCTCAACCCTATTTCCAATGCTCGAACTTGTCAGCGAATCTATCTGCTTTGGCGGTAAAGTTAGTTTTTATCGCCATAGTTCAAAAACCTGTAACGGCGAGATGAAATTTGCGGTTTACGAACCGCCCCAGGCGCAAAAACATCCCGTTCCGATCCTCTATTTCCTGTCCGGATTGACCTGTAGCGAAGAAAACTTTACCGTCAAGGCGGGGGCTCAGCGCGTGGCGGCGGAATGTGGCATCATGTTGGTAGTTCCCGATACCAGTCCGCGCCATACGGGAATTCCCGGAGAAGAGCACGACTGGGACTTCGGAAGCGGCGCCGGGTTTTACGTCGATGCGACGGTGGACCCGTGGAAGCAGCGCTATCAAATGTATTCTTACGTGGTGGACGAATTACCCGGTCTGATCGCTGCCAACTTCGCGGTCAATCCGGAGAAACAAGGGATTTTCGGTCATTCGATGGGGGGACACGGGGCCCTGGTGTGCGCCTTGAGAAATGGCGATCGCTACGCCTCCGTGTCCGCTTTTGCACCGATTTGCGCCCCTACGAGCTGTTCTTGGGGGGAAAAGGCTTTTCGAGGGTATTTGGGGGAAAACCGGGGCTTGTGGCGCGCTTACGATGCGACTGAGCTGGTTTTGGAGAATCGGCACGATCGCCCGATCTTGATCGATCAAGGGTTGGCCGATCCCTTTTTAGCCCAAGGACAACTGCAACCGGAGAAATTCCGGGAGGCTTGCGATCGTGTCGGTCAGCCGCTAACCTTACGAATGCACCCCGGTTACGACCATAGCTATTACTTCATCGCTACCTTTATCGAAGAACACGTCAAATTTCACGCTGAAGTGTTGTACTAAATCGTGCGGTACAATGCCAAAAATAGGATTGCGCGGAGAACACTTGCAATGAATTCTAATGAATCCAACAAATTATCGACCGAAAAAAACCTAGAGGCGATGAAACAATTCGCCCAACAATATGCCAAACGAACCGGGACTTATTTTTGTGCGGACCTCTCCGTCACGGCGGTCGTGATCGAAGGCTTGGCGAAGCATAAAGATGATTTAGGTGCGCCCTTATGTCCCTGTCGCCATTACGAAGATAAAGAAGCGGAAGTCAAGGCGACTTACTGGAATTGTCCGTGCATTCCCATGCGCGAACGTAAGGAATGCCACTGCATGTTATTCCTGACGGAAGATAACGATTTCGCCGGGGAAGCGCAAGAAATTCCGATGGAAGAACTCGAAGCGGTTCGTAACAGTATGTAGGGCGATGAGTGAAGCCATTCCCGAGCAGTTTTGGCAGGGAGTAGAACAATTTAATCAACGAGAGTTCTACGCCTGCCACGATACTTTAGAGGCGATCTGGATGGAAGCGCCGGAAGTAGATAAAAAGTTTTATCAAGGCATCCTCCAGATTGCCGTATCGTTTTATCACTTAAGTAACCATAATTGGCGAGGGGCGGCAATTTTGTTGGGGGAAGGGGTGAGTCGCCTCAGTGGTTATCAGCCGAGTTACTATGAGGTGAATGTCGAACAGTTGCGGCTGGAAAGTATCGCAATTTTGCAATATTTACAAACAAGGGGACCGGAGAAGGTAGCGGAAGTGGCCGATCGCCTCTTCAGCAATCGCCCGTCGCCTTCAGAACCACTGGATCCGGGGCGATCGCCCGTTCCCCCCTTACCGAAAATTGTCAAAATTGAAAAAACCAATTAAAAAGGTCGATGGTTTGGCGGTGGTTGTACTGGCCAAACCATTTTAGTTTTAGCTCAGTTTTTAGAGAAATGGTAGAGAAATTTCAGATCGACTCAACGGGAGGAGATCGCCATTTCTTTTTCTTTCGCGTCTTGTGCTTCCCGATAGCGATCGCGCCGTTCGGCTTCTTGTTCGCCGTAGAAAAACGTCAGTAAGGCAAAGCGTTTTCCGGCGGTAACGTCAGTGGCTTCATGGAGTAAACTGCACGAAAAAATCACAGCAGATCCGGTCTCGGGACGATATAAATGGGGACCGAATTCGGGAAACCGCAGATATCCGCCTTCGTATTCGCCCACATTGAGATTGAGAGTCATCGCAAAACAACGATGGGCCGTTCCGGAGGTGGTATTGTCGCGATGGGGGCGGAAATAACCGCCGCGACTGGCATCGTAGCAAACAATGCGAAAATCTTCGATGCGGGTGGCATTAAAACGATAGGCTTTCCAAATTTCGGGAGTGACGCGACGACCTAATAATTCTTTGATTTTTTCTTTAGTTTTTCCCGGGTCGAGAAAATGGTCGCGCCGAATTTTGTGGGAGTAGTCCATTAAAGCAACAGTTTGACCGTCTACTTCGCGCATAAAGCCGGATTCGCCGTTACCTTGTTCGTGCCAAATTTGAATCAAGTGACGGCAAAAATCCGGTTCAAAAACTTGAGGAATTAATAAAACCGGGGCTTGGTGGAGAATATGGCGGGGGGAACCGCGATCGAGCAAGTCGTGTAACTCCGCTAAGAGTTGATAGGGATAGAGGAGAGGGTCGATTTGGCGATCGATTTTAATAATTCTAAAGTTAGTATCGGTGAGAAAAATAGCGGGGGTGGCAGTCCAATAGAATTGACCTTCGATCTCGGCTTTTTCGATGAGATTGTAGGCTTTATAGGTGGATAAAGTCGGGTCGCAGAGTAAGGGAAAAGATAAGCCGCTAGATTCGGCGAGGTGACGGTGAGATTCGACAGTATCGATGCCGATACCGACGATCGCGACGCCGAAGCGTTGGTATTGAGTGAGGGTTTTTTGAAATTGGGCGAGTAAAATACGAGAATTGCGCGTATTATCTTTACCGTAGAAATAAATTAGCATCGGTTTGCCCGCAAAATCCCCGGGGTCGATCGTTTCTCCGTTTTGAGAGAGTAAGGAAAAACCGGGAATGCGATCGCCGACGGATAACGGAACTCTGGTAAAACTCATGAAATTTAACTTTTGAGGGATTCGGGGAGCTATTTTTGAGGGGTTCGGGGAGCTATAAGTCCCGCGCTGTATACGAAGCATCAGCGTCGGGATCCATGGACTCCCCGAGCTGGTGTCATCCCCACCCTACGGGAAGGGCCAAGCCCTACGATGGGGATGAGACCAGCATTTACAGGCAGCGATAGCCTTTGGTAAACTCCGGCTATGCTGACCATGAACTACACTTACCGAATCGATCCAGACGCCACCCAAGAGGCTGAACTGCGATCGTGGCTTGAGACCTGCAGAGGCGTATATAACTACGCTTTGCGCGAACTCAAAGACTGGATTGCTTCTCGTAAGTGTTCGGTAGACCGATGCTCGCTGGAAAAGGAATACATCATTCCCGCCGATGAGCCATTCCCGTCTTACCATCGTCAGCAGAACAACCTGCCCAAAGCGAAGAAGCAATGCCCGCATCTGGGTAAGGTGCATTCTCAGGTGTTGCAGACCACAATTCGCAGACTGCACGATACCTGGGAAGCCTTTCAGAAACGGGGACATGGATTCCCGCGTTTCAAAAAGTTCGGTCAATTCAAATCCTTTGTGTTTCCCCAGTTCAAGAACAATCCCATCAATGGCTTCACAATCAAGTTGCCAAAAATTGGGGAAGTACCCATCAACCTGCATCGCCCCATCCCTGACGGGTTCAAGGTGAAACAGGTAAGGGTATTGTCCAGAGTACGAGGAACACAATGGTATGTCGTCGTCACCATTGAATCGGATATATCGGTTCCCGATGCTCCAGTTCACGGTCGGGCGATTGGGATTGACCTGGGATTGGAGCGATTCTTGACCGCTTCCGATCGCTCTTTCCAAGAGCGCCCTAAGTTTTTCAAGTCGATGCAACGCAAGCTGAAATTGCTGCAACGCAGAGCGGCACGAAAACAAAAGGGTTCTCAAAACTGGGAGAAAGCACAAATCGAAGTGGCTAGAATGCACCATCAGATTGCGAACCGTCGCAGAGATTTCCATCTGAAAACGGCTCATCGGCTTTGCGATCGGGCGCCAACCATCTTTGCAGAAGACCTCAACGTCAAAGGCTTGACCCGAGGGATGTTGCGAACAGATTGTGTAGATGCTGCCTTCGGACAATTCCTGTCTCTGACGGAATGGGTTTGCTGGAAACGGGGGGTCTACTTTGCTAAAGTCAACCCCAACGGCACCAGTCAAGTCTGTCCATCCTGCTTTGCTACGGTCAGCAAGGGGTTGGAAGTCAGAGAGCATCATTGTCCTGAGTGTGGGGATCGAACGCATCGTGACTGTGCCGCAGCAGAGATGGTTTGGCATCGTGGACTAGAAAACGTAGTATCCCAGGGACTCTGGGGAACGGAAACCGCCTGTCAAGTCGGTCTGTCGGGGGTCTATGACCTAGATAAGTGGCGTGGGGCAGGAATACCCAATCGCGAGGTTGGGAAGCCCGCGCTGTAATCTTTGATTCAGCGTCGGGAGGATGTCACTCAGAGAAAGTCATAGGGGATAGAGAAGGCGATCGCGCTGAGTGGCGATCGCGCCAGGTCGGCAACCCCACACCTCAAGCATAGGAACTAGAATTCAAGGAGTGAGAAAAGCGATCTCGCTTTCACCTCGCAATGGTGAACGACGCAAAAGCGAGATCGCGGGCGGATTAAAAAAGATGAAAGCTTTTGTGGCAAAAGAGTGACCAGACTGCTATAGCTTTCAACTTCCACGAGATACGCCCAACCCAGGCTGATATCAAAGGGGTTTAGTTTGATATCGACATGGGGGTTGCCATTGACGAGTGTGGACGAGAAAAGTGACAGAAAAATGACAGATGGCGCTGGATGGCGCTGGGACTAAAATCAATGGATTTTGGCGGGGGAAGCGGCACAAATCGGCAATTCGAGGGTGAAGGTAGTCCCGCGATCGCCCGCAGACGCGGCGCCGATCGTACCGCCGTGAACTTCGACAATTTGGGCGACAATCGACAGTCCCAAGCCAAAACTGCCGTGTTGGGGACGACGGACGCGATCGACCCGGTAGAAGCGATCGAAAATCTGGGGTAAATCTTCGGTGGGAATGCCGATCCCGTTGTCTTCGACCGCGATCGCCGCGTGACGCAGTTTCGAGGAAAGCCGAATCGAGATCGGCGTATCCGGCGGGCTGTACTGACAGGCATTATCGAGGAGGTTAAATAGCGCCTGTCGGAGTAGGTCTTCTTCGGCGCGGACGAAGAGGGGGCGATCGCCCGTTTTTAAATGAATGGGGTGAGATTGGGCGATCGCCCGTTCCTGAAATTGCGAAACCACCTGGGTTAACCACTCCCGTAAATCGATCGCGGGCAACTTTTGAAGATTTAACCGTCCGCTATAGCGGGATAAAAACAACAGTTGACCGACTAACTCACTCATCCCTTTCGCCAAATTGACGATTTTTTCCAAGCGCATTTGCTGTTGCGATCCGTCGCCGACGGGCAGCATCAAACCGACTTGGGCGTTATTGAGAATCGCCGCCAACGGGGCGCGCAGTTCGTGAGAAGCATCCGCACTAAACCGCCCGAGTCGATCGTAAGCTTCCCGGATCGGTTGCATCGCCAAACCGCCCAACACCCAACCTGTCAAGCCGATCGCCCCCAACGCCAGGGGAACGCCAAACGTTAAAAACCATCCCAATTGTCGGCTGAATTCCCGAACGGAAGCGAGGGAAATCGCCACTTGTAAATAACCGATGAGTTGACCTTGTTGATAGACCGGAAAAGTCACTTCACGCAACCACGGATCGGCGCGATCGACGGGTCGAACGGTGCGAAATCCAGCGACAGCTTCTAAGTGGGATGGGGGATGAACGCCGACAAACTGGACTAATTTTTTGTGGCGATCGTACCAACGGGCATAAACGATATTGTGGTTGAAGCGCAGGGCATTAGTTCCGAGAACGGGGACTTGTTGTAAGTTGAGCTGCCACGCGCCGCGATGGTAGCGATATTCGACGCTAGACGCCATCACGCGCACGCGGTCGGCTAAGGCGAGATCGAAACTATAGAGGCGATCGCGGAGTTCTAAAACGTAGAGAACCGTACAAAAAATCGTCAGAATACTGCCCATCGACAGGGTAAACCAGCGTGCCAAATTGCGACGGGAACGGTTAAACATGGGGTTGTTTGTTCCTCATGATTTAGGGCGCAGGCGGTAACCGATACCGTAGACCGTTTCGATCCAGTCATGGGCGGCGATCGCCTCCAAACGGCGACGCAGCCGTCTGACTAAGGTGGAAACTGCATTGCTTTCCGGTTCGCTTCCCCAACTCCACAACGACAGTTCGATCTGTTCTCGGGTGAGGATTTGTTGGGGATGGCGTAGAAAATATTCGAGCAGTTGGAATTCCCGAACGGAGAGTTCGACACGGCGATCGCCGCGCGCGACGGTAAGGGTATTTAAGTGCAGGTGCAGATCCGCCAGAGAAAGACTATCTCCCTGCCACAGGGGCGATCGACGACCCAAAGCGCGCACTCGGGCGAGCAATTCCACCAAGTCCACGGGTTTGACCAGGTAATCGTCCGCACCGGAATCTAACCCGATCACTTTATCGGCGGTCGTATCTTTCGCCGTCAAAATCAATACAGGCGAGGTTTTACCCAGCGATCGATAGTGCTGGCAGAGACAGACTCCGCTCATTTTCGGCAGCATCCAGTCTAGAATTAACAGGTCGTAGTCTTTTTCCCCAATCAACCACCCGGCAGTTTCGCCATCGCCGATCGCATCGACGATATGTCCGGCTTGAGACAAGGCGGTTTGGATCGGTTCTAATTGTTCCGGGTCATCTTCGACGAGTAATAGTCTCATAACAGGGGGGAGTGGGGTTCAAACAAGCGCACCGATCGGAGGTGAGAGATTGGCAAAGTTGGATCTAAAGTCTTTGTCGTCCTGGGGCTGGGAATTTTTGCTGCCCCTACCTTTACTCGGACTGGCATTTTGGGTGGGGACGGGTTGGGCGAGCGATCGCCTGTTGAGCAACGATTATCCGACCACGGAGGAAGTGCAAGCCGATACGGAAGAAGTCGTTCGCGTGTCGATGCAGGTGACCGTTATTAATATTGAAGCGGAAATCCATCAAAGCGAAAATTTTACCGAAGTTCAGGTCAATACGGCCAACTCCGCATTAACTGAATTGCGATTTGAGTTTCCCGTGACCGAATATCGGGCGATCGAAACCGCGATCGCCCAAGAATTAGGGTTATCCATTGAAGCCGTTCGATCCTTAGTCCGCTATCGAATTGATACCTGATCTCGAATCGCGTTCAAATTCCATTCGAGATCGCCTCCCCGGCGGTCTGAGGAGCGATCTCGACCAGATCCGCACTTTGGGGGTGACCGTTCAACCCGATCTAGAGTCGGTTGACGACCCATCGCTTCGGCAAAATTTGCTAAGATCGGGCGCTAGCTTGCTGGCGGGGAAACTTCCCCCGGCGATCGCCCGTCTCGAACGAGTAAGCAAATTCACTTTAGATCTGCCATCGAACCCGTTTGAAAATCCCAAACCAAATTGCGGCTTGCAGACTAGAGCGATCGTCAACCCGTAAGCATCGGACAACATCAGTGACAGCAATCAGGTAACCCCTCGATCTATGTTGTGAATCTAAACTCTAAACTCTAAAAAAAATCTAAACTCTAAAATCCAAAACTCTCCCCCCTCCTCTGCCTCCATCCGGATCGACAGGGCAGAGGATTGGGTAAACTACCAAGAGTTCCTCCTTTTTTCTGTAACTTCTCTAGTTGCCGAACTCACCAGCGATTATGATGTCACTGACTTCGTTCCGTTCCTCACCGATCGTGCGCTTGGGTTTGGGGGTAGCCGTCCCCTTCCTTCTCCTCGGCGCGATCGCCTCGCCGACCTATCCTCAAACCTCCGGCAATCCCGCCGACAGTCGGGCCTTGCGGGTGCGATCGGACATTCAAGAAGCCGACTCCAACACCGGAATCGTCACCGCGCGCGGTAACGTCCGCATCAACTACCCGGCGCGCAACATGCAAGCGACCGCCACCCAAGCGCAATACTTCAGTCGCGAACGGCGGATCGTCCTGACCGGGAATGCTTACGTCCTGCAAGACAACAACAGCATTCGCGGCGAAAAAATCACCTACCTGATCGACGAAGGACGCTTTATCGCCGTCCCCGAAGCCAATCAGCAAGTCGAATCGATTTACTTCGTCACCGATCCCGAAGCTCCCAATGCTTCGGCGGGCGCCCCTCCAGCCACTCCCTAAACCCCAACGGAGTTAGCCAAGGAGAGAGAACCCGCGCGAAATTGTGAAAATCGTACTGCAAAACGTTCATAAATCCTACGGGAAACAGGCGATCGTCAAACGCGTCAACCTGTCCGTCTCCCGTGGGGAAATCGTCGGCTTACTCGGTCCGAACGGGGCGGGAAAAACGACCACCTTTTATATTACGACCGGGTTGGAAAAGCCCTCACAAGGGGCGGTCTGGCTCGACGACATCGAGATTACGGGTTTGGCGATCGAAAAACGCGCCCGCCTCGGAATAGGCTATCTCGCCCAAGAACCGAGTATTTTTCGCCATCTGTCTGTCAGCGACAACATCCGCCTGGTCCTCGAACAGACCCAAGTTCCCCCGTGGGAATGGCAACACCGCCTCGACTATCTCCTCGAAGAATTTCGGCTGACCAAGATTGCCAAAACCAAGGGGCTTTACGTTTCCGGGGGGGAACGACGGCGCACCGAACTGGCGCGGGCTTTGGCGTCCGGCGTCGAAGGGCCGAAATTTCTCTTACTCGACGAACCGTTTGCGGGGGTCGATCCGATCGCCGTGTCCGAAATTCAGCAAATCGTCGCCCGATTGCGCGATCGTCAAATGGGAATTCTGATTACCGACCACAACGTTCGCGAAACTCTGGCGATCGTCGATCGCGCCTACATCATGCACGACGGCGAAATCCTCTCTTCGGGAACCCCTCAAGAACTCTACAGCAATCCTCTCGTGCGCCAATATTATTTAGGGGACAAATTTCAGCTATAGTAAACCACAATTCAACCCGTTATTATTCAACGCTTAATTTTAAAGCTTAAATTCCCCCCCGATTTTAAACCCGATTTTTTAAAAAACTTAGGAGAAGTCGATCCCATGTTAAAAGCGCTCCCTTTCCACTAAAATCGCACTCCTCACCCGTCTCCAATGACCTCTAGCACGTTCAAGCCTTTTAAATCTCTGAGCGGCTGGCTGCTGAGATTGTCCGTCATGGATCGTTACATCGCCAGCCAATTGATAGGGCCTTTCCTCTTCGGAGTAGGCTCTTTTTCATCCGTCGGCATCTCCATCGGCACCGTATTTGACTTGATTCGCCGGGTCGCTGAAAGAGGCTTGCCCCTCGAAATTGCCGCAGAAGTTTTCTTACTCAAACTACCCGATTTTATTGTTTTAGCCTTTCCCATGTCCGTGCTGCTGGCGACTTTAATGACCTACAGCCGTTTATCGGGAGATAGCGAAATCGTCGCCTTACGCAGTTGTGGGGTCGGCGTTTATCGTTTGGTTCTGCCTGCAGTGTTTATGAGTTTGTTAGTCACGGGCATTACCTTTACGTTTAATGAATTGGTCGTCCCGGCGGCGAACTACCGCGCCGCCACGACCTTAGAAAGAGCGCTCGGACGAGAAAAACCCCCGTTCAAACAACGCAATATCATTCATACGGAATACGATAAAGTTCGGCAAGAAAACGGCGATCGCGTTACCGTCATGAAACGGCTATTTTATGCGGAACAATTTGACGGCAAACGAATGAAAGGTTTGACTATTCTCGATCGCTCCCAAGAACCACTCAATCAAATCGTGTCCGCAGAATCCGCCACCTGGAATTTTGCCGAAAATACTTGGGATTTCTTTAACGGAACCATTTATTTAATTGCGCCGGACGGTTCTTATCGCAATATCGTGCGCTTCGAGCACCAACAATTGCAACTCCCGCGCACCCCTTTAGACCTCGCCTCGCGCAGTCGAGACTATGGCGAAATGAGCATCGCTCAAGCGAAAGAACGACTCGCAATTATTTCTCAAGGAGGGGATGAAGATGAAATTCGCGAACTCGCGGTGAGAATTCAACAAAAATATGCTTTACCCTTTGTTTGCGTCGTGTTTGCCTTGGTCGGCTCGACCTTGGGAATCAGTCCGCGACGGGCGAGTAAAGCCACCAGTTTTGGCTTGAGTATTATTATTATTTTTGGCTATTATTTACTCGCTTTTATTATGAATGCCTTCGGACAAGCGGATCTGTTATCGCCGTTGCTCGCCGGGTGGTTACCGATAGCGATTGGCTTGGGAGTCGGCACGATTTTGTTAGTGCGAGCTTCTCGATAAGAGACGATCGCCGCCATTCTCCGAGCCATGCTCGCCGAGCATGTCAGCCTCAGTTACAATAAAAATAAATTAGGCTATATTAGCCTCAGTTGAAGCGCGCCATTGTAGGCGAAAGCGGCTGTCATTTTCCGAACGGCGATACGCCGGAGGCGTCGAACCAATCCCTCGGCAATTTTTAACTTGCAGCCAGATAAAAACTCAATTTGAATGGTCACCCTTTAACTGAAATCTCAATCGTGTTTTGATTCGATCTATTTCGATCTATATTTATATTCGATCGAGTTTGGGATGAATGTGTCCCTCACGGCGATCGCCACCGATCGATCTTTACTCGTGTTAGCCTTCGCTACACTCCCTGTTATGTCCGATCGAAAAAATCAACCAACCGCCCTGCGTAATCTTCGTGCCCGAGTGCGACCCTTAAAACAACCGATCGTCTGGGTTCCGCTTGTCGTTTTGGGCTTTTTAACCGTATTTACTTGGGAATTTTCTTACCATCCCGAACGCTTTTTTAATATAGAGATTACCAACGAAGCGCCTCCGGATTCAACGGAAAATCCGGAAGGAAGCGTAATTATCGAAAATCCTCAAGAGCGTCAAACGCTTCCACAAACCCCCATTAGAGAACAAGAGCAAGCTACCTCAAGCAGCGAGGGAGACACCGAGAGAGCAACTGAATCCCCCAACTCTCAGACAGAATTAGATACTTTAATCGCCCCTGAAGGTATTACTTTAAATACGCAAAATATTAAACTCCAAGTTCCCGAATCTCGGAAGCAAGAAGAACCGAAAACGGTCGAGGTTCCCCGTCAACCACAACCGAGTCAAGGAGTGGGGACGACTAATAATTTTGGCAACTTGAATGGCGATTTAAACAACAGTTTGGGATCGTTGCAACCCGGGACGATCGCCAATAATGGAGCGAATAATAATGGGTTGACCGGGGATGGCGTCTTCGGTGTCAATGGCAGTAATGGCAATAGCGGCGATCGCGCCAACGCCACCACCATGAGTGCTTTAGAAGCGGCGATCGCCCGACAGTACGGCAGCAATAATCCGTCTAACGTCAGTAATCCCAATAATGCTGGCAATAGCGACAATTCAACCGCCGATCGCCCCCAAACTGGCGCCAGCACTTCCAGCAGCACGATCGACTCGTTCGCGGACGAACCCATTTTAAAAGTATTGCAGCCTCAATCCAGCCCCGCCAACCCTTCGACGGCGATCGCCAATCCCAACCCCAGCAACTTCAACCCCAGCCAACCCAACGCCGCCACCGCCACCGACACGCCAGGAACACCCAACCTCGCCACCCCAACCTACGGCGTTCCTATCTTACCCGGACAAATCGACTTCGCCACCCCGAACGTCAACCCCAACACCACCGGATTCACGAGTCCGACCCCCAACTTACCCGGACAGATCGTACCCGACACCCCGGCGAACGCCTATCAATATTTAATGCAAAATAATTTAACTCCGAACGCGATCGCCGATCCGGGGAGTCCTCCCGTCGCCAATCCCACCACCCATCAAACCTCGCCAACCCTCCCCAATAACTTCTACGGATCCGATCGCCCCAACTCCAGCATTCCCGGGTATTCCAACCCGACCCCTTCCCAAGGATTCCCCGGATCGACCTCCAATAACCCGACACCGACCAATCCCTATAACCTCAGTCCCAACGGATCGAATCCGACAATCCAACCGATTCAACCTCCCCAACCGTATAGCGTCCCCCGTCCGATTCCCGGACGCTACATCGGCGGCGGCGAAATCAACACCTTCTCCAATCCATAAGGGAAAAGGGTTCGAGGCGATCGCCTCGAACCGACATCCCGAGATTTTCCTCGATTAATCGTCGAAATGGTTAATAATCGCGTCGGCGAACTCGGAACACTTCAACGGCGGATCCACCGGAGGATCCATCAAGCGGGCCAGATCGTAAGTGACCTCCCGATTGGAAATCGCCCCGGCAATTCCTGTTTTAATTAAATCGGCAGCTTCTTGCCATCCCATATATTCGAGCATCATCACCCCCGACAGAATCAACGAACCGGGGTTGACGCGATCGAGTCCCGCATGTTTCGGAGCCGTTCCGTGGGTCGCTTCAAAAATGGCACAAGTATCGCCGATATTGGCCCCCGGACCCATTCCCAAACCGCCGACCACCGCCGCCGCCGCGTCGGAGAGATAGTCGCCGTTGAGGTTCATCGTCGCCAAAATCGAATATTCGTCGGGACGGGTTTGGATTTGTTGGAAGATACTGTCGGCGATGCGATCGTTGACCATGACCTTCTCTTTCCACTGTCCGTTCCCGTGACTGTCCCAAATCGCATCGAGTACAGTTTCGACTTCCTTACAAATTTCCGCTTTTTTCTCCGGAGTCAGCGAATCGTAACCCGGCTCGATTTTGCGGGCGTTATCTTCGATACTCAGATCGGGGTTATGTTCTTTATTGCCCAAAATCCAAGATTCCCGTTCCGTGACGCATTCGCCGCGAAATTCCGTCGTCGCCAATTCGTAGCCCCAATCGCGAAAAGCCCCTTCGGTGTATTTCATAATGTTGCCCTTATGCACCAAGGTGACTTGCTGCTTCGCTTTGGGTAAGCGTAAAGCGTGCTGAATCGCCCGCCGAACCAGGCGTTGGGATCCGGTTTTACTGATCGGTTTGATCCCGATCCCGGAGTCGAGGCGAATTTGCTTTTTGCCGTGTTCCGGGGTTTGGGGAATCAGTTCGTTGTTGAGAATTTCGATAATTTTGTCGCAAATCGGCGTCCCCTGGCGCCATTCGATACCGAGGTAAATGTCTTCGGTGTTTTCGCGATAGACGATGACATCGAGTTTGTCGGGGTTTTTGTGCGGCGACGGGGTGCCATTGTAATATTTGCACGGACGCACGCAGGCGTAGAGGTCGTTGATTTGGCGCAAGGCGACATTGAGCGATCGAATCCCGCCGCCGATGGGGGTGGTAAGCGGTCCTTTGATGGCGACGCCGTATTCTGTAATCGCTTTGAGGGTGTCTTCCGGTAAATATTGAAAGGTTCCGTACTTGTCGCAAGCTTCGTCCCCGGCGTAGATTTTGAACCAGGTGATTTTCCGGCGATCGCCGTAAGCCGCTTGTACCGCCGCATCGAAGACCTTTTGAGACGCGGGCCACAGATCCACCCCCGTCCCGTCACCGCGAATGAAGGGGATGATGGGGTTGTCCGGAACGATGGGTTCGCCATTTTCAAAGGTAATGCGATCGCCCGTTGTGGGAGGAGTAATCTTGTCGTACATACTGCAGGTTAACTTGAGTTTAAGCTGAGCCGATCTTTCTTTGGTAGGCTACCAGATCTATCCGGGTTGAGAAAGATCGTTTACAAACAACCGAGGTTCTGCAGTTATGCTGTCTCTGGGGACTACAGGCGATCGTAAAATAGCGACACCAAAATAGCGAAAGAGGCAAAAAGCTCTTACACGCTTCTCGCCTCTTCAATTGGGACTCTCGCTATTCAATTCAGACTTATGGCAAGACTAGATTTAGCCGTCTTTGTTCATTTTGCGGCGACGGGCGGCAACTAAACCACCGAAACCGAGCGCCAAGCCAGCCATCGTGGTCGGTTCGGGAACTGCGACGGGTTCGCCACCGCCACCGGGTTCTTCAGCCACCGGGCCTTCCGGTTCGCCAACATTGGGTTCTTCAACCACGGGTTCTTCCGGTTCGCTACCGCCATCTCCGGGGTTGGTCACGACCACGGTATCGGGAGCCGTACCCAAGGTTTTGCTGCTCAAACTACGAGAACCATTGGGGTCGCCGACGCTCATCATGCGGACGCCAAAGGTATCGCTGGTGAAGTCGCTGAGGCTGACGCCGGAAACTTGGAAGGTCACGGTTTGATAGTCATCCGAACCGCCTTTCAGTCCCTGTTCGCCAATTTCGATACCGGAGGTGAACGATGCACCGGAACCATTCAAATTCGCAGAGCTACCGATTTTCCCAAAATCACTCGCCGTACCTTCAATAGCGGTGATCGGTCCACCAGAAACGGGGGTGATGGTCGCTCCACCGGGCAGATTCATATGTACGCCACGCAGGTCGCCGATGTATCCAGTCGATCCCGGAACCACGTTGACCGTGACTTGAACGGTACCGTCTGCCATACCGTCGTCAGACAGTTTAATCTCGACGGTGGGATAGTTCTCGGTATTGCTATTCGTAACGTCGCTCAGGTTGACGGTTAATTCATCGGCTTTAACCGGGCTGGCGAGGAATGCGGCGGAAGCAAGGGCGAATCCAGCAGTGGTCAGAACGGTTTTGGCACTCATGGCACGTTTCGGTAAGTAAGACATTGGCAACCCCTCTTTTAGTCAGTTAAGTTTTTCTTTGTTTACTTAGGATGCTACCCTTTTGGATTCGGGTAAATAATTGTATCTATGGCGGGTGGAGATGTAGAGCTTTAAGCTCCGTCACTTCACTTGTTTTCGCTTGTTGGATTCAGTATGTCATTCCTTCGATGCCCTTGTCACCCCTTTATTCCATTCTTTATTGAAGCTATATAGAACTGGATTCTTATGTAAAGATTGGGCAAGGTCGATCGAGATCCGTGGAAATACGGATGTCATTTATCGATTTTTTTTCATCGCTTAAATTGACGACTGTTTGACTCAGTTCGTTTCAGTGCTTCCCCCGAGATTTGACCTAAAAAAACTCATTTATTTAGAGATGTGAATTGAAGCTAGATTTCAGGGAAAACAAAAAACAGCCGAAGACTGTTTCAATCTTCGGCTACGAACTTATTTTAGAAGGCGATCCGTTAGAGAGTGAAATCGGTGGCGTGGGGATAAAAATTCTGAGGAGATTTGAGCGACTCTGTTTTTGGGGGTGAGATCGGCAGAGTTCCCTCAAAGCAAAGCGGCTTTACAGTTCTCTGGCTTTATTTTAATATCAAAAACCCTCTCGGAAAGAAGGGGAGGAATCTAAGAGATGAAGCGGTGAAATGTAAGCCTCGTATAGGAGGAACGAACGGGGAGATAGAGGGTTGAGTTCGTCCGACGATCGCGCGAGGATTGGTGGGAAGTCTTGGGGGGTCGAGGGGCTATTCTCGGGAGGGTAAGTTGGCTCGGGATCGCGATCGCTGTTGGTAGTGGGAAGGGGGAATCGGGAGTGAACTGAGAGTGTAATAGAATGGGGTAGAAGCTTGTGGAAAAGTTGAGCGATCGCGATCGCCTTGTTGCCGAGGTCAACCCCGATTTAAGGGAAGAGTTATCCGAGCGAAGCTCAAGGAGCGATCGCGATCGCAACGGCACTCAAACCAACAGGCCAAAGCAGTGAAATTGAAGGAAATTTTGCCAGAGTGTCGGCAGTGTAGCGGAATGAAAAAGAGTGCGAACATCAAGGGCATTTCCATCAAACAGCGTAATTTTGAGTAGTCTAGGTGCATCGATCCGAGTATGGCAGGGCGCCTCGAGCAAAAACATCCGCCAAATTGCTGAATCCGAGCGCCAGGGCGATCGCGCCTAGCCATCAGGACGGGGAGACCCTATACGGAGGAGGCGATCGCGAAATAAGCTAATTTTGTAAAAGCCAAGAAAAACAATCATGCTAAGGCTTGACGGCGCAAGGGTTGCGATCGCCGTGTAAAGATCCCGTACAGCCTCTCCCGCTCAAACCGATCGCCACTGGACGGCGATCGCCGATCTGCCAGAATGCCCGCGCAAGGTGCAAACAGAATAGACAAGCCGATGCTAATTCCTTCGGGCGACGCCCCTACAGATAAAGATCGAAGACCAGAGTGGGCGATCGAAACCCTTGGGCGAGTCGGCCTGAGTAAGGCAGACTAGAGAGGGGAATCGTCGAGCCACAATACAGAGGTTGGTTGCTGTCTTGGTTGAGGACAATGATGTCGAGTAATTTCAATTGACCATTACCTAATCGATCTCAAATCGATGGCGAAGCGTTGTTTTTCCACGGAAGGCTTGCAAGTTAAACAGAGATTTTAGCCAGAATGTAGGTGCAGTGGCCCAATCAGATGAAACGAATTTTAATCGTTGATGACGACCGAACCTTGCGAATGGTGTTGAAACGCCATTTAGAAAACCAGGGATATTTAGTCGAGGACGTGGGGTCGGGAACCGAAGCCTTGAAAGTCTTCCAGCGAGATCCCCCGCCGGATTTGGTCGTCTCGGACGTGATGATGCCGAATATGGACGGATTTGAATTCTGTCGGCGGTTGCGGGGGAGTCCTTCGGGGCAGTTAGTGCCGTTTATTTTCTTATCGAGTAAAAGAGATCTCGACGATCGCATCGAAGGGCATTCCATTGGGGCAGACGATTACGTGATCAAACCCTTTGAACCCTTAGAACTGGTGGCCAAAATCGAAGCCCAGTTAGAGCGATCGCGGCGGATCCATGCCGAAATGATTCGCTTGATGCAGCAAGTGACCAATCGCGCCGGAATTCCCGGAGCCTTCGCCTCCGCAGCCGCCAAAATTGACGGCGACGGACACACCAGCCAAAAACTGGCGGCGAACGGGAATGACCCCTTGGGTTCGGGGGAATCCCCCGTTCCCCGAGAAGACCGGGAGGAAAACAGCGAAGACTTCGTACCCGAACCCCTGCCCTTAACCCCCGCAGAAGCCCGAGTATTTTGGGAAGTGATTCAGGGCTACACCAACAAACAAATTGCCGATCGCCTGTTTATCAGTCCGCGCACGGTACAAACCCACCTGAGTCACATTTTGAGTAAACTCGACGTCGAAAACCGCGCCCAATTGGTACGATTTGCCTTTGAAAATGGATACCGACCCCCAGCCGAACCGGAAAACCGATCGTCCTAGTCCCGGTTCAATTTACGAGTTAGCGGCCCTACAACGGGCGATCGCCGCGCAACCGCAACGCTGGCGACCCTTAGTTTTTACCAACGGCTGTTTCGACCTCCTACACGCCGGACACGTGCGCTATTTAGCCGCCGCCAAGCGCTACGGGCGATCGCTCGTCGTCGGACTCAACAGCGATCGTTCGGTCAGTCGCCTCAAACCCCCTCAACCCGGTCGCCCGTCCCGTCCCCTCGTCCCCCAAGCGGAACGGGCGGAAGTTCTCGCCGCCCTCGAAGTCGTGGATGCGGTCGTCATTTTTGAAGAAATGACCGCCATTCGGACGATCTGCGCCCTCAAACCGGAGATTTACGTCAAAGGAGGAGATTACGACCGCGATCGCCTCCCAGAAGCCCCTACCGTTTTAGAATATGGGGGTCGGATCGAGTTGGTAGCCATTGAAATCCCCCGTTCGACCACGGCGATCGTCGAGGGAATTTTACGCGGGAGCCATCGAGAGGGAACCACAGTGGGAGAATGGGAATAACACCCAAGCGCCAAGATCCGATCCAGGGCGTAGCGGGCAACTCGATTCCCGAAGCGATCCTCGGCGAGCGGCGATCGCGACGGGTAAAGCCTGTTCCCCGATGCCCGAGATCGAATTTTCGAGCGCAACCCCTAAGTAGCAACCCGATTTCAATGGCTTTATGACTGATTCGACGACTTCCCCAGCTTTAGACAATGACAACGCTTTAAACGAACTGAAAAACCAATTAACATCGACCTCTGAAAAAACGCAACTCCAGGCGATCGCCCAACTCTCCGAAGCGGGCGAAGCGGGTTTGGAACTGTTGCAAGGGTTTCTGCTCGAACGACGACAAGCCGAACCGACTGTAGCCTCGGGAAAAGCGTATCAAGTGCTTTATAACGCCGAGGTTTCCAATACCCGGGAATTTTTACAGAGCCATTTTCCGGGCGGATTCGTTCCCCTAGACGGGGACGGCGCGATCGCCTTTCGCGACGTCCAAACTCACCTGGCGGCCCTGGAGTTTCAGGAAGCCGACCGCTTGAGTATGCAAATTTTGTGTCAGTTGGCTGGAGAAGCTGCACAAGAGCGAAAATGGCTGTACTTTACCGACGTCGATCGCATTCCCAGCGACGCCCTGCAAACCCTCGATCGGCTGTGGCGCATTTATTCCGAAGGGAAATTCGGATTTTCCGTCCAACGCGAAATTTGGTTGGGGGTCGGCAAAAATTGGGATAAAATGTGGCCGAAAATTGGCTGGAAAGAGGGTAATAACTGGACGCGCTATCCGAATGGGTTTACTTGGGATCTGAGCGCTCCTAAAGGTCACCTCCCTCTGTCGAATCAATTACGCGGCGTTAGAGTCATCGAACGCTTGCTCTCCCATCCCGCCTGGGAATAATAAAGAATATAAACAGACGCGATCGCGCCAGGGGGGTGCATCCCTCGGGTCATTCCCGAAGAGCGTACCCCTCGCGGGCGATCGCGCGCCATTGATATCCCTCGATCGGCGGATTGCAGAGATGGCGCCTTCGACCACACCGGGAGAAGAGGGAGGGGAACTGACGACCTGGTTTTCCGATCTCCAAGCGGTAGGACAGTCGGCGATCGAAACCAATTTGAATCCAATGGCGAGGATGCGGCCATCCAGGGTGCGGAAAACAGGTCTGGGGTGCGATCGCCGTACTCCGACTGACCGCTTGGGCTGTAGATCGCAGAAGAAAAATATGGGAGTTCCCGAACATCTTGACCTTACTCGTGTCCGTCGCGAGACCGTTTCCCCTTTGGAAGCGCAACGACTGGCGGCGATCGAGCGATGGGGATTGCTCGAAGCCGATATCGTGCCGATTTTTGAAGAAGCAACCCAAAAAGCTGCGGAATTTCTCGGCATTCCGATCTGTACCGTCGGTATTGTCGATCGCGAACGCGAATATTTGCGGGCGGGGGTGGGGTTGGACGAACTCGACCTCCCCCCCCACGCCGACGGCGAATACGCGATCGCCCGAACTGATTCGTTGAGCAATCGCACCGTGGAAACGGGGCAAGTCTATGCGATTCGCGATACGGCAAGCGATCCGGACTTGGCACGGCTGAGTTGGGTTCGCGACTACGGGATCCGCGCTTATTTAGCATTGCCCTTGCACGCCAGCGACGGTTACTGTGTCGGTACCTTGGCGGTGATGGATCTGGCGCCGCGTACTTTTAGAATCTCGGAGATTCAGTTTTTAGAAATGACCGCTCGCTGGATGATGAGCGAATTGGAACGGCGACGTTCTCTCGGAATCGGTCTCGGCTGCATGGCGCGGACTCGGGCCAATTCCGAACGGACTTTGTTTCAGTTGAAGCTCAAAGCTCTGGAATTTCTGACCCAAGAACTCCGCAATCCCCTGACGACGATGATGGGGATGGCTCAAGTTCTCAATCAGGAAGTTTACGGGCCGGTGAAACCGAAGCAAAAAGAATATCTCAATATCATTCACAGTAGCGGTGAGTATTTGCTGTCGTTAATCGATCAAATTCTGGCCTTACGCAAACTCGACGACGCGATCGGGGTGTTGAATCCGATCTCTGTCGATGTGGAAATGCTCTGCCAGCAGGCGATCGACCAACTCGAAGCGATCGCCAAACGACGGGATCAAGAAATTCACTTGTCCGTGGAACCGGGCGATCGCATTTGGCGCCTGGATAAGACGATCGTCCGTCAAATTCTCTACCACCTACTGTTTAAGTTGATTCAAGTGGCCCATCCCGGCGGCGTGGTGCGCGTTCACGTCTCGCGCAAGCGCGATCGGCTGAAAATTGCCCTGTGGCTGTCTCATCCTTGGTTGGATGAGGGGTTGCCTCCCCCTGACTTGTTTTCCTGTTCCCTGATTACTGAGGAAGGTCTCAGTCCCGTTGCCGTGGCCGTATCCGATGAGATCGGCTCGGATGCGGAAGCGACCGTCGGCGCGATCGCCCCGGAGAGTGCGGCGCGACGGACGGTGAACGAAGCCAGTCACGAACAGATCGGCTTGTTGCTCAGTTGCGACCTCGCCGAACTGCACGGGGGGACGATCGCCATTGAAGGATCCTCGGAATTGGGCTATCGATATGTATTGAGCCTACCCCGCACCAGCGACGTCGAGGAGATTTCCTAGGCGACAGGGTTGACAAAATACATAGTCCGTGGTAAAAGCAGGAGTCGAGCTGAGGACGGCGCTAGCTAGATCCTTTCCCTTAACGGACGGGTTCCGGCTGAAGTAATGTGATGGCAACGTATTGTTAGCACCGTAGTTTGAGGAGAAGAGATTGAGTAACGTGTGGTCCTCATTTCGATGGATGGCCGACCGAATGGGCGGCGTCTTTTTGCCTCTGGTGGCGTTTTCGTCCGATTTGGCCTTAGATCGTTGGGCGAGTGGGAGTTGGCTGCATCGTATCGTCGGTTGGCTGCGCGATTGGCGTGCCGGAAGTTGGTTGATCCAGTGGGCCGAGGCGATCGCCGTCGCTTTGGTGGCCTTGTTGTTTGCCCTCGGGCCGTTCGTTTCCACCACCTTAATTGGAGTGCTGCTGCTCGCCTCGGGCGCCTATTGGGCGTTGCTGACGGTTTCCGACTCGGGAGAGAGCGGTTTTACGCCGATTCACTTGATGCTGTTCCTCTACTGGGGGATTGCGACGATCGCCACGGCGATGTCCCCGGTGAAACAGGCGGCGTTTAGTGGCTGGGTTAAGTTAACGCTCTATCTGGTGTTGTTTTTATTGATGGCGCGGGTACTGCGATCGCCGCGCGTGCGATCGTTGTTAATTGCGGTTTACCTGCACGTTGCCACGATCGTCAGCGTCTACGGTTTACGCCAGTGGTTTTTCGGGGCCGAAGCCTCGGCGACCTGGAGCGATCCGACCTCCCCCGGTTCCGAGGTGACCCGGGTTTACAGTTATTTGGGCAATCCCAATCTATTGGCGGGATATCTTTTACCCGCCGTCATGTTGAGCGTGGCGGCGATCTTCATGTGGCGCCGCACGTTGCCGAAAGCATTGGCGGTGACGATGACGGCGGTCAACGGAGCCTGTTTAATCCTCACGTTCAGTCGCGGGGGGTGGATCGGCTTGGTGGTCGCCCTGTTTGTTTTAACCCTATTGTTTGTAGACTGGTGGAGCGTGCGTCTCCCGGAGCAGTGGCGAGTGTGGGCCGTTCCGGCGGTGTTGGGATTGACCGCCGCCACGATCGTCTTGGCGGTGGCGCTGGTCGAACCGATCCGCGATCGCGTCTCGACGATTTTCGCCGGACGGGAAGATAGCAGCAATAATTTCCGGATGAATGTTTGGGAAGCAGTCTTCGAGATGATCCGCGATCGCCCGATTATCGGGATCGGACCGGGGAATAATGCCTTTAACAAAATTTATCCCCTCTACATGCGCCCGAAATACACCGCCTTGAGCGCCTATTCGATTTTCCTCGAAACTGCCGTCGAAATGGGTTTTATCGGCCTATTCGCGCTCTTGTGGACGATCGCCGTCACGATTTATCAAGGGATCGTACAACTGCACCGCCTGCGCGATCGCGCCGACCCTCAAGGGTACTGGCTGATGGCAGCCCTGGCGATCGTCGCGGGAATGCTCGCTCACGGTTTGGTGGATACGGTCTGGTATCGTCCGCAAATCAATATTTTATGGTGGTTGGCGATCGCGATCGTCGCCAGTTTTTATGGAGCCTCGGCGTCATCCGAAAACGGCGATTCCCTTCAAGGGTCGGGGGTCGAGGGATAGTCCCCCTTGGGGCGATCTCCACGGCAAACCATAGAAGTCGAGTGCAGATCGGCTTTCATTTTCCCTGAAATATCCATGTATTCTGGCTGGCAAAGTTAAGATGGAAAACAGCCAGTACGAAGATCGAGGGGGCATCGTCCCCGTCCGGGGGTGCTTGTCTCTTCCTAGGAGCGCGATCGAGTCACAGAAGTAGATTCCAGGCACCAATTATCTCATTGAAAGTCTAAACTTTTTAAAGCACTTGTAGACTTGCACTGAGCCGTGTTGGGAATCGACCGACTCGAAGGAAAGGGGAATTGAGCCAATCACTGCCGCCTGAAGCCTCTGGCTGAGATCTCGCCTTCGCTCACCCCACTCGCCATCCACTCGCGCAGTCGAGTCGGATTCCCTGCGATCTCTTCTGGTTGTTAAATTTCAAAAATCGACTGCCCAACATTGCTCCACTGCCAGTCAGGGTCACTCGATTGAGTGCAAAATCTACTCGTCTTCGCTCGATCTCCGATTCGGTGACAGCCTCATTGTTTTGGCAACATTTGCCCACATCGCTGTAACATAAGCAGTAACATAAGTCGGGAAAACAGATCTCAATTTACGATGTTGGATTAACTTTTGTTGCACTTGGGGCTTGCATCATTATCGCCTAGAAACTTCCTATGGTTAAGCCTGGTCAATCCTCGTTTCGTCGCATCCTCTTATCGCGAATTCTCCTATTGAGCGTACCTGTATTGCTTTTGGGAGAATACGTTACCTATCGCAAGGCCCGTTCTAGCTTGCTCGAAACGGCCCGCCAAAATTTGACAGAAAGCGCGATTCGGAAGGGAGAAAGCATCGAAGCTTCGATTCAAGCCCTACAAGCGAACTTGCTGACGGCGAGCGAAACTGCCGTCCTCAAATCCGGTTCGCCTCAAGAATCGCAAGCCTTTGTCGAGCGATTGGCCGAGCAATTGCCGACGAAAGTTCAGTGCGTTCAATTGCGCGATTTGAATAACGATCGCATCATTGCCAGCAGTTGCGGCGATCGCCGTCTCGGCAGTATCGAGACAAGTTGGTGGTCGCAGTCCCTCGACGCTTCGAGCAATCCGATTTCTAAAGTACGGGTGACTACTTTTTTGCCGGAAGAAGATCCCCCCAATACGGCGACGGATGCCACCTCCGGCGAACTTGCCAATGAAGGACAGTTGCGCTTACGCCTGTACGCTCCAGTGTACGCGAGCGATCGCTATTTGTACGCTCCGGATACCCCGGGAACCCCCGATTACGCTTTGACGATCGAATCGCGCCTGGGACAGCGCGCCAGCGATCGCCGCTTCGAACCCGGTTCCCTGACGGGCTACACTGTCGTCATCAACCAAAACGGCACCATTCTCGAACACGCCAACGACCCCGATCGCGTCGGACGCAACATCAAACAAGAAAAAGACGCCAAACGCCTCGAAAGCATCATCCGCAATGCCATTTCCGGACGGCAGGATTTCCTGCACCTGTTCGGGTTGGACAAAGCGGGAGTCGAACTCATTTGCGGCTATACGGCCATTACCAGTCCCTTGAGTCACGGCGGTGCCGAGCAGAAATGGATCATTTTGGCGGTGACGCCCCTCGACAATGCCCTCGCCGGACTCAAGGAAATTCAACAAGTCTTATTTACCCTAATCCTGGGTTTGTTGGCGGCTAATTTACTGGCGACCTTGTACCTGACGCGGGATTTAGCCCTGCCGATCGAAAAATTACAAGATTATGCCTTAAATATCCAATGTCGTTCGACGAGCGATCGCGTCCCCCACAATCTGCGGATTCGCGAGTTCAATCGCTTGGCGGAAGCCCTCGACGTGATGGTCGATCGCCTCAAAGCCTGGGCTGAAGAATTAGAAAGCGCCTGGAAGGAAGCGAAGGCGGCCAATCAATTAAAAAATGAATTTTTGGCGACCATTTCCCACGAGTTGAGAACTCCCCTCAATGCGATTATCGGTTGCATTCGCCTGGTACGGGATGACTGCTGCGACGATCGCGACGAGGAAATCGAATTTCTGCAACGGGCCGACGATGCGGCCATTCACCTGTTAAATATCATTAACGATATTCTCGATATTTCTAAAATTGAGGCGGGAACCCTTTCGGTTCTGATCGAACCCGTCGATGTTAATAAAATCATTCAAGAAGTCATCGACATTCAAGAAGAACCGATTCAACAAAAAGGTCTCAAACTGACGGTTCGCGAATCGACCGAGCCCCTGACGATCGAAGCCGATCCGGCCAAACTCAAACAAGTCTTGATCAATTTGATCGGCAATGCGATTAAATTTACCGACACGGGGACGATCTCAATCGCCACGCGCAAGGAAACTCCACAGACCCACAATGGCGACGATCTCGCCGACGGGTCGAGGTCGTCGCGGGTGGTTATCAGTATCCAGGATACGGGGATCGGAATTGCCCCAGACCAACAGCAAAAACTGTTCCAACCTTTCGTGATGGTGGACGGTACCAAAACCCGCAAGCATGGCGGGACGGGTCTGGGATTGGCTATTTCTCGCAATTTGATCGAGTTGATGGGCGGCGCGATCGCCCTGTCGAGTCCGGGAATCGGTCAAGGAACGACGGTTGAAATTAGTTTGCCCCTGCTCGATGTTTGGTCTGAGGGAGAAGATCGCCCCCAAGACGGTCTCGATTCCCCGGAATTGAGAACGATGTCCGGGGTCAGACCGGAGGAAAGTTAGGGGCGATCGCCTTTTTGACGGCTCGATCCGAGCGATCGTTCGCGAAGCGACTCGTTGGGAGGATCTCCGAGTCGCAACAACTAGGAAATCGAGATCTCGCGCCCGCCTTCTTGTAGGGAACGGGTTAAGGCATTGAGAATTTCAACTAATTTCGCAGCGAAGGCGCCGTCGGAGGTGGCGATCGCGCCGGGATCGTCGATCCATCGGACAAAGCGATCGCAGACTTGCGCGAGGGGTTCGTCACTCCCTACGGGAATGATTTCGGTGCCTTGGTCGTCGGGAATCCAGCGATCGCCCTGACGCTCCAATCTGCCCCGTTTGAAGGTTAGGGGAGCCTCTCGGGCCATTTCGTCGAAAATTAAGGTTCCGCGATCGCCGACTACTGCCAATCGTCTTTGTTTGTCCGGATTCGACCAGCACAGGTGAATGCACCCTTGAAAGCCGTTGGCATAGGTCACCGTCGCCCACACTAAATCGGCGAGTCCTTGCGGGTACAAATTTCTGGCAATGGCATCGGCTTCGGTCATCTGGGACTGCAGCCAAATTTGACCCGTGGCCCGGGCGCTGACTGGGGTTTGACCGAGCCAGGTATTGAAAATGACCAGATCGTGAATGGCTAAATCCCACAAGGCATCGACATCGCCCCGAACTGGACCGAGGTGGGTTCGGGTCGCATAGCCGTAACGCAGGGAACCGACCCGGGCGATCGCCTCTTTTCCGGCGTTAATGGCGGGATGAAACAGGTAAGTATGGTCTACGAACAGGCGGCGATCGCGCTGGCGGGCTAAATCGGCGATTTCGACGCACTGGCGCGGATCGAGGGTGAGGGGTTTTTCCGCCAATACGTGCCAGTTGCGCTTTAAGGCGCTCAGGATTAACTCGTAGTGGGTCGAGGCGGGAGTGGCGATCGCGACGGCATCGAGATCCCTCAATTCGTCCAGTTGTTGCCAATCTGTCGCCAGCAACACGGAACTGTCGTCATCTAAGCGCGATCGCGCCTCAGCCAGTCGTTCCGGATGCGGATCCACTACCGCCACCACCCGGGTGCGCGGATGCCGGACAAAATTGCGGATCAGGTGAACTCCCCAGCGCCCCGCGCCTAAAATCGCGATGGAAATCGATCGATCGGACATTTTCTAACATCGAGTAAGTGAACTGTGGGGATGTTACTGTGCGATCGCAACCCCCGTTCTTGCCTAAGACGGAAGCGCTTGCGCCTGTTGCATCGCCACGAACGCCATCCGCGCCGCCGCCTGTTCCGCCGCCTTTTTCGTCCGTCCCTGTCCGTAACCGCGACGGGTTCCTTGAAACCACACTTCAGCCTGAAACCGTTCGGGATCGGCGTGAACTGTACTCGTTTCGCGGACGCGATATTCCGGCAGCATTTGATAGCGGCTTTGGGTCAATTCTTGCAAGGCATCTTTATAATTTTGTAAGGCCGGATCGCAACGAATTTGCTCGGCTAATTCTTTGAAGTGTTCGTCTAACCACGGGCGAACGAGGTCTAAAGAATGGGTGCTTAAATAGAGCGCCCCTAAGGTCGCTTCCAGGGCATCGGCTAAGCGCGATTGTCGTCCGTTGCGATCGCCCGCCGCTCCCGGAGAGAGCAGTAAATAGCGTTCTAAACCGTAGTTGTCGGCAATTTTAGCTAACATG
Organism: Oxynema mangrovii CENA135; assembly: GCF_016632315.1. Classification (NCBI taxonomy): domain Bacteria; kingdom Bacillati; phylum Cyanobacteriota; class Cyanophyceae; order Oscillatoriales; family Oscillatoriaceae; genus Oxynema; species Oxynema mangrovii. The sequence continues at coordinate 427,877 of NZ_JAEOXH010000003.1, read as the reverse complement.
CGATCGCTCACCAACAGCGATCGAATCGAAGCCAACTCGCCCACTTTGGAATCGGGATAGCGTTCGTTGAGATATTCCGCCGCCGCCATCCGCAACACTGCATCCCCGACAAACTCTAGGCGATCGTAATTAATTTCCGACGAAAAACTCGGATGAATTAAAGCAAGATCTAACAACTGCCAGTCGATAGGATCTTCAGGGGAAAGCCCCAATTTTTGGATGAGTTTTTCCAGTTCCCTTTGGCGTTGGGGATGATTGAGAGTCATATCAAGCGCAATCTATTTGGAAACCGTCGTCCGGGAAACGAAACCGCCCCGAATTCGACGATCGCGATCGTCAAAAAAATCGAGAGAAAGTAAAGAGTAAGCCGGGTTCTGTTCTGCACTCCCCGAGGGAAGAACAGGGCGGTTATCTATCTGGGACGCCTGTTACCAGACGCCTCAAGCGGCTCTACTAACGGGAACCGGGAAAAGACCAACCTTAGTTCCCTCTTACCTTGCTTCCAACCGGGGTTTACCGAGCCAGCGCCTCTCGACGCTGCTGGTGCGCTCTTACCGCACCTTTGCACCCTTACCTGTTAGCAAGAATTCGGTCAACGACGCCCGAAGACGATCGCCTCGTTCGTTCTCGCTTCATCGGCGGTGTGTTTCTGTGGCACTCTCCTCACGGTCACCCGCACTGGGCGTTACCCAGCAAGTTCGGTCTTTCGGAAGCCCGGACTTTCCTCAGATCCCCATGTTTGAGAATCTGCAACCACCTGCTTTTACTTTCTCCCGATTTCTAGTTTATACCATTTTAGATTTTAGATTTGAGATTTTAGATTTTTTAGATTCTACTCAACGGGTATGAATTAAAAATCTTAGATGGCGCGATCGTGGCGATCGCCGCCGGGTTGACTCCGCGCAATTTTGCCCTCTATTTTCTCCTCTCTTTTTCTTGTCTCCACGGTAGAGTTTCCGTCCACGGTAACGGTTCGACTACAAACTGACAGGTCAAGGGAATTGGACGGGGGGCGATCGTCGAGACTTCACTCGCCGCAAACCGAAACGCTAAAGATAAATAAAAATAAAATATTTTTGATTCATGGGTAGATTTAGCCTGTTTTTTGTCTTTTTTGTCGTCTTTTTTTGGACCGCGCTTGAGTTTAGCAAAATCGACAAAAGTGCGGGCAATAGCAAGCGGCGAACTTTCAGAGTTTCTCCGTAAACTGCTTTCACTGGCGATCGGTTGAACTAAGGTGCGTTTGGCGGGAATGACGCTATTGACTTGGGGAGGAAGTAAGTCTAAAGTCATTCCGGGAATCATCCTGACAATTCGGTGCGATCGCCCCTCGAAATCGATCGCCGCACTCCCATCCCAATCGAGATAAAGCTCGCGATCGCTTTTGTTCCTAATTTTGAGTTCTAAGAACTTTAATTCATCGAGATTGTATCTTTTTTCTAGCTTCACGTCAATTTCGATCGCCTCTTTGAGCTGCTGAATTTCGAGCTGCTTTTCGAGAAAGGGGCGATCGAAGCGAACGGTTATTCGATCTACGAATAACGAGGCGATCGCCCGCGCTATAACGGTCAGGACGCAGACTAAATAGAACGTCAGAATAATTAAATCAAATCCGGTCATTTCCGGTTATTAATTTTGTATGTTTTAGTCTTGAATTTGTTTTAAAATCTTAAAATTTTCTTTTCGATTCCGAGTTTCGCGATCGATAATGAGGACAATTCTGACACGGACCGCTTGGATTGACCGCACAACGAATGTAAGCCGAACGGGCATTAAATTGACAGGTCGGATCTCCGGTCACTTCTCCAATCCCTTCGACATAACGGCGATCGTCTGCAAAAGGCGTTCTCGACGGAATTCTAACCACGGGAATTTCTCTAGCCCGAATTAAATTTTCACGCGCTCTAACTTGCACCTTTCGCATGACCCACAAGGAGAACAGAGGTGGGGCGATCCCCAAGACAAAAACGGCAAGAGTTTCTAACATGACAATTGCTCCTAATACTGACCAATTGGCTTGCAATTCTCCGATCTACTATAAATTTATGCTATCTTCATAGCCCTATTTACTTGACTTCCTTTTGTACCAATTTCAACGGCGATCGTGGATCGAAAGCTACAATCAAAACTTATTTTTGCTATTTGCCATAAATCTATCCGATTGCCCTGCTTGAAATTGTATTATAACTCTACTTCAAACATTAAACACAGTTATCTTAACACTATTGAAAAAGATATCTTTTCATTTTTTCTTTTTATCCTTAAAAGATATATCATCTCCCTGATATTTTCTCCGCTTACTTTTTGTCTCTTCCCACTTTCCAGTTCCCTTCCCCTATCCTGTAGTATTTTCCTCAATAGGTTTACATTTTCAATAAAAACGCTATATTAAGGCTGAAAAATCAACAAAATTTCACCAAATTACTGAATAATTGCCTAAAATCTCAGTGGTAGATGTACTCAATTGGGTTTCTCATGTCAGACAAAAATATACCTTTTACGAATTACTTGCCCGATATTGTCGCCCCGGAAGAGGAGGAAGAGTCTTATGTAGACTACTTCTACGACGAACCCGGAAGTGCGCCAGGAACGCTCAATATTGAAGAAGATGCAACTCCTTCAACAATTATCCTGATTGACTACACCGAAAGCAAAGCAACGCGGAAAGTTCTTCCCACTCCTGACGCCTGTCATCCCTATTTAGAGAGTCAGTCCGTCTCGTGGGTAGATGTTCAAGGTTTGGGAAGTGAAGCAGTTTTACAACGGTTGGGAGATGTTTTTAAGTTACATCCTTTGCTGTTAGAAGATATTGTTAATGTTCCCCAACGTCCGAAAGTGGAAGATTACGAATCTCAGCTTGTGATTATTGCTTGGATGGTGATGCTCAACGAAGAAAAAGAAGATCCGGATCAGGAAGCATTTATTAGCGAGCAAGTTAGTTTTGTTTTGAGTAAAAACTATCTGTTAACCGTACAAGAAGAACCGAAGCACGATAGTTTTGACCGGGTACGCGATCGCATTCGCTTTAATAAAGGAACAATTCGCAAATACAAAGCAGATTATCTCGCTTATGCCCTCATCGATGCCATTATCGATGGTTTTTTTCCCGTTCTCGAAGAGTATGGAGAACAAATCGAAAATTTGGAGAATGAAGTTGTTGCCAATCCTACGCCGAAAACATTAGGAAAGATCTATAAAATTCGTCGAGATTTACTCGCTTTACGGCGCGCAATTTGGCCGCAACGAACGGCTATTAATAATTTAATTCGGGATGGTAGTGATTTAATTACTCCGGAAGTCAGGATTTATTTACGGGACTGTTACGACCACGCTATTCAAGTTTTAGATATGGTCGAAACTTATCGGGAATTAGCTGCCGGATTGATGGATGTTTATCTATCTTCTGTCAGTAACCGGATGAATGAAGTGATGAAATTGCTAACGGTTATTTCTACAATTTTTATTCCTTTAACTTTTGTGGTTGGAGTTTATGGAATGAATTTCAATCCCGAACGATCGCCCTGGAATATGCCGGAATTAAATTGGTATTGGGGTTATCCAATAGTTTGGTTGGTGATGATCGCGATCGCCTTGTCTCTAATTTTCTTGTTTTGGCGTCGGGGATGGTTTGAAAATTTTTCTTCTGTAGATGAAGATTAAAATTAATGGGCTTAATAGGCTTTTTAAGTCTTAAAATTAGGCATTAGGCGGCGATCGCGACTTCCAGCCATTTAGGATAGGCAAAAGAAGCCGATGGGGATAAGTGTAAGTTATCGGGATAAGTCTGGCTTAAATGAGTAGCTACAATCTCTAAACTATCCCAAAGTTGGGGGGCTTCGCCGAAGGCTTCTAGGGCTAAAGTCCACCATTGTTGTCCGTCGATCGCCAATTTTGTCAGTTCTAAATTGCACCCCGTACCGTTCATTTCTGAGAAGGAAACAGGGGCGATCTCGCGATCGTCCGCGATCGCATATCTACGCTGAACTCTCGTTTTTTCTACCCCAATCCAACGTCCGTTATTCAATACGTAATTGGGTAAATTGGCGTGTAGTCCTTCGCAAATTGATTTTTCCCAAAATTCTGCATAGCCTTGCCAGCGATCGCCAAAATGAACTAACCCGCCCCCATTTTGACGCCATTTAATTTCTAAGCGTCCTTGTCGGAGTTTGAGGTTAAAATAATCGTGACCCGGAAGAAATAAATAGAGGTCTTCTCGGGTTTCTGGCGGGGTGCGATCGCCTCCCAGACATCGGAGATCGAACCAATCGGCGATCGCTTTCGGTGGCGTTCCGGAATGAAACCAACGTAGTTCTGCGGTTGGAAAAATACTCATTTTTTTCCAATATTGGAGTTGTCAATTTTACGGACTTAATCCACTCAGTTAAGCTGTTCTTTCCGTGGGAATACAATTGCAATGTAGGTGAGGCGATCGGCTATTGAACTGGGCGAACAGTTTGGACGAAATCCAACCATTTTGGAATTTTAGATCCGACTAAATCGAGGACGGGAATCTCTTGATATTGAGTTCGAGATTGCCGTTCGCCTACACTATAGACGAGGGTTGTCGTTTCGGTATAACTCAATCCAAATTCAGAAGCAATTGCTCTCGCTTCGCGACAACTAATTTCAAACATGCCCATGTCGATATTGCCACCCCCAGCAAAATAATACCAAGAAACACCAGGAGACCAACCGCGATCGCATAAAGCTCGAGTAACTTCGTACATTTTGGCGAGATGAACGTCGTAAAGTCTTAAGTCTCCACCATAAGCTGATTGGGTCGTGTCGCGGTTGGGGACAATTAATTGCGCGACACCTTCACCTAATTGAATGGTCATCGGTAAGGCGGGGGCTTGACTTGTGGTTTGCGGTTCTCGAATGGGTCGAACCTCATTTGGTTGGACTATTGACGCGGATAAGGCAATATTACCCGCTCCTAAAATACTAAAACCTATTGAAATAGATACAATTTTACTGACAATGTTCATGATTCTAAGATGCTCCCATTGCTTGACAAAAGGATGGCTATGTTAGTATTTATATTGTTGACTGGAACTTTTAAAATTATAATTTACTGCTAAATTATAATTTTCTTATTATACAATAGATTAATCATAGCGACCTAATGTCGGTCTAGTAAATTGAATATTGGCACGAATAAAACAACCTTCAGTCGAACCGTCTAGATTTTCACCAACAAATACCCAAGGTAATTTTCGTCTGTCGATAAAAGTCTGACCTCGATTGCTAGAATAGCTTCGGAAAATTTCTCCATACTGTAGGGTTCCTACTATGGGATATTCTAAATAGTTCGCTGTAAATCCCGTACATTCTCTGTTCATAATTGTTTGAAATGTACACCCTAGTGGCATTCGACAGTTGACTCCATTAGGATCGGTATCGGTGACAACCCAAAGATCGTGTAAAACATTTAGGTAATCACCATTTTCATCGGGTTGAGGAACTTCAGATGCAAGAACTTGCACGAGGCTTAATGAGAAAAATAGGATAAAAGTTCCTTTTAAAATTGTTATTTTTTTCATGATCGTTGTCAAAAATTACTGCGATAATCTATAGCAATCCTCAATGACTTGTAACCTAAGTAGGGAGTAAGATGCTCCCACTCCCAAGGGATCCGGGGGGATCGCCCTGACTCGATTGATTTAGGAATACTAGATAGAACAGTTTTCGCGTTTTTTATTTCGATCTTCCAATACTCATTTTTACGATCGCCACCTTTAGTATAAGTTAGGGGCGCAATGATAAAACTTAAAATATAATAAAAAATCACCACTTACAGCACTCGGGCGATCTGATGAGGTGCAGTACCGATCTCCCTACCCCCCCTTCGCCCCCCTTTCAAAGGGGGGTTGGGGGGATTTCGGGGGGAATGAGGAACGTAGGGGTTTGGTCACCAAACCCCTACCTGGCGAGGGGGATTTAGGGGGATCTAAATGTCTTGTATAGCAGGAAAATACTGTAGAATAGCTCGATCGCGTCTCGCCCTAGGGAAGCGAGAGGCGATCGCCCCTGGAACCCCTATAAAATCACCGTCGGCGCTTGGGGTTCGATATCCGGCACTTCGCCGCCAACTTTGGCACACTGACAGTCGATCGAAGTTGCCCCATGTCGGTTGAGAACCCGCATCAACTCCATTTCGCCGCGACGGGGTAACATCGTTTTCCACGCCAACAACGCCTCTTTCATCGCCCCTAAATCTAAGAAATTGCCGTTGCGATGGATCGCCACATCCTCGTTATCGCCGCGCCACCCTTTGGGGACGTAACCGAGGGGAATCAACATCGATCGCTCCACATCGTCTAACAGCGCTTCCAAACGACGAAAACGCCCGACGTGAAAATCCTTGGGATTGGCTTCCAGCCACTGTTTCACCGTCGGATCGGCGAACACTTCCTCGCGCAGTTGGGCGATCGCCGCAAACAGGGCTTGATGGGAATCTTTGACGCAAGAAGTGGCGGGAGTGACTACGGACGCGCCATTTCCCGGTCCGGTCCGGTAGCGCGCCGCCATCAACGCCAACTGCTGGACGATCGCCCCGAGGGGATCGAACGTGCGATCGCCCAATTCGTAGGGAACCGTCAGTTCCGGCAGCCGAACGACGACATCGGAGACGGCGATCGTATACATCCAGCCGCGCTCCAAATTCCCCATATACTGGTGCCAATATTGCGCCCCGGAGACGATCGCGTTGCGGTTGTGAGCGTAAATCTGACGGTAAACCAGATCGAAGCGCAACTTTCCGGTAAACTCGTCGGTTACGACGGTGGCAAATCCGAAGGAAAAATGACCCGTCACGAAACCGAACGGCAGGTTTCTGCCCCGTTTCCCGCCGCGCCAGCCGAAGGTATGCACCACTAACGCCGTATCTCCTTTATACCAAAGTTCGCGAGTGCGCCGCTTCATATACTCCGGCGTCCTCCCGGTTTCCGGAACGATCGCCCCGTTATTATCTACGAGAGTCTGCCGCACTTGACCGACAGGCATCGGTTCCCACTTCGTATCCAAAAAATAATCCAACGTTTCGTCGCGACCCGTCACCATGCGCGTCGGCCCGAGTTGCAGCGCTTCCACGGGTTCGATCGCCTCCACTGCAAAGGTTCCCGACTCGTCAAAGTCGCCGTAAACGTACCATCCCCCATCGTTTAAGGGCGATTTTTCAATATTTTCGATCGAACTTTGTTCTACCGGATCGACGGCGTAAACGGTCCCGGCTTTGGGAAAGCTCATGACCTCGGAGGAGGCATCGAATCCCTCGGTTTTCGGGTTGTAATGGGCGACTCGATAGCGCTTTTCCCCTGCGGGGGCGATAAATTGAATCAGGGCTTTTTTGACCCCGGACAGTTGGATCGGTTCGTCGTCAATTTCGACCACCCAGAGGGGACCGTCCTGTAGCACTTCGACGACATCGAGTTGCACGCGCACGTCGTCGTCGGCGCGACTTCCGGCGAGGGATTCGAGGGGACTCACTTGCTTCCACCCATCGAGGCGGGTGGGGTGAAAGGTGCCGATTTTTTCCATGGTCTGCCAGGTGACTTCATCGAAACGGAGGTCGATGGTGGCGCGATCGATCCAAGTTCGATGGCGGGATTGGGGGTGCCATCTCACCCAAAGATATTGACCGAGGAGGTGGCGGTAAGCTTTGGGGGCGTTTTCCAGGAGGATGAAGACGCCGCCATCGGGGCGACGTTCGGCGTAAAAGGGGAGAATCAGGCGACCACTCCAGGGGGCGACGGGACGGTAAAAACGGGAATTGGCTGGGTTCATGGGTTGATGTGAGAAATGACGAACCGTTGTTCTCATTGTAGGGTCGCAGTTGGAGCGATCGCCACGGCGGTACGGACCAGTTTCTCGGGTGTCCTCCGAGGGGGAAGGTGTACTCTTCGGGGAATTCAGGAGATGGCGGCTTGTAATTGCATTTGCAAGGGACGATCGCCTTGAATGGACAACCCGGAATAGGGGGATTTGAAGGCGATCGGGTTGTCTGGGTCTGGGGACCAGCCAATCCAGCGCGATCCTTCCGGGAGGCGATCGCAACGGTCGGGGTTTTGGGTGAGCCAAATTAAGGGTAAATCGGGAGGATCGCCGTGGTTGACCGATTCGTGGGGGTTGGCCCCGGCGAGGGCTTCGAGGACGACCCGGTTACCTTTGACCAATCCGGTATCGGCGGTCCACAGTTGGACGTTGAGTTGGGCGCGACTGGCGTAGAAGTATAAGGAGGCGGCGGCGATCGCCGCTTGCTCGAAGTTCTCAACTTCCCACGCACTGGCGGTATCGAGGGCGATAATCAGTTCCTGACCTCCGGTGGTCACTTCCAACTCGCGCACCCGCAATTCGCCGTAACGGGCGCTGCTGCGCCAGTGGACGAGGCGGGTGGGGTCGCCGAAGCGGTAGGGGCGCAGGGTGCGGGTGGTGCCTTCGTTCGCCATGGCGGCGCGGCGATTGCTCTCTACCAGGAAACTGTCATCCCGTCCGAGGCGATCGACTAAAGGGCAGGTGTTGAGGGGGAGGACCGTGGGATAGACGATCGCCTGGGCGGACACTTGGCGCGATCGTCGGCACCAGAATAAGCCTAATGGGGTGGCCGTTCGCAAGTGAATTTCATGCCAGCGATAAATGCCGCGACGGGGGGCAAGATGGGAATAGGTCAAGGGATAGGTTCCCCGGGCGGGGATTTCTTCGATAACCCCCTCGTGGGGTTCGCCTAAAACAAAGGGCATCAAATCGCGAACTTGGAGCAGGGTTTTCGGTTTGGAGGTCGGATTTTCAACGATTAATTCGATATTGAGCCAATCTCCGGCGCTAATCGGTTCGATCGGCGATCGCGTCACCACGAGGGATTGTAGGGAACGCGGCGGTAAAACGGCTGCCAAACCCAATAATGCAAAACTCACCCCACTCATGACGTACAACCACCCCGCCATTGTATTGGTGCCTGCGGCAAAGAAAAACAGAGAAAGCGACCCTAGAAGCCATCCAGCATAAGCCGGAGTCACCCAGCGAGTTTCTAACGATTCAGAAATGCGAATTCTCAGTTTTTTTAACATGCAATCATCTCCTTTCTGTAAGGGGCAAACAGGGGGTGAATCGGGGGCGAATTTTCGGGGCGATCGGATTAAAAAAGATTACGGAATCCAACAACTGCTGAAATTTTTTTTAAAATATCAGTAAATCTACGGATGACAATTTGAGAAGGGTGCATTTCAGGAAAAAGTATTTATACGCATTTCTCCATCCGTTTCCAGCGTAGTCATTGGAAAGGCTCGTGCCATCATGGATAACCACAATAGTTCTGCTAACGTTCAATCTCGGGTGCCACCTCGTGTCCCCCTACCGCAACCGCCGCCGACGCGACCCCCCGGAGGCCGACCGATTAGCGGAATGCCAAAAACTCCAACCTCCAAACCCGCAGAACTCGGGCAAGGCAGCCATTCGACTTTAGTCAAGCAAATGGTCAAGCACGCCTACGCCCACAAAGCCTCGGACATCCACATTCGGGTGGGGGAAATTCCCAGATTTCGGATTCGCGGCCAAATGCATCCGGCAGAAGGCCAGGTTAAAGTGACCTTGGATATGTTCGAGTTATATTTGCGCGAAATTCTGACCCCGAGACAACGAGAAGAATTTGCCAAAAATAAGGAACTGGATACGGCCATTTTTTACCCCGGTTTAGTACGCTGTCGGGTTAACTGTTTTGAGACTCTCACCGGAGGGGCGATCGTCCTGCGTTTAATTAGCCTGCACGTTCCCTCGATTGAGGAGTTGGGCTTACCTCCCGTTTTGAAAAAAATTATTTCGCTTTCCCAAGGGTTGGTGTTGGTCACCGGACCGACGGGTTCGGGGAAATCGACCACCTTGGCGGCGATGATTCGGCATTTGAATGAAAACGCTTACAAGCACATTATCAGTATTGAAGATCCGATCGAATACGTTCACGCCTCAGAAAGATGTTTGGTCAGTCAGCGTGAAGTCGGTTTGCATACCCACGATTTCCACACCAGTTTGCGTTCCGCCTTGCGGGAAGACCCGGATGTTGTCTTGATTGGGGAAATGCGCGATCGCACCACGATCAATACAGCCCTGCAAGCCGCACAAACGGGTCACCTCGTCCTCGGAACCCTGCACACTCGCAATGCCATCAACGCGGTCAACCGCCTGTTAAACCTCTTTCCGCCGGAAGATCACCAGTCGATGCGGATTCAAATCGTCGAATCTCTCGCCGCCGTCGTCGCCCAACTGTTGGTTCCGACCACAGAAGGCGGACGGACTGCCATTCACGATGTTTTAATCAACACTCCGGCGATACAGGATTATTTATTTAAAGGACAAGACGACGAAGCGTTGTATTTAATGCGAACGGATACCCACGAAGGAATGCAGGTGATGAACAACGACCTGTATCAAAAGGTCATGACGGGTCGGATTGCTTTGGAAGAAGCGGAGAAAGTGTCTCCAGATCCGAGCGAATTAGACCGCTTGATGCGAACGGGCGGTTTCGATGCGTCCAAATCTGTTCGGGATTTTTCCAAGTCCTCTCGCTAAAAAAGATGAGAGTCGGGACTCTGACGGGCTGAGGGTCGAGTCTGTCGTCCCGACTTTGTTGAGCATGGATAGTGCGAGGCCAGAACTAGGGGGGAATTGACTCGCCCTACCTAGTTTCTGTTGTGTGACCTCCTTTCGCCCCGAGTCTATTTATACAGCGCGGGCTTGGCCACGCGATCGAAAACATGGCGCGGAAAAACCTCGCTCTTCTAGGATTATGATGCGCCTTGCGCCTTAACTTTCACAGGATCGGCGATCGCAACGGTTTTTCCGAAGAGAAACTCACAAATCGGGTTAGGGCCGCGTAGGTCTCTCCCGATCTGGGATACGGCGATCGCTATCTCCGAAAATGACAGAAAACGGATCGCTTCGATCCTAAAAGAAAAGCCTATAATTAATAGATTTTTGTATTATATATATTTATGATTCGCTAGAAAGCAAACTGAGAGCGCGTGCCCGCTTCAATAGCTCGATCGAACATACCTGCGAAATTGACTGAGATGAAGGGGCGACGAGCATGGAGGGATTTGAACCCCCGACCCTCAGAACCGGAATCTGATGCTCTATCCACTGAGCTACATGCCCTTACATTCCTCTATTCATACCACATTTTTCACTCAATAGCTAGGGTTAAAAATACAGTTTCTTAATTTGCAGGACAGTCACAAAGGCTGAATCTCTTATCTGGCAAGCATTTCATCGTTTTATAATACAATAATTCCATGTTTCATTTCCCAGATGTCATCCCCAAAACTAGACTCGACCCTGATGCAGTTTCTCTCCGGCAGTGCGCTACTCGTTTGTTGCACCCTGCGTCCGGAGTTAATTCCCTTTTCTCTGGCAAACGCCGTTTCAGGGATTACTGGCGGGATTGCCGCCAATGAACTCGGACAGATGTTACATCAATTTTTGGGTCAGAAAGACTACATTTTGAGAAACGAGCATTTAACGGGAGCAGTGGGAAAGGCGATCGCTGCCGTTATTATGGAAGAGGCGTTATTTCAGAAAAAAGCGCTACAAAAGCTTGCCGAGACTGCGATCGCCAAATGGCCGGAACTTGCCAAAGCAACCGTTAACTCATCTAAATTTTCCCAAATTCAAGAAACTCAACTCCCCAATATCTTTGCCACACTCCCGTCCCAGTTTGGTAAAGATCGGGTACTCGAACTAACAACTTGGAAAGAACTGCTTTACTGGTTGAGTGATGCTGGGGGTATTACTCTCACCAAGGATTGCATTACTTACAAATGGGATAACGAAATAGGTCAGTTAACTCCTGAAACTGAAAGCGAATTTCTCGCAAATTATTCCGAGTTCCCATACCTACCCTACGGGATTGGCTTTAGTCTTGAATTAACGACTCTAGATGAGATTGCTACCCGTCTTGAGGCCATTTTTCATCATAAGTTACAGGAAGCAGTCAAAGCAGACGATATGGCATTCAGGGGGTTAGAACTCTTGATGCAGGGTGAAATGCTTAACCTTAGCAGAAATATATCAAATGAATCTAAGTCAGTGTCGTCTCGTAACTCTTTCTGCTTGTGATACTGCGATAGTAGATATTTCTAGTCCAAGCGATGATTATATCAGCTTCCAAGGAGCTTTTCTGTCTGCCGGGGCGAATAGTGTAGTAGGAAGTCTTTGGTCACCGTATGATATGTCAACAGCTTTTTTAATGATAAAGTTTTATGCTAATCTCTTTCAAGGGTTAACTGTATCAATGGCTCTAAGTCAAGCTCAGCTTTGGCTGAGAGAAGTTACTGCCGAGGAATTACAAGACTGGATTAATGAATACTCTAATAACTTGATAGATATAGAGTTACTAGAAAATTTATTAGATTTTTATCATCCTACCGAAAAACTATTTTCAAATCCTTTCTATTGGGCAGCTTTCACAGTAACTGGTGTTTAGATAGTAGTTTTTAATTGAGTAGAGAACACCCCCCTCCATAGATTTTCACACAAACGTAAATGAGGGGGGACGAAAGCTTGAGGTCAAACTGCCGCCCCCACCCTTCACTGCATTTATTTCGCCAACCACATGCGCAAGAGGGCGAGCAGTTCCTCGGTGTCTACGGGTTTGGCGATGTAGTCCGACGCCCCCGCCGCGATGCATTTTTCCCGATCGCCCTTCATCGCTTTTGCCGTGAGGGCGATCGTCGGCAGGAATTGAAACTCCGGAATTTTGCGAATCGCTTCCATTGTTTGATAGCCGTCCATTTCCGGCATCATGATATCCATCAGCACGATTTTGATGTCCGGGGTGGACTGGAGTAACTCGATCGCGTCGCGGCCATTTTCCGCGTACACCACCTCCATCCGATACTGCTCTAACATACTCGTCAGCGCAAACACATTACGAACGTCGTCATCGACAATCAACACCTTTTGACCCACTAACACGTCCGTGGAGGGCGCGGCGGGATCCTCGCGCTTCACTTCCTCGCGGACTGCGGGTGCTACCGGGGTGCGATCGCCTGCCACCTGCGGCGCTGGCGGCATCGGCGGGGGCGATGCTTGTGCAATTTCCTCTAGGGGGAGACGCGGCGCCTCCACCACGGGAGGCGTTGCGGGAACCTGACGATCGCCATTCGGGGATGGACTCGGACGGAACACCTCCATCTGTTCCTCCAAATGCTCCAACGAGCGATCGTCCTTGCGAATCACCGTATCCGCCATCCGCTTGAGTGCGGCTTCTTCCGGTGGCGTTAACTCCTGTCCGGTGTAGACAATAATCGGCAATTCCCACAAATTCAGCTCGTGACGAATCGCTTTGAGCAACTCCAACCCATTCGCCAACGCCAAATCCAACACCACCCCGTCCACGCGATTGCCGCGCAAACAGTCCAACGCTTCTGGAACCGTATTCGCGGCGATCGCCTGCACGCCGCGTTCCTGGAGCGCTTGTATAAAACTGTTGCGCTGGGTCACATCGCGGTCCACCACTAACAACCGTTTCGATTCGCCCTCCTTCGGCGTCTGTACCGGAGGCAAAATCCCGGCGATGCGATCGAACGCTTGCGCCAACTCCTCCGGCGAAACGGGTTTGAGTAAATAAAATAACGCCCCGAGTTGCAATCCCCGTTGCTGTTCCTCCTCCACCGAGAGAATCTGCACCGGAATATACCGCGTATTCGGATCGTCCTTCAACCGACTGAGAACCGTCAACCCATCCATCACCGGGAGGCGAATGTCGAGCAGAATGGCATCCGGTTTGAACTGCTTCGCCAAAAATAAGCCCGTATCCCCTTGCAACGCCACCAGACATTTAAACCCCCGTTGGCGACCCATATCTAATAAGATGCTGGCAAAATTCACGTCATCCTCGACGATCAACAACGTGCGATCGCCCGTCCGGATGGCGTCCCGGTCGTCGGCGATCGGCGACGGGGGCGGGGTGATGTGAGAAATTGTCGAAATTAACGACTCCGACGGCGGACTCGCCACCGTTTCCCGGGGCTTTTCCGTCTCGACCGCCGCAGGTGTCGGGGGTTGGGGTTGCGGCGGTGCTTCCTTCGGTTTCTGCACCGAACCCATATACCGCTCCGGTAAATATAAAGTAAATGTACTACCGATATTTGGGGTACTGGTGACCGACAAATCGCCGCCGAGTAACCCGGCGAGTTCGCGGGTAATCGACAAGCCCAATCCGGTCCCGCCGTACTTGCGGCTAGTGGTGCCATCGACTTGCTGGAACGCCTCGAAAATCACGTCTTGCTTGTCTTCCGGGATGCCGATCCCGGTATCGGTGACTGCAAAGGCGATCGCACGGTCCGCGCGATCGAGAAACGGGTGATTCGGCTTCCAACCCGACGTGACCCGACGGATATTTAATGTGACTTTTCCTTGTTCCGTAAACTTAAACGCATTCGAGAGTAAATTTTTGAGAATTTGCTGCAACCGTTGATTGTCCGTATAAACCGATCGCGGCAATCCCTCCTCACAAGTGATTTCAAAATCGAGTTTTTTCTCAAAAGCCACTTGGTGGAACGTGCGATCGAGATAGCCGTGCAACTCCTTCAACGGCATTTCTTGCACCTCGATGCGCATCTTGCCCGACTCGATTTTTGCCAAGTCCAAAATCTCATTAATTAACGTCAACAAATCCATTCCCGCCGAATGGATCGTCTTCGCATACATCACCTGGCGATCGCTCAAATTCTTGTCCCCATTGTCCGCCAACATCTTCGCCAAAATCAGCAAACTATTAAGCGGCGTCCGCAACTCGTGGGACATATTCGCCAAAAATTCCGACTTGTACTTCGACGTTTGCGCCAACTGCGCCGCCTTCTCTTCCAACGCCAAACGCGCCCGTTCGATTTCCTGATTCTTGCGCTCCACTTCCGCATTTTGCGCCGACAGCAACCGTGCTTTTTCTGCTAGTTGTTCGTTCGTACGCTGTAACTCTTCCTGCTGCGTTTTCAACAACTCTTCCGATGCTTTCAACGACTGCGCCTGTTGTTCCAAACGCTGATTCGTCTGAGTTAACTCCTTCTGCTGTTTCTGCTGTTCTTCCGTCAGCAACTGCGACTGTTTCAGCAACTGTTCCGTCCGCATCGAGGCGCCGATCGTATTGAGAACGACCCCGATACTTTCCGTGAGTTGGTCTAAAAACTTGAGGTGAATGTCGCTGAAGCGTTGGAACGACGCCAACTCCAACACCGCCGTCACTTGTCCCTCAAACAACACCGGAATCACGACAATGTTGAGGGGAGACGCTTCGCCCAAAGCCGAACTAATTCTAATGTAATCCGACGGAACCTCGGTCAATAAAATCGTTTCTTTTTCCAAGGCGCATTGTCCGACCAAACCTTCCCCTAAATGGAACGTATTCGAGAGATGTTTGCGATGACGATAGGCGTAGGTACTGACCAACTTGAGGAACGGTTCCGCGATCGCATTTCCCGGCGTCGCATTGACATTTTCCATCAAGAAAAACGCCCCGTGGTGCGCCGAAACTAACGGCGACAGTTCCGACAGAATCAACTTAGACACCGCCTGTAAATCGCGCTGCCCTTGTAAAATCCGGCTGAACTTCGCTAAGTTCGTTTTCAGCCAATCTTGCTCGTTATTTTTCTGCGTCGTCTGGCGCAAATTGGCGATCATCTGATTGATATTATCCTTCAGCGCCGCCACTTCTCCTTGGGCTTGAACCGCGATCGATCGCGTCAGATCCCCCTTCGTCACCGCCTTCGCCACTTCGGCGATCGCCCGAACCTGAGTGGTCAAATTCGCCGCCAACTGGTTGACATTATCCGTCAGATCTCGCCACGTTCCCGACGCCCCCGGAACCCGCGCCTGACCGCCTAACTTACCCTCGATCCCCACTTCTCGCGCCACCGTGGTCACCTGTTCGGCAAAGGTCGCCAGGGTTTCCACCGTCGTATCGATCGTTTGCGCCAGGGCGGCAATTTCTCCCTTCGCCTCCACCGCCATCTTACTCTTGAGGTCCCCATTCGCCACCGCCGTAATCACTCGGGCGATTCCGCGAACTTGGGCCGTTAAATTACTCGCCATCGAGTTGACATTATCCGTGAGATCTTTCCACGTTCCCGCCACCCCTTCGACGTGGGCCTGACCGCCGAGTTTGCCCTCGGTACCGACTTCCCGCGCCACCCGGGTGACCTCCGACGCAAAGGAACTGAGACGGTCCACCATCGTGTTGACCGTATTTTTCAACTCCAGCATCTCACCTTTGACATCGACGGTGATTTTCTTCGATAACTCGCCGTTGGCGACCGCCGTGGTCACTTCGGCAATGTTGCGAACTTGGGCCGTTAAATTGTTCGCCATCAAGTTAACGTTGTCGGTGAGGTCTTTCCAGGTTCCCGCCACCCCTTTAACTTGCGCCTGACCGCCGAGTTTGCCCTCGGTTCCCACCTCTCGCGCCACCCGGGTGACTTCCGACGCAAACGAACTGAGTCGATCCACCATCGTATTAATGGTATTTTTCAACTCCCAAATCTCGCCGCGAACGTCAACGGTGATTTTTTTAGATAAATCGCCGTTGGCGACGGCGGTGGTCACTTCGGCAATGTTGCGAACTTGGGCGGTTAAATTGTTCGCCATCAAGTTAACGTTGTCGGTGAGGTCTTTCCAGGTTCCGGCGACTCCTTTGACGTCCGCTTGACCGCCGAGTTTGCCCTCGGTTCCCACATCTCGCGCCACTCGGGTGACTTCGGAGGCGAAGGAACTGAGTTGATCGACCATCGTGTTGACGGTGTTTTTGAGTTCGAGGATTTCGCCTTTGACGTCTACGGTGACTTTTTTAGATAAATCGCCGTTGGCGACCGCTGTGGTGACTTCGGCGATATTGCGAACTTGGGCGGTGAGATTGCCCGCCATCGAGTTGACGTTGTCGGTCAGGTCTTTCCAGGTTCCGGCGACGCCGGGAACGTCGGCTTGACCGCCGAGTTTGCCTTCGGTTCCGACTTCGCGGGCGACGCGGGTGACTTCGCTGGCGAAGGATCCGAGGCGATCGACCATGGTGTTGATGGTGTTTTTGAGTTCGAGGATTTCGCCTTTGACATCTACGGTGACTTTTTTGGATAAGTCGCCGTTGGCGACGGCGGTGGTGACGGCGGCGATGTTGCGAACTTGGTCGGTGAGGTTCTCCGCCATCGAGTTGACGTTGTCGGTGAGGTCTTTCCAAGTTCCGGCGACCCCTTGGACGTGGGCTTGACCGCCGAGTTTGCCTTCGGTTCCGACTTCGCGGGCGACGCGGGTGACTTCGCTGGCGAAGGAACTGAGGCGATCGACCATGGTGTTGACGGTGTTTTTGAGTTCGAGGATTTCGCCTTTGACGTCTACGGTGACTTTTTTGGATAAGTCGCCGTTGGCGACGGCGGTGGTGACGTCGGCGATGTTGCGAACTTGGGCGGTGAGGTTGTCCGCCATCAGGTTGACGTTGGTGGTGAGTTCTTTCCAGATGCCTCGAACTCCTTGGACGTCGGCTTGACCGCCGAGTTTGCCTTCGGTTCCGACTTCCCGGGCGACTCGGGTGACTTCGCTGGAGAAGGATCCGAGTTGATCGACCATGCTGTTGACGAGTTTGGCGGTTTTGAGGAATTCGCCTTTGAGGGGGCGATCGTCGAGTTCGAGGGGGATTTTATGGGAGAGGTCGCCGTTGGCGACGGCTTGGATGACGCGGGTGGTTTCGGTCATCGGCTGTACGAGGTCGCCGATCAGGGTGTTGACGGATTCGACGCAGGTTTTCCAGGCGCCGTTGTTGCCGTTGAGGCTGGCGCGATCGGCGATTTTGCCTTTTTTGCCGACGACTTCGCCGATGCGTTGGAATTCGCCGACCATTTGCTGGTTTTGTTCGAGGATTTCGTTGAGGGTGTCGGCGACTTTGCCTTCTAAGCCCGTATGGTGTAGGGGCATTCGGGTGTTGAAGTCGCCTTGTTTGAGGGCGTTGAGGGTGGTGAGGAGTTCGTTGAGGAGGTCGTTGTTGTTGGCGGGGGCGGTTTTGGTGGTCGTCGGCATGGTTTGGATCTGCGGTGGTGAGGTTAGGAGGGCGAGGGAAAGCGAGGGCGAGGCGATCGCGCCGTTGTTTCCGGGTTTAGTTTTCGATCCGTCCCGGACGGTTGGTTTTCCGTGCGTTTTTGCCGCGATCGCGACTTCTGTAAAAAAATGGTAGATGCAAAGGTCGATGATTCCGGGCAACAGGGTCTAGTCTAGGGTTCCCGGATTGAAGGGCGATGCTTTTCCCACCGTAACTCAGGAGTCAGTATTTTTACTAGGGGAATTTGCGCAAGGAAGAGATCCCCGGACAGATCCCGCGATCGCCCCCTTCTCCGGTTGTAAGGTTTTGATAAATTTTAAGATTGCTTTTTTGTAAATAAAAATTGAATTAAATGGCTGTAACTCTCTAATTTAAATAGTTTTAGGTATTAACACTTTCAGGAATAAGTCAATATTTTTATCTAAAAATTTGGCATTTTCGGGGGCGGTAGGGGCGATCGCCCCCTCCAGGGCGCCCATTCGAGGCGATCGCCCCTAAGTAGAAATACTGAAAAAACTCAATTATAAAGATGAAGTTATCGTAAAGTTTCCGTGTTGAAAACATCAATAAAAACTGCAGTTGTTCGATCCCACAGCTAGTAGATCCACTGGAAGTCTACTCAAATCAAAGAATCCTGAAAATGTAAACGAACTTCATCTTGAAAAGCGATAGTTTTTCATTTGTAGAAGCAAAAATAATCCTAAAATTTCCGGGTTTTTGACAATGTCAATCTTGACAAAATCACTGAAAATGATAACCAGGGGTAAGCAAGTTTGCAATGTAATTAACACGAATAAATTGGCACAAGGAATTATGAAATCTCAACTCTTTACCAACGGACTTAAAACTGGAACGGTTGCCCTGGGTCTTCTCTGCTTAACGGCTCAAGGTGCCAGCGCCAATCCTTTGAACGGTGTAGTTTTTAACGTTTTCCTGGAATGTCTTAACGATGGCGTCGTCCTGCAAGGAGATGATGCCCGGGTGAACGAATACAATTGGCAGTACGCGATCGATCCCACCAACGACGGCAGTGGTGGCAGCCAATTTGAAATGTTCGGGATGGGGGTTCGCGAAACCCAAGATAGCGTTTGGGTCGTCCTCAACGGCAATACACCTCTCGCTGGCGTCTTTGATTCTGTTGCTGCTGACAAGAATATTGGCTGGGGCGATTTATTCTTTAATTTAAACCCGACAACTGATTTCCAAACAGCTAGCAGTGAAGGCAGTTTGTACGGCGTTCGCTTCGCGGGTACGAATGATTCTGGAGTTTCCCGACTCGGTTTATACGGCAAAGTCACCGCTCAAAGCGTTACCGGAGCGAACCACGGTTACGCCAGCTTGGATGCTTACCACGACGCGATTACGAGCGCGGATTTGGGCGATATGAACGCCGATGGGTATCTCGACAACGGCCAACGATACTATCAAGGATCGAGTAGCCTCAATACGATCGCCTCTGGAACTTTCCTCAGTGAGATTAATTGGCTCAGCGAGCAGGAATTAGCCGACGGACATTTCGATAGCTCGTTGTTTGGCGGTAGCAAAACCATCGCTTTTAGCTTTAACAAATCCTCCGTTTTCGGCGAACCCGAAGCCCCGACCCAAAGCGTTCCCGAACCTTCTAGCCTCATCGGTTTGGCGTTCCTCGGCTTGAGTGCTTTCGGTGTCAAACGCCATAAAAAACAAAGCAGCAATTGTTAGTCCAATTAGAGATCGTCGTTTGACAATAATGGGAGATTGCAGGTAAGGACACGGCATTGCCGTGTCCTTACTTTGTCGTTCTGTCGAGGCACACGATCGCATACAATCAAGAAGTTGCCTTCGAGTCTCGGTCATGCAAAATACTCGTCTTAACAGCCTGTTCGATCTTGCTTTCGGGCGGTTTCGGGCGTCCCTTCGCAATCCTTGGCGGCGACTGGCGTTATTTGCGATTAGTTTTCTGTTGGGCAATTTGATGGGAACGACGATTTCGACGATCGCCGGACAAAATGCCAACTTAGATACGGTAGTCGCCGCGATCTTAATTGTGGTGACCGAAACTTACAGTTGGTTTGTCTATCGGGCCAATCGCCGAGTCTCCCAATCTTTGTTCGTCCAAAGCGTCAATGCGTTTAAAGTCGGCTTAATTTACAATCTCTTCGTTTTGGCCTTTACCCTCGGATCCTAACCTCTGCGTGCCCTTGCCCGGATTCATCCCGACAGCGTCATGACCGACCGACTGACAACGATCGCCGCAATTTTGCAAAAGTGGGCGCGCGGTGAGATTCCCTCTGAGGAGGCGATCGCCCAACTCGAACCCTACGAACTCGAAGACCCGCGCCGTCTCAACGCTTTTGGCATCGATCGCGATCGCCTCCGAACCCATTTAGCCGAGCGATCGCGCCTTTTCGAGTCCGTCGTGGGGCGCCCGAGTTTAAAGCGCATCGACAGCAAGGCATTTTTACCGAGTTTGTGGTTGGTCTGGCTGCCCTTCGCCCAAAACTTAGCCCGTCGGCGAACCGATCTGGGCCGTCCCTGGATTCAGGGGATTTTAGGATTGCAGGGAACGGGCAAAACCACCCTCACTCACATTTTAAGCGGGATCCTCGCCGAGTTAGACCTCAAGGTACTCTGTTTGTCCGTAGACGACCTCTACAAAACCTATCGCGATCGCCAACAACTGCAACGACAAGACCCCCGCTTAATTTGGCGCGGTCCGCCGGGAACCCACGATATCGACCTGGGAATCGCCGTCTTAGACCGACTGCGATCGCCTGACGATCGAACGATCTCCGTTCCCCGGTTCGACAAATCCGCTTACGGCGGCGCGGGCGATCGGGGCGAACCCGAACCAGTCGGCGCCGTGGATCTCGTCCTCTTTGAAGGGTGGTTTGTCGGCGTGCGCCCGATCGCCCCCCACCACTTCGATCGTGCCCCCTGGCCCATCGAAACCGACGCCGACCGCCAATTTGCTCGGGACTGCAACGAACGCCTGCACGCCTATCTCCCCTTGTGGGATCGCCTCGATCTCCTCACCGTCCTCGATCCCGTGGATTGGCAACTGAGCTGTCAGTGGCGAATGCAAGCGGAACGAGAAATGAAAGCGCGAGGACGCGACGGGATGAGTGACGACCACATCCGGGCCTTCGTCGAATATTTCTGGAAAGCTTTACATCCCGAATTATTCATCCCTCCCTTACGGAGCGATCGCGATCGGGTAGACCTGATTTTACAGATCGATCGCGATCGCTCCTACCGCGCCGTTTACTAAAACCGCTTACTGACCTTGGGGCGCACGATTGCCCGCCGTCCCCGGATTGATATTAATAAACGGTAGCGCGCCATCGTTCCCCATCACCATCGGAAACTGACCGTTCCACTTCTCGATCGCCGCCTGTTGCAAAATTTCCTGGGTAATCGTTTCTCTTAACAACCGTTGTGCTTCCGCTTGTCCCCTCGCGCGGTTAATTTCTGCCTGGGCATCTTGTTCCGCTTGTTGGGCGCGAAACACGGCGCGCTTAGCATCTTGTTCGGCAATTTGTTTCGCTTCGATCGCTTTCGCAAACTCCGGCGAAAAGGCGACATCGACCAAAGAAATATCCCGAATAATCAACCCGTAATCTTGAAGCCGCGCTTGCAATTCGCGATCGATTTCGTCTTTCAATTCCGTGCGTTTGGTAATAATTTCCTCCGCATTTTTCTTCGCCGTCGCCGCTTTCACGACTTCGGAAACTGCCGGGAAAATAATACGCTGCACCACCTGTTCCGAATCGCCAATACTCTGATACACCTCATTGACCTTTTGCGGATCGATGCTCCAGTTGAGGGCGACATTCATTTTCACATCTTGCAAATCTTTCGAGGCCGCCTGAGCCGGAATATCGCTTTTATCAACGCGAACGCTAATTTTTTCGACGCTGTAAACGATCGGGACGATCGGATGGAGTCCTTCCCCCAATACCGTATCTTGAACGGCGCCAAACTTCTTGAGAACGCCGCGCTGTCCCGCATCGACAATCACGAACGGTTTTAAAGCAGTAATCGCCAGCAGCAAAACAAAAGCTCCCGCAATGCCGCCCGCAATAATCAGAATATTTTTGGCATCATAGGAGGTTGCCGAATTTCGATTCGATCTCATAATCAATTCACCTGTATTGTGTTTTTCGCTTTCTCCACTCAATGGAACCTCACTGACAGAGAAATTGACCGATATTTTCCAAAAAATTTAAGTCTTATCCTCCATCGTCATCCAATGTGGAGTAAAACTGACCTCAAAAAATAGTTACCCGAAAGCGGTATCCGCGCGATCGTGCCAAGATATTCGAGTACGACAACTGTATTGTTCTATGCTAGACCTTAAAAACGACGGGTGTCACTCAGTCATTTAGTTTTATGAAGACAAACCCCCCTCATGCTTGGCCCAACAACACTCAAGAGGCGATTTCCATTCAAGAGCAGTTGCGATCGCAAGTCGTCACCACCGACGAGTTGGCCGAGATCCGCTACGTCGCTGGCGTCGATGTCGGTTACAAGCACTCCGATTCCCTCACCCGGGCCGCCGTCGCCGTCTTGAGCTTCCCGGATTTGCAATTGTGCGATCGCGCGATCGCACAAACCCCGACCACGTTTCCCTACATCCCCGGGTTTCTCTCCTTTCGCGAAGTCCCGGCGGTGTTACAAGCCTTAGAAAAATTGAAGATTACTCCGGATTTAGTGCTCTGCGACGGTCAGGGACTGGCCCATCCGCGCCGTTTCGGCTTGGCGTGTCATCTCGGTGTCATTACCGACCTTCCGGCGATCGGGGTCGCTAAATCGCGCCTGATCGGCGAGCACGAAGCTTTAAGCAACCGTCGCGGACATTGGCAACCTCTCCTCGATCGCGGCGAAACCATCGGCGCCGTGGTGCGATCGCGCACGGGAGTCAAGCCGATTTACGTCTCCATCGGTCACCGAGTGGCTCTCACGACGGCGATCGATTATGTCTTACGCTGTACCTCCAAGTATCGATTACCGGAAACGACACGCTGGAGCGATCGCCTTTCGCGCGAAGACAAAATGAATTAAGGCGATAAATTAAGGAGATCGCAGCACCGACAGCTAAAACTTCCAGCCAACATTCTATTCCTTCAATTTTTCATTTATTATCTTGTATTAGAATAAAACTTAACTCCTTGCAGGCAAATTTAAAGGCAAAATTGTACATGAGATACGGATTTTACTTGTATGGTATTTTTCCCCTCCCGGGTCCGCAACAATTAGCACGAGAAGGATTGGACAGCCAACCCGTCAAAACTCATATTGTTGACGATTTTGTATTTTTATATTCCGAAGCCAAACAACAACGCTATTTAGCCAGTCGGCGCAATTTGCTCGGCCACGAGACCGTCTTGGAAGAAGCCATGCAAGCCGGATATCGAACGGTTCTCCCCTTGAAATTCGGCACGATCGCCGAAAGCTGGCAAGCTGTCGAGAAGGAATTACTCGTCCCCTATCGCGAACGGTTGCACGAGTTATTAAAACAATTGACGGGCAATCGAGAGGTCGGGATTAAAATCTTTTGGGAAACGAACGAAGAATTACAACGCTTAATCGATCGCCAACCGGAATTAAAAGCGAAACGAGATAACTTACAAGGGAAACTTTTAAGCATGGAAGAAACGATCGCTATCGGTCAGGAATTAGAGCGATCGCTCGAAGCTCAAAAACAGGGGATTATCGATCGCTTCCACCACGAACTCAATGGTTTGGCGATCGATATGGTGGAAAACGATCCCCTTACCGAAGCGATGATTTATAATGCCGCTTATTTGATTCCTTGGGATCGAGAAACCGAATTCGGCGATCGTGTCGAAGGTCTCGATCGCGCTTTTGAAGGGCGCCTGCGAATTCGCTACAACAATTTTACAGCCCCATTCAATTTCGCACGCCTTAACTCCGATTAACTTGAGGGTTAACATGAGTCCGAATGGCGATCGCTCGGTGACTCTTTTAGCCGAAATGGGCGATCGCTTCGCCTAATTTCTATCTTTAGGTAGATGTCGAACCTTAAAAAATTAGCTAGTTGTTAACCAATTTTCTGCCTCGTTCGTAGCTTCGCACCCCCTAAAATCCACCCCGATTGAAGAAGCATTTCTTAACAAAATTAAGCTTCGTAACAATTCAAATCATCAAGCGACCCGCGATCGCAGAAGCCTTGGTAAAATGAACGGCAGTTCTCTAAAAATTTCGAGATTTTCAAGTCTTGGCGAGCGATCGTGTTGTTATCCCCTATCGA
Organism: Oxynema mangrovii CENA135; assembly: GCF_016632315.1. Lineage (NCBI taxonomy): Bacteria > Bacillati > Cyanobacteriota > Cyanophyceae > Oscillatoriales > Oscillatoriaceae > Oxynema > Oxynema mangrovii. Next base: position 403,560 of record NZ_JAEOXH010000003.1, on the reverse strand, counting down.
CAACCGACTTGACCATCGCAATCAATTTCTGATGCTAGCCGCGATCGCCCGCATAGATTTACAAAGCGATCGGCAATATGAAAAACTCATTTACCCGCTTAAAGACACTGTCAAAATATTTGTCAAAATATTTGTCAAAATACTTTGGCAAATATAAATTTTACAGTATTTTAGGACTGTGCGCTGCCTTAGTCATGCTCAGTTTTAAATTTTTGTTCGCTCTTCCGGCTTACGGTCAAGAAACCGTTACAGTTAATGTTTTGATGAACGCCCTCGAAGCGAGTCAATGGCAACCCTTCGTCCCTGAATTCGAGGCAGAAAACCCCAGAATCGATCTCAATATCATTGAAGGGCCCAACGCCACCAATTTAATCGAAGATCTCTATACCTCAGCCTTTCTCCTCGGCGATTCGCCTTACGATCTCGTCTATATGGATACGGTTTGGGCGCCGAAATTCGCCGCCGCAGGCTGGTTAAAACCCCTCGACGATCGCATCCCTAAAGCCGAACTCAACCAATTTTTACAAGGCGATGTCGAAGCCGGACGCTATCAAAACCAACTGTATCGCATTCCCGTGCGATCGGATGTCGGAATGCTCTATTATCGCACCGATTTATTAGCCGAAGGCGGTTACAATCCTCCAGAAACCTTTGAAGAATTACAAACTATTGCCGCCAATTTGCAAGAAAATTCCCCAGCCGATTGGGGTTATCTTTGGCAAGGAAAACAATATGAAGGACTCTCGGCGATGTTCGTCGAAGTTCTCAAAGGATATGGCGGTTTTTGGATCGATCCCGCAACCAATACCGTCGGACTCGATCGCGCCAATGCGATCGATGCCGTCAAATTTTTAACCGCCACGATCGACACTGGAATTACACCGAAAGGTGTGACCACCTACACCGAAAACGAAACCCTTCGGTTTTTCATTAACGGCGAATCCGTATTTTTAAGAAATTGGCCTTATGTATGGCGAGAAGCCAATAAAGATGACTCGCCCATTGCCGGAAAAATTGCCCTCAAACCGATGGTTCACGCCCCCAAATATAACAGTGGAGGCTGTCAAGGCGGATGGGGATTGGGCATCTCTTCCACCACCCCCTATCCCGAGGAAGCCTGGAAAGTTATTCAATATTTCAGTAGCGAAAAATTTCAACGCCAATTCGTGTTATCCACCAGCTACGTTCCCTCGCGGCGATCGCTGTTTACCGACCCCCAAATTGTCGCCGAATACGGTCACTATCCCGAACTGTTAAGCGTGTTAGATAACGCCGTTTTACGTCCTCCCGTCGCCCAATACGCCCAAGCCTCCGATATTTTACAACGCTATCTGACGGCGGCGTTAAGCGGACGATTGACCCCGGAAGACGCCATGCAAAGCGCCGCCGCCGAAACCCGCAGGCTATTAGGGGAGTAAATCGAGGGTACCGGGGAACTCGATCTCACTTAATACCGCGATCGCCCGCCCCGTTCTCGGGAAAATTGCCCTCACTTAAAGTAGATCGATCGGATGGAGATCGCCCCTAGTTTTAACCGATGTTTTTCACCGATTGAATTTTAACTGATTGTAGAAATCTACAACCTTTTCCATGAAAATCGATACAATTCGAGGTAGAGACCAACTCACCGGGTGGATTCTCGTTACCCCCGCATTACTGTTATTATTACTCGTCTTTGCTTATCCCATCGGACGCGCATTCGTCTTGAGTTTGTTCGCCGAAAACCTCGGGACTAACTTGCAAGCTGAATTTACAGGATTGTCCAATTACGCCCGCATGTTTGGAGACGGTCGCTTTTGGCAAAGTATCTGGAATACGAGTATTTTTACAACGGCTTCCGTGATTTTAGAATTGATTTTTGGGTTGGGAATTGCCCTCGTTTTAAATCAATCTTTTCCCGGACGGGGCGCCGTTCGCACGATCGCCATTATTCCTTGGGCTTTACCGACTGCGATTATGGCGTTAGCCTGGGCGTGGATTTTTAACGATCAATTCGGCGTCGTTAACGATATTTTAATGCGTTTGGGACTGATCCAACAAGGGATTAACTGGTTGGGAAATCCAGCCCTAGCAATGGTGGCGGTCGTGGTCGCCGATGTTTGGAAAACCACCCCGTTTATTAGTATTTTATTGCTGGCTGGATTGCAATCAATTTCCGAGGATTTATACGAAGCTCACGCGATCGATGGCGCTACACCTTGGCAGAGTTTTCGCCAAATTACGCTGCCGCTTTTAATGCCACAAATTACGATCGCCTTACTATTTCGGTTCGCCCAAGCTTTCGGCATTTTCGATCTGATTCAAGTGATGACTGGAGGCGGCCCCGGTGGAGCAACTGAAATGGTCTCGGTTTATATCTATGCCAATGTCATGCGCTATCTCGATTTTGGTTATGGTGCGGCGTTAGTGGTGGTGACTTTTTTGCTCCTAATTGTCGTGGTGGCGATCGCCGCTTATTTTCTCTCGAAATCTCGGAATAGTAGGGATTCAATTTAGTTAAACCGTGACAATTTTTGATGTGATTTAATTTGTGAACTATGGCAACAAAATCCAGCTCAAATCAAAACAAATCGATCGCTTTTTCCTGGCGATCGCTCGTCATCCCGATTGTCGTAACGGCCATCGTTGTTTTTACCTTAGCACCTGTTTTATGGCAACTGCTGACTTCTTTTAAAGTCAACCCAGAAATCGAAACTATTCCCAATGTTTATATTCCCTCCAAAATCACCGTTCAGCATTATACGGAATTGTTCGTGCGCCGTCCGTTCTTTGCCTATATTTTAAACAGTGCTTTGGTCTCGATCGTTTCCACTGTATTGTGTTTGGCGATCGGTTCTCCCGCCGCTTATGCCTTAGCGCGATTGAAAATAGTGGGAGAAAAAATCATTTTAGCAGGAGTTTTAATCGTCACCCTGTTTCCCTACATTCTGCTCTTTTTAGGCTTGTTGGAAGTCATCAAATGGGTGGGATTGGCGAATAACTATTTAGCTTTAATTATTCCCTACACTGCGATTAATTTACCCTTGACGATTTTGGTCATGCGCAGCTTCTTTCAGCAACTCCCTAAAGATTTAGAAGATGTCGCCAAAGTAGACGGTTACAATACTTGGCAGATGTTAACTCGAATTGTTTTACCGCTTACGTTGCCTGCCATGGTGACCACGGGAATTTTAACCTTTATTTTTTCTTGGAATGAGTTTCTTTTTGCTTTGACTTTTATCACTAAAGAAACCATGAAAACGATTCCCGTCGCCGCCGCCCAATTAAGCGGGGCTTCTCAATTCGATACCCCTTACGGCGCCCTAGCCGCCGCCACAATTCTCGGGACGTTGCCGTTGATTTTATTGGTGTTATTTTTCCAGCGTAAAATCGTACAAGGGTTAACGGCGGGGGCAGTTAAAGGATAGAGAAAGATATAGCAATCCTCAATGATTTTGGAACTTAAGTTTCAGATTGTGTAGAGTCGCCCGCCGACAGCGTCGATCTTGTATTCAAAAATAGCAGGAAAAAAGAGCAGGAGTTGACAACATGGCTAAACTAGAGATTAAACAACTCAATAAAACGTACAATCCCAAAACGATTCCCGTTAAAAATATCAGCCTGGAAGTCAACGATGACGAATTTTTAACCTTACTCGGACCGTCGGGCTGCGGTAAATCGACCACCTTAAGATTAATTGCCGGATTGGAACAACCCACCCGAGGTCAAATCTTAATCGGCGATCGCGACGTGACCCATTTAAAACCGGGCGATCGTGATATTTCGATGGTATTTCAAAGTTACGCCCTTTATCCCCACATGACCGTTTATGAAAATATGGCCTCGGGGTTGAAACTGCGTAAAATTCCGACCCAAGAAATTAGAAAACGGGTTGAAGAAGCCAGCCGCTTGTTAGATTTAAACTGGGATTTAATGAATCGCAAACCCGGGCAACTCTCCGGCGGACAAAGACAGCGAGTGGCTTTGGGTCGCGCCTTAGTCCGACAGCCGGAGGTGTTTTTATTAGACGAACCGTTAAGTAATTTAGATGCGCTGTTGCGCGAACGAGTGCGCGCTGAAATTAAACAATTATTTGAACAACAAAAAGCCCCGGTGGTCTACGTGACTCACGACCAAGTAGAGGCGATGACCCTTTCGAGTAAAGTCGCCGTCCTTTACGAAGGAAACGTCCAACAACTCGACCCTCCGCAACGGATTTACACCCATCCCGCGAATCAATTTGTGGCGGGATTTGTCGGTAGTCCCCAGATGAATTTACTGACCTTAAATTGTCAGGGAAATCATGCAATTTTAGGCGATCTCCACATTCCTTTACCGGAAGGGTTATCGACGCCACCCGAAATCGTCATGGGAATTCGTCCGGAACACGTGAGACTTCCTCAAGAGGGCGATCGCCTCATCGTGCACGGACGGGTCTTTTTAGTCGAAAATTTGGGAATGCAAAATCTGCTGAGTGTGAGAGTGACGGGCGAGAATAACGAATCTACCACGGTTCGGGCGTTGTTATCGGCAGATGTAGAGTGGGGAGGCGATGCGGTGAAATTAGCGATCCCCCCGGACTCCATCCATTGGTTTGACGTGAAAACAGGCGATCGCCTCCGTTAGGATACCGCCTGAAACTGATACGTGTTATCTGTGTGAGGTCGCGCGCGATCGCCCGTCCCGAGTTTTGGCTATTTCTAATAGGATGTTAACCGTATGTTCGGCACTGTCGCTCAAGCTTTCTTTGTTGCGACACCATTCGAGAAACGTTTCAAAGTTTTCCGAGATTTGTGGTTGTTAGGAGACTGGCGGTTGCGGTGGGTCATGTTGACCGCAAGCGGTTGTTAGTAATAGGAACCACAAAAAACAGCAGTAACTTATTGTTTCATGATTTTTCTATTTTTTTTCAGCGATCTTATTTCAATATTCGTAGGGTGGGCAAGTTTTGCCCACCCTACCCTACTAGCTTCACAGGCAACGCCCTAAATCTTTTAAACTCGTCAAACAAATACGGCGATCGATCGGATTGTCCTCAATAATAAGATTATCCATGTCTTCATGAACCTCAGCCAGTGGCGAGACATCTACAATTTGATTGTTCTGTAGCCAAAGATGTTTTAAATTCGTCAGGCTCGCTAATGGTGAAATGTCCACAATTTGATTATTGTCGAGTCGCACTGACTCCAAACTCGTGAGAGTACCCAATGGTGAAATGTCCACAATTTGATTATTGTCGAGTCGCACTGACTCCAAACTCGTGAGAGTACCCAATGGTGAAATATCTACAATTTGATTGTTACTGAGGTAAAGGGAGTCTAAATTCGTTAAACTGGCTAATGCAGTAATATCTTGAATTTTATTAAAACCAAAATCAAGCCAAGTCAAGTTTGCCAAGTTAGCTACAGACGAAATATTGGCAATTTGATTACTATCAAGATCCAGAGTTTGTAACTTACTCAGATCCTTTAACGGAGTTATATCTTGAACTTGGTTATTAGAAATATTTAGACTGCTGAATTCGGTTAGGCTGGCTAGCGGCGAAATATCTTTAATTTGATTCTCGTGGAGTTCGATTAAGGTAAGTTGGGTCAAATTCGCCAACGCCGATATATCTTCAATTTGATTATTATTGAGACGAAGCGACCCTAAGTTGCTCATATTAGCTAATGCGCTGATATCTTTAATTTGATTGTTATTGAGTTGAAGTTCGTATAACTCGGTCATATTCTCTAAATCAGCGACTTCTTCAATTTGATTGTCACTGAGGTAAAGCTGTGTAACTTTGGTCAGATTAGCTAATGGGCTGATATCTTTAATTTGATTTCCATAAAGTTGAAGCGATTTTAATTGCTTTAACTTGGCTAATGGCGAGAGATCCTGAATTTGATTTCTATTAAGGTAAAGCTGTCTTAGGTTGGTTAGATTGGCTAATGGCTCAATATTTTTAATTGAATTGTTATTGACGGCAAGATATTCTAAGTTTTTAAGATTAGCCAATAGAGTAATATCTTTAATTTGACTGCCCTCACCTATATCTCTACTTGAAAGACCGAGGCTGGTCAAATTAGTCAAATTAGCTAATGGTGCAATATCTTTGATTTGATTTTCTGAAAGTCGAAGTCTGCGTAAATTAGTCAGATTAGCTAATGGTGCAATATCTTTGATTTTGTTACTATCGAGTTCAAGCCACGTTAAATTAGTCAAATTGACTAATTGGCTAACGTCTTCAATTTGATTAATCTTCAGACTTAATCCCGTCAAATGGGTCAGACTTGTTAATGGGGCTAAATTGACAATTTCTTCACCTGTAAAACTCAGATATTCCTGTTTTTTAAGGTTCTCCAAAGCGCGATCGCACTCCTGAGTTTCGGCTATTTCTAATAGGACGTTAACCGTATGTTTAGCACTGTCACTCAAGCTTTCTTGATTGCGACACCATTCGAGAAAAGTTTCAAAGTTTTCCGAGACTTGTGGTTGTTCGGAGACCGGGGGTTGTGGTGGCTCATTTTGAGTGCAAGCGCTTGTTAGTAATAGCGACAGTAAAGCAACGGCAGTAAGTTCTTTTTTCATGGTTTTACCTGTGTTTTTCAGTTATTTTTAATATTTGTAGGGTGGGCAAAACTTGCCCACTCTACAAATATCCAATTCATAATTGACAGTCTGTTAAGCGGGGGATCGAAGGACATACAGGATTCTTCACTGGGTTACCTTTAAGATAAAAGGAACTCAAACTCGTCATATTTTCTAATGCCGGGATCTCTACAATTTCATTGTTATTTAGTTCGAGAGATACCAAATTTGTCAGACTTACTAACGGCGAGATATCTACAATTTGATTGTCATTGAGCTGGAGTGCTTGCAAACCTGTCAGACTTGCTAGTGGCGAAATATCAACAACTTTATTGTTATTGAGTCCGAGGTATGTCAGATCGCTCAATTTAGCTAAGGGTCTAACATCAATAATTTTATTTTTACCGAGATAAATCCTTCCCAAACGGGTCAAATTAGCCAGTGGCGATACATCAATAATTTGATTATTATAAATTCTTAACTCTATCAGATCGCTCAACTTAGCTAAGGGTCTAACATCGACAATTTTATTGTTATTGAGATAAAGGTGGGTCAGATTGGTCAGGTTTTCTAAGGGTTGAATATCTTCAATATTCGTGCTATTGAGAACTAGCTGTTCTAGCTCGGTCAAATTTGCTAAGGGCGTAATATCTTTAATTTGATTGCGACTAGATAGAGAAAACCAGTTTTTCCTACCGCTTAAGGCCAGAAATTTGAGTTGAGTTAGGGTTGCTAATGGAGAAATATCTTGAATTCTGTTGTCTGCAAGCCGAAGGATTTTTAGTTGAGTTAAACTCGACAACGACTCCAAATTTTTAATGTCATTTCCATTAAGCCCTAGGGATTCTAAACCAGTTAAATTGGGTAAGGTAAGAAGAGCTTTAATTTTATTTTCATCGAGGTTAAGCTCTTTCAATCCTGTAAGGTTGGCTAGGGGGCTGAAATTTTCAATTTTATTGTTATAGAGAACAAGAGATTCTAAACCAGTCAAATTGGCTAAGGGAATAAGATCTTGAGTTTGAAGTTGATTCCCTTCAAGATTAAGAGTTCGTAGTTCAGTGAGACTGGCTAATGGGGAAAGGTCTTCAATTTCATTGGTTGGAAATTGTGCGAAATCACCATGTCCGCCTAAGATAAGCTCTTCGAGTTGGGTGAGCTTGGCTAAGGGGGAAATCTCTGTAATTTGGTTGTTAAAGAGATTGAGGATTTTCAGATTGCTTAGATTCGCTAAGGGGGCGAGATCTGCAATTCGATTATCTCCGAGGTGAAGAGATTGTAAATTAGTCAAATTAGCTAAGAGGGCTACATTTTGAAGTGAATTGCCTTGTAAACTTAGCTCGTTGAGATGAGTCAAACTGGCTAACGGGGCCAGGTTAACGATGTCCCGATTCACGAGACTTATCGAGCTTTGGTTAGCCAGGTACTCGGAAGCGCGATCGCACTCCTCGGTTGCAGCTTCTTGTAAGAGTATGTTGACCGTATGTTTAGCACTGTCGCTCAAGCTTTTTTTGTTGCGACACCATTCGAGAAACGTTTCAAAGTTTTCCGAGACTTGTGGTTGTTCGGAGACCGGGGGTTGTGGTGGCTCATTTTGACCGCAAGCGGTTGTTAGTAATAGAGATAGCAAAGCTACGGTGGTAAGTTTTTTCATCTGTTCCCCTGTTTTGTTCGAGTGTGTTTTGACAAAAACTCGTTAAATGTGACAACAGAAAAATAATCTATAAGATAATCTATTGGCCTGAGTCACTTTAGCGAGCCTATCTTAGCCTCTATCTTTTCAACCTGCCACTATTGCTCTCATTTACGGGCGCGCTCTCGCAAAGACGGCGTCACGATCGCCCCACCGAAACGATAAAATTGGGAGACTCAAGTCCGATCGCCCGTCCCTGACTTCTAAAAAAATTGAAAATCTAAACTCTAAAATGGGATCGATTCACCCCGATTTTCCGAGCTGACGATCGCAGCATCTATTCCATCCCTCGTCAAAGGAGCAGTATTCGTGTCCAGCATCCTGACTTATCTCGAACCCAAAGAAGTCTTACTCAGAACAGCCACCGTTCTCAAAGGAACCTTCGACCCGGCAAAAGTTGCCACGGTATCCGTCGTCGCCGAAGATAAATATCCCCTCAGCGTCGAACTCAACCGGAGTGAGGGTCGCTGGCAGGTCAATTTACCTAACGGTTTGACCGCGCCGGGGATTCGCTGGTTGCGCCTCAAGGCGATGGATAGTAGCGGTCGCGAACTCGACAACCAACAAGCCTACATCACCGTCAGCGAACAACCGATGACGGTGGCGGACTCTCTCTCTTTAGAAGTGCTGCACGATACCTTTTTTAAAGCGACTCCGGCGCCTTCGACGACCTTGAGCGATCGCCACAAAGCCCAAATCCCCAAAGGTCGGTCTTTCGGGGTCAGTCGCTATAGCGTGGAAGGCGATCGTGTCAAAATCGAACTCAATACCGATGTCGAACCCCTCGGACGGTTTGGATACTTCTACAAACCTCACGTTCAACTCGTCAAAGCCGAACAAACCCAGCGCGTTACCGTCGATAACGTTCCCGACCCGCCGCCGGGATTCTGTCAGTTGTGGGTCGCCCAAACCACTAAAATTAAAACCAAACCGGAAAATTCGAGCCAACTGAGCGCCCACCAACAAGCCGAACTCCTCCAAGGACAAACCTTTTTAACCTACGGTCATACATCCTTCGCCAACCACTTTCGCATCATGTTGCGCGACCCGATCCCGGGATTCGGACAAATTGGCTACGTCTATAAAGATCACGTCAAACTCAAAAAAGACGGCGAATGGATCGAATACAATCCCAATGCAACGAATTTAAGCATTCTCAAAACCACGGTGATTAAAAAACGCCCCGTCGATTCGAGTACCTTAAGTGAGGCGGATCGATACACTCTTCCCATCGGTTCGGTGTATGGGGTCGTCGCCTATTCCTCGGAAGCGGGCCATCTGAAAGTATCGCTGAGTGAAAATTTACCCGGTTTCGGCAATACGGGCTATCTTTATGCCGATTTCGTGCGCTTGTTACGCGGGGAAACGCCCCTATCGGCGGTCGGCGATCGCACCCCCTCCCCGGAAGACCCGTTGACCTATACCGGACCGAAAGAAGTTCTGGTCAAACAAGCGGTTACCTTAACCGGAAACTTCGACCCGCAAAGCATTAGCGCGATCGCCGTCGTCGCCGAAGACAAATATCCCCTCAAAGTCGAACTCGATCGCGACGCCGGAACCTGGCGGGTCGTACTCAGCAACGGCTTTACCACCGCCGGACTGCGCTGGTTGCGCTTGCGCGGCGCCGATAGCAACAACCAACTCGTTTCCTCGGAAATCATCTACATCACCGTCAGTACCCAAGCGACCACTGTCGGCGAACCCCTGCGCTTGCGCGTCGAACAAGACACTTGGTTTAAAGTCGCCCCCTTCGATTCCCAACAACTGGCGGACGACCAAAAAGTAATGGTCAAAGGGGGAACCACCTTTACCGTCAGTCGATACGGACTGGTAGACGGACACCTGAAAGTGAACCTCGATCCCGCCGTCAATCCCGTGGGGTCGTTCGGTTACTTTTACGAAGGTCATGTCGAACTGACCAAAGGGGAAAAAGTCCTGCGCTTCGACATCGAGGACGTTCCGGATACCAACTTGACGGCGAAAATGTTGGTCACCCGAACCACTTTTATTAAAGCCCGTCCGGTGGATTCGTCGATGCTCAATGCCAGTCAAAAAGCCGATTTAAAATTAGGAACGACTTACGGAATTACCGGATATGCCTGTACTGAAGGGCATTTTCGCGTCACTCTGACCAACTCGATTCCCGGTTTTGGCAATGTCGGTTATATTTACTGGCAGCACGTCCAAATTAAGAAGAATAACGATGTCATTCCCTACGAACCGGACGCGCTGACGATTACGATTCGCGAGACGACGGCATTTAAAAAGCGCCCGATTTCGGCGGCGAACCTCGGTCCGACGGAGAAAACTACTCTCAATCTGGGGCGAGTTTACGGGGTGGCGAGTTACGCGATCGAAGACAATCACCTGAAGGTCTCGCTGACGGAAGAGTTTCCGCAATTCGGCAATACGGGATATATTTATCCGCCTCACGTGTTGATGCGTCGCGGGAGTCGGGCGTTCGATCCGCTTCCGGATCGGATCGAGCTCAACGTCCCCTATTTCTCCCAACGGGATAACCCGCGTTACTATTGGTCTACTTGTAATGTGACCTCGATCGCCATGGTGTTTTATTACTACGGCGTGCGATCGAAGTGGGGCGGACAGCTTGAAGACGAGTTATTACAGTGGTGTTTCAACTATGCCGGAGAAGGCTCGCAAACCAATCACAGCGTGCTTTCGGCGCTGATTCGCGCTTATGGATTCAAGCATCAATTCGTGACGACGGCGCGCTGGTCCGACGTCAAAAACGAGCTGATTAACCGCCGTCCGGTGGTGATTGCCGGATACTTTACGGCGACGGGACATATTCTCACGATTATCGGTTTTAACAGTCGCGGTTACATCGTGCAGGATCCTTGGGGCGACGCCCTGACGGGATATAGTTATACGGAAGGGCGAAAGTTACTTTATCCCTACGGATACATGGATGAGGTGTGCGGTCCCGAGGGGAATATTTGGATTCATACGATCGCCCAATAAAACAGCCATCGAGATCGCGATCGCGGGCGTTCGCCCTTTCCATCGAACGTCCGCGATCGCAAGATTTCTGGATTCGTTAAAATAGCCATTTTTATCCATTCCATCCATGGGAATTTAGCGGTATCGTAAAAACGAGTCTAGGGAATCGAAATGATGGCTAAAAAACAGAAAAAGCAGAAAAAAGAAACAGGCGATCGCGATCGCCCCGTCGCGAAAACCACCCTGGCGTCTACCTCTCCAGACGCCCGTTTCCAGTTCCTACAAAAACGACAAAAAAAGGTGCTGACCTTAATTAAGCGAAAGAGAACGGAACTGTCAAACTTAACCGAACAGATGCAAGAGATTGCGCGATCGATGCTCTATCACGGTCAACCGATTTACGAACAAGCACAACAGCTCGATCTCGAAATTCACGAATTATTTCACGATATTTTTACCAAGCGCAAATTTGCTAAAAAAACCAAACTCGAAATTCGAGAAGTTTACGAAATACTCCAATTTACAGGTCGCATCAGTCCCCATTTCGACGAAGAAGACGAAGAGTTCGCCCGGGAGGAAGAAGCCGAAGCCGAACGCGAACATACGAATGAGGAAAATGACGACAGTTTCGACGACGAAGACGGTCCGGAATGGGGCAGTCATTGCCTATTTGAAGAAAACCATGCCCCTCGTCCTTCACGGGATATGAGAAAACTGTTTCTAAAATTGGCCGATCGCTTTCACCCGGATAAAATTGCCGATCCGGAAAAAAGAGAGCATTATACCGAAATCATGAAAGAAGTTAATATTGCTTACAAAAGTGGCGATTTTGCCCGCTTGTTGGAAATCGAACAACAAAGCGAATACGAGCAAGAAATTGAAACTTCACAAAACGATCGCGATCGCCAGTGCAAGCAACTCGAACACGATCTAAAAATTCTCGAACGGCAATACGAACAATTAAAAGACCAAGTTCGCGAAACCCGCAACACTCCTCAAGGGATGATGGTCAAAGAATATCGCAAAGCCAAACGGGAAGGCATGGATTTAGTGGAAGCCTCCCTCGAACAATTTAAAGCCGAACTCGAATCCCTCGAACAGATTCGCGATTTCGTTAAAGATTTTCGCGATAAAAAGATAACGCTGAAGGAATTTTTACGCGGTCCGTCCCGTCGCCAACCCTTGGATTTGGACAATATCGAAGACATCATCGACGAACTGGCAAAACATGGGATTCAGATCCATTTTTAATCGTTAAGTCGTACCGTTCGATGGGATATCGTTCGATGGGATTGAGAGGGAAGAGCGATCGCCGTTTACAATACGTCGCCGTTTACAATACGTCAAAGATTTCGCCGATAAACCAACCGTAAAAAACAAAAAATAATAAGCCTTCCCAACGACTAAATTGTTTGTTTTGTGTGGTCAGGAAAAACAAGATCGTTCCGGCTAGCATGGCGGGCAATCCTTCGGCAATAATCACCGGGGCAATTTCTAAATTATCGATCGCCCCCGCCACACCCATCACCGCAAAGCAGTTAAAAATATTAGACCCTAAAACATTGCCGACGGCCATTTCTGGATTGCCTTTGCGGGTGGCAACAATGGTCACGATCAGTTCGGGTAAAGAGGTTCCAAAGGCAACTGCACCGATCGCAATCACTTCTTTTCCGATCTGGAGAAATTCCGAAATTTTGGTCACCGATTCGATCGTATATTCCGCACTTCCCCAAATAAAAATTAAGCTGACGATCGCGATCGCCAAACTTTTGACGGGAAAGCGATCGGGTTTTTCTAAACCATTGGCGGTGTCTTCTGCGGTATCTTCTTCTGGGTCTCGTTCGGAAGATTCCCCGGAGGTTTCTAAACTATTCGGATGCGATAAAACCGCATAAAGAATATAAATCACAAAGCCGCCCAAAGATAACCAGGCATCCCCTGCCGAAAAGTCGCGATCGCCGACAGCGAGACAGAGTAAAAATGCTGACGATAGAAAAATCTGCAAGTCAACTTTGAGGGAATTATAAGTAATTTTAAATTTACGGGACATCGCCGAAGCGACTCCCACAATCAGAAAAATATTGGTAATATTAGAACCGACGACGTTACCGAGAACGATTTCCGAGGACTGTTGCAAAACGGCGGCGATCGATGAGGCTAATTCGGGCAGGGAGGTTCCGATCGCCACGATCGTAACGCCGATAATAAATGGGTGAAATCCGAGAAAAATTCCCAGTCTCTCCGCAGCATCGGTAAAATAATCCGAGGCTTGAACGAGGATAAATAGACTGAGAACAAAAATGGCAGCCCAAAGAAGTAAGGAAAAGGAAAACATCGCGATCGCCCGAGGGAATTTGTACGGTTGAATTATCCCACATAGCTGCCATAGGGGGAGAAGGGGAAATGGGTTCGAGGAAGGGCTATAAAGGGGAGAAAAAGCGCAAATCGATCGTTGCTAACGATCGCTCCAAAATCGATAAAACCCCCCCGACGATCGTCGCCGATCGCGTTTACGAAGCGAGATCGACCCGGCGATCGCCAGGTGGAATCTGGGGCGAAACGTCGATATTGTAGGCGATCCCTTCCAAGGTGCCGATCCAGTAGGGGCGATCGTCATCTTGCCAGCGCACGATCGCCCGGGCGGGAACGCGCAAGGGACCGAAAGAACGAAGTTCCGATAAAGTAATCTCCCAAGGAATGCGATCTTCGCCGGGTTGACGGTAGCGTAAAGCCTCGATATGCACGATAGCGGCGGTGTTCGGGTCGAATTCGAGTTGCAAACGCACTTCGCGATCGCCGTAGGCTAAATAAGCGGAACAATGTGTCTCGTCGATCGCCTCCCAACGGACGCCGGGAAGGGCGATCGCCATCGGCGGCAACATGGCGACTTCTTCGGCCCATAGCGCCAACACCTGCCCTTCGGCGATCTCTTCTCCAGTTTGGAACAGATTCATCAAGCCGCGTACTTGTAGCTTTCCTTCGCCGCCGATGTAAGAGTCCACGGCCCTCATCAGGGGCAATCCAAACCAGGTTAATTCCATTTCCCGGCAAAATTCTCCCTGACGGTAAAAACTTTTAAACCGTAACATGCTATAAATTAAACCGAGTTTAAATTTGGCCCGTCCCCAAATCATCGCCGATTCGACCTGGGGCAGATCCGTGCTGGCACAGGATGCTAAATATCGCCGGATCGGTTCGGGTAAGTCGTCGGGAACCCTGATGGAACCGAGATCGCGACTGGCTTGCGTCGGCGGTGGAAACGGACTGGGGACGATTTGAAAGCCCCAAAAAAGCACCAGGGGTAAAGCCAGAAATAAGCCCGCCGAGATCGCGAGCGCGATCGCCATACTTTGCATAATATTGCTCCTCAAAACCTCTGAATACCCTGGAAATCCTCCGGGTGTGCTGTCGCGATCCGCGCCGTTAGCTTCGCGACGCAGAAGGCGGATCGCCGGACCGACCGAAAGCGCAGTTTATCCCGGTGGAGACCCCGAGGGAGAGGCGATCGGGGGTTCTGGAGAGGGAGGCGCTTCTAATTCCAGGGATAAAGCACTGAGAATGCCATCGATATTCCACGGTTGAATGCCGTTGTAACTCGGATCGGACGGGTGGCGGGTGTCGATTAAGTGAATGCGGCTGTCTTTGGCGGCCCAGGCGATCGCGCACGGGTCGAAGCTTTCTTGAATCCAGACGACCCGCGAGGCGTCGTGGGCGTGCCAGATCGCGGCGAGGGTCTTGCCGTCGAACTGTTCCAGGTTGAGTTTGGGGTAGATCGAGACCAACCCGCGCATTTGGCGCATGGAAAGCGGGTAGCCGATCCGCCAATGGCGGGTAGCGGACCATTCGTTCCACACCGTGGCGTTTTCCAACCACTGGGCGGAAAACCAGATCGCTTCGATCCACTCGGCGCGATCGACCGCTTGCAGGAAACTGCGGGCGAGAGATACGGGAAAGCCATAGGCGCCCTCGTAAGATTCTTCCAACAATCCTGCAGGCATGTGGGTACTCAGGAGTTGGGGCGTCCCGGAGTCGGTGACGTTGAGGACGCCATCGATGGATAAAAATAATAGAACTTTTTGCATGACTCGCAAGATCTTAAAGGTGAAAATTTGAGAATCCAGATTGAAAAATCCGGGGTAGAAAAGAGCGATCGCTTATTTCTTTTCAGCCAACACTTTAGCGGCGATCGCGCCACTGACAAACCCGCAGAAATGGCCTTCCCAAGAAATAAATGGATGGGTCGGCAAAATCCCCCATATTAAGCCCCCATAGAAAAAGCCGACGAATAATGACAGGGCGATCGACATAAAATTGCGTTGAAAAAAGCCGCGCGAAATTAAAAAACCCAAATAACCGAAAACCAAACCACTCGCCCCGATATGAACCGAGTTCGAGGCGCCAATCAGCCACACGCCTAAGCCGCCGAGGAGGGTGGTGACGACGGTGACGAACAGGAAGTCAGCCGTGTCTTGCAGCATCACGAACCAACCGAGGGTTAAAAAAGGAACGGTATTGGCAATTAAATGGGGAAAGCCTCCATGCAAAAACGGCATCCACAAAATCCCCCACAATCCGCTTATTTCTCGTGGATGAATGCCGTATCGATTGAGGGCTTGTCCGAGAAAAATGGTATCGACGAACTCCAGAATCCACATGATGGCGATCGCGCCACCGAGTAAGCGGATCTGGGTTTTGAATTCCCGGGCGAGTGCTTTGCTCTCGTCGCTACTCATGAGTTGGCCTGTGACGTTCTCCCGACGCTGACCTATGCGCTTCGCGCAGGCTTCGCCAACGGTACAGCGCGGGCTTCACCGGATCGCTCCAGCGACTACCTGCTTCGTTCGGTCTTGTCTAGGCAATGCCCCCGACAGAACCCGTCCACAGGCGATTTCATCAGCCGTGAGACCCACGACTGAGAGGCCACGATTGCGAATAACTTGAGCGCTGGCAACATCTCTGGGCTTGATGGAACCGCATTCACCGCAATGGTGAATACGGTCTTTTAATTCCTTGCGGACTTGAGCCCCACACTCAGGGCATTCCTGGCTGGTGCCTCTAGGATTGACCTTGCTGTAGTAGACACCACGTTTCCAGCACACCCACGGCAGTACGATGTTGACGAACTGACCCAGGCCAGCATCAACCATGTGTTGGCCGAGGAAACCCTTAGCAAGTATCCTGAAGTCCAAGTCTTCAACAAATATTATCCCGGCCCGATCGCAGAGATGATGAGCCAGCTTGAACTGCCAGTCCAGACGGTAATTCGCAATGTTTTCGTGAACTCGACCGATCCGCTCGATTAACTTGAGCCAGTTTTTCGACCCCTTCTGCTTCCCTTTTAGCCTACGTTGCAGCGATTTCAGCTTGCGGTGCAGCTTATTGAAGAAACGAGGACGAGAAACCTGCTCGCCATCAGAGGTGGATAGAAAATACTCCAGTCCAACATCCAGCCCCAGGGCATGGCCTTCTGGCGGGATGTCGGGTACATCAACGTCAGCTTTTAGCGTCAGCATGGCGTACCAGCCTGAATGCTTCCGCACGACCCGAACAGCTTTCAGATCGAAGCCTTCAGGCATGGGGCGATGCAAGTTAATAGGCACCTGCCCGATCTTTGGCAGCTTAATGCTGTTGCCATCAATCGCCTCACCTTTTATCTGCGGAAACAGAAATGACCGCATCCGACCAAATTTCTTGAACCGAGGAAACCCAGTTCGCTTTTGGTGGAATGCGACGAAAGCAGCATCAACCCTCCCAATGACATCCTGAAGCACCTGAGAATGAACCGCTTTGAGTTCAGGATTGGTTTTCTTAGCTTCAGTTAACGCCTTCTTCTGACGGTAGTAATCGGGATAGGGGGTGTCGGCTGGAATGATGTACTCCTTCTGAAGACTGCAAGCATTGACCGAGCACTTCCGACTGTCGATCCAGTCCTTGCGCTCCCCGACCACATAGTTGTAGACCTGGCGGCAAGTCTCCAGCCAATTAAGCATCTGGAGTTCTTGTTCGAGATCTGGGTAAATCCGGTATGAGTAGGTCAATACAAGCATGTAGCTATTACAACTTAGTAGAAACAGCAATGCTCCCTAGAAATTAGCGAAAGAGTATGGCGACTCCGTTCCACTCCATCGCCTCGGCTTTCATCCCGACAGCTTCGCGTAGAGTGCGGGGCTTCCCGCCGATTAAGCTAAAGTCTACTTTCGATTTTAGAGTTTCCTGACAGGAATTGGACAGAGGCGATCGCCGCGATCGCCCCACAAGTGAGAGCATTTAACCGTTTCCGATCGCGATCGGGTTCGCAACATTAAAGGGAAACCTTGAGGGTAGGGGCGATCTCTTGGGAACAATCTACGGGAAGACAAACCGTAAAAATGGAGCCGCGATCGCACTGGCTGCTCAGAGTAATTGCGCCGCCCATCATCTCGCAAAAATGATGGCTGATGGCCAATCCCAAGCCCGTCCCGCCATATTTGCGCGTCGTCGAGGCATCCCCTTGAGTAAAGGGTTGAAACAGTTTTTTGCTGTTCTTCTGACATGCCGATGCCCGTATCTTTCACTTGAAAATACAGGCCATCCTTGCCGTTGTCCCGAGGCGATCGCGTCACCGTCAAGCTAATTTCACCGTTGTGGGTAAATTTAGCCGCATTACTGAGTAAATTAAATAAAATTTGCCGAACTTTTGTCGCGTCGGCATACATGGTTTTTACCGGACAATTGCCGTCGAATTGGAGAGAATTTCCGTTTTTTTCGATTAACGGTTCCACGGTGGTTACGACACTTTCGAGCAGCCGATCTAACTCGAAGTGTTCGAGATAGAGGTCCATCCGTCCCGCTTCGATTTTGGATAAATCGAGAATGTCATTAATTAAGGTTAATAAATGCCTGCCTGCAGTCCGAATTTTTTGCAAGTCCGGGATTAAATCGCTGTAGCCAAAGTCTTGAGCGTCTTCTTCGAGCATTTCACTGTAGCCGACGATCGCATTTAAAGGGGTTCGCAATTCGTGGCTCATATTCGCCAGAAACGCACTTTTGGCGTGATTGGCTTTTTCTGCCGTATCTTTAGCCGTTTCCAGTTCTTCCGTGCGTTGGGCGACATTGGCAATTAAATGATTGAGGGAGGTGGCGAGGGAATCGATTTCTTGTAATTCGCTGTTGACGGGCGATCGCAGGCTAAAATCCGCCTCGCGGGCGACTCGTTCGGCCATGTCGGTGACGCCGACGATCGGTTCGGCGATCGCCCGCGTCGTCCGCCATGCAATGATTCCGGCGATCGCCACCGAGAGCAACGCACCGAAAACCACCATGAATTTTTCTACCCCTTGGGCGTCTTCCATGACGATCGCCCCTTGTTGTTGTTGAATTCGGGCGATTTCTAACAGGTCGCTCAACTCGGCGCCGAGGCGATCGAGCTGTTCGGCTTGTTCCCCACTGGCGATTCGGATTAACTGCGATCGCGCCGTCTCCACGGAAGTAGAGGTCGTTGACAACGGATCGACCGCTTTTAAGCTGGTTTCGATTTGTCCGACGTAGCTGTTTAAATGGGTTTCATATTCGGAGAGTAAGGCGAGGATCGCACTCGGACGATCGGCCAGCCATGCCGGGTTACTGTTTAAATAGTCTTCAATTTCTGTTTTTAACTCCCCGAGGCGATCGCTCTGGTTTAAAAAGGTTTCGCGACGGACCCGTAATTGTTGGGAATCGTCGATCGCCCCGGGAAATCTCGACCCCTGTAATTGGATGGTAACGGCGAGGTCTTTAAAATGACTGAGTAAGTGAAATTGTTCTTGAGCATCGACAAACTGCTCGACCCCTTTACCTTGATAGTAATCGGCTACGAGCATTCCGGCGATCGAGCCGACAAAACCAATCGCAATGGCGATCGAATAGCCATAACCGATTTTTTCGTGAATGCGCCGAGAACGGGTACGATCTTGGCGGACAAATGGCAAACTAAAGGGCAACGATCGCATCCACTCCGGCAAAAACCGCCGTCGTCGAGGCGGGCGATCGTTGCCGGGGGAACGAGCATCGGATTGCGGGAAATCGGGATGG
The DNA here is from genome assembly GCF_016632315.1 of Oxynema mangrovii CENA135. Classification (NCBI taxonomy): domain Bacteria; kingdom Bacillati; phylum Cyanobacteriota; class Cyanophyceae; order Oscillatoriales; family Oscillatoriaceae; genus Oxynema; species Oxynema mangrovii. The sequence continues at coordinate 384,308 of NZ_JAEOXH010000003.1, read as the reverse complement.
GTCACGATCGCTGATTTACTCGTGTGGAATGTTCGGGGTTAAAAACGGTTGCCACCCTTCCATACTTCGGCCTCTCGGTTACCAAAACCGTAACTGACAGCTCGGTTCCACCTTGGCCGTGACAGACTGTTGAAATAAAACAGTCCATGAAGAATTTGTGAGGAGATCTATCTCGATGAAAGCGACTGGAGCATGGCGTCCTCGCCTCAATGTTTGGAGTCAGGTTACTGCTCTAACCTTAGCATTGGGAATCGTTCAGATGGGCGCCCTCGACCCGGCGATCGCCCAAGAGCAACGCTTGAGAATCCTCAACGTAAGCGGACAGGGCATCGTTTCGATTCCGACGAGTTTGACCCAAGTCAGTTTGGGGGTAGAAGTCCAGGGCAAAACCGCAGAAGAAGTACAGCAGGAAGTGGCGCGGCGATCGTCGGCGGTGGTGGAGTTACTGCGATCGCGCAATGTAGAGAAATTAGAAACCACGGGCATTCGTCTCAACCCGATTTACAACTATACCAACAACCGACAAATCATTAGCGGATATTCGGCGAGTAATATCGTCAGTTTCCGCATCGCCACCGAACGCGCGGGCAATCTCCTCGATGAAGCGGTACGAGCAGGAGCCACGCGCATTGACGGCATTAGCTTTGTCGCCACGGACGAGGCGATCTCCGCCGCCCGCCAGCAAGCTTTACGCCAAGCCACCGAAGACGCCCAAGCCCAAGCGGATACAGTTTTAAGTACCCTCAACCTCACCCGTCGCGAAATTGTCAACATCCAAATTAATGCCAGTATGCCCACTCCCCAACCACTAATCCTGCGCGAAAGCGCCGCCGTGGCCCAGTCGAGCACCCCGGTCGTCGGCGGCGAACAACAGGTGCAGGCCAATGTTTCATTAGAGATTAGTTATTAGAGATTATTGAGTTCAACCCTAATCAACCGTCAAAATCCCTAATTCCTACCTGTGGTGCCCCTTTCGCGGAAAGCAAGAGGCAAGTCCCCTGTAGGGGTTTGGTTCCCAAACCCTAGAGCAGTAGAGGTTTGGTTCCCAAACCCCTACAAGATTTTTCGATATTTTCTCGATCGACCGTCTCTAAAATCTCCAATCTCAAATCTAAAAATCGCGCGGGCTTGAAACTTCAAAACCCGCGCGATTTAACGATCTCAAGCGACCACCGCGATCGCCCCACCGATGTGGGACAGCATCAGTCGTCTTACTGAGCCACGGTAACCGCACTCAATGCCTCTTTGAGCAGATCGGCTTTATCCGTTCTTTCCCAGGGTAAATCTAAATCCGGGCGTCCGAAATGACCGTAAGCCGCTACATTTTGGAAGAAGCGACCGCCTCGTTCGGAAGGCAAGTTTTGTAAGTTAAACGTTTGAATGATCCCCGCCGGACGCAGTTCAAAGTTGGCTTTGACGACTTCGAGCAGTTTGTCTTCGTCAACCTTGCTGGTGCCGAAAGTTTCGATCGTAATGCTGACCGGACGGGCAACTCCGATCGCGTAACTCAATTGCACTTCGCATTTGTCGGCCAATCCGGCGGCGACGATGTTTTTGGCCACGTAGCGGGCGGCATAAGCGGCACTGCGATCGACTTTGGTGGGATCTTTGCCGGAGAAGGCACCGCCACCATGACGGGCGTAACCGCCGTAAGTATCGACGATGATTTTGCGACCCGTCAAGCCGGAATCCCCTTGAGGTCCGCCGATGACGAATTTACCCGTGGGATTGACTAAAAAGCGGGTGTTGGCGTCGGGTTTGACGTCGATATTGGCAAAACTGGGCTGGACGACGTGAGTCCACAGATCCTGTTTGATTTTTTCTTGGACGGCAGCATTATCGCGCAACTCGCCAATTGCGGCGGTGTGTTGGGTCGAAATTAGGATGGTATCGATCGCGATCGGTTTGCCATCTTCGTAGAGGACGGTGACCTGAGTTTTGCCGTCGGGACGCAAGTAAGACAGTTCGCCGTTTTTGCGCACTTCGCTCAAGCGCAAGGAAATGCGGTTGGCTAAGGAACTGGTCAAGGGCATCAGTTCGGGGGTTTCGTTACAGGCGAAACCGAACATCAAGCCTTGGTCTCCGGCGCCGATCGCGTCGAGTTCGTCGTCGGAGAGTTCGCGGCTTTCTTGGGCTTGGTCTACCCCTTGAGCGATATCGGCAGACTGTTCGTCTAAGGCAACTAAGACGGAGCAGCTATCGGCAGAAAACCCGTTTTCTGCATGAACGTAGCCGATTTCAGCAATTTTTTCCCGGGCTAAGTTAACGTAGTTAACTTGTGCTTGAGAGGTGATCTCTCCGGTAATCAGAACTAAACCCGTGTTGACGACGACTTCAGCCGCGACGCGACTTTTAGAATCTTGCGAAAGCAAGGCGTCGAGAATGGTATCGGAAATCTGGTCGCAGATTTTATCCGGATGTCCTTCGGTAACGGATTCAGAAGTAAAAAGATATCGACGAGACAACGATTTTCCTCCCAGGAAACTAGCGTGATAGAGCGATCTTCAACATATAGGTGTTCGGGCGTCAGGGCAAGTTTCAGGACAGGAGTAGACCTCTAGGCAAATGGTCAAAAGCCCTTTTTTTGAAGGGAGTTAATTTCCAAATGGGCTAAGCGGTCTATAGTAGGTGGATGTCATCCAACTGCGCGATCGCCACATCTGCCCCGGCCAATCGTCCCGGAGAACTCGGGCGCCAGCTTATACCGATACACCCGGCTGCACCTGCCCGTTTGGCCATTTCAATATCGGCTGGAGAGTCCCCCACCATTAAGGTCGCATTGGCTGAAACGCCCAACGCTTCGCAGGCTTGGAGAAACAAGGCCGGATCGGGTTTGCTCGGTCCGGAATCGACCCCCATCTGCACCTGGATGTAGGGTTCGAGTCGATAGTGATTTACAAAACTTCGTACTCTTTCCGTCGTATCGGCGGAGAGAATGCCGAGTTTGAGGCCCTGGTCAGAGAGCATCTGAAGCATTTCGAGCGACCCGACAAACAAGGGGGAATGCTTGTTGTCGTTTTTAAGCAACTCGTCAGCGTCTGCAAATGCTTGTCGGGCGATCGCCAGCGATTCTAACCAACCTCGACCTGTTTCGGCAACATAGGCGGCGGCGGCAATTTCGTTTTCGTGGCGGCTACCGACGGCGAGCAACCCGGTGGGATCGACCTGATTATCGACCAGACCGAAGGCCATTAACAGGGGATCCCCCGTCCCGGGAATTTGAGCGTCTACCCGGCGCGATCGCGCGATCGCGATCGTCCGCAAAAAGTCTTCGGAATCTTCTAAGGTGCCGTCTTTATCAAATAAAATCGCTTCGACGTTTTTGAAGGTAACGCCCCTGCATTCAATGTCAATCAAGGGTTTTGCCTCCCTATCTTCGGATATTTATTGCAACGTATGTACTTACAAAGTATCCCTATTTTGTAAGTACATATTTGGATATAAATGTATTTACACACGTAAAGACAAAAACACCCATAAAAAAAGAGGGGGTTACCCTCTGGGTACAAAGCGAGCGCGGCGATCGAATGCGATCGCCCCGCGCTTGTACGCTCTTATGAGAATACTTTTATTCCTCGACAGTGGAGCCGCTTTCGCTGTCGTCGTCGCTCGCCGAAGGAATATCGACTTCTTCCGTCGCGTCCGAAGTAACTTGTTCCGCTTGCTGCTGCTGTTGCATCATTTGCTCGCGGAATTTCGCCGCCATTTCTTCGGCTTTATCGTAAACCAACTGCGGGTTCTTGACCATATCGCCCGGTTCGGGTTCGAGCTGCTTGGTAGACAGGGAAATGCGACCGCGTTCCGCATCCAAGTCGATAATCATGACTTTGAGTTCGTCATTGACATTGAACACGCTATGCGGCGTATCGATATGATCGTGGGAAATTTCGGAAATGTGGAGCAAACCACTGACGCCACCGATATCGATAAACGCCCCGTAAGGTTTGATCCCGCGCACCGTACCGATGACCACTTCGCCGACTTCCAAGCGGTTCATCTTGCGCTCGACCAGAGCGCGACGGTGGCTGAGGACCAGACGGTTGCGGTCTTCGTCCACTTCCAAGAACTTCAGAGGCAGTTCTTCGCCGACGAGTTCTTCTTTTGGCTTGCGAGTGCTGATATGAGAACCGGGAATAAAACCGCGCAACCCTTCAATGCGAACGAGCGCCCCACCGCGATTGGTCGCAAAGACTTGCGATCGCACCGTCGCATCTTCCGCCTGCAACTGACGGACGCGCTCCCACGCCCGCATGTATTCAATCCGGCGGATGCTCAAGGTGAGCTGTCCATCTTCATTCTCATCGGTAAGGATGAAGAATTCCCGCGTTTCGTTCGACTGCAAAACTTCTTCGGGAGCGTCAACCCGATTGATTGACATCTCCTGAATCGGAATGTAGGCGGCTGTTTTGGCACCGATGTCAATCAGAGCGCCCCTCGGTTCTATACTGAATACCGTCCCGGCCACGACATCGCCAGGACTGAAGTGATAGTCGTATTTGTCGAGTAGGGCAGCGAAATCTTCGTGAGTGAAGCCAACATCTCTAGCAATTGTTTTCTGATTGACCATGCGTATTGTTTCCTGGGATCGATCTCCGTAGTTATTTTTGGCGTTCTACTGATGGATGTCGTAGATTTTGTTGAAGAGCGGTTGGAGCCCTCAAAAACCTTTAGGTAAAAGTTAGTATAGCCTGACCTTTACGCGGACAACACCACAACGGCTACGACTCGTACAACTTGGTAACGAGCAGAAATTAACAACCTTTTCAGGTTTTGCGCCTTTGCAGGAAATGGGTTTCATTTCTTGCCTTTGGCGGATGGCCAGTTGCGATCTCCTGACCCTCGGACAAACCTGTAGGTAGCTAACTTCGAGCCGCGAATAGACCCATGATGTTGCTTCCTGGTTCTGGTCTGCCCGCTTAAAGCAACTTCCTTCCGCGAGACTACTCGAAAGTGAAGTTCTAGACGCAAGGATCTATTCTATCTGATTTTCTTGAGAATGGTTGGGTTAAAAGCAGTTTTTTTTGAATCGGGGGAGAGGCGATCGCCCTCGACCATAGCCGAGGATGCCGAGACCCAGGTTAAAAGTAGCTTTTGAGTACCGAGGAACACCGACGAGGGAGCCGTCGATTTTGGCGTTAAGTTTGGCTCATCAACGAGATCGATTCTGAGGACGGTCTCAAAGATGCCCCCCGATCTTCCGATTCGAGACTGGGGCGTTCGACCTCCCGGGAATCTCCCGCACGGGTCGCCTCGGACTCGCGAGTTCGAGCGGCTTGTCGTTCCAAGTGATTGAGAGTTTCGACAAAATCGCGAATGCCGCGAAATTTTCGATACACTGAAGCGAAGCGGATATAAGCGACTTCGCTGAGTTCTTGGAGGTGGGACAAGACTAATTCGCCGATTTCGTTGCTGGTGACTTCGCGGATGACTTGTTGTTGAAGGTAAGCTTCAATTTCATCGACTAAAGACTCCAATTGCGCCGCATCTATCCCGGTTTTTTCGCAAGCTCGCACGATCCCGCGTAGCAATTTCGAGCGGTCGAAAGACTCGCGCCGACCGTCGCGTTTGATCACGGCGACGGGCACGAATTCAATGCGCTCGTAGGTGGTAAAACGGCGCTTGCAGTGAATACATTCCCGCCGTCGGCGAACGCTTTGACCTGCTTCTGCCGATCGCGATTCTAAGACTCGACTTTCGGTATGCTGGCAAAATGGACATCGCATGATTGAATTCCTCTCAGAAAGAAGAAAGTTTTAGCGGGGAGGCTGGAGACATTCAGGGTAAAACTCTATCGGAGGACGAGTACCGAATGGCATCCGCACGCCCCAATTGCCTTCGATCGCCGTCTACAGAGAGGGGTTGACAGATTTGTTCTCACCAGAATCGGTAACAATGGAAAAACCTGAGCCAATTCATCTAGACTCTATGGCTTCGATCCCGAAGACAGAAAGGTCTAGAGTAGAGTGGCTCAGCGAACTAAAAAAATAGGTTGGCTTTTGTGCTTACTTGCCAATCCGAGGCGGCTCGCGGAAGGCGATCGCGAAGAAGAGCAATCCGATGGTTAAAGTCAGAATTAAGATGTAAGCAACGCTTTCCATGTTATCCGTTCCAAATTTTTACAATTGATCTCAGTCTACCAAGCAACAGAAAAAAAGGTCTAACAAACTGTTCGTGTCTGAATGGACTCTCTCAGTTGTTAGACCTCGATCCTCAGATTGAGTCGATTGAGTTCAATGACGTTAGACTTCTTGTTTCCGGGTGGTGATATCACCCAGTTTTTGGAAGACGCCAAACTCGATTTGCTCTTCCAGGTCGGGATCGATCCCGGCAAACACGTCGCGGAAGATGGTGCGCGAACCGTGCCACAAGTGACCGAAGAAGAACAACAGGGCAAAGCAGGCGTGACCGAAGGTAAACCAGCCGCGCGGACTGCTACGGAACACCCCGTCGGAATCTAAGGTTTCGCGATCGAAGGCGAAGGGTTCGCCGAGAACCGCTTTCCGGGCGTAGGTTTTGACATCGACGGGATCCGTAAAGGTTTTGCCGTCGAGTTCGCCACCGTAGAAGGAGACCGTTACCCCGGTTTGCTCGAAGCTATATTTCGATTCGGCGCGACGGAAGGGAATGTCGGCGCGGACGATGCCATCGGCATCGGTCAACAACACCGGGAAGGTTTCAAAGAAGTTCGGCATCCGACGGGCGGTGAGTTCGCGACCGTCTTTGTCGGTGAATACCGGATGGCCGAGCCAAGCTTGGGCGATGCCGTCGCCTTGGTCCATCGGACCGACGCGGAACAGACCGCCTTTAGCGGGGCTGTTGCCGATGTAATCGTAAAACGCCAATTTGTCGGGAATAGCCGACCACGCCTCGGACAAGTCTTTCCCGGCATCGAGATCGGCTTGTACGCGACGTTGAATTTCTTGTTTGAAATAGCCGCCATCCCATTGATAGCGGGTCGGGCCGAACAGTTCGATGGGGGTGGTGGCGGAACCGTACCACATGGTGCCTGCGACGACGAAAGCCGCAAAGAACACCGCAGCAATACTGCTGGAGAGAACGGTTTCGATGTTCCCCATCCGCAGGGCTTTATAGAGGCGCTCGGGCGGACGGACGGTTAAGTGGAAGATTCCGGCGATAATCCCGACAATCCCGGCGGCGATGTGGTGGGCCACGATGCCCCCCGGGTTGAAGGGGTTAAAGCCATCGGGTCCCCATTCCGGGGCGACGGGTTCCACGTGTCCGGTCAAGCCGTAGGGGTCGGAAATCCACATGCCCGGTCCGAATAGCCCGGTCAGGTGGAAGGCACCGAAGCCGAAGCAGAGCAAACCTGCTAAGAACAGGTGGATGCCGAACATTTTCGGCAAGTCTAAAGCAGGTTGACCCGTGCGGGCGTCGGTGAACAGTTCGAGGTCCCAATAAACCCAGTGCCAGCAGGCAGCTAGGAAGAGAAGACCCGACAGGACGATATGGGCAGTGGCGACGCCTTCAAAAGACCAGAATCCCGGATCGACGGCGGTCTCTCCGGTGATGCTCCAGCCTCTCCAAGAGTCGGTGACGCCGAGACGAGCCATGAACGGCATGACGAACATGCCTTGTCGCCACATGGGGTTCAATACGGGATCGCTCGGATCGAAAATGGCGAGTTCGTAAAGTGCCATCGACCCAGCCCAACCAGCCACGAGAGCCGTATGCATCAGGTGTACGGCAATCAGGCGGCCTGGGTCATTCAGGACGACTGTGTGTACGCGGTACCAGGGTAGTCCCATTGACTACACTTCCTCCTCGATTAGAAAAATCTACTTGGACGCTATCTTGGTGCCTTTTATTAGAGTCTTTGCCTTGCTGCCCAGAGGGGGCCAATTGGCTGAGAACTAAGCAGTGAGGCAGTTCGACAAGGGTATTCTCAAAAATGAGAGTATTTAAAGAAGTGTAACTATTGACTGAGCCGATTGCAAGCATCTCGACGGCTTGGGGCCAAACGACGATCGCCCGTTAAGGCGCGAGATGGTGCTGCAGGGGGTGGATGCTGACACGATCGCGCTCTAGGAGAATTTGGGCGATCGCATTCCATCCGCCATCTGACAGATCGTTTGCGAATCGCAGAGTCTGGCGAGTACCTGGTCGCCGCTCATCAACCGTCGGATGAAGACTTGACCGATGGTTGAGGGGGGAAGATTGGCGTCCGGTAGAGGTTTGACTTCGACCATAATCACCGGATCTTCGACGCGGTAGAGCCACAGTTTTTCACTGCTCTCTAGCAAACACAGGTTCATGCGCTCGATCTGCGGCGCCCGTCGCCACGCCAACTCGTTCCACAATCCTTCGACTCCCCACACTCGACCCACTGTCCAGCCTTCAGTTAGAAAGAAGTATTTCACAAACGTTTCTAGGCAGTAGACAAAGAACTTGCTGTTTACCATATCGCGAAATTGCGCCAATTTTCGAGGGAGTGCCATCCATATTTCCTGACGCGATCGCCCGCCAACCCTTGCCACTTTGGATCCTGAGAAGCGAAAATTACAATGAAGGAGTTGCCGACCCCTTGAAACTCCTCGAACGATTGCCATGCCAGGGAGATCGCTGACACCGGGCGATCGTTCTTAGGATCGACTCAGGCCATGAATTGAGATAATTCGTTGACGATTTTTTGAATGTTGCTGCTTTCTCTCCCGATCTATATTTCTCTCGCATCCTCTTGAGAATGAGGGTTCGATCGCACTCAAATCTTCCGTTTAATTCAGAATTCCGGCTCGTTTTAAAGTTTCGATCTTCTCGATTGACTCGCGGCAGAAACACTTCAATCGATGCGCTATCGATCGAAATATCGGGAGATCTAGAACTGTTCGGAGGCTTGAGAACTGCACAAACAATATCAATCAATTGAATCTGTAGCCTTAAGGCTCGGAATGAAGCGATCGAAAGCTCATTTCCGTCTGTCAATCCCCCTTCTTTTCCGTAACTGTGTAAGCTTAAAAACAAATAAGCAAAATCTGGATGGAGGTGGAATATCATTGGATTGTCAATCAACCTTCTTTAGAATCCAGCATCAAAGTATTTTCACGGCAAAATCATGACATATAAGATGCCAAAAATACCCTTACGTACTGTTTTGATCGGTGTATTTACATTGCAGGTATTGCTAACTGTCGCTGCTATTAAATATCTTTCCAATCGTAATGAAAAGCAATCCATTGAAGAATTGACCCATCAAGTGATGGAGGAAGTCGGCGATCGCATCGGCGATCGGCTCGAAAATTACTTACAAGTCCCCCAGGATATTGTCAGATTTAACTATTTAGCAACTCGTAACGGAATCCTGGATATTAACGATATCGATTCCCTCCAAAAATATCTATGGAATCAGATCGACAGTCGCCCCGACCTCACCTCAATCTATTTTGCAAACAATAAGGGAGAACTGATCGAATACTTGAGAATTTCCAGCCAAAAAGAAGTCGAAGTAGCCAAAAAATTGACAGGGAAAGAGTCAAGTATCGGTACTCTTTATTTAGGAAAAGTAACGCGAGAGGATTTGGCGGAGCGCAATTACTATGTTTTAGACGAATTAGGCCGACCTCAAGAAGTTATTTATAACACTAATATCAACTTTTCTCAATTGGGTTGGTACCGTCAAGCGATCGGCAGTCAAAAACAAGCTTGGACACCTGTTGTTATTTACCAAGCTTCAGGGATGTTAGGACTCTTTGCAGTTGCCCCGATTTACAGCAAAACAAATGAATTTGAAGGAGTTTTCGCCTCTCATATCAGTCTCACTCATTTGAGTGATTTTCTCCGAGAACTGAATTTTTCTACTTCAGGAGAAGCATTTATTCTAGATCGCTCCGGTCATTTACTCGCTACTTCTACCTCTGAATCTCTTGCCGTAAAATCCCCCGATCTTCCTTTTGAGCTTCTCCCTGCCGACCGCAGTAACAACCCTCGAATACGCGAGATTTATCGACAAATTTATCAAGATTCAGATCGTCTGGAAACATTAAAAAAACCACAAATTTTTTCAGTTTTAACTGAAGATCGTCTTTTGTTTGTTCGAGTCATTCCTTATCGAGATCCATTGGGATTGGACTGGCTAATTGTGGTAAACGTTCCGGAACATGATGTGATGGGAAAGATCCACAAAAATACGCGAACAACCGTTTTTTTATCGATCGTAATTTTGATGGTTTCCACCGGAATCGGAATTTTGACAGCTCGCTGGATTACTCAACCGATTATTCGCTTAAATGAGATTGCCAAACAATTTAGTTTGGGAGAGTTTCATACCTCCATTCCGGAGAATCCGATTAATGAAATTGGGGAATTAGCCGATTCCTTTGAGCGAATGTCGCGATCGCTGGATCGTTCATTTGAAGCACTCAAAAAGAGTGAAGAAAAATTTTCAACATTATTAGATGCAGTTCCCGTCGGCATTTCTGTATTAGATCGCAAAGGAAAAGTAGTGGTGATGAATGGATTGGCCAAAAAGATTTTAGGATTGGCCAATTTAAGCCAATATAAAATTCGATGGATATCTAAATTTTATCAAATTTACGTAGCGGGAACCGATCGGCTTTATCCTTGGAAACAATTACCCTTTCTGCGCGCCTTAAAAGGGGAAACGGTGTTAGCAGACGACCTAGAAATTCATCGCCGTGATGGTAAAGTCATTCCCCTAGAAATTCGTGCAACTCCAGTGTTTGACGATCGCGGAAAGGTCATTTATACGATTAATGCTTTTGTCGATATTAGCGATCGCCTCGAAGCCGAACGAGTCTTATTAAATTACAACCACATGTTAGAAGCACAAGTTCGGGAACGAACGGAAGCATTACAGTCTACCGAAGCACGACTGAATGCCTTTTTTGCCTCCGCAACGTTGGGAATGTGTATTTTAGATGACGAACTCAATGTGGTCAAAATTAACGAGCCTTTTGCGGCGATCGATACAGTTAAAATTCCTGATTCTATCGGACGATCTTTAGAAGAGGTATGTCCAAAAGTAGCTGCTAAATTGCAATCTCTATGTCGTCGAGTTTTGAGGAGCGATCGCGGAATCTTAAATCGAGAATTTGCGATTGAATATCCTCTACTGAATCATTATAAACGCGACTTTATGGCCTCTTTATTTCCGATTTTAAGTACGAAGTCTATTCATTGTGGAGTGGGGATAGTTCTTTTAGAAATCAGCGATCGCAAACGAGCAGAAGAAGCATTAAGCCAGAGTGAATCGACGTTACGGAGCTTTTTTAACAGTGCCTCAATGATGATGGGAGTTGTCGAAATTCAGGACAATGACATTCTCCATATCTCAGATAATTTGAGCTACGCGCGCTTTTTTGGAACGACACCAGAAGCGGTTAACAATCGTTGGGCCAGTGAAATAGGAGTGCCGGAATCTATCCGACAATTGTGGATCGAACGGTATCGCGAAGCAGAACGGACTCAATCTCCGGTACGTTTTGAGTACGTTCATCAGACGCCAGATGGAGATAAATACTTGTCAGCAACGGTTTGCACGATCCCGGTCAATGCCAACGGACGATCGCGATTTTCTTATCTTGTTGAAGATATTAGCGATCGCCAACGTGCGGAACAAGCTTTGCGAACCAATGAAGCACGGTTGCGAAATTTAGCCACGGCGATTCCCGGGATTATTTATTCTCTGCTGAAATATGCAGATGGTTCTTGGAAATTTGAATATATCAATCGAGCGGTTGAAGAAATTTATGGAATGAAAGTTGAGGAGTTTTTAGAAAGGACAGAAGAAACGCTCTTGAGATCGATCTATCCCGAAGATTTAGAGGCGTATCATGAAGCTGTGAATCGCAGTGCGGAAACTTTAGAAAGATTCAGACATGAATGGAGAATTATCACCCCTTCCGGAAAAATTAAATGGTTACAAGCGAACTCCCAACCGGAAGCTCGTGAAAATGGAGAAATTTGCTGGCATGGCATCGTCCAAGATATTAGCGATCGCAAACGAGCTGAAGTCGAACTAGCCAGAGCAAAAGAAGCGGCGGAAGCGGCAAACCAGGCCAAAAGTGCGTTTCTTGCCTCGATGAGTCACGAATTGAGAACGCCACTCAATGCGATTCTCGGCTTTGCTCAATTAATGAGTTATAGCTCTCATTTGACGTCGAGCGATCGCAAGTCGATCGAGATTATCAATCGGAGTGGAGCGCATTTATTGACGCTGATTAATGACGTGCTGGATATGGCAAAGATCGAGGCAGGACGAATAATTTTAAATGAAAATAGTTTTAACTTTACTGGTTTTATTAAAGATTTAAAAGAGTTATTTGCTTTGAAGGCAATAGAGAAGAATTTACTCTTACAAGTTGATATCGATCCTCAAATTCCGACATTTCTAGAAGCCGATGAAGTCCGTTTGAGGCAAATTTTAATTAATTTATTGGGAAATGCAATTAAATTTACCGATTACGGATTTATTCTTTTGAAGGCGTCTTTAAAAGGCAACGACAGCTCGCCTACTCCTTCGGAGGAAAACCCGAGTCAATGGTCAGGAACCGTTGCAGGCGATCGCGTGCGGGTTGAATTTGAAATTAGAGATAGTGGTATGGGTATTCCAGAAGAGCAATTAGAAAGGATATTCGAGCCGTTTTTACAAACACGAACGGGTAAACAATCGCAAGAAGGAACGGGTTTAGGTTTGGCAATCGTCCGCAAATTCGTCACCTTGATGGGGGGAACCATTTCGGTTCGCAGTCAACTCGGAAAAGGCAGTCAATTTTTACTAAAAATTCCGTTTAAAGTTGCTTCAATTCCTGGGGACGGCGGCGAGCGATCGCTCGCTGAAAGACCGATTGCTTTAGAAGCAGACCAACCTCAGTATCGAATTTTAGTAGTTGACGATTGCGCGGACAATCGGGAACTGCTGCTGCAAATCCTTTTACCTTTTGGCTTTCAAATTCGCGAAGCCAGTGACGGTTTGCAAGCTTTAGAAGAATGGGAACGCTGGCGACCCGATGTCGTCTTTATGGATATGCAAATTCCCGAAATGGACGGGATGGAGGTAACTCGGGAAATCAGGAAACGAGAAAATCGGCTCACTCCCGAAGAAAATCGACAGGCGCCAGGAGGCGATCGCCTTGGCGAAAGCGAGCCATTTTCTCGGTCTAAAACGATTGTGATTTCCGTTAGTGCGAGTAGTTTTCAAGAACACAAAAAATTGGTGCTCAATTCTGGATGCGACGAAGTAATTGACAAACCCTTTCAGACATTCCAGATTTTTGAAAGCTTGTCAAAACATTTAGGATTGCGGTATATTAGTGAATTGCCAGCCACTACAAATCTCTGCCTTTCCTCTCCAGAGAACGAGGTCGATTCAACGCAGTTTGCTACTGTATCTGTCGAACAAGTTCTGGGGTTGGAAGCGGCCAGCCTTCGAGGAAAAATTAGTGAAATTTATAGTATTCTCGATCGAATTGCACTGGAGAATACGACCTTGTCCGAGCAACTCAGATCTTTAGCCGATCGCTTTCAATATCAGAAAATATTGACAGCTATTCAAAAATTCAAAGAAAATTCCAATCTAGATTGATGGCTACACTTCTTCGTCCGCAAATGTTTTAAGATGCGATCGCGCAGCGCGATCGCCTAGGGGAGTCAACTCGCTCAATTGAGAGGTTAGACCCGTCGTCTTCCGAGATCGGCGCTGGGAGAGGTCTCAAGGCGATCGCCGATTCAATTGAGAAGAATTCTTAAGTATCATCTCGTTTCTCGATTAATTTTTAGGGTTTAAAAATTAAGAAGCGGGTCGGTCGATACTCATTTCAACCCCACCATTGTAACAGGGTAAAAAAATGAATACGTTGGCAAAAATACTAACAGCTAATATTGTAATTATTGATGACGATCCGAATAATTTGAGATTGCTGACCAACTTGCTCGCTCGTCACGGATATGAAGTGCGACCGATCGCCAACGGACGCCTCGGGTTATCGGCGATCGCTACCGAACCTCCCGATTTAATTTTATTAGATATTATGATGCCGGATCTCGACGGTTACGAGATCTGCCATCAGCTCAAAGCGAACGAGAAAACCCGCGATATTCCCGTAATTTTTCTGAGTGCTTTATCGGAAGCTTTTGATAAAGTCAAAGCGTTTTCTGTTGGCGGTGTCGATTATATCACAAAACCTTTTCAAGCCAAAGAAGTTTTAGCGAGAATTCAAAATCACTTACAAACATTTAACCTGCAAAAACAGCTTTTTACTCAAAATCAAGCCTTGCAAAAAGAAATTTACGAACGCCAACTCTTAGAAGAAAAACTGAAATCGTCCCAAGAAGAAATTCTAGCATTTTTTGAAGCGATTACCGATATCGTACTGATTCTCGATCGCGACGGAAAGACACTCAAACTGGCGCCAACTCGTCCCGAAAGACTTTACCCTCCAGAAATTGATATTCTGACGCAAACTGTCGAGGCATTTTTTGGCGATCTGCAATCTGACGTAGTGCATTACATTCACGAAGCTTTAGATACCCAATCGGTCCTCAACTACGAATATGGGTTACCTATTGGAGACCAAACCGCCTGGTTTTCTGCCAGAATTGTACCGTGTTCCGAACGCACCGTGGCCTGGGTCGCACGGGATATTAGCGATCGCAAAATTGTCGAAGAAGCACTGCGAGAAAGCGAAGAACGTTTCGAGTTAGCCGTTTCCGGAACCAATGATGGTATTTGGGATTGGGATTTAGAGAGCGATCGCGTTTACTATTCCCCAGTTTGGATGAAGATCTTGGGTTATCAAGAAGGCAAACTCCCTCAACATTTGACGACCTGGAGCGATCGCATTCACCCAGAAGATTTAAACATTGCTTTAGCCGCAATTAACGATCATTTTGAAGGAAAAACAGAAATCTACGAAAATACTCATCGCCTCCAACATAAACAGGGATATTGGATTTGGGTACAAGCGAAAGGACGCTGTTTGCGCGATCGCGACGGTCACCCTTATCGAATCATCGGGACGATCTCCGATATTACACAAAAAAAAGCCGTCGAACAAGCTTTAAAAGAAAGTGCCGAACGAGAAAAAGCACTCTCCACGGTTATTCAAAAAATGCGGCAAAGCCTCGATATCCGTACAATTTTTGCCGCCACCACCTCAGAATTGCGCGAACTGCTCGACTGCGATCGGGTTTTAGTTTATCAATTTAATGAAGATTGGAGCGGGCAATTTGTCGCCGAATCTGTCAATAAAAAATGGGCGACAATCTTACATCATTCTCCCTTATGCGATCGCCTCGTTACGGGTCATAATTGCCCCGTTCGACAGCTAGCTACTAGCGATCTGTTTTTTGAAGACACTTATTTAAAAGAAACCCAAGGCGGATTTTCTCATCAAAATCTGCATTATATCGCCGTTTCTAATGTCGAGGCTCGAAACTTCGACGATTGCTATTTAGATTTACTCGATCGCCTCCAAGCGAAAGCCTATATTACCGTTCCTATTTTTAGTCATAACCAACTCTGGGGATTGCTCGCCATTTATCAAAATGAAACTCCCCGAGACTGGACAGAATCAGAAATTTTTATTGTCATGCAAATCGGTAATCAACTAGGGATTGCCTTGCAACAAGCCGAATTACTCGAACGCACTCAACAACAATCTGAAGCCCTGCAAAAAGCAGTTTTTGCCGCAGACAAAGCCAATCAAATTAAAAGTGAGTTTCTCGCTTCGATGAGTCACGAACTGCGGACGCCCCTCAATGCTATTCTGGGATTCGCTCAAGTCATGAGTAGCGATCCGTCTCTTTCAGAAGAGAACCAGAAAAACCTGTCGATTATCAATCGTTCTGGGGAACATTTACTCGATCTAATTAATGATATTTTAGAACTCTCCAAAATAGAAGCGGGAAGGCTTTCTTTAAATGAGGAAAACTTCGACCTCCTCCAGTTAACCGACAACCTCGAAAAAATGCTGCAACTCAAAGCAGCGTCTAAAGGATTAAAACTTATTTTTGAATATGGCGACGATTTGCCGAGATACATCAAATCCGACGAAGGAAAAGTGCGTCAAGTTCTGCTCAATCTTTTGGGAAATGCGATTAAATTTACCGAAGTCGGTCGGGTGACTTTGCGCCTGCAAGCCGATCGCTCAACCCAGAATAACGATCGCCCTTCTCCATCGTGCCGATTGTACTTTGAAATTGAAGATACGGGATTGGGGATCGCTGCGGAAGAACTGCACTTATTATTTGAGGCGTTCACTCAAACGGAAACGGGCAAAAAATCCCATCAAGGAACGGGATTGGGTTTACCCATTTCGCAAAAGTACGTACAGTTAATGGGGGGTAACATTACGGTTAAGAGTACCCCCGGTTGTGGGAGTTTGTTCGCCTTCGATCTTCCCGTGACTCTCGGGGATGCGAAGGGGGTTGCAAAGGCAAAACCGTCAGCCGAAATTCTCGGGTTATGCCCCAATCAGCCGGAATGCCGTATTTTAATTGTTGACGACATTGCCGAAAGTCGTTTGTTGCTGGTCAAAATCCTCAAGCCGTTGGGATTTTCCATCAAAGAAGCAGAAAACGGTCGAGAAGCGTTGGCGGTTTGGCATCAGTGGCAGCCCCATTTAATTTTAATGGATATGGGAATGCCCGTGATGGATGGATACGAGGCGACGCGGGCGATTCGAGAACAAGAAGCGAACCGAAAAAACCCGGACAGGCGATCGCCGGAAACGGGAGATAAAACGACGATTTTCGCGCTCACGGCGAGTACCTTTACAGAACAGCGCCAAGTAATTTTAGCGGCGGGGTGCGATGATTTTGTTGGCAAGCCATTTCAGAAACAATATTTACTCGAAAAAATTCAGACTTATCTCGGGGTTAAATATGACTATGGAACCGAGGAAGCGTCGCAGCATCGAAACGCCAACGATCGCCCGGCGGTGACGGCGGCTCAAATGGGGGAATGGCTGGTGCAAATGCCCTCACCGTGGCTGCAAAAACTCTACGAGGCAAGCTGCGAGTGTAACGATCTCAAAGTGATAGAATTGCTCGACAATCTACCTCCGGAAGGGGAAAAACTGGCGATCGCCCTGACCGGACTGGCCGAAAATTTCGAGTTTCATAAAATTCTCGACTTATTCGCCTCTTATCTTCCCGAAATCGGCGATCGCCCTTGAACCCAGACAATCCGTTTCCCAATCGCCCGGGCATGGTAACGAGCCAAACCAAACCGCTAAGATAGATAAACCTGTTCCCAGGCACTTGGATGCTGACCATGACCTCATCTACCTCATCTGTAGACTTTCAAGATTGTTTCGATATTGTCGTCGTTGGCGCCGGACATTCCGGTTGCGAAGCCGCCTTGGCGACGGCGCGCCTCGGTTGCCGGACCTTGCTGCTGACCTTGAATTTAGACAAGATCGCGTGGCAACCGTGCAATCCTGCGGTGGGAGGTCCGGCAAAATCCCAGCTTACCCACGAAATCGACGCCCTCGGGGGCGAAATCGGCAAGATGGCCGATCGCACCTACCTGCAAAAGCGGATCCTCAACTCCTCACGCGGTCCGGCAGTGTGGGCCTTGCGCGCTCAAACCGACAAGCGGGAATACTCCCGGGTGATGAAAAATATTGTCGAAAACCAAGACAATTTAGTGTTGCGCGAAGGGATGGTCACCGATTTAGTCCTCGGGCCGAATCAAGAGATCGTCGGCGTCGAGACCTATTTCGGGGTCGCCTTCGGCTGCAAAGCGGTCATTTTAACCACGGGAACTTTTCTCGGCGGTCGGATTTGGGTGGGGAATAAGTCGATGCCTGCGGGACGGGCCGGAGAGTTCCCGGCGGTAGGATTGACGGAAACCTTGAATCGATTGGGGTTTGAAACCGGACGGCTGAAGACGGGAACCCCGGCGCGGGTGGATCGGCGATCGGTCGATTTCAGTCAAATGGAAGCGCAACCGGGGGATGAGGAGGTGCGTTGGTTCAGTTTCGATCCGGAAGTTTGGGTCGAACGGGAACAGATGAATTGCTACCTGACGCGCACTACGGAACAAACCCACCGCCTGATTCGCGAAAATTTACACCTGTCTCCGGTCTACGGGGGCTGGGTGGATGCCAAAGGTCCGCGCTACTGTCCGAGTATTGAGGATAAGATCGTCCGCTTTGCAGATAAGGAAAGTCATCAGATCTTTATCGAACCGGAAGGACGGGATATTCCCGAACTGTACATCCAGGGGTTTTCGACGGGGCTGCCGGAAAAACTACAACTGGCGATGCTGCACAGTTTACCGGGGTTGGAACGCTGCACGATGCTGCGTCCGGCGTATGCGGTGGAGTACGACTATTTGCCCGCGACCCAGTGTTATCCGACGTTGATGACGAAGGCGATCGAAGGGCTGTTTTGTGCGGGGCAAATTAACGGCACCACGGGTTATGAAGAGGCGGCGGCCCAGGGTCTCGTGGCGGGGATCAATGCGGCGCGGTTTGCCCGGGGGGAAGAAATGGTGATTTTCCCGCGCGAGGAGAGTTACATCGGGACGTTGGTGGACGATTTGTGTACGAAGGATTTACGCGAACCGTACCGGATGTTGACGAGTCGTTCGGAGTACCGTTTGTTGCTGCGATCGGATAATGCGGACCGCCGCCTGACGCCGTTGGGTCGGGAACTGGGAACGATCGACGATCGCCGTTGGCAGTTGTTTACCCGCAAGCAGGGGCAAATCGAGGCGGAGAAAAAACGGCTGCAGGAGACGCGGATTAAGGAACAGGAGGAATTGGGGGTGGCGATCGCCTCGGATACCCAACAACGGATTAAAGGGTCGATTACGTTGGCCGAACTCTTGCGCCGTCCGGGGTTCCATACCGCCGACCTCGACCGCTACGGTCTGGGGAATCCGTCCCTGAGTGTCCCGGAACGAGAAGGGGCGGAAATCGATATTAAATATTCCGGTTATATCGAACGCCAACAACACCAGATCGAGCAAATGTCTCGCCAAGCCAACCGCAAGTTACCCGCGAATTTGGATTACAGCCAAATCGAAACTCTTTCGATGGAAGCGCGGGAAAAATTGGCGAAGGTCAAACCGCTTACGGTCGGTCAAGCTAGCCGTTTGGGTGGGGTGAATCCGGCGGATATTAATGCTTTGTTAATTTATTTAGAAGTGCGAGGACGGCAATTGGCGACCTCGGCTTCGAGTTAAGGGCGATCGCGACCCGATCTCCCTCCCCTTCTCCCTCCTCGTCTGTGGTTGCACGATCTCCCGTGCAAGTGGTAAGACTAAACCAAAGATAATGGAACGCGGGAGCGGCGATCGCTCGTTTCTGTTGTCTCCTTCGCGGCGGTATCCCATCATTTCCCTTTCCCTAAAAAGCTATGTCTCAGGATCTCAGCACTAAACCCATCGACCCCGCCCAAGCGGGAACCTCCGGCGATCGCATTCCGGGAGAACCGTGGTCCGTGGATGCGTCTGCCGATCGCCTGATGGACGAACTGTTTGAAGATGTAGACCGGGTGCTCGAAGGCGGCACCTCCCTGCCGAAATCCGTCAAAGCCCCGGAAACGGTCAAGTTAAAGTCGATCCAAGTTCCCCAGATCGTCATGCCGCCGTTGGTGATGCCGCGTCCCCCTCGCGAAGACGCGACCACCGTGGACGCGAAAGCTACCCGAACGGGAGACAAGAAGAAACAAAAAACGGGCAAATCCTTCGATCGCCTCTTGTTCGGCGGCGCCTGCGCCTTACTCGCCCTCACCGTCGGCTTATTGCTCGCCAATCGCGAACCGTTGCAGCGTCTCTGGTTCAAATTTCAACCCCAAACGGCTCAAGCCCCCGTTCCGGCGGCCAAAACCCCCGAACAGCTCCAAGCCGATGCCGATGCCGCTTTTGTGGAATACATGCAGCGATCGCTCGAAGCGATGGATCGCCAAGCAGTCGGCGCCCCGACCGAACCCGTCCCGGTGCCGAATACGGCCCTGCAAGTGCCGATGCCCCCGGCGCCCACGGTCAACGTCAACGTCCCGCCTCAAAACGTGACGGTGACCGCACCCCATCAGGGCAATTTGGCAGAAGTGTTGAATCGGATCGCGATCGCCCTCGAACGCGGCATCAATCCCACCCTGGTTCAACCGAATCTCACGGTTACCGTTCCCAAATCGCCCAAACCGCCACAACAAACCGCCGCCGCCCCGTCTCCTGCGGCTTCCCCGTCTCCTGCGGCTTCCCCTTCTCCGACGACGGCCCCGTCGCCCAAACCCGCCCCGAAAGTCGTCGCCCCAGAACCGACGGTCGCCGCCGCGCCACCCCCCGCCGCCGCGAGTCCGTCCCCCGAACCCGCCCCCGAACCCGCGCCCCCGGCGCCGACGGCTGAACCGACGACCCCCGCTTCTAGCGCCCCGGGAACGGTTCACACCTTAGTGGGGATTTTGGAGTTGGGCGATCGCTCCGCCGCCCTGTTCGAGATTAACGGCGTCGCCCGCCGCGTCAACATCGGCGAAAGCATCGGCTCTAGCGGCTGGACCTTGGTCGAAGTCGAGCAAGGCGAAGCCGTCATCCGCCGCAACGGAGAAGTGAGATCTATTTTTGCCGGACAATCGTTCTAACTCGTGTATTACTACTCGTGTTGTTCGTTATTGGTCGAACGGCGTGAGGTTTATTGGGGTCAATAAACATTTGTACCGATGGGGGGAACGGTTGGCACGGATCCGGCGATCGCGCTCGACCGCCGCCGTCCGATAACGAACCTATGCGAGGAGTTTTTGCCGATGAGCTTATTCGATGATGTCAGTCGTTTTTTAGAAAGTCGTCTCGACGAATTCATGCGTAACAATCCCCATCTAGAATTACAAGTTTTAGAAGAACAGTTACGCGAACAAGAAGAAGACGCCCTCAAGCTAATTGCCGAGTCCCAGCTCAAAGAAAAGCAGTTACAAGACCAAATCCTCTCCACCGCTCAAGAGATCCAACGCTGGCACGAACGCATCTCTAAAGCGCGCCAAGCCGGACGCGACGACCTCAAACGCGCCGCCGAGGAACGCGAAGCCGCCCTTCTGCGCCAAGGAAATCAGTTGTGGGGACAAATGCAAGGGGTCAAAGATCGGATTGCAAAAGCCAGAGAGTTACAACGCCAGATCCAAGTCCGCCGCCAAGAAGTGAGAGCGAAAGCGACTGAGGCGGCAGCGTCGCGAGCCAAAGCCGAAGCCCAAAACAGTCAAAACACTCAAAGCAGTCAGAGCAGTTGGGATACGGGGTGGAATCAGAATTATCGCAGCTTTAGCAGTTCCATGGACCCCCTAGAGCAAGAGTTCCAACGCTGGGAGACCGATGACGAATTGGAAAAGATGAAACGCAATATGGGAAGGTAGAGGGTTTTAGATTTTGGATTTTAGATTTTGGATTTTGGATTGAGACCGTAATGCTTCCGTTCTAGATTCTAGCTTCGAGGCGGGCAAGATGCTCGCCCTAGGGTTTCCCACTTGCCACGCCACACACCAAAAACGCTCCCCTCGTTCGGACGAGTGGGAGCGCTTTTGTCTTTTCCGTTGCTCGGGCGCAGTTGCACTACGCCCCTCGCTTCAGTAAGTGCTTGAACAAATTGTCTTTGACCATGTTTTGTCTAAGGACTTCGAGTAGGTATTCTTGCGCCTGTTCCCGGCTGAGGCTCTTGACTTGGTCGCGCAGGACTTCGAGTTTGAATTGTTGTTCTAAGCTGAGTTGAGTGGGAATATCCATGATTTTCGCTCCTTGTGGTCTGTTGTTGTTTGTCTCCCCCGTCTTTAAAGACGCGGTTTCGAGCAAACGGGTTTCGCTTAAATGTAAATTATCGTTACTTTGGCTTGACAATCTGTCCAATATGTACATTTTAAAACTAATTATTGCTACAAAAATTTATCAAAGGGTTCAGGATTTATCATAAAAGGGGTCAAACTAGAGCCAATTGACGAAATAAAAGGGATAAAAATTCATGAGTCAGATGGACGCAATGGAATTTTTCAGACAAAGTGCCGGGAAGTGGCGATCGCAACGGACGACGCACCACCTGGCTTTTAGAAGAGCTGAAATGGGGGATTCTCAGATTGAGGTGGAAACCCTGGAAGCGGATCATCCGAAAGTGATTGAAATCTGCGAGTTGCACGAGGTCGATCCGAGTCGGACTGTCGGCGGGGCGTTCGTCACCTGGCACGGGTCGATGGATTGGGACCGCGACAGTGAAAATCACCAAGGTTCGACGGTATTCGCGTTAGTACCGGAAGCAGACAATCCGCGACGCGGCCAGCTTTTGCGCGAGCGCGGCTATGCGGAAATTGTCCCGGTGGCGGGTCGTTACGAAATTGACGATGAAGATGCCTTAGTGCTGACGACGGAGTACGAAACCATGAGCGCGATCGAGCGGTTTTGGTTTCCCCAACCGAATATGCGGGTGAGAACCAGTACGGTGAAACGGTTTGGCGGGTTTAGCAGCGCGTCTTTTTGTACGGAAATTCGCATGGAGGAGTCGGCTAACGGTTCCGGGTCGGCGACAGGCGGGGGCAGCGCGCCAGGAGCTAGCAACAATGGCGCCAACGGCGCGCAGTTTTATTCTGTATTGGGATGGTAAAGATAGAGATTGAGCCGAGTTCCAGAGTCAACTGATGTTTTCGGGTCGGGCGCCGGGAGCGCGTCCGCCGCGATCGCCGATCCGTTCGTTCGGGGGAGTGACTACCTCAATCGAGTGCGGCAATTGGCCTTAGATCCGAGCGATATCGAGCTACCGGAGGACATTAACGATCGCATTCACATTTGTACGTGGATTGGCGAGCATGGCGATGCCGTCAACGCCGAATTGCAAAGCTGCCTCGACGCTTGCCATCAATGTTTTGGGGGCGATCGACGGCGCCCGATGCGGATTCTGGCGGCACCGTTAGCCGAACGTCTCGGAGTAGATGCCCTGTGCAACATTCACCTCGATCCGGTGGTGATTTTTGTCGATGTCGGACGGATCGATCCGGCAGATTGGTTGAGCGTCGTCGTTCACGAATACGCCCACGCCCACCTCAAATCTCCCGGTCACGGGCGATCCTTTTTAGAAGTGGTCACTCATTTATGTTTGGGATTGGGACTGCCCCCCCCGACAGTGGAGGGAACCGGAGACGCCCCCGACGATGAAAAGCTCTTGCGCCATTGGCCTCATTGCCAGTCCACTCGGGATCCCCAGAGGTGGTGGCGGGGCAGTCCCTAAAAATTGTCGAGAAATATTACAGATTGTTGCGTTCCCTCAGAAAAATGAGACTGAGATCGCCGTCATCCCTTACTCTGAATGATGTCTATCCAAATGAGCTGCACAACACCAGTCACCATCTGCGATCGAGGCGGGTACTAGGTTTCGCGCAGTCCAGCCGACTGACGCATTCAGCAGCCAATTTTCCCGGTGTTTGGGGAATCTCCACCCCTAACCTTTAAGTTGGGTGGAGAGGATGTCAATCTCGATCGCCCGACCTACTGGAGGCACCCAGGAAGTCATGCCTGTAAACCCCAAGCGAACGAGATCGAACGAGGTGACTCGCTCGATCTCGCACAGTCCGGGATACAGGAAATTCCTTCAGTGATGGAGGAACTCCCCTCAGCTCGTCGTTCGAGAGGCCGGGGGGAGGTGTCAACCATAGAAAAATAACCAGATTTTCAGATTACGGAGATTCTGACGTGGCAATTCCTTTGTTAGAGTACGCTCCAAACAGTCAAAACCAGCGTGTTTCTGGATTTGAAATACCGACTGAAGAGCAACCTAGAATTTACTCCACCGAAACCATGCCCTCGCCGAGCGAGATCGAGGAGTTAATCTGGGCCGCTTACCGCCAGATTTTCAGCGAACATCAAATCCTCAAAAGCAACCGCCAGACCTTTTTGGAGTCTCAACTCAAATACGGTCAAATTACCGTGCGCGATTTCATTCGCGGTTTGGTGCTTTCGGATGCGTTCCTGCGCTTGAACTTCCAGACCAACAGTAACTATCGCTTCGTCGAAATTTGCGTCCAACGGGTTCTCGGACGCGACATCTACAACGAGCGTGAAAAAATTGCTTGGTCGATCGCGATCGCGACCAAAGGCGTTCAAGGCTTCATCGACACCTTACTCGACAGCGAAGAATACTTAGACGCTTTCGGCTACGATACCGTTCCTTACCAACGCCGTCGGATCCTGCCGCAACAAGCCAAAGGCGAAGTTCCTTTCAACCTCAAAACCCCGCGTTACGGCGAATACCACCGCAGTCAATTGGGTTTCCCCCAAGCGATCTGGCAAGTTCAAGTCCGCCGTTTCGTCCCCCAAGACAAACAAGCTCGCGAAGGCGACCCCAACCGCTTTTTGGGTTTGGCGCGGCAGCTTAACTTTGCCAAAGGTGCCACGCCTCCGAGGGTGTCTACGGTCAACATGAACTATCAAAACATGGTTCCTTACCGCAAGCGCTAATCTCAATTGAGTCGGTCGGCTTAATTGACGATTTTGCTCGGTCAATTGAGGGACAAGACGCCAAAGACGGGACACGGGAGAAGATCTCAAAAAGATCTCAAGTGGTTTGTTTTTGGTGGCTTGTCTCTTCTCGCCAGCTCTGCTCAATTTGTGCAACGCCGTTGTTCTCATTCGATCGCGATCGCGATATTTGCCAAAAGGTTCGATCGACTAAAAACAGGTCGGCACCTTAATCAAGCTCGCTGCCGTTCGAGGAGCCACCAACTCCAGACGATCGCCGCGCTTGACCCAGTGCGTGGCTTCCCGGGGGGCTTCGGATAAGATTTCCGACTGGGGGGAGGGGGCGATCGCGCCCTCCTCGGTCCCGAAATCTTGCAAGTCTTG
Organism: Oxynema mangrovii CENA135; assembly: GCF_016632315.1. Classification (NCBI taxonomy): domain Bacteria; kingdom Bacillati; phylum Cyanobacteriota; class Cyanophyceae; order Oscillatoriales; family Oscillatoriaceae; genus Oxynema; species Oxynema mangrovii. Next base: position 359,518 of record NZ_JAEOXH010000003.1, on the reverse strand, counting down.
CCAAAAAACTTGCGGGACGATCGCCTCAGTGGGAGCGTTCGGCAAGCCGCCGCGTCCGACGAGGGCGAACGAATTCTCCCGATGGGTCACGCAGCCGTAATTGAGTTTCAAACTCCCCGCCATTAACGGAGTCGGCAATTGCAAAGACCCGCGACTCGGATCCACTTCCGGAGAATCGATCGCCACCGTACCCGAAATCCCAAACTGAGAACTCGCCGTGATATCGCTTTCCGAGGTCAGCCTCGGACGAAAGGCGATCCCGAAAATCCCGCGCGCCTCGATCTCGATCTGGCCCCCGACCCCTTCAAACGCATTGGCGACGATATCGCTATTCCCCTCAGCCACGACTAAATCGCTGTTGAGGGTCAAATTACCGCCGTTCCCCGTCCCTCCCGCTTCCGTCGTAATTTGACTGCGATCGCGCAAGGTCAGAAGATCGCCAATATACACTTGCAGGTCGCCGCCTTCCCCGGATTGGGTCGATCCGGTAATTTTTCCTTGATTTTCCAGCATCACCCGCTCCACATTGAGGGTCAGGGTCCCCGCATTACCGTCGCCGTCGTTTTTGACGCTAATCAAACCGCGATCGCTCACCCGCAACATGGGGGTCGTTATTTGCAAATCCCCGGCATTCCCGGAAACGCGATCGGGAAGGCGAAACAGTTCGCGCAAGAACGGATCGAGAACGTTAGGGTCTGTCATCAATTAAGAAAATTGACAAAAATAGTGAAATGTGTGTAGCCTGCTACCCGTTCACTCAAGATAGCTCAAAACCGGGATGAAACGGCGTTACGCTTTACGAGACGACCAATGGCAACGCATTGAACACCTGCTTCCGGGTCGTCCGGGTACAGTTGGGGTCACAGCTAAAGATAACCGTTTATTCGTCGAAGCCGTGTTGTATCGCTTTCGAGCAGGGATTCCTTGGCGAGATCTTCCCGAACGCTTTGGGGATTTTCGAGTCGTCCACACACGCTTCACTCGCTGGTCAAAAACTGGGGTGTGGGAGCGCGTTTTCCAAGTCCTCTGCGAGGAAGCCGATAACGAATATGCTGCCATCGATTCCACCATTGTGCGAGCGCATCAGCACAGTGCTGGAGCATCAGGGAGTTCAGCCGAAGAGGAAAATATCGGTCGTAGCCGAGGCGGGTTGAGTACGAAAATTCATGCGGTGGTGGATGCTTTGGGGAATCCCATATCTTTTTTTTAACTCCCGGTCAGGCCAGCGATCTAGTCGGTGCCGAGCGGTTGCTACCATCAGTGGAAGTCCAGGCACTGCTAGCGGATAAAGCTTACGATGCCGACGAACGAGTCAGACAACCGTTGCACGAGCGAGGGATTGAAGTCGTCATTCCCTCGAAAAAGAATCGAAAACAAGCCCACGATTACGATCGATTCTTGTATCAAACCCGACATCTGGTGGAAAACTTCTTTGCCAAGCTCAAACAGTATCGAGGGATTGCCACTCGTTATGACAAGCGCTCGGTGAACTTCCTGGGTGGCATTTACCTGGCTGCATCCGTGATTTGGCTGGCTTAAATGTCCGCAGGCGCTTTCCTCCACATTTGGTCACTTTTGTCAACCTACATAATTGATGACACGCCCTAGACGAGGCATCGATTTGACTCGTATTAAATAACGCCGGAGTCTCGCCGCGTACTTCGATAAATTCGGACGCCTCCACGGTCAAACTGCCTGCATTTCCAAACGCTACATTAGTCGCACTCACCCGTCCCCCTTTTAAAACCGAGAGTCGTCCGGTGGCGATCTCCAAATTACCCCCCGGTCCGGTCGCAAAGGTCGAGGCGGATAAAATCCCCTCGTCAATATTGACCGCTTCGCGGGTTCGCACCTGTACGTTACCGCCGCGACCCGTACCGAAGGTAATCGAGGAGACTTGTCCGGAGTTGGCGACGGTTAAGGTTCCGGCGGATAAGTCCAGATTGCCGCCACTGCCCGATCCGAAGGTTTGAGCGGTCATCACCGTACTAGTCCGGGTATCGGATCCGACAAAAATCGACTGAGTGGCGTCGATGCGGATGTCGCCGCCTTTTCCACTGTCGAAACTATTCGATCGCACGTCTCCTTGTCGTTCCAGACGGACTCGGGTCCCCGTAATGACGATCGCGGCCCCTTCTCCCGAGGCGATCGTTTCGCTTTTGAGGCTGCTGCGAATACCGTCACTACTGGTTCCGCGCAGGATGACGCCGTCGCGACTGGCGATTTGCAATGGTGGCGCCGTTTCGCCGCCTCGGTTTTGGGAAAAGATCGAGGATCCGCCTTCTAAGGTCAGCAAGTGCCCTCGCACGTCGATCGCCCCGGGACGATCGCCCGTGACGCCGACCAAAGCGCGCGATCGCAGGGTAATCTCGTCAAACTGGTCGATGGCGCTGTAATCGAAGCTGAAACCGGAATCTGTCCGGGCCAGACCGACGCGAACCGGGCGATCGTGACGACCGACCGCCCCCAAGGCGATCGCGCCGTTGTCCGCTTCGAGAATGGCGCCGGACAGGTTCACGGAACCGCCGATCAGGGCGAGGGTCGCACCGGGTTCGACGCCTAAATTGGCGGGGCGATCGCCGCGAACTGTCGGCACCGGGCGCGTTTGAACCGCCAGGTCGTGACCGAATCCGGCGGCATCAATCGAGCCGGGTTCCCTGCCGAATTGGATCCCCGTCGGTACGCCGACCGTCAGTAATGGGGGCGCGTTCGCTTCGCTGGCGCTGTAGAAACTGCCGTTGTCCCACACGAGGCGATCGGCGCTGGTGGCGACAAAGGAACCGCCGAGTTCGAGGCGCGCATTCGGCCCGAAGCGAATCCCGTTAGGATTGAGTAGAAACAAGTCTGCGCCGCCATTGGCGCGAATTAAACCGTCGATTTGCGATCGATGGGTTCCGGTGACGCGGGTCAGAATTGTAGCAATCTCCGGCCCTTGGTTAAAAAAGGCTTCGCCGCCTGTCGGGAGGGAAAAGTCTTCAAAACTGTGGAAGAGTAAATCGCCCGATCGCGTGCCGCCTGTAATGACGCGAACGCCGTCAGTTTCCGTGACAGTGGAGTTTTCCGGCAAACTGCGATCGGGAATAATTTGAGCGCGTGGGGGCGATGCAGTCCACAGGAGACAGGCGATCGAACTGAGGAGTAATCGTAGAGCAGAGTTCATAGAAAAAGGACGACCAGCAAGCATGAATCGTGGCCGATGTCTCCCGATGAGTTGGCAAAATCGAGGCGCGCGATCGCGAGTTCTTCTATGCTAACCTTGCGCCCCGGGCAATGGCGACGCAGCTAGCCGCGATCGCACGCAAGGGAGTTATAACGGAAACGAACTACGATCGATCTCGATGGCGAAACTCTGCATCTACTGGAGAACCCACCCGTTGGTTACATTCCCAGTTTTTCCAACAGTCGATCTCTAAGCCTTTTGAGGGCGATCGCCCGGAATTTTATGCAGCACTTTCGCTATTTTCGCGTTCCTCTGTTTTTTCTCGCTTTATTATTGTTTGCTCTGACATCTTCCACCCCTGCGAGTCAGGCGCGCCGCTTCCTCGCCCCCGTACGCGCACAAAGTGAGTCGGCGACTCCACGAGAGCGCATCCAACACGCCGATCGCCTGTCCCAACTCGGACTCGAACAAGTGCGACAAAATCAGCTCGATGCGGCTCGGCGATCGTGGCAGGGCGCCTTAGAGATTTACGAGGAGGTTGGGGATAAATTGAAACAAGGCTGGATCGCCATCAACCTCGGACTCCTTTATGAAACGTTGGGGGACGACGAAGGCGCCGTCGCCTACCACCAGCAATCCTTAGAGATCGTTCGCGAACTCGGCAAATCCGACGCGGAACGGGGGGTTCTCCATAACTTGGGTCGGGTTTACGAACGTCTCGCCGAGTATAAACAAGCCCAGCAGGTTTACCGACAATCTTTAATGCTGGCGCGCCAAATCGGCGATCGCCAGGGGGAAAGCGAAGCCCTCCACAATCTGGGGAATGTCTACCAAGCGATCGCCGAGTATAAACAAGCCCAGCAGGTTTACCGACAATCTTTAGAGATTTCCCGGGAATTGGGGGATCGAGAAGGGGAAAGGAGTTCGTCCGTCGGACTGGGGAATGTTTATCTGAGTCGGGGAGAATATGGGCGATCGCAGCAATTTTACCAGCGCGCTTTAGTCGTCGCGCGAGAACTGGGCGATCCGACTGGCGAAGCGGATGCGCTGGTAGGTCTGGGGTTGGTGTTCCACGCCGTGGGGGAATATCGGGAATCGGAATATCATTTGCAGCAAGCACTCGCCATGAGCGAGCAACGGGGCGATCGCCCGAAACAAGGGCAAATTCTGACCAATCTCGGTATTGTTTACGAGAGTCGCGGGGAATATCCCCGGGCTTTGCAGGTGTATCGAGACTCTCTCACGATTGCTAGGGAAGACGGCGATCTCGCCACCCAAGCGAAAATTCTCGATAACTTGGGAACGGTTTACAACCATCTCGCCGAGGGCGATCGGGCTGAAGACGCTTATCGGCAATCGCTGGCGATGAGTCGCGAACGGGGCGATCGGGTCGCCCAAAGCAATACCCTCGGCAATCTGGGGATTCTCTACGAACGCCGTGGCGACTTCGATCGCGCCATCCGCTCTTACCTGCAATCGTTAGCGATCGCCCGCGACATTGGCGATCGGCGCGCCCAAGCCAACAGCCTGCACAATCTCGGCAGTCTTTATGAAAAGTTAGAACAATACGATCGCGCCGAGCAGTATTTATTGGAGTCGATCCAAATCCGCGAGCAATTGCGGCCCGATCTCAGCGACAGCCAGAAAATTACCCTGTTCGACCAGTACAGGCGCACTTACGAACGGCTACAAAGCGTTTTGATCGCCCGCGATCGGATCGAGAAAGCCCTCGAAATTGCCGAACGGGGTCGGGCGAGAGCGTTTGTAGAATTACTCGCTCGGCGAGTGAGTGAGGATTTCGATCTCGCCTCCGCCAGCGCCCCTCCCGATCTCGATCGCATTCGAGCGATCGCTCGGCTTCAGAATGCCGTAATCGTCCAATATTCGATAGTTTTAGATGAGTTTACCGTCGGCGGTTCTCCCCAATGGCGCGAATCACAATTGTATATCTGGGTGATTCGACCGACGGGGGCGATCGCCTTTCGGCGCGTCGATTTGACCCCGTTATGGCAACAGCAACAGACCTCGATCTCCGAATTAATTTATAAATCGCGCTGTTTCGGCGATTTTAGCTGTTATTCCCAGTTCGAGACCGCCGGACGGGGAAACCAACCGCCCCAGGCGATCGATCCCAGACCGCCTAGAAGTTTCAATCTCGGCGCCCAAGCGACTCACATCGAACCGCCGCCGGAATGGGAAGCGACCTATGACGAGTTAAAACAACTGTACCAACTGTCGATCGATCCGATCGCCGATCTGCTCCCCACCGATCCGGATCGGCACGTGATTTTTATCCCTCAAGATTCCCTGTTTCTGTTGCCGTTTCCCGCCTTAATCGACGAAAACGGGCGCTATTTAATCGAAAAACACGCCATGCTGACCGCCCCTTCCATTCAAGTGCTGGAGTTCACGCGACAACAAAGTGAGATACTGGCAAATCGCGAGGTTTTGATTGTCGGCAATCCGGAAATGCCTCTGGTCGCGGACGGGGTCGGCGAACGGGCGATCGCCCTCAAACCGTTACCTTATGCCGAACGCGAAGCCCGCGAAATCGGCCAAATTTTGCAAGCAACGCCGTTAATCGGCAAGCAGGCGACAGAAACCGCAGTGGTCGAGCAGATGCAAACGGCGAGGCTGATTCACTTGGCGACTCACGGCAGTTTTGACCCGCAACAAGCCCTCGACAGTTGGATCGCACTGACTCCTTCACCCACCGACGACGGCTTGCTGACGGCGGCGGAAATTTTCGAGTTAGACTTGAATGCGGAGTTAGTGGTGTTGTCCGCTTGTGAGACTGGACGGGGGAAAATTACGGGGGACGGGGCGATCGGGTTGTCGCGATCGCTCATTTCCGCCGGAGTGGCGAGTGTCTTGGTCTCTCTGTGGTCCGTCCCCGACGATACCACCGCCGTGTTGATGGAAGAGTTTTATCAGCATTGGCTCGTTTCCGGAGACAAGGCTCAAGCTTTACGACAGGCGATGTTGAAAACGATGGCGAAAGATCCCAATCCCTATGGATGGGCCGCATTTACGTTAATTGGCGAGGCAGAATAAGGCTGTATCGGCTGTATGTCTTTGGTTGCCGCTCTTTTTATTTTAAATGATAATAAACATTGAAACCCGATCGCCAGGATTCATACAAATCAAACTGGTCGTTCGCGAAGCGGCTCCCTTGGAGCATCGCCGAGGCGATCCGATCTAACTCGATTCGTGGGGACGATCGCCCCTTTACCAGAGAAAGGCTCTATAATTAACAACAACTTTAGACCGGGCGCTTGATTTTTTATCTATTATTTGAAAACAGGCGATCGCTTCCATGCAAAAAGCCTCCTTTGAAGATCTTTTACGACTGCGCAAGCAACTATTAGAAGATGCAGATTTTGACTTAAATTATGCTGTTTTAGTCATCAGTTCTTGCGCGATCGCGACCATGGGTTTACTCAATAACAGTCCCGCCGTCATTATCGGCGCGATGATTATTGCCCCATTAATGATGCCCTTGCGCGGAGTCGCCCTCGGCGCCTTAGAAGCCGATATCGACTTAATTCGTAAAAGTTTGATAACCGTCGGTGGCGGGACGGCGATCGCCATTTTCCTTTCGTGGACGATCGGTCGTCTCGTCAACTTACCGATCTCCGAATTTGGCAGCGAAATCCTCTCGCGAACCCAACCCAATCTTGCCGATCTTGCAGTGGCGATCGCCGCCGGAGCGATTAGCGGTTTTGCCAAAATCCGCCCCAAGTTGAGCGACGCCTTAGCCGGAACCGCGATTTCCGTGGCTCTGATGCCGCCGTTGTGCGTGGTCGGGCTCAGTTTAGCTCAAAACTATTGGGTAGCGAGTTGGGGGTCTTTCCTGCTCTATTTCACTAACTTTTTAGGGATCGTTCTCGCGTGCATGTTGGTGTTTGTTTGGGGCGGTTACTATATCGAAACCCAAAAAATCGGGCGAGCGTTGGGCTGGACTTTTGCCCTGACCGGGGCGATCGCAATTCCCTTATTTTTCAGCCTCTGGACCTTACTGCGCGAAGCCAACGTGCGATCGAATCTCAAAGAAATTCTTAAGCGCGAAACGATTACTGTCGGACAACAAGTTAACTTACTCTCGGCGATCGAGATCGATTGGACGAAACAACCGCCAGAAGTCTTTTTAAGCGTCGAAGTCAAACAACCGATTACCTCCAAACAAGTCAGAGAAGTTGAAAAATTTCTCGATCGCCGCATGGGACGCCAGTTCACCTTAGTATTTCGAGAAAGTCAAATCCGGGAAGTCCGCAGCACGCCTAGCACGGGCATCTCCGAAGTCTTAGAACCCTTCGACCCGGCGACGGGGGGTTTGGGCGGCGATCGCCTCTACCCTCCTCCGTCAGAGGATATGTTAAAACCGAAAAAAACAGCGAACCCAACCCTCGATCCGGGGGTTCGGGAACACGAAGATCCCTCCCGCAATCAACCCCAGCCAACTCCCACCGCACCGACGGAAAACTCAACACCCACGCCAACTCAATCCCCCTCTCCTTGAGCCTGCTTCACAGGGGGGTCCCCTGACATTCCGGGCGGGTGTGTACTAAGGTGGTAAGGTTGGCAAACGTAAAAATTGTCGTTAATTTGTCGTTCGAGGAAACCGTTTCATGACAGCAACTTCCACTCAAGTCAAACATGAAGTCAAAGATCTTTCTCTCGCCCCTCTAGGCAAGCAACGGATTGAGTGGGCAGGTCGCGAAATGCCCGTGTTGGCTCAAATTCGCGATCGCTTCGCTCAAGAAAAGCCCCTGGATGGCATCCGCTTGGTGGCTTGCTGCCATGTAACCACGGAAACCGCCAATCTCGCCATTGCCCTCAAAGCCGGGGGCGCTGACGCTATTCTGATCGCCAGCAATCCCCTCAGTACCCAAGATGACGTTGCCGCCAGTTTGGTTGCCGACCACGGTATCCCCGTGTTCGCCATCAAAGGTGAAGACAACGAAACCTATCACCGTCACGTCGAAATCGCCCTCGACCACAAACCCAACATCATTATCGATGACGGCAGCGACGTGACCGCTACCCTCGTCCAGCATCGCCAACATCAACTCCCCGATATCATCGGCACCACGGAAGAAACCACCACCGGGATCGTCCGCTTGCAAGCGATGTTCAACGACGGCGTTCTCTCGTTCCCGGCGATGAATGTCAACGATGCCGAAACTAAGCATTTCTTTGACAACCGTTACGGAACGGGTCAATCCACCCTCGATGGCATTATCCGCGCCACCAACATCCTGCTGGCGGGTAAAACCGTCGTCGTCGCCGGATACGGCTGGTGTGGTAAAGGTGCCGCCTTACGCGCTCGCGGTATGGGTGCGAACGTGATCGTCACCGAAATCAACGCGGTTAAAGCCCTCGAAGCAACTATGGACGGCTTCCGCGTCATGCCGATGGAAGAAGCGGTGCGTTACGGCGACTTGTACATCACCGTGACCGGGAACAAGCACGTACTGCGCGCCGAACACTTCGAGAACATGAAGGATCGCGCGATCGTTTGCAACTCCGGTCACTTCGATATCGAAATCGACCTCAAATCCCTCGGTTCGATGGCTTCTGACGTTCGCACCGTGCGTCCGTTCACTCAAGAGTACCGTCTCAAGTCCGGTAAGTCCGTCGTGGTTCTCGGGGAAGGTCGCCTGATTAACTTGGCGGCGGCGGAAGGACACCCCAGCGCCGTGATGGACATGAGCTTCGCCAACCAAGCCCTCGGCTGCGAATATTTGGTCAAGAACAAAGGTAAGCTCGAACCGGGTCTGCACTCGATTCCGACCGAGCTCGACCAAGAAATTGCCGCGCTCAAACTCAAAGCGATGGGCATCAATATGGATATCCTGACGGACGAGCAAGTTAAGTACATGAACTCCTGGACCGCAGGAACTTAATGACTAACTGAATTAATTTAAGGATTTAGGGTGGATTCGTCCACCCTATTTCGCTATCTTAACGGTTTTTTCTGCGTTCCTAGTATTTTTTGACGATTTCATTTTCACGATCTCACTAGAATTTCACTAGAAGTAGTTAACCCTGTGGCTCGACTTTCTGTTGAATTAACTCGCTACTTTTTCCAAGAAGAACGTGCTGCCGAAGTTACGCTTTCCGATATGTGGACGTTGGCTGGAGAGCGGATTTTCGGGTTTCTATTCGTGGTTTTAGCGCTACCTTCGGCTCTCCCCGTTCCCGCGCCGGGTTACTCGATTCCGTTTGGAATTGTTTTATTATTTTTGGCGGTGCAGTTGATGATGGGATCGAAACAGCCTTGGTTACCGGAAAAAATGCTGCGCCGTCCGATCGCCCTCAGTACGGTTCAGGGGTTTTTAAAAGCCGGGATTCCTTGGTTGCAAAAAATTGAGGTGCTGTCCCGTCCTCGCTTCAGTTATATCTGTACTAGTGTTTCCGGTCGTTTGATTATCGGTTTGGCGATCGCTTTGATGTCGATTTCGATGATGATTCCGATTCCGGGAACCAATACTTTACCCGCGATGGGCATTTTTATTACGGGATTCGGTTTACTCGACGATGACGGCGCGATCTCTCTGGCGGGTTTGGTGGTCTGTGCGATGGGTTTCGTACTTTCGGCATCGATTTTGTTTTTCGGTTATGAAGTGGTCAAACGGGCGATCGATCTGGTTCGCGAGTCGATCGGATTATAATTGACGGATTCATTTTTCCCCGAACGGCGATCGCCTGTTATGCTCGATAGTGGCGGGCGATCGCCGGATTTCCACTCTAAAATCTAAACTCTACATTCCCCAAAATCGAATGTTGTCTGAATTCGCGAATCTGATTAACAGCTTGAGCGATTTACCCGAGGCGATTAAGGCGTTCGGTTTGATCGGAGTCTGGACGATCGTTTTACTGGAAACGGGGGTTTTCTTCGGCGTCTTTTTGCCGGGAAACAGTATGCTGTTCACTGCAGGGGTCTTGGCCCAACAAGGTTTATTCGATCTCGGTGCGCTGACAATGGGTGCGTTCGTTTGTGCGGTTCTCGGTAACAATATCGGCTACAGTACGGGCTACCGTTTCGGACGCCGTTTGTTCCGTCGCGAAGATTCGTTAATTTTTCACAAAAAACATTTGGTCGCCGCCCAACTTTTCTACGAAAAACACGGCAGAAATACGATCGTGATGGCGCGATTTTTGCCGATTATTCGCACGTTTGGGGCGATCGTGGCCGGGATCGGCTCGATGAATTATCGCACTTTTTTAGTCTATAATACCGTCGGCGGTGCGGTTTGGGCGTTTGGTATTCCCCTCCTCGGTTATTATCTCGGGGCCCTGATCGGCGACGATATCGATCGCTATTTACTGCCGATTATTTTGGTTATGATTACCGTATCTTGCACCACGTCTCTCGTACAGATTTATCGCGAACACAAAGCCAGCAAAACCAATCGTCTATGAGGCAATTTTTGCCCTCGAATCTCACCGAAGTTCTTGTGATCGGGTTATCTGCGATCGCCTACCCTTGAAAATTCAACAACTATGCAAGCGCGTTTATGATTCGACGATCGCCCTGAGTGAAAGCCGTTATGGCGCGATCGCCTTGTTTTTTTTGGCTGCCGCCGAATCGGCATTTTTGCCGCTTCCCGCTAACGTGTTGCTGATGGCTTTATGTTTGGGAAAACCCTCCGCCTCCTTTCGTTTTGCCACGATTTGCACCGTCGGTTCCGTCCTCGGAGGCATCCTCGGTTACGGCATCGGTCTATTTGCCTTTGAAGCTGTAGGCAAACCCTTATTAAACTTTTACGACCCGCAACGTCAAGTTTTTACAGAGGTTAAAAATCTGTACCACGATTGGGGATTTTGGGGAGTCGTTATCGCAGCCATTACCCCCATTCCCTATAAGTTATTTACCCTAGGATCGGGAATTTTAAAATTCGATTTCGTTCAGTTTCTCCTCGCTTCGATCGTCGGTCGCAGCTTGAGAATTTTTACCGTTTGTACTCTCATTTTCTTCTTCGGCGATCGCATCAAAACATGGCTTGAAGGGAATTTAATTGAGTCGATCGCCGTAATTGGAACCCTCGCGATCGCACTACTGCTCTTACTCAAACTGTTCTGAAGCACGGGCGATCGCGGTTTCATCCGTACAGGTGCCTGGGATTCGTTCGAGACCGTCGAGGGAGAGACTAGCCGTATACAAACGCTTTCCCGGGATAAATTTGGCGCGATCGCTTGGGAATGTAAATCCATTCCAAATCTTGCAAGCGATTGACCAAATTGGAGATACTGACCCCCAATTGCTCGCGCATGGCGTATAACTCGGCCCATTCCGTCAAATTCCGGCCCTGGCGCATGTCTTCCAAAATGTGGCGCGGCATCAGCAAGCAACTGGCAAAATATTGCGCCTGCCACTCAATGGATTGCAACTGGGTCAAATTCGGCGAAATTCCTTCCCTCAGTTCCCGATTGCCCCGACAGACAAACGGTAAGTGAGACTTTTGTGAGGTGCTTTCAGCCGCTTCTAGATCGACATGTAATAACCAATGGCCGATCTCGTGGGCGAGGGTCGATTCTTGGAAGCCTTGGGGCATCTCCAAAATCTCCTCGTTGATTTCGATGCAGCGCTCTAATGGCAAAATCCGAGCGGCGATCGCCCCTTCCTCGTCCGCCGCGATCGCATCCCAAACTACGCCGAGATCCAGAAAATCGGCCACCAACGTCGGATCGAGAGGCCACTGGGGGACGAATTGCGAACCGCGTTGCTTCATTTGTCGCAACAGTTGATTCGCCCGGTATTCGATTTGAGCTTTTGTATAAAAGCGGTACGGTTTGAAAATCCCCAAGGCTATTCCCCCTGACTGGCTGCCTCAAACACTTTCTGCGCAAATTCCGGATTCTCTCTCATACGCCGCAACAGCGCGGGCATAGTTTTGTAATTTTGCTTGAGAAATTCTTCGTAAGCTTGCGGCATCCGTCCCGCCAAAACGATCAATTCTTCTTCGTCAAGATCCAAATGAGCCGCTAAACCCCGGATCACTTCTTCTTTCGGCGCGTACTCCGAGCGATCGTTTTCCAGTTTGGACAGATAGGTAAAGTCTACATCGATCCGATGGGCGAGTTCGCGCTGGCTGAACCCTTTATCCTTGCGGCTTTGACGGATGAGTTTCCCGAAGGTCAAGCCTGTGGCTTCTCGATCTGCTTCTTTCACGGTGATTTCCTCTCGATACGAGCCATTGCAAAAGCGTGTCTTGTTGATGACACCAGCATTGTAGGCGGTTTTGACAAAAAAATCAACTCCAGGGGTTGACGCAAGATTCAACACGAGCTAGACTGAGTTTAGTTGAATAAAGGTTCAACACAAAAACACTATAGATAGGGTTTAAAACTGGATGCAGTCCCAATCTACCCCTATATATAGATGTTTCTCTCGGGATGGCGATCGCGCGCCCCCCGATCCCCGCCTTGAAGTCCGATCGAGGAGAACGACGATGCTCAAAACCTGGAGTGACACGCACTACAAGCTAGAAGCACAAGATTGGTTGTATATCGCCAAACATGAAGATCGGGGGGCAGCCTCCCTGGTGTGTCCGGGTTACGCTCGCGATGGCGCGGGATTCAGCATTCACTTTACCCCGGCTCACATTGAAATTTTAAAGCACTTACTCGCCGCACTCGAAACCTGCGAACCCTCCGCAGAAGCGACGATCGCCTCCGAGACCGTCGAGGAGTCGAATTGGGTTGAAGTTTATCCCCCGGGGGAAGCGCAAGGCGCACCCTACAAATATCCAATTCCCGCACGCAACGATCGCCCCGTCATTCGCTGAAAGCGGGTTCGGGCGATCGGCCAACAGATCCCCCAACAACAAACAAATAGGAGCAGTCAAAATGGCTAAGAAAGCAACGATTTCCGTCTTCGGAACTAAACCGGAAAATGCAATCGTGGTTCCCGAACTTCCTCTCGCCGTCCGCAATAATTGCCAGAGTGGAAAATGGACGATTGGCGATGAAGAATACGGATCGAAACTGTCGATGACAATTTTGAAATTTAGCAAGTTTTTCGGCAGTTTAGGACAGACCCACAATACCCTTTGGGGACAAATTTGGTTCGTGGCCGAATCCGGCGAATTGCCGAAAGGGGTCGTCATGGTCACCTATATTAAAGGGCGTTCTTTAAGCGACTTCAATCGCTTAGTTGCCTCAGTTCAAGCTCGGGGAATCGAACCCGCCGAAGGCATTTTTATTCCCGAATTTCTCAAGCATTCCGGACAAAAACCGGATGAAACGGGCGTCCTCAAGCCGATCAATTACTATTCTTTAAAATGGGATTGGCTGGAACGTTCCGAGTGGGACAGTTTGGAACAAGCCGCCGCCGTTTTAAGCGACTCTCAAAATCTCTCGCGCATGATCGATTTGGAAAGTACGACCAATATGGTTTGTCTCGACAACTTGCCCCCTCATGAAATTGCCTGTTTGATGGCTGCCTACAGCAACGGTCACGACAGCCAAAATGGCGATTTGGCCTTACCGGGGGGTGAGTCGGAAGCCGCAAACCCAGAAGCACAAATGGCTCCTGCTTTTTAAACAGCGATCGGGATCGTGCTTCGCCGACGGCTCGATCGCCGAGGCGAAGCGATCCTTTCAAAGGCAACCGAGATAACGGTAGGGTGTAAAAATGAAGGAATTGACAAAATTGAGCAAATTAAGCGATCGCCGCGAAACTCAATTACGCGGAAAGTTAGTGACGATTGACGACATTCGCGGCGATGGTTTAAACGATCTCGATCTGCTGGCGCAAGATTTTCAACACATGAGTTTAGTGGTCAAGTCGGTACAGCGAAATTACAGGCGATTGCTCAAACAAAATCGACGATTGCAAGTCTTGCTGTTAAAATCGATGGATCGGTGTTATTGTTGGCCGGGAAATCGCTGCGATCGCTGTCAGGAAATTCTCGAAGTTTTGGGCAACCCATCCCTTTGCGATTACGTCGAGTTAACCGAAGAATAATCGAGATGGCATGACGGGCGATCGCCTCGGTCAAGTCTATCTAAAAACTGTAAGTTTAAGGAGTGTCAATCATGCCCCAAGAGAGTGCTGCTAAAGATAGTAAGGCTCAAATTTTAACTGAATTTCGTCAACTGCTCGCCGAGCGATCGAAAATTGAATCGAAAGTCGCGACCAAAGAAGAAGAGGCAGAAAAAGAGAAGAATAAAGAATTACTCGCCGTCGCTTCGACTTATACGATCGATAGTATCGTTAAAGGATTGGCCGATTTACAGTTAGATTTCGGCACGATCGTGCAGTCCCTCGCCGACAAAGTCGAGACCGAATCGGAGAAATTAGAGCAATTACGACGGGCGATCGCCATCGAAGGCGATCGGTTGGAAGAATTACGCAAAGTGCGAGTCGTTGCCGATGCCCTTCACATCTTCACTCAGGAACATCGGGAAAAACTGGCCAACTTAGAAAAAACCGCCAACGAACAGCAAGAAGCCATCGAAAAAGAGATGGCGAGCGAACGCAAAGCCTGGGAAAAAGAACAAGCAGAATTTGAGGCGAGGGCGCAAGAACAACAAGAATTACGATTGCAAGCGCGCCAACAAGAAGAGGCAGATTATCAATATAAAATCGAGCGCTTGCGGAAAGTCGAAATGGACGAGTACGAAGAACTCAAACGAGTTCAAGAACGAGAATTGCAAGGGGCAGACGTTCAGAAACAGAAAGACTGGAGCGAACGCGAACGCGAACTCGACCGCCATCAAGCCGAATACGAACAAAATCTACAAAAAATTGAAGGATTTGAGGAAGAATTGAAGCAAGCCTATACGAAGGCCAAAGAAGAGGCGATCGCCGAAGCCCGTCGCGAAGCGAAAGTTAAGGCTGATTTGTTCGAGAAAGAGTGGGAAGGAACGAAAGAAGGTTACGAATTAACCATTCAATCTTTGGAAAATACGATCGAGCGACAAACCGCAGAAATTGCCGATATTACCGCCCAATTGCAAGCGGCGATGCGACAGGCTCAAGACTTGGCGATGCGCGCATTTCAGAATACCGATCGCGGCGATCGTGCCAGTACGAGTGGCAATAAATAAGCCCGCCTAATTTCAAGCCGACCGCTACAGTTAGAATAGTCCAAGAATTGCAACAAAGACGATGGCTAAAAAAATCAATTCTCGCAGTACGAAAGCTGAAATCCTCGAAGCTTTTGAAGAGCTAAAAAAAGAAAAATCGTCCTTAGAGTCGCAACTGAAAAAAACAGAGAAAGAGAAAAAGGAGATCGCGAGTAATCCCTTAGCTGCCGCGCAACAAACCACCCCTTCTGCTGAAGTTAAACCGAAAATGAATGCTCCAAAAACCGCTAAAGACAAGATGCACCAAACCATCGAAAGCCTGCAATTATTACAATTGGGCTTTGGGAGTGCCGTCAGCGAACTTTCGGAACAATTGACCGCCGAAGCCTCGAAACTGTCTGAATTGCAAGCCTCGGTAAGTGAAGAGATTGAAGAATTAGAAGCCCTTCACGAACTCGAAGTCGAAGAAAATACCCTCGATACATTACTCGAAAGTTATCAAGAGCGATCGAAACAATTTGACAGTGAATTAACGCAACAACGGGAGACCTTAGAACAACAAATCCAGGATTTAAACAAAAACTGGAAAAAGGAAAAAGAAACCCACACTCGCGAAATTCAAGAACGCAACCGCGAACACCAGCAAAGTCAACAACGGGACGAGGAAGAATATCGCTACGACTTACAACTCGCCCGAGATTTAGATAAGGAAGAATACGAACAGCGCAAACAAGCCTTATATCAAGAGCTAGAAGAAGCCCGAGAAACCCAAGAGAAAGAATGGGAAGAACGGGAAAAGGCGATCGCCGAACGAGAGAAACAACAAGCTGAAGCAAAAGCCAAAGTCGAAGCCCATGAAAAAGAACTCGAAACCAACATTAAGAATGGCAAAGACAATGGTCGCAATATCGGGAATTATCAGGCAAAAGTCGCCGCAGATTTACGAGCAAAAGAAGTGGAAGGTGCCACCCGATCTTACGAACTTCGGATCAATTCTCTGCAACAAAGTATCCAAAACCAAGAAGCACGAATCCAAAGCTTGAACAAACAGCTCGAAGGTGCATTAAAACAAGTGCAAGACCTGGCGGTTAAGGCGATCGAAGGAACGGCGAATTCTAATTCTCTGCAAGCCATTAAAGAAATTGCCGTCGAACAAGCCCGCAATCAGCAGAAGAATAAATAAGTTCTGAATGAACTTCTGAATATTCGTTCAACCGTAGGGACACGACATGTCGTGTCCCTACCCGTGCGATCGCCCTTTTTTATCGATTAAGCCAAGATTAAAAATTCCGGCTTAAATAACATCAACAAGCCAAAGAAAAGCATGAAAGTACCGCCGACTAATTTGAGAATGCGACCTTGATTTTCATTGAGTCGGGCGGATTTAAAGGAATAGATAAAGTTCGCCAAAATCGCCAAGAGGGGAAGGATATAAATCGCCGCATAGATCGCCGTCCAATAAGAATAACACGGCCACGCATTGGAGCCGCACACGTTAATCAGCGTAGCCATATAAACGGTGGGTAAAATGGCCGTACAACCGAGTTCGATGATATTGACAAAAATAGCGAGTAAAATCGTGCCTCCTACCGCAGCGAGCAAGCGAATTTTATTCCCTTCGGCGCTTTTGAGTTCCCGAACAATTTTCCCGGCTTTTTGGGTGATCGTTAACTGCTGCTTTTCGGAAAGGGAAAGGGAAACCGACTGTTTGAAGAAGAAGTAATCTTTAATGTTAATCAGTCCTGCGATCGCAATGAAGGCACCTAAAATCCATAAAAAGATAGTGCCATATTTTTCGAGAAACACCGAACCGACTAACACCATTAACATAATAAATAGAAAATACATCACGGCTGAAGTCGTGATAAATGTGCCGCCGACAATGCTCATATCTCGTCGGCTTTTGGTGTAAGTCAGTAAAGAGAGGAGAATAATTAAGACGGTAAAAGCACAAGGATTGAAGCCGTCGGCAAGGGCGATCGCCGATACAAATAAAGGAAAGGGGAGTTGACTGGCAAACTCTTTAATAACAATGTCTGGAGTTGAAGCAATAAAGGCAAATAAGCTAACAATTGTGAAGGCAAAAGCACCGCCCATCCAGTAGCGCTGGTGCTGTTCGGTTTTTAATTTATTGCGGGTGAAGGGATAGCTTGAAACATAGAGAATTGGAAGAAGAAACCAAGCCAAGTTTTTTTTTACATTTTGAGCTAAGTTTGGTGTTTCTCGATCGCTGGAAAGGGAGAGAGACGCGCCTATTTCTTCTTCGACGGCGCGAATAATTTGATTGCGATAACCGATATAACCTTGGTAGGCTTCATTATATTCTAAAGCTCCCTCGCCATTGACGTAGCCGATGAACGATCGCTCGCCGATAAACGTGCGCGGAACAGCACCGGAAAATACCCCATATTTCGCCCGAAATTGTTGCCACAATTGGGGTTCTTCCGTGACTTCGTGAAAATGGACTGTCACGCGATCGCTGCGATCCATTTCATGCATTAACGGCTTCTGTTCGGCGCAATGGGGACAAGTATAACTGTAGAAAAAATAAACGTCTAAAACACCATTTTCAGTTTGAGCGAAGGAGTAAAGCGGGGTCAGAAAGACCGCCACAAACGCCAATACCCCGAGGAGAATATTTTGCCAATTTTGCCAATTTTGCCAAGATCTATGTCTCACTGGCCCGACCTCTAGAATTAGAAAGTATTTCTACTTAATTCCGATCTTGAGCCATTCACTCCGGTTTCGGCACAGGTATTTACAAAACTTACAACAGGCGGTCCAACAGGTTATCCTTCCGCCAAATCCATTTGTCCTCGAAATCCGGTAATAATGCGGGTTCCATCTTTGAGAACGTGAATCTCGATTTGGTCGCTGGCCCAGGTAATTTTATCTTCAAATTCGGGATTAAAAATGCGTACCTTTTGATTGCGTGAAGAAACGGGAGATTCTGGAGAATGAATCGCCTGATTTTCTAAATAGGGTCCGTCGATCAAAATATCGAGTTCGGCTAGTAATTCTTGAGATCCAGGAGGGGCTTTTGGCGATTGCAATTCGTCCAAAGTAAAGCCACTAAACGACATCACATTTAACCCCGCCGCTTTTAATTTTTTGGCGAGTTGCGTTAATGCGGGAGCCTGCCAAAATGGTTCGCCACCGGAAAAAGTCACTCCTTGATTGTGAGGATTACTCAATATTTTTGCGGCCAATTCATCTACAGAAATTACTTGATTGAGTTCAAACGACCAAGAAGCGATATTAAAACAGCCGGGACATTCGCGGATGCAGCCTTGCACCCAAACAACTGCGCGCGAACCCGGTCCGTTGACTTCGGATTCGTCTACATAGCCCATCATATTAAGATGTCCCGGGGGAATTTTTGCGAGTTCGGGTAAGGGATCGATCGTTGTACTCATGATGTTAAGTTGGTTCGCTATTTTTTAAGTTGTAGGGTAGGCACATTTTACCCATCCTACTTTCCCTATTCTATCAGCGAGAAACTCGCTGCAAACAGCGTTGAAATGCGGGTAAATGTCGTTGTTCCGAGATATTTCGCAACCGCAAGAATACGGATCGGATATCCGGTTCTTCAACAAAATTTAAGAAGCGATCGTACATTTCCACGTTGTCAATTTCTCCCTGCACCCCCATTTCACAGGCTTCTTTTAAAGTGGCGGGGGCTTCGATATTGTTGGCGTAACGATCCTCGGGGAGGGGAACGCCGTATTTTTGGAAAAGCGGTTCCCACATTTTGGCGTGGCGGTCTTCGGCGATGACGATATTCGTAAAAGGGCGAATTTCGCCAAATTTATCGATAACCGCTTGATATAAAGCGCGAGCTTTATATTCGTCTTCAATGCCTTCAATCATGGCTTGAACGGTACGATCGCTCGGTGTTGTGGCCGCTTGGCTGACGGCGGTAGTATTTAAAGTGAGAGCGACGATCGCCCCCGTGCAGGCGGCGAATTGACCGAGGCTTTGACCGCGATTTCGACCGCAATTTTGGCCGCGATTTCGGCGAGAGTGATGTTGATTTCTGCGATGGGGCATGGGTTTGTCCGGGTGAATTTTTAGCTCGAAAAACGACGAAGCATTCGACGATCGCCTCGGGAGACTTCCCGCCTGTTTGCGAAGGTGAATGCTTCGCTGTTTTAGACAGAAACAATAACTTAAATTGCTTTTGACAGGCGCTCTAAATTATGTTCCGGCGTGTGGGCGTCGAACACGAAACCGATATTACGAATGAGTAAGCGTCCCACGGGAGTTACTTCGATTTTTTCAGAATCGAGGCGCACTAAACCATCGGCAGCTAAGGCTTCCAAGTCGAATAATTCCCGATCGAAATAAGTATCGAAATCGATGTGATGCCGCTCTTCCATTTCCTGTTTGTACAGCGTCCAGTGGCACATCAATTCCATAATCACATCGCGGCGAATTTTGTCGTCGCGATCGAGATGGTAGCCTTTTTCAATCGGCAATACTCCCTCGTCGATCGCCCGATAAAAGTCTTTGAGACGTTTTTGATTCTGCACGTAAACGTCATCCAACATACTAATCGAGGTTAAGCCAAAACCGAATAACTCAGCCGTTCCCGCTTTGGTGGTATACCCTTGGAAATTTCGGTGTAACTGCCGTTCTCGCTGGGCGATCGCCAATTCGTCATTGTCTTTGGCGAAGTGATCCATCCCGATAAACTGATAGCCATTTCCGGTTAACTTCTCGATGGTCATTTGCAAGATATCGAGTTTTTCGGAAGCGGTCGGCAGTTCGTCTTTGGGTAAATTTTTCTGGACGGGTTTCATCCAGGGAACGTAAGCAAAATTAAAGACGGCGACGCGATCGGGATCGAGTTGTAAAGTCTTGTCGATCGTTTCAGTAAAGGTTTGCAAGTTTTGATAGGGCAAACCATAAATTAAATCGACGTTGACGCTTTCAAATCCGGCTTCGCGAATCCATTCCATGACTTGGAATAGCATTTGTTCCGGTTGAACTCGGTTGATGGTTTCTTGAACTTTGGGGTTGAAATCTTGAATGCCGAAGCTAATCCGATTGAACCCAAATTGTTTGAGCAGTAAAATATAGTTGCGATCGACGTAGCGGGGATTAATTTCGATCGAAATTTCCGCATTGTCTTCAAAGGTGAAATGGCGATCGATCGCCTCCCACAAGCGTTCGACGTGGTGGGGTTCTAAGTAGTTGGGGGTTCCGCCACCCCAGTGCAGTTGGGTGACGCGGCGATCGCGGTTCAGTTGCGGCGCCACGGCTTCGATGTGGCGGGAGAGATAGTCGAGATAGGGTTCGACGACGGGTTTATGTTGGGTGACGATGACGTTGCAACCGCAGAAATAGCAGGCACTTTGGCAAAAGGGAAGGTGAAAGTATAACGAAAGCGGTAATTTCTGCTCGTTTCCTCGGGCGATCGCGCCGTGAAACTCCGACACGGGGAAGTTTTCCGTCAATTGCGTGGCGGGAGGATAGCTAGTATAGCGGGGCGTGTTGCGGTTGTATTTGGCGATCAGTTCGCTGTTGAATTTAACTTGGGGGTCGAACCGTTCCATGACGCTCTTTTGCTCTTAAAGTGTGATAATTGGGTAGAAACAGACGAATACTTCGTTTATTGCGCGACCGCACTTTCCGTACTTCCGGCGCGGCGATCGCGGGTGAGGCGATCGAACTCATCCCGTCCGATCGCCGCAATCAGATCGGCTTCGAGGTCGTGAAACAAGCCTCGACTGAGTTTGAACGATCGCTCCGCTTCGGCGGCGATGCGATCGGCTTGCGCTTCGTCCACCTCTAACTCGTTCAAGGCTTGGCGGTAACGTCCTTTAAAGGCGTTTAAATCGCCAATATTGCTGAAATTGTAGAAAGCATTGCCGCGATCGCCCTCTAAATTCAAACCCGTTTGGATAATTTTTCGGAAGCTTTGACCGCCGGACAAATCCCCCATGTAACGGGTATAAGCATGGGCGATCAGTAACTCCGGTTCCTCGCTCGAAATTGCGCGAATTCGCTCTACAAAGCGCTCGGCTCCCGGCAAATAGGGGATTTCGGCGCGCCAATTCTCTCCGTAATAAAACTTTAGATCTTCTTCCAAGTTGGCGCGGCGATTGAGGTCGTGGAAATACATCGCTTTGACGATCGAATTTTCCAAATTTCTTTGGATTTCCTCTTCTAAAGCGCTGTAGACGAAATACAAACTCGCTATGAGTTTCTTTAATGAGTTCGGTTCGACAACTCCTTTGAGAAAACACTTTACAAAACCCTGATTTTCCGATGAAGTATGGGGTTTTTTTGTCGTTTCACGAAGCTTGATTGCTAAATTACTACTCATCTGCTAAATCTAATAGTTGCTGCAGAAAAAAGCCGCCAACCCTTCCCTAAAATTGGAAGGTTTGAACTCGGTCTGACTTCGCAATAGTGCCGAAGTCCCGCGCGGCTCTCTTTAGTGATGTAACTATATTACTATATGGGCGTTAATTTTTTAAAAGCGAGCTTTTCCGTTAAAAATCTTAATAAAAGTCGCTTTTAAGATTTAACACTATATAATGATGTGGCAATTTAAAACAGGGACATTTCGGAGTAATGGTCAACACTGCCCCCAAACCCAGCCAAAGCGAACTCAAACCGGGTACGAAGGAAATGGCGAAAGAGACGATTCTGACGCCTCGGTTTTACACCACCGATTTTGACGCCATTTGTCAGATGGACATCTCGTCTCAAGAGAGTGAACTGCGGGCGATGCTCGAAGAAATGCGCAACGATTACAACCGCGACCACTTCGTGCGCGACGAGGAGTTCGATCGCTCTTGGGACGACATCGACGAAGACAAACGCCGAGCATTTATCGACTTTTTAGAGCGCTCGTGCATGTCGGAATTTTCCGGATTCTTACTTTTTAAAGAAATTTCGCGTCGCGTCAAAAAAAGCAATCCCTTATTAGCAGAAATTTTTCATTTAATGGCGCGCGACGAAGCCCGTCATGCAGGGTTTTTAAATAAAGCCATGGCGGATTTCAAGATTCGGCTGGACTTGGGTTATTTGACAAAAGCTCGCAACTACACTTTTTTCAAACCCGAGTGGGTCATTTACGCGGTTTACCTGTCGGAAAAAATCGGCTATTGGCGCTATATTACGGTGTTCCATCACCTGCAAGCCCATCCCGAAAATCAGTATTACCCGCTTTTCCGTAAATTTGAAAGCTGGTGTCAGGATGAAAACCGCCACGGGGATATTTTTAAAGCCTTGTTGCGATCGCAGTCCTCCATGTGGAAAGGTTGGAAAGGGCGCTTGTGGGCGCGTTTCTTCCTGCTGTCCGTGTTCGCGACCCATTCCCTGACCGTCCTCGAACGGGCCGATTTTTACCGTTCCATCGGACTCGACCCGATCGCCTACGATAAAGAAGTGATCCGCCAGACCAATAAGACCTCGGCGCGCGCTTTCCCGGTGATTCTCGACGTGGAACATCCGCAATTCTTCAAACGGATGTACCGTTGCAGCGATCGCAACGAGAAAATCGCTGAAATTGAAGCCAGCAGCGCGCCGAAAGTCGTGAAATTCTTCCGCAAATTGCCGTTAATTGCGGGAACGGCGATCGACCTGCTGCGCCTGTACCTGATTAAACCGATTGACGCGGAAGCGACGCGTCAAATGGTCTGCTAACGCCGTGGCGTTTCTGGGGGAACGGCGAGGATAGAATGGAAAGCGAACCGAACCCCCGAACCGTCTCGACCAGGGAGAAGGGAGGGTCTGCGCCCTCAACGCTCCCGTCATCCGATGGGAGCGCAACGGTGGATCCTCCGGGTCGAATCACGAGCAGGCGACAACCATGATAAGCGAACCCGATCGCCATCGATTAACTGTAGAAGAATACCTCGAAGCCGAACGCCATAGCCCGATTAAGCACGAGTATCTTGATGGGGAAGTGGAGGCGATGGCGGGAGCGAGTGCATCGCATATTCTGATTACGGGTAATCTTTATGCACTGATTCGCGATCGCCTGCGCGGTTCTGGGTGTCGGGTTTTGTTTTCTGATATGAAGGTTTACATTGCCCGTCGCCATCGATTTTACTATCCGGATTTACTGGTGACCTGCGACGATCGCGATCGCCGCGCCGAATATTGCCTGGAATTTCCCAAACTCATCGTCGAAGTCCTCTCGGAAACGACCGAAGCAAAGGATCGAGGCGATAAATTTGCAGATTACAGCGAATTATCGAGTTTGCAAGAATACGTTTTAGTTAGCCAAAAACAACAACGGGTAGAGTGTTTTGAGCGCACTCCACAGGGTCAATGGATTCTGACGCGCTACGGTCCGGGGGACGTGGTTCGCTTCAACAGTGTGGGATACGACGGTGCGATCGCCGGAATTTATGAAGATGTGGACTTAGGCGATCGCCCCTAACCGCCTCTAAAAGCGGATTTTGCCTAACTTCGCCGGAGAGAAGCCATACCAGCGATGCAGGCGTTCGAGTTCCCGGACGAGGGAATCGGTTTTTGGAAAATCCTTGCAAGGATAGCCGAGTTCGCGCAACGCCGCCAGCACCGTACTCGGCGCCACCCAATGGGCTTGGGAAAACTTGAGCAGGTGCAAGGGAGTACCGGGCGATCGCGCGAGATATTCGCTCAGGAGCGATCGCAGCTTCTCCGGCGACGGCAGTGAGGGGAGTTGATTATATATATAAATTTGCTGGGGTTGCCCTTTCGCCAAAAGCCACTTTAAGTGAGTGAGAGACGGGGGCAGCGTCCAAAAAATGAAGGTTTCGCAGACCCCTTGGGGGCGATCGTAGTCGATCGCGGCGTGGGTTGGTCCCGCGCTGGGGCGCCCGTCCCCGTAGACGAAGACCCGCCCTTGCAGTTGTCCGAATAAGTCCTCTAGACGCGGTCCGGCGAGCCATTCCGGGCGGACGGAGACCGGGGGCGCCTCGGGGTTGACCAAGATCGGCTGTGCTGGGGGCGCGACTTCGGGAAAGCGGGCGCTGACCAGTTCGAGTTCGATGCTGGTTTCCCCATTCCAGACATTTTCGCGCAATTTATAGGCGACATCGACGCGCGGCGGCAGGGGATAGTATTCGCCCCAGCGCCAAGCGATCGCCTGAATCCGGTTGGCGGGGGAACCGTCGGTTTCTAAAGTCAGCTTCAGATGACCTTTTCCGACGATCCGTTGTTCGACCACCTTCGCGTTAGGCGTCCAAAAGACCGGGGCCGGGTTTTCGATCCCGCAGGGGTGAAGGGCATCAATTTCGCGGTAAAACTGCAAGTTAATGCGATCGAAGTCGAGGGCGGTATCGATCGCGATCGCGGGTTTGAGGTGGGACGGATCCAGACATTGACAGGCAAATTGGCTGAGGCGATCGCCGAAGCCTTGCAAATTATCGCCACTGAGCGAAAAGCCGCCCGCCGCCCGGTGACCGCCGTATTTACCGAGCAAGTCATCGCAAAATTGTAACGCTTCAAACACATCGAATTCTGGAATCCCACGCGCCGACCCGCGAACGTGGGTTTTTTCCGCATCTTCGTAAGTCCCGATAAACACCGGGACGCCGTAGCGTTCTACCAAGCGGGAGGCGACAATCCCGATGACCCCATGATGCCATCCGGACTGGACCACCAGCAGGACGCGGCGATCGCCCAAATCGATATTGCTGCTTTCCACCCAGGCGATCGCCTCCCGTTCGATCTCCTCGCACATTTCCTGGCGCCGGGCGTTAATTTGTTCGCACTGCATCGCCCGTTCCAGGGCCACCCCGCGATCGTCCGTAGTCAGCAGTTCGATGACGATTTGCGGGTCGCCGATGCGCCCCACCGCATTGATGCGCGGTCCGAGACGGAACCCGATCTCGTCCGGTTTCATCGCCCGCCCTTGTTTCGAGGCGCTACTCGTCGCCCCGGACACTTGAATTAAGGCTTGCACCCCCGCTAACTTAGAATTCGGTAACTGGCGCAATCCCCATTTCAACCAGCGACGGTTGACCCCGGTCAGGGGCGCCAGATCGGCGATCGTTCCCAGAGTCAGCAATTCGCGTAAAGGATTAATCAGGGGTTGGGCTTTTTTTAATTTTTGCGCCAGACAGACCGCCAAAATATAGGCGACACCGACCCCGGCGACCCCGCGATAGGGAGAATCTTCGCGAATCAGTTTCGGGTTGAGAATGGTGGTGGCGGGGGGAACTTCCGGCGGGACTTCGTGATGGTCCGTGACGATGACATCCAAACCGAGATTGCGCGCCAAAACGATCGGTTTGAACGCTGCAATTCCGTTATCGACGGTCAGAATTAGTTTGACCCCTTCCCGGTGAAATTCTTCGACAATGCGTTCGTTAATTCCATAACCGTCTTTCATGCGGCTGGGGATGGCATAATCGACATTGGCGCCGAGGTAGCGCAAGGCGCGCAGTAATAGGGCCGTACTGGTCATCCCGTCGGCGTCGTAGTCGCCGCAAATCGCGATTTTCTTGTTCGTGGCGATCGCGTGAATCAGCAAATTAATGCTTTCGTCGAGGGCGGGAAAATCGTCTAAAGGCGAAGGAAGATCGAGAGAATCGGGATGGATGAAACCTTGGGCCGCCTCAACCGTGGTCATCCCGCGATCGATCAAAACTTGAGCTAAAACCGGGGAAAAATCCGGGGAAATTGCCCGCGCCAATTCCTCGGCGAGTTGGGGGGATTGGGGGTAAATTTTCCACCGATGGTTCGGTAGTTTGGCTTGAGTTCGGCGACGAAGCGTAGGATCGGGCATGATCGGAGGGCGTAAGCGGTCGGCAATGTCATGACCCAAGTGGGTTGGGCGATCGGGTTTTTTCGGTTTTGCGATCGCTTGAAATAAGGCGATCGCGGCCATGACGATGCTAGCCGATCCTATCAGTTATTTTGAGCGATTCGCGATCGCACGGCCCGATCGACCTGTTTGTAAAGTTGGGAAAGATCCCCACAATTGTCGAGAACGACATCGGCGCGATCGCATTTCTCTGCGAGAGGAAGTTGGGAATTAATGCGTGCTTGAGCTTCTTTTTCACTCAAGCCATTGCGTTGTTGGAGGCGATCTCGCTGCAGTTCGGCAGAACAAGAAACAACCCAAATTTCGCTGGGTAAATGGGTGAGATTGGCCTCAAAGAGTAGGGGAATAGCTAACACGGCGGTTGCGTCTGGTTCGAGTTGGGCGATCGCCTCCAAAAACCGATCTCGAACGGCGGGATGAATTTGCGCTTCAACCCACTTGCGTTCTTCCGTATTATTAAAAATAATTTTACCGAGTTCCGGTCGATTTAAACTTCCATCTTCTAAGCGGATCTTCGCACCGTAGCGATCGTAGAGTTGGTCTAAAATGGGCGAACCTTTTTCGACCACTTCCCGCGCGTAAACATCCGCATCAAAAATCGGCAACTTATAAGTTTTTGTCAAGTAATCGGATACGGTTGTTTTCCCCGTAGCAATGCCTCCAGTCAGGCCGATCAAGCGATTGTTATTACTATTAATATTGTTCATTTTAATCACTTGCACCCTTATCGAGCAGAGATTTTATTTGATAGCCATCCTCAATCAGCGATCGGTGGAGGCGATCGCAGCATAGATGATTAAACCCGATCTTCAATGAGGTTCGATCCTATTGCGCTAGTACATTTATCGGGTTCACCTCCTTACTCCTCTAGATTTAAAAAGACAAACAATAGAATCTCGATCTTCTTCCCTCCTGCTTCTTCCCTCTTCAATCCACCGGGAAATCGGGAATCGTCCCCGGATTTTGTTGTTTTTCTAAATAGCGGTCTAACACATAAACCATGTCCGATCGCGTCATCGGTTGTAACGGCGAGATCGATTGAGTTCCTTCTAAATTAACCAATTCCTCGATTAAAGCCGTCGCGATCGCCTGTCGCGCCCAATAGGGAACGCGATCGGCGTCCGCATACCGTTTTAAAATCCGATCGACTTCGCCATCACCTAACGGTAAAACGCCGTAAGCTTGGGTAAAAATTGCGAACCCTTCCGCGCGCGAGATCGGGCGATCGGGATAAAAATATCCCGGACGATAGCCGCTCATAATTCCCGTTTTAACGACCCATTGAATATCGTCATACGCCCAATGACCGGAACTGACATCGACTAAGGAACTCGCCGCATTTTCATCGACGATCGCCCGTTGTTGCAATTGAAACGTTTTCACTAAAATAGCGGCGAGTTCCGCCCGGGTGATGCCCCGTTCTCCATGAAAACTGCCGTCGGGATATTCACTCATCAATCCCGCGCCGATGACTCGTTGAATCGCCGCCTCGGACAATTGGGAAAGTCCGGGAAAAGCAATCGCTGGAATCAGGGCGATCGCCCCTAATAAAATCAGAAAGTTTGCTTTTGTTTTCTGCATGATTTCGATCCAAATCGTTTGTGTTTGTTCTTTGGTGTTTCTTTGGTGTTTGTTCTTTCTCGATTGTCATTTCCCAATAGCCATTTCTGGATTGGGGTTGCTTTAGGGTTAATGCGATCGAAAACCGCCCCGGTCAGGGGAATCATGCGATCGCGCCTCCCCAATTGGGATCCTCCCCGCTTTGAGTTTCTCAAAAAATGGGCGACTCCAACACCAACCGGATTCCTCCCGCAAAATTGCCGATCTCGCCAAAATCAACAAAATCGATATTTTACGTGGGTATAATTGCTTTTTGATAAAAAAGCCGTTATGCTTAGCAGCATTCCGCCAACAGAGGCGCAAGAGCCTCCGTAAGGATCTCAGTATGTTCGCGTACAAATCGAAATCCGTATATCCACTGATGCAAAACGAGCGATTCCACCGATGAATTTTGAGTCACAGTCGCCCAAAATAAGCAGTAGTAGAGTACAGAGGACATCGAAATGCTGAGTAATAGCCAAATCCAAGAAGTCTTTATCAACGCCTCGCTTTCCCAGAAAGTGACCCATAGGGAATGGAACTTGCTGCAACACCTGATGCAAGCGCCGTTAAACCAAGAAGAGAAAAGAATGATTAGACGGATCGTCCATAGCGTCGATCGCGGTTGGTTTAGTTTGGTCGCCTCTTAGACTCGGATCGAAGACCTATCTAGCGATTCGGTCGATCTGCGTCGGGGTTCAACCCACGACGGGCGACCTTTTCCCTCCCCAACGATCGCGCCTGCTGCAGCGCTATCGCCGTTTAGAAAAATCGACTAACGCAGCAACCAAACCCTCTAGCGTGTATTCTTCCGCCTCGATATCGACCCGACCGAAATAATCGCGACAACTTTGAGAGGTTTGCGGTCCGATGGAAGCAATACAAACCCCATTGAGTAAAGAGTGCCAAGATTCAGCAGCGCGAACGCCCGTATGAGTGAGGGACTCGCGTTCTAATAATTGAGCGAAGTATTTAACCGTTTTAGAACTCGCAAAGGTCACAATATCGACCTCGCCGCGTTGCAAGGCGTCCCACGCAGGAGGCGAAATCGTCGCGGGACAGCCAGATTGGTAGGCGGCGACTTCTTCGACCTGCGCCCCCCAGTCGGTGAATTCGGCGACCAAGACCTCGCGACCGCCGGACTCGACGCGGGGAAACAGAATTTTGAGACCTTCGAGATCCTCGGGAAAGGTTTCCACGAGAGAATCGGCGACATAATCCGGCGGGATGAAGTCGGCGACGAGCGATCGCCCCTGCAGGACTTTCGCCGTTTTTTTGCCGACCACCGCAATTTTAAGATGAGCTAAAGCGCGGCAATCTTTACCCAAGCGAACGAGGCGATCGCAAAAATAGTCCACCCCATTCGCCGAGGTCAAAATCAGCCAGTCGAACTCGTGCAATTGCGCGATCGCGCGATCGAGACCGTCCCAACTCGACGGCGCCGTAATTTCCAACGCAGGCATTTCGATCGCCCGCGCCCCCTCCCGAGTCAACAAATCGGTAAACGTACTCGACTGACTCGCCGAACGAGTCACCAGAACCGTTTTACCCGCCAACGGCGCCCGAACTTGCGGGTTGAATCCTTGAGACACGACCTCACACTCCTTTCCATACAACTGCTCTCGTAATTTGACCACATCCCCGACCACCACCACCGCCGGAGAGAGCATTTCCCCGCGCGTGCGATCGAGAATATTGGCTAAACAGCCCGTCCACACCCGTTGAGCTTGCGTTCCGGCGGCGCGCACGATCGCGATCGGAGTTTGCGACGACTTCCCCCAGCGTTGCAACTGCCAGAGAATCTGCCCTAATTGGCGCGTTCCCATTAAAATGACCAACGTGGGCAGTTGGGCGATCGCCTCCCAATTCAAACTCTCGGGATCGTGACCGCTTAACACCGCAAAGCACGAACTCAACACCGGATCGGTCAACGGAATCCCCGCCAATTCCGGCGCCGCCAACACCGACGAAATCCCCGGAACCACCTCAAAGGGACAGCCCGCCGCATTCAGGGCCTCGATTTCCGAACTGCAGCGCCCGAACACGAACGGATCCCCGCCCTTGAGACGCACCACCGCCTTACCGTGCAAACACTGTTCCACCAACAGGCGATCGATCTCCACCTGAGACCAACTCGGCTGACCCCCCCGCTTTCCGACGTAGAGGCGATCGCAATCCGGCGGCGTCAACCCCAACACCCCCTCATCGACCAGCGCATCGTAAATCAGCACCTGCGCCCGTTCTAAAACTTGGCGTCCGCGTACCGTCAGATACGCCGCATCCCCCAATCCCGCGCCGACGAGATAAACCATGCCTTTGACTCGGGAAGCAGACGCATCATTCACTTGAGTTTTCCAAAAACAACAGTCAATATAGTATCTTCGATGGGGAAGCTCAAGGCGATCGCCCGTCGCTCCCCCCGTCAACATCGCCCGTTTTCATTCAAATTCCCGCTTTATGTCCAGTCCCCCTCAAACCATTTCCCTCCTCTGTCCGACCCGGGGACGACCCGAAAAAGCGCTGAAATTTTGCAGTAGCGTCCTCGACACCGCCCGCCGACCCCAGCGCGTCGAAATCCTGCTCTACCTCGACGCCGACGATCCCCGGCGATCTCAATACTTGCAGTTATTCCGCGATCGTCAAAACGACTTCGATCGCCTCTGGCGCTGCGCCTTCCTCATCGGCGAACAGATGAGCATCTCCAACGCCTGGAACGAACTCGCCAAACGCTGCCGAGGGAACCTCCTGATCATGGCCGCCGACGACCAACTTTACAACGATCGCGGTTGGGACGACCGTCTCGACACCGAAACCGCCAAATACCCCGACGAAATCTTCTGCATGTGGTTTAATGAGGGACACTGGCAAGACAAACTCTGCACCTTCCCCATCGTCAGCCGCAAATGGTGTCAAACCCTCGGTTATTTCACCACGGGTTTATTTGAATGTCTCTATGACGACATGTGGATTTGGGAAATCGCCAAGCGCGTCGGACGCACCCACTACATCGGCGACATCCTTACCGAACACTTTCACTGGAGTTACGGAAAAGGCGATATCGACGAAACCTACGCCCGCAAACAAGTCGATCCGAACTCGCGCCAGTTAAAACCCGCCGTCTACCGCGATATGGATTTATACTGCCGTACCGCCCCCTATCGCGCCACCGACGCCCGCCGCATCGCCGCCGTCATGCAAGGGGAAGTCCGCTTGCATGAAGTCCCGTTAATGGTTCCGGGGAAAGCCAGTATTTTTGAAAGAGTCTAGTAGGGGTTTGGTGACCAAACCCCTACTGCTCTAGGGTTTGGTGACCAAACCCCTACTAGATTTTTTGATCTTGTCTTTATATTTTCCGTGGGGCGGTGGTGGGGGCGTCTGGCCCGCCTCTTGACGACCGCCTCTTGACGCCTAGGTACGGAAGCGACAGAAGCCCTACCCCGCTTGAGGTTGAGAAATCGGCAACTCGATCGTAAACGTACTGCCTTCCCCGGGAGTCGAATGACAGTACAAACGACCGTGATGAGTTTGTTCGATAATTTGTCGGGAAATTGACAACCCCAATCCGGTACCGAGTCCCATCGGTTTCGTCGTAAAAAATGGCTCGAAAATGCGCTCTTCCAATTCGCTAGGAATTCCCGCGCCATTATCCGTAATCGCAATTGAAACCGAACTCTCGTCCAGTCGTTTGGTGACGATCGCAATTTCTCGTTTCTTCTTCGGTCGATCTTCCGTCGCTTCCTCTTGGGAAGACTCATCTAGCAAAACATCGATCGCATTACTCAACAAGTTCATAAACACCTGATTGAGTTGATTGATATAACATTCGACTTCGGGAAGTTCTTCAAACTCTTTAACGATCGTAATATTTTGCTTGTAACGATTGTTGAGCAGAACCAGAGTATTTTCGATCCCTTCTTCTAAATTGGCCGCTTTCATCTGCGGTTCGTCGAGGCGGTAGAAGTTCCGCAAAGTCAGGACCAGACTGCGAATGCGATCGGCGCCGACTTTCATCGAATTGACAATACGCGGCAAGTCGTCGAGAACGTAATCGAGTTCGACTTCATCCAAAACATCTTCAATTTCTTCGGAATTTTCCGGACAAACCGACTGATAAACTTCCAGAACTTTGAATAAATCGTCGATGTGTTCTTCGACGTAGGGTAAATTACCATAAATAAAATTAATCGGGTTATTAATGTCGTGGGAAATACCCGAAACCATTTGACCGAGCATCGCCATTTTTTCCATTTGGATCATGTGTCCTTGGAGGCGTTCTAGCTCGCCAGCAATTTCTTCAACTTTCGTATCTTTTTGGGCGATCGCTCCTTTCAGGTCTTCGATAGTTTTTTCTAATTCGGCGTTGCGTTGTTCGAGCTGTTGCAAGTTGGCTTCAGTCATGGTCAACTCAAAATATCAAAGGAATCGGAGTGAAGGTAAACTGCGAAAGGGGAGAATCGACGAAAATCGTG
Source organism: Oxynema mangrovii CENA135 (assembly GCF_016632315.1). Lineage (NCBI taxonomy): Bacteria > Bacillati > Cyanobacteriota > Cyanophyceae > Oscillatoriales > Oscillatoriaceae > Oxynema > Oxynema mangrovii. The sequence goes on along the minus strand of NZ_JAEOXH010000003.1, from coordinate 327,480 downwards.
TTTTGACGATCGCCTTAAGGGAAAAGGGAGCCATCAAACTTGAATCTGTCCCCTAGTTTGCCGCTCCTGGAGGGCGATCGCAACACAACTTTGACCCATTCGGATCGGTTGAGACGGCCCCCAGACTCCCTTCACTCTATCCACAAAGGAGCGATCGCGCGTGTGAGCCAGATCGCCTCGCCATCGCCACCGACCGCTTAGCGAGAATTATTCGACGGTGGGAACGAGGGTTTTCCCGCATTGCGGATATTGACCACTTTACTGAGCAGGTCGAACCAAAACGACGACCCCATCGAAATCGCCAACCCGCTAATAATCCAACCGAGAACCCGTCGGATGTAAGGAACGGGCCATTTTTGCTCGTCGGTTAACTGCTGCTCGACGTTATACTGCCCCCAGCCTAACGGAAGACTGATATCGTCGAGAGATTGGCGCACGTCCCGTTTAATTTGGTCGATGGTCTGTGGCGTTAGACCCGTTTGAGCCGTGGGCATACTCTCGGAAGGATTGCCCCCCGATCCCGCCGGAACCCCCCGAGCGCCCGGAGCTTGACCGGGAGGCGGAGCGGTAGGGTTGGACAAATTCCCGGCGGGCCACGACGCCGTTCTCAAATTCTGCTCGATCAAGGAATCGGAATATTGAGTGACCGTGGCGCGCAAAACCGAATCTTTTGATAAGTTGCTGATAATGTACAGGGTGTCCGCATTTGCAATCACCGCCACGACGATCCCGATTAAAATCGCGATCCCCCGTGCGTTGCGCTTGTAAACCCCAGTGGCGCGGTCCATGGAGCGATCGAACCAAGTTTCAATTTCAGATTGCAATTGCGCCATTTCTTGAGCGACATCTGCATTCTCCGTTCGGACTCGTTTCGCTAAGGTTCCCAAACTTTCTTTGAGAGATTCGGGTAAGCTATCGACCAAACTTTCGATCCCTTGATAGGTGGCACTATCGCGATCTTGCAGGGATTGGACGATCTGTTCGTAGCCCGCTTGTTTGCGGCGAATGATGTCGATAGTTTGCGACGCGCTCGGTTTTAATTGATTGAAGATCACTTGTTTTTCTAGATCCCCGTAGTGTTCGCGGTGAAATTGGCGAACTTGCATTAAAAACCATTCGCCTTGGGGACCTTCCTGCGGCAGGAAAACCTGGCAGTTTTCGATAAACAGTTGGAGTTTGCGATCCATCGAATCGAGGGCGATCGATAGAGAAATTCGATCTTCTTTAAAATCGGCGACGATCTTATCAAAACTGCGTCCTAAAAGTTTTAATTCTCGTTCGAGAGAACTGCGGCTCGATTCGGTGAAATTGGCGTGTTTAAAAATACTGACCAGTTCTTTTAAATTTTGATGTTTGTATTCGTCGAGGCGTTCTTCGGTAATGACGTGGGCAATATCGGAGATTTTTAAAGTGTCCATCAGGGTCGCGGCGAAGTTGGACGCGGGAATATAAGAAGGACCGCTTTTTTCATTGCCGAAAACACTTTGGGTTCCGGTCAGTTTGTGATAAGCCGTTCCGAAGGTTTGACTGACTTTTCGGAACCCCATCGCCAAGACGCCGACGGCTTCTTGATTGAGGTTGTTGATCAGGGGATGGGCGTAGAGGCGATCGGCTAATTCCTGCACTTCTTTACTTTTGGTGCGTTCGGAACTTCCGGCGAGTAAGACTTCAATTGATTTTTTTAAATGTTCGGCTCTCCACTGGAGCAAAGTGGTGATAATTTCTTGAATTTCCGAAGCCAACAAGCTGACGATCAGGTAAATAAAAATGAGGCTGATAGCGAGGTCTAAAATGATAGGAATACTCATGGAAATCTAGACTCCAAGTTAGAATTAGAGGAGGAGGGAGGGGAGCAGTCGATCTCGACATCCGCTACTATACGTCATGGTTGACAATATCCCGAGCAGTTTTAAAAAATTTGAAGTAAAGGGTGAGGATGGAGCCGCCCGCAAGGGGGCGTCGGGAACAGTAAAGTCAGGAAATGACCGGGGTGGTGTCGCCGTTAAATAGCGATCGCCCCCAGAAAAATCTAAACTTAAAAATAACAAGGGAGGCTGGCGGGGGTAGACTTGGATCTCCTCGTTCGCCAGTCAGACCCCAGGGTGAACCCGGATCGAAAAGCTAGTCAAGCAATTGCACGCAAGCATGTATCGGGAAATTTTTACATCTTACGAACCGAGTGGCGGTTCCCATCGCACGAAAGGTTGGATCGAACAGCTTTGGGTTTTAGGGCTGTTACTCGCGGCGATCGTTCTCTATCAAATGAATTTAGGCGAGTTACCCTTACGCGATTGGGATGAGGGTATTGTCGCACAGGTCGCTCGCGATATTTGGCGCGGGGATTTGAATTGGTTGCATCCGACGATCGCCGGAGAACCGTATTTTAACAAGCCTCCCCTCGTGCATTTACTCGTGGCGATCGCCTATCGTTTCGGTGGCGTCAACGAGTGGACGACGCGCTTACCCGGCGCCATGCTCAGCGCTATTTCGGTTCCTTTACTGTATGGAATTGCGCGCGAAGTCTTTCCCCTACGCGGTCCGGCGATTTTCTCGGCGTTAATTTATTTAACCCTGTTTCCGGTCGTCCGTCACGGTCGCTTGGCGATGTTAGATGGGGCGCTGTTGTGCTTTTTCCTATTAACTCTCTGGTGTTTGCTGCGATCGCGCCGGGATTTACGCTGGGGGTTGGGGGTCGGCTTCGGTTTGGGGGCGATCGTCCTGACCAAGGGAGTCGTAGCGATTTTGCTCGGGACGATCGCCCTCGTATTCACCCTCTGGGATACCCCGCGCTTGCTGCGATCGGGTTACCTCTGGACGGGTTTACTCTTAGGTATGACCCCGGTCACCCTATGGTATGTCGCTCAGTTGCTCTATTACGGCGATCGCTTCGCCAGCGCCCACTTTCTCAGCCAATCCTGGCAGCGTTTACTCGCCCCCGTGGAAAACCACTCGGGGCCGCCGTGGTTCTACTTGCTCGAACTGTTGAAATATACCTGGCCCTGGTTGCTCTTTTGGCCCGCAGGCGTCCATCTGGCGTGGACCAATCGCAATTTGGGATGGGCGAAGTTAGTCCTCGTCTGGATCGGAATCTATCTGAGCGCCATCACCGTGATGAGTACCAAATTACCCTGGTACGTCTTGCCCGTCTATCCGGCGATCGCCCTAACTTGTGGCGCCCTACTCGCTCAAGTGTGGCAGGGCGACGTTTACGCCCATTCTAGCGTCCCCTCCACCGCCTCCGGTCCGCTTTCTCCCTCCCAATTCTATCCCCGTTATTGGGTCGTCATCCTCGGTATCCTCGCCCTCGGCGCTTGGGGCGCGAGTGCCTATTTCGGGCTGTTCGATCCGAGTGTGGATCCCGTATTGCCGATCGCCCTGTTCGCACTGGCCCTGACCTTCAGTGTTTCGGCATCGTTAGTGTATCGAGAAGACCGTCAATTTGTCTTAATTTTGTTTTGGGGAATGTACGTTTCTTTATGTCTGTTCGTTTCCTGTACTCACTGGGTGTGGGAGTTAGCCGAAGATTATCCCGTCCGACCCGTGGCGCAAATCGTGCGGGAATACACCCCTCCCGAACAGGTCGTGTACACGTCCCATCCCTATCACCGCCCGTCGCTCAACTTTTACAGCGATCGCCAAGTGATCCCCGCCGATCTCGAGCAACTACAACAACATTGGAAAAAAGACGACCATCCTTACCTACTGCTCGATCCCGAAACCCGCGACCGCCTGCAATTGAAGCAAGCCAAGGCGATCGCCGAAGCCGAAAATTGGATTTTGATCGCTCGCGATCCGACGAAAGGACTCGGGAGTTGGGAGTTGAGAATTGAGACGGAAATCCATTGACATACTCCCGGCGCTGAATCAAAGATTACAGCGCGGGATTCTCACAGATAGTGATTCTTGATTCAGCGAGACAACGTATTGAATCTGATTTCTCATCATCAACAGAGGTCGGACTCTCCTCAAGCGTTCCCGGTCTCCCGGCAGTTTCCTTATGCCCTAAGGTACTGTTGTTATTCCACTCAACACCTAGAATGTTCATGCCCCTTTTTAAAATATTTAATGCTGCATTCGTATCTCGACAAATTTCGATCTGGCATTGAGGACATTGATGAGTTCTAGTGCTGAGTGATTTTTTCACTCGATGACCGCAATTTGAGCAGTCTTGGGAGGTGTAGTTAGGAGTAACAGCAACCACGGTCTTGTCCCAGATTTTCCCAAAATAATCTAGCCATTGAGTGAATTGATACCACGAAGCATCAGAAATCGACTTAGCCAAGTGATGGTTCTTAACCATGTTTTGTATCTTGAGGTCTTCGTACACCACGACATCGTTAGATGTCACTACGCATCGGGCTAACTTAACTGCCCAATCTTTACGTTGGCGTTGAACCTTCAAGTGTGCTTTACCTAGTCTGATTCTGGCTTTATGGTAGTTATTTGATTGTGGTTTTGCCCCTTTTACAAATTTTCTAGATAGTCGCCGTTGAAGTTTCTTAATTCGAGCCTCTGCTCGTCTTAAATACTTGGGGTAGATAGCGGCATTATCGTTCTGGTCTTTATAGAAATACTTCAGACCTAAATCAATACCGATCGCCTCTCCAGTATAGTTTCCCGGCTCAGACCGTACACTGTCAAAACAGAATTGAGCATAATAACCATCAGCCCTTCTCACCACTCTGACCCGGTTAATTTTAAGTCGGAATAAATCCTCTCGGGTTTCGCGATTACAAAACAAAGAAAATCGACCCGCTTTAAAGCCATCGGTGAAGTTAATTGCTAAGCAATCCTCTGACAGCTTCCATCCGGTCGTTTTATACTCAACTGAACGAGAATGCTTTTTAAACTGAGGATAACCTTTCTTCTTAGCGCCTTCGTGGCAACGGCGATAAAAGTTAGAAATTGAATTCCAAGCCCTCTCCGATGATGCCTGACGAGCCATTGAGTTTAACTTTTTGGCAAAAGGGAACTCACGGGCTAGTTCTTTGCAAAGCAGGGATAAACGAGCCTTATTGACATTTGGCTCGTCGCGCCATAGTCGAACTGCCTTATTTCTAATAAATTGAGCAGTTCTGATGGCATTGTCTAAGGCTCGATCTTGTACCTTAGAGCCGTTTAGTAGCTTGGCTTCTCTAACTATCATGACTTAATTTGACCGCAGAGAAATGCGGATAAGCACAAATCCTGCATTCTTTTTTGTGGGTGGCAATTCATCTCACCGCCAAATCAAAGATTATGGCGGGAGCCTTCTTGCAACATTGAAGTAATTTAGCCTGACTTCTTGGCTTATTCCTTCTACCTCCCCATTCCCAAACTCTTATTCCCTCCCCATCCCCGTCGATTCGATCGCCTCTCCCATGCGATCCAATAAATCGTTGAAGGGATTGCGTTCCGGCATCCAAATTTCTAAACTCGTCAGGGCAAATCCCGCGATCGCCAATCCCGCAATGACCGCGACCAGGGACGGACGACGACGGAAGCCGACATCGCGCAACATGCGGGCGACCGGGCGGCTTTGTCGGCGAATCAGACGACCGACGCCCAATTGTTTCAATGTAAATGGATCGCGGACGTAGTGACCGCTCCAACTGACCACCAAGCGCGCCTGACAATAGGGACAAGTATAAAGTCCGCCGAAGACTTCGCGCGGGTGAGTTGTTCCAGTGCGGTTGCATACCGGGCAGGTGACCGAGTGACTGTCAAAGGTGTGAGCGTTCATACGTCTTTCCCACTTTCCCAAAACCGTGGTTTACCAGATTTTTTTGTGCGTCAGACAACACCTCAGATGTTGTCTGTTTCCCCGTGGGCGATCGCCAATATTTGCAGTGATTTCACTTGAATCTTACCCTGAAGGCGATCGCCGCTTTTGAAAGAAAATACGGCTGTATTCGAGCTTGACTGGATTCTGTCGTCCGGCTTTTGCTGCTGCCATGATTCGGTCGAGAGCGGTATTCTCCCTCTTTTGGCTGGGGAAAACGCAACCCCTGCCCGTATTGCGCGATCGAGGTCGCGATCGCCCGCAGGTCGCGAAGCTGTCAGCTTTCAACCCCATGAAGACAACATGGGAAACAATCCTGGAAGGATTGCATTTCGGTGTTGCCGATCGACAGAAAGTTGACACCCAAATGATTGGCATCTGACTTGTCAGGGTGCAAGGTCACGATCGCCTCTGGGACGATGGGTTGCAATTTGACAAGATGACCTTAGTCTTAGTCTACTCCGCTTCAATCTTCTAGCTCAATAGCTGGTTATGCTCGAAACATTTGAGCGAGACTGACCAAGGGCACTCTATTCTTTAGAAAATTGGCGTTTGGCAAGGCGATCGAAGTCGCTGGCCGCCGTTAAATCGTAATGTAATGGGGTCAGCGTAATATAGTTCTCGCGAATCGCTTCGACATCCGTAGGAATGCGATCGCTAATGCGCGGATCCGCAGGTTGTTCGATATCTTCAAGCACTTCCCCCGCCAACCAATAATAAGTTTTCCCGCGCGGGTCGCTGCGTTTTTCAAAAATATCGACGTAGCGACGCAATCCCTGGCGCGCCAGGGTCACTCCGGCAATCTGGGCGATTGCCACGGCGGGAATATTGACATTGAGCAACATCGGTTTTTCCAGGGGATCGGCGGCGAGGGTATCGAGCAAGCGACAAGCAAATTGAGCCGACGGCTCGAAGTCTCTAGACGTATAACTCGCCAAACTAAAGGCAATACTGGGGATCCCTTCGAGCAAGCCTTCCATCGCGGCGGAAACCGTACCGGAATATAAAATATCGTTGCCCAAATTTTGACCCTGATTGATACCGGACAGAACAAAATCCGGCGCGCGATCGAGCAACGCCCACAATGCCAGTTTGACGCAATCGGCAGGAGTTCCGGAACAGGCCCACGCCTTCACCGAGGGGTCGAATAAAGATTCGACGATTTCGGCGCGAATCGGTTGGTGCAAGGTCAATCCGTGACCTGTCGCCGATCGCTCGCGGTCGGGACAGACGACGCTGACTTCGTGACCGACCCGGGCTAAACGATTGGCTAAGGCATAAATCCCCGGGGCATAAATCCCGTCATCGTTACTAATTAAGAGTTTCATGTAACAGATTGTTGAGATGCAAAAGTCGTGCGCTTCGATTGTCCGAGATCGACCCGGATCGGAGCAAGTTGGCGATCGCCTGGGGTCAAAATCTCCTCGGACTCCCGGAGATCAAACCCCCTTACAAAAGTCCTCAACTCCCGTTTTTACGGCGTAGAAGACCACCGGGGCCACCAAAACGGGCGGGCAAAGTTTGGCCTCGACCAGCGCCTTCACCGGACCCGCGATCTCGTCGCGATCGAGCTGTTCGCGAACCGACGGCTCGCACAACACCGGACGGCAGCGTTTCGCCATGCTATCGAGCCATCCTTCGGACACGTTGGGTTCTTGTCCGGCGTGTAACGCTAAATCGATCGCCGCATCTTCGAGGTCTCCCTCGCAATCTTCGATCGCGTCGAGGGCTTTACACGCTACCGGATGGTCGGACAATTGCGCTCGATAACGGGCAATTTCTTCAGAAGTTAGCGAAATCGTCATGGAACTGATGAGTTGTAAGGGTGAATTTTCTGCACGGGCCACGATCGATTGTAGGGCAACGAAAAGCCGCTCTCGTCCCCTTTCTCCGTCCCTAGTCGGCGATCGGTGTTTCGGGGTAAACTCAAACGAGGCGGCTTTATTTGAACATTCGTTGCATGACTACTCAGCTAAGCGACCTGGAGACTCAGTTAGAACAGGTGCGGTCGGTCGCCTCCGGCGCGATCGCCTCTGCAGACACCCTCGACGCCCTCGAACAATTGAGGGTCAAATATTTAGGCAAAAAAGGCGAACTCTCCCTCGTCTTGCGCGGTATGGGTAAACTCGACCCGGGCGATCGCCCCCGCATCGGTTCCCTCGCCAACGAGGTGAAAGAAGCCCTGCAACAGCAGCTCGACGATCGCCGCAGCGCCCTCCAAGCCGCTCGGATCCAAGCCCAAATCGAGGCGGAAACCCTCGACGTGACCATGCCCGGGGTTTATCGTCCTCAAGGGCGCGTCCATCCCCTCAACTTGACCGTAGACCGCGCGATCGATATCTTCGTCAGCCTCGGCTACACCGTCGCCACCGGACCGGAAATCGAAACCGATTATTACAATTTCGAGGCCCTCAACACCCCCGCCGATCACCCGGCCCGGGACATGCAAGATACCTTCTATCTCCCCGGCGGTCATCTCTTACGCACCCACACCTCCCCGGTGCAAATTCGCTACATGGAACAACACGAACCCCCGGTGCGAATCGTCGCCCCCGGTCGGGTGTACCGTCGCGATACCGTCGATGCGACCCACGCCGCCGTGTTCCACCAAATCGAAATTTTAGCGGTCGATAAGGGGCTGACGTTCACCGACCTGAAAGGGACGATTCAAGTGTTCTTACGCCGCATGTTCGGCGCCGATCTCCCGGTCCGCTTCCGCCCGAGTTATTTCCCCTTTACAGAACCTTCGGCAGAAGTTGACGTGCAGTGGCAGGGTAAATGGCTCGAAGTCCTCGGCTGCGGTACGGTAGACCCGAACGTACTCAAAGCGGTGGGTTACGACCCGGAAATCTACACGGGATTTGCCGCCGGGTTCGGTGTCGAGCGGTTTGCGATGGTCCTGCACGAACTCGACGACATCCGCCGGGTTTACGGCAGCGATTTGCGCTTTTTAAAACAGATTTAACTGAGAAGCCGGGTTTCTGTACGCTCCCGATCTGCCCGCCTTCAATGCGGGCGGACACACCCGGTTTCTCGCTTTTGACGATGATTCTTTACTTGGCTCGTTGAAGGAGGAACCCCACACCGTACCCGGAACGGGTGGGTGTCGGGAGGATGTCAGGAAGATTCTTGATGCTCCAAATACCCTTTAAACCGAGCTTTCAATTCGTCGGAGCTGAGATTTTCGATCCAATATTCGACAAAGGCATGACCGAAAGCCCAGGCGTTGCGATCGGGAGACGCACTGTTATCGCGCAGGACGGGCCATAAGGCGAGTAAATCGAAGCCGCGATCGCCGCGCTCTTCTTTTAACAAATTAAACAGGTCGTAAGCCATCTGCAATTTACCGATAACCACGGGCAGTTGTTCCACCGGAATTTGTTCCGCCAGCAGGTAAGCCAGAGATGGCGACCCGGTGGATAAGGTGGAAAGAAATTGCAAAATCGGACTTTTCAGAAAGGCGGCAAGTCCCTGAGTCGTGGTCATTTGGAAGGTGTAGCGGTCGATAATTTTCGCTGCCGCCGCCGTGCGCGACTCGCGATCGCGCAAAAAGCGGGCGAGTCGGTCCTGCTTGGCAGGTTCGATCGCCTCAATGAGCTCTATAGAAAGGGCTTCGAGGTTCCACGCCGCGCGATCCCCCCCGGGATCTGCACTCACCAAAGGCAGCACGCGATCGCAGCGATCCCCAAATTGTTCGAGGCGGTATTGAGTGGCTTCGCGAATCGCCACTTCTTTCTGGCGATCGCCGAATACCCAATCATAGGGCGGTTCCCACTCCCGCATCGGACGCAGGCGGTCTACTTGGGTGACGATCGCGATCGCCCGCAAATCCGGCACCTGCGATCGCATCTCCTCCAAAAAGTCCACATCCATCTGCAACGCCGGATCCAGCGCCGGAGTCACCAGCAGCAACAAATCCGCCGTTTTCGCATAGTCCAACACCATCTCGCGCAATTCGGGCCGATTCACCTGTTCGTAACCCGGCGTATCCCACAAGCTCAGGCGTTCCCCGGTCTGCGCCTCCCATTGATAACTCTCGATCCGGTCCGTACTCGGTAAAACGTCGATTTCAGCCAGATCGGCGTTAAATAAAGTATTGATAACACTACTTTTCCCCGCCCCCGTGCGCCCGACGAGCAGGATATTCACGGGTTTTTCCACAATTTCGGTCGCGGGTTCGGCGCGATCGAGAATTTCGCGTAACGTTTGGGTCTTCGACTCCGGTAACTTTTGTGGCTCGCTGACCGCTTCCAACTCCGGCGGCGTACTCTCTCCGTACAGGGCGATCGCCTGCCGTGCGAGATTGCGTAAGGCCGCTTCCCGCGCCATTTGGCTCAAATTGACCACTAACTCCCGTTCGGCCCGAGAACTGCTTTTCTGGCTCGCCTGACGGGCTAACGCCGCCGCCGGATTCAAAATCCACTGGGCCCATCCCCACGCTTGCCACAACTTGCGCGCCGACGGCTCCAATTTTTGATACATTTGATACCCTTGGTAGGCTTGGCCGACGGTGACTTGATTGAGAACTGGGGAAAGCTGCTGCATCCAGCGATCCACGTCGTCCACGGTGCCGCGAATTAAGCCGTAAGCCTGGGGAATGTAGATATTTAAAAGGGGATATTTGACCTCGGGATGGTAGATATTGGCGATCGCCACGACGAGCTCTTGCGCCCGTTGCCAAAATTGCTGCCAATCTTCCCAAATCGGCGGATCTTCCCGCGCCGCTTGCAAACTCTCGCGCAAGACGGCTTCGACTTTTTGGGTCGCTTCTTTGTCGGTCATCGCCTGGGGCGCTCGTTCCGTGACGCTTTCGAGTTCTTGACTCACTTGGGCGATCGCCGCTTCCACTTGCGCCACCCCCGATCGCGTCCAGCGTACCAGCAACCAGCGCCAACCGACGAAAACAAGGGTAAAAATGGCCCAAATCCAGTTAATTCGCCATTCGTGGATCTGCCAACCTGCCGCCACTAACAGGAAAATGACGATCGCGGCGATCGGCATCGCTAAAATCAGACTTTGCCACCCTTTTAAACGCACCATTGTTCTTTCCCCAAACTTCGCATCAGCGCCATTCCCATTATCCCGATCTCAATCGGACTCAGATCGGCTTTAATAAGACTCGATACTTTTCTATTTGATTCTGTTTTAACAGGCGATCGCCATGACCTACGGACCGTCCCCCGCTCGAAAATATCCCCTCCCCGGCCAAACTCGGCTCGTCTACCTCAAAAATATTATTACCAATCCCAATATTATCGTCGGCGACTATACCTATTACGACGATTTCGAGAATCCCGAAAACTTCGAGCGCAATGTTCTCTACCATTTTGACTTTATTGGGGATCAATTAATTATCGGTAAATTTTGCGCGATCGCCTCCGATGTCAAATTCATCATGAACGGCGGCAATCATCGCACCGACTGGTTCACCAATTATCCCTTTCCCGTGTTTGGACAAGGTTGGGAAGTGGCCATGCCCGAATCGTGGCCGGATAAAGGCAATACCTGCATCGGTAACGATGTTTGGATCGGTTATGGCGCGACGATTATGCCGGGCGTTCGGATCGGGGACGGGGCGATCGTTGCCAGTCAATCGGTCGTCACGAAAAATGTCGAACCCTATACCGTTGTCGGCGGCAATCCCGCCCGCGAAATCCGCAAACGATTTGACGGACAGACGATTGAAGAACTGCTAAAAATTGGTTGGTGGAATTGGAACATTGACAAAATTACTCGCCATCTCAAACTCATTTGTAATAGCGATTTAAAAGCGTTGCAAGCGGCGCGCTAATTTTAATTCAATTCGACGATGTTCGCGAAACGCTTCAATTTCGATCGCCCCGCGATCGATCCCGGCTGAAAAGTTCCCGAAGCTGGCGCGATCCATCCCAACGGGCGATCGCCAATTTGCCCGCAATTGGGTATTCTAAAGAAACGGAAAATCGAGATAACTGCACGATGTCAACTGCCAACCAACTCGCCTTACCGACAATGGGTTGCGGGACCTGGGCCTGGGGAAACCGATTGCTGTGGGACTACGATCCCAGTATGGACGACCAATTGCACGCCGTGTTCGATTTATGTGTCGCTCACGGGGTCACCTTATTCGATACGGGCGATTCCTACGGAACGGGACGACTCAAAGGACGCAGCGAGGAATTATTAGGTCAATTTGCCAATGCCTATCGCGGGTCGAATGCAGACCGCATTTGTATTGCAACGAAATTGGCCGCTTATCCTTGGCGGTTGACCCGAAATTCGATGGCGTCGGCGTGTGAAGGTTCGGCCCGTCGTTTGCGCAGAAAGGTGGATTTGGTGCAGATGCATTGGTCTACGGCGAATTACGCTCCTTGGCAAGAATGGGCCTTGTTAGATGGCTTGGCGGATTTGTACGATCGCGGCGAAGTTAAAGCGGTCGGACTGTCGAATTACGGACCGAAACGATTGCAGAAAGTTTATCAAAGATTCCGCGATCGCGGGGTGCCGATTGCAACGTTACAGGTTCAGTATTCTTTGCTTTCAACGTATCCGGTCAGCGAGTTAAATGTAAAAGAGATTTGCGACGAGTTGGGCATTCAATTGATTGCTTACAGTCCCCTGGCGTTGGGTTTGTTGACCGGGAAATATTCGGCGAACGGGCCGTATCCGAAAGGGTTACGAGGCTTTCTCTGCAAGCAGTTATTCCCGGAGATCGATCCCCTGTTGGATTGTCTGCGGGCGATCGCGCGATCGCGCCAGAAAACAATGGCGCAAGTGGCGCTCAATTGGTGTATGGGTAAGGGAGCGATTCCGATTCCGGGGGCTAAAACTTTGGAGCAAGCCAAGCAGAATATCGGGGCGTTGGGTTGGCAATTAGATGCGGGAGAAATGGCCGAACTCGATCGCGTTTCCGAGAGTTTGGACAAGCAAATGGTACAGAATATTTTTCAAACTCGGTGATGGCTAATGTCAAAAAATTAAGCCTTAAATCAGCTAGACCCTGGGATGTCCCTCTTCTGTCACTGTGGGAAAACCATTGTTTTGACTGATTTCACGAATCAACCGATCGCGAAAGGAAACGGATTGGGATTGTCGGTGAGTTATCGAATTATGTAAAAACAGCATGGAACTTTATCTATTGACTCGACCGTAGGGATGGGAAGTACGGTAAAACTGACGATTCCGGTTTCTTGTTGCGCGTTGACAAATGGCTCGATCGCGATCGAGGTTAACGGCGATCGCCGAATCTTTGCGAACAGTAAATAACTAGGGGGCTGTTTGGGAAACTTCAAGCGGTTTTTTGCCAATATTTCGCTTCAATATTGAGCGTCATTTCCTCTCTCAAAATTCAAAAATAAAACTGAGATTGAGCGTCCACTCATTCCCGTCGCGAATAATTTCAATTTTCCGGATAAATTCACGGAAGTAAAAACGGCGTTCTGCTTCCGATAAATCCTGCCAAAATTGAGGGATAGACACCGCTTGAGCGGTTTCGCGCAAGTTGACCGGAGGTAACTCGGCGACTTGACTTTTGAGTTGGGAGATTTCCGTCCGCAATTTGTAGGCGCGCAATTCCTCGGTTTCGCGATCGAGAATCCCTTGGGCGCACAAATGGGGGAGGCGATCGAGAATCCCTTGTTTGGCGGCGATCGCCCCCGTTAATTGTTGTTTGAGACTCCCTAAATCCGGCATTTCCAGGGCCGCGACCGCCCGGGGAAGGTCTTGACAAATTCGCTCGATCGTGCATTGAAGCACGCGATCGTAAGCGATCGCCTTACACTTCGGTTGGCGCGGGCATCGGTGCGGACGTAAGTATAAATATTCCCCCGGTTTTTGGCGGCGGGTCACCCGGGTAACCGTGGTGGAAGACTCGCATTCGCCACAGACGACTAACCCCGCCAGAGAACGGGGCGCGCTGGCGGTTCGCGGCGGGAGGCGGCGGTTGCGGCGCAGCAGGCGATCGACTTGGGCGGCTTCTTCCCGCGAGATAATCGGGACGTGGGTATTGGCGATCGTTTCGCCGTTTTTGTACGCCAAATCGCCGCGATAGGCGGGATTGGTCAACCAGCGCCGTCCGGTAGTCGCCGAGATTTTTTTATTATATTTGCGATCGATATAGCGCACGGCGCCGCGCAAGGATCCGTACAAGAGGAAGCGTTCGACGAAATCTTTGACGACGATCGCCGCCGAGCGATCGAGGGCGTAACGGTCTTTTCCCCGACGGTATCCGTAAGGCGCTTTTCCCGGTGGGGGTAAGGCTTTGATGCGATTGCGGGCGTGTCCTTTGCGAATTTGGCGACTGCGTTGGCGCTGCTGCAGTTCGCCGAGGAGTTGCAACAGGTCGCCTCGGGTCACCGGGGAAGTTGGTGCGTCAGTTTGTGAGGGCATCGGTTTCGATTCGATCGCCACGATCGCCGTTCCCAGGGCTTCGAGTTCGGCGAGGCGATCGCATACCTCGCGCACGGAATCGCCGAATTCTTCCAACCGACGCACTAACAAGTAATCTGGCGGATGTTGGCGCGCCGTTTCTAACAGGTTTTCCAGTTCGGCGCGATCGCCCAAATCTCGATAAACGCGATCGATTTCCCATCCCCAAATATCGGGATCCGGGGGCGATTCTAAAAGCGGATCGCTATAGATATAGGCAATAATTTTCATGGTTGCACTCGCGGCGATCGAGCTCGTCTCAATCCCTCGACATCCCCTTAAATTCCCTTACGAAAGTTGACTCAGTTCGACAACATTTCCATCCGGGTCTCGCGTAAATAAGGCGGCGCGACCGGACGCACTCATTTGTACCTCGTATCCCGCTTCGACTAATTTCTGTTTCGCTGCTTCCACGTCCGCCACACAGAAGGCTACATGAGCATTGCGTCCCCATTTTTCCCGATTGTCCAACTCCGTATGAGCTTGAGAATCGACGATTAAATGCAGTTGAAACGAACCGATTTGATACCAGACTCCCGGAAATTTTAAAACTCGCTCGACTTTAGGCAACCCTAAAATATTGGAATAAAAATTTTCGGCGCGATCGAGATCGGAAACGAGTAAAGCGGTATGCAGATATTGAATGATTTCCATGATAGCGATCGAAAAATGACTGGATAATTTAATCCCGTAAGGGACAAGTTTCTTCAAGTCACCGTTTTAAGGATTGACGGGGATTGAGGAGGATTGCGGGGGATCCTCCCTCATTGGATGGAGAAACGCGAGATCGATGACTATTTCCAGCCTCGTTCGGCTTGGGAAAGGACGTAAGCGGAAACAGCTTCTATCTGTTCGGAACTCAACCGATCGCCATAAGCAGGCATGGGATTTTTACCTTCTTGAACTTTACGGGCGATCGCTTCTAAAGAATCTAAATGATGTCGCTTGAGGGTATTTTTTCGCAAGTTCTTTCCCCGGCGGATAATGTTACCACCATTGGGATGACATCCGGCACAATTGGCCTCAAACAGTTCGGCACCCTCGACAGAATTGGGCATAGAATCGGCAGCAACAGCAGGGAAGCTACCACTGAATATTAAGAGGATCGCCGCGATCGCGATCGCCCAACTTTTCCAACGCTTATGATGGATCATCTTTGTACTACATAACTTCGATCGAGATCGATTTTAAAGGGTAATCAAAGCTTCTCAAAATGGCCGTAAAAGTTTTAGTGAATTCCGCCCCCTCGACCCTGGCGCCGCTTGTACGAGACGATACTCCTCAATCGTCGCTCGGCGTTTGCCGCCCTAATTTGGGATAATCTTGACTTTAATTGGCTGATTTTACCGAAAAATAGACTATTGTTAACACTTTTTGGCTGAATCTGAGTTTCTTCTCGTCCCCAGTGCATCAGACTCACGGCAATGTGGATACTGACAAAGGCGATCGCCGTCGCGATCGCGTCGAAAAGGCTGACCCGAGCGATCGCGCCAATATAGAGTGCGATCGGTACGACCCACAATCCTCGAATCGGTAAGGACGATCGCCCGTCCCGGCGGTAATATACGTGAGACTCTGCCCTCGGGAACCCCCATCGCACGTCTGGGTTGCCGACGATCGCGATCGTGGCGGCGATCGTTCCGAAGGTCATTCCTTTTCCAGAAAATGCTGTTGCTACAATTAAGCCCACGACAAGAGCGGCGATCGCGGCAATCTCGCGGCGATCGTGCCGTTGTGTAATGTCCGGGGCGGCTGCGGTTCGCAGTTCCAGGGCGATCGCGTAGGTCGGCGGTTCGCTATTGCAGCGCAAAATCAGTTGACGGCGATAACATGCGTCCGGACTGAGCTGACGGGGATTGACGGTGACTTGGCAGTCAAAAAAGTTACTTTTAAAATGACTCGGTTTAAACGAAATCCACGGGTGTGCTTCCGGCGTGTGAGGGGGATCGTTCGGATGGGGGGCGACTTCCCAACTCCCTTCGAGAAGCGTTCCGGGCATTTCGTTGCCGATGGTAATCGTTTGAGTAACCGAGTGAGTGAGATCGGAGGCGTGGAGTTCGAGACAGTCGTGACTGAGTTGGATTTGAGGGGTGCGGACGGCGGCGGCGGGGGCGATCGCCCGCAGGGCCGCGATCGCGTCGGGGTAGCGCCGTTTGGGGTCGGGATCGGTCAATTTTTGCAGCCACCTGCCAAATGGCGAATTGGGCGACGGGCCCCAGGTCGGCCAGGGCGTCATCTCACTTTCAGTAATTTGCCGGAGGGCGGGGCGATTCTCCGTTGGAGACGCTACGCGATCGCACGGCGACGACTTAGGAGTATCGCCCGGGGCGAACCCTGCCAAGATCGTAACGCCGAGGCTGTAGAGATCGGCCCCTTTCCCAAAGGGGGCGCCCCGCCGCACTTCTGGGGCGAGAAAAGGATCGTCCGCCGTGAAATCGACGCCCGCGATCGAAAACCCCACTAAATAAACCTTGAATTGGCGATCGATCGGCAGATTTTCCGGTCGGATGTCCCGATGCAAGATCGGGGGAATTCGCTCTTGTAAGGCGACCAAAATTTTAAGTGTTGAAATCGCTATTTGCTCGATTTTTTCGATCGGTAAATTAGCATAATCATCTAAGGATTTAAAACAGCGATAGTCGCGGACTAAATAAATATTATCTTTCAGGATAAAACTATCGCGATAACTTAAAATATGAGGATGACGTAAATAGGTTAGTTCTTGAATTTTTAAATTAATTTCATCCTCGTATTCCTCCGAGTTTGCTGGGGGAGGAGCCGGGAGTTGTTCGATCGCCACCAGGGGGTTGGAAATGTCTTTTTGGGGACGATCGCACCCGTTAAAAATTGGAATCGCGAGATAGGTAACCCGGCGATCGCCCCGCTTCGGATCGAGTGAGGAAATCACTTGATAGCCGAAGTCGGACAAGTCTGGCAGTTGACCGAAAGATTGCATCATCGAGTAAATAAAACTTAAAAATAAATGGCGATCGCCAATTCCTCGCCAGCTCGCTTTAAAAAAAACAATTGTAAAATCTAATTTTTCGGATTCTAACCCGGAGGCGATCGAAAATGATTCAAAATTGTTAATCACCCAAATGGGTGAAGATTTGAGTCGTTCTAGAATAGACAATTAGCATTTTACCCTGTCTGTCGTAGGAAATGCAAAGTAGCGAGTCGATCGGGCGATCGTCTCGCTCCACGGAGAAATAATCATGGGACTTCATTCAAGTTCGGGGCGGTGGCGCTTGGGGCTGGCGCTTTCCGTGGTGACCGCTTTCTTGTGGGGAATTCTACCGATCGCCCTCGAAATTACCTTACAAGGACTCGATGTCTATACCGTGACCTGGTTTCGGTTTTCGATCGCCTTTGGAATTCTCGGGCTTTATTTAGCGGCGCGCCAGCAATTGCCTCCCCGGGCTAAATTGCGGGTCACTTCGTGGAAACTGCTCGCCGTCGCCACCATATTTTTAGCCATTAATTATTTATTTTACTTGCAAGGTTTGGCGCAAACCTCCCCCGCCAACGCTCAAGTGCTAATCCAACTCGCCCCCGTGTTGATGGGAGTCGGGGCGATCGTGATTTTCAAAGAACGTTACACCTTGCAACAGTGGGGGGGCGTCGGGGTTCTCAGCGCCGGATTCGTGTTGTTTTTCCACGAACAGCTCAAAATGGCGATCGTCAACGCTTCGACCTACCTCCTCGGCAATCTAATTCTCGTCATTGCTGCCGCCACTTGGGCCGTGTACGCCCTCGCCCAAAAGCAACTCTTACAACAATTGCCGTCTTCTAATATCATGCTCCTCATTTATGGGGTCTGTAGCGGACTGTTTGCCCCGTTGGCCTCCCCCCACTTGTTAGGAAATTTAACCCCGTTACAGGGCGCTACATTGCTGTTTTGCGCCTTAAATACGGTGGTCGCTTACGGCGCATTTGCCGAAGCGTTGGAGCATTGGGACGCTTCCCGGGTGAGTGCGATTTTAGCGACGACGCCGATTGTCACTCTGGTCGGGGTCACTCTGATGGGGCAGTTTTTACCGAAGTTAATCGAAGCGGAACATCTAACGTATGGAGCGATTATCGGAGCGCTGTTGGTGGTTTCCGGTTCGATGTCGATCGCCCTGGGGCGGAAGGGGGTTTAGATTTTAGGGTTTAGAGTTTGGATTTTAGATTGACGGGATCGGGCGTTTGTCGCGAACGGCTCTCAATTTCTCTAGATCCTACTCCCCGAGTTCGATCGCCCCGAGAGCTTTTAAAGTCGCTTTGCGGGCGGGAGTCAATCCGGTGACTCCGGCGATCTTCATGCCTTCGTAAAGGCGTTGGGGTCTCAGGGAGAGGGTACATTCTCCGGTGGCGAGATTCCAGAGTTTGAGGGTTTGATCTTGGGAACCACTGAGCAAAGTTTGGCCGTCGGGACTGGGGGCTAAAGACCAGACGGGGCCGCGATGACCGTCGAAGATGCGATCGCACCGTCCGGTTTCGAGATTCCACAGGCGGATCGTGCGATCGATGCTACTGCTGGCGAGACGCAAGGGGGCGGGGGATTCGGCGCCCCTCACCGGAGGACAGAAGACCACGGACCAGACTAGACTCTCGTGTCCTTGCAAGGGACGATCGCCCTGTCCGGTTTCGAGATTCCAGAGGCGGATCGTGCAGTCCTCGCTCGCACTGGCGAGGGTTCGACCGTCCGGGGAGAAACTGACGGCGCAGACAAAACCCTCGTGTCCGAATAAAGTTTTCAAACATTCGCCAGTGGCGACATCCCAGAGACGCACGCTGTGGTCGGCGCTGGCGCTGGCGAGGGTTCGACCGTCCGGGGAAAAGGCGACGCCGAGGACCCAGCTTTGATGTCCGCGCAGCCATTGGAGAGCGCGTCGATCGCGGGTATCCCAGAGGCGGATCGTGCCGTCGGCGCTGGCGCTGGCGAGGGTTTGACCGTTGGGGGAAAAGGCGAGCGATCGCACGGATCCGGTATGACCGGGGAAGGTCGGATAGGGGCGATCGCGATCGCAATCGTACAGCCAGATCGTTTCGTCTTCGCTCCCACTGGCGAGTAACTGTCCGTCCGGAGAAAAGGCGAGAGTCCGAATTGGTTTGTGATGGTGTTGCAAGGTTTCCACCCAGCGTCCGCCGTGGGGATCCCACAAGGAAATCAGCCCGTCGGCGCCCCCACTGGCGATCGTGTCGCCTTGGGGACTGAAGGCGACGGCCCAAACCGCATTGGTATAACTTTTGAGAGTTTGCAGGGGTTCGAGGCGCCGATCGCCCACCTCGGCGAGTTTGACCACTTGTTTGTCACTGGCGGCGATCGTGCTGCCGTCGCGACTCCACGCCACGGACCAGACTTGTCCCGAAAATTCGGATAAGTAGCGATCGCGCCGTCGGGTGTCGAGATCGAAGCAATCGACGCGATCGCCGTCGCCGACGAGCAGGCGGCGCCCGTTTCCCGGGGCAAAGGCGATCGACCAGACCAACTGCAAATCTCCTTCCCAGGTTTGAGTACACCGTCGGGTTTTGAGGTCCCAAACGCAAATCCGTTGGGCTTCGCAACTCGCCAAGCCACGACCGTCGGGAGTAAAACTCAAGCCGGAAATCTGGCTGGTATGTCCGCGTAGCACGCCAACGCACGTGTCACTCTGGCATTTCCAGAGGCGGATCGTGCGATCGGCGCCGCCACTGGCGAGCAGTTCGCCATCGGGAGAGAACGCCAAACAATCGACCAGATCCTCGTGTCCGCTTAAGGTCGCGCGGCATTCTCCACGGTCGAGATCCCAAAGTTTGACCGTGCGATCGCTGCTACAACTGGCGAGAGTGCGACCGTCCGGGCTGAAGGCGATCGCCCACACCCAATCCCGGTGACCTTGGAAGATCGCGATCGCCCGCGCTTCCGACCCGCGAACCTCCCAGAGGCGGATCGTCGAATCAAAACTACAAGTGGCCAACCGTCCCCCGTCGGGGGCAAACGCCACCCCCCACACCGTGCTGCTGTGACCGGGAGTACACAACAGGGGTTGACCGTCGCGGGTATTCCACAAACGGATCTCGCCATCCACATGTCCCGTGACCAACGTGCGCCCGTCGCCACTGAGGGCGATCCCGTAAACGTTGCCGAAGTTTTCGCTAAAGACAGATTTTGATAAATTGCTGTGGCTGAAATCGACCCCGCGCAAGTTGACCCCTTGGAAATCGGCTTGCCAGATCGTGAGGTGAGATAAATTATATCCCGTTAATTCGATCTTTAAATCGATCGAGAGATTGAGAATATTGCCAGCCAAATAGCCGCCAGAACTCGAAGCGTCTTCGCGCAAACAGGCGAGCAGTTGACGCAGAAGGGTAGATAAGGTGTCTTTCCCGCCAAAATGGGCGAGCAGTTGTTCGGCGATCGGTTTTAAAATTAAGTCGCGCTGGCATTGGCGCAAGGCATCCCGGGCTTCCGCCTGGATGAGGGGATGGGATTTAAACAGGTGGATCGAGTCGAGACAGCCCGATTCGCAGGCGATCGCCACTTCTTCCGTCACCGTTTCGATCAGGCGATCGCTGACATATTCCATCACCGCAGGTTGCAGGGTAAATTCCTGTCCGGCGGCGGTTCGGCGCATTTCGATCAGCGATCGCCACCCGATAAATTCCAACGCTTCGAGGATGCGACTCGATCGCACCGGAGGAACCAAATTGGCGCTCAATTGACCGACCCCCATCGGTTCGCGGGCGATCGCCAACCAGTAGAGAACCTGTTGTTCTAACGGCGAAAGTCGCTCGAATTGACGTTCTAATAAATTGCGAATCCCGTTAAAAACCGTCACCCCGCGATCGAGAAATTCGTCGAGATGTCCCGCAAATAATTCTTGAATCGAATTGGCGACAATTTTGAGAGCTAACGGATTACCTTGATAGGCGCGAATCAGTTCCCGCAACCGGGTTGGCGACCCTTGCAACCCTTTGAGGTGGAGAATTTGTTCCCCTTCGCGATCGCCCAACCCAGTCAAATACCACGATCGCACGGGTAAAAAATCCCCTTCCAACGCCGCAATCCCCTGGGGTTTTTCGCGACTGGTCAAAATCAAACAACTTTGACCGTCACTTTCCGCCAACCGCCCGAAAAACTCCCCATATTCCCGATATTCCTCCCGATAGCGTCCTGCAGGACTCCCGGTTTTTAAAATTGTTTCGAGATTGTCGAGAACCAATAAAGCGCGCTGCTGTCGCAACAGGGCGATCGCCTCAACCATCAGTCCGTCCTTGGTTTTCGGCAATTTGCCGCCGCGATGACCCCCCGGCGCCAGTAACTGCAACAGTTGAGTCAACCACTGCTCGATTGGCGGCGGATTGTGCAGCGATCGCCATAAAATCGCGTCAAAATGGGGTTGTAACCGTCGCGCTAACGTCGTCGCCAACGACGTTTTACCGATTCCTCCCATCCCCAAAATCACCACTAACCGACAGCGATCGTCGAGAATCCAGTCCTGTAGCGTCTTTAACTCCCGTTCGCGCCCGTAAAATTCCGAAATATCCACCGCTTCCCCCCAATCTTGTCGGGGTTCCCGCCGCGCCACCTCTCGCATCCCCGGTTGGGTATAGTCCTCGTGTTCGAGTTCGAGATCGAACACCTCAAACAGCAGTTTTAACGAACTTTCATCGACCCGACCTTTTCCCCGCAAAATCTTGCGTACCGTCGTTGCGTGCAACCCTTGCGACCCGATTAATTGAGTTCGTTCCGCAATTTTGGGCGCCGTATATTTAATCCCCGTTTCTGCTTCGAGTTCTGCAACCCGGTCTTTGAGCTTTTCCGCACCCATCGCCGTCAAAACATAACCGCGATCGCGTTTAGATCGCTTCGATGGTGAGGAGTGGGATGGGGTCGCAGAAGACATTGATGATTTTAAATTTTAGATTTTAGGTTTTTGATTGAGGGCGTCGATCCTTAGAAGTTAGCAGTTAAGCGGTGGTAAGGCATTCATGTCGATCGCCTCCGCATTTTTAATCCTGAGTCCTGACTGTTTAAAAGTCGTCATTTCTTTCTTCGTCCCACATATAAGTTTCTGGAATATCCTCTAAATCCCAACTCATTTCAGAACCACTTGAACCGCGATCGCATCGGCGCGCAAACGGACAAAACTGACAAACTTTTGAATCCTCAGCCACTTTCGGAAATGAGCTTTCCGATGAATAATTTTCCAACCATTCCGTCAACTCCGCCACCCGGCGATCGAGATCTTGACGAGTTTGTTCGTGTTGGCGGCGATCGTATTGAAAAAATAACTTTTGCGGCGTCATTTGGCGATCGCTTTTACGGTTCGACCACGCCACGGACTGCACGAACCAATAAGTCATCGAAATTTGTTCCGGTTGATAATCACTCGTCTCCGCTAAAACAAACGGATACAGCCGCGTTTGCCAATTATGTTGAAGGCGCGATCGATCTTTGGCTAAAGGATAAGTTTTCCAATCAAAAATTTGCGCCCGATCCTCCTGTTCGACCAACAAATCGTAAATCACCACAATTTCGCACCGATCCAAACTCAAAACTCGACTGTGTTCTGCTTCTCGAAACAGCGATCGCCCTTCCAGATTGTTACTCTTTAAAATATCTGGAACCGCATCGATTAACGCCTCGTAGCATTGTTTCATTTTGCGATCGCCCGCAAATAAAACCTCGACGGGCAACCCCAACTCGCGCTGTTGCATCAACAAGTGAAACCGACGCCCCCACTCCATTCGTTCTTTTTGCTTCGGAGGAATTGGCGAAGATAAATTATCGAGATAACTCAGTTTAAATTTACGCGCGCAAGTTTCCAGAACGTTGAGTTTTCCTTGAGACAATCTGATGTTTACTGGAGCAGAATAAATCATGTATGGCGATTTTAGATTTTAGCTTTTAGATTCTAGCTTTTAGATTGAGATAGTAATACTTCGGTCCAGTGTTTCTCAGCAGCGCTTCAAACACTCGCCCTGAAGACTCAAATCTTTTCACTTTTCACTCTTCACTAAAAGAGAGTCATTTCCCTATTCCTTCGTCAACACAAAAACACTCCCTTCATTCCCCCGGGCAATGCGTAAATCTTCATCGAGATAAGTAATATCGATCCAACCGCGACGAGTTTGGGAATTGATTTTAAAATCGAGGGCTAAAAACTTGCGATCGCCCTCAATTTCTTCAATCAAGCGATCGGGGGATTGATAACCGATCGCCCGTTGTAAACCGACAATCGAGCGTAAAAACTTGACCGCCACTCGGCGATCGGAAATGGCTTCAAATTCTGCAATTACAGCGATCGCCCCTTCCAGAAAAGGCAAACTGGCAACTTCGGCAATATTGTAAATTTTGCCGCGATCGATGCGAACACATTGATAAATTTCGCGCAAACTTGTTAACGGGAAGCGATCGATTCCTAAAAGCTCTTGGCTGGTCGTGTAGCGCAGACGCCAATTACCATCGAGTAAAACTTTCGCCGATTCTAAAGGACGCGGGTTCGGATTGCGGTCTTCCAATTGAGAAACCAACGCCAGAATGGCGAGATTGTCTGATTTCGTAGCGAGTAAACCGCGATTTTTAGCGGCGATCGCACTGAGTAAATCGAGTTTTCCGACAGTCATCAGTTTTGCCCTAACCCTGAGTCATACCGTATTGTTAAAAGTTTATCCCATTATTCCATTATCGATTGGCAATGCCGAGCGCCCGCCGAACGCCCAATCCAACTCGGAATCCCGTGCGATCGTCTTCCGGTCAACCCAGATCCCCCCTCGAACAGGTAAAATGACCGCGATCGTCGTTTTCCGTAAGAAAGTAGCGTTTTCCATCCTCAAACGATCTAATGTTCCCCAGCGCATTTGTGACGGTTTCGATTCCCGGTTCCCCGAACGCTTATCATAGAGTTGTCGATCCGACTCGCCGATTAGCCGTTGCCATTGATTGACAGCGAGCCATTTCTAGAGTTCCATTAGTTTTAATCTCAGGAGCGTTAGATGTACAACCCCTCTTTACGCGAAGAACCTCGCAACAAAACGGCGGATGTGATTCCCCTCAAACAAGAAGTTTCGATTTTAGATTGGTTGGAATCGACCGGACGGTTGATTGCTCGCGAAGAGACTGAAAAAGATTTTCTCGAAGAAGAAGAAGAAATCTCGGAGTTGATGTCGGGGGACGATAACTCTTACGACGACATGGACGACGACTCCAGCTCTGACGAAGACGACGTTTAAGCTCGTTCGGGGAAGGTCGATCGCCCCGTCGATCGATCTTCCCCACAATGGTAACTGTAATTGTAATTAACCCTCGGACTGACCGGAGATGCACGGAGCGTCTTTGGATCTAAATGGTGTGGAGTAGGAGTGAAAGCCCGTGGATGCAAAATTATTCTCCGTGAAATCGTTAACCCTCTCGGGAACTCGTTTATTTTGGCTGCTGGCGATCGCACTGACGGCGATCGCCTTTATTTTCGATGTTGACTTAAAAACCACCGTCCTCGGGGGGCGATCGTTATTACTCCCCCTGCTCTTATCTAGCGTCGCCACCGCCGCTTTGGGGTCTTGGGTGATTCCCATGCTCGTTCGCCTCAAAACGGGACAAGTCATCCGCGAAGACGGTCCCCAAGCACATTTAAAAAAAGCAGGCACCCCCACAATGGGCGGGGTCTTTTTTATCCCCGTCGCCGTCCTGATCGGGTCGATGTGGTCTGGTTTTAGCCCCGAAGCCCTGGCGGTCTGCGCCCTCACCGTCACCTATGGCTTTATCGGTTGGCTGGACGACTGGCAAATCTTGCGCCTGAAATCGAACAAAGGCATCTCGCCGAAAATGAAACTCGGGTTACAAGTTCTGTTCGGCGCCCTCTTCTGCCTCTGGTTGGCCTTGACGCAACCGTCAACGTTGAGCGCGATCGCCCTTCCCTTCGGCATCGTGTTACCCTTGGGATTCCTCTTTTGGCCGATCGCCGAATTCGTCCTCGTCGCCGAAAGCAACGCCACCAATTTAACCGACGGCGTAGACGGGTTGATGGGGGGAACCGGGGCGATCGCCTTTCTCGGATTAGCCGCATTAGTCGCCCCGACTCACCCAGATTTAGCCTTATTGTGCGCCTGTTTTAGTGGCAGTTGTCTCGGTTTTGTCGCCCACAACCGCAACCCCGCCCGCGTATTCATGGGCGATACGGGTTCCCTCGCCTTGGGAGGCGCCTTGGCGGCGATCGCCCTGACCACCAACACCCTTTGGGGATTGTTTCTCATCAGTGGTCTTTTCTTTGTCGAATCCCTCTCCGTCATCGCCCAAGTTTTATATTACAAAGCCACCAAAGGTCCCGATGGCATCGGCAAGCGCCTGTTAAAAATGGCGCCTTTGCACCATCATTTAGAGCTTTCCGGTTGGTCCGAGTTAGAAATTGTCGGCAGCTTTTACGGTATCAGTATGGTGGCGATCTTTTTAGCCTTACTCTTGCAGTGACATCCTCCCGACGCTGAATCAAAGATTACAGCGCGGGCTTCCCAACCTCACAATTGGGTGTTCGGGCCCCACGCCACTTATCTAGGTCATCGACCCCCGACAGACCGACTTGACAGGCGGTTTCCGTTCCCCAGAGTCCCTGGGTTACTACGTTTTCTTGTCCACGATGCAAAACCATCTCTGCTGCAGCACGGTCACGATGAGTCCGATACCCACACTCAGAACAATGATGCTCTCTGACTTCCAACCCTTTGCTCACCGTAGCAAAGCAGGATGGACAAGTTTGACTGGTGCCGTTGGGATTGACTTTAGCAAAGTAGACCCCAACGGCACCAGCACACCCATTCCGTCAGAGACAGAAATTGTCCGAAGGCAACATCTACACAATCTTTTCGCAACATCCCTCGCGTCAAGCCTTTGACGTTGAGGTCTTCTGCAAAGATGGTTTGTGCCCGGTTGCAAAGCTGATGAGCCGTCTTCAGATGGAAGTCTTTACGACGGTTCGCAATTCGATGGTGCATTCTAGCCACTTCGATTTGTGCTTTCTCCCAGTTTTGAGAACCCTTCTGTTTTCGAGCCGCTCTGCGTTGCAGCAATTTCAGCTTGCGTTGCATCGACTTGAAAAACTTAGGGCGCTCTTGGAAAGAGCGATCGGAAGCGGTCAAGAATCGCTCCAATCCCAGGTCAATCCCAATTGCCCGACCATGAACCGGAACATCGGGAACCGATATATCCGATTCAATGGTGACGACAACGTACCATTGCGTCCCCCGTACCTTGGACAGTACCCTTACCTGTATCCCCCCAACCCCCCTTTGAAAGGGGGGCGAAGGGGGGATGCAGGTCGATCGGCACTTCCCCAATCTTTGGCAACTTGATTATGAAGCCATTGATGGGATTGTTCTTGAACTGGGGAAACACAAAGGATTTGAATTGACCGAATTTTTTGAAACGCGGGAATCCATATCCCCGTTTCTGAAAGACTTCCCAGGTATCGTGCAGTCTACGAATCGTAGTCTGCAACACCTGAGAATGCACCTTACCCAAGTGCGGGAATTGCTTCTTTGCTTTGGGCAGGTTGTTCTGCTGACGATGGTAAGACGGGAATGGCTCATCGGCGCGAATGATGTATTCCTTTTCCAGCGAGCATCGGTCTACCTGACACTTACGAGAAGCAATCCAGTCTTTGAGTTCGCGTAAAGCGTAGTTATATACGCCTCGGCACGTCTCAAGCCACGACCGCAGTTCAGTCTGCTGTACGACATTTGGATAGATTCGGTAAGTGTAGTTCGTGGTCAGCATAGCCGGAGTTTACCAAAGGCTATAGCTGCCTGTAAATGCTGGTCTCATCCCCATCGTAGGGCTTGGCCCTTCCCGTAGGGTGGGGATGAGACTTTTCAAGGGGAGTCCATGGATCCCGACGCTGATGCTTCGCATACAGCGCGGGACTTATAGCTCCCCGAACCCCTCAAAAGTTAATTGCGAGTTCGACAAGTTTTCGATCGCGGGTTGCCACTGGCGACCCTTTTTTTTATTCTCAATCCCTCCATTCTTGTCCCAGTGATACGCCTCTGGCGTCGCTTTGCTAACGCGAAGTCTCTACCTTTACTCCCTTAACTTTCTCGTTAAAATAGAACTATCTAACTCCTAGAAAAATTTTCAAACTAGCAATGGTCAAACTCAGTTTGTGCGCGATCGTCAAAGATGAAGAAGCCTGTATCGGTCGATGTCTCGATAGCGTTAAAGAGGTCGTGGATCAAATCGTCATCCTCGATACCGGATCGCGCGATCGCACCGTCGAAATTGCCCGAGACTATGGCGCTCAAATCGAACATTACCAATGGAATGACGATTTTGCGGCGGCCCGTAATGCCGCCTTGCAATATGTTACCGGAGACTGGGTCTTAGTCCTCGATGCCGATGAGATTTTACATCCAGAAATTGTCCCGCAATTACAAGAAGCGATCGCCAGCGATCGGCATTTAGCCATCAATCTCGTCCGTCAAGAGATCGGCGCCAAACAATCGCCTTATTCTCTCGTTTCCCGGTTATTTCGACCTTTACCGGAAATCCGATTTAGTCGTCCTTACCATGCTTTAATTGACGATAGCGTTGCAGAGTTCATGGTGCAACAGCCCGATCGCTGGGAAATTGGATATTTAAGTTCGGTGGCGATCGTTCACGACGGGTATCGACCGGAGGCGATCGCCGCCCGCGATAAGTTATCTCGGATTCGTAAAGCAATGGAACGGTATTTATCCGAACATCCGGATGATGCCTACACTTGCAGCAAACTCGGCGCCTTATACGTTCAGAATGGAGAAATAGAAGCGGGCTTAAAGTTATTAAAAAAAGGATTAAAACAAGAAAAACATCTCGATCGCCTCTTACGTTACGAACTGCACTATCATGCGGGAATTGCTTTGAGCAAACAGCAAAGAATCGGCAAAGCAAAATCCCATTACGAAGTGGCGATCGCCCTCAACATTTTACCTGCTTTAAAAATTGGCGCTTATAATAACTTGGGCAATTTGTACATGCAAACGGGAGATTTAACCGGAGCGATCGCCGCTTACGAACGAGTGTGGCAAATCGATCCAAATTTACCGATCGCCCATTTTAATTTAGGCTTGGCTCTCAAAGAAAAAGGGAAAATCAACGAGGCGATCGCCGCTTACTATCACGCGATCGAACTCGACCCCACCTATGCGGAAACTTATCAAAATATCGCTGTAATTTTATTGAAAAACGGCAAAGTTTTCGAGAGTTTAGACCATTTTCGCAAAGCGATCGCCCTCTACGAACAGCGCGATTCCCCCGCCGGAAGCGAACTGCGAACTACCTTAAAAGAAATGGGATTTAAAATTTAAACCCTAATTTAACATCCCCGTTTTTACAACTCGCCATTTATTGCCAAGAGCGCCGAACGGTCCGACCATCTGGCAACTCAATCGCTCTCCAGTTAGGATAGGAACGATTCGCGATCGACGAGTCAAATTCCTATCCTTTTTTACTTTAAGGAAGATAAAAATCGTGGTCAATTCTTCATTTAATTTTAATAATTCTCCGGCGATCGCCCCCCTCAATACCGAGGAAATACCCCTCACCAATGAGGACTTTTTCGACTTGAGCGACGATCCCGAAAATCCCGACAATATCCAACTCAATCTCGACCAGATCGCCGCCTTTGTCGGCGGATTGCGTGCCTTCTCCGGTAACGATACCGTGCGCGGCGCCGACTCCGCAGAAATCATGAACGGCAATGCGGGACTCGATCTCCTCTTCGGCGGCGGCGGTAACGACCTCCTACGCGGCGGACGGGGCGGCGACGAAGTCTTCGGCGAACTCGGGAACGACGTTCTCAACGGCAATCGCGGCGACGATATCGTCGTCGGCGGCGAGGGAAACGATATCGTTCGCGGCGGACAAGATTTTGATTTACTCGTCGGCGAAGCCGGAAATGACGTATTAATCGGCGATTTCGGACAAGATGCTTTAGTGGGCGGCGGCGATCGCGATTTGTTCGTCCTGCGAACCGACACCACCGACCTCAATCCCTTCGGTACCGATATTATTATCGACTTCGACCCGACCCAAGACACGATCGGACTCACCGGAGGCATTTCCGCCGAAAACCTCCGGTTTCAGGCGATTTCCGTCAATCTTTCCAGCGAGATCGCCAGTCTCGACCCCGAATTACTGCAAAAATTGTTAACCGTCGCCGGAGTCAGCCAAGCGCAACTCGATCCCAACGGCGACGGAGTTCTCGAAGGCACCTTAATTCAAAGTCTCGATTCCGGAACCTTCTTAGGTGCCGTCTTAAATACCACCGCCGACGCCTTGACCGGGCATTTTGCCGCCGTGGACGAGAATATCTTACTGCAAGGGTAGCGGCGATCGCCCCTACCTCGCCGCGATCGCCAGGATTGTCGGATCCCAAAGCTGTCTTTTTAAGGCAGGGTTCCAAGCCGAAAACTTTCGTTGGCCTTGATAAACTGAGAGGGAACAAACCCGGTTACCTATTTTTGGGTGGCGATTTCTCAACATTGGATGTCGGAGTATAGCGGTTATGCCAGAAGGAATTCTCGAAGACGATCTCAACTGTCCCTGTCCGGAACGGGCACAGGATGATACCGTCGATTCCGGGTCTTCCGGTGGCGTCCCTCCAGGAGGGTTCGGCGAAGACGATTTTCTCGATTTAACCGACGACGCGACCGACCCCGACGATGAAGGTCTCGCCCCAGGAGAACTCAACGATCGCCCCGGTGGGGTGCGCGCCCTCGCGGGAGACGATACCGTTACCGGGTCGCGATCGGATGAAGTCATCAACGGCAATACCGGGAATGACCTTCTCCTCGGCGGATCCGGTAACGATACCTTGCGCGGCGGTCGCGATAACGACCTCATCGACGGGGAAGACGGCGACGACGACCTCAACGGCAATGTCGGCGACGATCGCGTATTTGGCAGCAATGGAGACGATATCATTCGCGGCGGTCAAGATGACGACCTCCTCGATGGCGGCGAGGGAAACGACACCCTCAGTGGGGATTTCGGACAAGATTTGTTAGTTGGCGGTCCGGGAGACGACCTTTATATCCTCAGGACCGAAACCTCGGGTAGCAGCCTCAGTAGTGTCGATATTCTCGTCGATTACAATCTCGATGGTATCGATGAAATTGGCTTGACAGGCGGCATTCAAGAAAATGACCTCCAATTCGAGCAAATCCAGTTAGACGGCACCGATCCACAGGTGGGCAGCAGTTCGGGCGTTCTCATCCGCGTCGAAGATACGGGGGAATTATTGGGCTTCGTTCCCGGGGCGACCGAAACGGATTTAGATTTTGTCGAAATTCCCGATAGTTTTATCAACCCCCCTGCCCCTGCACCGCCACCACCGCCGCCGGGTTCGCCCCCCGCGCCACCACCGCCGCCACCGCCGCCGGGTTCGCCCCCCGCGCCACCACCACCGCCGCCACCGCCGGGTTCGCCTCCCGCGCCGCCTCCGCCGCCGCCAGAAGAACCGGGATTTGACGATCCGAACTTTTTCGATTTGAGTAACGATCCGGAGAATGGGGATAATGTTACTCTCGGCGAGGGAGAGTTAGACGCGACCCCGGGAGGTTTGCGGGCTCTCAACGGAGACGATACCGTGGTCGGATCGGCGTCGAGCGAAAATATGAATGGCAATGTCGGTTCGGATGTTTTATTCGGCGGCGACGGAAACGATACCTTGCGCGGCGGTAGCGATAACGATCGCCTCTTCGGTCAACGCGACGACGATTTTATCCACGGTCACAAAGGCGACGATCGCCTGGTCGGCGGTTTGGGTAACGATTTCTTGCGCGGCGGTCAAGGCGGCGATTTGCTCGAAGGATCGGAAGGAAATGACACCTTATTGGGCGATCGCGGTCAAGACCTACTCGCAGGCGGTCCGGCGAACGATATCTTTGTTTTACAAACCGAATTCGCCGCAGGTTCTCTCGACGAAGCCGATATCATTCTCGATTTCAACCGCGCCGGGAATGACGCGATCGGTCTGACTCCGGGGGTGGTTCGCACGGAGTTAGTGTTAGAACCGATTACGGTTAACCTCAGTGGGTTTAATGTCGATGACCGCTTTGGGGGAGAAGGCGAAAGCGACATTCTCGCCGGACTGCTCCCCCAAAGTGTCGAGGGCGAATCCCAGGAGGTCAACGCCACCGTGATTAGAATTGGAGCAAGCGGCCCCTATTTAGGATTGGTCGTCGGTTCCGAACCGAGTCTGATCGGCTTTGTCGAGGTCGGGCCAGATGTTTTAATTCGCGGTTAGGATAGGGGGGAGGGCCAAGTATTTTCATCTGTGGTGCGGGCAACACGATCGCCTCTTTTAGGAGAGTAAGATGCCCGCTTTCACAGAAGTTTCCCACTCCCGAATCCCTCGATCTAAACTCTCAACTCTAAACTCTAAAATTGACGATCGCCCGATTGTTACTACTGTGTGTTTGCGTGTTGCTCGTGTCGGGATGTGGTGCAGTTCTCCATTCACCCCATCCCGAAAGTTCTCCTACGCCCGTGACGCAATCGGCGATCGCCAACCAAACTCCGGACGATCGCGCCCCCACCAGCGAACCCGAAACCGGGGATTCTCTTTCAAATTTGGCCTATCTTTCCGGAAAAATGAATAGTAATAAGGTGAAAGAACGCCTCATTTTACTATCGGTCAAATATGGAGTGGACACCGCAGTTATTGAAAAACTGTTAGAAACTTATTTATCAACTCACAACTCTTTTCGAGCGAATAGCAATTTTCAAAAAACTCTACTTGACTTAAGTAACACTCATCAAATCCCTCTAGAAAAAGTGGCGGGTTTAGTGATGGACTATCAAGATTGGCTCTCTTGTGGAAGGTGAACTACCCCAACCTGCGATCGCGAGGTTGGGGCTTCCTACCCATCAAACTGCGAAACGGTAGCGGTCTTGCGACCTCTACGATCTCGACTTACACTTGGGCGATAGGCGATCTCCCCCGTTCCAGAGGATATAATCCGCAGTCCTTCATCTCTGATATTTTTGGCCGCGTTGATGTCGCGATCGTGGTTCGTACCGCACTTTTCACACCGCCAACTCCTAAGATCGAGGGTCAGGCTTCTGACTTGATTTAGGCAGACATTACAAGTTTTAGAGCTAGGGAAAAAACGATCGACTTCTTGATATACTTTCCCTTCCCACTCACACTTGTATTTCAACAGGGTACAAAATTGACCCCAACCGACCTGACTAATTGCTTTAGCTAGATTGTGGTTTTTGACCATGTTCTTGACGGCTAAATTCTCCACACAAACAACTTGGTTTTCGTTGACTATCCTGCGCGATAGCTTATGGTGAAAATCTAACCGACAATCGGAAATCTTTTTGTGAACTCGGGCAACTTGCTTTCGAGTCTTGTTTCGATTATTAGAATCTTTTTCCCGTCTAGTTAATCGTTTTTGCTTCGCTTTTAAGTTACGTTCATGTTTATTAATCCACTTAGGGTTGTTGAATTTAGAACCATCACTGGTAATCGCAAAATGATTGATGCCAAGATCGATCCCAATCGCTTTTCCATCTGCTGACTTTTCAGGAGTTTCCTTCCCATCCTCGGCGACGATAGAAGCATAGTAATGCCCCTGAAAATTTCTAGAAACGGTTACCGTCTTGAGAGTTCCTTCTATTTCCCGATGGATTTTGGCATAAACCATCCCTATTTTGGGAAACTTCAAACCGTTTTCGACTAGAGAAACGTTTTGAGGATAACTAATGGACTGTTTCCCATGTTTTGATTTGAAAGTTGGGAAAGAAGCACGACCTTCAAAGAAATTGATGAACGCCCGAGATAAGTTGAGAGCTACCACCTGTAAGCACTGAGAATAAGGCTCTTTCATCCACTCGTATTCTTTCTTGAGATTCGTTATCTCTTTCTGAATAGCGAACCTAGAAAGACCTTTTCCTGTTGCTTTATAGGTTTGATTGGTTAGGTTCAGAGCATAATTCCAAGCAAAACGACAACACCCGAAACTTTGGGCTAAGTGCTGTCGTTGTTTTGCTGTAGGATAGATTCTGACTTTTGTTGCCCTCAACATTACCAGTAAAACTTTTATCGATAAATTTATTATGGCACAAAAAGATCGAACTTCATTCTAAGTTCGCTTTCATCCCCCATCTACTTCGTTGAGATGGGGGAATTCTCGCTCACGTCGGTTAAAAATGGAAGCACTGAAAGCGGGTAAGATGTCCGAGGAACGGCCCTCCTGTTGCCCTGACCAGAGATAGAGGGGAAATCTTGAGCTTTTGCCTGTTGCTTTTTGCCTGTTTCCTTCCAATTCAAATCGGTGGCAATTCCAGGGCGATCGCCCCGAGTAAGCCTTTGCGAAAATCGTTTAACAATTGGCGGGCAGCTCTTTCTACATCCCCTTGATAGCGACTTTCGGCGATCGCGTGGATATATTGCTCGCCGCTACTCGCAAACGGATCGGGGTCGTAACGAGATTTTAAAGTTTGAGCGGCTCCCATCCCGGGAAAACTATCGTCCATAAAACAAATTAACTCGACCAACTCGGCAGCCACGAGCAGATTCTCGTAAGCCGCATCGCCGATATCGTCGCAAATGGCTAATTTGACTGCCCCTTGGGGGTCGTCTAACTTCGTCGGAATCACTCCCGGCGCGTCGAGTAATTCTAATTCTTTAGAAATCTTTACCCAGCGTAGTTGACGGGTGACCCCGGGACGGCGCGCGCTTTCGACAACGCGCCGACCCAACAGGCGGTTAATCAAAGCCGATTTGCCGACATTGGGAAAGCCGATGACGACGGCGCGCACGGGACGGGGACGCATCCCGCGATCGCGCCGTCGCCGATTGACGCGATCGCTGACACTTTTTGCCGCTTGAGCCACGGCGCGCACGCCGTCACCCTGTTGGGCGTTGGTAAAATAGGGAGTTTCGCCGCGTTCTTCAAACCAGGTGCGCCACTCGTTTTCCACCACCTTCGGAATTGTATCCACCCGGTTAATCACCAAGACGCGCTCCTTGCTGCCGACCCATTCCTGGACTTGGGGATGGTGGGTGGTCAGAGGAATGCGAG
This sequence comes from Oxynema mangrovii CENA135, assembly GCF_016632315.1. NCBI lineage: Bacteria > Bacillati > Cyanobacteriota > Cyanophyceae > Oscillatoriales > Oscillatoriaceae > Oxynema > Oxynema mangrovii. The sequence continues at coordinate 293,279 of NZ_JAEOXH010000003.1, read as the reverse complement.
CATCCCGGACTTCTAGCACGACATCGACGAGCTTGAGTTGTTCTTTGAGTTGCCGTTCGGCTTTGGCAATGTGACCGGGATACCACTGAATGGTCATAGATTCCGCAATTCGAGTAATTGAGATGCTGAAGTTCGAGGGTCGTACCGAGGATCGTCCCCAGGGACGGGCGATCGCGAAGCGTCTCCCCAGGAGAATCGCGCCACGGCGTTTAAGGTACGATTAACACCGGACAGGGAGATAAGTTAATCACGCGATTGGTCACGCTTTCAGATACTTCTTCCTCGATCAAACCGATCCCCCGACATCCCATAATAATCAAATCGGCATTGATTTCGTCGGCAACGTCACAAATCGCAAATGCAGGTTTTCCTTCGCGCTCGATCGTCTCGGCTTCGATCCCGGCTTGGGCAAACATGGATTGGGCGCTTTTGAGCAGTTCGGCGATCGCCTCGGGAGACATTCTCGGTTCGGGAGGGGCGTCCTCCCCTTCAATAGGCTTTTCCACCACCGAGAGCAGCACTAAACGCGAATTAAACTGCTTGACGATTTTGACGACGGTATCCGCCGCTTCGCGAGACTCGGGGCTTTGGTCGATCGGAAATAGAACGGTCTCAAACATAAGAACCCTCTGGAGGACACACTCTTCGATAAAATGTTTACGGCAAACAGTTAAATGGATTCAGTTCCATCCGCTCTCGAAGCGCGATTGCTCGCGTCTCGTGTCAAGACATCAGTTCCCACTGAGGAGCTAACGGTATAGTACCGATTTTGTAGAAAACAGACCAAAATAACGCAATAGAGAGGTAGATTTGTGGCCAAGAAAACTGTAGCAAATTTGTCGGCTTCCGACGTATCGGGCAAACGAGTTTTGATGCGCGCCGATTTTAACGTTCCTCTCGACGATGCAGGCAAGATTACGGACGATACCCGCATCCGCGCTGCGTTGCCGACGATTCAAGACCTCACCGGAAAAGGCGCCAAGGTAATTCTGTGCAGTCACTTCGGACGTCCTAAAGGTCAAGTCAATGAAAAAATGCGCTTGACTCCGGTAGCGGAGCGCCTCTCGGAATTGCTCGGTCAAGATGTGATTAAATGCGACGATTGCATCGGTTCCGGTGTGGCGTCGAAGCTCGAAGGCTTGGCAGACGGTCAAGTGGCCCTGTTGGAAAATGTGCGCTTCCACGCCGGAGAGGAGAAAAACGATCCGGAATTCGCCAAGCAGTTGGCTTCGGTGGCGGAGGTTTACGTTAACGATGCTTTCGGAACGGCCCACCGCGCTCATGCTTCGACGGAAGGGGTGACCAAATATCTCAGCCCCAATGTGGCGGGCTTTTTGATCGAGAAGGAATTGCAATATTTGCAAGGGGCGATCGAAAATCCGCAAAAGCCCTTGGCGGCGATTATCGGCGGGTCTAAAGTGTCGAGTAAAATCGGCGTGATCGAAACGTTGCTGGAGAAATGCGACAAACTCTTCCTCGGCGGCGGGATGATCTTCACCTTCCTCAAGGCGCGCGGGATTGGCGTCGGTAATTCTTTGGTGGAAGAGGATAAGTTGGAGTTGGCGCGATCGCTCGAAGCCAAAGCGAAAGAACGCGGCGTCGATTTACTGTTGCCGACGGACGTGGTGATTGCCGACAAGTTCGCGGCGGATGCCAATACCCAAACGGTGACCGTGGAAAACATCCCCAACGGCTGGATGGGGTTAGATATCGGTCCGGACTCCGTGAAGGCGTTCCAAGAAGCCCTGGCGGACTGCAAGACGGTGATCTGGAACGGTCCGATGGGTGTGTTTGAAATGGAAAAATTCGCTCAAGGTACGGAGGCGATCGCCCATACTTTAGCCGAACTGACCCCGAAAGGCACGACTACGATTATCGGTGGTGGCGACTCCGTGGCGGCTGTCGAAAAAGTCGGCTTGGGCGAAAAAATGAGCCACATTTCGACGGGGGGCGGCGCCAGCCTCGAACTGCTCGAAGGTAAGGTGCTTCCCGGTATTGCGGCGTTAGATGATGCTTAATTAAGCTTTTGTAGGGGCGGTTCGCGAACTGCCCCTACAAAAAATGCCAAAAAAATGCCAAAAAAAAGTGCGATCGCCCTTCCCGTCGGGAATGATCCGTCCGGGCGATCGCCACTTTCCATCGAGAAGCAATTGCTACAAACTAACTGCGAAAACCTCTACGGCGGTTGCGAAGTCTACGCCGTTCTCTTTGTCGCGCAATTTCCTTGCGCTTGCGCTTTTCGGCTGGGGTTTCAAAATGGCGGTTCTTTTTCATGTCCGCAAAAATTCCAGCCCCGGAAACTTTACGCTTGAATCGGCGTAAAGCAGACTCTAAATGTTCGTTATCACCCAGAATCACTTGGGTCATTTAACATCCTCCCAGTTTGATGTGAAACTCATCGGACGAGCTTTCAGGTTCGAGCAAAAAAGACGAGGACAGGGTCAATTCCCTGTCCTGCCTCAGACCTGAGAATCTAGTTGAGTTTGCCCCTCAGAACTTAGTAGCGACGGGAGAAATTGCGGCTTTTCCCGCCCCAGTTACCGCCGCCGCCACCACCGGAGGAGCGCTTGTCGGTGCGGGGTTTGGCCTTGTTCACCTTGAGGGTGCGCTCCATCCACTCAGCTTCATCCAAACTTTCGATCGCTGCGTCTTCTTCTTCTTCGGTTTCCATTTCGACGAAGGCAAAACCGCGTACTCGTCCGGTTTCGCGATCGACGGGCATGTGAACTCGCTTGACCGAGCCGTATTCTGCAAAAACACTGTTGAGATCGTCTTCCGTGACTTGGAAGGAAAGGTTACCGACGTAAACCGTCATGAACTTACCTCAGAAATTAAATAGGGTGTGGAGATTTGAAATTCGGAGGTAAGTCTACAAATCTGACACTAAACAGAAACAAGTCTTCTAATGCGAGCAAGAACTCAGCCACCGATATCTAATCTAAGAACTCGATCCTACCACAGCAATCTTGGCTCTGGCAAGATAAGGGGTTGAAATTTTAGATTTTAGATTTTAAATCTAAGATTTATTTTTATCTCGATGTCCCTCGAATTGCCAAGAGGAAGGAGGAGCGATTTGTTGTAACATTCATCATTTATAGCGAGTTTTTCTTAAAATGGCTCCTTTTCGATCGCCAGTCCCTCGTCGGCGATCGCCTCCCCAGATCGATCTCACTTGGTAAAACACCGATCTCACTCGGGCGATCGGCTTTAAAATTTCAATGTCTGTCCCCTGCTGAGTTGAAAAGCGAATTCTTTCATCAATTAAGACTGAAGCTTTTGGAGACCTAGCGTATTACGTAAAACAACAGGGTAGGCATAGGTAAAACAGCTAAAAATAAATTTCTCTCCTTGCAAAGTTTTGGTATATTTTTACCGTCGATACAATAGTTTTTAAGCCATTATTAGTAAAGATTTATGAAGGATTCTTGTATTGAGACGATCCCTGTTCTGTCCTTCCAGGACAACCCTTATCTTGACTTTATTCTAGAACTTTTACCGGGTTGGCGATCGCGACGGATTTTCCGAATAGAAGCTCAAAAATAGGGTCAACGCCGCCTAGATCTCTTCCGATCGGGGATCCGGAGATCGCTATCTCCGACAATGACATCAAGAGGGAAAAGTCGATAAAATACTATTTTTATATAGTATTCACGATGACCCCTCTAGAATAGCCATTTTTGATTCAACTCGGTCCTCCCCTAATTTTTGGTGGATAGGCTAGAATATTTTTACTGAAAAATCGACAAGCTGCGAATCTCCTGCGGCTCGATCTGGATTCTCTTTGTAAATATATTGCTTCTCTTGCCATGCGATCGCCTTGGTTTTCTCTAGCCGCTTGTTCGATCGCCCTGACCGCCACCCCGGGGCAAGCGCAACTGGTTCCCGACAATACCCTCGGCGCCGAAAACTCCCAAGTCGTCCCCACGGACGCCACCAGCGATCGCGTCGAGGGCGGCGCCGTGCGCGGAGCGAATCTTTTTCACAGTTTCTCACAATTTAATATCGACGACGGGCGATCGCTATACTTTGCTAACCCGACGGGCATCGAAACCATTTTCACTCGGGTCACCGGGGGCGAAACGTCGTCGATCCTCGGTACCTTGGGGGTTTTGGGCGACGCCAACTTATTTTTACTCAACCCCGACGGTCTCGTTTTCGGTCCGAACGCGCGCCTCGACTTGCGCGGGGCATTTGTAGCCACAACTGCCGCCGAAATCTTATTCGACAACGGCGAGGGATTCGGCGCGATCGCCCCGCAAAACGCGCCGTTACTGACCGTCAACGTTCCCACGGGCTTGCAATTTGGCAGCGATCGCGCGGCGATCGTCAATCGATCGCGCGTCACCGACGCAACCGGGGCGACGGTCGGCTTGCAAGTCGAACCCGGGCAAACATTGGGCTTATTCGGTGGCGATTTAACCCTCGACGGAGGCTATTTAACCGCCCGCCAGGGAGCGATCGCCCTCGGTAGTGTCGGCCCTGACAGCCAAATCGCCCTCGACGGCCTGACCCCGAGCTATACCAACGTCAACACTTTTAGTGATATCTCCCTCTCCGATCGCGCCTCGGTAAGTAGCAGTGGAGCGGGAGGCGGACGGATTGACGTGAGAAGCAGGCAACTCACTTTAAGCGGCGGCGCTCAAATCCAAGCGAATACCTTGGGGTCGCAACAGGGAGGAACCCTGACCGTCACCGCATCGGAACGAGTGGAATTGCGCGATCGCCTCGCCGACGGCACCCCCAGCGCCTTGCAAACCCGCGTCGAACCGGGGGCAACCGGAAGCGGCGGTAATTTGAGCGTCGATACTCGGGTGTTACGCATCGAAGGGGGCGCCCGGGTGGCGACCTCCTCCCTCTCGGAAACTCCAGTATCCGGCGGCAATCTCGCGATCCGGGCATCGGAGGCGGTGGAACTGCTCGGAATCGGCCAGTTTCCCAACGGCACCCCGGCACCCTCGCAAATCTCCGCCGTGACTGCCGGACCGGGTGATGCAGGCACGATCGCGATCGCCACGGGTCGGCTCACCGCCACCGACGGGGCGCAAGTGACCTCGGAAACCTTCAGTGCCGGGGATGCGGGAACGGTGAGAGTAACCGCCGAAGAAGTGAGATTGAGCGGGCGATCGCCCGACGGACTCGAACCCAGTGGGGTGCTAGCTCGGGTAAACCTCGGCGCCACGGGCAATGCAGGCAATTTAGAACTGTTCGTCGATCGCCTGCGCGTCGAAGGAGGGGCGCGGGTGGCGGCGTCTTCTCTCGGGGCGGGGAACGGCGGCAATATCGAGATTCGCGCTGCCGAAGCGGTCGAGGCGATCGGGTTTCTCACGTCTCTCGACGGCAGCCCCAACACGACTAACCCCTCACAAATTTCTGCGCTCACGACAGGAAGCGGTAACGCCGGAAACGTGGCGATCGCGACCCCCCAACTGCTAACCACTCGCGGCGCCCAAGTCGTCGCCTCCACCTTTGGCCGGGGAAACGCCGGAAGACTCACCGTGACGGGGTTTGAAGCCAACTCACCCGCCGAATCCGTCGTCGCGATCGGGCGATCGGCAGACAATCTACAACCCAGTGGCTTGCTGGCGCGGGTGGAGGTTGCCGAAGCCACCGGAAACGCCGAAGATATCACCGTGGTCGCCCGTCGGATCGCCGTTCTCGACGGGGCGCGACTGGCGGCAGCTTCCCGAGGGATCGGCAATGCGGGTAACGTGCGCTTGCAGGTCTCACGATCGCTCGAAGTCGCCGATGGCGGCGAAATCAGCGTGCGCGGCTTGGACAACGGCAGTCCGGGCAATTTGGAGATTGCAAGCATTCCCGGCGAGGGGCAAGCCGACGTGAGTCTGACCCGGCGGGGTTCCTTGGCGGCGGCCTCGGAAAACGGGCAGGGGGGCAGCATCGCGATTCGCGCCCGGGATATCTTCGTGCAGGAAGACAGCCAGATCCTGGCCACGGGCAGTGCAAGTGGCAATCCGACGTTAGAAGGGAATATCGATTTAGAAAGTGAGATTTTGTTGTTGCGCGATCGCAGCTTCCTGGGAACCGACGCCGCCAATCCCCAAGGAGGCAGCAACGTCCGGATCGGGGCGCGAACGACGTTTGTTTCTCCCGACAGCACGATCGTCGCGGCGGGGGATCTTACATTAGATATTGAGTTGGAAGTCGATCCGGCGCAGGTCTCCGAGGTCGAAGTTGTCGATCCGGAAGCGCTCATCGCCCAAAACCCTTGTAGACAAGGGGGAGAGAGCGAATTTGTGGTGACCGGGCGCGGCGGAGTACCCGCCAATCCCGGCGATCCCCTCCTCGGGGATTTATCTCATGTCGATCCGATCGAACTGTCGCCCCCGAGTGCTCGACCCGAGGCGATCGCCCCTCCGGAAACGATCGATCGCGATCCGGCGATCGTGGCGGCGCAAGGATGGCGCTTGGACGAACGAGGGCGCGTGGTTCTCACTGCAGGCAAGACCGGGGCCGAGTTAAACTGGGTCAACCCCCTGCCGGGATGCAACAATTAACGATAAATCCATGAGGTTCGATAGAGGGCGATCGATCGTGAAACGACGGATTTTTATCGCGGGGCTGCTGCTTTTTTCGCTCCTCTTGCCAGTGGCCACCCACCGGGCGATCTCCAAAACGCCCGTGGTAACTGAGATCCAGGCGCAAGCTGACGGCTTCCAACTCGGCGAAGACGCCCGACAATTTTATCGATCGCGGCAATACGATCGCGCCGTCCGTCGCTGGGGAGAAGCGATCGATGCTTTTGCCCGTCGGGGCGATCGCCTCAACCAAGCGCGATCGCTCAATAATTTATCCCTCAGTTACCAGCACCTCGGAGACTGGCAAAAAGCCCGTGAGGCGATCGCCGACAGCCTCGGGTTACTCGCCGGAACGACCCGGGAAGAAATAGACGCGATCGCCCATGCCTACCGGGTTCGAGGTCGTTTGCAATTGGCCCTCGGCAGGGCGGAAAATGCCTTAGAAAGTTGGCAGCAGGCGACCGAACTTTACAATCGCTTGGGCGATCGCGAAGCCGTCCGACGAACCGCGATCGATCGCGCTCAAGCCTTTAAACGGTTGGGCTTTTATCCCCGTTCTTGCGAGACAATTTTGAGTCTCCTCGACCTCGATGCGACCCGTTGCGAGGCGATCGGACGGCAAAAACCGGATGAATTGATATCCAAACTCGATCGCCTTGCCCCTACGGACTCGGATTTATTCGCATTAAAAGAATTGGGCGATCTTTTGGCGATCGTCGGTTATCCCAGACATGCCAAAGTTGTTCTTAATTATACCCTAGAAAAGTCTCAAACTCAACCCTATCTAGACCTGCAACCGAGTTTGCTATTAAGTTTGGGCAATACCCACCGGATTCTCGAACAAGTCGAACGGGCGATCGATCGTTATCAAACCGCAGAAATCAAAACTTCCGATCCCGTTTTAAAACTGCGTGCCCGTCTGAATCAATTGAGTTTGCAAGTCGCTGGCGATCGCCTCCAAAATTCCGCTATTTTATCCCCGATGAGTTTATCCAAAATTCGGGAAGACCTCGACCGACTGCCTCCGAGTTCGACGGCGATCGAATTACGGCTCAACTTGATTCACAGTTTGGCCTGTTTGCAAACTCAACATAACCCAGTGCCATTGGATTTAGCCTCTCCAATTTTCCGAGGATGCCACAGTGAAAATCAAAATAACTTTAAACTGACTCATTTGCCTTCGTGGGATGAGATTAAAAGGCAAGTGGAGATCGCCGATCGACAAGCTAAAAATATTGGAGATCCTAGATTACAGGCGCAAACTACGGGCTATGCCGGGGCGATCGCCCAACAGCAACAACAGTTAGAATTAGCAGAAACATTAACTAAAAATGCTTTACAAATTGCCGAAAGTTTGAACAGTCCCGAACTCGGTTATCGCTGGCAATGGCAGTTAGGAAGACTCGAAGCCATTAAAGGCGATCGCGATCGGGCGATCGCCGCTTATCGTTTGGCCTTTGAAAACTTACAAATCTTGCGCGGCGACTTAGTGGCGATTAATCCCGACATTCAATTTAATTTCCGCGATAGTGTCGAACCCGTCTATCGAGAATACGTAGATTTATTATTAAAACCCGAACGAGTTTCTCAAGCCAACTTAAAACAAGCGAGAAAGGCGATCGAAGCATTGCAGTTGGCCGAACTCAATGACTTTTTTCGCGAAGCCTGTTTGGATGCCAAACCCGAACAAATCGATCGGGTTGTAGACCAGGCACAAATCCCTTCGGCGGTGGTCTACGCGATCGTCTTGGCCGATCGCCTTGAAGTCATTGTCAAACTGCCTCAAAAACAAGAATTACAGCGCTATCGTACCTGGATTTCGCAATCGCAAATCCGCGAAACCTTAAATGAACTAAGCGATCGCTTGAGCGATCGCACGCGCCTCGCGATCGAGATTCAGGAACTCTCCCAGCAGTTTTACAATTGGTTAATTCGACCGGGAGAAAGTCTTTTAGAAGCGAATCCTATCAATACATTAGTATTCGTTTTAGACAGTCAACTTCGCAATCTACCGATGTCCGTCCTCCACGACGGCGATCGCTATCTGATCGAAAAATACGCGATCGCCCTCACCCCGGGATTGCAGTTATTAAATCCTCGTCCTCTGACCGAACTTGAACTGACCCCTTTAACCGCAGGACTCAGCGAAGAGAGAACCTTACAAGAGCGAAATTTAAAATTTTCTCCCCTTCCCAACGTGCCGATCGAACTGACTGAAATTGAATCAATTTTACCGAAAACAGAAACTTTATTAAATCGAGAGTTTGTAGCTTCAGAATTACAGGAAAAACTCAAACAAGCGAATTATAATATCGTTCATTTAGCCACTCACGGTCAGTTTAGTTCTAATTTAGAAGATACTTTTATTTTAACTTGGGATGCACTCCTGGATATCGATCGCTTGAATAACTTATTGGAACGCGATCGCGATCGTGCGGTCGGCGCGATCGAATTACTCGTCCTCAGTGCTTGCGAAACCGCCTCTGGAGACGATCGCGCCACCCTCGGGTTAGCCGGGGTCGCTGTCAAAGCAGGCGCACGCAGTACCTTAGCCACCTTGTGGTCCGTCAACGACGAATCCACTGCCCAGTTTATGGAGCAGTTTTATCGACAATTAACTCAAATACAAGCCAATCAAAATATCGGGAAAGCGGAAGTTTTGCGTCAAGCACAATTGTCTTTATTAGCTAACCGAGACCCCGATAAAAAATGGGAACGTCCTTACTATTGGGCGCCGTTTATTTTAGTCGGAAATTGGTTATAAACGATGCTATTTCAATTATAGAATTATTTGGGATGTTTTTACCCTATTCTCGTTGCTCCATTTCACAGCAAGCCACGAGGGGGCGATCGCCGATATGCTTTAAATCCACTCCTGGCGCATTTAAAAGCAACTTCCATTCCTCTCGAATGACAGAATTATCCGGAGAAATACGCAGGCGATTACCAACTTCAGTTAAAATTTCGTGCCAAATTTTATTGTCGAGATAGCCGCGATTATTTTGTGCGGATGGGGGTAAAGTTACTCTCTCAATCAGTCCGCCAACCGCAACTTGATTACCTCCGGTACATTTAACTTTAAAATACCAACGATAAAGTTTTTGTGGTTCGAGTTGATATTCGCGATCGCTCGGAGCATTCAGTCGCACAACGCCAGGGGTATTTTCGAGGTGGTAACGAATCCGATAAATCGGTCGTTCGGCAATTTCATCTTGTAAGATTAATTCACCATATTCTAGATTTTTGGGATCGTCGGGAATGTAAACCCAAAATGTGGGTGCTTCGGATACGGTTAAACTCATTGTTTGTGGAATCAAAGCGGTTAATTGGTGATTAGAGGCGATCGCCCCTCCACAATTACCGCGACTTCCTCCGTCAGTTTGTTCGTTCGGTCTTCCGGTTCCGGAGAAATCAACAATTTGCTCGTCAGCTCGGACAAAGATTGTCGCAGAAACAATCGAGGATAAGATGGTAAATGCGATCGCTAGATGGCTATATTTTTTGAAGTGTTGAATCATTTTTACGACGGGCAATCCTCAAATTTTTGACATCTATCAGTGGGGTGGTATTTTTCCATTTTAACGGTAAGTAATATTGCAAATTTATCCCTTATTACCGACATAAACATAAGTTACTATAACTCCGCCAGAAGTCAACAATAGTCCCAAACTTGCCGGGACGATTGGAACCCACAAGCCTAGCTCGAACAGGAAAAAAGATAAGGCAGATAAAATGGCGATCGCCCCGGCTGTACTGAGAAAGCCGATCGCAATAATTCGGAAAGAGTTCCAGCGCTCTTTTGTTGAAAGGGGGTAAATTTCAACAACTAACAGAATCAAGATTCCACCGAGGAAACACCAAGTCAAAATCCAAAGCATTTCTATTTCATCCGGCCACGTGTTTATTAACGGTCTTTTGTCGATAACAGCACTCACAATCTGGCTGATACCGTGAGCGTGAACGATCGCCCCGGGCATTTTTTGCGGCCACTGGCCCTTACTGTAAGGGGTTAAATGCCAGTCTTGATAAGTTTGGGCGATCGTGCCAATTAAAACAATTTTATCCGTAACCAACTCGGGCAAGCGATCGTCAACTGTCCCTTCTAAAACTTCTTGTAAACTCACTTGGGGGGCGATCGCTTCTGCGGCGCGATAGTTTAATAATACTTGATAGCCTTGAGCTTCACTCCTCGGTAACTGATAGCCTCCAGTTTCAGCAGTTAACTTAGGAAATATGACCGAACCAATTTCTAATTCATTGTTGGAATTAAAACCGATATTAGTCATATTTTCCGATCGCAAATAGGCCAAGGCTACGGTCAAACTCAAGGATCGACTGGTCGGACAAGTACGATCGGGACTCATCCCTAAAAATTGGCGGCGAATCACGCCATTCGCATCTTGAGGAAAGTTGCTAAATCCCAAGCGTCCGGTACTTTCAATTTCCGGCGGCGGCGCGATACCAATCGGGCGATCGCGGGTGCCGCCGACCAGACAAGTCCCGATAAAATTAGGACGATTAAAGTGTTGTTTTAATTCGGGAATATTCGGATCTGTGGGAAAGTCGCGATAGAGGTCTAAAGCGATAACTCTCGGTCGGTAAGTTTGTAATTTTTCTAATAATTTGTACAAAGCCAGATCGCTGAGAGATTTGGCTTCTCGTCGCCAACCCATGCGGTCTTGAAATTGTAGATCTTCTTCCGTGATGGCGACGATCGCAAGGCGATCGTCCGGAGCTTCGATCTCCCGATTTCGCATGAAGAGGTCGAAACTGGCGAGTTCGAGGGATTGCAAAGCCCCGAAATGGCGACTGGCGATCGCGCTCAAACCGATGGCGAGACTGGTGAGAGCTACTCGGCGCAGTTGTTTGGCGATCGCGGGGCGATCGCGGGGCGATCGATCGCGCAATGTTTCCCAAGTCGGTAGGGTGGCGCCGAGATTTTGATAGAGAGCGGGTAACCAAGTGCAACCGGGTAACTCGCGAAAAGCTTCTAAGCGTTCTTGCGATCGCCGAACGGCTCTCACTAACGAGGTTCCCGTCGCATATTCGGCGAGAAATTCTTTTAAAAAAGATTGAGCGACTCGATCGGGAACTTCTTCTTGCATGACGATCGCCACGGGAAGATGCAAATCGGCGAGTTTGCGGGTAAATCCCAATCCGTCACAAGAATTAAAAATAGCAATTTTCAAACCTCGGGCGATCGCCTCTTTTAAGGCATTTTTAAACTCATCAATTTCTAAATTTTCGGATTCGTTGAGATAAATGCGACCGTCATCTTCTTCGCTGTGGCTATGTCCGGCAAAAAAGAATACATCCCAGCCTTGAGGATCGCGCAATCGTTCGATAACGGTTTGCGATCGCGGTGCGTTTAAAAACTCGACGCTTGCTTCTTTTAATCCTGAAATAAGCTGGCGATCGACCTCTAAATCCAACTCGGAATCGTCGCCGAAGATCGCCAAAATTCTAACTTTATTTTCTTTTTTATTCGCCGCTAAAACTTGACTGGGGCGATCGAACTCCGGAAACGTGTAACTGATGCCAACATCTGGATAATCTTCGAGTAAATCCCAAACGTGCCACGGGAGTTTCCAAAGTTTGGGATCTCTAGCATCGATGGTTAAGTCAATCGGATCGCTGCGATTGGCAAATTCACGTAACAATCGTTCGCGAATCTTTTGCCACTGGCCGAGTGCAGAATCTTGCAGCCAGTTTTTCATCTCCCTTTCTAAAGTTTTCGTTAGCTGCTTGCACGCTTCGATCTCGTTGCCGATCGCCCGATTTGTGGGCGTACTTTCATCAATTTCCCAACCATCCTCGGCAGTTTGAAATTGCCGCGATCGCCGATAAGAACTATTGAGACTTCTAAAGTGGGTTCGCCAACTGACATAAAATCCGTCTAAATTGGGTTGTGGCGGCAAACGCCCTTCAATTTCCGCCAAAAGGGAACCCCCTTGGCGCAAAATTTGTAGCGAAACATCGAAACCACCATTGAAGTCACCCGATCGAATTTTGAGAATCGCAATACGGCTCATAAGTGAAAGAGCGAATAAAAAGTAGGCGCTGATTTGACGATGAATTATCCGAGATCGGCCTCTAAAATAACTCCTAAAATAACTCCTAAAATGAATGACTCTTTTAAACGAAAAACGTTTCCGTCACATTCACTTCTCCTAAAGCGATACGAATCTGGAACCGACTGCCGGGAGGGGGGCTAAAACGGCGTTGAATGGCGTTGTCGATGCCGCGACCCGCGCTGTCGCTGCGGGCTTGGGATTCGAGGCGGACTTCGCCCGATTCAGAAAGAATTTGTAACTTGAGACCGGGCGGAAGTTTTGTGAGGTTTTTTGTTAGCTGCACTTGTGCGGATACGGCGATCCTGCCGTCGGGTTTGGGAACGATCGCCACGATCGAGGCGATCGCCACTCCTGCTAATTCCAAGCCCAAATCGACTAAGCGGGCTTTGCGAACCCCCGATCGCGGGTTTCCGGGGTCGATTTTGCCCAAACTGAGGGCTGCTTGCCACCGGGTTTCCTCTTCCCGTGCGCTATCCAGGAGTTCGGTGAGGGCGGCGATCGCCTCCGGGGAACCCGTCCCGATTTCGCCCAAAACTCCCGCAGCCTGACAGCGCGTTTCTTCAGGGCGATCGCTCCCTAACAGCCGAATCACGGAGGCGATCGCCTCGGGGGCGCTGGTTGCTTCTCCCCGTCCCCCCCGCACGAAACTCACTTGCGGCGATGCGAATAAGGATTCTATACTTTCCCAACCGCTCTCAAAATGACCTTGCAACCACTGATTCAAGTTAATAAAAGATTCAGTGACGGCAGCGATCGCCCCTCGGGAAGTCACTTTATATAGTTCTTGTAACTGCGAATAGTACAAAGTTATGCTATTGAGATCGCTCAATAACGCCACCCCTCGTTCCCAGGTTAACTGCTGCCACAATGGGCGATCGGGGTTTGCGAGTAAGGGCTGCAATTCGGTTTCGGCAAACGGGGCGATCGCCCCGATCTCGATCGCGGGAACGGCGATCGCCTCCGGACTTAAAAAGCGAGTATAAAATAATAGGCGATCGGGATTCACTTCAAAACAAGATAACGGTAAATGATACGTCCAATCTGACTGACTTTGCAACCCTTGCGATTCTCGGTATTTCAACAGGCGATCGCCCCGTAAAATTCCCCGGACGATCGCGATTTCACTCTCTTCTAAAACTTCAATCGCTACGTAAAAATGAGCGGAAAATTCAGCAATATCCACGGCAATTTTAGGAATTTTTACCGTTTCATCGAGATAACTTTCAGCGACAATCGCGCAAATTTTAAACCCGTTCAATTCGCAATTACAAACTGCATCGAGGGTTTGAGCGTAAGCCGCTTCAAATACCGAAGCTTTTTCTAAATTGAGACTGATTTTTGCTCGATCTCCAACCCATCGATCGAGCGCCAAAATTCCTAAAATATTCAGATAAACTTGCCATTGCCTCGCTTCGCTAACAACAGACTGGCTGACCTGCACGGCGCGATCGAAATCCTCCGCTTCCAAAGCAATCTCCTCTGGCTCAAACAGCCGTAAATCTTGTGAATTTAGAGAAAAGTTCATGGTGCAAAACTCCTAAAGTAAGCAAGGGAACAAGAGGTGAACATGTAGTTTTTTGCAGGAAATCTCAAAAGATATTGATAGATGCGCACCCATACTGCCGATCGAAACTAGAATGCCTAAACCCTATTAAGGCGATCGCCAATCATCGGCACTCTTGTAAAAAAAACTGCAAGCGTTTTGCATATAAGCTCTCGAACGAGCGATTATTTCCAGCTTTCATTTCCGTAAAAGCTTCTTCAAAAACTTGACGGTCGATAAATTCTTCTAATCCGGCTTGAATATTTTCTAATACTTCTGGGGAGAGGCGATCGCCGCCGAGTCCAAATTGTTCTCGAAATTCGAGAATCGCTTCTAACAAGCCTTCGAGGGTTCTAAAACGAACCCGAGAGAGTAATTCTTTCGGATTTAACACCCGGCTAACTTGAGATTGATTGGTCATTCCCAAGCGATCGACAATCTCCCGTTGCGAAAGTCCTTCGCAATAGAGTAATTGCCATCCGAGAATCGCTTTATCGGCAAAAATGCGATAATTTCGACTTTTTTGGAGTGCCGCAATCCGATCGCCGATCGCCGAAGCGATCGCACCATCTAAAACGACCGGGAGGCGATCGTGCAAACGGGCTAAAAATTCCTGTTCTCGATCGCGTTGTAAATCCGGTGTCGAATTGGGATCGGCAAACTCGCGCATTCCATAGTCTCCGGTTTCCGGATCGATCGCCTCCAACGGTTCCGCAACCGGGGCGCCGCGACGACTCCAGATCTCGTACTGGCGCAGTTGTTTGGCGATTTGCTTCAAACGGCGGACGATCCCGCGATCGGCTAACGCGATCGCCCTACCGGACTCGCGCAAAAGATCGCTCATTTCCTGTAACTGTTCCTCACTCGGATCGGGACAACGCCCGCCGGATTTGGGCTGTAGGCGGCGATCGCGCCGATAAACGGCGTGAAACACGTCCACCAATAGGCGATCGTCCCCAGGAAGTAACGCCAACTGCGCCTCCCTCGCCTTATTCAATAAGGCCCAATCGCTGAGATATTGGAAGCCGCGATCGGCTAAAAACCCTTTCAGCGCTTTATTTTGCTTCGTCTGCAAGTACGCCCAATTGTCCAAACTCAACCGCGAGGCCGATTGAAAATCAAACGTGCGAAGAATATCTACGGTGAACAAAGAATAACTCGCCGGATAGATCTGTCCGTCGCGATCGATCCGTTGTTGTTGCTTCCCGTCGCGATCGACGATCGCCATCGCCTCGCCGTCGTCATCGAGGACAAACGGCAGTAATTCGCGATAGTCGAAAGCGCCGCCGCCGCCGAACAAACCCGCCAATTGCCGACACGCGCGCACGACCGGGTAGGAAACATAACAGCGCAAACACAGTCCCGCCTTGGCTTCCAGCCATCGATCGCCCCGGGCGCGATCGCCGCGAAACAACGCCATCAACGCCTCGTAAATCGCCGTATTTTGGGACGCAGACAAGCTGTGACGGGCGATCGCTGCGGGAAATTCGCCTTGCAAAAAGCTTTCCGCCACGGGCAGCGATCGCCCCCCATTGAGGGCGTCCAGGCGCAGTAATTTCCAATATCTGAACGCTGGAATCATCCGTCTCGTCCTCTCGAATTCATAGCTCACATTTTCTCATTTTCTTTTCACTCGCGATCGCGCCTCATTCGGAAAACCTCCCGCCTCCGTCCCTATCTTCCTCCATATAGATCTCGCGAAATCGGCGTGATGCAACGGTTTACTCCCTCATTTTTCCCCAACTGCATCAGTCCCGTTCGCCTCCATCTATACCGAAACAGCGCCAGGACAAGGACTTTCACCAACTGCATCAGTCCCAACCGCGCTTCTCTACCTCAGAGTAACGAGCTTTTACAATTTCCTCTCCCATTATTTGGACCATATTTATTCAATTTGGAGCATTATTATGACTGGTTTTCGCGTAACCCAAGAATTCTTAACCAACTCGCGACTCGAACTGACCAAATCCATCGAATCGACCGACGTAGAATTCAATCAACCCTTAGAAATTACCGCCTATCCGCTCAATGACACCCTCGATCTCGAATTGCGTCTGACCGGGAACGCCACCGGACTGCCGATTCCCGGCGACGGAACCACCCGCGACGCCAGTGGTGCAGGCGAACTCGAAACCCTTACCTTCGCCAACCCCCAATGGGGAACCACCCCTTACACTGTCGGCGTTCTCAACACCGAAGGAACCCGAGGGAAGTTTCTCTTAGAAGCCAATTCCGAAAACCCGGATAATAACAGCGCCGCCAGCGCCCCCCAAATCGGCAATTTAGTCGGAAGTCAAACGTATAACGGCTTTGTCGGTCGCAGCGATCGCACTGACTGGTACAACTTCCGCCTCCCCAGTGATAGCCAAGTGAGTGTAAAATTAACTGGATTGGAAGATAACGCCGATCTAGAATTATACGAAAGCAATGGCTCGACATTGATCCTGCGATCGCGCAATGGCGGGACCGGCGACGAGAACATCGACACCACTCTCGACGCGGGGAATTACCTCGTCAAAGTGTCCAGCAACGACCTCACCGCCAACCTTCCCGATAACGAAGGGGCTTCCACAAAATACAGCCTCAACCTGACCCAAGAATCCCTCGACGACGGCGGCGGCGGCGGTGGCGTCGATCCGATTACCGGAGTCCCCGTCTATCGCTTCTTCAACACCTTTACCGGAACTCACTTTTATACTGCCGACAATAACGAGGCCGAGTTCGTCCGCGACAACCTGACCGCCTACAATTACGAAGGTCCCTCATTTGCAGGCGCCAACAACGGAACCCCGGACGGCGACCCGGTATACCGCTTCTACAATACGTTTACTGGAACTCACTTCTACACCATTTCCGACACCGAAGCCGACTTCGTCCGCCAAAATTTACCCGCCTATCGAGACGAAGGCATCGCCTATCAAGCTTTCGATACTCAAGAAGCCGATGCTATCCCGCTTTATCGCTTCTACAACACGGTCACGGGAAGCCACTTCTACACTCCCGACGCCACCGAACGAGATGTGGTCGATCGCATGTTACCCGCCTACAATTACGAAGGAGTCGGCTACTACGTTTACGACCTCGAAGATGTCGGCGATGTTAGTTTGGCGTAAGGAAAGGAATCGGAGGAGAACAGTTCGAGCTCAAAAGCTACATTTTCTTCTTTCTCCTGAGTTTAATTAAATGGATAGTTTATCGGGAATGTACCTAGTTGCATTCCCGATTTTTCTTTCAACCTCTATCCCCCACTCATTGGTATCGAGGTTGACAAAAAAAAGTTTTTATGGTCAATTAATACTAATTTGATAGAAAAGATTTTCAGCTTGGCGGAAAGTTGTTGAATTTAAAAAATTCAGCAATAAAAAGCAATCGGCACTCAGGGAAAGTCAATCGCTATTCACTTCGATATTCACTCAAAGTCTGTTGGGGTTTCGCCGAGGGATTTTAAGCGGATGTTCGGGGAATCTCGGGTAAGAATTCAGAAAATCGGGAGATCTCAAACGAGCTACATATAACCCCCGAGCGCTCGGATGCTTCTATCGCTTTGAATTAGACCGATTTAGGTATATCTATCATTTTTCGCTTTAGATCTAGGGCGTGTCATCAATTATGTAGGTTGACAAAAGTGACCAAATGTGGAGGAAAGCGCCTGCGGACATTTAAGCCAGCCAAATCACGGATGCAGCCAGGTAAATGCCACCCAGGAAGTTCACCGAGCGCTTGTCATAACGAGTGGCAATCCCTCGATACTGTTTGAGCTTGGCAAAGAAGTTTTCCACCAGATGTCGGGTTTGATACAAGAATCGATCGTAATCGTGGGCTTGTTTTCGATTCTTTTTCGAGGGAATGACGACTTCAATCCCTCGCTCGTGCAACGGTTGTCTGACTCGTTCGTCGGCATCGTAAGCTTTATCCGCTAGCAGTGCCTGGACTTCCACTGATGGTAGCAACCGCTCGGCACCGACTAGATCGCTGGCCTGACCGGGAGTTAAAAAAAAGATATGGGATTCCCCAAAGCATCCACCACCGCATGAATTTTCGTACTCAACCCGCCTCGGCTACGACCGATATTTTCCTCTTCGGCTGAACTCCCTGATGCTCCAGCACTGTGCTGATGCGCTCGCACAATGGTGGAATCGATGGCAGCATATTCGTTATCGGCTTCCTCGCAGAGGACTTGGAAAACGCGCTCCCACACCCCAGTTTTTGACCAGCGAGTGAAGCGTGTGTGGACGACTCGAAAATCCCCAAAGCGTTCGGGAAGATCTCGCCAAGGAATCCCTGCTCGAAAGCGATACAACACGGCTTCGACGAATAAACGGTTATCTTTAGCTGTGACCCCAACTGTACCCGGACGACCCGGAAGCAGGTGTTCAATGCGTTGCCATTGGTCGTCTCGTAAAGCGTAACGCCGTTTCATCCCGGTTTTGAGCTATCTTGAGTGAACGGGTAGCAGGCTACACACATTTCACTATTTTTGTCAATTTTCTTAATTGATGACAGACCCTAGCGATCCCTTCACAGATTTTAACGCGCCAAAAGAACCCGAGAGTGAATTCCGCTATGATTTTGGGAATCTTTGTATTATCAAAGGAGTTCGTAAATCTGAGATAACTATGAGTGCCATCACTGCTTCATTTCCCGGTTACGCCTTACGCGAACAGCTCTATCGCAGCGCTAGAATTGAAGTTTATCGAGGAATCCGCGAGTCGGATAACCAACCCGTTATCGTCAAACTGACCCACGGCGAATATCCTACCTTTAACGAATTAGTTCAATTTCGCAATCAATACGCTCTCGCCAAAAGGCTCGATTTTCCGGGAGTCATCCAAACCTACCGCTTGGAACATTACCGGAATGGTTATGCGTTAGTGATGGAAGATATCGGTGCAATATCACTGAAAGAATATGTCGGCGATCGCGCGATCGATCTGGACGAATTTTTTCCAATCGCGATCGCCTTAGCCAAAACGTTAGACGGACTTTATCAAGCGAGAGTCATCCATAAAGATATCAAACCTGCCAATATTATCATCGAACCGCAAACAAAAACCGTCAAACTCATTGACTTTAGTATTGCCTCTTTATTACCCCGAGAAACCCAAGTCATTCACAATCCGAACGTCCTCGAAGGAACCCTCGCTTATCTCGCTCCCGAACAAACCGGACGCATGAATCGAGGAATCGATTATCGCACGGATTTTTATTCGTTAGGGGTAACCTTTTTTGAGTTATTGAGCGCTCGATTACCCTTCCCTACAGACGACGCGATCGAGTTAGTTCACTGTCAGATTGCCAAAACACCACCCTTTCTCAGCGATCTCAATTCCGACATTCCCTTAATGTTATCGGCGATCGTCAATAAATTAATGGCTAAAAATGCCGAAGATCGCTACCAAAGTGCGATCGGCTTGCTGTTCGACTTGCAGGAATGCTGGCAACAATGGCAAGCCAAAAGAGACATCGATCCCTTTCAATTGGGAAGACGCGATCGATGCGATCGCTTCACAATTCCCGAGAAACTCTACGGACGAGAAATTCCCATCCAACAGCTCTTAAATATCTTCGACCAAGTGGCTGAGGGGGCGACAAAATTCGTCAAAATCGAAGGATTTTCCGGAATTGGTAAAACTGCCGTCGTCAACGAAGTTCATAAACCGATCGTCCGACAACGGGGTTATTTTATTAAAGGTAAATTCGATCAATTTCAACGAAACATTCCCTTTTCTGCCTTCGTCCAAGCCTTTCGCGAACTGACCGCCCAACTCCTCAACGAAACGCCAGAAAATTTACAACGGTGGAAATTAAAAATCTTAGCAGCTTTAGGGAATAACGGTCAGGCGATCGTCGAAGCGATCCCAGAACTAGCTTTGCTCATTGGCGAACAACCCGCGATCTCCGAACTGTCGGGAACTGCCGCCCAAAATCGCTTTAATCGATTATTTCACAAATTTATTGAAGTTTTCGCAACAGCAGATCATCCTTTAGTTATTTTTCTCGACGATTTGCAATGGGCTGATTCGGCATCGCTCAATTTAATGAAGTTATTAATGAGCGAAACAAAAAGCGGATATTTGCTCTTAATTGGCGCTTATCGCGATAACGAAGTTTATCCCACTCACCCGTTAATGCTCGTCTTTCAAGAGCTAGAAAAAGCGCGAGTACAAATTGACTCGATTCACTTAGACCCGCTCAGTCCGACAGATATCAATTACTTAGTGGCAGATACGCTTAAATGTTCTGTCGAAATTGCCCAACCGCTCTCCGAATTGGTTTATCGTAAAACCGAAGGTAATCCCTTTTTTACAACGCAATTTCTCAAAGCGTTACACGAATCGGGGGCGATCGCCTTTAACTGCACCGCCAATTCCTGGGAATGCGATTTGACCAAAACGCGATCGCTCGCCCTCACCGAGGATGTGGTCGATTTCATGGCCGCACAATTACAAAAACTGCCAGAATCGACCCAAGATGTACTCAAAAAAGCAGCTTGCATCGGTAATACTTTCGACCTCGAAACCCTCGCTTTAATCTGCGAATTGTCGCGAACTGAAACTGCCGATCGCCTATGGCTGGCCTTGCAAGAAGGGGCGATCGTTCCCGCTAGCGAACTGTACAAATTTTTTCAACAGACATCGGAAAACGGCAGTTCAAGTCAGGAACTCGAAAGTCAAATTCACCACATTACTTATAAGTTTCTGCACGATCGCATTCAACAAGCCGCTTATCGCTTAATTCCAGAGTCTGAAAAACCTTTAACTCACCTGAGAATTGGTCAAATTCTCTTAGAAAAAATTTCCCCCGAACAGCGAGAGTTGAAAATTTTCGAGTTAGTCAACCAGTTAAATACTGGAGCCGAATTTATTCGAGATTACCAGAAAAAAGTCGAACTCGCCGAATTGAACTTAATGGCAGGTCAAACGGCGAAAGCGGCTACAGCCTATGCCGCAGCTCTCCAATATTTTCAACAGGGAATAGCTGTATTAGACATTGAAGGATGGGATCGCCACTATCCTTTAATGCAGTCCCTCTACCAAGCTGCTACGGAAGCCGCTTATGGAAGTACGAATTTCGAGGCAGTAGAAGCCTTGGGGAACGAGGCGATCGCCCGAGCCAAAGATCCCGTAGATGTTATCAAAATCTACGAAACCAAAATTCAAACAAAAGCCGCTCAAAACAAGCAAATAGATGCTTTACAAATGGCTTTACTGGTTTTAGATAAACTCGGTATTCCTTTTCCCGAACAACCGAGTCCTACAGACATTCAAGCAGCACTCGAAGAAACTAGATCTACCCTGGGCGATCGTCTTCCAAAAACTTTAGTCAACGCACCACTTATGCTCGGAGAACGACAACGAGCGGCGATGCGAATCCTCTCTAGTTTAATCGGTACCGCCTATCAAGCTGCCCCTCAATTTTTGCCTTTGTTTGCTTGCCAAATGGTGAAATTATCGATCGA
Organism: Oxynema mangrovii CENA135; assembly: GCF_016632315.1. Lineage (NCBI taxonomy): Bacteria > Bacillati > Cyanobacteriota > Cyanophyceae > Oscillatoriales > Oscillatoriaceae > Oxynema > Oxynema mangrovii. The sequence goes on along the minus strand of NZ_JAEOXH010000003.1, from coordinate 271,670 downwards.
ACAGGGAAACGCCCCCGAATCCGTCTACGGTTATGCAACTTATGGCTTAATGCTCTGTGGAATTTTTGGCGATATCGAAATAGGCTATCAGTTTGGAGAACTGGCTAGTGAGTTATTAAACCGTCTCGATACTGCCCAACTGAAAGGACGAACTTTGATGGTCGTCAATACCAATATCAAACATTGGAAAGACCCCGCTCGCGAAACTTTGCAACCTTTACTCCAGGCGTATTCCGCCGCATTGGAAATGGGCGATTTAGAATATGGGGCGACATCTCTGTACGTTTACAACATGGTTTTAGCTACAATTGGCTCGGACTTATCCGAAGTCGAACGAGAGATGTTGTTTTACGAGCTAGAACTCAAGCGCCTCAAACAAACTTCTTTATTGTATTACCATCAAATCGACCTACAAGCTGTCTTGAATTTGCGTGGAAAAGCCGAACGAGTTTGTGAATTGGTGGGGGCAGTTTATAACGAGATAGAAAGTTTACCCCTGCACGAGTCGGCCAACGATCGCGCGGCTTTAGTACGAGTTTATTTCAAAAAAATGATGCTTTGTTATTTATTTGACGAAGCCGAACGTGCCGAAGTGTATGCCACTAAAACGGAAACTTATTTAGATGGCATTACTGGAACAATTTTAGTTCCTACATTCTATTTCTACGATTCTTTAGTTCGTTTAGCTTTATGCGAAACGGGCGATCGCCCCCGACGGGAAGCCCTTTTACAAAAAGTTGCAGAAAATCGGCAAAAGTTAGAGAAGTGGGCAAATTTTGCACCGATGAATTACGCCCATAAATGGGAATTAGTCGAGGCCGAATATTGTCGAGTTTTGGGACAAAAAATTGCAGCAGTAGAGGCTTACGATCGCGCAATTTCTGCCGCCAAACAAAATGAATATCTCAGTGAAGAAGCTCTCGCCAACGAGTTAGCCGCTCGCTTTTATTTAGGCTGGCAAAAAGAAAAAATTGCCAAAGTTTATTTAATTGAAGCCTACTATGCTTACAGCCGTTGGGGGGCTAAAGCCAAAGTCGATCGCCTGGAAGATAAATACGAAGAATTACTCAGGCCGATTTTAAATCAACTCAAAAGTAATCTCGGTTTTTATCCCGGATTAACTAATGCAGATAGCACCTCTGTTTCCCTACACCACTTACTTAACAACAGCATTTCGAGCAGTACGAGTTTATCTCAAGCCTTAGATTTTTCCTCGATTCTCAAAGCATCACAAACCCTTTCCGGAGAAATCGAACTGGAGAGTTTGCTTGCTAAATTAATGCAAGTCGTCTTAGAAAATGCAGGAGCATCTAAATCCGCCCTTCTGTTAGAATCGAACGGAAAATTACAACTGAGTGCAATTGCTTCCACGGTTAATATGGGAGTAGTCGAGGTCTGCCAAAACGTTTCATTTCCAGACGATCTCGCGATTCCGTTTACCTTAATTAATTATGTTTTTCGTACTGGCGAAACCCTCGTTTTTGACTCGGCCAACCAGCAAATTCAATTTGCCACCGATCCCTATTTAATCAAACATCAACCTGAGAGCATTTTATCTGTTTGTTTGAGCGATCGCGCTAAATGCATCGGGGTACTGTATTTAGAAAATGAGTGCTGTCGGGGTGCCTTTACCCGCGATCGCATCGAAGTTTTGAAAGTGTTATGTACTCAAGCGGCGATTTCTATCGAAAATGCTCGCCTTTACCATCACTTACAGCAATCGGAAGCCAGAGAACGCGAGAAAGCGCAAGCGTTGGAACAATCTTTGCAACAATTGCAAGAAGCTCAACTCCAGCTCGTCCAAAGTGAAAAAATGGCAACGTTAGGTAATTTAGTGGCGGGGGTCGGACACGAAATTAACAACCCGACGAGCTTTATTGCAGGCAATCTCACCCACGCCCGAGAATACCTTCAAGATCTCAGCCAGCACTTGCAACTTTATCGGCAACATTTCCCCAATCCGGGGGATGAAATTAGTGAGGATGCCGATAACATCGACATCGATTATTTGCTCGAAGATTTTCCGCAATTACTCGTTTCGATGAAAGTTGGCGTCGATCGCATTCGCACGATTAGTAGTAGTTTGCGAACCTTTTCTCGCGCCGATACGAGCGATCGCGTTGACTTTAATATCCATGAAGGAATTGACAGTGCGTTATTAATTCTCAAATATCGCCTCAAAGGTAATAGCGATCGTCCGGCGATCGATATCGTTCGCGACTATGGCGACTTACCCGAACTCAAATGTTTTCCCGGTCAGCTCAATCAAGTCTTTATGAATATTCTGGCCAATGCGATCGATGTTTTAGATGAAGCGGTTCGCGTTCGCGGTCCGGAGAAGTTGGAATTATATCCACCTCAAATCATTATTCGTACTGAAGTATTGGGCGATCGTGAGGCGATCGCCGTCCACATTAAAGACAACGGTTTAGGTATGAGCAATGAGGTCAAAGCCCACATTTTCGACCACTTATTTACCACCAAAGAAGTCGGTAAAGGCACCGGATTAGGACTCTCCATTTCCCGGCAAATCATCGAAGAAAAACACGGAGGTCAATTAACCTGTTTCTCGACCCTCGGCGAAGGTACCGAGTTTGTCATCGAACTGCCGCAATGAACTAGCGCAATGAACTAGCAAGTCAATCCCAATAAAAAAGCGCCCTCGAAAGAGGACGCTTTTTTTGAATCTAGCTAAAAAGAATTAGCCGTTGATTTGAGGAGCGGTCAAAGCAACCGGAGTAGCATCGGTGCTCGCCAAATCTAAGGGGAAGTTGTGAGCGTTGCGCTCGTGCATGACTTCCATACCCAAGTTGGCACGGTTGATGACATCAGCCCAGGTACCAATCGCGCGACCTTGAGAGTCAACAATCGACTGGTTGAAGTTGAAGCCATTGAGGTTGAACGCCATCGTGGAAATACCCAAAGCGGTAAACCAGATGCCAACCACGGGCCAAGCCGCTAAGAAGAAGTGCAGAGAGCGGCTGTTGTTGAACGAGGCATATTGGAAGATCAAACGACCGAAGTAGCCGTGAGCCGCAACGATGTTGTAGGTTTCTTCCTCTTGACCGAATTTGTAACCGTAGTTTTGAGACTCGGTTTCGGTGGTTTCACGAACCAAGGAGCTGGTCACCAAGGAACCGTGCATGGCACTGAACAGCGCACCGCCGAAGACCCCGGCAACACCGAGTTGGTGGAAGGGGTGCATCAAAATGTTGTGTTCGGCTTGGAACACCAACATGAAGTTGAAGGTGCCACTGATGCCCAAGGGCATTCCGTCGGAGAAGCTGCCTTGACCCAAAGGATAGATCAAGAACACGGCGGTAGCGGCGGCGACGGGAGCGCTGTAAGCGACGCAGATCCAAGGACGCATCCCCAGACGGTAGCTCAGTTCCCATTCGCGACCCATGTAGCAGAACACGCCGATCAGGAAGTGGAAGATCACTAACTGATAGGGGCCGCCGTTGTAGAGCCATTCATCCAAGCTCGCCGCTTCCCAAATCGGGTAGAAGTGCAACCCGATCGCGTTGGAAGAAGGAACCACAGCACCGGAGATGATGTTGTTCCCGTAGAGCAAGGACCCGGCAACGGGTTCGCGGATGCCGTCGATGTCAACGGGAGGAGCCGCGATGAAGGCGATGATGAAGCAGGTCGTGGCGGTCAAGAGGGTGGGGATCATCAACACGCCGAACCAGCCGATGTAAAGGCGGTTTTCGGTGCTGGCAACCCACTCGCAGAACCGATCCCACAGGGAGGCGCTTTCGCGCTGCTGTAAGGTAGTCGTCATATTGCGTATGATTGCTATTAATTTTTCAAGGTAGTTGGTAGAGGAATCTCTACCTTGTTTTACAGATTACAGGGTTTATAGAGTTTTGTAAAGCATTATTAATCTTTTTTCAATTTCTAAAACTAATGAATAATATAAGTTCAGCTTATAATGACCGCCGTCTTCTGACCTACTCTCCGGCTTATACGGTGGTGCCGACTTACGAGTGTTTCAACCGTTGCAGTTACTGTAATTTTCGCCGCAACCCCGGAGAGAGTCCGTGGTTGAGCTTGGAGGAGGCGAGAGTTCGATTGGAGGCGATCGCCGATCGCGGAGTCATCGAAGTTCTGATTCTCAGTGGGGAAGTTCACCCGGGCAGTTCCCGGCGATCGCGGTGGATCCGCCACCTCCACGATTTAGGTCAATTGGCGTTAGATCTGGGCTTTTTACCCCACACCAACGCCGGACCGCTCAGTTATGAAGAAATGGCACAACTTAAACAAGTCAATGTTTCGATGGGATTGATGCTCGAACAAGTGACGCCGCAATTGCTCGAAACCGTACATCGCCACGCACCGAGTAAGGTTCCGACCCTGCGGCTACAACAACTCGAATGGGCGGGTGAGTTGAGGATTCCCTTGACCACGGGGTTATTATTAGGAATTGGCGAAAGTCCGGGCGATCGCCGCCAAACCTTAGAGGCGATCGCCCGAGTGCAACAACAATGGGGTCACATTCAAGAAGTTATTTTGCAACCGCACCGTCCCGGAAGTCGGCAACAGGAAGCACTTCCCGGCTTTGACGATCGCGCCTTACCCGACGTCGTAGCGATGGCGCGCGCCATTCTCCCAGAAAACATCCGCTTGCAAATCCCCCCCAATTTAGTCGCCCAACCCGACATTCTACTCGCCTGCATCGAAGCAGGTGCCCGGGATTTAGGCGGAATCGGCCCTCACGATGAAGTCAATCCCGACTATCCCCATCCGGCGATCGCCCAACTCTCGGAAATTGTAGAACCTCTCGGATGGCACCTCGATCGCCGCCTACCCGTCTATCCGGCATACTATCGTTGGCTGACGCCGAGCTTAAAACGGGCCGTCGATCGCTGGAACGGCGACATCGGTTCGGCCCTCCCCGTCAACTAACTCGCATCACCTTCGTTTCCCAAGTGCCATCGGGATATAAATTGAACAACCGCAAACCCGGTTGAGCCGAATCTACCGCAAATTCAGCACTTCCGGGCTTGAACTGCACGCAGGTCGAAGGAGTGGTAAAACAGCGCAAGTATTTTTGTTGGTGGCAGAAATTTTGATGGACGTGACCGCACAAGACCAGTTTGACCTGGGGGTGGCCCTTGACGATCGCAAAAAAATCGTCGGGATTTTGCAAAGCAATACTGTCGATCCATTCAGAATTGACCGCAAACGGGGGATGGTGGAGACCGATCAGGGTGGGGCGATCGCGCGATCGTTCCAACTGCCACTCCAGCCAATCCAACGACGACGGCGATAACTGTCCGCTTACCCACCCCGTCACGGTCGAATCGAGCAGAATCAACGACCAATTGCCCGCTTCCACCACCTTATCCGTGAAAAATGGAGGAGTCTTTAAAATTTGCTCCATTAACGACGGATCGTCGTGATTTCCAGGAATCCAATAGCTGGGAATGTCCCAAGGACTGAGTAAATCGACGAGCAATTCGTAAGATTCCGGTGTTTCGTCTTGGGATAAATCTCCCGTGAGTAACAACAAATCTTGAGGATGTCGCAACTGTCGCAAGCAACTGAGAACTTTTTGTAACGATGCAGCCGTATCGATTCCCATAAGCCGCTTGTTGCGATCGCCAAATAGATGTAAATCCGTGATTTGAGCCACGTGCAGGGGAAGAGTTTGAATCACGATTGCTACGCCAGAGCTGAATTTTTACCTGCGATCCAGTTTCCCCCGACACGACGCGATCGCCAAACCCCACGAAAAAATTTTTCCCAACTCTTGTGTCAGTTCGCTAGAATTTGATATAGTGAATACCTGGAAACGCGGCGGCATAGCCAAGTGGTAAGGCAGAGGACTGCAAATCCTTTATCCCCCAGTTCGAATCTGGGTGCCGCCTTCTTCAACTCCCGATCTCTCGAATCCCCTCCTCATCGAGATTTCAGCTTCCCTCACTTCCCTACTTCTACCCCCAGTTTGGCTGCTCCATTGTCATGAATACTCCTCCACCTGCTACGCGAGGTGGCGGTGTCTTGATTAGAAGGGTTTATCCCTCCCGACAGGCGGTATTCTCGCCGTGTTCTGGGAACTTTTGCCCAGAGACACCCCCAAGTCGTTTCCGCTATGGGGCTTGGAGTGAAACTTTGACCCGGAGTCCGACGTGTATCAACCGACTCCACAGGATTTACAGGGTGCTTCTCCCTCAGTTGAGAGGTCGTGTCTCCGGGGTGTTCGGAAATCTCAGTTCCGCCCTTTACCGTACCGCTCAAGATGTATAGCATCCTAACATAGAAACCGCCGCTCCTTAACCCCCACCTGTTCCTAGGTGGGGGAATGCGTCGCTATTTTGGTTCAAAGAGAGTCAAACAAAAATTCTCATTCAACATGGTGGGAAGTAGTTGGGGGTTTCAGCACTTTTTCCCTTCAAAGAGGGTCAAACGCAACGAAGGGTCTGATTTCCTCCGCGGCGGCAAAGAGTTTCAGCACCTTTTCCCTTCAAAGAGGGTCAAACATCATTGTTGGCGGCGGGGCAGTTGATGTCCCCAACCGTTTCAGCACCTTTTCCCTTCAAAGAGGGTCAAACAAGGTTTCCCAGGTGTCCCTTGGGCAGGAAAATGTCTTTCGTTTCAGCACCTTTTCCCTTCAAAGAGGGTCAAACCTGGTGTTTTAAACATCTATGCGGCACAGTCTGAAGTGTTTCAGCACCTTTTCCCTTCAAAGAGGGTCAAACGATCAACGGAATCTACTGACTGAGACCCAGTTACTGTTTCAGCACCTTTTCCCTTCAAAGAGGGTCAAACGCTTCCCCGTCCTAGTCTGGACAGGGGATAATTTTGTTGGTTTCAGCACCTTTTCCCTTCAAAGAGGGTCAAACGCCAGCTTCTGTAGGGATTGGGTTTTTCTTACCTGGATCGTTTCAGCACCTTTTCCCTTCAAAGAGGGTCAAACCCTGGAAGGCGGCAATTTAAATATTGTTGCCCAAGATAGTTTCAGCACCTTTTCCCTTCAAAGAGGGTCAAACCCTGGAAGGCGGCAATTTAAATATTGTTGCCCAAGATAGTTTCAGCACCTTTTCCCTTCAAAGAGGGTCAAACAACTGTAATAAGTCCAAAAAAGAGTGGGTGTGGGTATGGTTTCAGCACCTTTTCCCTTCAAAGAGGGTCAAACGAGATTTTCATCTTCTAATACGATTGATGGCTTGCTTGTTTCAGCACCTTTTCCCTTCAAAGAGGGTCAAACCAGAAGCCAACCTGTCCCGAGGGCGAAAGCCCTCAACTGTTTCAGCACCTTTTCCCTTCAAAGAGGGTCAAACGGTGATTATTACAAAAAACCGGGGGTACAAGAGTGGGAAAGTTTCAGCACCTTTTCCCTTCAAAGAGGGTCAAACTCCAATCGGAGCTATCCTCGTCGTAAGGGAAACAAAGACCACGTTTCAGCACCTTTTCCCTTCAAAGAGGGTCAAACAAAATGCATCAGGTTTTGTTATGAACCAACGCAGTGATACGTTTCAGCACCTTTTCCCTTCAAAGAGGGTCAAACCGTTTTTCCACGTTCGAAGGTCCATCAGGTCCTTCCCGTTTCAGCACCTTTTCCCTTCAAAGAGGGTCAAACCAAGTGTTCGGTGGCGGTCGGAAATACTTCCCGACTCGTTTCAGCACCTTTTCCCTTCAAAGAGGGTCAAACAGGTGATGTCGTAATAGATGTCTACCACGTGCAAGTCGCGTTTCAGCACCTTTTCCCTTCAAAGAGGGTCAAACGAGAGGGGTTGCTACCCCTGACCGGCAACTATATTGTTTCAGCACCTTTTCCCTTCAAAGAGGGTCAAACGAGAGGGGTTATCGGGTCCAGAGGCCCAAAATAAGTTAGAAGTTTCAGCACCTTTTCCCTTCAAAGAGGGTCAAACGACTGTCTGGAAATGACTACCTCCGCGGTGGTAAAAAGTTTCAGCACCTTTTCCCTTCAAAGAGGGTCAAACTAGGTGATGGTAACGACTTCGGTCGCGGTGGCAAAAATGAGGTTTCAGCACCTTTTCCCTTCAAAGAGGGTCAAACGGCACTACTCGGCGTATCGTTGGTGGAGATATGGCTCGTTTCAGCACCTTTTCCCTTCAAAGAGGGTCAAACAGTTGGGCTGACGGTAACCCCGTCCACGCTCAATGCGTTTCAGCACCTTTTCCCTTCAAAGAGGGTCAAACACGATTGCTGGTCTGTTTATCATTGTTATACCTTACATTCGTTTCAGCACCTTTTCCCTTCAAAGAGGGTCAAACCTTCCACTGGTGAGTTCATAATCACTGATGTTGCCAGGTTTCAGCACCTTTTCCCTTCAAAGAGGGTCAAACCTTTGGTGCTGTCGTAACCAGCGATCTTTGCCCAGGTTTCAGCACCTTTTCCCTTCAAAGAGGGTCAAACCAATCTGGGCAGTTAAATGTCTATGCTGCTAGCGGAAAGTTTCAGCACCTTTTCCCTTCAAAGAGGGTCAAACAGTACCCCTGTCTTAGACGGGAATGGGAACTCTCTGTTTCAGCACCTTTTCCCTTCAAAGAGGGTCAAACATCACTTTTGGGCCAGGGGAATTCTTACTTTTTGTTGTTTCAGCACCTTTTCCCTTCAAAGAGGGTCAAACTCTTTAGAGCTCATCCCAGGAACATTTGTACAAACGTTTCAGCACCTTTTCCCTTCAAAGAGGGTCAAACGAGTCACCGACCTAGATGGTCGGTGGAAGCCCCGGTTTCAGCACCTTTTCCCTTCAAAGAGGGTCAAACTTGCCCTTGTCTCCATATCCTATATCGGATATGCCGAAGTGTTTCAGCACCTTTTCCCTTCAAAGAGGGTCAAACTCTCAGCAACTGGAAGAGAAAGCAAAATTTCCCCGGTTTCAGCACCTTTTCCCTTCAAAGAGGGTCAAACTTCGGCTATGGTGACAAAGGCAACGACATGCTCATCGGTTTCAGCACCTTTTCCCTTCAAAGAGGGTCAAACACGTTTTCCCAACTACTGGTGGGATGGCAACCCACGGTTTCAGCACCTTTTCCCTTCAAAGAGGGTCAAACCAAAGGGAGTGATCTTGTCATCGGTGGAAACGGCAAGTTTCAGCACCTTTTCCCTTCAAAGAGGGTCAAACTGGTGCTAGTACTCAACCAGGTACCGCCACCTTTGGAGTTTCAGCACCTTTTCCCTTCAAAGAGGGTCAAACACTGGAAGTTTTGACCCAACGACAAATACGGTCAGGTTTCAGCACCTTTTCCCTTCAAAGAGGGTCAAACTCGCTGCGATATCCCTCGCCGCGAATGGATTACGAATCTTGTTTCAGCACCTTTTCCCTTCAAAGAGGGTCAAACAATCGTGTTTCCTGCCAACTCAATGGACCGTATTGTTGGTCTTGTTTCAGCACCTTTTCCCTTCAAAGAGGGTCAAACGTGTGGAGTGGGAACTCCGAGACACTGATGGTGATGGAAGTTTCAGCACCTTTTCCCTTCAAAGAGGGTCAAACTCTATGCAGCAAGTGGCTATGCTATTCTAACAGTTTCAGCACCTTTTCCCTTCAAAGAGGGTCAAACTTACAGTTTTGTTATAGAGGTGGGGGGGGATATTTACGTTTCAGCACCTTTTCCCTTCAAAGAGGGTCAAACGCTTGTCTTTAGTGTTTCTGTAGTTTTTGCCGGCCAGAGTTTCAGCACCTTTTCCCTTCAAAGAGGGTCAAACATGAGGTGAAAATCCTCTCTGACTCTGGTCCAGGTCACGTTTCAGCACCTTTTCCCTTCAAAGAGGGTCAAACCCGATGAAGGAAAGGGGCCAGAAGAGGCCCAAACGTTTCAGCACCTTTTCCCTTCAAAGAGGGTCAAACCCTTGAGGTTTTAAACTCAAGCAGTAAGCTGATTTTACACCCATGGATCTGAGGGGGTCAAGTTTTTGTAGCAACAACTGGCTCCTTATCGGGTGAAGTCACGAAAAATCGTCAGCGCAATGCTCCTGGTAGAGGACAATCTGAGGGGGTCAACCAAAGAATCAGCGTTTCCACGATCGCCTAACCCCCTCAGATGCTTATCGATTAGATTTTAGAGATAAACCTAACTAATCATTGAACCGGGTTATCAATTAGGTGGGAGTTGATTGGCCTCGCGGCCTGCAAATATTTTAACATTCGTTTCCCCTTACTTTTGGTAATTTGATAATGGGATTTACCGCGTCGATCGCGAAAAGAGGTACAAATAAACCCCTCATCAATCAAGCCTGCTAAGTGATGATTGATGCGCTGGAGTGAACCTCCTCTAGCACAACTATAAGCACACAGTTGCGCTGTAGTGATTCCCGGTTGTCGTGCGATCTCCAAAAACAGTGCTTTGCGGGTTCCAGTCAGCAGTCGGTTCTGCACTACAGCACTCGGGCGTCTGATAAGGTACAGTGCCGATCCCCCTATCCCCCCAACCCCCCTTTGAAAGGGGGGTTGGGGGGATTTCGGGGGGAACGAGGAAAGTCCCCCTTTTTAAGGGGGATTTAGGGGGATCTCAATGTCTTGCATAGCAGAGGAAAATGCACTCAAAAGAAAAGATGGACATGAAAGTTCGGAGGAGGAAAAGTTAGAATTGGGGTAAATTGAGGCTACACCTTCCACAACATCGGACGATAAACTTCGACTTCTCCAGTTAAACAGGCAAGATACTCCCGGACTTGTAACTCAATACAGCGCTTCAAACTGACTTTGTACTGAGTGTGGGGATGGGTAATTTCCGATAATAATTTATCCTCCCAATGTTTGAGATATTTCTTCAAAGCATGAGGCTGTAAATAGACGCCATTGCGTTCGTCTGGCAAAGTAAAATCATCGGGAGTTAAAATTTTGGAATTGACTAAGTAAGCCACCAAAGAATCGACAATTTGGGCGCGAAATTCTTCCATTAAATCCGAGACTAAAGCCGGATGATTATCGCGAGGGACGTGCAGATTTCCAAAATGGGGATGCAATCCGGCTAAGTTGACAAAAGAATGGACGTTTTGACTCAATAAGGTATAGCCCAAACTCATCATGCTGTTAATCGGATCGGTTGGGGGGCGTTTAGTGCGTTTAGAAAAAGTAAAGGGGTCGGCAAATAAAGAACCCAAGCCTTGAAAATAAGCAGAGGCAGCTTTTCCTTCATAGCCGCGCAAAGCATCCATCGATTCGGCAAGGGATAATTTATCGCGACAACTGGCGAGCATTTCTAAAGCAATAAAAGCAGCATCGCTTGGGCGGCGACGGTTCAATTTCAACAATAATGCCCGAGAGTTGTGCAGTTTTGCGGCAACGATCGCCTCGGCTTGAACTCGGGTAAATTCGGGGTCGAGGGCGCACTGAACCTGCCGAGTTAAATAGTCTACTTTCGCATGACTTTCCGAATATAGCCGCCCGAAATATCGTCCTTTTTGCGATAAAAACATGACGGGAATCCGTCGTCGCAGGGCTAAAGCAACGGCACCGTGGGACATATTGCAACAGCCAAATAGAACAATATAACTGACTCGACTGGCCGGAACTTTAACGCGCAGTTGGCGATCGTAAAACACCTCAAATTGTTGATTCTTGACTCGTAAATAAGCTCCTTGGTCGGTGATATATAAACTCGTCATCCGTTCGCTCCATAAATGTTCGCTGTGGGCCATGGGCAATCCCATCGGTGAAGAATCGGAGGCCCGAGGTGGACGAGAAACCCGTGGGGTTCGGCGTGGTTTTAGCCGTCGGTAGGGAACGCCGGAAGGGGAGAGCAGCCATTCCCCGGTTTCCGGGCGTTTTGGCGGCGGTGGCGGGTAAAATTGGTGGCCGAGAAAGCGATATCCGAGAAAGGTAAATTCGTCGTCGGGACAGTAAATGTGAGTTTTTTCGGGGTTTAAAGTGAGGTAGACTTGAGCCAGCCACTCGCCCACCTGTTCTAAGACCTGTTGGGCTTGTCGTCGGCTTGAAGTGGCGATCGCAAAGTCATCGCCGTAGCGAACTAAATTGAGTCCGGCAGCTAAACTGCGACGGTCGAAGTCGGTGAGGTATAAATTGGCTAAGGCACCGGATAAGATCGCCCCTTGTAAGACACCTTGACCGAAGTTTTGATACTGACCGCGAATGACAATTCCGGCGGAAATTTGTTGTTCGAGTAGTTGCACTAAGATCGGTTCGAGGTCTAATTGTTCGAGTTGGGTCAACAATAGGCTTCGACAGAGGCGATCGAAGAATTGAGCGATATCGGCTTTGAGAACCCAGCAGGGTTGAAATTGGGTGTAGGTAGAGAAGTGGCGGGCGGCGCCGTGGATGCTGCGTCCGGGTCGGTAAGCGTAGCTACAATCGAGAAAGGTCTCTTCTAGGGGCCAGTAGAGTTCTTCGAGTAACACGCGCTGGACGATGCGATCGCGCACGGTAGGAATGCCGATCGAACGTTTGCCGCCATTAGCTTTAGGTAAATAAAACCCTTTGGCGGGAAGGGCGCGATAGGTTTCGGCATTGAGATGGTGTTGGATTTGAGACAAGTATTCGTCTAAATCTCGGGCAAATCGATCTACGGTCATGCCATCGATTCCCGCTTGACGGGATCTCCGGCGCACTTGCTGCCAAGCGGCTTTCAACTGTTCTCGTGTAAAGTTCACGGTGAAATCAGAAAAAGACTGACGTTTCCAGCATCAAGGGTGCTTGTCGGCGTTCTTATCTGCGTTTGGCAGATCGACGTATGAGTTTGAAAGATGACTTGTGAAAAAACTGAGGAGACTCTGATAGTAAAATCGAATAAACCGACGCTGATAGAAATTGTCATGTCCGCGCGTTCGTTGATTGCTTCTCATGAAGGCATCGTCAAGGCAGAACGGGCTTTAAAACGGCTCAATTTAACCCGAACGGCGATCGCCAAAGAACACCAAATCGCCTCGTGGTCTACGGTCAGTAAGTTTTTCAATTACAAACCCGTCGATCGCAGTTTTTTCCAGGAAATTTGCCATCTGCTCGATCTCGACTGGCAAGATATTGCCGCTTCACCGGACGATTCGCAACTAGATGACTCGAATGCTGACATAGCCGACGCGGAAACGGCTGCACAGTGCGATCGCGCCCTGCTAGATGCGGTCATTCGCAACGGCGATCGTACTCGCAAAGCCCTCGAACCTTATATTTTACCGACCATTCGGCGCGAAGCTTTTCTAGAAAAATGCTTGCAGCAAATCGAACTGGGACTCTCGGGAAAACCCCGGGTCGTGCCGATTTTGGGGGCGGCGGGCTATGGAAAAAGCACGATTCTCGGCACCTTGTACGACGAACTCACAGGCGATCGGGAGGCGGCTTGGGTTGCTTTAGTCCGTTGTGACGATTTGCTCGAATCTGCCCTTTCCTTCCCCGAAGAAGTCGGCGAAAAAGCGAGCGATCGCCGGGTGACGATCGCCGATCTTGCCGCACAATTAACCGTGGAACACGGACGGGGAGTTTTATTACTCGATACTTTAGATATTGTTCTCACGAAAACTCTCGTTCCGATCTTGCGCGCCCTATTTGCCGAATTGCTCGAATGGGAAACGACGGTAGTTTTCACCTGTCGCCATAACGATTATGCGGATTTTTTCGAGCCTTATCACGAAAGTTTTGCCGGGTTTCGAGAACAGGTCTACGACGGTTGTAAGTTGACGCCCTTTGCACTGGAAGAAGTGACCCTAGCGGCGCGGCTGTTTGCCCGTCTCAAAACCGAATTTCCCACCGAAGAGAGTCAAATCACTTTTGCCGATCGCCTCTTAGCACTCTGTGCCGATCGCGTCTCCCTCACCGAAATTGTTTGCAATCCGTTGTTATTGGCGCTGTTGTGCGAATTATTTGCCGAAGCCCAAGTCGTTCCGGAAGATCTGACCGTCAGCCAACTGTACGAAATTTATTGGAATTGGAAAATTGCCAAAGTTCGACACCAACAACAATCGCGACGGATTGGTAAAGCGAAAGAAAAACTATGTTTATTTTTAGCCGAACGTTTGTATTGTCATTCCGGCGAAAGACTCCGAGATTTTCTCTATGAAACTAGCTTAGATTTGACCGACGAAACCGATTTCATCGCCTATACTGCCTTACGCAGTGATGGGATTTTAAAAGAGTTGGGTAACGATCGCATCGGCTTTTTTCATCAAACCTTTTTAGAATACGCCATCGCCCGATGGTGGAATGGTACCGAATCGGGAGAAACTGCTCAATTCGTCATTCGTCAGCAGTTACAATCGCCTTCTGGTCAAGTCCGCCACTACATTTGGCCAATTTTTCGACAGTTCTTTACCTTGCTTCCTTTAAACCAATTCGAGCAGATCTCCAACGAACTCGATCGCACTCAATTACTGCCATTTCGGGCGATCGCCTTGGCGGCAGTTTCGCGGGTCGAACCGGAAGCGACTCGTGTTTTATTTCCCCTGCTCGAACTCGCTCAACTTCGTCAGGGTGCCTTTATCGAAACCTTATTAATTGCCCTCAATTCTGCCCCCAAACGTCACGATTCGACGGTGTGGGATCTGCTGGTTAAATTGCTGTCAACTGTCGGTCAAGATGCCCTCAATAAAACCTTGGAAATTGCCGCCGTGGCGATCGCCCGCCATCCGGAAGCAGGCGCTCGTTTTCCAGAGGCATTGACGGCGTTAATGAGCCATCCCGAAATTGAAGGCGATCGCGAGCAAGGGTATCGATTTTTAGGAAAGTTTCTCAATGAATATTACCGCGAAATTCGGTTACGCGATCGGGCGATCGAACGACCTGTTTTAACCGCTCTCAAGGAATATTATGCTTCCTTGGGCAGTAAAGTTAGAAGTTTGGCGATCGACTTGTATTTATCTGAAGGCGTTCCCTCGGCAGTCAAGGCCGATTTTTTATTGACGATTCTCCAAATTCCTCCGGCGAATAATTCTTTTTTTGAAAGAGAAAAGGCGATCGCCCTGACTGTCGAACTATTGCCCGACTTACTCGCTACGAAATCAACGGTTTTGGGAGAGTCTTGGTTGACGGCGTTTGAGGCTCCTTTACCGACCGAATCCCTGGGAATTATTGCCGCAGCCGTGGGTCAACACGCGATCGACAATTGTCAGTGGATGGCTGAAATGGTGAGGTATTTATTAATCGATCCCCCGTCGCGATTATCTAAATCTTTTAATAGTAATTGCACGATCGCCCTCAAAGAAATGGTGCAAGCGGGTGGGGGCGATCGTCTGGTTAAATATTTCTTGAGTCTAAAAGTCGAACAGATTCTAGACAATAGGATTTCTACCCTATCTACGATCTTGAAAACCCTCGCGCAAGTGGAAGGAGATCGCCTCACGATTGACGAAGTGTTGGCGGTTCAATTAGCTGAGTGGTTGCGCCCTCGGCTGATTTCCCATCCGGTGGAATCGATCCGGATTCTCGATGGATTGGCGGTGCAATTTCCTGGGGTAAAACCGATTTTGACACGGGGGTTACGGGAAATTTTTGCTCGGACGAAAACGAGGCAAGTGAATCAGATTTTGAAAAAACTGCATTGTCTCCCCGCCGAACTGGCTCCCGATTTAGAAGCTCGTCAGAACTCTAAGGAGGCGCGAATTGCGTTGTTGAAGCTATTGCGCGATCGCGCCCAAACGGGCGATCGAGAAAGTCTGGAACGAACGATCTCTTTTTGCGGCGATCGCTCTCAAGATTTGGCCAAGGCGGCTAGTTGGACGGTTCTCGATTTGGGCTGGGAAAATATAGGGATAGCTATCGAGAGTTTACTGCCTATTTTGCGAGATTCTCCGATTGTGGTAGTGCGGCAAAATTGTTTAAAAGTGATTTTAGAAGGCGTGAATGATTTTGGCATTACGCCTACAGAAATTGCCGAGGTTTTAGAGGTGATGGCCGAGGAAAAGTCACCGGAAGTGTTACAGGGAATGTATCAGCTTTGTACGGCAGCGATTTGGCATCATCCGTCAGGGGAACGCCGGGTCGAACAGGCGATCGCCACGGCCATTTTTAAGTTAACTCGTTCTGTCTTGTTACAAGCCCCACAAATGACTGTGGATATGATGGCAAATTCGGCTTGGATTGCATTCAATCAAATGGCTTTTTTAGAAGAGCGCAGTTTGATTCCCGATTTGCTTGAATGTACTCATTTGTTATGGCGGGCGATCGATGTTCGTGGTAAAATAGACAAGACCATGGTGACGGGATTACTCAATCAGTTGGGAAAGTACGATCCGCAGTTTCTCGAAGGTTTGGTACTCGAAGCGATCGCTGAAGAAGGGAACTCGTTACCCCTAGCCAATTGGCAGGCGTTGGTCGTAGCGATCGCCCACAATCAAGGGAAGTTTTCGCCATTACTCGATCGCGTCATTGACGATCCCCAGATTCCCCTAGAAGTTAAACATCGTATTTACCAAATCCGCGATCTCTAAATTAGTTATACTTATTTATTGATGGCGATCGATAAGCATCTGAGGGGGTTAGGCGATCGTGGAAACGTAGATACTTGGGTTGACCCCCTCAGATCGTCCTCTACCAGAAGCATTGCGCTGACGATTTTTCGTGATTTGAGCCGATAAGGAGCCAGTTGTTGCTACAAAAACTTGACCCCCTCAGATCCATGGGTGTAAAATCAGCTTACTGCTTGAGTTTAAAACCTCAAGGGTTTGACCCTCTTTGAAGGGAAAAGGTGCTGAAACACTTAATTTCCGCCCCGCTCAAATTTTTGGGGGTGGAAGCCGGTTTGACCCTCTTTGAAGGGAAAAGGTGCTGAAACAAGTAGTCCATGGAACTTTTTGTTGGAAGGCTATGTTTGACCCTCTTTGAAGGGAAAAGGTGCTGAAACTGTCGACTGGGTCTTTTCCAGACCCGCCGCATTCCGGGCAAAAGTTTGACCCTCTTTGAAGGGAAAAGGTGCTGAAACCCATGGCTACTCCGGTTGTTCGTATAGCCTGCAGAGTTTGACCCTCTTTGAAGGGAAAAGGTGCTGAAACTCCTATTTTTTCCACCAACCAATTAGCGGTTGGGAAAATCGTTTGACCCTCTTTGAAGGGAAAAGGTGCTGAAACTCGCCCTCAGGGCAAGGCTGCTCCTCAGAAGCCTGGTTTGACCCTCTTTGAAGGGAAAAGGTGCTGAAACCCTTCCACCCCGTTTTGGGGTAGCCATAAAAAGTAAAAAGTTTGACCCTCTTTGAAGGGAAAAGGTGCTGAAACACTTTACCAAATATGTTTTTTCTGCAGAAAAATCAAAAGTTTGACCCTCTTTGAAGGGAAAAGGTGCTGAAACATGCGGTTTGGGCCTCTCGGCCCTTCTTGCCCTCTCGGTTTGACCCTCTTTGAAGGGAAAAGGTGCTGAAACTGGGGAATTGTGGGGGTAACTTCTCTCGACAGAGAACTTGTTTGACCCTCTTTGAAGGGAAAAGGTGCTGAAACTTGAAGCTCGTGGTATCGGAACCCTTGGAATGTCAAAAAGTTTGACCCTCTTTGAAGGGAAAAGGTGCTGAAACTCGTTTCCATGCCGTTTCGCCTCCTTGTCGTTGTCATGTTTGACCCTCTTTGAAGGGAAAAGGTGCTGAAACTTCCTCACAATGAGGGGGCCAGCCCGGTTGGACTGGATGTTTGACCCTCTTTGAAGGGAAAAGGTGCTGAAACTTTGCCTGCAATTTGCAGGCATTTCTAATAAGATATTGTTTGACCCTCTTTGAAGGGAAAAGGTGCTGAAACATAATGTAAGATATAGGAAAGATAGACAAGTCATCAATCGTTTGACCCTCTTTGAAGGGAAAAGGTGCTGAAACGAGAGCTTTCGCCCTCAGGGCAACCTGGCTGCTCCTCGTTTGACCCTCTTTGAAGGGAAAAGGTGCTGAAACTTCTAAAGTTCCCATTAATTCGACTCCGATAACACGTTTGACCCTCTTTGAAGGGAAAAGGTGCTGAAACGGAAGGATACCCATAGGAAGTGGCTGCAGAGTTCCGTGTTTGACCCTCTTTGAAGGGAAAAGGTGCTGAAACAGTACAGGTTTCGATCTCGGGCGACAATGGCGATGTAATCATGTTTGACCCTCTTTGAAGGGAAAAGGTGCTGAAACGAGGCACGGACCCCGTAGGCAAGATTCGTCAGCCATGTTTGACCCTCTTTGAAGGGAAAAGGTGCTGAAACTGCTATTTGGGCCTCTCAGCCCTATAGCCCTGCCTCGTTTGACCCTCTTTGAAGGGAAAAGGTGCTGAAACTTGCTGGGGCGGAGCCAGTTGACAGCTCTAAGATGATAGTTTGACCCTCTTTGAAGGGAAAAGGTGCTGAAACCCTGGTCGATAGTCCGTGATTACATCACGACTGTCGTTTGACCCTCTTTGAAGGGAAAAGGTGCTGAAACTCGAAAATTCGAACTCCTGCTTCCAAAACTGACGTGTTTGACCCTCTTTGAAGGGAAAAAGTGCTGAAAGAACAGTGGGAAGAAGAACTCATATTCATCTTCCTTCAAAGCATATACGAACGCAGATCCTCGGTTGCAATGCTGGAACTGTTGCATTTAACCGAGTCTATGACGGCCATTTATTTGACTCAACCCGGTTCCCTACTCGACGCCAAACGTGGAGTCTTTGAACTGTGGCACGACGATCGCCGCCAACGGCGTATCCCCGCCAAACTGACCAGCCAGATCCTGGTGTTTGAAGACAGTCAACTGTCTAAAACAGCGATCGCCCTAGCCATTTCCTTTCGCTTACCCGTCTTATTTCTCGATCGCCACCATCGCCACCTGGGACGCCTTCACCTCAACACTAATAGTGGTTCCCAACAGCGATCGCTACGTGAAACGTCCCATCCCGACGATCGCCGCGATCTCGCCGAACGCCTTGTCAGTGCGATCTTGAACAGTCGCCAAAACTTGTTAAATACCCTCGATGGCGGGATTTGTCCCACCGTCGAATTGACCCGAGGGACGATCGCCCGCATCCTCGACGAGTTGCCCACTGCATCCGGCGATCGCCTGCGCGAGCATCTGACGGGGGTAGACCGCCTCTACTATCCTGCTTTGCGCCAATGGTTGCGACTGAGCGCCGGAACGGTTCTCGCGCCGATCGATCCCTGGTTCTATTTGGCTCACGGCTTACTCGAACAGGTGACCTACGGTTTTGTCCTCGATGCGGGATTGAACCCCTACGAGTCGATCGTTCACCGCGACACTGGGGATAATTTGCCTTTAGTGCGCGATTTGATGCTGGAGTGGACCGTTACCCTCGTCGATCTACTCGTTCTGCGCTTTTGCATGGGCGAGTTTCTATTTTCTGGCAATGGTAACGGCAGTCACTCCCCATTGAGTCGGCTGCGCGATCGCTTCGTCCAACAGTGGGAGACCCAACTCGCTAGCGAGGCGATCGCCGGAACCAGTTATCGTCAATGTTTGTTCGCTCAAGTCCGCCGTTACCGTCAAGCCTTGTGCGGCGATCGGCTTTACTCGCCCGTATTGCTGCGATCGGAAACCCTCGTCTCCGGGCAACCGTTGCGGGCGATCCGATCGCGGCGATCGGCCTGCACTCAGCTAACTTAAACCCAAATTTCCGATTGGGAGGACACGGCCTCGCCGTGTCTTCTAGGCTCTTTGAGGAGAACAATGTTGTATTTAGTTTGTTACGATATCACGAAAGATAGTCGGCGCGTTCGGGTCGCCAAGCTGTTAGAAACTTATGGAATGCGGGTACAACAGTCTGTTTTCGAGCTGGTCTTGAACGAACAGCAGTACGCCACCTTGGAAAAGCGCCTGGTCAAACTCCTCGATCGCCGGGAAGACCAGTTACGGTTTTATCCGTTACCGCCACAAGTTCGCGATCGGGTAACGATTTTAGGAGTGCGATCTCCCTTTGCGATCGACGATCCCACCATTATCGTTTGATCTCCACTCCGAATCGAGAATTCAAGTTTGAATTACGTGATTCCCCTACAGATCCAGTCCAACGCCCACCCTAAAAGAACGCGCTCTCCACCACTCGCCTCGGCTGTTAGAAAACTGAACAAAACTTAGTATATTTTATTGCGCGATCTTCTGAAGTTGTGGTTAAGCTATAAACAATGGAAACGACAAGTTTTTTCAGCTCTCTAACTTCCCACGTGCTAGCTTGTACAAAAGACAGGCACCAGACAGGCACGAGTCCGACCACTGCCGCGATCGTTTAGAGCAATCTATCGATTCTTTTCACCATCGTAGACTTATGAACTTACCCTTACCCACTAGCCTACCTCGCTGGTATACGGTTAAAGAAAACGAGGAGAAAGGATGGACTCCCGAAACGAAGGATATTGTCGATAAGCCAGAACATCACGAAATTACCCAAGCGTGGAATGGTAGTTTTTGCCCACCGGAGGCGAGTCAATTTACCTTACGCTTAGAGAAACTACAAGTCATTAGTCCCGTGCAAGTCGGTGGGGGCAGTTTCCGAGAAGGCCATATTTTACCCGCACAAGTTGGGGGAATTCCTTGCATACCCGGATCTAGCATTCGTGGAGCATTACTCAAGTGGATGAGACGAATTTGGTCGGATTTACCCCCCGACGAACAAGCTTTTTGGAATAAATTGATTGAAGGCGATCGCAGTGGGTGGCAACCGCGTCAAATTCGCTTTGAAAGCCTGTTTTTGAAAAAGCACTTAAAACCCTTTCCCCTCTACGCACAACAATCTTGGCAGGTTTTCGATACACGCAGTAATCAGCTCGGAGTACAATGGCAAGTATCTCCAGATTTGCCCCCGACCAGTCCGCCTACGTTTTCGATCCAAGTTTTACTCTCCCAAGAAGCCACTGAGTCCGAAAAAAGTTGGCTGAAAACCCGATTGGAGGAGATGTTAAAAGAGCAGGGTCTGGGAAGGGGAACGGCTTCCGGCTTTGGTCGGATGGCGCGATCGCTGCCTTTAACTGCAACTTGGGAAATTGCCCTCACTGGCACTAAACCTGCGATACAACAGCAAGATAATAAAGAGAATATAGTCGGTAAATATCGCTGGAGTCCCCAAGTGCTGCGGGCCACTTTGCGGGGTTATTTTACCCGCGTGGCGCTGTCATTGCTCTCTCGAAACGATGCTGAAACCCTCACCAGTAAAATCTTTGGCGGGTTGAACTCTCCGGCGCGATTGACTTTGACGAGTTATTTGACCCAGAGTCAGCGATCGCCCAAGGCTGGAGAAAATTATGCGAATATTACGGCTAAAGACGCGCACAGCACTTGGATAATTCGAGCCGATTGTACCCCAGAATTTCACGATTTGATAGACCCGTTGTTAAATATTGCCAGTCGCATTGGCGGGTTAGGACCGG
>NZ_JAEOXH010000003.1:0-248892 GCF_016632315.1 Oxynema mangrovii CENA135 | reverse complement strand
CTAGTCGGTGCCGAGCGGTTGCTACCATCAGTGGAAGTCCAGGCACTGCTAGCGGATAAAGCTTACGATGCCGACGAACGAGTCAGACAACCGTTGCACGAGCGAGGGATTGAAGTCGTCATTCCCTCGAAAAAGAATCGAAAACAAGCCCACGATTACGATCGATTCTTGTATCAAACCCGACATCTGGTGGAAAACTTCTTTGCCAAGCTCAAACAGTATCGAGGGATTGCCACTCGTTATGACAAGCGCTCGGTGAACTTCCTGGGTGGCATTTACCTGGCTGCATCCGTGATTTGGCTGGCTTAAATGTCCGCAGGCGCTTTCCTCCACATTTGGTCACTTTTGTCAACCTACATAATTGATGACACGCCCTAGAAGGAAAAGGTGCTGAAACGCAAAAATATCGATTGCTTCCATATTGATTGAGTTTTGCGATCGACCTTCATTAGAAGGAAAAGGTGCTGAAACCCCCGGTATTTATCGTTGTCACCGCCAACAACGTCGAAGCGATCGACCTTCATTAGAAGGAAAAGGTGCTGAAACATATCGACAATTTCGTCGAGAGAGAGGGTTTTGTGGGCGATCGACCTTCATTAGAAGGAAAAGGTGCTGAAACTAGTAAGGGATGTTTCTGGTAATAGGATATGTCTTTAATTTGCGATCGACCTTCATTAGAAGGAAAAGGTGCTGAAACAACCCAGCCCTTCAAGAAATGTGCCGTCAAAGTTGGTACGCGATCGACCTTCATTAGAAGGAAAAGGTGCTGAAACTTTACCCCCCGATGCGATATTGCACATGTCCCTCAGCGATCGACCTTCATTAGAAGGAAAAGGTGCTGAAACAATTTTGCGGAATAAATCCACGATTTGGCGGTGCGCGATCGACCTTCATTAGAAGGAAAAGGTGCTGAAACTTTGGGTGTAATACTCCACATCTCTGTCCTTTTTCTCGCGATCGACCTTCATTAGAAGGAAAAGGTGCTGAAACTTTCCGCAATCGCTTCGATCACGAAGTCGTTGTACGCGATCGACCTTCATTAGAAGGAAAAGGTGCTGAAACTCGACGATCTTGAAATACTCTTCTAACTTCGTAATTTTCTTGCGATCGACCTTCATTAGAAGGAAAAGGTGCTGAAACATCTCCCTTGGGAATGCGGGGAAGTCCAAGTACTTCTTTCGCGATCGACCTTCATTAGAAGGAAAAGGTGCTGAAACTCTTCTTACCCGAGGCAATCTTTTTGCCGAAATCGACGACGGCGATCGACCTTCATTAGAAGGAAAAGGTGCTGAAACACAGAAATCGAGCAAAAGACATGGCGTAAGCGCGATCGCGATCGACCTTCATTAGAAGGAAAAGGTGCTGAAACTTGCAGTCAATTGGAGGTTGCTGACGAGCTGCTCAAAGCGATCGACCTTCATTAGAAGGAAAAGGTGCTGAAACATCTCTCGACACGAGGATCGCCAGAATTGCCTCGCCGATCGACCTTCATTAGAAGGAAAAGGTGCTGAAACCCTTCTTTCGATGCTGCCGGATATCGACTTGCGATCGACCTTCATTAGAAGGAAAAGGTGCTGAAACAGCCCGAATTCCATCCCTCAGTGCGGACTTGACTGGCGATCGACCTTCATTAGAAGGAAAAGGTGCTGAAACATGACTGAGATTGAATCCATGATTTAAGAGCTTTAAGCGATCGACCTTCATTAGAAGGAAAAGGTGCTGAAACATTGATTAGGGGGAGAACATCATGTTCAAATTACTTAAGCGATCGACCTTCATTAGAAGGAAAAGGTGCTGAAACTTACGCCTTACTTACGAACTCCACCATCTAATATGGGCGATCGACCTTCATTAGAAGGAAAAGGTGCTGAAACTTCCTGTTGATGAATAAAATAAAAGAAGGTAAAAAAGCAGCAGCTTTCTTAATCTTACAGACAATACAGCATGACCATCATCTCCAGGCAGTCTAAAATTCAAATTCCTCAAGCGGCGATCGCTCAAATTTGCCAGGATTACCATATCCGCAAACTCGCCCTTTTCGGTTCGATTCTGCGTGATGATTTTCGTCCGGATAGCGATATCGATATTCTGGTTGAATTCCAACCGGGAAAAACACCGGGTTTTGGTTTCATCGACATCCAAGACCGTCTCAGCAACTTACTCGGACGGACTGTGGATTTGAATACTCCCCAAGACCTCAGTCGCTATTTTCGCGATCGCGTGGTTTCTGAAGCTGAGGTGATTTATGGTGAACGCTGATGCAGTACGACTACAACACATGATTGATGCTGCCTTTAGCCTGCGAAGGCAGGCTTTGTTCGTATAGCCGCACCCTTCCAGGGTGTCCGGTTTTTAAAACCTTTGAGAACTCAATCCAACAAAAAAACGATCGCATTTTCCTCACCCCGGAAAAACTGCGATCGCTTTCTTCAATTTTCCAATAACAACCATCAAACCTTACACCGTTTTCCCACTCTCCCGCGCATCTTTAAACCGCATCGTCCAAAACTGAACAGTATGAGCAATCTCCATCAATAAATCCGTCAGTAACACCTGCTGATTGAAGTTTAACCCATTTGAATAATTTGAATCTTCTGAACCATGTAGTCTTTCCTGAAATTCGGCTGTACTCATGTCATAGTTAATCCCCAATTCAGTCCCGACAATTTTACAGAGAACCTCTCGCGCTACACTCCAAGAAAAATACCAAGGAAGTTTATCAGCATCATCCGTTGGATCGGGCATTTTGCCGTTTTTTAAAACCTGGGATCGCGACATTGCCCAAAACCTTTCCAATCCCCAACTAGCAACATAATCGGCAATTTCACTGGCTGCACCTTGCCAATCATCTAAATGTTCATCTCCCCGCTTGTCATCAATTCCCTTCTTAAGCAACCGAAATACTTCCCGATCTAACTCATAAAACTCTACAGGCTCTACAGGCATTTTATCTTCCTATCCTCCAATCTGAGTAATTAAAATTCGCCCGTAACCCACACTCCACAATCCTCCCAAATAATGCTCCGATCGCAAAAAAGCCTTCCATTTCTCTAACTCTTGCACTTTCTGAGCATCGCGAATTGTCCAACTGGTCATAAACACCGCCCCCGGAGGCAACCCTTCTACCGCAAACAGATGTTTGACCAAACTGTTATCTTTATCCGGTTTGTCCTTTTCCTTCTTTTCCTTCTTTTCGTCCTCTAAATCCTTTAAGTCCTTTAAACTAACTCGCGGTTGCCGAACCAATCCCATATCCACGATTAACTTGATACTATTGCTGGGAACGATAATGCAGCGATCCGGGGGAACCTCTGAGGGTGCGGGCAAACTCAGAGAACAGGTTTGGATTTTCGTTAACTTCAACCAGCGCAGAAAAACAGTTTTGCCGTTTAATTGAGCGTCGGTGGCGTAGATATTTCCCTCGGTCAAATTCAGCAGATTTTGCTGAGATAATTGCTGATAGCGATTCAACCAAGCGGGACAACTCACCCACCAACTGCCATACCCCAAAACGTGAATCGGCCACCACACGGGCCATCCCCACCCCAAGGCGATATAACCGGGGGAGATATTGTCATCTTTGCCGCCAAACCAATTACTCACATACCCTTGATACTCGGAACTGCGTTCGGCACCTTCGCGCAAGGCACCCCGGAGGGAACTGCCGGGGATAGCGGGAGTGCGATCGCTCAGACGGTAAATGGGATTATTA
Organism: Oxynema mangrovii CENA135; assembly: GCF_016632315.1. Lineage (NCBI taxonomy): Bacteria > Bacillati > Cyanobacteriota > Cyanophyceae > Oscillatoriales > Oscillatoriaceae > Oxynema > Oxynema mangrovii. The sequence goes on along the minus strand of NZ_JAEOXH010000003.1, from coordinate 245,180 downwards.
TTCCCCCGAGAACTGCTATCCGCACCGCCAATATGCACGGGTTCGCGACAAATCAACCATTCAATTGCCATTGTTTGTGTTCTCCTCAAATAACCATAAATGTCCGTAACCCAGACAGTGGCGATGGTACCGATCCGGCAAGGGTGCGGATGTTTCTAAGGGCGCTTCCCCCTCCCACAGGTAAACTGCCCCTGCAGGGGTCAACCATTCCCCAGGGGTCAACACTTGCACCTTGCGTTCGGGGTTGTGGCGATCGCGCACGGATTTCCACGATTGCCAAGGAATTCCCACCTCTGCCGCATATCCGGCGATCGGCACTTGGGGAGGATAGGGAACCGAGAGAAAATTTTCCTCCTCATACCACAATGCGCCAGTTAACAACACCGCCCCAGTTCCCTGAAAACTCTCCGCTTTCCCCTCCAACCAATCAACGGTAAGATCCTCTTCGTCTTCCCGTTTAATGCTCACCGGGGTTGCCCCAGCACCAATACAACTCCAAGGTGGATTGGGGAGTCGTTTCTGCCAGTCATAGTTGCCGATAATTTTCACCAAAATCGACCAACCCGGATCCATTAAAGTGGTTTTTTCAGCAAAAAACCCGCCCTCATCTTTCACCTGAAACTCTTCGCGACTGTTGTGACTCAGGGTGAGTTTTTGCCAGGGAAACTCTTGCAAATCAGGTTCTTTTCGCGATCCGTCTCGCCACAATTGCTTGAGGGTAATCCCGGAAATCAGATAGCGACCCCCCACCACCTCGATTGAGGCATCTCGATGTTGAGATTGCACCTGCCAGCGATTGTCCTCCCACACCATCCGAAAAATCTCTGGGGGAATCTTCTGTTTCTTCTTCTTTTGGGGCGATCGCTCTAACTCATAAACAGGCAATGGCAGAATCACATAAATTGTTCCGGGGTTCGACAAATACCAAAATGGCCCGCACAAGGTGCAATCTGTGGGCAAGTTCAAACAAGCGGCCAATTGATGACCGTTTGGCGGCCACCGACAGTCCACTTGACCGCTATTTTGTCCCACTGGCGTGAGATTCCCGATCGCTACCGTTCCCGCAGGAGATATCGAATACCAACTTTGTTCTAATTCACTCATGGGTTAGTTCCCCCCAACTCGTTCGACCCATTTTTCCCGTTCCCGTTGTTGTCGCGCCAGAAATCCCATGACGCCGATCCAACCAATCCACCAAGACCAGTTTCCCAATTCATCGTCAAACTCATCATATTCAACGACAGTTTCGATCGCTTCCCATGTGAGAGAAATGCCCACGCTGGCCCACAGAGTTTCGATTAAATCCGGAACTGTATCAACATCAGATTGCTGCAATCGATTGCTTTCCATATAGAACAGCAGTTTTTCCCAGCGATTTAACTCGGTTTTCTCCTCAGTTGTGAGTCGCACGTGCATCAGCAGTTCCCACAAGCGCCAAGGACAAACCCAGTCCAAGGATTGACCGCTATTGAACAGCACTTTGATACAGACGCGATCGCGCCCTTGATTTTTCGCTTCTTTATACGCTTCGGTTAACCCCCGATGCCATAAAGATTGTGGAATTCGCCGTTGGGCAATCACCACCCCCAAGCTAAAATCCATCTGCTGTCCCGGAACCGGATAAATCTCCGATTCCCGTTGCACCCACCCATCCACTGGCGGGTCTAAGGGTTGGGTCAAAGGTGAGAGTTGACCCCGCCACAACCGATATAAATTGCTAGTGAGGGAAACGGCTTCCGTGAGTGGCCCCAACAACAGAAAATCATCCCCACCTGCAAAGATAACTTTGGCGTTGTGGTGTCGTTCTGCCAAGGGATACAGCAGTTGATTCCAGCATCCAAATAACACGGACAAATCCAGAACGTGAGGCAAGTCCAGTTGTCGGGTGGCGTTGGCGGGGAGAGTCGGCGGGTCGATGTTTAACTGATGTTGGTCGATCGCATCTTGATTCGGATGCCATCGCGACCACTGCAATTTTAAGGTTTGATACTGTTTCCCAGACAGCCATTTTCCCATATTGTCGCCATCGCCGCGCCATCCCACCGTCCATTCGATGGGACTTTCCCACCCTTGACTGAGATCTTCCCAGTCTTTAATAATCTTTTTCTCGTCGTCTGTATCTTTTTTTTCTTGAGGCACTCTTTCCTTGAGGTAGCGCCGTTCGAGGATGCGTGGATAAGCGAAATGAGGGGGATTTTTACCATCGACTTTAGGCATTCCCCACCGGAAATTAGGTTTTTCATCTAGGCAACATTGGTATAAAGTGTCTAGAGTATCGTTCCACGTCTCGGCATCGATGCGATCGACCACCCAAGCGGCGGCGACAGTAGCGCGATCGGGGAATTGGCCCCAAGGACAGGGAGGCGGTGTTCTGCCCCACAACAGTTGTAAAGTGGGTTCGATAATTTCCGGAACCGAGGCCAACCGACGGACGAATTCGATACTATTGAGGCGATCGTCACTATCCACCAATCCAGAGAGGCGATCTCGACTTTCATTCGCCGCCCGCAACCACCATTCTTTCAACTGAGAATCGGGCAATCCCCAAGTCCCCCCGTCATGGATCGGTTTGAGTCCCGGATGCCAAATTGACAAATGTCCGGCGCTAGGACTGGTACGACCTCCCCACCAAGTTGCTTGCCACTGGCGACCAATTTTACGCGATTCGATCCGTTCGTGCAAGTGTTTGATATCTTGACTGACCGTTTCTAGGGAAAGGGGTGTGCTTTCGGTATAAACTGACCAGAGATATGCGTTATCCCGGTGAATGACTTGCCATCCTTGACCGTTGAGTAAATGGGGACTGTAGCGTTGGGAAACTTCTTCTTCCAATGCCTCCAGAAATTTACCCCATTCTTCGGTGATAATGGGATTAAAATCGGTTAACCAACTTTCATTTTGCGGATGCAATCCGGTGATGACATTGGGGAGTTCTGCTTGCCAAAAGCGATCGCGATCGAAGGGTTCATCACGCAACCAATTGAGTAATGGGGAAGACCGATGCAAGGGTAACAACACTTGCCCCTGACGTTCTTCCCACCGATAAATTGCCACAGCAGTGAGATAATGGCATAACCAAGAAGCAACCGCCCAATCGCGCAATCGTTCTCCGCCGCCGAGAAATTCTTGAACCGGGCCAAATGAGAGGACGCCCAGGTGAGTTAATTCCGGGTTGGAAGCTGCTGCAACTTGCCGACAAGCTTCGCGAGATGCACCGCCTCCCCACCAAAACTGCGATTTTAAATAAGCACTTGTTTGCCATTCTCCACTGACTGGATGAATGGATATCTCTGGGGAAGCATGCGGCAGATTTTGATAAATCTGCTGTTGTTGAATCAGCCAATCTTCTACATTCATTTACAGATTTTCCTCAATGTATCGAACAATTTGACTATAGCGATCGGCTCGTTCTTTCACTTCATCTTTCAATCCAGCTAGGTCGATAATATCGTGGAGATAGTCAACGGCAACTTGCGCGGGATGTTTTTCGTCGTCAGTGACGCTTCCCAGTTCTAGGGTTCGTTCGTTTAATTCTTTATCAATGATATCTCCTAATAAACTGTGATAGAGTTCATTTCTGAGATTGGTGAATCCTCCTACGTTGATATTTTCGTTAATTTGCCAGTTATTACAATAAAATTTCTTGAAACTACTCCATTTCTCGCTCTTCTGTATTTTGGTTGCTTTAACGAAGAGATCGGGGTCGTCATCTTTTTCTTTTCGGAGTTTTATTTTTCCTTTGCTGAGTAAAGAACAAACAATTTTTACAATTCCTAATGAACCTACTGATTCTACGTTTCCTGCTTTGCAAATCAAGTTTCTGCCTTCCCATTCATAATCGCCATTTCCCTGTTGTTCGACTAACAGCATAATGACTAACTCAAACGCCCCAGCAACGCGCAAATACCAGTGCATCCACTGACTGCGATCGCGAAATGCCGTCTCACTCCAAACTGCGATCGCCACTCGTTCGATAATTCCCTCTCGTCCCGTCAAACTACGTCCTGTTAAATTCAAAGAAACCGCGCGATCGAGTTCTTGTAACTTCGTCTCAATTTCCTCTATACTGTGCGGATGACTTTGAAGAATTTGCAAAGCGCCGCTAAAATCCTGAATTTTCAATAACTCCCGGATTTGGGGAACTTTCAGATGCCATTGCCAGTGCGTCCCCGAATGGGGTTCGCATACTAACTGTTGTTCGGAAATATAAACAAAATCAATCTGTTTCCGGGTTAATTTGCGCTCAATTCCCCACAAATACAAGGCACCATTCAAAGCTGGCGTGCCACTACTATGCTGCACCGTTATTTTTTCAACGGGGATAGATTCTCCCTGCTGCGGCTGAAAAAATATCCCATTTTCTTCAAATCGAATCAAACTCGCAAAAAACCGTTCTATGGTTTGCGCCATTCCATCCCAATCCGCCACCCCATTTTCCACCGATGGATCAATTGTCAGCGTAACTAAAGAGTGCTGAATGTCATGAGTTTCGCACCATTTTCCCAAAATTTTTTGCCACCAAATGCCATCTAAAGCCACAACTTGATTCCACCCTTCTCCGGTCTCATTGCGCTGGGATTGCCATTGCCGTTGATCCGTGAGCAAAAAGCAAAATAAAGGCGGACTAGAGCTTTCAGCTTGAACGATGGGCGACTCAGAAAGCTTTTTAATCAACGGAAAATTAACGCGATCGATGTCCTCAATTAACTCTTCCTCATTGATTGCTGCTTTTTCTTCAATATCCTCCAAACAATAGCTGTTGCTCAGGGTATTACAACCTGGAGCGCCATCTACCTGAATGTCGCTATTGCCTAGAACTTGCACGATTAAGGTAGTCACTTTTATTTTTAGCCTCAAATTGAATAACTGTTCGTGACCAGGAGGTCAAACGCTCTCTTGTATTTAATTAGGGTGGAGGCGATCGCATTATGCGCTGCCATCCTTGCTCTAAGTCTCGCAAACTCTCATTCAAAAGTTTTTTAAACAAAGAAGGTGGTTTCGGCGGATGTAGCAATCGATCGCTCACCTTCTTCAAGCGATCGCTATATTCATCGTCCTTAGAAATCGCCAAATTGGAGAGTAAATTATTTTGCTCCTCAAGCAGTTGAGCGTAGATCTCCAATCGCCTGTCAATTTGACACCATTTGCGAATTTGTTCGGCGAGTTTTTCCGGTTCTGCCGACCAATTTTGTCGAGCCAAATCATTTCGAGCTTCTAGATCGAATAAATCTGGCTGGTTGTGTAACAGTTGCAAAAAGCCTTCAATTGTTTTCTGTGCGGCAGTAGGTGGAGAAATCTTCGCTCGCAATTCGGCTTTATAATTTTTATGAACCTTTGCATGAAGCTTAACTCGCTTTTCTAGAATGGCCAGTTTCCTAACCACCCGAGGATCCGATTGACTTTGACACCAACGAGCGATCGCCTCCCACAATTCCCTCGGATCGTTGGGTTCGCAATCGATCGATTCCGCCAACCGTTCGCGATCGCCCCACGACAACCACTCGCGATCGCCCCACGACAACCATGCCGGATCTCGCTCTAGTAATAAGCAAAACGCTTCTAACTTCCGTCGAGCGCGGCGATCGCCAACCCACCGTCGCCCCTCCCGAATCCCCCAAACCGCGAAACCAAACAATAAAGCGGCCAAAAAGCTCAGAGATATGGCAACTGTCACGGGATGCAAGGTATTAAAAGGTGTCGGAATCCATCCCACCGTCACCTCGCCGTTATTGCTACCTGCAGTGAGTAACCCGGCACTAGAGGCAAAAATCGCAGCACCTCCCAACCCTCCACTGATGATATAGGCCAAGTCTTGCAACTCGCGATCGCGCTTGGCCTGGGCCTCATCTTTGCTCCTTAATTCCTGCAAGTATTGCTGTTCTCGTTGTTTTTCTAGTTGGGTTTGTCGTTCTTTCTCTTCTTGACGTTCGCGTTCCCGTTGTTTTTCCGCCACTTCCAGCCGCCGTAAAGATTGGGAGTTCAAATATTCTTGCATTTCATGAACTTCATCATGAACTTCACGATAAAGTTGCTCTAATTGCAAGACTTCTTGCCACTTGCGATAACAACGGTGATAGTTGTCCCGTTGCATAACTTGAGTAAAATATCCTCGGGCGGTAAACAAGAAGAGGCGATCGCGAATCCGTTCAAATTCTTGCAATCTTTGCTCTTCAGCCGCTAGCCAAAAATTGGCTACCTGCTGTGATAATGACATCAGAGCAAATCGTTGGTACTGAGCTAATAAAAATAAGAGAAAATACTGGCTTTTTAAGTGCTGGGGTAATGTTTCTTTAAAAAATACTTCTTCCGGACTATCGATCGCTAAAAAAGTACCTCCCTCCAGGGTGAAAATAAACCAATGGTTTCTCGCATACGCCAACCAAGGTTGAGGGTTAGGATCTAAGTGTTCTGGTGCCGGATATTCCCCCTGATTTGAATTAAAAAAATGTTGCAATTTATAGAGTAAGTGAAACTGATTAATTTCTGACTGAGGTAAATCGTTTACATACAAGCATCCAAATGGGATTAGGCGATCGGGTACAAAAATATCATCCCACCAAATCTCGCGGCTAACCGTTTGTAATAAGGCCATAACCACAGCTTTAAAAACACTGCGATCGCAATTCGCATTACCTAATTTTTTTGGAAAATAATCTTCATCTCCTTTATCCGTCTTCTTGTAGGCTTTCACCTCCGTTCCTTGTCTAGGAACTAAAAAACGAAAGAAGTGCAAAAAATCAAGCCAATCGAGCAGAATATTACCGATCGGTTGCACTTGTACTCTTAAAAACCCTACACCTCCATTAAATAAAATCATTGATACGCCATCAACACCCCTCCCCTTTTTATTCCTTTTTTTATTGCCTTTCTGACCCCAATAAAAATCAATTTTTTTCTTCTTTAAATAAAGTTTCCATTGAGCATCTAATCCGAAATGAGAGCAGATCCGATTATCATTAGACAGTTTCCAGGATTTAGCTGTTGCTTTTTCTGTGTTTGAAGGATTTAGATAATTGGCTACGTGAAATAGTAAATCATCTTTGGGCAATGAAGTGGCGTCCCAGATTTTTATATTTTGATTTTTGGATTGAATTGTTGCACGATCGACTGTTTCATTAAATTGAGTAAACCGATCTGCATCAAAAGTAAAAGGATAAACAAAATAAATAAATGATGAGCGATGGTTGACCGTTACTTGTTCGAGTTGCATTTAATTTTCCCCCTTCTTTGCATCGTTTTTTTCCGAAGCCATCAACATCCTATAATCATCCCTCTTTCAGATGGGCATATGCTCTATTTCTCAAGAAAAAAACTGATACATTTTTTAGGGTGGCAACAATATAAACATTATAAATTAAAGAGTTGCTTTGGGGAAACTCTAAATCTCACTAGCTTTGGTAACAACCATTAAATATTCAATTGTTTATCAATTGGCTTGATTATACAATAAATGGCCAATCCCTTTATCTAACTTTTGTAAAAATTAAATAAAGTTCATGTTGTGCAATGACTTTGAGTAAGAGTAAAGAGTTAAGAAGTTCACAGAGGTATAGAGAAATTGGATGGTAGAGACCTCGATCGCACCGAACGAGCCAGAAATCCGCTCTCGATCGCCTCCGGGAACAGTTGCGAACGGCGATCCCTTTCGCCTCACCCCATCAATCTCGACTCGGTCACATTTCCCTCGGACGCATTCTCGATCCGATTGGCGAAATGGTGTTTAAACAATTGCAAGACTTTGTTACCGACGCGCTCGATCGCGACTACGGCACTTTTTACATCACGCAAGCGCACTACGTCCACGAACGTCGTTGGTATATGGAAGCGTGCGAGACGATCCGAACTTTACCTTTTGCCGGATCGCGCTAAGGGCGATCGCCCCCGGAATTCGGGTGGAAAGACTAAAAAATATCCAAAATACCTTTACAAATCATCTTAAATAGGATAAGTAAAGGCGGGTGAGAGGTAGATGCAAGAGGCGGCGATCGCCCGGTCAGGTGGAAGACGGGGCGGGTTCGTCCGGAGAGGGGGCGGCTTCCTCCGATTCGGACTTGCGATCTTCCTTCACCCGTCGGATCGGCAAATTGGCAATTAATGCCGTCGCCCGTTGATTATTTTCTAAAGAGAACTCCAACCCTTCCCCATCGAGTTCGACATAGCGAGAAACGACCTCTAAAATTTCCTGGCGCATCGCTTCGACCGTTTCCGGGGTCAGGTCGGCGCGATCGTGAGCCAGAACCAGTTTTAGACGGCGCTTGACCTCTTCGCGACTGTTTGCAGCCGCCGTTCGAGTAAAAAGCCTTTCAATCAGTTCGCTAATCATGAAGCTGTTGGGGAATGGTAGAGCCTTAAATAATCTTAGCTGATAATACTTTACGCAACCACGAGAAAAAGCCATCCTTGGGGGCGTCAATGTCAATAAAATCGACCTGCTCGCCTTCGATGCGGCGGGCGATATTTTCAAATGCCGATCGCGCAAAACAGGAATTTTCTTCAGCTAAAACTAAGGGTTCCCCGCGATTCGTAGAAACGATCACTTTCTCGTCATCGGGAATCACGCCGATCAACCCGATCGCCAAAATTTCGCGAACGTCATCGACAGACATCATATCATTCGCTTCGATCATCGCCGGTTTAATGCGATTGACGATTAAATTAATGCGGCGAACCCCATTGGCTTCGAGTAAGCCGACCACCCGGTCGGCGTCGCGAACGGCGGCAATTTCCGGCGTCGTCACGATTACGGCTTCTTTCGCTCCGGCGATCGCATTTTGAAATCCTTGTTCGATCCCCGCAGGAGAATCGATCAAAATGTAGTCGAATTTATCGGTGAGTTGACCGACAACCTGCTTCATCTGTTCTGGCGTGACCGCATCTTTCATGCGATTTTGTGCCGCAGGTAATAACGACAAACGGGGCTGTCTTTTATCTTTAACCAGGGCTTGTTCCAAACGACATTGACCCGCTAGGAATTCGACGGCGGTGTAGACGATCCGGTTTTCCAAACCCAGCAGCAAATCTAGATTTCTCAAACCGAAATCGGCGTCGATTACGGCAACGTTACGGCCCATTTTAGCCAGAGCCATTCCCAGGTTGGCCGTGCAAGTGGTTTTACCCACTCCTCCCTTACCAGATGTAATGACAATAATGCGACTCATGGAATAGGATGACTCTCAATCAAACTGCTGGTGAATAGTTTCACGATCCGACTGCCGAATCCGACCGACCGCGCGGGAAAGTTCCCCGATCTCAAGATCGAGCGATCGGACGAGCTTAATCCTAACTCGATTTGAAGGTTTGCGGATTCAATTTAGCACAGGCGAGGCGATCGCACTTGACGATCTGTTCAGCCGTTTCCAGCTCATTCACCCTCATTCAGAAAGGAATTGCGCTTTAGAAAAATCCACAGCCCGCGCGATGCGAATGCCTTGCGGCGAAACATAAGCCACTTCAGGATAAAACTGCGAGGGCGTTTCCGGGGCCCGCGCCACGAAATCGGCGATCCGGATTTGGGTGGGTTCCATTTCTAAGGCCATGATCGAGGCGCGATTGTTGCCGTTGGCCCCCGCATGGGCGATCCCGCGCAAGCGTCCCCAAACGAGGATATCGCCATCGGCGATTAAGGTTCCCCCGGGATTGACATCGCCATTGACGATGATATGCCCGGGATGGCGGATTTCCAAACCCGATCGCACGGTGGTTTCTAAATACAGGGGATCGGCGAGGGCTTTTCCTTCGGCGCTATTTCCGGTTTGGAAGGCGCTAGGCATGGCCTTCTGTTCGACGGAGTAGCCTGCAGTGGCGGCGGCGACGGCAGTTTGACGCCGGGTGGTGTAAATCCGCGCCAGTTGCAGTTTGGCGTCGGCTAAGGCTTCGGAGATCGTCTGTAATTGTCGCGCGTCGAGGAGGCGATCGAACGCGAGCAGGTTGACCGAGGTGTTGGCTTGCCAAAAGCGATCGCCCGCATTCAGCCGATGCTGCAGTTGCTGGCAAATCTCGTTCCAGGTGACCGCTACCGGGGCGTTTTCCTCTTTCTTGTCGCTTTCTGGCGGCAAAATTAACAGCAATCGCCCGTCTTCTTCGGTTTTAAACCGGACTTGCGCGTTCGGATCGACGGGACGGGTGGACTCGGTGGACGAATCCTCATTCTCCGACGGTTCTGAGGGGCTATCCTCCGAGGTCGCCGGGGTTTTTGAAGTTTCTGAGGTTTCTGGCGTTTCTGAGGTTTCTGAGGTTTCTGAGGGTTCTGCGGTTTCTGGCGTTTCTGGGGTTTCTGGCGTCTGTGATGCTGAAGCGGCTACAGTTTCGGCAATCGCGTCAGGAGACTCGCCCTTTTGAGATTGATTCGTTTCGGAGGAAGACACGGAAGAATTGGAACTCATGCAAGTGTAAATACTGGTGGCAATCCTTAACAGGGATTCTACGTCATTTTTCGAGTCCGAGGGCAACGATCGCCCGTAAATTGCGATCGCCTCGTCGCGAACCGCCGTCAACTCAGACTCGATCCGCCCTTTCGATCGCCTCTTTTAAGGCTTCTAAATCTACACAAATATCTTCATAAAGCGGATGGGGATAACGTCGTCTCTGTTGAGGGCGATCGCGGTAAAATTCGCTTAAATCTTTTCCCATTAAATAATAATATTGTAGATGGCGCAGATTGGCGATCGCCCAATAGTTAATCGAAATCGCTTGCGGCGAAAAAATTTCAATGACCCGGGTTTCCGGTTCGCAAAAAACAAGATTGGTCAATCCGGCACCGTGAGGGGCGACGATCGCCCGCGCTTGCGAAAATAAGCCCACTTGTTCCCGAAACGAGAGCGATTCTAACGAGACTTTCACAAATCCAAATTGACTTAAATAGGCGATCGTTTCCCCTTCGTTGACCACGCGCCGATAACTCGCTTGTTCGCGACTGATATAAAGGCGATCGCCGATGTTTTTAACGGTCTCACTCACCCGAGCATGGCGAAGAAACAACTCGCGCAAAAATTCGCAAGTTCGAGGGGTCATCAATCCCGGATCGCCCGGTAATGAAGGCGCGATTAGTCGTTCGGTTTGGACGTGAGGATAGAGACGACTTTCGACGAGGCGATCGTTGTCGATTCCCAATAAAGATAAGCTTTCTTGTTGATAGGGTAAATGAGTGCTGTTGACGATAAAGCGATCTATGCTTTGCCAGTCTATCCCCGCCGCGCGCAATAATTCAAACCGTCCGAGAAGGTCGGACATCCAGTGAAAATAAGTTTGACCGCCGCGAACGGATAAAAAGGCGATCGTCCCGTTTAATTCTACTGGTTCGGGCAGCTTTTCCGATAAGGCAATTAATTCGGAACTCCCTTGGGATAGGGGAAGGACGAGGGTGCGATCGCAGGTTAAAATAGCACTCAAGTGTTTGGAACCCCAGGCAATGGCGCGATCGAACTGGGCGATAAAACTGGCAGAATAGAGATATTCTTTCCATTTAAAATAAGGGTGAAATTGACGATCTCCATTGCGCGGTTTGTTGAATTTTATAACTCCTGCAGGATGCAGCATTTGACAGGGAAATTGCGGGCGATCGCCCGGATTGGCGCGATCGGGAATGACGGACAACGGGCGATCGGGATAACATCGTTGTTTTAAAAGATTTTCCGGCAGCAAATGCAAGGCAAAATCGAAAGATTCGCCCAGTTTTCCTAGATCTTTATAAAAATAACTTAAATTCAGATAAGCCGCTTCAAAATCGGGGTCAATTTGCAAGGTTTCGAGATAACAAGCGATCGCCGCTTCGTGTTGCTGTCGGTCTCTGAGTAGATTTCCCAAACTGAAGTAAGCTGAACCGAACCGAGGGGCGATCGCGATCGCTTGTCGATAATTTAATTCCGCCTCTCGATCTCGTCCTATCTGCCGATAAACGATTCCGAGATTAAGGTAAGTTTCTGCCGAATTTGGATTATTTTTTAAAGCTTTTTGATAGCAAGTTATGGCTGTTTCTGTTTGTTTTAAGTCTATCAACAAGTTTCCTAAATTAAAATAAAAGTCTGGCGATTCTAAAGCGGGATTCAAGTGAAACGCCTCTTCAAAATAGGCGATCGCCTCGTGCCATTTTTGTTGTTGCAGCGATCGCTTTCCTAGAAATTGATAGAATTCGGCAACTTTCCGAGAAATTTCCGCAGAATTTGCAGAAACTTCCGACGCTTTCTCGTAAGCACGCAAGGCTGCTTCAAATTTATTCTGTTTTTGGTAAATTTTGGCAATATTTAGATAATATTCAGCGTGCTGGGGAGAGTCTAGAATCCGTTGTTGGTGGCGATCGAGTTTTCGGCGTTGGTTCATTCTTAAATTTGTACAAAAACTATGATTTTAGTCTAATTTAACCGATTAAAAAATGAATGGAAGCGTCCGAATTGAACGAGAGAGATCGTGGGGGGATAGATTACCTTTTCCACGGCAATGACAGATTAATTACGGGTCGGATGATGAGAAAAACTGTAACCATCGACAACCATCAATCAAATAAGAATCAAGAGAAAGGTGGGGATGACCCACCTTTAACTAAAAATGCTTCAACTTTGGTTGCTCAAGCGTCGATAAACCGTCCTTAAGCCTTGATTGTCGCCGACATTTCCGGGAAAGAGAACCACAGGTAAATCGGGAAATTTCGGACAGTCTTTCGGCGTTCGCACGATCGAACACCCGGGTAAAACTTGGCCGAGTAATCGTGCCGTTTGTAGCGCCAACCCCGTACTTAAAACATCGTTGGAAGTGATCCCGCCTTTACTAATTAAAAAGCCGATATCTTCAGGTAAACCGCGCACGATATCCATTAATAAGGCGGACACTGCGGCGCCAAATTGCAGGCGAATATCTACACTATCAAAGACTAATTCTTCACGACTGGTATAAATCACCGGAGTTTTACCGGACTGGCGAACTTGGCGGACTTTTTCCAAGATTTCGTGTAGCAATTCGTCCCGTTCCTTGTCGGACTCTTCGAGCAAGTGAGATACGTCCACTTCGATGCCGACGACAGAAGGATCTTCTAACAAGTGTTCGAGTTGCTGGGTCGTCTTTTTCACGTGAGAACCGACGAGGACGACGCCGGGTTTCTCCGACCGAGCAAATTGTGCCATATCTTCGGCGGCGACGGGTTGGGGGCCGAGATTGGCGAGGGAGGTGAGCAAGCTGGCGGCGCTGCGGAACAGGAACCGTTTGCCTTGACTGGCGGCGGCGAGGAGGTCGGCGGCGAAGCGATCGAGGTCGGCTTGAGTCTCTGCATCGACGGCGCAGCAACGGTTTCCGATCAGTTGCATCAGTCGGTCTCGGCTTCCGGCGCGGAGGTCGGCGAGCAGGAAGCGTTCGACGTTTTGGGCGGGGATCCGTCCTTTGGTTTTTTCGGCAACGTAATCGGGGAGATAGCTGTGTTGGTAGCCGAATACGGAGTCTTTGGCGAATTCGGTTTCGTGGACGGGGGTTTCGACGCCATCGACGAGTAGGTAATGAGTGCTATCCTTTGTGACTCGTCCGCCTTCAAAAAAGGCTGGGGTGAGAAAATGAGCGTCAAAGGGGCCGAGTTCTTCGGCGATGACGTCGGTTTCGATGGGATAGTGACCGCGCAGGGTGGAGTCGGAGCGACTGACGACGAGGAAATCTTGGATTCCTTCGTTGGCGATCGCCGTTTTCAGGTTTTGACAGACTTCGCGGGTAATTTCGGCGGCTTTTTCTGGGGTGAGCGATCGCGTGTTGGTGAGGATAAAGAAAATCGGCGACTCGTCGCGCAAACCTATCGATAGGGTTTCTACATCCCAGCGCATCAATAACAAGCAGCTATGAACGGTTTGGGAACCTGTGGGGTCGTCGTCGAGAACGATAATTTTCGGTTGACTCATGTGAAATCCATGTTGCTAACGGTTGTTATTTTCTCATTTCTGCTGGCGTTAAAACTTGGGGAGGACTCGATGAGGTGCGCGAAATCAAAAAAAATCCCCTATAGTAGGGGTAAGGTAGGCGCGATCGCCGATGGGAGTCAACGGTTAATATCTCGGTCGGTGTTGCTGCAGTTTTTGAATTTCTCCTTGGGTACTGAGGGCAATTTGTAAAGCTTCGTCGAGTAAGCGTCCCCGTTCGCTGGCTTTGTCGGTGACTTGTAAGGCTTCGAGGGCCGTCAAGTTGCTGGCGAATAGTTCGGGATTGCGTTCGATAAAGGTCTTGTTTTCTCTTAAAATGCGTTCGGTTTTTAAAGCAGAAATTAAATGACGGCGGGTGATTTTTAAGGCGGCAATGACTTCGGAACGGTTGGTGAGTTTGACTTCGGGATTGCCGACGTCTTCGAGTTGGTCGTTGAGGTCGATCGCCCGAATTAAATCGTTATAATTATCGATATCGTCGAGAATTCCGAGCAGGGATTTACTGTGATAAGTGTTGTTTTGCAACCACAATAGGCGAACAAAAAATGAAAGAACTGCCGCTCCCAAACCGAGGGTGAGAAAAATCGCCCAAGGGGACGTGTTGGGAAAGGCTAAATCGATGGTCATGCCTTTAAGATGCCAGGTGATAATATCGGCGAGGGTCAAGCTGGCAAAAAAGACAATGACGGTTAAGCTCCCGTTGACTAACAGTTCTTTATAGAAAAAACTCGATTTTTTTTCACGATCTTGAAGAATAGACGAGCGAATGAGGTCGTCTGTCGCAACTCCACACAAGCGGCGGAGTTCTCCTTTACTAATTTCCAATCCTTCTAAATCTCGTCTCACGGTTTCTTACTCCCGCTCATCGCCTGGTCGCTTGGACGATCGCCCTTCAGCCTAAATTTCGATCGCGAGGATCGCATAATTTGGCTAGTTCTTGTCTGGTGTTGAGGGCAATGTTTAAGGCTTCGGCGAGTAGGCGTCCGTGTTCGGTGGCGCGATCGCTGACCTGGAGTGCGGTTAAAGCGGTTAAGTTATTGGTAAATAGTTCGGGATTGCGGTTGATAAAATATCGATTTTTTCTCATAATCCGTTCGGTTTTTAAGGCGCGAATTAAATCGTCTCGGGTTAAATAGAGTGCTTCGATGACGCGATCGCGGTTCTCTAATTTAACTTGGGGATTTCCCGCTTCTTCGAGTCGGTCGTTGATATCGATGGTTTTGATAACGGCATTATAACGGTCGATGTCTTGCAGCAACCCGATGAGGGAGTTTCCCATGCGGTATTTCAACCAGAGAAACTGGATCGATTTGGCGATCGCGATCGCCACGGCGAGTTCGATAACGAAGGCGAAGATCTGGTAAGTCACTCCCCATCCGAGTTGACTGCTGACCCAACCGTGCGTTAAGGCGACAAAAGCGGCGACGATCGTCGAAAAATGCCGAAAAACCCAGGGAACGTCCGGCCCGAGATCGAGGGTCATCAAGGTTTCGATGGAGGGTCGCAGGAGAACTTCAGCATCGATACCACTGAGTTGGTGGATCTGTCGTTTGCTAATGGGTAAGCCTTCTAGATCGGGTTTCACCAGTCCCTTTCCTCGGAGTTCTCAATTGACAAACGGACGCGAAATCAATGAGGAGTGACTCCCCGCGATCGCGGAGGGTTGCAGTCTTTTCCTATTTTGGCATAGCCCGCGCGATCCCCTGGGTCGGCCACCGGAACTCCCCGGAATTTTCTCCCGTCACAATTTTGAGGTCGATCGGTAGGGGGCGATCGCCCGATCGAACGCGGTTAAGTCTCTTACTTGGTATCGAAAACAGGGACGATCTCAGAGAAAAAACAAGGGGGGCGCTTCCCTAGGAAAGGAGGTCTGGTTACAATTACAAGATGCCTAAAAACTGGGCGATCGCCCGGTTAACGACCCCAAATCCGGTGGTTTCCCCAACAGGTAGCTCGTCCCATCGAGGGCAATGGTGCCTCAAGAGAGATAATTTTTGCTGTACAGATGAACTGGGAAAATATGTTCGATTTCGAGCGTTTAGAGGAAATTTCCGGAGGAGATCTGGAATTTCAACGAGAAATCCTCGAAGCTTTTCTAGAAGATTCGCGGGAAACCTTAGTAAGAGTTCGCCAAAGTTGGCAAACCCAAGATGCGGGGGCGATCGCCGATGGCGCCCACCAAATCAAGGGTTCCAGTAGCAATGTCGGCGCTTCCTCGATTCAGAAAATCGCCCTAGAATTGGAACGTCAGGCCAAACAGGGTAATTTGAGCGATACGTTAGCGGCGATCGAAGGCTTAGAAGAACAACTCGACGGCGTCAGCCTGTTTATCCGGGAGCGATTGTCGGTGTGACGGAGCGCTCCGGTCGGGAGGGGGGAGACTCCCGACTTGAAAGATACTTTTCCGCTCGATTTTTTCTCTTTAAGTATAAATTTTTGACCGTTCCCTCCGATGCAGTTCTCGGGATGGTCGATGCGTTTAAAGGGTCGAAAACCCTTGTCAGGCTTGAATTTCAACTAAATATTACAAATTAAATCGTTAGTTTAAGATGTAACATAGACTACAATTGTCGATCTAAAACTCCCCTAAGTTATAAAGAGATTGACCATAAATTTGCTTTTAAACCTGAAGTTCAATTATTTTTCGATAGCGCCTTATCAATCTCTTCAATCTATAAACAAAGAGCAACTCAAGACAGAAATCAAATCCTGTGAGAAGGGGGAGAGTGCATTGAGTTCGCTCTGACTGGCGACAACAACGAAGATTCTGGGTGTGGTGTCGTGATCTTAAATTCCTTTTTTCTTTTTTCTCCCAGTCGTCCACCTCTATCTTCCGAGCCTCCGTTGCAACTGACAGAGATTCAAGACCCCAAAGAGCGCAGCACCGTGCTGCGAACCACGATCGGCAAAATTTGGAACTCCCGAGACTTTAGCGCGATCGTGCAGACGGCAGTGAACGAACTGTCGGCGTTACTCGATCTCGACGGCTGTAATTTCTTTTGGTATACCCCGGAGTCCCGGACAGTTCAGGTCGTCTGCGAACGGTGGAGCGACGATCGCCCCAGTGGCCCGCTCGGTAGCTATCCGGTCGAGCGCCTCGGAGCTGTCGCCGCCGGGATCGAGCGCGGCGAGGCGATCGCGAGTTCTGGGGAGACGGAGGGCGACGCGGCGACGCCGTTCGGGGCGATCTCCTACCTGTTCGTTCCCGTCGAATCTCCCGAAGGCGGATACGGCTATATCGGCGGGTTCGAGGCGGGGTCGAGGGAGTGGTCGGCGATCGAACTCGAATTCGTCCAACTGATCGCCCAACAACTGGCGATCGCCATCCATCAAGCCCAACTCTACGATCGCGTCAAAAAACAAGCCCAACGAGAACGACTGGTCAACCAAATTACCAGCCAAACGCGCCAAAGCTTCGACCTCGAAACGATTTTAACCCAGGCGATCGAACAAGTTTTAGAAGCCCTCGAAATCGATCGCTGCTTGGTTCACCTAGTCGAACAACCCAACCACGGCGATCGCGATCGCGGTTTCGACTCGTTCAAACGGCTCAATCGCGAGCTATTCGCCCCGGATCTCGACCCGGATGTCGCCTTTCGGCGCGCCCACCTGTTTGAAACTTGCCGCGAACCGTTTGCCAGTTCGATCGACGACTTCGACACCCACGGACCGATTTCGGAATGGGTAATCCAGCACCGCCAACCCGCGATCGTCAACGACGTCAGCGCCGACTCGCGCATCGGCACTCACAATCCGGAATATCAGAAAGCCGAGATCAAATCCTCCCTCGTCGTTCCCGTGCAAGCGAACGGCATCCTGCACGCGATCCTATATTTAAACCAATGTTCTCGGGTGCGCTACTGGTCGAAACACGACCGCGAACTCGCCCAAGCCGTCGCCGACCAACTGGCCATTTCCATCCAACAAGCCTGTCTGTACGCCCAAACCCGCGCTTCGATGGAACGAGAATCCCTGTTGCGCTTCATCGGCGAGCAGATCCGGCGAACCCTCGACCTGCAAACGATCTTGACCACGGTGGTGCGCGAAGTGCGCTCCTGCTTCGACAGCGATCGCGTGGCGATTTACCAATTCCAACCCGGGCGATCGGGCAAAATCGTCGTCGAAGAAAACAGCGTCACCCCCTCCCTGAGCGAAATTGTCCGACCCGACGATGATTTCTGCCGCGATTGCGAGCAATACCTCCAGCAGCATCCCAATAGCAGCGTGCGGGCGATCGACAACGTGCGCCACGCCGGATTCGATGCGGACCAACTCGCCTACTGGCAGCACCTGCAAGTCCACGCCAGCATGAGCGTCCCGATCGCGATCGGTTCCGAGTTGTGGGGGGTGTTGGTGGTTCAAGAATGCCAGCAACCGCGCAGTTGGCTGTCTTCGGAAATGTACCTGCTCGAACAGTTGGCCGATCGCCTCGCGATCGCCATCAAACAAGCTCAACTGTACGAACAAGCGCGCCTCGCGGCGGTCAGCGCCCAAATGAAAGCCGGAGAACTCGAAGCCGCCTTAAATCAACTGCGCGAAACTCAAAGTCAGTTGATCCAAAGCGAGAAAATGTCCAGTCTCGGTCAACTGGTCGCCGGAGTCGCCCACGAGATTAACAATCCGGTTAACTTTATCTACGGCAATCTCTCTCATGTCGATGGCTACACCGAAGATTTACTGCATCTGATCGAACTGTACCGACAACACTATCCCGATCCGGTGGCGGCGATCGCCGATTATGCCGAACAAATCGACCTCGAATTCTTGAGCGAAGATATGCCCAAGATCGTCAACTCGATGAAAATCGGCGCCGATCGCATTCGCGAAATCGTCCTTTCCCTACGCAATTTCTCGCGCACCGACCAAGCGGAAATGAAACGGGTAGACATTCACGAAGGGATCGACAGTACCCTGTTAATTTTACAAAACCGCCTCAAAGCCAAACCCGGCCATCCCGCGATCGAAATTGTTAAAGAATACGGGGATTTACCTCGGGTCGAATGTTATACCGGGCAGTTGAATCAAGTGTTTATGAATATTCTCGGCAACGCGATCGACGCCCTGGAAGGTTATAACAAAAAACGCTCTCGCGAAGAAATGGCCCAACATCCCAACCGGATTTTAATTCAAACCTTCCCCCTCAAAGCCGACGGCCAACCGTGGACCCCCGAGAGCGATCGCGCGATTCCCGACAAGGTGGCGATCGCCATCTCCGACAACGGCGAAGGCATGAATCACGAGGTTCGCGCCCGTTTGTTCGACCCCTTCTTCACCACCAAACCCGTCGGCAAAGGAACCGGATTGGGACTGTCGATCAGCTATCAGATTATCGTCGAAAAACATAAAGGCAGCCTCCAATGTATTTCCGCTCCCGGACAAGGGGCTCAATTTAGAATCGAAATTCCCGTGCGTCAACTGCCCGAAGCGACCAAAAAAAAAGAACGGAGTTTAGCCGCCGTCAATTAGTCTCTTTCGGAACGATTTTTATCAAAAATTGATTTAAAATTGGGTTGCAATCTGCTCGAAAGATCGCCAACTCCGGATCGTCGATCGCCGGGGTTGGCTGTCGTCTTTTGTCATTAAATCGTCGCCATTTCCAGATAAGGAATCCGACCGTCCAAGCGATCGAAAGCGGCACGGTCTTCCCAATAGTGGAGGACGAACAAGTGCCCGCCTGCGTCGATGCGGCGGTAGTCGCCCAAGACTTCAGCCAAGGGATCGCCCTCGTGCAAGCCGACAATAAAATAATGCCATTCTCCCCGACGGCGATCGCGGTATAGGTGGCGCAATAAGGCGCGAAAAATCTGGGGATCGTTGTCGCGAATCGCCACAAAACCGACGTAAAAACAAGGCACCGCCGCCCCCGGTTCCGGAAGAGGTCGGAGCGGGGTCAGACGGGCGATCGCGTTGTAAAACGGTCGCATTGTCCCTAAAGCCCGGCTGTATTTTTCGACATGGGTTTGACTAAAACTGCGCCGATCCCAGGCGGCGATCGCCCCGACGATCTCGTTCTCTCGCACGGCTAGATAGAAGTCTTCCGGGTTTAATCCTCGTAAGCGATTCGTTTGAAAATCTTCGACAAAATAACACGGTGCAAATTGTTTGTTCGCCTGTTCCAAGCGGACAAATTCTAAAATTTTTGCTAAATTTTGCCAACTGCCACGCTCGAATCGTACTCCAGAAATGCGAATTTCGGGTTTAGGTAAATCGAGATAAATGGCCGGAGTTTGAATGAAACCCACCTCTCGATATTCCGGCAACCCCGCCCGTCCGCCGACTAAATTTTCTAAGGCGTTGCGATTGCCATCGAGAATGAGAGAATAATATAAAGAAACGGGATCGGCGTCGTGAAGTTGTCGCAAAAAGCGATAACCTCTGGCGACGATCGTCCCCCGGCGATAGGCGGGATGAATCCGTAAATCGGCGAGATAACCGCAACGTTGGATCGTTCCATTTATCCATAACCGATTGGTCAGGCGACTGCCCAAACCGACAATTTGCCCGGTGTGAGTATCGGTACATTTAATCACCTGAAACGAGCGTCCTTGAACCTGACAGCCGCGAAAATAATTCGGTTCGCGGCGAAAACTGACTGAAATTTCGCCTTCCATCCAATCCCGGGCCATGCGATCGCGCAATTGGGCGTCATCGTCGGCAGTGGCGAGTGCAAAGACATATCGACTCACGATCGGTTCTCCAGATCGAAACTCATGGCAAAACTATAAAACTTCATCATGTTATTGAGGGGTAGGGAGGGGAGAACGATCGCCTTGAGGGGGCGCACTCGGGGGGATGGAGGCGATCGCGATCGCCCCGCGCCCCAGGAAGCGAGATCGGGCGGGTCTCATCCCCGTCGGCGATTTCGGTTAAAATACAAGTTCCAACGGCTCTCGTGATAGGAGATCATGGGCAACACTTTCGGGCATCTTTTTCGGATTACAACGTTTGGAGAATCTCATGGCGGAGGAGTAGGCGTCGTCATCGATGGATGCCCGCCCCAGATCGAGATTTCCGCAGAAGAAATTCAAGTCGAACTCGATCGCCGTCGTCCGGGACAGAGCAAAATCACCACCCCGCGCCGGGAAACTGACACCTGCGAAATTCTGTCCGGAGTTTTTCAAGGCCAAACCCTGGGAACCTCGATCTGTATTTTGGTTCGTAATAAGGACGCGCGACCCCAAGATTACAGCGAAATGGCGGAAAAATACCGCCCGTCCCACGCCGATGCCACTTACGATGCCAAATACGGGATTCGCAACTGGCAGGGGGGCGGACGGTCTTCAGCCCGCGAAACCATCGGACGGGTCGCCGCCGGGGCCATTGCTAAAAAAATTCTCAAGCAAATCGCCGGGGTGGAGATCGTCGGGTACGTTAAAAGAATTAAAGATTTAGAAGCGGTAGTCGATCCGAATACGGTGACCTTAGAACAAGTGGAAAGCAATATCGTGCGCTCTCCCGACGGGGAATTTGCCAACCGGGCGATCGAAGAAATCGATCGTTACCTGCGTCAGGGCGATTCCGTCGGCGGGGTCGTCGAATGTGTCGCCCGCAACGTTCCCAAAGGCTTGGGAATGCCCGTATTCGACAAACTCGAAGCCGATTTAGCCAAAGCGGTGATGTCTTTACCTGCGAGTAAAGGATTTGAAATTGGTTCGGGTTTTGCCGGAACCTTACTGACGGGCAGCGAGCATAATGATGAATTTTATATCGACGAAGCCGGGCAAATTCGCACGGTAACCAATCGTTCCGGGGGCATCCAAGGGGGGATCTCGAACGGAGAACATATTATCCTGAGAGCCGCCTTCAAGCCGACTGCTACAATTCGCAAAGAACAGCGCACGGTCACGCGATCGGGCGAGGAAACCGTACTCGCGGCGAAAGGACGCCACGATCCTTGCGTGTTACCCAGAGCGGTGCCGATGGTGGAAGCGATGGTCGCTCTCGTTTTGTGCGATCACCTCCTGCGCCATCAGGCTCAATGCCATACGGTGCGATCGCCCATCGAGGGCTAATGCGTTGGCGTCGATCCGGGACAATTGCCGATCGCCTGTGCCAAAGTAGATCGGGATCGGGATCGACCATGACAGGCTTTATCCGTGGTGGTTGTCCGGCTTTGCCCGATACCATAGTACCTGAGCCATGTAAAGGAATTTAAGAGCCAGTATGGAAACTAGCCCTTCCTCCAATCAATTTGTCGTCCAGTTTTGGGGCGTTCGCGGCAGTGTTCCTGCCCCTGGTAAGGATACGGTTCGCTATGGCGGCAATACCTCCTGTATCGAAATGCGCATTGATGGCAAACGCTTGATTTTTGATGCGGGTACGGGATTGCAAATGCTCGGCCAACAGTTACAGGCCCAAATGCCCGTAGAAGCCTACATGTTTTTTACCCACTACCATTGGGATCACATTCAAGGCTTCCCTTTCTTTACCCCCGCTTTCATTCGTGGCAACTCCTTTAAAATTCACGGAGCCCTCCCCCCCGATGCCGAATCCATTCAAGAGCATTTCATCGAACGGATTTTGCACCCCAATTCCCCGGTTCCCCTAGAAGGAATGCAGGCGGATCTCAACTTTTATGAAATTGTTTGTGGAGAGAATTTTAAACTCGACGATATCAAAATCGAAACCGGACCGCTCAATCATCCCAATACGGCCATGGGATATCGAGTGACGTGGAACGGTCACTCGGTATTTTACTGTACCGATACGGAACATTTTCCCGATCGCATCGATGAAAACGTCCTCGAACTTGCCCAAGGGGCGGATGTTTTGATCTACGATGCCATGTACACCGACGAAGAGTATCACAACCCGAAATCGCCGAAAATTGGCTGGGGTCATTCCACGTGGCAAGAAGGGGTCAAGGTCGCCAAAGAAGCGGGGGTCAAACAGTTAGTGATTTTCCATCACGATCCGACCCATCACGATGATTTTCTCGACGAAATGGCGGTTAAAGTGCGCGGGGCTTTCCCGAATTCGGTTCTCGCCCGCGAAGGCTTGATCCTCGACGTTCTCAAAAGCGGTACGCCCGTGGCGGTGTAGTCGTCCGGGGCGGCGAGGAAATTAAGATCGATCGCGCGATCGTCGATCGCCTGAATTCGCCCTCAATCCATTAAAACGGCTCGATCTCACGGAAATTTGATGCGTCTACATCGATGAGGAAAGCCGACGCACAAAAGGCACGATCGCCGTCGCGAAGTCCCCAGGAGTTTCGTAAGGCATGACATTGCGCCCGGAAATTTTTGTCCCTTCTCCTTTCGGTAAATATTTGAGATAGTCATTGAGGCGATCGTCGGGACTTTCTCGTTCGCCTTCTTTGCTGATACTCGATGCTTTTTCGCCCATCACAACCAGGGTAGGTTGGGCGATCGCTTCGATTTGTTGTTGGTAATTTTCTCGCCAAAATCCAGCTAAAAACGAAAATACGGCATAACGACTCGCTTCGTTACTGGCGCCGTTTTCTAACATCCCCAACCAATCTTCTCCCACATCTTCGGGGCGATCGAACAGTTGCCGAACCGAGAACGATCGCAGAAATTCCCGACGACGGGCATAGCGATAAAAACCCCGTCCGACTAAACTATCAAAAAATAAATTCCACAGCAATTTTTGACGCAGGGGCGGCGTCGCTTTGGTAATCAAGGGCCACGATGGCGGTCCGGATAACACCAATCCTTTCACGAAAGGATTCGCAACCCGGTCGGGGTTTTCCTCTCCAGTTGTTTCAATTTGGACTAATTTAATCGCCACGGGAAATAACGCCCCTTGCACGACCAAAATCGCCGATCGCCCGACAATATTTTTGAGGAAATACTGTAATTGCTGCGCCCAATCGGCGGGAGTATAGGCGATATGGGGCATGTCGCTTTCACCGCAACCGAGTAAGTCGGGATTGTAAATCGGGTTAGCATTCGGTAACGATTGCCAGCGATCGCAAAATCGATCCCAAAACGCTTTCGACAATCCCACGCCAATCGGATGAACTAACACTAGGGGAACTTGACTGGAGTCGGCGTTGGGGCGATCGACTCGATAAGCGCATCGATAACCTTTCCATTGATAAAACTGGGTGTTTTGTGAAGTTACAGTTTGAGTCATCTTGGCATTTAAAAAGGATTCTGACGGACAATACTTGTTGTAACAATACTTGTTTGAAATTAAGCTAATCGAGACGTATTCAATTCAAAAAGGCGATCGATGTTCGACCATCAACTTCAACCCTTTTGTGAACTCACTCCCGATAAAATTCAATCGAGAGAAACCGCATCGACATCGATCGTTTGTTGCGAAGTTTCGGCGCGATCGCCCCCCGTCGCATCCACTCCCCTCCCGTCAAACACCTGACGAGTTTGCCACCATTCGCGGATAATTTCAGAAATACTGGTGGCGAACAAAAGTAAAAGCGCAATATCGTCAATTTGTCCGATTAACGGCAGTAAATCCGGGGATAAATCCAGAGGACTGACGAGGTAGAGCAAACTCCCTAAAATCACCATCCAGCGAGATTTTGGATTGCGAAGGGCTTGGCTGTAGAGTTGGGTAACAAAATCGATAGGGGATTTCATTGGCAATCAGTTTTTAAAAAACTTGGGCAACAATGGCAATTTTAGTAATTTTATCATGGCTGAGGCGATCGCCTCTCGATGGAGAAGAGAAAAAAGGCAAGAGGGAGAAATAGGGTGGCCATGCTACCCTTACTATTGTATTGACTCCAGATATTAGATGTATTTTTGATTGCGTATTTTAGCGACAAAATTAGAATTTTGACCAAAATTTACCAGTCCGACTAGACGCACCACAGACAGATTCGATAGAGAACAGCAAGGTCGATCGCTTTTTAACTGTAGAAATATTCAGGTTAGCTCAAAAGAGAGACAGTTGTTTATTCGAGTTAATCTAGGTCGGCGATCGTGATTTTAAATACTTTTAAACTCCGCATTATTCATATTTACTCTTAATTCACTACTCTTGCTATCATCACTGGCAAGGTCAGCACTCTGGATCGCAACTTTTTATTATCCTTACTTCGACAATCTTTTAAGGGTTTAAAACTTTCAGGAGATAACAAGCTGTACAACTGACGTTCGATTTGTTCCACTGGGGGTGTAGTGAGTTGGATTGGCCTCCTCAAATCGGGATGACCACAAGAACCAGGATATTTTGTGCTCATAATTCTATCAAGTTGTTAACCAGCAATATAGAGGAAAGAACCTATAGGGGTCTCTGATGATTTTACATATTGAGATCCCCTTTTTGCTTAAGTTGAGACCAATGGAACCTACCCCTCCAAAATCACCGATTAATTGCACGAGATCGCCCCAACTCTTTGCAATTGAGCAAAAATACTGAATCTTCCCCTAGTTTGTGGAAGGGCGATCGCGATCTTTCCAAAATGGCTAATGTTAACAAAGCCCCCAATGGCTAGAAAGAAACCCGTTAACCGCCACCAAAACCGCCTCAACTGCGAACTTTGCACTCTAAACTCTCAAATAGCCGATCGCTTTTTGTCAACAAACCTTAACCTTGTAGCACGAAACGACAATTGTTAAAAAAGTTACAATATTGAGTCGGTTCGGTCGGATGCCAGAGGGCGATCGTCAAGACTGAAATTGAAGGATTTCCGAAGATCGAGACAGTCTCGTCAATACTTCGGTCGTTGCTGCACAATCGAAACCCCTCCAATTTTCTTAAAAGTCTCGACACAAGCCCGTCCGAAAGCAATCCTACAGACCGAAAATGTCAGCAGGTGGAGGCCCAAGTCAGTCGTGGTTGTCGATCTTAACCAAAATTCCTACGAAGCGAAAACCCAAGAAATTGCCAGAGATCTTTTAGCGGCAACCCGGGAAAAACGCTCGTTTTTTGCCCAAATTCAAGATAAAATGCGCCTCGACGATAAATTACTGGCGTGGGCAATGAGCAGTCCCGGTTTGCGGGTGCAGTTGTTTCGCTTCATCGACTGCTTGCCCGCGTTGCGATCCAAAGCGGAAATTGCCCGTCACCTCCAAGAATATCTCACCACCGAAGACGTCGAACTTCCCGACGCCCTCAAAAAATTAATTAGCTTTAGCGGAAACGATTCCGTCCCGGGAACCGTAGCGGCGACGACGGTGGCGACCGGCGTGGAAACCCTCGCCCAAAAATATATCGCCGGAGCGACCGTCAAACAGGCGATCGAGACCCTCAAACGCCTGCGAAAGGAAAAAATGGGGTTCACCCTCGATTTGCTCGGCGAGGCGGTGATTACCGAGGCGGAAGCGAAAGCCTATTTGCAAAACTACCTCGATTTAACCGAGCAGTTGACCGAGGCGGCTCAAAGCTGGTCGAAAGTGGCTGCAATTGACGAAGCGGACGGCGAGACTCTGCCTCGGGTGCAAGTTTCAGTGAAGCTCACCGCTTTTTATTCCCAATTCGATCCGGTGGACGAACGCGGAAGTGAGGAACGAGTCGCCGATCGCATCCGCACCTTGTTGCGCCACGCTCAAAAAGTCGGGGCGGCGGTTCACTTCGACATGGAACAGTACGAGTATAAAGATTTAACCCTGTCGATCCTCAAACGGCTGTTACTCGAAGACGAATTTCGCGATCGCTCCGACCTCGGGGTCACCCTACAAGCTTATCTGCGCGACAGTTACGCCGATTTAAAAGACCTGATCGCCTGGGCCAAACAACGGGGAACCCCTGTCACCGTGCGCTTGGTCAAAGGGGCGTACTGGGACCAGGAAACGATTAAAGCCCAACAAAAACATTGGCCGCAAGTCGTGTATAACGACAAGGCGGCGACCGATGCCAATTACGAACGGATGACCCAGTTATTGCTGGAAAATCACGAGTATTTGTATGCGGCGATCGGGTCTCATAACGTGCGATCGCAGGCTCTGGCGATCGCGATCGCGGAAAGCTTGCAAATCCCCCGCCGCCGTTTCGAGTGCCAAGTCCTCTACGGAATGGGGGACAAACTCGCCAAGGCGATCGCCCAACGGGGTCACCGCGTGCGCGTCTACTGCCCTTACGGCGAACTGCTGCCGGGAATGGCCTATCTGATCCGCCGCTTGCTCGAAAATACCGCCAACAGCTCCTTTTTACGCCAAAATCTCGAAAATCGCCCGGTCGAAGAATTGATCGCGCCGCCGCAAGGAGACGAGAAGGCGGAGGTCGCCATTCACGGCGAAGCCTTCCCGGAAGCGGCACCGGATACGGATTTCGCCGAAGCGCAAGCCCGTCAAAACGCCTGGGACGCCCTCAAACAGGTGCGCCAAAACCTCGGCAAAACCTATTTACCGATCGTCAACGGCGAACCCGTCAACACGATCGATCGCGTCGATTCCGTCAATCCCTCGAATCCGGAGGAAGTCATCGGCACGATCGGCTTATTATCCCTCGAACAGGGCGATCGCGCGATCGCCGCCGCCAAAGCTGCCTTACCCGCTTGGCGACGCACCCCCGCCGCCGAACGGGTCGCGATTTTACGCAAAGCCGGAGATCTGATGGAACGGCGGCGCTTTCACCTGTGCGCCTGGATGATGCTCGAAGTCGGCAAACCGTTGCGCGAGTGCGATGCAGAAGTCACCGAGGCGATCGACTTTTGCCGCTATTACGCAGCGCAAATGGAGGCGATCGATCGCGGTTACAACTTCGACGTCGCGGGAGAAACGGACCGCTACCACTACCAACCGCGCGGGATTACGGTAGTGATTTCGCCGTGGAACTTCCCCCTCGCCATTCCCACGGGGATGACCGTCGCTTCTTTGGTGGCGGGGAACTGCACCTTATTAAAACCTGCGGAAGTCTCTTCGGTGATTGCGGCGCAAATTGCCGAAATTCTCGTAGAAGCGGGGATTCCTCCCGGAGTATTCCAGTACGTCCCCTGTAAGGGTTCGACGGTGGGGGCGCATTTGGTCAAGCATCCCGATGTCAATACGATCGCCTTTACCGGATCTCAAGAGGTCGGCTGTCGGATTTACGCCGATGCGGCGATTTTGCAACCGGGACAAACGCACCTCAAGCGCGTGATTGCGGAAATGGGGGGCAAAAATGGCGTCATCATCGACGAAAGCGCCGATTTAGACCAGGCGGTGGCGGGGGTCGTACAGTCGGCGTTCGGTTATAGCGGTCAGAAATGTTCTGCCTGTTCGCGGGCGATCGTTCTCGATGCGGTTTACGATACCTTTGTGGCACGGTTGCGCGAGGCGACGCGATCGCTCAATGTCGGCCCGGCGGAGGATCCGAGTACCCAGGTCGGTCCGACGATCGACGCTACGGCGCGCGATCGCATCGGCGAGTACATCGCCAAGGGGAAAGCGCAAGCGGAGGTCTTGGTGGAAGTTCCGGCGCCGGATACGGGCTATTTCGTCGGTCCGATCGTGTTTGGGGAGGTCAAACCGGAGGCGGAGATCGCCCAAGAGGAAATTTTCGGTCCGGTCTTGGCGGTGATTCGCGCCCGAGATTTTGACGAAGCCCTGGCGATCGCTAACGGCACGAATTATGCCCTCACCGGGGGCTTGTACTCGCGCACCCCGTCTCACATCGAACGGGCGAAAGCGGAGTTTGAAGTCGGTAACTTATATATCAATCGCGGCATTACCGGGGCGATCGTCTCCCGTCAGCCCTTCGGCGGCTTTAAGTTGTCCGGGGTCGGGTCGAAAGCGGGCGGTCCGGATTACGTGCTGCAATTCCTCGAACCGCGCACGATAACTGAAAACGTCCAACGGCAAGGGTTTGCCCCGATTGAAGGGGTGGATTGAGTGCGGGGGAGTTAGGAGACGCTTCGCGATTCTCCTGGGGAGACGCTTCGCGTCTTCTCCCTCGGATCCGGGGCGATCGCTTCGAGATCGTCCCACAACTGAGGGGCCGTGAAGTCGGCGATGACTTGTGAAGCGCCGATCGCCCGCAAGGTCTCGGGGTCGTGGGTGGAGGCGACGCCAATGGTATAAATCCCGGCGGCGGTGGCGGAACGGATGCCGGAGGGGGAGTCTTCAAAGGCGATCGCCTCTTGCGGGGAAAGACCCAACTGCTGCAAAGTCTGTTGATAGGGAAGCGGATCCGGTTTTCCGGCGGGGAGATCTTCGGCGATCGTCACCGGGGCAAAGCGATCGCTCAGGTGCAAAATGTCTAGCATGAAACGAACGTTTTCGCGGGGGGCGTTGGTGACGACGGCGCACTTTAAGGCGCGATCGCTCGCCCAAGCGAGTAATTCCGTCAATCCGGACAGGGGTTGCAATTGAGTCGCAAATTGGCGAAATTGTGCTTCTTTTTCGTCAGCCACCCGCGCCGCTTGTTCGGGGGAAAGATGGGGGAGTAGATCGGCGACGATCGCCGGATTGAGTCGTCCGCTCATCTGTTTTTGATAAAACTCTCGATCGATTTCTAAGTCATAAGTTCTCAGCAATTCTTGCCAAGTTAGAAAATGAATCGGATCGGTATTGGCTAAAGTTCCGTCTAAATCGAATAAAATGGCGGCGATCGTCATGGGGTAAGTTGTTGTTAAATCAGGTGGACGGATAATCGTTTTTTACCATAACATCGCCGCGATCGGGGACGATCTCGTTTTTCACCCGATTAACCTCTTCTTAACCCTAAAAAGGGTAAACTTAGATGGAAATGAGATCGAAACAGACCGCCCCTCGATTTTGAGAACCGAACGTTTGGTCGGGTTTTATTTTAACTGGGCTCGACGATCGCGGGCGATCGCAGGCGATCGATTGGCGCTACAATACGAATTCTGAATGTGGAGAATCAACTTAAAATGCACGTCACTATTTACTCCGATGGAGCCTCCCGAAAAAACCCCGGTCCGGCGGGCGCGGGCGCGGTGTTAGTCGATGAAGAAGGGAATGTTTTAGAAGAACTGGCCAAATATTTAGGCATCGCCACCAACAATCAAGCGGAATATCAAGGGGCCATTCTCGGTTTAGAAAAAGCCCTAGAAATCGGAGTCAAACGGGTCAGGTTGCGTGCGGACAGCCAACTGATGATCAAACAAATTCGCGGCGAATATCGGGTTAAAAATCCCGCTTTAAAACCGTTATACGATCGCGTCATGACTTTACTGAGTCGCTTTGAAGGTTACGACCCGCCGGAACACATTCGCCGGGAACAAAATCGCGAAGCGGACGCTCAAGCCAACCGCGCCATCGACGAGTACGAACGCGATCGCCAGGAAGCGTCCTAGAGCAAGGTTGCCGCCAGCTCCGGAGATCGTTAAGGCCACGGAGTGCTATATATAGCATATCTAAAACATACGCCTGTCGTACCAAACCACCGGGTTCGCAGGGGGTCTCCCGAGGAGAATCGCCCCGAGTCCGTCAACGATCCCCGTCTTGACGCCAGGGGCGATCGTTTATTCAAATCTAAAGAAATCTTTGAATTTACGGAGTTAGGTTCAAATCTTTACTGCAGGCGGTATGTATGTTTGTTAAGGTATGGGGTGGAAAAATTTTAAGGCAGTGTTTCAATAACACTCTTTAAATTATGCAAACGTGCAGAAACTGTAAACATCAGGGAACCCAACGTTGTCCGGTGAGACAACGGACTTTTTTTGTATTTGAGACCAGTCAATTACTGTCAAAAGGTTTTTGCGATCGCTGGCAACATGCAACTTCCGGTTAATGGCGATCGCCCCCTGAGTGAAGAACGTTAAAAAATCCGATCGATCGAAAGGGATAGGGGTAGCCGTTACGGTCGATCGGGTTTTTTAGAAACCCCGTAAAAATTGGATGTTTCGGCGTCACTAAAACCGACTGAATTCGCGCAAGATGCGATCGTCGAGGGCATAATTCATCTGCAATAAAATCGCACGGATCGCCCAATTTTCATTGTGAATCCACCACGACGCGGAAGTAAATTGCTGCAAGATACTGTGAATGTGGTTTTTAGCAATTTCCGGTAAACTTTTCACCGGATCTAACCGATCGAGGGCGGCGATCGCCCCTTCTCGAATTTGTTGCGATCGCTCGACTTCTTCCGGGTTTCCTTCCAAGGGAGGCAAAGCGGTTCTCGCAAAACCAGAAGATATTTCTGCGTCGATCGACCAATTTTCTTTAAGTGCGATCGTCTGACAGAGACATTCGAGGATCAGTTTTTCCATCATCAATAAATTCGGCTTCCAGCGATCGAGTAACTGGAGGGCGCTATCGATTTCGATATAATCCTCTTCCACCAACGCTGTAGACGACTGACTGTAGGGATAAAGCGGATCGATCTTGAGTTTGCGCGCCGGAATATTGCGTAATTGTTTCTCGATTTTCGTCCAAAGTTTATCGGGCAATCGAGTTAAGCCGTGCAGTTCCGAGGTGACGATAAACCGCTTAAAAATGGCGATCGTGTCTTCCAAACTGACCATATCGACCCACAGGTCCAGATAAGCTCCCGATGCGGTGGGTGAATTTTTTTTCAAAGGCTGGGTGGGTAAGCGGCGAATTGCACATTCGATAGCGTCGAACGTTTGAAAAGAGTGAGTATCCAAGGAAATCAAATCAGACATGGTTGGCGATCTTATGGCAGTTATAGATGCAGTTATAGATGCAGTTATAGATGCAATCCTCTCGAACGTCTGCCGTATCTTGGCGATCGCCGAGACGCCGAAGGCGTCGCTTCACGAACGCCACAGATAGAGCAGTCCCCTTTTCCGTTGTAACCGATGGACGGGCGAACGGCTCGCAGTAGGGGAACGACTACATCGATTTAGATCCGCGCTTTCTGCCAAAACGGCGGCGGTGGAGGACGAAAATCGAGAGTAACGCCGAGATCGAGAGGGCGACGAAAGCGGCAAATGCGATCGCCAACATCGTTTTAAGGCGATCGGGAAGAAAGCCTTCAACTTGGCTCCATACGCCGAACAGATTGCCTTGCATCAAATAGCTCACTGCACTTAACAGTTGCAAGACTTCCGAATCCGGAGCCAAGGCGAAGGCGCGATCGAGGGCTTTTTGTGCCGATCGCGGTTGCCAGTCGTAGAGGTGGACGAAAGCGAGATAGGCGTGAGCGTAAGGGTTTTGGGCGTCGAGCACCGTAGCTCGTTTGAGGGCGGCGATCGCCCCTTGGGGGTCGCGCTGCAAGACCCGAGCTAAGGTTAAATTATAGATAAAATCGAGGCGATCGGGTTGGGTTTGCAAGCGATATTCGAGCGATCGCGCCGCTTGTGCGAGATAATCTTGTACCGGATCGTACTGATTGATGCGGGCGACCTCTTCAAAGACCGGACCGAGGGCGTCGGGACCTCGGGGCATCGCTTGGGAGAGCGATCGCAGTTGGGTTACCCAGTCTAATTCCGGCGCCGGAGTGGGGGTCGCATTCTCGTCGATGGTCAGACTCACCTCTGGGGCGGCGATCGGGTAAGTTTCTCCAGTTTCGCGATTGAGATAGGTCACTTGCAAGCGATAGACCCCGGGAGGTAAATCGGCGGGGGGTAACATCGCCGTGCGATCGACGAGGCGAACCGGAACGGACGTATCGATTTGCGAATACAAGCGACCGCCTGCGATCGCGCGATCGTGCAGCCAGCGATCGCCGTTGTCATTTTCCCAGGTAACGATCGCCAGTCCCCGTTGCAACGGTTCCCACGGGCCGGACCATTGATAGGTGACGGGAACGGGAACCCCGGGAGGGGAGGCGGGAGGGACGATCGCGCGATCGAGGCGCACGGGAAGACTCGGCGACCCGTCGGCGATCGGTTCGACCGCTACTGTGGGCGGTTGACGGCGGTACAGTTGCAAGGTGCTCGGATCCTGCTTCGCAGTCGCTTCGCGAACGGGTAAAGTCCATTCTCGTTGTAAAATCAAGTCCGGATTTTGGGCGATCGCCGCCGAGATCGCGCCGTAGGCGTCCTCGGGAACCGAACCGGGATCCCCCGTTTTAGTCACGAACCAATCGAGGGATCGCACGTCGCGATCGATCTGAGACAAGCGCGTTCCGACCTGGCGTCCGTACACCTGGAAATCGGCCAAGGCGCCATAGTAATTAACGTTATGCTGGTTAATTTCCGGCGTCGAAGGCAGCACCCCCACGGTGGTTTGTAAATAGGGGGAGGTATCGATAATTTCGGCGATCGCCTCGGGATGAGGCCATGGCGGTCCGGTGTAGGGGCGGCGGTCGGCGCGATCGCCCAACAGTGCGGATCCGGGCAAGGTAAAACCCCAGGGAAATAGATGATTGAGTACCAACAGCACGGCGATCCCGAGGGTTCCCCAGCGCACGGAACGCGCCCATTTCCCCCGCCAGCAGCTCAAGCCATACGCCAGGGCGATCGCCACGACGGGTAAGTAGGGTAAGACGTAGCGAAAGTCTTTATTGATATTGACCGAAGCGAAGAAATAAGCGCCGAGGAAGTAAATCGCCAGCCAGCGCCAAGGATGGGGAACCGGGGACGGCGAGAGATCCTTTTGGCGGCGTCGGTAGTAGAGGAGAAAGCCGACAATGGAAACGATCGCCAGCAACCACGAGACGTGATTTGGCAGTTGTTCGGCGTAATAAGTCCAGGCGTCGAGGCTGGTCAGGGAGGGATCCCCTTCGGCGATCGCCGCATCGACGGTGGCGCGTTTGCTTCCGGTGAGGATTAACAGCCAGTTGGTGCGATACCAGGGGTAAATGACGAGAGCGGCGATCGCCACACCGAGGCTGAGTTGCCCGCATTGGCTCCATTTACGCCCTT
Source organism: Oxynema mangrovii CENA135 (assembly GCF_016632315.1). Lineage (NCBI taxonomy): Bacteria > Bacillati > Cyanobacteriota > Cyanophyceae > Oscillatoriales > Oscillatoriaceae > Oxynema > Oxynema mangrovii. The sequence goes on along the minus strand of NZ_JAEOXH010000003.1, from coordinate 211,649 downwards.
TGAAGCTGGCGATCGCCGCCCACAACAGGGGGACCGAGAGAAATAGCAACGCCGTTTGTTTGACCATTAAGGCGAGACCCGACGCCATCCCGAAAGCGGCAGCCCACAGCCACGGTTCGAGGGAGGGGGGCAGCTTGAAACGGCTTGGGGGTCTGGTGTGGAGCCTCGGGGAGTAAGTTCGAGACCGCCACAGGGTCAGGCAAAAAAAGGCGAGGGTGACCGTAGCGGTTAAGGGATAATCGAGCAGAAAATCGAGGCGCGATCGGTAAAAGGCGGGAAACAGGGTACATAAGGCGGCGGCCCACAGACCAATGTTTGGGTTGAACAGGATCCGGCCCAAGCCGTAGGTACTGGCGAGTAAGATCGCGCTGAAGAGGAGATTGACCAGGGTCGCGCGATCGCTCCCGGTTCCGAAAATTTGGTGAATGACGGCGGTCGCGAGGTAGGTTCCCGGGGGAATTTTGGAGGAGAGTAACCAGAGATTCGTCCACCATTCGCCGGAAAACCAGTGGGGGTGTTCTAAGGCGTTGGCGTAGTTTAATGCCCCGGTGAGGTAGTCGGCCCTATCCCAATCCGGGACGGATCGATCGAGGGCAAACCAGAGGCGATCGCACGCGCTTTGTAATAGCCAGATGGCACCGAGGGCGATCGTCCGATGCCAACGCGAATTGAGTTCGATCACGACGGATTCTCCCTTTTTTTTTAGCGTTGCCGTTTTTAGGCTTAACATGACATTGACCGTCTCGATCGCAGGTATTTTTTACCCTTTGAGCCGATCTCGTTCCCTTGAGCCTGCCTCTAAAATCTCAAATCTAAAATCTAAAATTCTCCATTAGTTCCCCCGATCTCTTTTAGTTATGCCAGTATGCTGATGTAGATCTCTAGGGTTTGGTTCTTTTTTTCATGACTAACCGTTTTGCGTTCGCGCAGCGTCTGCCTTGCAAAATCGACTGGCATCGCATCGTTTTGCTTCCAATTACGATTGTGGCGATCGCGGGGAGTGCATCGGGCGTGCGCGCCGACGATATGTATAACCCTATTCGCCTTCCGGGTAGCAATGAAATCAGCGATACCCTCTCAGAACAGGATATTCCTACAGGTCAGGGCGGCTTTGCTCGCGACTATATTGTCACCCTTCAAGAAGGCGACCAAGTGGCGATCGACCTCCTTTCCGACAGTTTTGATACGATCGTCGCCTTAATTGCCCCCGACGGCACGACGATCGCCGAAAATGACGACGGTCCCGACGGTAGCACGAACTCCCTATTATTTTCGCGCATTACTCAAGGTGGAGATTACATCGTCCGCGTCCGCGCTTTCGGTGAAGGGGGTACGGGCAACTTTACCCTCAAGGTTACCCGCCTGCGCCCGATCTGAGCTTTTCAATCCGCCTGGGTACTCTTCTTTTGGCGACCCCAAGAAAAATTTTTCCTTTAGGGGTTGCCAACCCCTAATAAATTTGCTACGTTAGTTAAGCGTCAAAAATAAAGCGCGCCGGGATAGCTCAGTCGGTAGAGCAGAGGACTGAAAATCCTCGTGTCGCCGGTTCAAGTCCGGCTCCTGGCATCTCCTAAAACCGCCGTATCTTCAAGCTTATGAAGGTTCGGCGGTTTTGATTTTCCCCCTTTTTTCCTCTGATTCCGTCCCTCGACAGAAGGCGGGTTTCAGCGTTTAATCACTCTAAGTGACGCTGGAATTTAGGGAAAGATTAGGGAAGCTCATGGGATGTTCGGAGCTTGACGAACTCAATCGAGAACTCAAACAGATTAATGCTGGCGTAACCGTCCGCCAAAAAGGGAATCGCTTGTACTTGAGAGGGACTTTCCCCCCAAAACCGGGGAGCAGCAAGCAGAAACCCCATCAACAAGACCTCAAGCTCGGGATCTATTCCAATCCAGCCGGGTTAAAACGGGCAAAAATAGAAGCTTTGCGCGTTGGTAGTTTACTGGCGTCTAAGACCTTTACCTCAATGTTGCAAGAAGGCTCCCGCCATCATCTTTGATTTGGCGGTGAGATGAATTGCCACCCACAAAAAAGAATGCAGGATTTGTGCTTATCCGCATTTCTCTGCGGTCAAATTAAGTCATGATAGTTAGAGAAGCCAAGCTACTAAACGGCTCTAAGGTACAAGATCCAGGGTAAGCTCATCTAATTTTGTAGCGAATTTACTTGACAAAAACAACAAAATGTCGATCAAGCTGGATTAAATGAATTTGGTTAAGATCGAGATGCATCGAAATTGAGAGTGTTTTGAATTCAAGATTATGGCTAAAGGTTTTGCCCCCACGGTTGAAGCGAAAAACAAAAAGACCGGGAGTCAAGTTCAATCCATCCCCTCTATCTCTGAAGTACAAGACAATTTATTGAGTTATGTGGAAGAAATTAAAGACCCTCGCTCACCCCGAACTCAAAAACATTTATTGAAAGATATTTTAGCGATCGCGATTTTAGCCGTTATTGCGGGTGCGGAAGGATGGGAAGACATGGAAAATTACGGGCTGAGCAAATATGTTTGGTTAAAAGAGTTCTTAGCCTTACCCAATGGCATTCCTTCTGATGATACGTTCCGGCGAGTTTTTGAACGAATAAACCCCCTGGAGTTAGAGCGAATATTAGCCCGATGATTTCAAAGTATTATGGGGTCTTTAGTGGGAGAAGTCGTCTCGATAGATGGGAAATGTCTGCGAGGCTCTTATGACCGAGAAAAGGGGATTAAAGCGTTAAGTTTACTGACCGCTTGGGCGGGGAAACAACAACTAATTTTAGGACAAGTCAAGGTAGAGGATAAGTCCAACGAAATTCCGGCAATTCCCACTTTGTTAAAGTTATTAGATCTTCAAGGAGCTGTCGTCACGATTGATGCTCTAGGGACTCAAGTTAAAATTGTTCAACAAATTCAAGCCCAAAAAGCTGATTATGTCCTCGCCTTAAAAAAGAATCATTCCACCCTTTACACCCAAATTGAAGAAGAGTTTGAATCCTTAAGAAAATCTCCGAGCAACTCCAGTGAAGTGAGCTACGAACAACGCCTTGAAAAAGGACATCATCGGGTTGAGAAACGACGAGTTTGGGCGATTCCCGTTTCCCAATTTACCCATCTTCATCATCAAGAACAATGGTGCGGACTTCAAACAATTGTTGTGGTCGAACGAATTCGTCATCTCTCGAATAAAACGACTCGGGAAGTTCAGTTTTATCTGTCTTCTCTTCCAGCTAATGCTTCCCTTTTAGGCAAGATTATTCGACAGCACTGGGGAATTGAGAACCAAGTTCATTGGGTTTTAGATGTGACTTTTAATGAAGATTCCTGTCGGATTCGTTCCGGTCATAGTCCTCACAATTTATCTTTACTCCGGCGCTGGGCTTTGAATGTTCTTCGTCAAGAAACCACTCTTCGGCTTTGCGACAAAAACAGAAACGAGCCGCGATGAATAACGACTACATGACCACTGTTCTCAAAGCCTTTTGTCAAGCCTGATTGAGATGCTCTTACCCTGGTTCTCGAATTAAGTATCGTTAAGATCTAGTATTCCGTAGGGTACGTGACTTGAAAACCGGAAAACTCTCGGGAAAGCTAACCCCTCGTCACGCACCGACCTTACATCGGCATCTATGCTAAGATTCCCTATATAAATAAAATCGATCCTCCAAATTGAATCTCAGTACATCATTATGTCGCTCCTGTCAATATGGGCAAAAGACTATAAAAATTTAAACTTTTACGAAACCCCTTTAGAGTTCGATCGACTTAATCTTTTAGTCGGTCCGAATGGCTCGGGAAAGAGCAATTTAATCGCACTGCTTAGATTTTTACAATTATCAGTATCTCAAGGTTTCGGCTCCGTTAGCGGTTTTCGCTATGCTTGCGAAGAACTCGGCGGTTCTCACATACTCTCGTTTAACCTCGATCGACCTGGAACCGTTCTCCTCAAGTACAAATTCGAGGGAATTGAGGAAACCCGATATCAACCAATTTATCTCGAAATAAAGTTATTTATCAGCAAATTGACTAACTCTGCTGAAATTCACGAAGAACTTCTCTATTCTCCGATTAATGGGGATGAAAATAACCCCTTTTATTACTATAAGTTACACAACCATCAATTAAACACTGGTGTAGTTTCAATTCTTCAACCAGATGGAAGTCAAAAATTTCAGCGCATTTCTAATGTGCCACTTGATTCTCTCGGGCTTTTAGTAATTAACGAACTGATTCAACAAGAAAATGAAGAAATTCGAGAGTTATTGCTTAGATCTAATATTTACTCAGTTCGCAGACATTTACTCAACGGGATTGAAAGTTGGCGGTTTTATAATGCCAACAATATGAACTTAAAGGAGATTCGCGAATCCGAACCTAAAATTGGTTCGGGAGCGTTAAATTTGCATTTATCCGAAACTGGAGAAAATTTAGCCGCCGTTTTGGACGAACTCTGTAATGAAAGCTTCGATTTTGAAGACCAGTTCAACGATGCTGTCAAGCAGTTTTTACCGATGACGCGGCGCATTCGATCGACCCGAGCGGGACGTTTGAATTTAACAATCGAGTGGGTCGTCGAAGGACTCGATGAGGTTTTATATTTACGAGATATGTCGGATGGCTCAGTTAGAATGCTCTGCTGGGCTATCATTTTATTATCTCACAGATTGCCGTCTTTACTGGTGATTGACGAACCGGAAATGGGGATTCACGTCGCCTGGATGAAAGTTTTGGCAGGGTGGATTGAATATGCGTCGCGACAGACGACGATTATCGTTTCAACTCATAGTCCAGACCTACTCGATCGCTTTACCGATCGTTCTGAATCGGTCATCTGTCATACCTTAAATAATCGCGGTTTTGCGTCGATGGATCGCATCGAACAAAATCAGTTTCAATCTCGCCTACAAGAGGGATGGGAACTCGGCGATCTCTATCGAGTTGGCGACCCCAGTATTGGAGCGTGGCCGTGGTAATTTGGTTGTTTGCGGGAGGCGGACCGCCGGAATACAGTGGCTTGGTGAAACTCCTCCAAAAAACCTTTCGTAATTATCATTTCGATCGCCAACTTCCTCAACTGGTAAAGCCAATAGGGAAGCCAAATCGTAACGTTCCTATGGTGCGATCGACCACGGGAAAAGCCTTATTAAAATCTATTTCCGAGCAACTTTCTTTTCTACTTGAAAGACATTCGATCGAAGAGCGATTAGCCAAAAATACTTTATGCGATGCAATTCTCATCATTGACGATTTAGATTGTCGTCGCTGGAACGGAGAAATTTGCAATCTCGTTGACTCACCGGGATTTAAAGAAATCAGAAATTACTACGTTCGGCGAGTTCGAGAAAGCCTCGACGAAGCCATGCAAAACTTGGATGAAAATATCCGAAATCGCCTCTCCGAATCTGGATTTGAACCGAAAATCATCATCGGCTTTGCATCGCCAGAAATCGAATCTTGGATAATTGCAGATTGGGGAAACTGCAAACACCGAGATTTTTCACAACATCAATGGCTTCGGATGAGAAATTGGCTCAGAGACGAAGCAAAAGTTGATTTTGAAAATCCCGAAATTTACGGTGGTTTTAATGAAGAGACTGGCGTTTGTCAGTGTAAGATTTCCGAGAAAATTGTAGAAGCCTCCATCCAAGCTCAAACGATTGAGAATGATGGAGAACTCTGTGAATACAACAAAAGGCAACATTCATCGGAGTTATTGGAAAATATTTCAATGAACCGAATTCAGGGAAACTGTCCGATTTTTAGGTTGATGTATCGCTGTTTACAGAATTTAGAGTAAATCGTTGCGTAGATTGGGTTGACAACAGGAAACCCAACAAAAGCAGTCAACATTTGTTATTGTTGGATTTTGCAAATTCAACCCAATCTACCCGGATAGAATTGAGAAACGGTAAGCTTAGGCTAAGTAGTAGGATTGAACTCAATCCCCTAAACTGTTCATCTTAACGCCGTTCCCGATCGCTGCCATTTTCCACTCGTTATTATGTCGGTAAATTTCAGCGACAATCGTATCCGTCATTCCTTGGTATTCACAACCCGAGAGATTATATCGCGCCAGTTCTTTACCGTTGGACATATCCACTAAGCGAATGAAGGCATTCTTCACTTGTCCGAAATCTTGTTGACGCTTTAAACACTCGTAGATATTAACGGTAAACACCAGTTTGTTAATCTCAACAGGAATTCGTGGTAAATCCACCAGAATTTGTTCGTCCTCTCCCTCTCTTTCTCCGGTGAGATTGTCGTCTAAATGCTGAATTGCACCCGAACGATGGCTAAGATTGCCAAAATATACAAGATTGGTGCGGTTGGTGATTTTGTTGTTGCGATCGAGACAAATCACAGAAGCATCTAAATCAAAGTCTTTGGTATTGAAGCTATGGAAAAAGCAACAATTGACGATCGGGCATCAGCTTACGCCTACCCGATCGCCGATGAACTGACTTGAATTAGGATAAATGGGCGTTTAACTGTCGGTACAATTCTTCAATATCTTTTAATGAAATTAATATTCTGAGATTGTATAGTTTTTTTGATTTCTCTCGGAAAGTTGCCGATCGCCCGTATCGCTCCCCTCGAATGATACGCCCTGGCCGCGACCCGAAAGACAAAAGTGAGAAACCCAGGCTGCCTCTCTAGAAACAACCTGGGGCAAAAATTAAGGACTATTCGCGGCCCGTTGTCTGGCGACTTCCATATTTTGCCGATAAGTTTCTACCCGGGGTTGAGCTTGGGAATAATTAGCACTCGACTCAGGAACCGCGTTCATCAAATCGCTGGCTTGTTGCCACAGATTCGCCACTTGATTCCACTGGGCTTGAGTTTCGGCGGTTTGTGCCAATTGGGCGGCTTGGGTCGCCTTCCGCACGGCTTCCGCAAAGGGATCGGCAGGAGTTTCCGTTGCCGTCGGCGTGGGGGTTGCGGTTGCCGTCGGCGCGGGGGTCGTCTCCCCAGTGGGGGTTTCGGTGGCGGCGGGAGACCCTCCCTCTGGCGTGGGGCTGGTCGGCGTCGCTTGTTGGGAATTGAATTGCTGCTGGTAATACCACCAACCGCCTACTCCGGCGCCAGTGAGGAGTAAAACAACGACGGGAATGGCGATCGCCAATTTCTTATTCATTCCTTTTTTAGCAGAGGGTTCTTCATCGTCCAAACCAACTTCTGCATCTTCTTCTAACTCGTCGTCGAGGTTGTAATCGTCTTCGATGTAATGTTCTTCGTCGTCGCCTAAGTCCTCGTCTTCCATATCCTCGGCGAGATCGTCATCGCCGACCAGCTCGAAACCTGCCCCCGCCATGTCGTCGCCTTCGTCGGACAAGTCAAACTCATCGTCGGGTATATCGTCGTCTTCTTCTTCCACGGGTACGGACATCGGCGGTTCGATTTCGATTTCCTGTTGCCAAGCAGGATGCCGTTGCCCCTGCTGGCGCCCGTACACTTTCATGGTCGAGTACGGCTCGATCGCCAATTCCCTCACCCCCTGTTGGATGAAGGGAACCAAAGATTCGCGATCGGGGATTTGAGCCGCCTCTAACAACAGCAGTAAAGAACCATCTTTGATCGCCGCTTTCGCCGTAATTCCTTCAGATTGAATGGCTTGGTTGACGATCGCGGAGATCGCCTCGGGTTCGCCTTGTCGGGCGCGTTCTTTGAGTTCTGTCGGTGCTTGAAATAAGGGCATGGGAGGGGCCGATGGATATATTAGACTTTATGAACTGACACTCACCGCCCTAAAGGAGCGGGGATTCTTGGTTCGTCCACCTGCCGTAACATCGCAGGACCTATCCAACGATGCTAGAGGGCTGATGTCCCCAAGGGTTAAAGTTCCCGTGTACCCCACGGTACTGAGTCCACGTTGCAAGATGCTGATGGCAGGGTTGCGATCTCTGTTCAACTCACACCCACATTTGCAGATATGAGTACGAGTTGAGAAGGACTGTTTCACAACTTGACCACAGCTCGAACATTCTTGACGGGTGTAGTGGGGAAGCACTGCAAAAGTGATTTTCCCGTACTTTACACCAAAATATTGAAGCCATCACCTGAATGTTGACCATCCTGCGTCACTCATCGACTTGGCAAGACGCCGATGACGAACCAGCCCTTTTACCTTCACCTCTACATAGGCCACCCGATCGTTAGACGGGATGACGGAATATGCCAATTTCTTGCTTTGTAACCCGTTGACCCCACAGGGGAGCCTCAAGCTCATGATTACGAACTCGGAGGGCTTGGGAAGCTGGCGCGCTTTAGGCAGTGGCGATCGCGGCTCGATGGGCTTCCGTCGGTTATTATCTGTGAAAAAAAATTACAAGAAAAACTAGGAGCGATGACACTCGTCGGTAACGGCACGAGTGAAAACGGAACAAAGCTGACAGACTGGGAAGTTGAGGCAGGTCGAGGGGGTCAGGACTGGCGGCGGGGAGCGATCGCGGTTAGCATGGAACCGCACTCAATCCACCACTCGTAGCAGTCCTCGACGCAAACCGTCGAACACGCGATCGATGTGAGATTGCTCCTTAGAACTGAGGGAATCTTTCGCCAGCAGAGCCGTCATAAACCGTTTTTGGTCGGCTCGGGTAATCTGATGGGTCGAGAAGATGCGCTCGACAATCTTCTCCAGAGTTGCATCGGGGCTGTGTGCTGAGACACTCATAACCGTAAAACAAGCAACAGCTAAACTTTTAGTCTTTTGTACCACTATCGCTTATTTTGGCCACTTTTACAGTGATGCCTGTCACTGCTTTATGGCCGGGTTTTATCTTGGGGCGCCTTAACTTCAGTCGGCAAACTCACCGTAAAGGTCGAACCGACGCCCAATTCGCTACTCACCGTAATTTCGCCGCCCATCATGTGGCAGAACTGCTGGCCGATCGCCAATCCCAAGCCCGTCCCGCCGTATTGCCGGGTTGTCGAGGGATCCGCCTGCACGAAGGCTTTAAAAATCGAGCGGGTTTGTTCCGGACTCATGCCGATCCCGGTATCCCGGACGACAAAGATAGCGCGATCGCCCTCGGTGGGGTTCGGTTCTCGGCGCACTTCGAGCGAAATCTCGCCATCGGTGGTAAACTTGGCCGCATTGCTGACTAAATTGAGCAGAATTTGCCTAACTTTTGTAAGATCTGCATACATCGTGCCGAGGCGATCGCCGCCTTCACCCCGTTCAAAGCCGATCGTCCGCAAGCGGTTGCGATTCTTGACGATTGCCGGATAGGTCGTGGCGATCGTCGATTCGACCAAACTGCGAAGCTCGAACGTTTCCAACGCCAGCTCCATCTTGCCCGCTTCAATTTTAGAAATATCGAGAATATCGCTAATTAAATTGAGTAGATGCCTGCCTGCGGTTTGAATTCGCTTCAAATCCGTCATCAACAGCTCGTTCCCCTCCTCTTCGGCCTCTTCCAGCAGCATTTCGCTGTAACCGATAATCGCATTGAGGGGCGTTCGCAATTCGTGGCTCATATTCGCCAAAAACAGACTTTTTGCTTGAGACGCAGCCAGGGCCGTTTCTTTCGCCCGTTGCAGTTCCGCTTCCGCCTGAGTGCGTTCCAGTTCGGAAGACGCGCGAATCGCAAAAATCCGCAGTAAAGAGGCGGCCATTTCTTCCCGTTTGAAGGGTTGGGAATGCATGACCACCAGCCACCCGAGGGAGCGGTCGTTGGAGTCAAACAAGGGCGAGGCCAAATAATGTTCGATGCCCAACTGGGCGAATAGCTCGTGATTCGGAAAGCGATCGCACTTTTGTCCTTTCGAGAAACACATTTGAGAGCCTTGGGTCAAACCGCACCCCTGACGCTTCAACTGATACTCAAAATTATCGACGATTTCGCCGTGAAGAGAGACCGCAAGACTTTTAAGCCGATAGTTATCGCACAGTTGCGCCACAAACGCCCCATCCACCTGTAACGTTTTCGCCAAATACTGAACCAGGGAGCGGAAAAAAGCGGCTCCGGTTTCCGCCGAAACCCCTTCGGCAATATTGCGAACCAGTTCTTCGCTGCGCTTGCGATCGCCGATTTCGCGCACCACCGCCACCAGGCGATTTTGACCGCCGAGTAACGCCTGTTTCAAATTGACTTCGATCCAAAACTGCTTTCCGGCGCGATCGCGGGCGAGCCATTCAAACTGTTGCGGCTGACCGCCGACCGCCTTGCGAATCCACTCGATCGCCCGAGGTTGGGTATAGGGTTCGACTTCGGCACTCAAGGCGCCGACGTCGAGGGCTTTGATTTCGGCTAAGGAATAGCCGTACATTTTGCACACCGTGCGATTGACGTCGAGAATCGCTCCGGTTTGCGGGTCGTGAATGAAAATGCCTTCGGTGACGGCGTTAAAAATTTCTTCGTAGTTGGCTTGGGAGATTTTGAGGGCTTCTTGAGTGCGCTTGCGTTCGGTAATGTCGCGGGTCAGGGAGAGCAAGCAGGGGATCCCGTCGAGCTGGATGATATCTGCAGAAAACAAACCGATGCGGATTTCGCCGGATTTGAGCCGGAAATGAGCTTCCCAATTGCGGACGATACCGTCTTGGCGCAGTTGTTGCAAGAGGCGATCGCGATCGCCCGGATCGACCCAAATATTTAAGTCAAAAGCACTCTTTCCGAGGGTTTCGGCGAGGGTATAGCCCGTAATTTCCAAAAAAGCATCGTTCACTTCGAGATAGCGCCCGTCGTCGAGGGTGGTAATCGCGATCGCGTCCGGACTGAAGCGAAACGCTTTGGAAAACTTTTCTTCCGACAGGCGCAACGCTTCTTGTGCTTTGCGGCTTTGGGTAATATCCGTTTGCGATCCGGCGAAACGGTACGCCCGCCCCCGTTCGTCGCGCACCGCCAAACCGCGCGCCAGCATCCAGACGTAATCGCCGCCAGCGTCGAGCAGGCGATATTCACTTTGAAAATGGGGGGTTTGACCCGAGAGGTGCGCGTCGATTTCGGCCCGGACGCGATCGAGGTCTTCCGGGTGAACGCGCCCCAACCACTCCTCGGGGCGATCGCCGATTTCCACCGGATTGCAGCCGAGCATCGCCTTCCAGCGCGACGAAAAGTAAACGCGCTTGCGGTTGAGGTCCCAATCCCACAGACCGTCCTTAGCTCCGGCGACGGCGAGGGCATAGCGTTCTTCACTTTCGCGCAGGGCGGCGGTGGCGCGATCGATCCCCTGTTGGAGGCGATGGGGTTCGCGCACCAAAATAAAAATACACCCCCCGGAAGAGAGTGCCAGCAATGCGCCCAAAGCGTACAAGCCCCACAAGCGCGAATGATACCCTTGCCAACCGCCGCGAGGAATGGCGGCTAACTGCCAACTGCCGTTGGGGAGGGAGATGTCTAAGAGGATCGGGTTTTGCTCGAATACGTCTGGATTGCCGAAAAACACTGCTCCGGCAGCGCCCAGCCCGTCTTTCCCGCGTAGGGCGTAATCGAGCGAGAGGGTGGACCGCCACCAAAATTGCCGGACGAGATCGCCCCAGGAGCGCCCCGTCGGTGGGGCTGGAGCTTCGCGCAATCCCGCTTCTTGCATTAAGGTATCGCGATCGATGACGATCGCCGCCAAGCCCCAATATTCGCGCCCGTCCGATCCGGGGCTGGAGGGGGCGGTCTGCGGTTCGTCCGAGGCCACAAAAATAGGGGTTCGACTGATAAAGCCAACCCCACCCTGAATGAGATCCAACGGTCCGGCGACGACGGTTTTCCCCGTGGCGATCGCCCGGAAGGCGGCTTCTTTCGCTTCGGGATATTCTAAAAGGTTCAAACCGAGGGCGGCTTCGTGTCCCTCCAAGGGATAAAGATGGGAAATGACGTTGTTTTTCGCCAGTTGGAGGTTGAGAATCCCCGTTTGTTGGACACTCAGTCCCCGGGCTAGTTGTTCGAAGTCCTCGGGGTTGAGGTCGGGGTGAATGGAGACGTAGGCGACCAAGCCTCGGGTGAGGAACAGCCGGGAATTGAGCGAGGTTTCCAAGCGAGCGCGCACCGCACTCAATTGGTTGAGGACTTCCGTGCGAATTTTTTGGCGATCGCGCTGCTGCTCGGCGCGCACGAGTCCCCAGACGGCAACGAGGACGATACTGCCGACAATAACTCCAGCGAGGTGAGGTGAGAATCGCGATCTCATGAGCGTCTTCCTAGCGATCGGTTCCTGTGAGGAGCTTAACCGCCCCTTTCATCGGTTCGACGTCCAGAACTCCTGCCCGAACGGCAACTGAAGGCGATCGAATCGCGAGGTGGCTTGCCTCTGGTTTAGCACGAATCTCTCGTCTTGATGTCACTGCAATCAATTGTGATTCCCTACACCCTGACCGTCGAGCTGGCGATTTGAGCGGGGTTCTGCTCGATTTTAGCCTTTATACCAAAAGATTTTGTCGGGGTTTGAACGTTTCCACTTCGCGCAACTGTTCGTAAAGTTCCCGCTCGCGATCGCTGAGTTGTTTGGGAACTAACACTTGAATTTCGACCAACTGATCCCCCCGTTTGCCGCTTCCGGTGGGATAGCCTTTATTCGCTAAGCGCAAGCGCTGACCCGATCGCACCCCCGGCGGCACCGTCATCTTCACCAAACCGTCCAAGGTCGGCACTTCCACCGGACCGCCCAACGCCGCCTCGCTCGGGGTCAAAGGCACCTGACAGGCAATTTCCGCCCCTTCGACTTTAAAAAAGGGATGGGGATCGACGGTAATTTTTAAATAGAGATCGCCGCCGCCCATCCCTTGACCGCGCAGGCGAATGCGCTGTCCGGTTACCATTCCCGGCGGCATCGTCACTTCGAGCGATCGCCCGTCTTCGAGACGAATGCGCTCCGACCCGCCGCTATAGGCTTTTTCGAGGGGCAAGCGCAACCGAGCTTCGATATCGCGGCGAGTCGTGCGCGGCGGCACCGTATAACTGGTTTTGCTCGTTCCCGGCTTGAAATAATCCCGAGATGCCGTGCGCGCGCTGCTGCGGGGGCTGGCGGTCTCGTAACTGCGCGTGGCCGTCGAAACCCCGCTTCGCGCCCCTGACGCCCGGCGTCCGAGTAGTTCTTCGACGAAGGCGTTAAAGTCGCGGAATTGGCTGAAATCGACATCCTCGCCCCGGCGATCGCCCCCGACGGCACTGCGTCCGTTGGCAGCTTTGGCGCGGCTGGCTTTGCGTCCTTGAAACCCTTTTTGACCCCAAAAGCGGCTGAATTGGTCGTATTGCGCCCGTTTGTTGGGGTCGGAAAGCACTTCGTAAGCTTCGCCGATATCTTTGAATTTTTCTTCGGCAGCTTTATTACCGGGATTGAGATCGGGGTGATACTGGCGCGCTAGGCGTCGGTAGACTCGCTTGATTTCTTCGCTGGTTGCATCTCTGGCAACTCCCAGAATCTCGTAATAGTTCCGAAAGTTTTGCATCTTACAGGTTTAGAGTGGAGATCTCAGAGGGTGAGTAACCGAACGGGCGATCGCGATCGCCCGCCGCAGGGATGACTCGACGGGTTCGAACCGTCGCCGAAAACCCCCCGCCCGGGGTGCGGCGATCGCTCAAATCCAATCCTCGTCATCGTCGTCCCAATCTTCATCCTCGTAAGGGTTATTGTATCGATTGCTGCCGTAGGGCGAAGGCCGTCCCCGACGGCGGGCTGGGGGTCGCTCCCCTTCGGGATAGCTGCGTCCGGTACGCGGGTAATCGCGCGGGTAGTCTCGCGAAGGATAATCGCGCGGGGGATAATCGCGCGGGGGATAATCGCGCGGGCGCTCTTCGACGGGATAGTTCTCCCGACGGCTGTTATACGCCGACTCGAAGAAATTATCCCCGCCGCGTTCGCGACCGCGAATCGGCGATTCTTCGGCGAATACCCGGCGGATCGATCCGAATAACCCGTCTTCGTCTTCCTCCTCCCGGGTTTGTTGATAAATTTCCCGATTGAGTTCGTAAACGGCATCTTGCAGGTCCGATTCCGCCAAATCGATCCCCCGTTCGTCGTTGCGATCGAGACTTTCGCGCAATTGCCGGATCAAACTTTCAATCCGGGCGCGATGGGGGCTGACGAATTGAATCCCGTAGTCGAGGGTCGCCTCGCGCAACTGCCGTTCCGCTTGATAGGCGAGGGCTTCGACGCGGTTGCGTTTTTCGACCCGTTCCCGTCGTTCGCGATCGACGTCGTAAAATTCTTCCGCTTCTCGAATCATTCGGTCTACTTCCGCCTCGCTCAGGGTGGAAGCCCCTTGGACGATGATACTCTGCTCGCGCCCGGTCATTTTATCCAAGGCGGACACTTGCAAGATCCCGTTGGCGTCGATGTCGAAGGAGACTTGAATCTGAGGCACCCCACTCGGTGCGGGGGGAATTCCGGTGAGTTTGAAGCGTCCGAGGGATTTGTTATCGGCGGCCATTTCCCGTTCCCCTTGCAGGACGTGGATTTCTACTAAGGTTTGGTTGTTCTCCGCCGTGGAGAAAATGTCCGATCGCCGCACCGGAATCGTGGTATTGCGCGGGATCAGTTTTTTCATCACCCCGCCGATGGTTTCGAGTCCCAAGGATAAGGGGGTGACGTCGAGTAACAGCACGTCTTTGACTTCTCCGGCCAAAATTCCCGCCTGAATGGCGGCCCCGATGGCGACGACTTCGTCGGGGTTGACATTCTGATTCGGTTCGATATCGATCGCGCTGCGGACGAGTTGCTGCACTAAGGGGATGCGGGTCGAACCGCCGACTAAGACCACTTCGTCAATTTGAACCGGGGTCAGTCCCGCATCGGCGATCGCCCGTTTTACCGGAATCCTCAAGCGGGTGACCAAATCGCCGCACAAGCCCTCGAATTGGCTCCGAGTCAGCCGCGTTTCGAGGTGTTTCGGTCCGTCTTCGGTAGCGGTGATAAAGGGCAAGTTAATATCGGTGACTTGAACGCCACTGAGTTCGATTTTCGCCTTTTCGGCGGCTTCGAGCAGTCGTTGCAAGCTCTGGCGATCGCGCCGCAAGTCTACCCCTTCACTTTCTAAAAACTGTTCGGCGAGCCAGTCTACAATTTTTTTATCGAAGTCGTTCCCTCCGAGTTGGGTATCCCCACTGGTGGATTTCACTTCAAACACGCCGTCGCCGACTTCGAGCACGGACACGTCGAAGGTTCCCCCGCCGAGGTCGAACACCAGGATCGTCTGACTGTCCCGACGGTCCAACCCGTAAGCGAGGGAGGCGGCGGTCGGTTCGTTGAGGATGCGTTTGACCTCCAACCCGGCAATCCGTCCGGCGTCCCGGGTGGCTTGTCGTTGGGAGTCGTTGAAATACGCCGGAACGGTAATCACGGCCCCGGTGACGGGTTCGCCCAAGTAGCGACTGGCTTCGTCGGCGAGTTTGCGCAAAATCATCGCCGAAATTTCTTCCGGGGCGAAATCTCGCTTCAGTCGCGGACAGCGAATTTTGACGTTCCCGCCGTCGTCTTTGCGAATCGTGTAGGGAACGCGCTTGGAGTCGGGGGACAATTCCCGATATTGCCGACCCATAAAGCGCTTGACGGCATAAAAAGTATTTTGGGGGTTGAGGACTGCTTGTCGTCTGGCCATTTGCCCGACGAGCAGTTCTCCGTCTTTACTCATACCGACGACCGAGGGAGTGGTCCGCATTCCTTCTGCATTGGCGATCGCTATCGGCTTGCCTCCCTCCATTACCGCCACTACTGAGTTGGTCGTTCCTAGGTCAATGCCGACTACTTTGCCCATGCCGTTGTCTCCACCTCTTACCTGTTGCCGATCGCATCGAGTCGTAATGATTTTCTTTTGCTATTTGTAGCCATCAGAAAACAAACTGACAACTGATTGTCGCAGCTTTTGGCCGTCGATCGCATCTTGAAATCCTGCCAGTTTGTCTGTCGAGGAGAGCTTGCAGTCCCCTGCAAGCTTCAAGTTTGCTTTCAGTTTATTGTATCTTGCCGTGCGGGGGGGCGGTTTGGGGCGATCGCCCGGGTACGGTGACGGAAAAAGCCCCCTACACTCGCGTGAGGAGGCTGGAAGCGCTGCGTCCGGGCATCCCCCGTCCGTCAGCTAACTGGCCATATACTCGCCCATGTCGCTTTTGCGCTTGCGCAGTTTGGTCAGGGCTTCGCGCTCGATCTGTCGCACCCGTTCGCGACTGATGTTGAGGCGATCGCCGATTTTGGCGAGGGTCATGGTCTGCCCGTCTTCCAAGCCGAAGCGCAAGGCCAATACTTGTCTCTGCTGTGGGGTCAAATCGGCCATCAGTTGCTCTAAATCCGAGCGCAGGGCCGATTGGGTGGCGAAGTCTTCCGGAGACGGTCCGGTATCTTCGAGCAGTTCTCCCAATTCCGTATCTTGGTTGTCGCCGACGCGCAAGTCTAAGGAAAGTGGATGGCGCGCCCGTTCGAGATATTCGCGAATTTGTTTGGGCGATAAGTCTAACTCTTCGGCGAGTTCGCCGATGGTCGCGGCTCTCCCGTATTGTTGGGACAGTTGCCGTTGGGCTTTTTTAATTTTATTGAGTTTTTCGGTAATATGAATCGGCAGTCGGATCGTGCGACCTTTTTCGGCGATCGCCCGGGTAATCGCCTGACGAATCCACCAGTACGCATAGGTCGAAAATCGATACCCTTTGGTCGGATCGAATTTCTCGACCCCACGCTGCATCCCGATGGTTCCTTCTTGAATTAAATCGAGCAGGTCAACGTTGCGTTTGATATATTTCTTCGCCACGGACACGACTAAGCGCAAGTTCGCTTCGACCATCTTGCGTTTGGCGGTTTCGGCTCGTGCTAACTCTCGCCCTAAGTCCTCCTCGGACAGCTCGGCTTCCCGCGCCCACTCCGCTTCGGTCGGGTCTCTCCCCAGCTTCTCGGCTAAGGTCTCTTTGAGTTCTTGCAATGCACTGCCGCGCTGCACTTGCTTCCCTAAATGAATTTCCTGCTCGTGGGTCAGCAAGGGAACCCGGCCAATTTCTCGCAGGTAAGTGCGAACTAAGTCTGTGGAACTTTGAGCAGTTTTCATGGCGCCTGTCCGTTTGCATGAATGTGGATTTTATTAAATCGGTGGGAGGCTGAACTCTCCACCTCAATCGCCCTGAGAAAACGCGCTGGCAACCAACCTCAAGCTCTTCGATGCCAAGCTGGTTGCCACTGTGAGCGTACAAACCCCCCTCGCTCCCAGAACGATCGATCGCCGCTCTGGAAAGGGCAAACTCTCTATTTCTGGCGATCTCTAACGCGCACCGGAATCAACTCCGGTTGCACCTGCTCCTGACGGCTCGATCGATCCTGGGCGGCCCAGAGGAGAGCCAAACCTAAAACAGTGAGGATGATGGTGGTGGTTGTCATAATGTTTCTTAACTCAAACTTGTCTATGTTAAAAATTGTAACATTTCTGAGAGAAATGTCTACTGGCAGCTCGACGATCGCCTGGCGGGTTCGCCCCGCGATCGCGCGCCAATTACCTAGAGATTACCCACTAACTCCGTTTCTAAATGCATCCTGTAAAACAAAACGAGCCGATTGCGAACGGACGGGTCGGCTTTTCCGAGCGATCTTCGTGTAAAGTTTTGTAAAATCATTGCTTGACAAGCCCGCCGGACAATGCAGGGGTGCTGGGTTTCCCCCCTCCGAGCGCCTCGCTGGTGTCCGGGAGTCGATCGGGGGTCTGCCCGATAGTTTTTCCTCCTTTTATTTATTTTAATGCACCTTTTAAAAAACAGAAAGTCTTTTAGGATAATGTGTTTCTATGGATGGAAAAACTTGCGTTTATAGAATAAATTTTTCCTGAAAGGGATTGACGACGAGGGACGGCTCGGGGAGAGGGGATCGCGATCGCCCCTGCTAGACCTAGAATGCCCCCGAAACGCCGGAAATTATCGACCTGTTTAAAACACGTAAAGACCTACAAAGACGGGGCTTTGTAGGTCTCGAACGGGGGGTTTAACCCTCGATGGCGATCGCCAGTCTAAGAAACTAACTCCGCTTCCGGTTCGGCGATATAATCCTGTAACGCTTTCACGTCCAACGGATCGCTTTGCAGCGCTCGGATCGCCGCCGCCGTCGCCTTCGCCCCGGCAATCGTCGTAATAATCGGCAACTTGTAATCCAACGCCGTGCGACGAATCAAACGGGCATCGGTTTGCGACTCTTCCCCGGTCGGCGTATTAATAATGAACTGGATTTGCTCGTTCTTAATCCAATCCACCACGTGGGGACGACCTTCGTGGAGCTTGTAAACCAAGTCCACCGCCTCGATTCCGTGTTCTTGCAGCACCCGCCGGGTGCCTTCGGTGGCCACAATCTTAAAGCCCAACTCGATCAACTCCTTCACCACCGGAACCACGAGGGGCTTGTCGCGATCGTTCATCGACACGAAAAACGTGCCACTGAGGGCCAAACTGACCCCCGCGCCCAACTCCGCCTTAGCGAACGCCTTGCCGAAGTCCGTATCGATGCCCATCACTTCCCCGGTCGATCGCATTTCCGGTCCTAACAAAGTATCGGTTCCCGGGAACTTGTTAAACGGCAACACCGCTTCTTTGACCGCAATATGTTGGGGAATCTTCTCCTCGGTAAAGCCGAGACCTTCCAACGTTTCGCCGGACATCACTCGGGAGGCGAGCTTGGCGAGGGGAACTCCGATCGCCTTAGACACGAACGGAACCGTCCGCGAGGCGCGGGGGTTGGCTTCGAGGATGTACACCTGCTCCCCTTGCACCGCAAACTGGATATTCATCAAGCCGATCACTTGCAGTCGTTTCGCCAGTTTGACGGTCCATTCGCGGATCGTATCGAGGGCCGCAGGTTGTAAAGACGTATAGGGAATCGAACAGGCGGAGTCGCCGGAGTGAATCCCGGCTTGTTCGATGTGTTCCATAATCCCGCCGATGACCACGCGCCCGGTGGCGTCGGCGATCGCGTCTACATCGACCTCGATCGCATTTTCGAGGAACTTATCGATCAAAATCGGGTGGTCCGGTTCGACCTGCACCGCAAAGGTCATGTAGCGCTCTAATTCACTGTCGGAGTAGACAATTTCCATCGCCCGTCCGCCCAAGACGTAGGAGGGGCGCACGACCACGGGATAGCCGATCTTTTTCGCCACCCGCAGGGCATCTTGATAGCTGCGCGCGATGCCGTTGGGGGGCTGTTCGATCGCCAGTTCTTCGAGGATTTTCTCGAAGCGTTCCCGGTCTTCGGCAGTATCGATCGAATCCGGGGAGGTTCCCCAAATTTTGGTTTGAATATTGGCGTCGGGACTTTGCAGACCGCTTGTAGGATCGAGGAACTGTTGCAGGGGCACGGCCAATTTGAGCGGGGTTTGACCGCCGAATTGAATGATGACCCCGTCCGGGTTTTCCGCTTCGATGATGTTGAGCACGTCTTCTTTCGTGAGGGGCTCGAAGAAGAGGCGATCGCTCGTGTCGTAGTCCGTGGAAACGGTTTCCGGGTTAGAGTTGACCATGATCGTCTCGAAGCCCGCATCTTGCAGGGAGAACGAGGCGTGACAGCAACAGTAGTCAAATTCGATCCCCTGACCGATGCGGTTGGGACCGCCGCCGAGAATCATGACTTTGCGCTTGTCGGAGACTTCGAGTTCGGTTTCGTCTTCGTAAGTGGAATAGTAATAGGGGGTGAAGGCTTCAAATTCGGCGGCGCAAGTATCGACGAGTTTGTAAACCGGGACGACCCCGAGGGATTTGCGGTAGGCGCGGACTTCGTCTTCGCTGGTTTTGCTGGCGAAGGCGATTTGACGATCGCCGTACCCCTGTTGTTTGATTTCGCGCATCTGGGATTCGCTCAAGTCTTTAAGCGGGGTGCGCTTGAGGAATTTTTCCGTGGCGATCAGGTCTTGCATTTTGTCGAGGAACCAGGGGTCGATCCCGGTGAGTTCGTAGATTTCCTCGACGGTCATCCCCATGAGCATCGCATGACGGACGGTGAAGATGCGATCGGGGTTGGGGGTTCGCAGACCCGAGCGGATATGTTCTAAGCTGGGTAGGACTTCCTCACGATCGCAGCCCCAGCCGTAACGCCCGATTTCGAGCGATCGTAGCGCTTTTTGGAACGATTCTTGAAAGGTTCGACCGATCGCCATCGCCTCGCCGACGGACTTCATTTGCGTGGTCAGGACCGGATCGGCCCCGGAGAATTTCTCGAAGGCAAAACGCGGGATTTTGGTGACGACATAATCGATGGTCGGCTCGAAACTGGCGGGGGTTTTTTGGGTGATGTCGTTGGAAATTTCGTCGAGGGTGTAGCCGACGGCCAGTTTAGCTGCAAATTTGGCGATCGGGAAACCCGTCGCTTTCGACGCCAACGCCGAGGAACGGCTCACCCGGGGGTTCATTTCGATCACGATGATTTCGCCGTTGACCGGGTTGACCGCAAACTGAATGTTCGATCCGCCCGTTTCGACCCCGATCTCGCGGATGATTTTAATCGAGGCATCGCGCAGGCGCTGATATTCTTTATCGGTGAGGGTTTGCGCCGGGGCGACGGTGATCGAGTCCCCGGTGTGAATGCCCATCGGGTCGAGGTTTTCGATCGAGCAGATGATGACGACGTTATCGGCTAAGTCGCGCATCACTTCGAGTTCGTATTCTTTCCAGCCGAGGAGGGATTGCTCGATCAGAATTTGGGAGACCGGGGAGGCGTCTAATCCGGCGGCAGCCATCAGCTCGAATTCTTTTTGGTTGTAAGCGATACCGCCTCCAGTACCGCCGAGAGTGTAGGCAGGACGGATGATGAGGGGATAGGTGCCGATGTGTTGGGCGACGGTTTTCGCATCGTCTAGGGTTTGGGCGATCCCCGAGGGACAGACGGCGACGCCAATCCGGGCCATTGCTTCTTTGAAGAGTTGGCGGTCTTCGGCTTTTTCGATCGCGTCGAGTTTCGCTCCGATCAAATCGACGCCGTATTTGTCTAATACGCCTTTTTTACACAGTTCGACGGCCAGGTTCAGCCCCGTTTGGCCGCCCATTGTCGGCAGGATGGCGTCCGGTCGTTCTTTGGCGATGATTTTTTCGAGCACTGCCGGGGTTAATGGTTCGATGTAGGTCCGATCGGCCATTTCCGGATCGGTCATGATCGTCGCCGGGTTGGAGTTGACTAGAATGACTTCGTAGCCTTCTTCCCTGAGCGCTTTACACGCCTGGGTCCCTGAGTAATCAAATTCGCACGCTTGCCCAATCACAATCGGGCCAGAGCCAATCAGCAGAATTTTGTGGAGGTCGTCGCGACGGGGCATAGGCTTTATACTTCGACTCGTCAAAGGTGGGTAAGGACAAACGACGGTTCGCCCTTACGGCGATCGCCATCGAGCAGAACGCTCGTTCGAGGTGGGCACGTTGCACGCCCTCGGGCAATGACTGTAGCCGAACTCTTCCCGAGCGATTGCTAAATCCAGATTATTTTAAGGGTTTTCGCCCGCTTCGTTATCAATTTCTGCCACGGACTTTGACAAGATTTGTTGACTTATTCGTTTTTGAGGGGTTTATCGGCTTCGATTGTCTGGATTTGCAGTTGTCTGGATTTGCAAAAAGTGGCGATCTCTTTTTTTACAGGGGCGATCGCGATTTTTGAGCAATGGTACGACCGCCGACGCGGGCCTACCGAGCGGAAGCCGGATATCATCGAAGCGGTAAAAGTATAAAAATTAGGGTCATACCTTACTAGCTCAGTTCCAATTGTACCAAACCGCAAAACCCCGATTCGGTCAAGTTCCGCACCCGTTGCGGCACGAAATTGGTGCCGTTATCAAAAATAATGGGTCTAAAATCCCGTCCTTTTAGGACGGCTTTATGTTAGAGCACAATGGAGTCGGTGACTCTGGGAACGCAGGAAATAAGAGACATTCCGTAATCCTTAAATCTCTAACTGTCAATGGTAAAGCCCACACAGTAAGAGCCTACAAAAATCAAATACGGTGGGACACATCGGAATTCACCCTTGGGGAGTAGATCCGAGCTTGTGGCATAAATAGCGATATTTGTGTCGGACTAGAAATGAATGTGTAAGACCAAAACTAACTAAATTGGTAGAGTATTCAGCCCAAGAATCCTTGTACCTTTAGCAGGGTAAACGCATCAAAATTAGTATAAATTGTACTTGACAAAAGAGCCAAGGTTTACAATCTCCTTAACAGGAGATCTATACATAAGTTTCTGATTCATCCACTTGTCCTCACTGTAGGACAATGGTGCCAACCTAACCGTGCAACTCCATGTCTGATTCCTTCTGTCTGTCTTCCTGCGTTCGTACTCATTGTGGCGATCTCGAGAACCCCAGAGTACAAGGGCGCTGCGCCCATCAACTCTTCGATCTCGCTGTGATTGCCCTGTTGGCTGTCTTGACTCGTGCAGAAGGCTGGGATGCCATGGAGACCCCACCCAACTTGAAGCATCTACATACTCTAGCTGGTGCTTGGTTTGAGGATTTTGAGTAACAAGACTGTCCTGACGAGTGGATGGTTGACCACTGCCACTTAGTAGAGAGTGGACATCACCGGGAAGCCTCGGTTGGTCAGAGTTGGTCAGGACTCACGTCTGTGGTGGTGATTCGCTCTCAATGTCACTTGTGCAGACTACTTGTCAGACCCGCTTTTTTTCTCAGTTCTCTGGCTGTTGATGCCGCCAACTTTGCTCGCTATATTCGCTCCCACTGGGAGATTGAAAATGCTCTGTATTGGTCGTTGGATGTGGTTTTTGCTGAGGATCGTAGTCGCATCCGTAGCGAGCAGGGGGCGCGTCACCTTATATAATCTCTGTCACTCCACCAACCTTCTCATATAAACCCGGTTCTATCTTCGTGGGCGATCGCTTTTTTGCTAGGTTTGTAGTCACGACGAAGAGTCTTTAGTCTTTTTAACAGCGATCGCATTTTTGGTGGAGCGCAGAAACCGGTTTTCTTTATAAAATCTCTGTCACACCACCAATATTCTCATAGAAACCCGATTTCTCGATTGGAACGTTAAATTAATTTTTGGGTAGTTCCGGGATCGCTCTAAAATGGTATATTAGAATCGAGATGAACTGGAAAGTCACATGGGAAGAGGAAGACGAGACAAAGTAATTCTGAGTGTAGAAAAGAGAAAAAATCTAGAAGCAATTAGCCGCAATGGTTACGCGCCAACGAAGAAAATCCTTCACGCTCAAATCCTACTGATGTCAGACGAAGGAGAGAAAGCCACCCAAAAATGGACAGATGAACAAATAGCCAGTGCGCTAAATATGCACCGCAACACGGTCGGTCGAGTCAGGAAAAAATTTCTCCAGTTAGGAATTGCCCCAGCCTTGGAACGTAAAATCAGAAAGAAGCCGCTAGTAGAACCGATTGTTGATGGAGAAACTGAAGCTGAAATTATTGCCCTGTGTTGCTTGTCTCCACCTGACGGCAAAAAATACTGGAGTATTCGCCTGTTAACAACAGAATTGAAAAAACGTCAGATTGTCACAGAAATTGGCCGAGAAACAGTACGACAAACACTAAAAAAACCAGTTACGCCCTTGGAAAAAGCAAAGATTCTGCATCCCAGAGTGAGACTTACCTAGATTTGTAGCCGAGATGGAAGTGGTTTTAGACCAATACATCTGTCCGGAGAATCCAGAAGTTCCTTTGATTTGTATGGATGAAGCAAGCAAGGAATTACACGGTCACTTGTACGAGCCGATTTCCATCAAGCCTGGAATTGATGCCAAAGAAGACTATCACTACACTCGTTAAGGAGTCAGAACCCTATTCATATTTTTAGATCCCCATCGTGGTTGGCGACGGGTAAGTTGTCGAGATAGTCGCACTTGTGAGGACTGGGCTATTGAGGTGAAACATCTATTAGATGTTGACTATGCTCATGTCCCGAAAATCCGATGATTATGTGACAACCTCAATGCCCATAACATTACCTCTTTATATAAGACCTTTCCCGCGCCAGAAGCCTACCGTTTAGCTCGGCGCTTAGAAATCATTCACACCCCACGTAATGGTAGCTGGCTGAATGTCGCTGAAACGGAGTTGTCTGTGCTTTCCCAGCAATGTCTTAACCGTCGAATTGCCACGGAACAAGAACTTTGGCATGAGGTTGATGGGTGGCAGCAGGAGGGTAACCAAAATGTTGCCAAGGTAGTTTGGCAGTTTTCTACCAAAGATGCCAGAGTCAAGCTCAAACATTTATATCCTGTTTTTGAACTGGATGAAAATTTGACAAATAATGCCCTATTTTAAGGCGGTCACGGCAGTAGTATTCTTAGATAAATTCTCAAGCCAGAAAATGGGGAAAAGATGGGTAGTCTCTTGACCACTTCAGCCCTAAATCTGTAATTCTTTTATGATCGTAAGCTTCGGTTCCATAACCGAAGTTCATCGGCATCAGTTTTTCAGATAATATATGTACAACATTTAATCTGCATAATTTCGATGCCTTATGTAAATCAAACACAATTGGATCGAAAAGAGATACAAGATCCTGAATTTGCATTTTTTTTACCACAGGTTCTTTATGGCTTGATGAGATTAACCATTGTACTTCCTGAAGACTTTCAGGGTAGAAATATAATAAACCATGTTGAACAGGTGTTTCAACTGTTTGTGGTAAAATAGGTTGACGTTTACAATTGCGCCAAGACATTAAACCAAACTCTGCTTCATTAAAAGCTTTTTCAATACACTTGGATAAAGAAAAATGGGCTGCCCCTCCACAAATAAAACTTGGATAGTTAGATTCAGACCAGAAAATTACAAATACAACTGGAACGCTATCCAATGTAAAATCTAATAATTTGACAGACCACCCTTGTGTATTCCAGTGTAAAATCCGTTTTTGGATAGATTTATTGGCATAATATTCTGGAATGGAATATACCTCTTTCCGAGAATACCAAGTAACACATAAAGCATCCCGTTCAATTAATTCAAGAAGCCCATTTTGAATAGCTAACTCGTATTTAAAGTGAGCAGCAACACCATTAGAACTGGCAAAATAAATTCTTTTTCTACCTAGATAACTTTCATTGAGTGGATAAAAGACATTATCTATAGTTGCATAAATTGGTTCTTCGTTTTTTATTCGTCTGCCTTTAACCCATTGCCAAATGTTGTTTTGGCTGAATGGCTGTAAAGCATCTAATCGTGAGTAAACTTCTGGATGAAAAGATGCAAATGTATCAGGATCAATCCATTGGGCATCTAATTCATCTGGTCTAGCAATTTTATCTGTACGAACTATACTACTTTGATACCTCTCAAAGCCTTCTGCAAGAACCTTAATAATTACACCGTCTATGGAATAATCTGTAGCAAATGAATAGCTCTCATCATCAGAGTTAAGAGTTATTGAACCATGTCTATATTTTGCTCTTGCGAACCAGAGTGGCATTTCGTATCCATCTTGAAGTAATTCAGATACTTCAAACCATTCAATAGGTTTTTCTTCACCAACAATATCATGCTGAAGTTGCCAAGAACGATCGCGTTCAAGATAAACTGAGTTTAGTAAATTTCCATCAGCCAGAGGATCGGGTACACCAATAAATAAGCTGATTAATGCCTCTTCATGAGGCTGAAGTTTTAGTATTGTATTTAATTTTGAATTGTCAAAACCACCATATTCCCAGGCTCCTAGCGAGTTTTCTGTAGCAAACATAATTCCATTCTGGGCAGCGTGTCCAGCTTCAAGTAAAGTATATAAATATCCTCGATTAGAGTATTTTTCAGGATGAATATTAAGATCGGCTGAAATTACAATAATTATTGAGGCTGTTTCAATAGCCAAACGACTGTCAAATATTTTAAAAAGAAGTTCCTCTGGAAAATCATAACCTCTATTCTCCAAAACATGATTTTGGGGATGATACCTAAATACGCCAAGTTCTACTTCAAGATTAGGATCAAGAACTAATAGGTAAAGACTTAGAGGATATAAACCTCCTGCCGATGGCGTACTTCTGTTACCCTCAGTAGATACCATAGCTTGTAAAAGCCCACCAATTATATTAGAGGCAATTTTTTGCCTCTTAAAGTCTCTTATTGTCTTGCGATGTTTACATAAATCTAAGAAATTACTTGAGACAGTGCCTAAACTGGTAATTCTATCTTCTGGAATATTATATTCAAGTCTATGTCGATTATTGTTTAATTCAGAAATTTGACTGGGACTGAGAGATTGATAGAATGACTGAGGATTTGAAGCTAACCGATGAAAACTACTATATAGTTTACGCCCATCCAAGATAATCTCTTGTTCTTCTAAAACTGTCAAAATTTCATTAATTTCTCGCTCATTTAAGTGTTTTTCAAGCTTTTGTTTGATCCATTCAAGCGTATTATGGCCATTACAAAGTGATAAAACCTTTTGAATTTTTTCAACTTCCTTGGTAAAAACAATTTGTCCATCAATTCTTAGAAAAGCCAAGTTTCCGTCTTCATTAATAAATCCGTAACAATTTGCTCGTGGTTTGAAGTGATTTTCCACTTTGTAATCTCCTAATAATTTAGAGCTTTAGCTTGGTTCTCTCGATCCGATATAGGTGAATAGAAAATTTTACAAAAAATAATAAAAAAACCCACAAGGTATAAAGCTTTTGACTGACTTGCGGGTTGTGTGTAAGCTTTCTTTGAAAGGCTTGATAATTATTTGCTTGAGTGATTGCCTCCTTGGCAACCCCCAGCGGAGTTTCCACCACCAGATTGACCAGACGCAGCACCACCGCCACCGGATTGACCGCCGCCACCGCCACCAGTACCGCCACCACATTGACTGCCGCCACCGCCACCGGAACCGCCACCGGAACCGCCAGATGCGTAAGGAGTGAAAACGAATTCCAATTCCAAAGACATAAATTTTCCCTTGTGTGAATGTAGTATGTGTAACATCACTATTGCTTAGAAATAAAGCTTTGTCCACCACAAAAATGTTCAAATTTGATCCGATATTTTAGTTGGAATTATCTCATGTCATTGACTTTTGTTGAAAATAGTTCAAAAATGTATGAAAGTGTTCCTAAATGTGAGCTATAATAGACAAAATTCTGTCATCCCCTTGAACCGATGAATCTTAAAGAAATGTTACATTTTGCCGATCGTATAGTCTTCGATCGCACCGGAAAACACCTCAACGACCTACAAGAAGCGGTACTAAGAGGGACTGTACAACGGGAGACATACAAAGAAATAGCCAAAAACTTTGATTGTTCGGAAAGCAGTGTTCGGAAAGTTGGCTCAGAGCTATGGCAGATCCTTTCAGAGGAGTTAGACGAAGATATTAATAAATCAAATGTCCAATCGACCATACAGAGATGGCAAATTTCTCATGTTACAAATTTTGCACAGGACGTTGTAGCAATTAGTAGTTTTAACACTTGTGAAGAAAGTAGACATCCGCCAAACACACCCAACTCAAACCCACAAAATCGAGAAACATCGAACCCCGAACAAACCCCAAATTTCCATCACGATTTAAGTGAAATACCTAAGCTAGGCAGCTTCTACGATCGCACTTCCGAACTGGAAAGCTTGAAAACATCAATCCTCATAGAAAAAGCACAACTCCTCACCCTTACTGGGATTATTGGCATCGGCAAAACCGCACTGGTAACTAAACTCGTAGCAGAAATTAAATATCAATTTGAATATGTAATGTGGCGCAGCTTAGAAACTTGCCCGACCGTCACCGAACTGCAAAGTAATCTAAGCGAACTTTTTACCCAGGATGCCAACGAAATATCGCATTTACCTTTAATCAAATACCTGCAAAAACATCGCTGTCTCATCATCTTAGATGACATCCATCATCTTTTCAGTCGCGGAGAACTTGCAGGTCAGTACAAACCAGGCTATGAAGATTATCGCAGCTTCTTTAAGCAAATTCGAGACTTATCCCATCAAAGTTGCTTTCTCCTCATTGGATGGGAAGTACCGCGAGACATTGCTAAAATTAAAAATAAGCAGATCCCTAAGTTCACTCTTACCGGTTTAGACTCTTCATTTGCACGGCAAATTCTCCAAGAACAAGGATTAGAACCCGAAGAGAACTGGGAAAGCTTGATTAATCATTATCAAGGCAACCCGCTATGGTTAAAAACTGTGGCGAATTTTATTCTTGAGTTAGGATTAGCCGTTGCGGATGTGTTACAAAATCAGTCTTTATTATTGCCCCAAGATTTGAAAGATATTTTACAGCAGCCGTTGAGTTCTCTATCGGAAGCGGAAACAGAAGTTATCTCTCGATTGGGAACAGAAGATGATGTGACTCTGGCTAAATTATTAGCAATTGCCCAAATGCCATCTTCAGATTTACTCGATGCACTACAATCTCTCTGTCGCCGTTGTTTGGTGGACAAAACTGATAAGGTTTATGTTATATCATCGGTATTGAAGCAATATATTAAAGAATTATAGGTTCCAATTGGTCGTGCCACGATCGCCCTAAAATAAGGCTTTAGATGCTTGAGAAATGTATGCAGGAAAGCTGATTTTTGGAGTAGGGGTTTGGTAACCAAACCCCTACTCGTTGTTTTATATTTTTTTATAAAAAGTGTCTTAGAATCTAGATTGAAAATCAGGTGCAAACTCGATGATTTTATAAAAGTTTTCAAGATAATAATTCTAGCTGGTGGATCGAAACAATTAACACAAATTTATCTGACAAAGAAGTTTTTTACCAAGACTTCTATAATCCCTGGTTAAAACAATCCTTTGCTAAATTTATTCCCGATTGAAACAGTCTCCATCACACATTCAACCGCAGAATCGAGGGTGCTAACTTTGGCTCTTTGGGGAGAAGCAAGAAGTGCGATCGCCTAAAACAGACAAAACACATCCAAGCTGCTCGAAGTCAACAAAAAACCGCCAACTTTCCGAAAATGCGATCGCCTTCGGAAACACAAAAGGACTGAGTGAATTCTAGATCTTATAGGGATTCGACGGACTGTTTAAAATACGGAAGACCGAGAACGTCGAAGCCCAAACAGCGATTGAGGAAAGCAAACCCTATGAAACGGATTCAACATGTCTTGTGGGGCATCTTGGGGGCGGGTTTATTTACCGGGTTGAACCTGCTGACCACCTTTACCCCAGCCTTATCTACTTTATCCCAGACCCAGGAAATTGCATTCGAGCCGGGATCGAGTGCCTTTCAAAAACTTGTCGAAGCCGATCGCCTCTACTTGCAAGGACAGATTGCGGCGGCGGAACAGCTTTACCGGGAAGTCAAAAGACCGTTTCCCGAACATAGCGGCGCCAGCGAAATCCGCGAGGCGATCGTCGATGAAAGCCAACTGACGGGGGCGGCGAAAGTTTACTGGCGCGAAGCCCAAGCGGGATGGGAACAAGATCTAGAAACTCGTTTGTTCGTTCCCTTAGAAAAACTGGTGGCGGACTATCCGGAGTTCATCCCCGGTCACGTACTGCTGGTCAAAGCCTTGCTGAAATACGATCGCGGCGACGAGGCGATCGCGGTAATGGAACGCGCCACCAGCCTTTATCCCGACAATCAAGCCCTGATCGAAGCGGAAGTCGAAGTCCTTCAAGCCCAGGAAAAATGGCTGGAAGCTTCGATCGCCGCCCGACAATTCGCCGTCCTCAATCCCGACCATCCCCAGGCGGACGAATATAAGGCGATCGCCGATGACAGTCTGGGGCGTTATCGTTCTAAAATCAAACGCAAACTGATCGGTCAGACCATCCTCTCCGGAGTCCTCTCCGTGGGCGATTTAGTGCTGACCGGGAATGCTTCCGGAACCATCCCCGCCTTGCAAGTGACCATGATGTTGCTACAAGGCGAGTCCTCCTTCGGCGGTCAATTTGCCGAAGCCTTCCGCCAACAATTGCCCATGGTCGAAGACGCGCAGATCGTCAACTACGTCGATGAAGTCGGACAAAAAATGGCCCGTCTGATGGGACGCGACGAGTTCGAGTACGAATTCTATGTAGTGGACGACGATAATCTCAACGCCTTCGCCCTTCCCGGCGGCAAAGTATTTGTCAATACCGGGGCGTTGATGCAAACCAACTCGGAAGCGGAACTCGCCGGACTGTTGGGTCACGAAGTCGCCCACGCCGTCTTATCCCACGGCTATCAGCGCGTCGTCCAAGGGACCTTACTCTCCAATTTAAACCGAGTCGTACCGATGGGCGACTTGATTGCGGCGTTAATCGGTCGGGCGTACAGTCGCCAAAACGAACGACAAGCGGACATTCTCGGGTCTCGGGTATTGGCCAATTCTAACTATGCAGCAGACGGATTACGCAATTTAATGGTGACCTTTCGTGAGTTAGACGAAGAACGGGGCCGCCCTCCAACCTGGTTGTCCTCTCATCCGGCGTCATCCGATCGCGTCACCTATCTCGAAGAGTTGATCCAGAAAAATCGTTATAATCGGTATGCTTACGAAGGCGTAGAACGACACGCGCAGATCCAAGCGCGGGTTCGAGACGTCGTCGGTTATGAAGAAGAGTAAAAGAAGGCGATCGCTCTTTTGGGGGCGATCTCTTTCTTTTTGGGCGTTGCTCAAATCGGGGATGAATTCAACTGCAAACTGGGAGAGCAAAACAGGAAAGCAATATTAAAACCCTACAAATGGCCTACAAACGTTCGATTTCCAGGCGGGAACCTTGCGGAGATTTATACACTTTCACCTGGGTGGGGAGGCGTTCGCCGAGGGATTTGACGTGGGTGATGATTCCAATGAGGCGGTTTTGTTGGCGTAGGGATTCTAAAATGTGGGTGACACTTTCTAAGGTTTCCCCGTCCAAGGTTCCGAAGCCTTCATCTAAGAATAAACTGCCCAATTCGGCGCCCATCGAGAGTTTTTCGGAAAGGGCGATCGCCATCGACAGCGACGCCGCAAAGGTTTCGCCGCCGGAGAGGGTGCGAACTCGGCGCAGTTCGCCGCCATTCCAGTTATCCTCGACCCAGTATTCCCCTTCTTCCATGCGTAAGGTATAACGGGCGTCGGTGAGTTCGCGCAGTAACAAAGTGGCGCGATCGACGAGTTCGGCTTCTAAATGTTCTAAAATATAGGCTTGAAACTCGTTACTTTTGAGGCTTTGAGCCAAAGTATGATAAGTTTCGTAAGTGGCGCTGACGGTTTCTAAGGTTTGGGTGAGCCGATCGCCTTGTTCTAACTTGCGATCGGCATCTTGCAACCACGTCCCCAACTCGACCCGCCGTTCTTGCGCCTCAGCGAGCTGTTTTTCGGCGTCCTGCTTGGCTTGACGACGATCGCCGATCGCCCGTTCGTCGGTGGTGCGATCGCCGATCGCCTCCGCTAAATCTCGCACGCGGGTATTCAATTCTACTTTCATTTCCCGATAGTCGGCGATCGCCTGTTGCCACGCGGCCCGATCGCCCGCCGACGCCAGCGCCCCTAAAAAGCTCTCCTCGTCGAAGTTTGCCGCCTCCAAGCGTTCTCCCCAGGTCGCCTCGGACTCCTCTTGTTTGGCGATCGCTCCCTGTAAGGCACTTTGTGCTTGCTGGGCGTTCTCTCGCCCTTGAATGAGCTGGGTATTGACCGCTTGATAGGCAGTTTCCGCCGCTTGCAGGCGATCGCCCAGGGCTTGCTTTTCCCGTTCCAAAGCGTTAACTAAAACCTCGTAAGCCTTACCCTCAGTTAACTCTAGCAATTTCGCCCGCACTCGTTCCACCCCCTCGCGGGCGCGATCGCGCGCTTCCGTCGCCGCCGTCACTTCCGCCTGGGCCGCACGATCGCCTCGGCGCGCAAACTCTAGCCCCTGTTCCGCCTGCGATCGTTGTGCTGCCGCCTTTTCTTGCGCCGCCAGCCCTTCGCGATACTCCGCATCCCGCGCCTCCAAGGCTTCCCGTTCCGCCTGCAACGGCGCCACCTCCAGCGCTGCGTCTTCCCCCACCCCCAACACCGAGGCAATTTCGGCGCGCAAGCGGGCTTCTTCCCGCGCGTTGCTCTCTCTTTGTTCCTCCATTTCTTCTTGGCGCTGGCGGCAACGGTCGAGGTTCGCTTCCGCCTTGCTCAGTTCAGTTTGTGCCGCTTGTAACCCTTGCTGCGCTTTGGCTTCGCGCGATCGCAACGGCCCGAGATCGAGCGGGGATCGTTCCGTTAAAGGCGGTAAGGCTGCTGCTTCCGGATGGACGCCCCCGCACACGGGACAGGTATCCCCGGGTTGTAAGGACATACGTAATGCGGCGGCATGGTTCGATCGCCCGATGTCGAGATTTTGCCGTTCCGCTCCTTCCAAGGCTTCGCAGGCATCCTGCAAGCGCTTGGCTGCCTCCTCCTGCCGCGATCGCGCTCCGGCTAATTCCCCTTGCGCCGTCTCTCGTTCGGCGATCGCGCGATCGCACTGTTGCCGAGATCGTTCGAGCTGCTGTCTCACCAACCCCCATTCCACCAGTAACGGCGCGATCGCCTGCAACTGGGTCAATCGTTCCCCGCCGGGCGCCAGACCTGCTAATTGACGATTGGCTTGTTTTAAAACAGTCTCGGCGCGATCGAAACGATCTTGCGCCTCTTTTAACTGTTTCTGCGCCTCTTTTAACTGTTTCTGCTTCTCTTTCTCATTTTTTTCCGCGATCGCCAGGTCTCTCTCTAACTGTTGCCGTTGTTCTTCGTAAACCTTCGCCGAGGCGATCGCCGCTTCGCGGGCCTGCAATTGGGGTCCGATCTCCGCTTGGCGCGCGCGTTCGGCGTCTAACTCACTTTGCTTCAGCTCGAATTGGCGCTCTACTTGTGCCAAGCGCTTCGATGTGGACTGTAGCGCACTACTCGCCGTCTTCACTTGCTGGCGAATTTCTCTCACTAGCGCCCAGTCTCCTTGTAATTCATGGGCGGCGATCGCGCGATCGAGGCGGGCGATCGTAGCTTCGATCTCGGGCGATCGCCCCTCCAACACCTCCAATTGCTCGCGTACTTTTCGCAATTTTACAATTTGAGCGAATAGGCGTTCTTCTTCATCCAAAAGCACTTGAGCTTGTCGAGCTTCTTGCACAAATTGCGGAAAATCCGCTTCTAATTGAGCGAGTTGCGATCGCTTCAATTCCACCTCTACCGCGTCCGGAACTTCCAACTCGGCGATCTGCCGTTCCAACGCGGCGACTTCTTGTTTGAGCGATCGCGATAGATCGTTCGTTTGTTTGCGCATTTTCTCGAAAATCTCAAACCCAGCAAGTTGACGCAAGATTTCACGCCGTTTTGCCGTATTTCCCTTTAAAAACTCGTCAAACTGATTTTGCGGCAGGACGATCGCCCGGGTAAACGTATCGAAATCCATCCCGAGAATCTCCGCGATCGCCTTATTCGCCGCCCGTTCCTTGCTTTCGAGGGTTTCCCAACTCCCATCCGCCAACTGTTTCTCTAACAACACCTTGGTAACTGGGGTACTCGGTCGGTAGCGCCAGCGCCGGGTGACTCTATATGAAGTTCCGCGAACGGCAAAGCACAATCGCACTTTTAAGGTTTCCGCCCCCTGACTGACCAATTCCGCGACTTGCTTAGTGCGCGCCGTCGTGCTGTATAATGCATAAGTCAGGGCATCCAATAGGGAAGATTTCCCCGCCCCCGTCGCCCCGGTAATCGCGAACAAGTCCAACTCGGTAAAATCGAGGTTTTGTTCTCGGCGAAAACTGGTAAAACCTTCTAGAGAAAGTTGTAAAGGGCGCATAATTTACAAGGGCGATCGAGGGGCTTTGGTTATTGTATCATTCAATTTTATTCACTTCTTCCGTGCGGGTTCACTGACCCCGATCGCTTTTAATTCGCCGAGGTCATAACGAATACTCCTCAATTGTGGAAACACAGGGCTAGATTCTCCAATGGGTCGAGGCGATCGCCTTCTACAATCTTCAGATTTTGCAATGGATTGCTTGACGAATTTCGAGCTGAGTTCCGTGCGATCGCCAACCGATATTTTTCGGAAAACTTGCCGACCTATTCCGCCGACCGAACTGCTCAATTTTTCCTCAGAAGACTGCCTCAGCTTGCAATTTTGCCGGGAATTTTGCGGGGTCGATCGCTTCAAATTCTTGGGAGTGGGAGCATCTTGCTCCCGATTTAGGTTACAAATCCATAGGATGGCTATATCCCCCGGAGGAAAACCGATCTCGATGTTCGGTTTTCCGTCATCAAAGGGCAGTGGAGCGGCGATCGCCCTACGGATTGACCGACTGAACAGCTCGTTTCCGATAACCGAACTCGCCATGACGGGAACTACTACCTGGGATAGATTGAAAAGTTTTTACAATTTGTTACATTGAGAATAGCGAAAGGCCAAAAAGCCTCGAGCTTTTAAAAAAAGGAGGTTCTATATGAACAACAACATTCGAGTTGGTAATTTATTCGGCATTCCTTTTTATATTAATCCCTCTTGGTTTTTAGTTCTGGGGCTAGTGACCTTAAGTTATGGAGGCTTGCTGGCCAGCCAATTTTCGATGGGCGGAATTCTGCCTTGGATTTTAGGATTTGTGTCGGCGTTATTGCTATTTGCATCGGTCTTAGCTCACGAATTGGGGCATAGTTTTGTCGCCCTCAAACAAGGGATTGATGTCAAATCAATTACCTTATTCTTATTCGGTGGGTTGGCGAGTTTAGAAAAAGAATCGGACAGTCCCGCCCAAGCATTTTGGGTGGCGATCGCCGGACCGTTAGTGAGTTTGGCGCTCTTTGCTACCTTCAGTGCGATCGGGATTGCCACGGGAGCGAGTGGTCCACTCGGTGCCATGCTGGCGCTGCTGGCGTCGATTAACCTGGTGGTTGCCCTGTTTAACCTGATTCCCGGTTTACCCCTCGACGGCGGTAATATCCTCAAGGCGATCGTTTGGAAAATTACTGGAAATCCGTATAAAGGGATTAACTTTGCCGGACGAGTCGGTCAAGTGATTGGCTGGATTGCCATTCTTTCCGGTGCGATTCCCCTGCTGTTCTACGGTAACTTTAACAGCATTTGGAATATCTTAATCGGTTGGTTCTTGTTACAAAATGCCGGATTTGCGGCTCAATCGGCGACGGTTCAAGACCGCCTTTCAGCCCTGACGGCGGCGGATGTAGTCGATCGCGAAAACAGCCCGATCGTTTCTGCGGACTTGTCCCTGCGCCAGTTTGCTAATAACTACGTCATCGGTAAAGAAAAATGGCGCAAGTTCTTAGTCACTGACGAAAGCGATCGCCTCATCGGTACGTTGAACGTAGACGATCTCAAGTTAGTTTCGACGGCTGACTGGCCGAAAACTCAAGTGAGGGAATTGGTCAAACCGATGGAAGACACGTTGACCGTTACTTCCGATCGCTCCTTACTCGAAGTAGTCAGCTTGTTAGAAGAAAAACAAATTAACGAGTTGCCCGTTGTCGGCGAAAATGGGGCGTTAGTCGGACTGTTGGAAAAAGCTGAAATTATTCGCAAGCTGCAACAACGCACGGAAACGAAGGCGGATCGATCGCAATTTCAACTCCCCGCTTAACTTTTAACTTTTAAGGTTCAACCCGGTTTCTGAGGAAGCCGGGTTTTTTATTGCGCAAGGGTGCGATCGCATTGGCGAAATGCATAAGCTGGAATTGGGACCCCCCTAAATCCTTATTAAAAAAGGGGACTCGATTGGAGTTTCTCTTTTTTTAGGAGAGTTGGGGAATCCCAATGGAGGCGATCGAGGAAAGCCGATCTACTGAGTGTAAAAACAGCCGTCGGTTACAGTTTGATTACAGTTTAAATACATCCATGACGATCGATCGCCCGCCGACAATTCGTTCGGGATTGGGGGAATCGTAAACGACTAAAAGGGATTTTTGGCCTTCAAATCCGGAAAAGATCGCCAATCCTTCCGCCCGATCTTGGCCGAAGTGAAAGGGGAGATCGAAAACTTCTTCTAAATCGCCGGAATCGCGATCGGAAAACATATCTTTTTTGGCGTCTAAAGCATCTTTCAAGCGAAAGACTTTCATCAAGCCTTCGCAATCCATGGTCGGTCCGGAGAGGATTAAGAGGTCGTCGCCGTCGAAACATAAATCGCGAATGCCATTCCCATTCAAATTGACGAAATGTTTGCGATAGGGGCGATCGGTTTTCTCGAAGGTGTTGAGGGTTAAAATGCCCGGTTCGGTGTCGTTGACTTCGAGTTCGAGAATGACGGCCCAGCCGCGTAAAACTGGACCGCGCAAACCGAGGAATAAACGGTTATTGCTGACGGCTAAACCTTCAATATCGAGGCCGTTTTCTTTACTGGGAATTCCCGCCGAGACAAACAGTCCTAAATGGTCGTCAGTTTTGAGGGCATCGAGAAGGAGGCGGTCCGTATCTTCGGAGGAAAGACAAGCGGCGGTGAGTTCGTAACATTCGGCATCGGTTTGACCGGGATGGACTTTAAAGAGTTCGCCGCGACTGATAGGAATGCGTCCGAGTAGATAACGGTTTTCTTCGGTTTCAATGCGGGTTAATCGGTCTAAATCTTTTTTACGACTTTTGCCTTTAGGTTTTTTACGTTTGCTACTGTGAGAACCGGTAAACCAGAGATAGGAACCGTGGTAGTCTAAGCCTTCGATGTCGATTTCTTGTTCGGCATTGACACGATCGAGGTATTGGGTGAGAGGGAATTGACGACGATCGCCGAAGGTACAAGAATCGAGACGAGAGAGGCGATCGAGGCTCGTCAATTCATCGGAGGCGATCCACAAACTGCCATCGGGACTAAGGGTAACGGCGGATAAATCGGCAATTAAATCGTCAGCTTCGTTAGTAAATTGGAAGAGAACCCGGGCGAGCAAAAATGATGAGGTCATGATATTGAGTGACAATGGGGGAGAATTAAAGACGGTTCTTATTTTAGAGGGAGAGCTGTTGCGGTTAGAAGCGGGCGATCGCGATCCCCGTGGATCGCGGCGGGATCGCAGGGGGATTTGCGTGGAAGAATTGCGGGCTAGAGAAGGGAGAAAATTGGATTACAAACCATGAAGTTTGCCTCAAATAACGGGGCGATCGCACGCAAAGGATCTATAATGATTGCAAGCCAATGACTTATCGATATCTGCTATTTTACAAACCTTACGACGTTCTCAGTCAGTTTACAGATACCGAGGGAGAGAGCCGAGGAAAGCGACGTTTGACGTTGAAAGATTTTATTTCAGTTCCACAGGTGTATCCCGTCGGTCGTCTCGACCGAGATAGTGAAGGGTTGTTGTTGCTGACCGATTGCGATCGCGTGCAGCATCGCTTGAGCCATCCGCAATTTGGCCACCCACGCACCTACTGGGTGCAAGTGGAGCGAATTCCCGACCGGAAGGCATTAGAGCGACTCAGAGAAGGGGTGCAAATTAAGAATTATCGAACGCTCCCGGCGCGGGTCGAACTCTTGGGGGGGGAACCGGAGTTACCGCCGCGAGACCCGCCGATTCGATATCGCAAGACGGTACCGACGGCGTGGCTGGAGATGACACTTTCGGAAGGGAAAAATCGTCAAGTCAGGCGGATGACGGCGGCGGTGGGATTTCCCACCTTGCGCTTAGTGCGCGCCGCGATCGCGCACTTGCACTTAACCGGGTTGGAACCGGGGCAATGGCGGGAGTTGACTCCCGAGGAGGTCGAGCAGTTACACCAGATCCTGGGCTTTGGCAAAAACAAAAGGAGTTGAAGCCGTAGACAACGGCGAGTGCTTAGGGCGATCGCCGTGAAGCCCAATTCAATACGGACGGCAATTCGAGCGCATTGAATTGAAAAAATCGCACTCGGATATTTTGTGCTGCGAATACCAAGAATAACAAGCTACGTTGACAAAGGCAACAATCCCAATGATTGGTATTTGTATATTTCAGTGTTTTTAGCTACATTTAGGTTGAAGTCGTTGTAAGCTGCGCTCGATGCGAGCGAGAAGACATCCGACGCAGGGGAGAACTACAGGGGAAATCGCACGCCAGACCTGGGCTGAGGGCTGTTGAGAACCGAGCAACCGTTCCGATCGCCCGCTCGCCATGAATAACCGTCACCAAAAGTACGTTCGAGAAAAGTACCCTCGGACGGCGGGGGATGGTGCGATTCGCATAGCAACAGGCACGGGATCTGAGCCTGAGATCGATCGGACACAGGGGTAGAACTCAAGCAATGAAACGCAACAGCGAACCAAACGAGGGGATCGGTCGCCGCGATCGCCCGTATTATCTCAAAAGACCGCGACCGCAGCGCTGGAAGGGGCAAATTTCCCTACAGCATCCGAGAACCCGACGAGCGCCACAGAGCGATCGCCACTCGTCATCCCAGGGATTCCCGTCCCCCGGAGCGGGGGAGACAGATTCCCTTGAGCGCTGGATTCAACCCAAGGGAAGCGTCAAATGTTGCACGCTCGAGCGCATAGGTAAATCGATGGACTTCACCCTCGAACCGTCAGGTCAAATTGTGGCAGTCGATCCGCGAATCGCTGCCATCCTGGGCTACGCCGAGTCAAGCTTAATCGGTACGCCCTGGATCGAGTACGTCGATGGGCGCGATCGCCCGTTCGTGTTGCAGACCTCAGCCCCGGCCCTGGGCGATCGCAACGGAAACCTCGTCCCCACCCCCATGACGATCCCCCCCTTCCGATTGATCGCCCGAGACGGTGCCGCGATTTGGGTCGAAGCGACGATCGCCCGCCAGATCGGCGATCGCCGGGTGCGACTCTCCTGCCGTCGGAGCGCCCAACCGCCGAGGAACGAGCCGCAGCCCCGGGTCAGCCTCCAGGAGGCCATCACACCGATGTGGCGGGCGATCGCTGCCGGACGGATCGACTGGAATCACTGCTTGGCCGAGATCGGCAAAGCCTTAGACCTGACCGGGGCGACGATCGCCCGATGGCGCGTTGGCGGCGATCCGGAGATTCCTCGCGCGGTGCGCCTCGAAGGCTCTTGGGGACGAGTACCCGACTGTTTCGCCGAACGGGACGAATGGACCGTGCTGCTCGACGCCATCCCGCCGCTCACGGGAGCCGGGGTCGTGGCGATCGCCGATTGTCAGGCCCTCCCCGCCGGGGCGATGCTCCGTTCGCGAAGCGACTCCAAAGGAGTCAGGAGCCGCTTCGCAAACGAGTCGGACCGCTCCCTCGACGAAGCCGGAGTTCGCGCCCTCCTGTGCATTCCCATTCGTCCCGCCCCAGAACAGTCGCCGAGAACCTTACCCGAAGGGCGGATCTGCCTCTACGACGATCGCCGTTCCCGCTATTGGTCTCCCGAACAGATCCAACCCCTCGAATGGCTCGCCGAGGCGATCGCCGGACTCTGGGAACGAGACGACCCCAGCGCCAGCGACACCGCCCCTTGCCCGCAATCGAGGGAGTGCGAAGCCACCCAAGAGGCTCTCGAAAACAGCGAACGGCGCTATCGGGAGTTACTCGAACTCTCCTTTGAAGCGATCCTGATTCACCACCACGGTCAGATTGTCTGGAGCAACGCCGCCGCCGCCCGCTTGTTGGGGGCTGCCGTTACGGGGGACCTCGAAGGGCGTTCGGTGTTCGACTTCGTAGCGCCGCCGTATCGAGAACTCGTGCGCCAACGGATCGAGAATGTCACGGTCGGACACCCGACCCCGACCGTGGAAGAACAATTTCTCCGCCTCGACGGCGAGACGATCGACGTGGAAGTGACCGCCATGCCGATCGCCTACGACGGACGAAGCGCCATTCAAGTGTTCGTGCGCGATATTAGTTCCCGGACGAAAGCCGTCGCCGAAGTGCGATCGCGCGCCCGCCAGCAGCAAGCCGTCGCCCAACTCGGCGAGCGCGCTCTCAAAGGGATTCCCAGCGCCGTGCTGATGCAAGACGCGGTGCAACTGGTCGCCGACACCCTCGCGGTGGAATACTGCAAGATTTTAGAACTGCTTCCCGACCCTGGAGACGATCGCGACGCCCCCCCCACCTTCCTCGTGCGGGCGGGAGTCGGCTGGAAAAGTGGGATTGTCGGTCGGGCGCGGGTCGAAGCGAGCGAACGGTCCCAAGCCGGGTATACCCTCAGACAGGGCGAAAGCGCGATCGTCGAAGACCTGAGAACCGAAACCCGATTTGAGGGAATGCCCCTGCTGCACGAACACGGGGTCATCTCCGGCATGACCGCCATTATCGGCCACCCTCCCCATCGGACGCCGCCATCGGGTACGAATCCGGAATTGGCGTTAGTCTCCGAGGTGCCATTTGTCGGAATTTTGGGGGTTCACAGTCGCAAATTACGGGCGTTCAGCGCGGACGACTTGCATTTTTTAGAGGCGATCTGCAATATTCTCGCGGCGGCGATCGACCGGGAACGCAGCGACGCCAGGGCGTACATCATGCAACGGGCGATCGCCGAATGCGCCAACGGGATCGTGATTACGGACGTTCGATCGCGAGACAATCCGATCGTCTATGTCAATCCCAGTTTCGAGCAAATTTCCGGGTACTCGGCCCGGGAGGCGATCGGTCGCAACTGCCGCTTTTTACAAGGGGGCGATCGCGACCAGAGCAGCTTGGAAACCGTGCGCTGGGCGATCGCCGGAGGTCAGAACTGTCACGGCATCTTGCGCAATTACCGCAAAGACGGCAGCATGTTTTGGAACGAACTGTCGATTTCGCCGATTCGCAACGAAGCCGGGGAGGTCACCCATTTTATCGGCATTCAAAGCGATATTACCTATCGCGTCGAAGCCGACGCCCGCTTGCGCGAGTCTCACGAACAGACGATCGCCATTCTCGAAAGCATTGCCGATGGCTTCGTCGCCCTCGATGCTGACTTTTGCCTGACTTATATCAACCGCACCGCCGAAAGCCTGTTGACCGACCGCGAAGGGGAGGCGATCGGACGATCGTTCTGGGATGCCTTTCCCGAGGCGATCGCCCTCGCGTTCGAGTCCGAATACCGACGGGCGATCGCCGAACAAGTCTCGATCGCCTTTGAAGCCTTCTATCCCGAAGACAATCGCTGGCTCGCCATTCACGCTTATCCCGCCCGAGAGGGCCTCTCGGTTTACTTCCAAGACATCACCGCCAACCGTCGCGCCCAAGAAGCCCTGCGCGAGAGCGAACAACGTTACCGCCGCATCGTCGAAACCATGACCGAGGGGGTCTGGAGTCTCGACGCCGAAGGGAACACCACCTTTGTCAATCGCCAACTCGCCCGGATGCTCGGCGTGCGCGTCGAACAGGCGATCGGCAAACCGTGGCTGTCGTTTGTAGACCCGAAGCATCGCCCTTGGGCGCAGCTATTTTTAGAACAAGTCCGCCAAGGTCTCACCCAGCAACAGGATTTTCGCTTCCGTCAAGCCGACGGCGGCGATCGCTGGACGATCGTTTCGGCGAATGCGGGACAACCGGGGGACAGCAAAGCGGGAATTTTACTGACGATCGCCGATATCAGCGATCGCAAACAAGCGGAAATGGCCCTGGCGCGCCAAATTCGCCGCGAACGCTTGATGGTGAAAATTCAAAACCGGATTCGCCAGTCTCTCGACCTCGACGATATTCTGCAAACCACCGTCGATGAAGTGCGCCCGTTTTTACAGGCCGATCGCGTCTTGATTTATCAGTTTAAACCGGATTGGAACGGTCAAATCGTGGTCGAGTCCGTCGAACCCGGTTGGTTGCCCCTCTTGGGGATGGAAATTAAAGATACTTGCTTTAACGATCGCTTCGTCGAGAGTTATCTCGACGGGCGTATCGGCGCGATCGCCGATCTGGAGCGCTCGAAGTTGAGCCAATGTCACAAAACCTTACTCTCCGAGTTCCAAGTCAAAGCGAACCTCGTGGTCCCGATCGTGAAAAGCCTCGGTCAGGGTCATCCTTCCGGCGATCCGAGTCGCGAAACCCCGAAGCGCCATTTGTGGGGTTTACTCGTCGCCCATCACTGCAGCCAACCGCGCCAGTGGTTGCCCCAGGAAATCGACTTGCTGCAACAGTTGGCGACTCAATTGGGAATCGCGATCGAACAATCGGAGTTATACGAAACGGTCCGCCAAATCGGCAGCGATTTAGAAATTCAAGTTCGCAAGCGCACCGCCGAGTTACAGCAATCCCTAGAATTCGCGCACGTCGTGCGGCGCATTACCCAAAAAGTCGGCGAAAGTTTGGACGAAGGGCAAATTTTGCAAACCGCCGTCCGCGAAATCGCCCAAGTGTTAGAGATCGATTACTGTTGTGCGGCGTTGTACGACGGCGATCGCACCACCGCAACCATCTGTTACGAATACAGTACGGACGATGTCGGCTCGGGTTTGGGACAAGTCCTCAAAATTGCCGACGCGCGCCAGATTTACGAGCGACTCTGGCGCGGGGAGTATTTCTTATCCTACGATCGCGGACGAGTCCCGTTAATCGACCCCCAAACTTTGGGCGATTTAGCCTGTCCCGATTTAGACCGGATCTTGCAAGCGCGCATTTTAGTGCCGATTTTCGACGATCGCGGCACCATCGGCCATTTGAGCGTCTTGCACTCCCAAGTGCGAACGTGGAGCGACATCGAGATTCGCCTCTTGCAACAGGTCGCCGCTCACTGCGCGATCGCCCTGCGTCAAGCCCGACTTTACGAAGCCTCCCTCGCTCAAGTGCGCGAACTCGAAAAGGTCAACCGTCTCAAAGATGAATTTCTCAGCACGGTTTCTCACGAACTGCGAACGCCGATGGCTAACATGAAAATGGCGATCCAGATGTTGAAAATCGGTTACAAACAGTACGATCCGAATCTCACGAACGATCTGCAGAAACAAGAGGCGATCGCGGCCAAACTGTCGCGCTATTTCCAAATCCTCGATGACGAATGCCATCGCGAAATCAGCCTGATTAACGACTTACTTGACTTACAACGGCTCGATTCCGGTCTGGCGAAGGAGTTTACCCCCGTAGACCTCGGCGAATGGTTGCCCCAACTCTTGCACGGCTTCCACGAACGCGCCCGCAATCGCCAACAAACGATCGCCTTGGAACTGGCGGACAATTTACCGACCCTGACCACGGATGTATCCGGTTTCGAGCGGATCGTCAGCGAGTTACTCAACAACGCCTGTAAGTATACGCCTCCCGGGGAAAGTATCCGTCTGGTAGCGTGCGATGCGGGCGATCGCCTGCAATTACAAGTCATCAATACCGGAGTCGAGATTCCCGCCAACGAGATCGGTCATATCTTCGAGAAGTTTTACCGGGTTCCCAGCGCCGATCCTTGGAAACAAGGCGGAACGGGTTTGGGACTGGCATTAGTCCAGAAACTCGCCACCCACCTCGGCGGGGCGATCGCCGTCGAAAGTGCTTCGAGGGTCACCTGTTTTACCTTAGAGTTGCCCTGGGACTTGGAAAGTTGACACGGGCAGGAACTGAGTTCGATTGAGCAATGGATCGATGGATTCGATGTCGCTCCTCCCGAGAGGGCAGGCAGGAGCGGCATACTCTATGCTTCGCTGGTGGGAGAGGGCAAGAGCTGTTCGTGCAGGAACTGGCGGACTCGCTCCAATTCGCGATCGAGGCGGGGGAGGACGTCGGGAATTGAGTCTAATTCGCCGTTGCGGGCTAAATTTTCGACTTGAGCGGCGATATCCGCCAACGATCGCGCGCCGATGTTGCGACCTGCCCCTTTAACGCGGTGAATGTGACTTTCCACCCCTTGGGCGTCGGCCCGATCCAACGCTTCCCGGGTGGCGGCTAAATCCGCATCACTGGCGTCGAGAAAGGTTTCGAGTAACCGTTGTTTTAACGCCAATTTACCCCGGGAAACCTGTTCGAGGCGTTTGAGATCCATACAGTTCGCCGATTCCGGAGAACTTGGGGGGGACACGTCGCCGACGGGTTGGGGTTCGCAGGCGGGAGAATCTTGAGCGGGTTCGGGTTTCCAGCGTTCTAACACGGCTTGTAAGCGTTCCAAATTGACAGGTTTGCTGATATAGTCGTCCATCCCCGCCGCCAAACACTTTTGGCGGTCTTCGGGCATGGCATGAGCGGTTAAAGCGACGACAATGGTATGACGGCGATTCCCTTCCTGGCGGCGAAGTTCCTGGGTAGCTTCGTAACCGTCTTTGATGGGCATTTGACAGTCCATCAAGACCAGATCGTAGTCTTTCTCGGTCAACCGAGTTAAGGCTTCGGCGCCGTTGTCGGCGAAGTCGGCGCGATGACCGAGGACGTCGAGTTGGGAAGAGATCACCTGTTGGTTAATTTTGTGGTCTTCGGCGACTAAAATTTTGAAGTTCGACGGGGGAAGGTCGCTCGTGCGCTTTGCTGGTAAAGTATGAAGGCCCGATTGGGCGATCGCCCCTTGCGTTTCCGGGGATCCTAACAGGGCGATCGCCCGTTCCAACAAACGAGACGGACGCATCGGTTCGATCGCGTACCCGTGACAGGCGCCGATCGCCACTAACGCTTGAGCTTGAGAACGGCGATTTAAAGGCGTCATCAACAAAATTTTCGCCTCCTGGGCCGCCTTTGGCAAGGCTTCCTGAAGTTCGGGACCGAACAATTCCAATTCGATCGCGATCGGATTGTAAGGGCGATCGTCCGCCACTGCCCCTCTCACTTTCTCTAAGGCGCTGGCTCCGTCGCGG
The DNA here is from genome assembly GCF_016632315.1 of Oxynema mangrovii CENA135. Taxonomy (NCBI): domain Bacteria; kingdom Bacillati; phylum Cyanobacteriota; class Cyanophyceae; order Oscillatoriales; family Oscillatoriaceae; genus Oxynema; species Oxynema mangrovii. Next base: position 167,263 of record NZ_JAEOXH010000003.1, on the reverse strand, counting down.
GCTTCGTCACTCTCCATCCCCCAGCGTTCGGCCATGTAGCGCACCGATTGGCGCTGGATCTCCCGGTGGCTCACTACCAGTAACCTCGCCCGTTTCACCTCCGGCGGCAACGGCTCACTTTCTACACTCACTTGTTTGATAAAGGGAATACTCACCCAAAACGTCGATCCCTTGCCCCAGTCACTCTCCACGCCGATTTCGCCGCCCATCAGTTCCACCAACTGCTTGCAAATCGCCAAACCCAATCCAGTCCCGCCATACTTGCGGGTTGAAGAAGCATCGAGTTGAGAAAACGACTGAAACAACTTGTGCGCTTCTTCCGGGACGATGCCGATGCCCGTATCGCTCACCGACAGGCGAATCCGCGCTTTTTGGGGCGTTTCGGATTCCAAAACCGCTTGTAAAATCACTTCGCCGCGATCGGTAAATTTAATGGCATTGTTGAGTAAGTTGAGCAGAATTTGGCGCAAACGAGCCGGATCGCCGATTAAAAATTGCGGGACTTGACTGTGAATCAACAAAGTGAGATTCAATCCCTTTTCTTGGGCCGCAGTCACCATCAGATCGACCACCGCTTCCATACACTCTTGCAGGTCAAAACCGATCGTGTTGAGCTTCATTTCTTTAGCTTCGAGTTTGGAGAACTCCAGCAAATCGTTAATGATCGCTAACAAGTGTTCGGCGCTGGTGCAAATGGTTTGAGCGTATTCGCGCTGTTGGGGAGTCAGGTTGGTTTGCAACATCAAGCGGGCCATCCCGACCACTCCGTTCATCGGCGTGCGGATTTCGTGACTCATGCTGGCGAGAAACTGACTTTTGGCGCGATTGGCAGCTTCTGCGGCCCGTTTGGTTTTGTCGAGGACGATATTTTGTTGGGCGAGTTGTTCGGACGTGCGAGTTTCTTGTTCGAGTAATTGCGCTTGTGCTAAAGCGATGCTCACCTGATTGGCCAACTGTTCTAACAGCTCGATTTCCCACGGGGTCCACTGTCGGGTGTGGCTGCATTGGTGGGCGATCAGCAAACCCCAGAGTTTTTCGCGTTCGAGTAAGGGGACGACTAAATTCGCTTTGACGCCGCAACTTTTGAGCAGGTGGATATGACAGTCTTGCAAGTTGGCATTTTCGATATCGGCGATCGCCGTCACCCGTCCGGAGCGATATTTTTCCGTATATTTGTTTTTAAAACAGGGATCGTCGAATTCCTGACCTAAAATCGGGATCGTGTCGGAAATGACGGCTTCGGTGACGATCGTTCCCGACCCGTCGGGCCACAAACGATAAATAATGACGCGATCGGTGTCGAGAAATTGGCGGACTTCTTCGACGGTGGTTTTGAGGATTTCGCCGATATCGAGGGACTGGCGAATTTTAATCGTCAATTCGGCGAACAGTTGCGATCGCTGATTTTGCTTGAGCAGTTCTTCGCGCGCTTGTTGGGCGCTGGTAATATCTTGGGCGATCCCGAGAACGTACTCGGGTTGACCGGATTCGTTGAAAATGGGGACTTTGGTGGTTTGTAGCAGGCGGGTTCCGCGATGGGGCGTTTCTAAAGATTGGGCGGCAATTTCGATCGCCTCGGCGTTATCGAGCACTTGGCGATCGATCGCGCCGAGACAATCTGCTTGAGTGGGGGGGAATAAGTCGGCGTCCGTTTTGCCGATCGCCGCGATCGCCGGGTAACCGAACAGTTGTTCGCTGGTTTTATTCCAGGAAACGATCGTCAGATTCGCCGCCTCTTTGATAAACACGCCGACGGGTAAGTTTTCGACCACGGAATTGAGAAAATTCTGGGTTTGCGATAATTCCGCTTCCGCATGTTTGCGATCGCTGATATCGATAAAACTGCAGATCGCCTGTTCTACCACCCCCTCGTCATTGGCGATCGGATTGACATTGACCAACAACCAGCGTTTCACGGGGGCGATCGCCTCCTCGGCGGTCTCGGTGGCGCGCGAACGCCTCTGAATTCCCATCACTACATTATGCACCGGAGACCCGGTGGCGATCGCCTGTTGCACCGGACGTTCGGCTTTCGGGAACGGGGTGCGATCTTCGCGCACGATCGCCCAGGTTTCCTCAAAGATCGCCTCTTTTTGCAGTTCTTCGACGGTGACACCCAACAATTGCGCGGCGGCGGGGTTAGACAGCACAATTTTTAAATCCGGCGTCAATAACAAAACGCCGACTTGCATTTCTCGGATAAAGGTTCGCAGACGATCGAGGGTTTCTTGCTGGGTGGCTAAATGGCGATCGACCACGGAATTGAGGCTCGTTAAGCCTAAAATAGCCAATGTGGTAATCGCGATCGCGATCGCCAAATCTTCGCGATCGAGGGTGTAATCCGTCGCGAGGGCGACCGGATCCGTGGGCCAGCGAAAGCGCACCGCCGCCATACTGGTATAGTGCATCCCGCTAATGGTCAAACCCAAGATCGTCGCGCCGCCGAGTTTGCTCAACGGTTGCGATCGCCCGGAACCGATGGGAAATGCCAACCAGAGGGCGACTTCCGAACCGCCGATCGCCACGGCGATCGACAATCCCACGAATAAGGGATCGTAGTCGATATGATTCGGTAATTGCAGCGCCCACATTCCCAGATAGTGCATCGAGGCGATCGCCTCTCCGAGAATGCTTCCCGCTAACAGTAACTCTTTAAAACCACACGGCGATCGGTTGACCAACACCAACCCCGCGCCACAGGCGATCGCCGTCACCACCAGGGAACCGACGACGGTGGGGATATCGTAATTTAACAAAAACGGCAATTTGAGCGCCAACATCCCCACAAAATGCATCGACCAAATCCCCACCCCCATCGCGATCGCGCTGAGTACGACCCAGACCCACCCTTCGAGGCGATGTTCGTAGTGACCTTTACGACTCAGTTCGATCGCCGTATACGATGCCAACATCCCCACGACGATCGAAACGACAACCAGACGCCAGTCATAATAGGCGATCGCTCGGGCTTCAACGGGAATGTTTAATAAAAATTGCCAGCTTGCAGACATATGCTTAGATTTTAGATTTTAGATTTTAGATTTTAGATTTTACAAGGGAATATTTTTCCGACGTTGAAAGTTAAAAGAAAGATGGCGATCGCCGAGATTTCTAGAGAGTGTGTAGGGCTTAAACTCGCGCGCGACAGGCTAGATCCGTCATCGACACAGACGTACAAAATCCACAAAAACACGACTGTACTCCCGCCCTTGAGAACAGTTCTTTAACGATCTTCTTTAAGTTGTAAAGTTTAAGTTCTAAAATTGTCTTAAACTTGTCGTGACGATCGCGAAGTTTCCCCTGCTTTCCCTACCGCTCTACCGACGCGATCGATCGCCAATTTCCGCACCCAAGGAAATGACGAGTTTAGCGTCTGCGCGATTCTCTTCGGTCGATGCTTTGCGAACGCGACAAAGACGACAACCCCTTAGCTTGGTGTCGTCACACGCCACAGAATCAACAGGGTCATCCAGAGGAAGACCGACCTGGATCGACTCACTAGCAACGCGCGAATGCCCCTTATTTTGAATTTAGCATTCCCCCTCGGCGAAATCTTCTTTCTAAAGACAGAAAAGTCGATCGCGATCGAAACCCGGGGGTTGAGTGCGACCGATGGATGCGTCGATGGGGTAAAAGTTATTCAGATCGAAGCTTAACGAAAGGGTCAATGAGATCGCCTTCAAACGACCCGATCGCGAAATGACCGATCCGGGTTAAGTGGGATAGATTTTACAATGACCCTAGACCGTCAATTTTTTGTAATTTCCATCAAAACAATGATTCAAAATACCGAACTCGAAAATGATATTGTCACCCTCAGCGTCGTGCAAGTTGGATTGCGCGCTCAAGATTGTTCCATTCCTTCGGAACTGTCGGCAATGAGTCGCGAAGCGGATACGACGACGCCCAAAGGATTGTTACAAATTTTGCAAAATTCGGCGCGATCGCTATTAAATCATTCCCCGTCGTGGACTCATGTTTTAGGTTATTCGCAAACCTTCCCAAGCCGCGATCGCGCTGACGCCGAATTTCAACAAATTTCCTGGAAAGAACGGCAAAAATTCAGCGCCGAAACCCTAACCAACGTCGAAGGAAAAATTAACGAACCGAGTGCTTTACCCTATCCCAATCCCGGAGATCCGGCGTATATTGTCGTTACTTTGCTGGTCGGAACCGCCCACGATCGCCCTTTATTCGATCGCCTCAATTCGCGAGACCAACTCCATCGGGCGATCGAAATCCTCACGGAGATTTCCGAGGAATATTTGCTCGTTTTCGAGTTATTGTGGACCCCACAAATCGAAACCGATACCCTCAGCGAAGCCCAAATGCACGAACACTACGGACAGACCATTCCCATTAGTTAAAAAGTGCAGTTGGCGGGGATCGTCGCTGGACTCGATCTCGGAAAGGCTATATCCGCAAATCGGATAAAAATCGGGGTCGTCGATGGGATAAGCTAAACGATCGAGATTGACTTGGCAAGCAGCAACCCCACGAATGAACATCCGAATCGGGAATGGCTACGACATCCACCGCCTGACGGGCGATCGCCCGTTGATCCTCGGAGGCGTTAAAATCGAACACGAGTTAGGATTACTCGGTCACAGCGACGCCGACGTATTGACCCATGCGATTATGGATGCCATGTTAGGGGCGTTGAGTTTGGGAGATATCGGGCTTTATTTCCCTCCCAGTGACCCGCAATGGGCCGGGGCGGACAGTTTGAAGCTACTCGCCCAGGTGAACGCACTGATCGGCGATCGCGGCTGGAAAGTGGGCAATATCGATTCAGTCGTCGTCGCCGAACGGCCCAAACTCAAACCCCATATCGCCGCCATGCGCGATCGCCTCGCCAACGTCCTCGGCGTCGATTCCGAGCAAATTGGCGTCAAAGCGACCACCAACGAAAAACTCGGTCCGGTCGGTCGCGAAGAAGGAATCGCCGCCTATGCGGTCGCCTTACTCGAACGGCGATCGTAATTCCCGTTTTTCCGTGCATTCCGCCACAGGCGATCGCCGATTTCTCCCCTACAACCGATCGAAATTCAGCCGTATGTTCACACCGATCGTCACGATCCAAACAGTTATCAACTTAGGGCGATCGCCCCGCCGGATTCTATCCCTTGGCTTGGCGTTTCTCTTAAGTTTTAGTTTAGCCGCTTGCAATCCGGCGCGTTTCAAAACCGATGCGGCTGAAGTCAATCAATTAGTCTGGACGATTCTCAGCGATCCAAAAACCTTTAACCCCGCCTTAAGTACGGAAGTTCCTAATATCTTCAGTTTGACTTTTGAAGGATTGACCACCACCAACGGAATCACCGCCGAAGTCGAACCCGGACTCGCCGAATCGTGGGAAATTGCCGAGGACAAACTACGTTATGTTTTCACCTTGCGCGAAGGATTGCAATGGTCCGACGGCGAACCTCTGACCTCCGACGATGTAGTTTTTAGTTTTAACGAAGTTTACTTTAACGAAAAAGTCCCCACCAGTACCCGCGACGTCTTGAGAATTGGGGAAAGTGGGGCGTTACCCAAAGTCCGCGCGATCGACGATCGCCGCATCGAATTTACCTTACCCGAACCCTTCGCCCCCTTTTTACGCACGATGGGAACGGAGATTTTACCCGCCCATATTTTACGTCCCACCATCGAACAAACTGACGCCGAAGGTAACCCACTTTTCCTCTCCACCTGGGGGATCGATACCCCACCAGAAAACATTATCGTCAACGGTCCGTATCAACTCGAAAGTTATTTAACCAGCGAACAAGTTATTTACCGTCGCAATCCCTACTATTGGCGAAAAGATGCCGAAGGCAATTCCCAACCTTATATCGAACGGATTGTCTGGCAAATTGTCGAATCGACGGATACTTCTTTATTAAAATTCATTTCCGGAACGTCCGACTCAATTGGTGTTTCTCCAGAAAATTTTTCCTTCTTAAAACCGCGAGAAGAACGGGAAAACTTTACCATTTACAATGGCGGTCCGGCGTCGGGAACGACATTTATCGCCTTCAACCTCAATAAAGGGCGCAATCCCGACGGAACCCCCGTGGTCGAACCGATGAAATCGCGCTGGTTTCAAAAAGTCGAATTTCGACAGGCGATCGCCTACGCGATCGATCGCCAAACCACGATCGACAATACTTTTAGAGGATTAGGAAAACCGCAACATTCCCCGATTTCCGTCCAAAGTCCTTACTATCTCTCTCCGGAAGAAGGACTAAAAACGTATGATTTCAATCCGGACAAAGCTAAAGAATTACTATTAGGTTCCGGCTTTCAGTATAACGATCGCGACGAATTACTCGACGCCGAAGGGAATCGCGTTCGCTTCACCCTGATTACGAACGCCGGAAATAAAACCCGCGAAGCAATGGGGGCACAAATTAAGCAAGATTTGAGTAAAATCGGGATTCAGGTCGATTTCCAGCCGATTTCCTTTAACGCCCTCGTCGCCAAGTTATCGGACTCTCTCGATTGGGACTGTCATTTAATTGGCTTTACAGGTGGCGTCGAACCCAATGGCGGCGCTAATTTCTGGCTACCGGAAGGACGCTTGCACATTTTCAACCAAAAACGACAACCGGGACAAACCCCTTTAATCGGTTGGGAAGTGGCGGACTGGGAACGTAAAATCGGCGATCTTTATATTAAAGGCGCCCAAGAGTTGGACGAAGCGAAGCGAAAAGAAATTTACGCCGAAACTCAGCGATTGACTCAGGAATATTTACCCGTGATTCATTTAGTCAATCCCCTCTCTTTGGCGGCGGTACGCGATCGCGTCAAAGGGATTGAATATTCCGCCCTCGGTGGCGCGTTTTGGAATTTGTACGAGTTAAAAATAGAAGAGTCTACCGAGGAATAGAGGACAACATCAAGACCGACAGTTGCGATCGCTATCCCAAAAGATCGGCGCTGACGCTGAATTTGATTGACTCACTTGAGGTGGATTGGATTGAAAAGATAGGTTTCAATCCAGCGATCCGTAGGCTTGGGGGGAGATCCCCCTAAATCCCCCTTGAAAAGGGGGACTTGAAGAAGTTGCCATCTCCTGGGTACACTTCTTTGACTCCACCATCTAATACCTACAATCTAATCATCTAAAATCTAAAATTATTCAATGAAACCGGAAGCTTTACAGTCCCTCTTAGAAGCGGTAGCGTCGGGAAATTTGCCCCCTGAAAAAGCATTAGAAGAGTTGAAACATTTGGCATTCGAGCCCGTGGGTGGCTTTGCTCACATCGACCATCACCGCAATTTGAGAACTGGGTTTCCCGAGGTGATTTGGGGGCCGGGTAAAACCCCGGATCAAATTGCCGAAATTATGGAAGTCATGCGTCAGCGCAATCCGGTGGTCATGGCGACTCGCATCGCGCCGGAGGTTTACGATCGCTTACAAGAGCGCGTCAAGGGTTTATTTTATTATCGAGAAGCGCGGATTTGTACCTTGGGACTGCCCGCCGTCGAACCGACCTATCCCGGTAAAATGGGGGTGATTTGTGCGGGAACTGCGGATCTCCCGGTGGCGGAGGAGGCGGCGGTGACGGCGCAGTTATGCGGTTTTGATGTTTGTCGTTTTTGGGATATCGGCGTGGCGGGGATCCATCGCTTGCTGGCCCATCGCGAGGCGATCGCCGCCTGTGACGTGGCGATCGTGGTGGCGGGAATGGAAGGCGCCTTACCCAGTGTCGTCGCCGGATTGGTCAGTTGTCCGACGATCGCCGTGCCCACCAGTGTCGGTTACGGCGCCAGTTTCAACGGTTTGGCCCCTTTATTAACCATGCTCAATTCTTGCGCCGCCGGGGTCGGTGTCGTCAATATCGACAATGGCTTTGGCGCCGCTATTTTAGCCGGACAAATTTTGAGGACGGGTCTGCGGTTGGCGGGGAAGGGGTAGGGGGACAAGCGGTTAGCGGCGATCGCGCCGATGTCGAGGCTTCTCCAACCCTCTCCCTTTAAGCGCTCAAATCGAAAATCTCAAATCCAAACCCCCCTTTGCCTCTGCCAAAACCATAAGGGTCGCCAAGATGTGACAATAACTGTACCGGGAGCGATCGCGCTGCTGCTCGCATCGAACGCTATTCCGGTACTGTTGCCTAGGAATCATACTCATGTTTAAACGAATTGCAGCCGTTTTCTTAGTGGTACTCACTCTGGCGCTGACCAGTTGTTCGACTTCGGTGGTCGGCGCCCTCAAAAGTTATGCCAATACCACCAAGGGTTATGAATTTCTCTATCCCAACGGTTGGGAACAGGTGAAGGTGAACGGCGGCCCGGATGTAGTGTTTCACGATTTAATCGAACAAAGTGAAAACGTCAGCGTCGTGATTAGCGAAGTTCCCAACAACAAATCGTTAGAAGAGTTGGGAACGCCGACGGAGGTGGGTTACAAGCTCTCGAAATCGGCGATCGCCCCCCCGGATTCGGGACGGACGGCGGAGTTAATCGACGCGCAAATGAAGGAAAAAGGCTCGAAAACGTATTATTTATTGGAATATCGGGTGAAATTCCCCGATCGCGAACGGCACAATCTCGCCAGTGTTGCGATTTCTCGCGGTAAGCTGTTTACCTTGAATGTGTCCACCACTCAATCACGCTGGAAGAAGGTAAAAGATTTGTTTGAAGCGGTGGTCAATTCCTTTTCTGTTTATTAAGCGATCGCCTTCCCTTGAGGAAAACCCAGGGCGGACAGATCGCCTTGGGGTCTGTACAACCGATTCATTTGATATGGTCATTCCTGCATTTGTCCTAGCTTCCACATCTCCGGCGCGCCTGCGGTTACTCGAAAGTGCTGGAATCGAGCCGATCGTTTGTCGTAGCGACTTTGACGAGTCTCAGGTACAGTTGAGCGATCCGGACGAACTGGTCAAAACCCTCGCCGAGTGTAAGGCGAAAGCGGTGATCGAAAAGTTCAGTCCGACTCCGACAACGGGCGCATTGACGGAGGAGACGCCGAAGCGATCGCCGTTGTTAATTTTAGGTTGCGATTCGGTGTTGGTTCTCGATGGGGAAATTCACGGAAAACCGGAAGATCCCCAAGAGGCGATCGCCCGTTGGCAGAAAATGCGCGGTTCGTTCGGCGACTTGTATACAGGTCACGCTTTGTTGGATTTAGCACAAGATCGGGCGATCGTGCGGACGGCAATTACCCGGGTTTATTTTGCCAATATCGGCGATCGCCAGATCGAAGCTTACGTCGCCACCGGGGAACCCCTACGTTGTGCGGGGTGTTTTGCGATCGACGGTCGCGGCGGTCTGTTTGTCGAAAAACTCGAAGGATGTCACACTAACGTCATCGGTTTGAGTCTGCCTTTATTGCGTCAAGCGATCGACGATCTCGGCTATGACGTGACCGATTTTTGGTCGCTCCCCCATTAAGTTCTCACTTTTACCATCGGACGATCGCCCCGGGATCTCCCTCGGACAACCGATCGGACTGACGGGGCGATCGGTTCGATGTTCTGCTCGGTGACAGGCGATCGATCGCCCTTCCGTTTAGTCAGATCTTCTCGACGATTCCCCAACAGAGGCGCTGGCGTTTTTGGTCTTTCTTGAGTTTCACCCCTGTGGTAATAGTAAAAAAACTTGCTACTATTCTCCGAGGATCGAGCCGTGTTTCGATTACTTCATCCCTTTGTGGAAGTCATCCAACCTTTTTTAATTCCTCTTTGCTTTTGTTTGGCGTGGGGATTGACGTTACTCGTCGCGTGGAGTGTGGGAAGTGCGATCGCCAGTGGAGTCAGCCAAGCGAAGCGAATGCACCAAATTCCCTGCACCGGGTGCGTCTTTTTCACCAACGACCATCGCCTGAAATGTCCGGTCAGACCGAAAGTTGCCATGACGGAAGAGGCGATCGGCTGTATGGACTATCGAGAGCATTAAAAATACTAAGTGAGTTATTCAATAGTGAGTTAATCAATATCGAGTAACACTTTCAGAACCCCTCGGGTTTGGGCGCGATCGAACGCGGCGATCGCCTCATCTAGGGGATAATGGGCTTGAATTAACGGTTTGACATCGATGCGATCGCCCGCCAAAACCGCGATCGCCTCCGGAAACGGACCGCAACGCGACCCGACCAGGGTAAGTTCGTCAACCACGATCGCCGACGCATCGATCTCCAACCGCCCCGCATAGGTGCTTTTTAACACCAACGTCCCGCGCGGACGCAATGCACGACGGGCGACCTCGAATCCCTGCGGATTCCCCGTACATTCCACGGAAACATCGAAACTGCGGGCGATCGCCGCCTCCTCAAATCCCGTTTGAATCCCCCGCGCCGCCAATAAATCCAGCTTTTCCCGGTGGCGCCCGATCGCCACCAACTCGCAACCACTCAACGCCAGAGTTTGCGCCACCAACTGCCCCAACTTCCCGTCTCCGACCACCAACACGCGATCGTTCGGCCCAATTTTCACCTGTTTTTGAATCTCTAACGCCGCCGCTACGGGTTCGGTAAACGTAGCAACATCTGTATCAACATTATCCGGAATTAGATGCAAGTTTTCAATCGGTAGGGACAGATATTGAGCAAAAGCGCCATTGCGATTGACAATGCCCAAAACCGTGCGATTTTCGCAATGAGTCGGCACCCCCTGACGACAGAAACGACAGTCCCGACACGCTGCATTAATTTCGCCAACAACGCGGCGATTGACTAAATTTTCTGGACCGTTTTCGACCACCCCCACGAACTCGTGACCCAACACCCCTCGATAAGGATAGTAACCGCGCAATAATTCTAAATCCGTATTGCAAATTCCGGCGCGCAATACTTTAACTCGTGCTTCTCCCGCTTGTAATTCCGGTAGGGGAAGATCGGTTTTTAATTCTAATTTTTGATTTTCCAGCCAAACTGCTTTCATTGTTAAATAAATTACGGACAACTTTTCTTAGTTTAACCCTGGGTCTCTTCGCCTTCCAAAGATTTTAGAGTATTTTAAATTATCAATTAGGAGCGAGTAGATTTTTCCTCCCACCGTTATTCGCTTGGGTGCAAAAATCACCGGATCGGTTTGTGGAACGCCTCGGCGATTTCTCGATATCTTATCGATTCATCAGATAAATTGGTCAAACTCTGCGAATTCAAACCAATTAAGTTACAATACCCAATAATCTAAATCATTTGAATCGAGGAGCTTAGAGTACAATGCGACCTCAACGGATTCCCCCGGGTCCCGGTCAAGAGTCAGTATGGGATTACCCGCGTCCCCCGCGTATCGAACCCGTCAGCGAAACTTTAAAAGTTGTTTTAAATGGAATTACGATCGCCGAAACCGATCGCAGCTATCGAGTTTTAGAAACGAGCCATCCTCCCGTTTATTATTTTCCTCCAGAAGATGTAAACTTGGAATATTTACAAGAGACAGGACGTAAAACCTGGTGTGAATTTAAAGGATGGTGTCGCTATTTTTCTTTAAAAATGGAAGGCGTGGAATCGGCGATCGCCGCTTGGTCTTACGATCAAGTCACTCCCGGATTTGAAGCCATTCAAAATTACATTAGTTTCTACGCACAACCGATGAGTTGTTATGTCGGCGATGAATTAGTGCAACCTCAAGCGGGGGATTACTATGGCGGTTGGGTCACTAAAAACATTGTCGGTCCGTTCAAAGGGGGTCCGGGAACGATGGGATGGTAAATTTTAGGAGGGGCGGCGATCGCAAACACGCCATCCCCGAAGCCATTTTTATGCGAATTGCGGATAAGTTTTAACGAATTTGACATCGATCGCCCGTCCTTCACAAAAATTAATGAATCGAAGGAAGATTACCCTCGAATTTGATACATTCTGTATCATTTCTCAAGGATAATTCATGGTTATTGCTAAAGAGTTTCGATAATCTAAGAAATAAGAGATAGATTTTAGAGGCAATTCTTATGGCAATTATTCCTACGATTGAAGTTAGAAAACCCGCATGGCATATTATCGCGATGTTCGCCTTGGGGTTTTGGCTCAGTGCGATCGCCGTAGTCGATTTGGTCGTGATGCCGACGATGTACGCGGCTGGAATGACCGTAGAATCTGGGTTTGCTTCTGCCGGATACGTGATGTTCGGAACCTTCAACCGCATTGAATTACTCTGTGCGGCAGTGGTGTTGACCGGGTTGCTGACGATGGTTTACCGCCACCGCAGCGAAAGAAATTGGGGCAAAACGGAAGTTATTTTATCGGTCATTTTACTCGGCATCGTCCTGGCGCAGACCTATGCGCTGACACCGCAAATGAGCGCGTTAGGGATTCAACTCAACTGGCTCGATCGCGAGGTTTCCGTTCCCGCGATTATGGATGGGATGCACGAAAGTTATTGGTTCCTCGAATTAGTCAAACTCGGATGTGGCGGCTTTTTACTCAGTTGGTTGTATCGCAAAACCAAAGAAGACGAATTGCTGGTGCAATAAGTTTTGTGCGCAGAATTAAATTGAGAAAAAACCCTCACGATGGTGGGGGTTTTTATTTATTTATCGATCAACTCGCCCCACTGCCGAGTAAAAATAGACTGACCAAAGTTCCACTATTCCAAAGAGAATGTAACAACATCGGGGCGAGGAGATTGCGCGATCGCGTGTAAACCACTCCCAAGACCAAGCCGAGGGTAACCAAGGGCAAAACTTCCGATAAATTTAAGTGGGCGATCGCAAATAACAGACTGCTGAAGATAATAGCGCTCGGAACCGAGAAATATCGCGTCAGGGAAGGGAGTAAGAAACCGCGAAACATGATTTCTTCAAACATCGGCGCCGCCACGGAAGCAGTCAGAAAAAACACCGATAAAGCGAAACTGTCGCGACCTTCGAGGGCGATCGGTAAAATGGGGTTACTGCCGCCGCGTCCCTGCCAGAATTGCTGATTGAGGGCCGAAACCAGGATCACCAAAGGCAACGCCGTCAAATAACCGCCGACGCCCCATAAAATCCAATTCCCCCGCCAGCGAAAGCGGAACCAGCCCTCGGGGAGGGGGAAAAACGAGCGAACCGAGAAATAGAGAACCGACAGACCGCCGCCAGCGAGCATGATGTAACTGGCGAGAATGTAAAGCGCTTGGGTTCGGACGTTTAAACTACCCATCTGCCATCCGAGGGCGCTGGTACCGAGGGAGAGAATCACCGGAACCAGGATTTGACCGACGAAGAAGAAGCCGAGAATCAAGACTTGCCAAATCGTTTCCCAATCCCAGGGAGTTTGCCAGACTTCGTCTTCGTGACGGGCCAAGAGAGCTTCTTTACCTTTGACGAGGCGGGAGATGGCGACAAAGAGCAAGAGAATTAAGCCCAAGACAAAGCCCAATCCCGGCAATCCGGTGAGGAGGGCTAGTTTTAACAGGGCATCCCGTCCGATGTCGGCTTCTTTCGCTTCCAAGGTCGCTAAAGCATCCGGGCGTTGTTGCCGTTGGTAGAGTTCGCGCAGGACTCGATAGCGAAACCAGCCGTCTAAATTTTCGTTAACAATGGCTTCGGTATTGGGTGACAGGCGCGGCGGGTCGCTCCAAATTCCGGTAACCGCTTGGAGTGTTTTTAAAAAACTTGCATTGTTTGCCACCGAGGGGCGATCGCCCAACTGCTGCCAACGCGATCGCCCGGCGGCCACCTGGGACGTGTGAGCCTCAAGGATGCCAATTTTGAGGGTCAACTCGTTGCGTAACGTCTCCAATTTGGCGATCGTCTGGGTTAACTTCGAGGTTTGTGGCGAAACCCCCGATGGGTCTACCAAAGGCGGGGTCGGGGTTTGCGGCACGGTTTGCGGTACGGAAGGATTGACGACGACAGCTTCCTCTAACTGCTGCTGGGCGCGATCGAGATTGTCCTCAACCGATTCGAGGGCGTCTCGATATTGTTTTAACGCCGTTTCGTAGGGAGTGGCCCCGATTAACGTCTCAGTTCCCGCCATTCCCGGTTGTTCTTCCCCAAGCTGCACCTGGGCGGCATGAAGTAATAAATTGGTTTGATACAACTCCAAACGACTTTGAATTTGGGGTTGATTCCAGCTTTCCACCAGGGACACACTCACCAGAAACAAAGCGACCACAGTGAGAAAACTCAAGACCAAGCGCTTGACAATCGTCAACGTCATAAGCAGTTCGGGGTTAACTAAGATCGGGAAGGGGAAATCGGCAGTGGGGAATGGAGAAGCGATCGCTCTTGTATTGTGCAAAATAGCTCGCACTCGTCCCTTGGCCGCCAATGGCGATCGCCAATAGAGAACTATATCAGACTGCCTAACCCTTTCGCCTCTAGCGATCGCCCGGTTGCGATCGCCAGAAACATCGTAAGCCCGTGCCACCGACAAGGTAAAATTCTCCTGACCTTTGCTGTCGCCGGAATTGGCGATCGCCGATTCCCCGCCCTACTCGTTAAATGGAGGAACCACAAACGGCAATGACCCGCGTCATACTCGTCCGCCACGGCCAAAGTACCTACAACATCGAGCATCGCATCCAAGGACGCCTGGACCACTCCACCCTCACCGAGGTCGGACAGACCACGGCGCGTCAAGTTGCCACAGTTCTCGACGGAATTAGCTTCGACGCCATATATAGCAGTCCGCTTCAACGCGCCCGCCAAACCGCAGAAATTATCGCCGCCGAACTCGCCAAACGCGACTCGAAAGCCATTCCCGTGCAGTTTGTCGAAAATTTGCGCGAAATCGACCTCCCCTTATGGGAAGGAATGCTGCGCGACGAAGTACAAACCCAATTTGCCGAAGACTATCGCTGCTGGAAACAGCGCCCCCACGAACTCAAAATGATCGTGGAGACCGACGGCGAAACCCGCGAACATTTCCCCGTCCTCGCCTTGCGCGAACAAGCGAAAGCCTTCTGGGAAGACTTATTAAACCGACACCGCGACGGAACCGTTCTCGTCGTCGCCCATAACGGGATTAACCGTTGCTTACTCAGTACCGCCCTCGGGATCGACGCCAGCGCCTATCACTCCATCCAGCAGTCCAACTGTGGCGTCAGCGTCTTGAACTTTGCCGGAGGTTTGGGCGATACCGTTCAACTCGAATCGATGAACCTCACCCATCACGTCGGCGAGAAATTTCCGAACCCGCGTCCCGGACATCGCGGACCGCGCCTCTTGTTAGTCCGTCACGGCGAAACGGAATGGAATCGCAACGGGCAGTTTCAAGGACAGATCGACGTTCCCCTCAACGAAAACGGGAAAGCTCAAGCCCAGAAAGCGGCAGACTTTCTCAAAGAGGTCGAGATCGATGCGGCGGTCAGCAGTTCGATGTTGCGACCGAAAGAAACTGCCGAAATTATCTTGCAATATCATCCCCAGATCGAACTCAAACTACACGACGGCTTGCGCGAAATCAGTCACGGCTTGTGGGAAGGCAAATTTGAGGCCGAAATCGAGCAAGAATTTCCCGGAATGTTGACCCAGTGGCAGCAGTCCCCGGAAACGGTGCAAATGCCTGAAGGGGAGAACTTGCAAGATGTGTGGCGTCGCGCGATCGCCGCCTGGCGAGAAGTCGTCGAAGCCGCCGAACCGAATACCACGACCTTGGTGGTCGGTCACGACGCGATTAATAAAGCGATTCTCTGTCACTTGTTCGGACTCGGACCGGAACATTTCTGGAATTTCAAACAAGGGAATGGCGCGATTACGGCGATCGACTATCCCAAAGGGGCCGACGGTCCCCCCGTCTTGGAGGCGAGTAATATCACCAGTCATTTCGGCAGTGGGGTGTTAGATAAGACCGCCGCCGGGGCGCTGTAGCCGCCTCCGAACCCCTCTTCCGCCTTGTGTTCCCTATTCCAACCGCACCCACCCATGAGTACGAGTCAACTGATTCAACAGGTCCGCATTCTCGACCCGGTGACCGAACGAGACCAGATCGCCGATATCTGGATTGTCGATGGCGTCATTCGCGCCGTAGACGCCCAATTATCGGAAGCCGTCGGCAGCGATACGGACCGGATCGACGGTCGCGGTTCGATCCTCGGTCCGGGGTTGGTGGATTTATACAGCCATAGCGGCGAACCGGGCTTTGAGGAACGCGAAACCCTCGTCTCTCTCCAGCAAGCGGCGTGGGCCGGGGGATTTACTCGGGTGGCGGTTTTGCCGGATACGGTTCCGGTTCTGGATAACCCGGCGGGGTTGTCGTTCGTGCGCCGTCGGGTCGAGGAGGGGAATTTAGAAGGAAATCAGCCGCAACTGGGGTTCTGGGGGGCGCTGACCCTAGGTGGGAAGGGCGAACAGATGAGCGAGTTGGCCGAGTTGGCGGCGGCGGGGATTGTCGGCTTTGCGGACGATCGCCCGATGGAGCATTTGGGACTGTTGCGCCGGATTTTAGAATATATCGGCCCGTTGGGTAAACCCGTGGCCCTGTGGCCCTGTCGCCGGGATTTGGCGGGTAATGGGGTGGCGCGCGAGGGGTCGGCGTCGGTGCGCTTGGGTCTGCCCGGACATCCGGCGATCGCGGAAACCTCGGCCCTGTCGGCGTTGTTGGAACTGGTGGAGGCGATCGCCACTCCGGTACATATCATGCGCGTTTCCACCGCCCGCAGCGTCGAATTAATCGCCCACGCCAAGGGGCGCGGGGTTCCGGTCACGGCGAGTACGTCTTGGATGCACTTACTCCTGGATACGGAAGCCCTGGCGAGTTACGATCCGTCCCTGCGTTTGGATCCGCCCCTGGGCAATCCGGGCGATCGCCGCGCCTTAATTCAAGGGATCGACGACGGCACGATCGACGCGATCGCCATCGACCATCGGGGTTATACTTACGAGGAGAAAACTGTCGCCTTTTCCGAGGCCCCGGCGGGGGCGATCGGTCTGGAGTTGGCGTTACCGTTATTGTGGCAGCAGTTGGTCGCGACGGCAAAACTTTCGCCTCTGAGGTTGTGGAAGGCGTTGAGTCTCGCCCCCGCGCGCTGCTTGCAGCAAGAGTTCCGGGCGATCGCCCCCGGAGAAGCCGCCGAGTTGACCTTATTCGACCCGCAAACCACCTGGACCGCCGACGGGCGATCGCTGTGCTCGCTTTCTCACAATACTCCTTGGCTCGGACAAACGATAACGGGTCGGGTGGCGCGATCGTGGCTCAAAAAATAGAATGAATATTTTATACTGGCACAGTATAAAACACGCCCTCAATCTCAAATCTCAAATCTCAAATCTCAAATCCCCACTCCCCCGTCCCAGTTGTCCGAAAGCCCCTCCATATAGAAGAATGAGTAAGGCTAACCCAGGAGTTGGAGAATATCCGTGAGTCAGGAATTTGATTACGATTTACTCATTATCGGAGCCGGAGTAGGCGGTCACGGTGCTGCCGTTCATGCCGTCGGTTGCGGTCTGAAAACCGCCATTGTCGAAGCCGGGGATATGGGCGGAACTTGTGTCAATCGCGGTTGCATCCCTTCAAAAGCACTGTTGGCGGCGTCCGGTCGGGTGCGCGAGTTGCGCGACGCCCATCACTTGCAAACTCTGGGAATTCAACTCGGGGGCGTCAACTTCGATCGCGCGGCGATCGCCGAACACGCCAACAACACCGTATCGAAACTACGCGGCGATTTAACCAAAAGCTTGCAACGTCTCGGCGTCGATACCATCGAAGGCTGGGCCAAGCTGGCGGGCTTAAATAAAGTCAAGATCGAAACCGCCGACGGCCAAAAAATTGTTACCGCTAAAGATATTATCCTCGCCCCCGGTTCGGTGCCGTGGGTGCCCCCCGGAATTGTCGTAGACGGCAAAACCGTGTTTACCAGCGACCAGGCGGTTCGCCTCGAAAGTCTGCCCCAGTGGGTCGCCATTATTGGCAGTGGCTATATCGGTTTGGAATTTGCCGATATTTACACCGCGTTAGGGTCGGAAATTACCCTGATCGAAGCCCTAGACCAGTTGATGCCCACTTTCGATCCGGATATTGCCAAACAAGCGCAACGGGTCTTAATCGGTCCGCGTGATATCGAAACCCGGGTGGGACAGTTGGCGATGAAGGTCACCCCCGGATCTCCCGTGGTCATTGAATTGGCGGACGCCAAAACTAAAAAAGTTACGGAAATTCTCGAAGTCGATGCCTGTTTGGTGGCTACGGGACGGATTCCGGCCACTAAAAACCTCGGGTTGGAATCGGTGGGGGTCGAAACCGATCGCCGGGGATTCCTTCCCGTAGACGATCGCCTCCACCTGATGGCGGGAGAGAATACCTTGGGCAATATTTGGGCGATCGGCGATGCGACGGGCAAAATGATGTTAGCTCACACCGCCTCAGCCCAGGGAATTGCAGTGGTGGAAACCATTTGCGGGCGCGATCGCGTCGTCAACTATCGCAG
This sequence comes from Oxynema mangrovii CENA135, assembly GCF_016632315.1. Lineage (NCBI taxonomy): Bacteria > Bacillati > Cyanobacteriota > Cyanophyceae > Oscillatoriales > Oscillatoriaceae > Oxynema > Oxynema mangrovii. Next base: position 148,976 of record NZ_JAEOXH010000003.1, on the reverse strand, counting down.
CATCCCGGCGGCGGCGTTTACCCATCCCGAAATTAGTTTTGTGGGCTTGACGGAACCCGCCGCGAAAGAATTGGGTCAAGCAGAAGGATTCGAGGTCGCCTCGGTGAGAACCTATTTCAAAGGGAACTCGAAGGCGATCGCCGAAGGGGAAACCGACGGATTGGCCAAAGTTATTTATCGTCAAGATAACGGCGAAATCCTCGGCGTTCACATCTTCGGCTATCACGCGGCAGACTTGATTCAAGAAGCCGCCAATGCGATTTCCACAGGTCAATCGGTTCGCGAGTTAGCATTCTCGGTGCATACCCATCCCACGCTTTCCGAAGTCCTCGACGAAGCCTATAAGCGTGCGGCTATGGCGCATTAGAACGGGATCCTCACTCGGGAGTCAGAACCGAAACAGGGACGAGAACAACGTCCTTCTGACTCCCGAGTGTCCCCCATCTAAACTCTAAAATCTAAAATTCCCTCAAATTCCCCGATCTCCATGCACAACATCCGTCGTCGTCCCCCCAATCCTCCGGTTGATGTCCAATCCCTGCGTTATCAGGTTCGCTTACCCGACAGTCAACCCCGCCATATCTTAGAAGAGATTGTCTGGCATAAAGAAACAGAAGTCGAACAACGGCGCCAAACGCTTTCGTTAGTGGAACTGCAGCGTCAAGTGTTGAGTGCTCCGTCGCCTCGGGACTTTTTAGGGGCGCTTCAAAAGGCGGCGAAAAAGCCCGCCGCGATCGCCGAAATTAAGAAAGCGTCCCCCTCTAAAGGCGTCATTCGCGAGGAATTCGACCCGGTGGCGATCGCCCGCGCTTACGAAAAAGGCGGCGCCTCGTGCCTCTCCGTCCTCACCGACGAAAAGTTTTTCCAGGGTAGTTTCGACTACCTGCGTCAAGTGCGCGAAGCCGTCGAGTTGCCCCTCTTGTGCAAAGACTTTCTCATTTATCCCTATCAAATTTATCTGGCGCGGACTTGTGGCGCCGATGCGATTTTACTGATCGCCGCCGTTCTCCCCGATGTGGATTTGCAGTATTTCGTAAAAATTGCCAACGCCCTCGGGATGACGCCCCTCGTCGAAGTTCACACGATTGAAGAACTAGATAGAGTTTTAGCGATCGAGGGCGTGCGTTTAGTTGGAGTCAACAATCGTAACTTAGAAAATTTTACAGTAGACTTGCAAACCACCGCCCAACTGGCCCAAGCCCGCGCCCAACAACTCGAAGAGCGCGGCATTCTCTTAGTGAGCGAGTCGGGATTGCACCAGCCCCAAGACTTGCAGCAAGTCGCCCAAGCGGGGGCCGGAGCCGTGCTGATTGGCGAAGCCTTGATGAAGCAATCCGATCCCGGTGCGGCGTTAGCTCGACTGTTGAGTTAGGGAACTCCCCGCCCGAGCCTCGCGATCGCCTCGGTCCCAGAAATCGAGGCACCGTGGTAAGATAGACCTACATTTTCGCAAGCGTCGAAAACCCGTCTGGGTGGGGCTTAGCATCCCGTGACGACGACGATAATGCGTCGGCAGCAAAGACGATCCAACGGCGAGCGGCTCGATTCGCGCAAAAGGTCAAAACCATCCGTAAGCATCCTCGCTTATCCGGTTGTGCGAGAGCGTGTTGAATTGGCCTCAACGTCCGCACTGCGGTAAGAAAGTGTTCGAGTTCCTCCCTCGATTCCCGGCGACCCTAGCCCGGGGAACCGTTCAAGAGGGGAAGGAATGGGAGCGTTTACCGGGGAAGCGGTCAACCCCGCCCCGTTTTCTCGCGATCGCTTTGAGGACGGGTTGCTGTCAAGATCCCAGACAATTCTCGTGGCGGGAGTCCCCAAGCCAAACCTGAAGCATGGATCCAATTCCCCTTCCTTCCCCAATTCACTACGAACTGATCTTGCAACTGTTAGAACGGCAAACTTTGTTTTCGCTGAGTCCTCACAGTCGAGAACGCGAGCAAGTTCAACAGCTTATTATCACCCTTCGCAAGGCTCTGGCCCAACAGAAGCAATTTGAAGCCAGTTGTCAGCGCGAGAATCTGCCGATCGAGCATCGCTGGTCTCTCAATGAGGTGAGTGGAAGCCGGACGAGAGCCTCGAATACTGAAGATCGCGACCCCCTCCCACCGATTTAAGCGGTAGCGGGCGATCGCCGATCTCGGTACGTCCCCCCAGATTACCCAAAAAACTGGGTTGAAAACCCCGTCCTTCTAGGACGGCTTTGTGTTTGAATTAAAAACAGGTTGCCGACCGTGAGAACGATGAGGAAACAGGTTTAAGGTCCTACTGCGCGATCTCAAAAGCCTAACAGTCAATGGTCTAAAAGTCAGTCCAAACTGCAAGGACGCCAAGCCATGAAATAGGGTAGGGCATACCCAAATTTACGCTTGTGGGAGTGACTCGTTAAGAGGCTTGCTTGAGAGAGTGTAGTCGAGTCAGACATGAAACTGTAAGACCAAAGTTGACCTAGATCGATAGAGGCAAGATTCAGCCCAAGAATCCCCGCACTTCTAGGGCGGGGAGTGTCAATTTTCAACGTTAATCGAGCGACAGGACAGATTCAATGGACGACAAGCTGATGCTCATGATTCCTGGCCCGACTCCGGTGCCAGAACAAGCATTGCTCGCTTTAGCAAAACACCCCATCGGTCACCGCAGTAAGCCCTTTGAAGCGGTCATCGCCGATTGTACCGAGGGGTTGAAATGGCTGCATCAAACTCAAAGCGACGTGTTGATGCTGACCGCCTCGGGAACGGGGGCGATGGAAGCGGGAATCATTAACTTTCTCAGTGCGGGCGATCGCGTCTTAGTCGGTACCAACGGCAAATTTGGCGAACGTTGGGCCGAAGTCGCCACCGCCTACGGTCTCAACGTCGAAACGATTACCGCCGAGTGGGGAACCCCCCTCGACCCGGAACAGTTCCGCGAAAAACTCGAAGCCGATACCGCCAAAGAAATTAAAGCGGTCATCCTCACCCACAGCGAAACTTCGACGGGGATCCTCAACGACCTCGAAACGATTAACCGCCACGTCAAAGCTCACGGCGAAGCCCTCATCATCGTCGATGCGGTGACCAGCCTCGGCGCCGCCAGCGTTCCCATCGATGCATGGGGTCTCGACGTGGTTGCCTCCGGTTCCCAAAAAGGGTACATGATTCCCCCCGGTTTGGGCTTTGTCGCCGTCAGTACCAAAGCTTGGGAGGCTTATAAAACGGCAACGTTGCCCCGCTATTACCTGGATTTAGGGAAATACAAGAAAGCGACGGATAAAAATAGCAGCCCGTTCACCCCTCCGGTGAATTTGATGTTTGCCTTGCAGGCGACTTTGAAGATGATGCGCGCCGAAGGTTTGGAACAGATTTTCCAACGTCACGATCGCCTCAAACGCGCCACCCGCGCCGCCGTCAACGCCCTCGGTCTGCCCTTGTTCGCCCCGGACGAGTGCGCCAGTCCCGCCATTACCGCCGTGGCGCCGACGACGGTGGAAGCGGAACAGATCCGCGCGATCGTCCGCAAGCAGTTCGACATCGCCCTCGCCGGGGGACAAGATAGCTATAAAGGGAAGATCTTCCGGATCGGTCACTTAGGCTTTGTCTGCGATCGCGACGTTCTCACGGCAATCGGGGCGATCGAAGCCACCTTACCCCAACTCGGACACGAAAACTTTACCCCCGGTGCGGGGATTGCAGCCGCCTCTAAAGTGCTGGCCGAGTCTTAAGGTAATGGGCGTCAAAGCCGCTTGTTTCTAGCTTTAAAGCACGGGAACTAGCGCAGATCGGACAACGGCGATCGCCATCAAAGCGGCGATCGCCGTTGTTGCATTTCAAAACATACAAAAAAGCCCGAACGCTTCAGGCTTTGAGGGATTGGCTTCCGTGGGGCGATCGGGCAGCTTAGAGGTCGCCGCCGCGCGCCGCCAGCAAAAAGATCACAACCGGGCCAGAGATCACGACCAAAGCTAAACAAGTCAACTGCAGGATCGCCTCAAAGTTGAGGTTGTTGACCAAATTCGTTAAAAAATCCATATTTCCTAATCTTCTCCCTATGTGGCCTAAACAATTGACACTCCCCGACCTCAAGGTAAGGGGATTCTCGCTTCATCGGGAGTCCGACGACTTTCCCCTCGGCGAGCTTCTTGACCGTGTGCCCCACGGCTGCAAAACCTATGTCAAGTTAAAATCCGCCATCGATTTTACAATCTTGCGGGTCTTTTTTATTAAGGAAGTTTACAAAACTCTAGAAAATGCAAGGAAGAAACCCAGCAAAACCGCAGTGTTGTAGCCATCTTCCCCACGCCCCCTGTGGTCCGCTCATCTTACCCGCGCCCCTCGCTCCCAAGTCCCCCCTAAAGCTTATAATTGGGGAGAGACTCCCAATCCTTTCGCCCTCCGGAATTTGCTTGTGGCTACTTGGCAATGTGTAGAACGCTGCGGGGCTTGCTGTCATCTCGACCCGAGCGATCGCCCCGACTTAGAAGACTATTTGACTCCGGAAGAATTACAACAATATCTCAGCATGGTCGGGCCCGACGGCTGGTGTATTAACTACGACGCCGACCGCCGTAAATGCCGAATTTACGACGATCGCCCCCGTTTTTGTAGGGTTCGACCCGATGTATTTGCCGATCTGTACGGGATCGAACCGGAAGAACTCGACGAGTTCGCGATCGAATGCTGCGAACAACAAATAGAAGGAGTTTACGGAGATCGTTCCCTGGAATTAGTGCGCTTTCGACAGGCGGTCGGGATCGTCGAAGCGTGAACCCCGTTGACGGGCGATCGCGCGATCGCATCCCTTGCACTTGTTGCCGATCGGGGTAAGTTTCTGGAAAAATGAAAGAAATCTTAAAATGAAAGACCAGCCCGATTGGGTGACTTTCATTTCCTACTCCGCCCAATAAAGCGCTGACAGCGAAACTATGATTCAACTCCCCTTATTTCAACGGGAAGACGAGAACGAAAACGAGCCGATCGCCGAGATCGCCCCACCCTCGGAAGACGGGCGATCGTCCCTCGCGCCAACTTCGACTCCGACGAGCACAACTGAATCGAATGCGGGCGCCTGGGCCGTATTTGCTTCGACCTTCATCACCATCTTTTTTGCCGAATTTGGCGATAAAACTCAATTAGCGACCTTATTAATTGCCGCCGAATCTCACTCGCCTTGGATCGTCTTTATCGGCGCGGGTTCGGCGTTAGTCGCGACCAGTTTATTAGGGGTTTTAGTCGGTCGCTGGTTGGCGCGTCGGGTCTCTGCGAAAACGATCGAAAAATCTGCCGGAATCGTGTTGTTATTGTTGGCGGCTTCGCTATTTTGGGATATCTTGCGTTAAAGTGCTGGCGATCGCGAGAACGGGTCGGGCGTTAAGGAATTCAAAAAAACAATGGATTGGCAATTATTAAGTTTGAGCTTTATTACCGTATTTTTAGCGGAATTAGGGGATAAAAGTCAGTTGGCGGCGATCGCCCTCGGCGGGAGTTCCAAGCATCCTCGCGCGGTCTTTTTTGGAACGGCGGCGGCGTTATTGGTAACTAGCTTAATCGGGGTATTACTCGGACAAGGCGCGGCGGAATTGCTGCCCCAACGGGCGGTTAAGGCGATCGCGGCGATCGGGTTTACCATTTTAGCCGTGCGCTTGTTATGGTTCGACAGCGAAGCGGAAGAAGAAGACGCCTAGGGGGACAGAGGCGGCGGCGCGATCGCCGTTGGTGGGGATCCCAGCCGTTTAGCCGTTCCGAGATCCCCAGTTCACCATTTTAAAAATGCCGCCTCGGGGCCTTGTTCGCGGCGGATTTTGCCATCTTTTTCAAACCAATCGATAATTTGTTGCGCCGTCAGCGCTTCCATGGGCGTCTCTAAATCGGCGGCAATTTGTTTGAGTAATTTTAAAGAAGAAATCGTCAATCGGGTTAAAAATTTCTCGTGAGACGCCAATAAAGCGCCATCGACGGCGTAGGATTCTTCTTCGGTTAAAAATTGCGCGCCGGGTTGGGGGGATTGCATCGTCATTCCTGTCTGGATTTGTTAACTCCAATTTCGGTAAATCTTGACAAACTTCGCCACAAAATCGCCAAAAAATTGACAAAAATAGCGTTGGGTGCCACGGGGAGGCGATCGCCCCTCCAGCACCGTCAAAACTTTTAGATCTTTTTTAGATCTTATTAACTGTAGATCTTAACAATTCAATGAAAGCGCCAAATTTCAACCTCGCGATCGCGGCGTAATTAAATATCCGCAACGATGTTCGCCGTCGATCATCCAATAAGTCCGCTCTACGGTACAATCCGGGAGGATAGCGGCGAACATTTCCAACTCGTGGCCGCATACACTCGGGAACGATTCGGCCACATTGGAAATCGCGCAGTTGTGTTCCGTCAGGATATAGCGTTGCACCTTATCCCCATTATTGGGTTCGATCGCGTGCCATTCCGCCATATAGCCTTCCGCTTTACGCAATTCGACCAGCGCCGCCACCCGTTCTCCCAACGGGCGATCGCCCAACCGAGAACGATACTCGACCGCCTTGCGTTCCCACTGCTTTCGCAAAATCGTCGTGACTTGATCCTCGCCCACCGTTTCCGCCAACGTATCGAGCAAGGATACCGCAAAATCATCGTAACGATTGGGAAAGCGATCGCGACCCTTGTGGGTCAGCTCGTACATGTGCTGCGGGCGCCCCATCCCCACCTGAACCGCCTTGTGAGCGATCGATCCCTCCGCTTCTAAATCCTTCAAATGACGGCGGATCGCCTGGGGACTGATCGCCAAAATCTCCGCCAAATCCTGAGCCGTTGCCCGCCCGTGTTTGAGTAAATGTTGCAAGATATCTTCTTTCGTCGAAGGCTGCTGCGTCGTCGTCATTATTCTTGCCCGTAATCGCTTACCAAAAGGTCGATGGAAAATCACTCCAGACTTTGACAACATCATTGTTGTTAAAGTAACCTAAAGTTAAAGTTAAGCAACAACCATGTTGTTTTACACCCTATTATATATAGACGAGATTCGTTTGCCCTATCATTTCCCCGGATAATGACCCTTGAGAATCAGACCCAGCAGGCCACCGACAAAAGCCTAGAGGCCATGCGGTATTTCTCCGAAACCTATGCCCAACGCACCGGAACCTACTTCTGTGCGGACCCAGGCGTCACGGCAGTTGTCATCGAAGGGCTGGCTCGCCATAAAGACGAACTCGGCGCACCCTTATGTCCTTGTCGCCATTATGAAGATAAAGAAGCGGAAGTCAAGGCCGCCTATTGGAACTGTCCGTGCATTCCCATGCGCGAACGCAAAGAATGCCACTGCATGTTATTTCTAACCTCAGACAACGACTTCGCGGGCGATCGCCAAGAAATTAGCTTCAAACAGATTCGCGCCACAACCGACGGATATTGAACACTCGACCTGTTGCAAAATTGTCAAAAGCTCCGTCCTTTAAGAGACTTGATTCCCTAATTTTGCAGCAGCTCTACCAAAAATAGGGTCAGCCGAAACGTCAATCGTCAAAAATACTTAAAATTAATCCCCCTCGACCTTCGGCCTTTGGTTTCGATCCCCACCCGACCCGCTTTGAGATCCTTGAGAACCTGACTTAGAGAACACTAGAGAACACTGACGATGAGTGCAACCGCCAAAACCTTAGTCAACCAACCTTACAAATACGGATTCGTCACCGACATCGAATCCGACAGCCTCCCCCCCGGCTTAAACGAAGACGTCGTGCGTAAAATCTGGGCCCTCAAACAAGAACCCGAATTTATGCTCGACTTTCGGCTCAAAGCTTATCGCCAGTGGGAAAAAATGCAAGAACCCAACTGGCCCCACGTCAACTATCCCCCCATCGACTACCAAAAAATCGTTTACTACTCCGCCCCCAAGAAAAAAGACAAACTCAACAGCCTCGAAGAAGTCGATCCCGCGATCCTCGAAACCTTCGAGAAACTCGGCATCCCCTTATCCGAACAAAAACGCCTCAGTAACGTCGCCGTAGACGCCGTATTCGATAGCGTCTCCGTCGCCACCACCTTTAGAGAAAAACTCGCTGAATCCGGAGTCATCTTCTGCTCGATCTCCGAAGCCGTGCGCGAATACCCCGACCTGATCCAAAAATACCTCGGCAGCGTCGTCCCCGTCGGCGACAACTACTTCGCCGCCCTCAACAGCGCCGTTTTCAGCGACGGTTCCTTCGTCTACATTCCCAAAGGCGTCAAATGTCCGATGGAACTGTCCACCTATTTTCGCATCAACAACGGCGAATCGGGTCAGTTCGAGCGCACCTTAATCGTCGCCGAAGACAATAGCTACGTCTCCTATCTCGAAGGCTGCACCGCGCCGATGTTCGACACCAACCAACTGCACGCCGCCGTCGTCGAACTCGTCACCCTCGACAACGCCGAAATCAAATACTCCACCGTGCAGAACTGGTACGCCGGAGACGAAAACGGGAAAGGCGGAATCTACAACTTCGTCACCAAACGGGGACTGTGCAAAGGTAAAAACTCGAAAATTTCCTGGACCCAAGTCGAAACGGGCTCGGCGATTACCTGGAAATATCCCAGTTGTGTTTTAGTCGGGGATAACTCCGTCGGCGAATTCTACTCCGTGGCCCTGACCAACAACAAACAACAAGCCGACACCGGAACCAAAATGGTGCATATCGGCAAAAATACGCGCAGCACGATTATTTCTAAAGGCATTTCCGCCGGAAACTCCGCCAACAGCTATCGCGGTTTGGTAAAAATGGGGCCGAAATCCGACGGGTCGCGCAACTATTCCCAATGCGACTCGATGCTGATTGGGGATAGCGCCGAAGCGAACACCTTCCCCTACATCGACGTACAAAACGATAATGCCAAGGTCGAACACGAAGCCTCGACCTCGAAGATTGGCGAAGACCAACTCTTCTACTTCTCTCAACGGGGAATTTCCGCAGAAGATGCGGTGACGATGATGATTAGCGGCTTCTGCAAGGACGTATTTAACCAGTTGCCGATGGAATTTGCCGTAGAGGCAGATCGCTTGTTGAGCCTCAAATTAGAAGGTTCGGTCGGGTAGGGAAACTCGGGAATCGGGAATCGGGAATCGGACCGGACGATCTTTTTCCCCTCTCAACCCTCAAACTCCCTGTTTCCCGACTCCCCACTTTCCTTTCCCCCGCCTTCCCCCCTCATTGTTTATTCACGGAGTAATGTTCAGCGCAAATGATTGTAGAAAATAGCGAAGTCATTCTGTCCGTTCGCGATCTCAGAGCCGAAGTAGACGGGAACGAAATTCTCAAAGGATTGAGCCTGGAAATTAAAGCGGGTGAAATTCACGCGATTATGGGACCGAACGGGTCTGGAAAAAGTACCTTATCGAAAGTTTTAGCCGGACATCCCGCCTATGTCGTGACCGGGGGCGAAGTGGTGTTTAAGGGGCAAAACTTACTCGATCTCGAACCGGAACAGCGATCGCTGGCGGGGATTTTCTTAGCCTTCCAATATCCGTTAGAAATTCCGGGAGTGAGTAATCTGGACTTCTTGCGGGTGTCTTACAATGCGCGACGCAAACATGAAGGGTTAGAAGAACTCGATGCGTTTGACTTCGACGAATTAATTCAAGAAAAACTGGAAATTGTCAAGATGAATCCGGCTTTCTTGAATCGCAGCCTCAATGAGGGATTCTCCGGTGGGGAGAAAAAGCGCAATGAGATTTTGCAAATGGCGCTGTTAGAGCCGAGTTTGGCGATTTTGGACGAAACGGATTCGGGTTTGGATATCGACGCGCTCAAGATCGTGGCGAATGGGGTCAATCAGTTGGCGTCGGCGGACAATGCGATGCTGGTCATCACTCACTACCAACGGCTGCTCAATTACATCGTGCCGGATATCGTCCACGTGATGGAAGCGGGACGGATTGTGACCAGTGGGACGAAAGAATTGGCCGAAGAGTTGGAAAACCGAGGCTATGACTGGGTGAAAGAAGAGCTGACGGCGAAGGCGGGAGTGTAATGAGTATCCAAGTATCTGCGAAGCCTGAATTATCTTATCTCGACGGGTTGCTGTCGGAGGCGATCGGCGGTGCGACGAAGGTGGTGCCGGAGAATTATGCGATCGCCCCGGAAACCGCAGCCTGGTTGCAACAAGTCCGCGATAATGCGGCAACTTGGGTGCGCGAGTTGGCGATTCCGACGACGAAGGACGAGGAATGGCGTTTTACGGACCTGTCGCCGTTGCTGGCGGTGAATTTTGAGGCGGGTAAGCCTCTGGTGTTGCCGTCGGAAGCGTTAACCCCGTTTGAGTTATCTCAAGAAGCGAGTCGGGTGACCTTTGTCAACGGGGTGTACGCGCCGCAATTGTCGAAAGTGACCGCTTTACCCGACGGGGTGTTTGTCGGTAGTTTAGGACAGTTACCGCCGCGATTGCGCGATCGCCTCGCCGACTATCTGACGGCGCAAGAAGGGGGGAAAGAAGTGTTTACCGCCCTCAATACCTCCGGATTGGTGGATGCGGCGGTGGTGTGGTTGCCGAAAAATGCGATCGTCGAAACCCCGATACAATTCTTGTTTTTAGCGACTAACGGCGAAACTGCGTCTCTGATTCAACCGCGCGCTTTGGTGGTGGCGGAAAGTGGGAGTGCTTGCACCTTACTCGAAGAATACGTCGTCGCCGAACGGGAATGGTGCGATAACGTCAAACACGGTCAACCCTATTTCACCAATGCGGTCACCGAGATCTGGTTGGGAGACAACGCCCAAGTGAAGCACGCCCGCATCCAAAGGGAAGCCCACAACGCTTTTCATATCGGCAAGACGGCGATCGCCCAAGGTCGAGACAGTCATTACGAATGCACCGCCGTCTCTACCGGGGCAAAACTGGCGCGCCACCATCTCGACGTGTTCCAAAAAGGAGAAGGCACCCATACCGTACTCAATGGCTTGAGTGTGGTACGCGGGGAACAAGTGGCGGATACTCATAGCGCGATCGCCCTCAACTATCCCCACGGTAGCAGCCAACAACTGCACAAAACCATTGTGGACGATCGCGCCCAAAGCGTCTTTAACGGGAAAGTCTTCGTCCCCAAACCCGCCCAACTCACCGACGCGAGCCAACTCAACCGCAATTTACTGCTCTCGCCGAAAGCACGGGTTCACACCAAACCGCAACTGCAAATCACCGCCGACAACGTCAAATGTTCCCACGGCGCCACGGTCAGCCAACTCGAAGAAGACGAACTCTTCTACCTTCGCAGTCGCGGCTTAGACCCCAACACCAGCCGTAATTTACTGGTAGACGGCTTCGCGGGCGAAATTCTCGATCGCCTCCCCCTCAAACGGTTACAAACCCGTCTCGCCCGTTGTATTGCCTGCCGGACCGACAATTCTTAAACCCGATCCCGCTTTCTCGACTCCCGGGAAAGCGGGACGATTCCCTTCGACGATTCCCTTTATTGTGCAGATGTGATGGTAGTTACTCAACATAGAACCCTAGCCGATCGCGTGCGCGCCGATTTCCCCATCTTGACTCAGGAAGTCAACGAACGCCCCTTAGTCTATTTGGACAATGCGGCGACCTCCCAAAAGCCGATCGCCGTCCTCGACGCCTTACGCCACTATTACGAATGCGATAACGCCAACGTCCATCGCGGCGTGCATACCCTCAGCGCCCGCGCCACCGACGCTTACGAAGCCGCCCGCGAAAAAGTCGCCCGCTTCGTCAATGCGGCGAGTTCGCAAGAAATCGTCTACACCCGCAACGCCAGCGAAGCAATTAACTTAGTCGCCTACAGTTGGGGGTTAAATACCCTCACAGCCGGGGATGAGGTCATCCTCACGGTGATGGAACACCACAGCAATTTAGTCCCCTGGCAGTTGGTGGCCCAGAAAACTGGGGCCGTTCTCAAGTTTGTCGAACTCGGCGAGACCCAAGGCTTCGACCTCGACCAGTATCGCCGCTTGCTCTCGGAAAAGACCAAGCTGGTCTCGGTGGTTCACGCTTCCAATACCCTCGGTTGCGTCAATCCGGTGCAAGAGATCGCCCGACTCGCCCACGAGGTGGGGGCGAAGGTGTTAATCGATGCCTGTCAGAGCGTCCCTCACATGCCGATCGACGTGCAGGAGATCGATTGCGATTGGTTGGTGGCGTCGGGTCATAAAATGTGCGCGCCGACGGGGATCGGCTTTTTATACGGGAAACTGCACGTCCTGCGATCGATGCCCCCGTTTTTAGGCGGCGGCGAAATGATTGCCGATGTCTTTCTCGACCATTCGACTTATGCGGACGTTCCCCACAAGTTCGAGGCGGGAACTCCGGCGATTGCGGAGGCGATCGCCCTCGGCGCCGCCGCCGATTACTTGAGCGAGCTGGGGATGGAGAATATTTATGCCTACGAGAAACAGCTCACGAGTTATCTGTTCGAGCAGTTAAATCAAATCCCCGAAGTCAAGGTATACGGACCGCAACCGAATGCGGACGGCTCCGGAAGAACGGCTTTAGCGTCGTTTACTTGTGGTAACGTTCACCCCCACGACTTATCGACGATTTTGGATCGCGCCGGGGTGGCGATTCGCGCCGGACACCACTGCACTCAACCCCTGCATCGGGCGCTCGGCGCCCAGTCTACGGCCCGCGCGAGTTTGTATTTTTACAATACCCGAGAAGAAATCGATGTCTTTATTGCCGCGCTTAAAGAGGCGATCGACTTCTTCGGCGATATTTTTGGGGCTTAGTGGTACATCTCCTAACTCTTTTCAACCCGCTTCAAGCGGGTTTTTTTTGTTGGAAGTGTTCTACAGTAAAATAGCAACTTTCTAAAATCGCGCAGAATTTGGCGGATCGCGCGAATCTGAGATCGAGGGTTGGACTGCGATCGCGATCGCCCGGGGCGGCTTTAGGAGAGAATCACTAGAGTTTTCCGAATTGAAGTCTTATGCATGACAGTAGTTTGAAAAGGATTGCCAACCGTCTGACCAAAACGCTTAATTGCGATGTTTTTATCAAGCAAACTCTGGAACATTTGAGAACGGCTTTGCACGTCGATCGCGTCATTTTATATTATTTTTATTCTCACTGGCGCGGACAGATTACCTGCGAGGCGATCGCCGAACCGCAGTTTTCAATTGTCGGACGGCGCGGACCGGATGACTGTTTTAGCGATGATTATGCCGCCCTTTACACAGCCGGACGAGTTCGGGCAATCTCTAATATCGAAACCGCAAATATAGACCCCTGTCACCGCGATTTACTGCTAGAATTTCACGTCAAAGCGAATTTGGTGGTTCCCATCGTCACTGAAAAAGGATTGTGGGGACTGTTAATCGCCCATCAATGTCAGTCTACTAAAGAATGGTCCTCTCAAGAAATCGAAATGATGCAAAAAAATGCTCGAAAATTAGCAGAAGCTGCAGTCATTCGCGAAAGTTAGATCCAGTTCTTGTTTAATGTAATTGTATTCTAATTCTTTTTGCCGTTATTACTTTCTGACGGGCAAGATGCCCGCCGTCTGGACTTCTCACTCCCTATTGCCCACTCCATGCACCCTACCGAACCGATTATCATTGCTCGCGACGTTCATAAATGGTATGGAAAGTTCCACGCCCTCAAAGGTGCCAATTTAACCGTCAGTCGCGGGGAAGTCGTCGTCATTATGGGGCCTTCGGGTTCGGGAAAATCGACATTGATCCGAACCTTTAATGCCCTCGAATCTTATCAAAAAGGTAAAGTTTCTATCGACGGGATCGAATTATCCGACGATTTAAAAAATATCGAAGCCATTCGCCGAGAAGTGGGGATGGTTTTTCAACAATTTAATTTATTTCCCCATTTAACGGTGTTGGAAAATGTCACTTTAGCGCCGCGATGGGTTCGCAAGCGATCGCCCGGACAAGCAGAAACAGAAGCCTTACAATTGCTCGATCGCGTCGGAATTGTCGAACAAGCAGGGAAATATCCCGGACAACTTTCGGGAGGACAACAGCAACGGGTGGCGATCGCCCGCGCCTTAGCTATGCAACCGAAAATCATGTTATTTGACGAACCCACTTCCGCCCTCGATCCGGAAATGGTGCGCGAAGTTCTCGACGTGATGAAAACACTAGCAAAATCGGGCGGTATGACGATGGTAGTGGTCACTCACGAGGTCGGTTTTGCCCGAGAAGTGGCCGATCGCGTGGTCTTGATGGATGGCGGTATCGACATTGAAGAAGCAACGCCAAAGGAGTTTTTCCAATCGCCAAAGTTAGAACGAACGCGCCAATTTCTATCTCAAATTTTATAAAAAAATCAGAGACAATACAGCACTCGGGCGTCTGATGAGGGAGAGTACCGATCCGGGGGGGAACGAGGAAAGTAGGGGTTGGGTTACCAAACCCCTACCTGGCGAGGGGGATTTAGGGGGATCTAAATGTCTTGCATACAGCGTTTCCCTAACCAGAGAAGTACACATAAACCTTACTACATCAGGACTTCAGTCATAACTTTGTACCTCGCCAGACTGAGAAATGCTGTAAGCGGTTAGACCTTTAAACTGCATGAATCAACCCGGGCATCTGTCCTCAAATCACCATAGAAGAAAGTGTCCGGATCCCTTCAATTAAACCTCTAAACGACCCGACGGGGAGGAAAGGGCAAAGGGGTTACAATTCGATACGGGCGAATCACTTGTTGTACATCTTGGCGAAAGTGATGAAAGCTGGTTTCAACCCGTGCCTTTTTCACCCGAGAGAACAGTTCTTTGAAGGTGCAAGTTTCTAAGACTTCGGAACTCTCGAATAATAAGTATCGAATCGTCTGCATCAATCGTCTGAAAGAGGATACATCGGAATAAGGATGGGGTAAGAACGATCGCCCCCGATCGCCGATCTCCGGCACCTGAAAGGCAATCGGTTGCCGTTGACGGTCGAAGAGATGAGTAGACTGAATCCACTCTAAATCCCGGGCGATCGCCTCGGGATCGGCATAGAAAGGGCTAGCATCACTGGCCACCCGTCGGGTGAGCCTTTCGACGGTTTGCGGGCGATTTAGAGGGGAGTGGGACGCTTCGGCGAGGGCGGCGATCGCGTACATCAAGCGCTCGAAATCGATCGAGTGGGAATAGAGATGGGGGGCGATCGCCTCTTGGCGTTGGCGACGACGGGCGATCGCTTGCGGGAGGCGATCGAGTTCCTGGCGGACGAAGGAGGCGATCGCGAAGCGGCTCCCTTGCAGCATCGCCTCGTCTTCCTCGGGAACGAAGCGACAAACGCGGACGAATCCCTCCGCGTCGGTCGGGGGAAAGCGCCGCAAACTCCGGTAAAATGCCTCGATGACCGCATCGGGAACCTGGCGATCGCGCTGGCGGTTAAACTGCTGGCAACGCGATAACGGCGGTGTCAAGTACCATGCCATCCACAGCACGTCCAAATCTGCCAGTTTGTGCAACATCTCGATCCGCCAGCAGCGTTTGGCATTGGTGGCGTCGTAAATGACCGGACGGCGATCGCGCACCGTCGCCCGAATTTGGGCGATCGCCTCCGCTTCGATCGCCCGCCAATCCCCCTGAATCGCTTCGTCGCCAAACAATTGCGCCCGGATGCGATCGGTAGAGACGATCGCCCCTCCCGTGACCCGTGCTAACTGCCGCGCGAAAGTCGATTTCCCACTCCCGGGAACGCCGATCAGAAAGTGACCGATTTGACCGATGTTCGACGAACTCAATGAAACCTCCTCTCAACCCCCGAAGGGAAATTTCACTCTCCCTTCGGGATCGACGATCTCACTTATGGCGGATATGTTCGTAAACCCCCACGTATTGAGTGCCGGGATTATTCCACGAGTAATCGCAAGCCATCCCCTGTAACACCAACTTGCGGAATTCCTCCGGTTCGTTAAACCACAAGTCTAAAGCACGCCCCATCGCCGACTCTAAAGCATTAAAGTCCGTTTGATAGAACACGTAACCGTTGCGCTCTTCCGGCGGTTTGTTCGGATCGTGGTCGCGATCGAAGACCGTATTGAGCAAGCCGCCGACACCGCGCACGATCGGGACCGTACCGTACCTCAAACCGATGGTTTGGGTCAAGCCGCACGGTTCGTAATTACTCGGCACCACAATCAGATCCGCCCCGGCATAAATTAAGTGGGATAATTCCTCATTAAAGCCGAGTTCTAAATGACAGTTGGGATTGTCATTCAAATGATGTTTTTCGTGGTGGAACCAACTGTTAATTCCCCCTTCTGTTGCCGATCCCAATAATACGAATTGGGCGCCTTTATTGAGGGCGTAGTACATGGCATGGTGAACGAGATGAACCCCTTTCTGTTGGTCGAGTCGTCCGATAAAGGCGACGAGGGGTTTGTCGCTTTCTTCTAAGAGCAAGCGCTCTCGCAAAGCTTTTTTGTTGAGGACTTTATCTTGCAGATTTTCCGGGGAGTAATGATAGGGAATGTAGCGATCGACTTCCGGATTCCAGACCTCGTAATCGATGCCGTTGAGAATGCCGCCAAATTTATGCTGGTGCAGTTCGAGGGTATGCCCCAAACCGTAGCCGATATCGGTGTAACGGGCTTCCCAGGCATGGTGTGGGGAGACGGTATTGACGTAATTGGAGTAGACGATCCCGCCTTTCATGAAGTTGATCGCAAAGGGATTGAAATTATCCTGGAGGCGATCGTAAGTGAAATAGTACGGTTCGCGGTTTAATCCCGTCGCCCAGAGGACGTCAGCCCCGGCAATTCCTTGGTGTTTGAAGTTGTGAATGGTGTAGCAAACCCGTTGATTCCACAGCCCATTGTATTTGTACATCTCGAACAGCAGCACGGGCAGTAACCCGGTTTGCCAGTCGTGACAGTGGATGATGTCGGGACGTTTGTTGCTTTGCAGGAGGAATTCTAAGGCGGCTTTGCTGAAGAAGGCAAAGCGCATGTGGTCGTCGAGTTCGCCGTAGTAGCGACCACGATTGAAAAAGTTATCGCCGGAATGGGGCTGGATGAAGAAGCAGACGCGCCCGTGGACCCACCCGCAAAAGACCGAGCAGTGAATTGCACCGCCAAACCAAGGCACCCACAAGTCGCGGTAGGCGTCGTGCAGGCCCCAGATGTGGTCGTAGCGCATACAGTCGTACATCGGCAGGATCAGTTCGACGCAATGACCCCGAATTTCGAGTTCGCGACTGAGGCCATAAACGACGTCGCCTAAGCCACCTGCTTTGATGACTGGGGCGCATTCAGAAGCAATCTGGACTACGTACATACTCACTCCTGGCGTTACAAAAATGTGTTTGGGTCGTTTGGGTTTGCCCGCGTGGGACTTGGAAATTGAACTTTAAAAAGGGAGCGGTTCGGGCGGGAGTGACTTCAAAATTTCATGCTTTTTAGTTTTGAGAATGACTTTAAGTGTTCTACAAGATTGGCTTTTAGTTTAAATCTTTACAAAAGTATACATTTTCTGGGCAAGCAAGCAAGGGACTGGGGAAAATTTCTGTCTTTTGGAGGAATCCGAGGGGATGGCGGGGAGGTTGGGGAACGATCGCGCGATCGCGACTGCTGCGTGGAAGCGGGGATCTGAATAAGATGAAGTGTGTTGGCGATCGCAAACTTATTGAGATCGGGAATCATCATGACATTTGATTTACAGCAAACGATCGCCCTCGGATCGGGAGGGCCGCAGGTAAAGCCTCTCGGAATTGGAGCCTGGTCGTGGGGAGATACCTTATTTTGGAATTATGGCAAAGATTACGGCGTAGCAGAGGTCCGTTCGGCGTTTGACGCGGCGATCGCCTCTGGAGTGACGTTTTTCGATACGGCAGAAGTGTACGGACGGGGGGAATCCGAGCGGCTCCTCGGCCAGTTTAGCCAGCAATGCGATGCGAGAGTACAAATTGCCACCAAATACGGTCCGTTTCCCTGGCGGTTGACCGGGGAATCCGTGCGCGAGGCGATCGCCGCCAGTCTGGAACGGCTGCAAGTCGATCGCGTCACCCTCTACCAAGTCCACTGGCCCTTTACCTTCTTCATGAGCCAGGAAACCTTAATCAACGCCCTCGCCGATGCTGTCGAACGCGGCCAAATCGAAGCCGTCGGCGTCAGCAACTATTCCGCCGACCAAATGCGGCAAGCCCACGACCTACTCGCCCGACGGGAGATCCCCCTAGCGGTCAATCAAGTTCGCTATTCCCTGTTAAGCCGTCAAGTCGAAACCCAAGGCATCGTCAGAATGGCGCGAGAACTCGGCGTCACCTTGCTCGCCTACAGTCCCCTCGCCCAAGGCTTGCTCACGGGCAAATACACGCCGGATTCGCCCCCGCCAAGCGGTCCGCGCCGTTGGGACGGGCGTTTCAAGCGGGAAGGATTGCAAAAAATTGCCCCGGTTTTAGACCTGCTCGATCGCTTCGGGGAAAAATACAACAAAACCCCCGCCCAAGTCGCCCTCAACTGGCTGATTGCACGAGGGGGGGTCATTCCGATTCCTGGTGCCAAAACCGCCGGACAAGCCCGCGACAATGCCGGGGCGCTGGGTTGGCTGTTAAACGAGGCAGAAGTCGCCGAATTGGACGAGCGATCGCGAGAGTGGCTCTAAGGCCGTATCGTTCCTTTCCCGGGGGGCGATCGGGCAAAATCGAGGCGATCGCGGCACGAAAACGACAAGCCTCCCCTAGAACTTTGCGGGAATTTCCCCAACCTTGAGGGGGAGCGACGATGCACCGCCAACCTTTGCGATCGATCTTCCGATTTCGCGAAGCGCTCCCCTCGAAAGCGTTAGAGGGAAGGAAGGTTCGCCGAAAAGAGGGGCCAATCGGCCCGACGGCGCCGATTGGCCCGGGCGCCAAGGGCCAGACTCCCGGGAAGGGGACGCTGACGGCGCGGGCGAAGGCTTTGGCCGAACCGTTCGACTCCTCCCCCTTAGCCTTCTTCTTGGCTTCCGAAAACCATTTGTAAAATCATCGGTTCGCCACCCTCTTGGTGATAGCGGTCGGCCCATTGCCGCACGATTTCGTCTAACTCTTCGAGGGCGCGTTCCATCCGTTCCGGTGGAATATCCAGTTCTTCTAAAACTCGCATCGTTTGGGGTTTGCGTTCGGCCCAATCTTTCATCAGGCGAAAATAGCGAGCCGTATCTTCCACCATGACATAGGTGCGTTCGCGATCGTCTGCCGGGGAATAAGACGCCCGCGTCAAAGCGTAGAACGGCATTCCCCAGGGCGAATCGATCCGCGTCACGGTCCCGGAATAGACCAAACGCCGTTTGATATGCTCGGCTAACGCCTCACTCAAGGGCATTTGTCGTTCTGGGGGAAAGTCTTCCTGAGAACGCCTGTGCAGAAACTCGATCAATTCCATGAACTGGAAGGAGTTGATCAGTTGGGCGTCCGGTAAAGGCTTGGGCAATTTACGCTCGATTTGCCGCTTTTCTTCGCTGGTGAGGTTGGTTCCCGGAACCCGAGAGATCCCGGGTTGCCACGGGTACTGTTCCAGCCAGACATAAGGAAACTGGATCAGATAACGCGGTTCTTGAGAACCGAGCATTTTGAGCAGTTTGCCTTCCGTCAAGGCTTGTTTGACTTCCTCGACGATCGCTTTGACCCGTTTCGGTTCGATGTGATGCAAATGCCCCGTCATGCGCAGGTTCTGCCCCTGCTCCATGTAGGTCGTGTAAATGGCACATTTCGCGGCTGTTGCTGCTGCATCTAGAAATGCTCCGTGCCGATGCCCACTGGTTCTCATGGCACTGAAGGCCAGATATAGCATGATCTGATCCATCGCACTGGGGCTAAGGCTTTTGATCAGATCCACGTCGTTGCTCATCTCAATCCTCGTATTACGGATAGGTCAAGTTGTAGTTGCACCCTTCTCCGTTTATTGTCTTCGATGATGGTTACAACTCAACCAGCCCTGGGTAAGCCGATCTTGGCTCGCTTCGCAGCAGGCTGACTCGCAACCTCCGTTTTCCGATCGCGATTGCATTAGGCTTTGGTTCACCATAACTTACACGCACGCAGTTGGATGGAGACAGTTTTGGGGGTGAGTCAGGGGTGGGCTGCTCGAATTTTGCCATTTTTCCCGCGCGATCGCGAGATCCGGCCAGATGGCAGCGAGAGGGTGCGCGAAGGACGGCGGCACTATCCCACACAAGTGATGGCGTTGTCAAGACGATCCGAAGATCTCCTGACGCGCCGTCTCAAGGCAGAATGCAGCGCCTCGATTTGTCCCTACGAAACGCTTTACACTTTTGTCTCCACAGTCGTGTTTGCCAGTTTAAGGGCAACACTTTTTACTGCTCTGCGTCATTTGTTACTCAATTAACAAATTTTGTCAAAATTCTATCCTAGAAAGAATATTCGTGGCAAGTTTTGAGATTTTCGCGTTCGTCGTTGAAATTTTAGATTGAAACATCTCGAAAAGCCTAAAGGTAAATCAGGTCTGAGGAAGACCCAGGGGCGCTCAAACCATGCAGGTGTTTTAAAAAATATTCAAAAAACTTCTCAAAGCTTGTAGCAACAAGTGCGATCGCACGAAAATAAAACACTCAAGTTTTTCAGTCAAAACCCGAGTGTTTTAATCGCAACAGGACGAATGAGAGTGCAATTAAGAACCATGAGATCGCAAGCCAGTCAAGGAGGAACTCGGTGCGGAGTTGGCGATCGCCCGATCGGGATGCGATCCCTCAGTGACCTCACACCGTCCGCTTCCGCGATGAGGACAAATATCCTCACTTTGTCGTCCTTGAGCGGAACTCGGTAGGGTTTCCCACCGGGAGAAGCGATCGCGCTGACTTGCTGGATCCTTGCCTTGAGATCCGGCAAAGCCCGCTAATAGCAAGCCGCAGAGGATAATAGAAGCTTGAGTCCGCATCAGTAATCTGTATATCGGATTTTCCGATCCACTTTTCCCGAGTTTTTGGGAACTATCCGGAGGAAAGACCCCCGAGTTCCCCAACGAATTTTTAGATTTTAGATTTTAAATTTTAAATTTTAAATTTTAGATCGTCGGTTGGGGAGAGGGGTTACCGCCCCGATCGCGGGCTTTAAAAGCTTAATATTAATTAGCTTTTATCGACCGATAGAAATCGACACGCGATCGATAAATGTAGTGCTAATTAATTAAAATTTCTGACAGGACTCCCAGGCTTCTACCAAAATCCATCCCCCGGCACGGTTCGATCGCCCCGCGATCGCAATTTTCTCTCCTTCGGGTATAACTTCGCGCAAGTCGCGTTCGATATCCGGGTACAAAGTCACCAAAATCCAGGGTTCCCCGCCCGATCGCGGGCGATCGCACTGCGTCAAGCGGTAATCTTGCTCGCCGAGACGCTGCAACACCCCCACGTACTGCTGCGGACCGACCCGGGCGATCGCCGTCCCAGGGGTCGGGGTCTCGCCCTCAAGGGGATACGCCTGGGGACAGTCGAGATAATAGCGCTGCCAGTCGAGCCAATCGGGGCGATCGCGGGTGAGGTCGAAGAGGGGAATCACCGCCGTCGGGGCGATCGCATCGGTCAACAACGCCTCTTGCAACAGTCGCACGGGTAACTCCCTCGGTTCGCAACCGCGTTCCACACACAACGCCGCCGCCATCCCCGCCGCCTGTCCGATCCCCATGACCGCAGGTTGCAAACGGGTCGCACCATTGGCAATATGAGAAACCGAAATATTTTTCTCACAAACTAAAAACCCGTCCGTTTCTGCGGGAACCAAACAACCGTAGGGAATCGCAAACGGCGTTCCCGTCAGCCGACCGCCCCACCGTATCGATTTACGTTGTACTTGCAACTTAAAATCCCCGGCGATCGTCTCGGGATAATGGTGGTCGTTCTCGTAATTGCCGACCGCCACCGCACTGACTCGCTCCGATCCCGGCAATCGGGCGACCCGACCGCCGGACATCGGTAAAATATCCCGTTCTGTCAGGGTTTCGAGCCCTTCAATCCGCCGACTTTCGCGGTAGTACGGATGCAAAGCAAAGGCCCCACCGCCGTTCGCCCCCTTCCCTTTGAACCCGGGGGGGAAGATTTCCTCCGCCAACCCGTAACGCCGCCCCAATTGATTCTGCACGTAAAGTGCAAAACTCTGGGAGTGCCAGAGCGCCTCTTGCAGGAACTGAGATCGCGCCGTCTCCGAGGCCACGAGGCGATCGAGTCCTTCCCCGTAATCGTTGCCGCGAATCGGCCAATTCAGCAAAAAGCGATCGCCCGGTAACCGGGCGTAATCCACGAACTGACGGGGGCCGTAAGCGTCCCACGCCCCCGCAAATAACTCCGGGCGATCGATCTCGGGGACGGGAACGGGGGGCGCCTGCTCTCCTTCCCCAAAATCGCGCAGGACCGCCACCCAAGTTGGCGCCTGCACCGGATACCGACAGGTGAAGGCATTCGGACCGACAGGGGCACTCGGTTCGTTCCAGCGATCGCGCCATTCCCAGCCCCAGCGATAGGGAATCTCTGCTAACGGCAGTAAATCCCCCAATTCCGTACCGTCGAGGATAATCCGGGCGCGAACTAGCACCGTATCGAACCGAACCGCGATCGGGCGATCGCCGTCGCGCAGGACTTCCCGAGGCCGTTGTCCCCCAATCCAGTGCAAATTGGGCAATTGCCGCACCCAATCGGCAAAAATCGCCGCCCCGACGCGGGGATCGTAAGTAAAAAAACTTACCCAACCCCAATCTAAACCGCCCACTTGGCGCCGTTCCAATTCCCGCAGAAACGCCCCCCACAAACCCGTCTGAAACGCAGCTAACTCGTTCCCATCCGGCGCGCAAACCCCCGCCGAGGTCAGCATCCCGCCCAACCAAACCCCTTCGCCGACCAAGATCGTATTTGCCCCCCGTCGCGCCGCTTGAATCGCCGCCGCCGTCCCCCCGGTTCCCCCACCGACGACTAAAACATCGGCGTCGAGGGTTGTTATCTCTGGATTCATCTTTTGTGGAATTTTAGAGATTTTAGAGTTTAGATTTAGATGCAGGAGTTGGGGCCTATCTACCACAAGGGCATGACGATGCCAAAATTAAATAATAAACCCGCGATCGCGCCGCCGATACCCGCGCCCACGGTGGCGGCGACGGCCCAGTTTTTCAAAGCAAAACTACGGCTTAATTTATCGGCGCGAATTTGGCGACGAATGTGGGAACTTAACACTAAAGTGGCGATACCTGCTTCGGCTAAGGTTCCGACAAAGCCCGTGGTCAAACCGACTAACACGAAAGACGTTCCAAAAATGAGAATTGGCGCGATCGCCAGAACTCGTTTAAAAACAATAGTAAACAGTTTGACAACGCCAAAACTGACGCCGCCCATCGCTGCAATAGTCAAGCCCATCGCGATCGTTCTCAAGGTCGAATTTTCCACAGTTTGGAAGTCGATTTGAGTTAATCCCCACAAGCAAATGACGGCCAAGCCGGGGGCGACCATCCAGCGATCGATCGTTTGGGCGATCGGGTCTAAGTCTTCGTTGGTGAGGGTTTCCGAGAGGTCTTGAGCGACGACGAGGGTGAGGGGAACGCTCAGGGCGATCGCCAATCCGGGCCAGACTAAAGTCAGTGGAGCGATCGCCCCCATCGAAAAGACGATCGCCCGCGACGTTTGCAGGCGATCGCGACTCAGCCACCGCCCCAATTTAGGAACGCGAACGCACGGCGGTCTAACTTCTAATTGTAAGGGAATCGAATAGGTATCGGGAATCGAATTGGCGTGTAAAATAAGGGTGTGACGGTAAGTTTCGTTAACCGATAGTTGGTGCGTATCTACGCTGATGCGACATTCAGTTTCATTCCCGCTCAACTGGGCGGGTTCGATGTAAATCCAGTTGCAACTTTCGGCGTCATATTCCGGATCGGTTGCGATTTCCCATCGCGCTTCGAGTAAGGTCTTCGGATCGGTGTTTTTAACCGTCACCGTTTGAGAAACAACTTTATTCGGTTCGGCGGTAAAGTCGAGGCGAGATGCACTCAATTCGACTTGTGGCAGTCGGCGACGAATGGGAATCGGTTTGAGGGCTTTTAAAGCTTCCGTGGCATTGGCAAAGCGATCGCCTGCATTCGGCTGCACCATTTTTTCCAGCCATTCAATAAATTCATCGCTAACTTGGGTGAGTAAATGGCGGAAGTTTACGCGATAAGTGCTATCGATTAAGTTATTAATAGCGCTCGATTTTGTCCCAGTGAGCAAGCAGGTTAGGGTCACGCCCAAACTGTAGAGATCCGAGGCTTCACTCAGTTGTAAATTGAGTAGTTGTTCCGGGGGCATAAACCCGGTCGTTCCCGAAACGACGCTACTGAGGGCGATCGCCTCCCCCCCCATACGCGCGAAGCCGAAGTCGATCAGATAAACGTTGGTGTTGTCATCGACGAGGATATTTTCGGGTTTGAGATCGCGGTGAATGACCGGAGGAATTCGATTTTGGAGATAAACTAAAATTTCGAGAATGGAAACGGCAATCGTTTTAATTTCTTCCGGGGTAAACGTGCGCGGATTGACTAAAGATTCGGCATTTTTATATTCGTGAACCAGACAAAATCCATCGGGGGTCTCGAAGGAATCGAGATATTGTGGAATTCCGGGATGATTGAGTCCGCGCAACACTTGGATTTCGCGTTCGTGTGCTTTATAGGCGGACCAGTCGGCGCCGGGACGGGCAAATTGAAATTGTTTGATAACGACGGTTTTTTGCGTTTTGAGTTGGGTGGCGCGGTAGGTGGCGCGACCGCCGAGGTAGTTGGTTCCCAGGGATTCGACCACGTCGTAACCACGATCGCGCCAATCGGGACGAGTTAGAGTCGCGGCGGTCGGCACGATCGAAGATGTATTGACATTTGTAGGGGTTTTACTCTCGGTCGATTCAGCCGCGATCGCCGCGTTCTCGGGGGTTTGGGAGTTGACCTCCCGGCCATTTTGCGATCGTCCAATTCGATCGCCAATCAGTCGGGTGACTGTGGCGCTCAACCAATTTTTCTCGTGATTGTCTGTCATATTTCGCTCGTCCTTCGGGCGCGATCCCTCTATTATTTTAGGGGATCGAATCCCCCTCGTTCTTGGGAAAGGTGATGGCGGCGACGGGCGATCGCGGTTTTAACATCGATGGTTCTGGAGAGAAGCGGTGTATTTTGATGAGGGGAATGGGAAGATCGTGCTGGTTTTTTGGGCGAGCGATCGTCAGTTGAAACTGGGTAAAAATCGAGATTTTATTGTGAATTAAAAAGGAGGACTAAACCGAGCAATTCAGACTTTCGATCCGTCGATCGATCTGGTTTTCAATAGTGGATAAAGCGATGTCGGCAGAGAGGCGGTCGAGATCGGGAACGCTCCAATATTCGATCGCCTCACTCCAGTCGGGAAAGCGATCGCGCATGAGGGAACGGTGTTCGGATTCATCTAAAGCAACAATGGCATCGGCTGCGCTAAAATCACTACTATCAACCGCTTTAGGAAAGCGAAGATCGGAGGGTAAAAAGATTCCCAGTTGCTGAAGACGTGCGAGTGCATGAGGTGAAATCGGTCCGATATTATCGGTTCCTCGTTCTAAGGCTAATCCGCGCGAGGTAGCACGCCAGCATAGGTTCTGTTGTTGGCAGCGATCGTTAAATAGATATTCGGCAAAGCGACTGCGATAATAATTCCCAGTGCATAAAAATAAAATAGTTTTCATCGACGATCCTTGTCGTGCAGTTATCTTGAGTGTAACGGGAGATCTCCAATGGCGTCGAATTCAAATTAAAAGTTATCCGGTGGGAACGAGATTGATGGAAGTTTCTGTATTAAGAATAGATCCCGCGATCGCTTTGATGCAGATGAGCGATCCAGAAAGGGCAAGTTTTCGGCGATCGGTCTATTCCCTCCCGATTTAACTCCCGAAACCTCCTGATTTTTTCGTGTTAATCTCGATTCAGTAAGGACTCTAGCTAATTTTTTATTGTTTTAGAGTGAAATTATGTTACGGCAAACTATCTTATTTGATTTTGACGGTACCCTTGCCGATACGTTGGAGGCGATCGTAGAAATTACAAATCGATTGTCCGGAGAGTTCGGTTACGACACGATCCGAGCGGAAGAAATCGCCAAATTGCGGAATTTAACGTCAAAACAAATTATAAAAACTTCACCGATTCCGATCTCGAAGTTGCCTTTTTTATTGCAAATGGTCAAAATGGAACTCAAGCACGAGATCGATCATCTCAAACCGATCGCAGGGATGAAAGATGTCTTAAAAACCCTCAAAAAGCAAGGATTTCAACTGGGTATTTTAAGTTCCAATTCAAAAGAAAATGTGCGGGGGTTTGTAGAAAAACATCGGTGGGAATCTTTGTTTGATTTTATTTATTCTGGTGCGACTATTTTCGGTAAAAATAAAATTATCAAAAATTTTTTAAGGAAAGAAAATCTCAGCCCCAGCGATATTATTTATATTGGGGACGAAACCCGCGATATTGAGGCGGCGAGAAAAAGTAATATTAAAGTGATTGCGGTGACGTGGGGCTTTAATTCTAAAGACGTTTTAGCTCAACGCCATCCCGATGTGTTAGTGGATTCTCCCGAACAATTAATCGAGGCGATCGCCCAGTTACAAGCTTCGGTGACGGGAGAAGCGGTATAAAAAATCCCTCAACTTTTTTGAAGGCTTGGCGAGGGAAATCGGCTTTAATACTCTCGGGGGCTTGGCTCGACGAGCCCCCGAATCGGAGAGGAACGATCCAAGGGAGTCGAGGGCGATCGCCAACGATCTGGAATCGAGCCGATTCTCCGGTCCCGGTCTGCCAAAACATCCCCAATCTTAGATCTAAAATCTAAAATCTAAAATCTAAAATCCCATCTTCTCCAATCTGTCACGATAAGCTGTACACACAGGGTCAAGCATCGAACACCCCGGACGCCCGCAGATTTTCGCGCGCTAAATTCGTGGGCGATCGGGGAAATCTAACAACAACGAGGACGAGTGGCCGAACACTTCCCGGAGAGTTTCGTCGTCTGTCTCCAGACTGCCAAGCGGGATGGGGAGGAGATGCGAGGCTCCATTCGACTCGCTCCATTTGACGATCTGACATGGAGAGAATCAAAGCTGGCTCGCGCGTATGAGGAATTCAAGATGGGGGATTGAGGTGAAACTTCGACAGGGAAGCATCGATCGCGCCGACTGCGGCAACACTATTCGACAGTCGAGACCTCTGAGCGATTCGCAAAACGATCGAATCTGCCGGAGTGTTGGCGTTGTCGTGCTGTCGCCAACCCGTGCGCAGGGGGTTATGCTATGAAACTCCGTCAAAAAACACTCTTAATGCTCGGCGCGGCCTTGGTCGCTCTCAATGTGGTCTTGTATGCCACGGCTTCGACGATTTTACTCGATGATTTTCGCCAGTTAGAAGAAAAACGAGTGATTCAAGAGGTGACCCGAGCGATTGAAGCCCTCGACGACAATCTCGCCGAACTCGACTCGATGGCGGAATATCACGCCCAATGGGACGATACCTATCGCTTTATCGATCCCGGGGATGAAAATTATATTGCGTCCAATTTTGGCAATTCTACTTTTTCGCAATTAAGGCTCAATTTCCTGTCGCTGTTTGCTCCCGACGGCGAGCTAGTCTTTGGTAAAGCCTTTGACTGGGAACGCGGTCGCGAAATCCCGATTTCCCCGGAAATGCAAGGGTTAGCGCGGCAGTTAGTCGAGCAGTTACGCGCCCGTCAAGATCGGGACGGGGCTCAGAAATTGGCGGGGTTAGTCCTCCTTCCCCAAGGGCCGCTCCGAATTTCGATCCAGTCGATTCTCACCAGTGACGGATCCGGGCCGAGTCGGGGTTGGTTGATGATGGGACGGGCGCTCAATCGATCCGAACTGCAACGGTTGGGAGAACTGACCCAATTACCGTTAAAGCTTCATCTGTGGTTCCCCTGCGAAGAGCGGCAATGGGGTGAAAACTGCACGCCGTCGGACGATTCGACGATCCCGGCGAACGTCCGTCAGGCGATCGCGCCGTTCCAACGGGCCACCTCGGGACAGTGGCAACTCGGCTTACCCTTACCGGAATCGCTGACGTTGTTAAGTAGCGACAAACTGAATACGCCGATTGTCATGGACCGTCTCGGAGACGATCGGATTTCCGCTTACGTCCTGCTGCAAGATCTGTTCGGACAGGGGGTTTTAGTCTTAGAAGTAGACCTCGATCGCGATATCTACGGTCAAGGTCGCACCAGCGTTCGCTATTTAGTCGGCTCTTTGCTGGCGGTGGGGGTGGTGTTTAGCATCGTCACTTTATTCTTAGTCGAAAAACTCGTGTTGTCGCGGCTGTCGGCGTTGAGTCAAAATGTGGAACGGATCGGTGCCAGTGGGGACCTGTCCCAACGGATCGAGGTGAGCGGCGCCGACGAGTTATCCCATTTGGCAGAAACGATCGATAACATGCTGGGGGCGTTGGAACGCTCCGGGCGATCGGCGCAAGAAAGCGAAGACCGTTACCGCTTGATGGCGGAAAATTCCACCGATTTAATTGCGCGACAAACCCCGTCCGGTCGATATCTCTATGTTTCCCCGGCGAGCCGATCGCTGCTCGGCTACGAACCGGAGGAATTGGTCGGCCATTCCGCTTACGAATTATTCCATCCGGACGACCTACAGGCGATCGAAAAATCTCACGCTGCCGTGTTAGACGGGCGGGTAAGCTATACGATGAGCTATCGAATGCGGCGTAAAGATGGCAATTACGTGTGGTTTGAAACCACCTGCCGCACGATTCGCGACGAAGAGAAGGGCGGCGTTCGGGAAGTCGTGGCCATTTCCCGAGACATTAGCGAACGCCAGCACACCGAAGCCGAATTGCGCGAGAGCGAGGCATTAATTAGAACTTTATATAAAATTACCTCGTCGCGGAAGCTCAACTTCAACCAACGGCTGCAAAAGTTGCTGGCGATGGGACGGCAGCGTTTTGGGCTCGAAATCGCAATTTTAGCGAAGATAGAGGGCGATCGCTACGAGATCCTCGCGGCCCAATCTCCCAAGCAAGCGATCGCCGTCGGCGAAGTTTACGATTTAAACCAAACCTACTGTCGCGAAACGATTCGCCAAAGCGAACCGCTCTATTTTGAATCGGTGATGGTGTCGCGCTGGCACAAAAATCCCACCCTCACCCCCTTCGGTCAGGAAGCCTATATCGGCACGGCGGCGATCGTCAATAACGAAGTCTACGGAACCTTGAGTTTTTCCAGTAGCGAACCGCTCAATCGCCCGTTTAAAGCCGTCGATCGCGAATTGCTCAAACTGATGGCGCAGTGGATTGGCGGCGAACTCGAACGCCGTCAGGCGGCGGAAGAACTCGCCCGGGCTCGGGACGAAGCCCTGGCGGCGACCCGGGCCAAAAGTGAATTTCTGGCGACGATGAGCCACGAAATCCGCACGCCGATGAATGCGGTAATCGGGATGACCGGACTGTTGCTCGATACCGACTTGACCCCGGAACAGTGCGATTTTGTCGAAACGATCCGCAACAGTGGCGAGGCGTTGCTGACGATTATCAACGATATTCTCGACTTTTCTAAAATCGAGTCGGGTAAACTCGAACTGGAACAGCAACCGTTTAATTTACGCTCGTGTATCGAAGAATGCCTCGATTTACTCGGGTCGAAGGCGACGGAAAAAAATCTGGAACTGGCGTATGCGATCGCCCCGGAAACGCCGGAAACGATCGCCGGGGACGTGACCCGGTTGCGACAAATTTTGATTAATTTACTCAGTAATGCGGTCAAATTTACCGATCGCGGCGAAGTCGTGGTCGCCGTGAGCGCCCGGGCGATCGCCCCGAGCACAAAAAGCCCGTCGAAGGAGCAGTTTTACGAGCTGCAATTCTCCGTGAGCGATACCGGAATCGGCATTCCCGAAGAACGGATGAACCGCCTGTTTAAATCCTTTTCTCAGGTCGATTCTTCGACGACGCGCCAGTACGGGGGAACCGGGTTGGGATTGGCGATCGGCAAGCGTTTGAGCGAGCTGATGGGCGGCACGATGTGGGTGGAAAGCCACCCGGGAGAAGGATCGACGTTCTATTTTACGACGATCGCCCCGGCGGTAGAATCGGAGGCGACGCCTAACCTCGATCTCAATTGTTTTCAAGGGAAACGCTTGCTCGTGGTCGAGGAAAGCGCCACGGTCCGGGACATTCTCGGCGAACAGTTGCAAGGGTGGGGACTCGTGGTGGAGACGATCGCCTCCGGGGCCGAAGCGTTGGCGCGCTTGCAAGCGGATCGAAGCTTCGACGGGGCGATCGTCGATTGGCAGTTGCCGGATATGGACGCGATCGCCTTCGCCGAAGCGGTCGGCGCGATTTCCGAGGAGGCGGATTTTCCCTTAATTCTGCTCACCGCCGTCGGACGGCAAGATACCTGGATTCAAAGCAAGGGGATTCAGTTGGTCGGTGGGCTCAACAAACCGATCAAGCAATCGCAGTTATATAATGTGTTGGCCAGCCTGTTCGGCGGTGCGCCCTTACCGACCCTACGCCCGGGAAATGGGGAGGTTCAAATCGATCCCCAACTCGCCCAAAAATTACCCCTCCGCATTCTCTTAGCCGAAGATCACTTAGTCAATCAAAAAGTGGCCTTGCAAATCCTCCAGCGCTTGGGTTATCGCGCCGACGTGGCGGGGAATGGGTTAGAAGTGTTAGCCGCCTTGCGCCGCCAGCGTTACGACGTGGTGCTGATGGACGTGCAGATGCCGGAAATGGACGGCTTGGAAACGACCCAAGCGATCTGTCGGGAATGGGCGGACGACGCCAGACCGCGCATCATCGCCATGACCGCCAATGCCATGCTCGGCGATCGCGAAGCCTGTATCGAAGCGGGCATGAACGACTATATCAGCAAACCGATTCGGATGCCGGAGTTGGTGCAGGCTCTGTCTCAATGTCAGCCGAGGGTCGAGGTCAACACCCGGGTGGTGACCAGCAGCGAGGTTCATTACCGAACCACCCTCGACCCTCGATCGCGGGTCGCCACCAACGAAGGCTCCGCCAAGACAGACGATCCCGCCAGCAGTGGGGTGACAACTCTCACCCCGCCGCCCGTGTTAGATGCGAAAATGCTCGACTCCTTGCGAGAGATCGAAGCCCTCGAAGAATTAGTCGAACTTTACTTACACGAAGCCCCCAAATTACTCACCTTGATGGAATCGGCGATCGCCGATTCCAATGCCGCCGCCTTGCGCGAGTCGGCCCATTCGCTCAAATCCACCAGTGCGGCCCTCGGCGCCAATCGACTCTCGGAATTGAGTAAAGAACTCGAATATTTGGGGCGATCGGGAACCACTTGCGATGCGTCGCCGTTGTTCGAGCGCGTCGAACGGGAATACGCGCGGGTGAAAACGGCGTTGCGGGAAGAAGTCGAAAAAAGCGATTGAGCGGCGATCGCCCCTTGTTTTTCTACAGCGCCTTTACGGATGAGTGAGGAGGCGATCGAACAATTTGAACCAAATTAAAATCAAGCTTGAAAGTAAAGCGAACTCGGTCACGAGAGCGAGACGGATATGGAAAGTTGCTAAATAATAAATCAAGCCAAACAGCAAAACCAGAGAAATTGGCAGAATCCCAAAAAGTTTACTAAAATTCCAGTCTTTCATGACTCAAAGACCTCCTTAAATTGCGGTCTCGAAGCAAGCAGACTCCCTCCTCCAATTCTAACTCGAAATTTTGCTGGTCAATCGGCTTTTTTTGTAGGCTTTTTCTTCGTAAATGGGGTAGATCGCTCGGGTTTGAGTGGCTATTCAAACCCGAGTGCCACGATCGATTAGCGCATTAACGCAACGTTACGAACTCTTCCGACGTACTCGGGTGAATTCCGATGGTCGCGTCGAAATCTTTCTTGGTAGCGCCCATATTGACGGCGATCGCCATTCCTTGAATAATTTCCGCAGCATCTTTACCCACCATATGCACGCCGAGGACGCGATCGGTCGTTTTCTCGACCACTAACTTGACCATTACTTTCTCATTCGCCCCGGTCAAACTGTGGAACATGGGACGGAAACGGCCCCGATAGACTTTGACTCGATCTTCGCCGAAATCGGCGATCGCCTCTTTTTCCGTCATTCCCACCGTCGCCCCTTCCGGTTGGGCGAAAACGGCGGACGGTACGCCTTTATGACTGATATAGCGCGGGATATGGCCGAAGACCGTATCTGCAAACGCCCGACCTTCCGCGATCGCCACCGGAGTTAAATTGAGGCGATCGGTACAGTCGCCGACGGCGTAAATATGGGGCTGACTGGTGGCGCTATCTTCCGTCACGGCGATCGCCTCGTCGCGAACCTCCACCCCCGCATTGTCTAAATTTAACGGATCTAACTGCGGTTTCGGCTTGCGACCCGTCGCGCACAAGATCGTATCGACCACTAACGGTTCGTTATCCCCGGTTAAGGTCAATTTCAACCCCTCATCGGTTTTCTCGATCTTCTCAATTTCCGTATTCGTTAAAAAATTAACCCCGTGTTCGGTCATTCCCGCCTGAATGTCCGTGCGGATATCCTCGTCAAAACCGCGCAAAATCTTCTCGCGGCGGATAATTTCGGTGACCTCAGCCCCCAATCCGTTCATAATTCCGGCAAACTCGACGCCGATATAGCCACCCCCGAGGACCGCGAACCGTTTGGGAAACTCCGGTAAGTGAAACATCTCCCGGGAAGTAATCGTATGCTCGATACCGGGAATATTCTCCGGTTTGACCGGGGCGCCACCCACGGCAATTAAAATCTTATCCGCAGTAATTTGGCGATCGCCCACGTCCACCGTATGGGGATCCACAAACCGCCCCAACCCTTTAATCAGTTCGACGCCCGCTTTTTCCAGCAACTTGATATGCACCTGGTTGAGGCGCATCACCTCGTTATCGACCACTTCCACCAGCTTTTTCCAGTCGAAACTCGGCTTGACTTCACTCCACCCGTAACCTACGGCGTCGTCGTAGAGGTGGGAGAACGTCGAAGCGTAGACCATCAGCTTTTTGGGAACGCAACCGCGAATCACGCAAGTTCCGCCCACGAGGTCGTTTTCGACGATCGCCACCTTCGCCCCGTAAGAAGCGGCCCGTTTCGACGCCGCCAAGCCTCCCGATCCGGCGCCAATGACTAACAAATCGTAATCGTAACTCATGATTCGGTTTATTTCCTTGAGAGAGACTGCTCTCTATCAGAGTAGACCACAGCCCCACGGTCTCGATGGCTTGCAACGCCCCCGGACGCCGACCCTCTAACGCCCTTAAATTTGCCAACGACAGGCGAGACTCGGAGATCTTACGTGTTTTTACGGATAGAAAGAGCGCGTACAAACACGGATAAAAGGTTTCTCATTTTTACTGATGTTTTAACCTAAATTCATTGTTAACGTGTATTTAAAGTAACAGTACCTCTCGGTGAAAAATGTCATTAAATGAGATCGACAAATCCTATCGTCTGACGGCCACACCGAGAGCTTAAATCCGCGACCATCCCGTATTTATCCTTCAATTTAGATCTTTGCCAAGACAGGCATTCCTGAATAAGAATTATTTTATCGAGATAGAGAAAAAAATGGAAGAAATCACTAAACTTCAAAAACCCTCCACCCCAACCGAAGCGCCCAAAAGTGCGATCGCCCGTCCGGCAGTTCAGAAAATGATCGGTTCCCCCGCCAAAGCCTTGCAACATATTGCCAGCAAGAAACTGTCCGGAAGACTGACCATTCGCAATCCCAACGATCGCTCCGTGGCGTGGCGGGTTTACGTCGGTCAGGGAAACCTGCATTTTGCCACCAGCGTCAACGGCGCTAGGGAAAGATTGGCCTATCATTTAACCTGGTACGACCCCCAGTTAGAAGGGGTCATCCCGAAAGGCTTAGAATCGGACTATCAATTAATTTGCCATTATTGGAAAACGGGATATTTCTCCTTACAAGAAACGCGAAAACTTTTATTTTTCCTCACCCAAGAAGCCTTAATGCACGTCTTGAGTTTGCCCAAGGCGATCGTCGAATTTGAAAAATTGGTCGGTTTAGACCCAATTTTGATCTCCGTTCCCTTCAAATCCGTTATTTTACCGATGCGCGGTTATCTCGGTTGCTGGGGAAAAATCGCGCAAGATATTCCCTCGCCGTTTCAGCGCTTCGTCATTGAAGATTTAGAGAAATTTGCGAAAACCCTGTGGAAAAGCGTGCAGAATCTCGACTTTATCCGAGAATTGGCTAAAGGGATTCGCAAACACTATTGTTTGTACGATCTCGCCCGCTACCTGAAAACCGATACCTTGGCGCTGGCGAACTTACTGGTTCCGGTGATTCGGGCGGGGATCGTGGAGATCGCCCCGTATCGGGAGGTGGAAAAACAACCCGGACCGCTTGTAGCGTGCATTGACGACAGCAAAACCACTCAACGTCACGTCAAATTAATTTTAGAAGCGGCGGGCTATCGGTATTTGAAATTAACCGAACCGGCGAAAGCGCTCTCTGTCTTAGCCAGACACAAGCCGGATTTAATTCTGCTCGATATTAATATGCCCGCGATCGACGGTTACGAACTTTGTCGGATGCTGAGACAGTCGCAACTGTTCGAGTCGATTCCGATCGTGATGTTAACGGGACGCGACGGGGCGATCGATCGGATGCGATCGCGCATGGTGGGGGCGAACAATTACCTGACCAAACCGTGCGAACCGCAAAAATTAATCGAAACCATCGAAAAAGAACGATTGGGAACCTCCGAAGGTACCGGGACTCCTCCGGTGGGAACGGAAGTGGCGATCCGGGGGGGCCGTCGCTTCGCGAACGCCGGATAGGGAAAATGTCGCATCCCCTCGCGAAGTGTCGCGTACAATTGAAACCGCAGGTTTTACGCTGGCGATCGCGACTCGAATTTCATGGGAGTTCCCTCAACGGAGTACGTCGAAATCCGACTGTCTACCCAGGTTCGCTTGGGAATTCCCCAAGACCACCTGGTAGAGATGACTACATTGAACCGCAAACAAATTTGTCCGATTCCGGGGGTGCTTCCGTCGCTGTTCGGCGTGGTCAAGCAATCGGGAAAGTTATTGTGGATCCTCGATTTAGCGCAATTTTTGAGCGATCGCCTCGGCGTCTCTCCGGCGAGTTGTCCCATTGGCGAGACCTTCCCGGTAGCGATTGTCGGCGATACTCCCCAGGAGAAGCGCCGCCCCGCCTCAGACGCCAGCGATAACGATTTAGACCGCTTCAACTGTCGTTATCTCGCCTGCGTCGTCGCCGGAATCGGCGCCACCCATTGTTTGAACCGCGACGAGATCCGCCCGTTGACTTCCCCGGAGTTCTCTCAAGTGTTAGACCCCACTCAGATCGGTGTTTTCAAGACCTTATTTTCCGGGATCGCGTGGGTCGAAGCGGGGGACGGCGAACCCGTCGCTTCGCGATCGCCCCTCGCCTTGCTCGATGTCGGCGCCCTCCTCGATGCGTTACAACCAGTCTGAACCATTCCCTCTCATCTCAAACTCCTCCTATGGCGACCAATCGGGTTCTCGATCGAGATAGTTTGAGCGCGATCGCCCAAGAAGCGCGCAACTGCTTTATTTACGAAGAAGCGCCGGAATACTTGCACGTCTTGCAAGGCGGAATCGCCCAGTTTCAAACTCAGGTGACCCGCGCCGATTTGGCCGATCCCATTTATCCGGAACTGATCCGGGCGGCCCATTCCCTCAAAGGGGGGGCGGCGATCGCCGGACTGACGGCCCTGAGCCGCTTGGCGCATAAATTAGAAGATTTACTCATTGCCCTGCACGAACGGCGCACGGTTCCGGGAAACGCCGCCCTCGAACTGATGGGACTCGGGTGCGACTTGCTCGACGATCTGCTTCTGGATGCGTTGCGCGGAAGCGAGACGGAGCAAGGGGAGACTCCTGGGGAGACCCTACGCGAACGCCGCATCGGTAACTTACTCGCCAGTCTCGATCGCTTTTTGCGAGATTTACCGCCGTCGCTTCCGCCGTCGCCGGACGCCGAGGACGCTACGAGTTCCGGCGCCAAACCCCTGACGGCGTTTGCCAAAACTGCGTTAACCGTCGATCTCGAAGACTGTTTGCAACGGTTGCAAGGTCATCTCGTTCGCGCAGGTTCGACCTTCGGGAAGCCACTCCAAACGAGTCAGGAGAATCCCCCGGTCTCTAAGGACGGCGCCGCTCTCGACAAGCCGCTCAATTTATTTTTAGAAGAATGTACCTTACTCGGGCAAACCTTGGGATTGACAGCGTTAACCGATCTCGCCGCTGAAATCGAGCAGTTGCGCGGTAAAAAAGAACCGATCGCCCTCGCCAAAGCGGCGATCGCCCGGGTTCGCGCCTGGAGAGACCAAATTTTAGCCCCTGCGACCCCCGCCGCCCCTCAAAAGGGGGAAAATCGGCCAACGCGCCAGCCGGACTCGAAAGAGCTCGCCGGGATTCCCGAACCGTTTTTAAAATATCTGGTGTTCAATCCCGGACGCTACACCGACGTGGCGAGTTTGAATTTGCGCGTTCCCGTCGCCCGCTTGGACCGCATGAGTCACACCGTGGGCGAACTGCTGATGACTTACGAACGTCTCGCCCTTTACCAACAACAGTTAGATCTGACCGGGGAAAATTTGCAACGGCGCACGGAAGATCTCGGCGCCATTCCACCGGGTCCGGTGCGGGAATTAACTAAAGAGTTGCAAGAATTGACCGTCCAGATCCACGAAAGTCGCGCCGACGTGGAGGCGATCGCCCGGGAACTGGATCGCACCCTGACCGATTTGCGCGGTTCCCTCGATCGCCTCCACCACGATTTAACCGAATCGCGTTTAATGCCGTTTGCGGCGATCGCCGAACGCTTTATCACCCCCTTGGAACAACTGAAAAAGCAATATCGCAAAGCGATTAAGTTGGTGGTCGAAGGTGGCGAAACGGCAGTCGATCGCGTCATTTTAGAACAGTTACAAGCTCCCCTCAACCACCTCTTTCGCAATGCTTTCGACCACGGCATCGAGTTGCCGGAAGAACGCCAACGCCTCGGCAAAGCCCCCGTCGCCACCATCACTCTCTCGGCGAAGGTGGAAGGGTCGCAAATGGCGATCGCCGTCGCCGACGACGGACGCGGGATCGACCCGCAAAAGGTGTACGATCGCGCCCTAGCAATGGGCTTGATTCCCCGCGATCGGGCCACGGGCGCCCTCGCCGAACTCAGTCAGGGGGAAATTTTGCAATTTCTCTTCAGTCCCGGCTTTTCCACCGCCGCCCAAGTCACCGATTTATCCGGTCGGGGGGTCGGCTTGGATATCGTCCGCCATCAGGTCGAACATATTGGCGGTACGTTACAAGTAGAAACGGCGATCGGTAGGGGAACAAAGTTCACTCTCAGCGTTTCGCTCACTTTAAGTGTAATCCCCGTCTGTTTGTGTCGCTGCGGTTCCCAAATTGTCGCCTTTCCCGCCGATAAGGTGGTCGGTACGATCGCCCGTTGGGAAGATGCAAGCGATACGCCAAACGCCAAAGCGTTTCCCTTAACCGAATTACTCCCCTATCGCGGGCGCTGTGCCGTGGCAGCACCCAAACCGCCCGCCGTCGGCTTGTGGTTGCAGGTCGAAGGCGACACGGTGGCGATCGGCGTTGACGAACTGCTCGGCACGCGCAAGGTGGCGATCGAGCCGTTAGATCCCTTGGTTCCCGTGCCGCCTTACGTGGCGGGCTGCACCGTTCTCGGTACCGGGGAAGTGGTGGCGATTCTATCGCCGTCTCACTTAAAGACGGCGATCCGCCGTTCTCCTTTGGAGACGCCGACCGAACGGAGTCGCCTCGCGGACGCCCCTGGATCTGACGATCGCGAAAGCGCCCCCAACGCCGATGCCACTCCCCCGGTATCCGCCCCCAGAACGCCGACGATTCTGGTCGCCGACGATTCGATCGCCGTGCGCCGCGCCTTAGAAACATTGTTTACTCGCGTCGGTTATCGCGCGGTTACTTGTGCGAACGGCGCAGAAGCCTTGGAGCAACTCCAGCGTTCGCGCGACCCGTTCGATCTGGTACTGTCCGATATTGAAATGCCGCAACTCAACGGTTTGCAACTGCTCAAAGCGATTCGCGGCGATCGCCGTTGGGACGCCTTACCCGTAGTCATGCTCACCTCGCGCGACGGTCGCGAACATTTTCACAAAGCCATGGAATTGGGGGCGAATGCTTATTTGACAAAACCCTTTCAACCGCAACCGTTATTAGAGGCGATCGAGAATGTTTTAGCCGGGGTGAAAACATCATAATCTTCGAGCAAAGATAAACCGCAATTAACGATCGCCGTGCAGAATTGAGCCAAACCGATCCGAAGATTGCCTCGGATCAATTTTGCCGCCTTGCATCGAGAGCCCAGCCTGTTTTCTCCGGAGTGCTTATTTCTATGAAACGCCGCCCCTTTCTCGGATACCTACTTTTATTCCTCGCAGGGTGTACCGGAGTCCAGACCGCGAACGGCGATCGCCTCGACCGCCAAAAATTACCCGATCCCGAACAATTACGTTTTGCCGTGACCGACGTGCGCGGCTTGGAAAAATTAACCGAAAATTACGATAACTTTCGCCAAAGTTTGGCAACCGTTTTAGGCGTTCCCATCACTTTTATTCCCGTCGAGAACATGTCCGATGCGGTGTTAGCCCTCCAGTCCAATCGCGTCGATCTCGTCTTAGCCGGACCGTCGGAATACGTCGCCATTCGCAGCCGTACCAATGCGATTCCGGCGATCGCCATTACCCGTCCCAACTACTACTCCACGATCGCCGTTCCCGGCAGCAGCCCCATCCGATCCTTAAGCGATTTAAAAGGTAAAACCCTCGCCCTGTCCGACATCGGTTCCACAAGCGGTCACCTCGGCCCGACCAAAATGCTCATCGATGCGGGACTCGACCCCAAAACCGATGTCACCCTGCTCATGTTAGGTGACGAAGGCAGCGTCGCCGCACTGAAAAACGGCGAAGTCGATGCCTGGGGTGGTTCGGCGGTCGATTACGAAACCTTTTTCGCCGCCGACAGCGCCACGGCGCCCCAGTTCCGACAAATCGCCAAAGGTCCGCCGCTTCCGAGTGATTTATTCGTCCTCAGCAGCCGTTTTTCCCCGGAATTGGTGGCCCAACTGCGCGATTTGATGTCAACCCATCAAGACCGTCTCGTTGAAGCCCTCGCCCTCGGCGAAAGTACGAGTAAATATCGCGGTTCCCAACTCGTCCCCACTCAAGATAGCGATTACGATCCCATTCGCGAAGTCTATCAGGCGATCGGACAAGGGGATTTTATTCGATAAATCGATCGGAAAAACCATCAAAATACAACCCAAAATGGCTCTTCCGAAGTTAATATGCAAAATCAATCTGAAAAAATCATAGAAAGCTGACTCCTAAGTTCAAAATTGCAGCAATTAGGAAACCCATAAGCCTTGTGCTCGATCGGGCTTTCAGAGGTCTATACTGACTTTTCTATCTGACTCAAAACCTCTTCAACCCAGGGTTTAGATGGTCTGTAATTTCTTTTTATGTGAGTTTTTTTAGCAAACCAATTAAATTTCCAGTATCCAGATTTACGAACACTGCGTAATGATTTCCTTGTCCTTTGACGACGGCAATTTCATCACTCTCCAACCGTTTCAGACCTTGAGGCTTTTTTTTTGAATCTTCGAGGATTAGTCATTTTTCGTTTCAATCCCTCAAAGGGATTTTAGGGAATTTCGAGGTTCGTTTAATAGGTCGGATATCGAGTATCTATACGTTTCAATCCCTCAAAGGGATTTTAGGGAATTTCGAGGCTCCGTGACTCAGGGAATGACGCTACCTCAGCTCGTCAACGTTTCAATCCCTCAAAGGGATTTTAGGGAATTTCGAGGCAATGGGTCGAGAAGTTGAAAGATCGCGCCAAGATTTTGTTTCAATCCCTCAAAGGGATTTTAGGGAATTTCGAGAAAAGAAAATATCATGTCACGAACTTACAGAGTGTTTCAATCCCTCAAAGGGATTTTAGGGAATTTCGAGGGATTTTTAGCCATGTCGTACCCCAAAAAGACTGTAGTTTCAATCCCTCAAAGGGATTTTAGGGAATTTCGAGGGGTGGAAGTAATTTATTTCCCTTGTAAAGGTTGATCTCTTCGTTTCAATCCCTCAAAGGGATTTTAGGGAATTTCGAGTTGCGCTCCTAAGCGCAATGATCAAAACCAGCCTGTTTCAATCCCTCAAAGGGATTTTAGGGAATTTCGAGTCGCCTCCAACCAAAAGGGGGTCTCACTGGGTTACAAGTTTCAATCCCTCAAAGGGATTTTAGGGAATTTCGAGTTTAGTTCGGTGGGATTCGGTAGTCAGAAAAGCTGCCGTTTCAATCCCTCAAAGGGATTTTAGGGAATTTCGAGCTTATGGATATAAACGAAGTGAGCCGATTTGTCGGTTTCAATCCCTCAAAGGGATTTTAGGGAATTTCGAGGCTGTTGTGAGATAGCGAGTTGCGCTTGTGCGGTTTCAATCCCTCAAAGGGATTTTAGGGAATTTCGAGTACATCTTGCTGCGCCTTATACGCATCGTTCCCTGTTTCAATCCCTCAAAGGGATTTTAGGGAATTTCGAGTGTAAGTCGCTGGCGCGACCCCCGCCGTACCAGGTTTCAATCCCTCAAAGGGATTTTAGGGAATTTCGAGTTCGACGCTCCCCCGAGCGTTTTGCTGTCCTTGAAGGTTTCAATCCCTCAAAGGGATTTTAGGGAATTTCGAGTACCGAGTCGTATGTGAGGGCTTCGTAAAATGTTGTTTCAATCCCTCAAAGGGATTTTAGGGAATTTCGAGATGAAAGTCCTTCGGGTCGAGTGCGTCGAATACCCGGCGTGTTTCAATCCCTCAAAGGGATTTTAGGGAATTTCGAGTTTCCTCACAGC
This sequence comes from Oxynema mangrovii CENA135, assembly GCF_016632315.1. Classification (NCBI taxonomy): domain Bacteria; kingdom Bacillati; phylum Cyanobacteriota; class Cyanophyceae; order Oscillatoriales; family Oscillatoriaceae; genus Oxynema; species Oxynema mangrovii. The sequence goes on along the minus strand of NZ_JAEOXH010000003.1, from coordinate 108,182 downwards.
AAGGTTATCTTTGTCCCGTATGGGTTTCAATCCCTCAAAGGGATTTTAGGGAATTTCGAGAAGCCCCTGGTCCCGGCATAGTTGCCGAAGTCCCGGGTTTCAATCCCTCAAAGGGATTTTAGGGAATTTCGAGGTGGTTCCTACCCCAAGAGTGCGGGTCGGATACTAACCTGTTTCAATCCCTCAAAGGGATTTTAGGGAATTTCGAGGAACAGTTCGCCGGGCAGGAGGCGCTTATTCTGCTCGTTTCAATCCCTCAAAGGGATTTTAGGGAATTTCGAGGGCCTCGAATGCTACAACAAAATCCTAAACCTGCCGGTTTCAATCCCTCAAAGGGATTTTAGGGAATTTCGAGTGGTCGCAGCGACCAACAAAAATCCCCAGGAGGTAAGCGTTTCAATCCCTCAAAGGGATTTTAGGGAATTTCGAGAGGGTGGCTGGCAGTGTTTCGGGCGGGGGATGACGGTTTCAATCCCTCAAAGGGATTTTAGGGAATTTCGAGCGAGGCCGACCTCACAGGCGCTGATATTAGCGGCGCCGTTTCAATCCCTCAAAGGGATTTTAGGGAATTTCGAGTTTCGCCCATCAACCAATCGAGCGCCGTCGGTTTGTTTCAATCCCTCAAAGGGATTTTAGGGAATTTCGAGTAAAAGAGTCTGTGGTGAAAATCCCTTGTGAGGTGTTTCAATCCCTCAAAGGGATTTTAGGGAATTTCGAGTCCAGATAAGTTCCTCTTTTTAGAAAAGAAGATTCCTCCTTAGTTTCAATCCCTCAAAGGGATTTTAGGGAATTTCGAGCAGATTCGACGGCAGCAAGTAATGAATCAAGATCGAGTTTCAATCCCTCAAAGGGATTTTAGGGAATTTCGAGGGCTGCTCCCTAGAGGGCGCCGATCTTGAGGGCGCTGTTTCAATCCCTCAAAGGGATTTTAGGGAATTTCGAGTTGAGCGCTTCTCGTCGAATCTTCCAGTCGGTCGAGTGGTTTCAATCCCTCAAAGGGATTTTAGGGAATTTCGAGCTACCGAGGCCAATGTCGGCGATCCGTCCGCTACAGCCCGTTTCAATCCCTCAAAGGGATTTTAGGGAATTTCGAGACAACACTAATGGATTACTACGGAATTCTTCAAGGTTTCAATCCCTCAAAGGGATTTTAGGGAATTTCGAGTGATTCTGTCTCGGGATATGTTTGCACCAAACAGGAGGTTTCAATCCCTCAAAGGGATTTTAGGGAATTTCGAGGAGGAGTGGGCGATCGAGTACGAAAAGTTCGAGTCCGGTTTCAATCCCTCAAAGGGATTTTAGGGAATTTCGAGGGGGGAAGAAGGGTACGCCGCCATACAAATACAAATCATCAATGTTTCAATCCCTCAAAGGGATTTTAGGGAATTTCGAGTAGAAGCGATTGTCGCTTCCTATGGGTGGTACGTACTCGTTTCAATCCCTCAAAGGGATTTTAGGGAATTTCGAGGTTACATATAGCACCCCCGAAGGGGTTTCTGCCCGCTTGTTTCAATCCCTCAAAGGGATTTTAGGGAATTTCGAGGAGGCGATCGCCGAAGGGTTGGCCGATAGCCGATAGTTTCAATCCCTCAAAGGGATTTTAGGGAATTTCGAGTTTCGAGGAAGGTCTCCCCGTTCTATTCCAGCATCAGCTTGAAGTTTCAATCCCTCAAAGGGATTTTAGGGAATTTCGAGGCAAGAGGCCGATCGAAATCGGCGCGGGCTAATTTGGGGAAGCCCGGTTTCAATCCCTCAAAGGGATTTTAGGGAATTTCGAGCAGTAGGGGAGTATGACCCGTACTATTACGTAGAGTTTCAATCCCTCAAAGGGATTTTAGGGAATTTCGAGATCTGGCAATTAGATCTCTGGCTCGGATCTCAGCAAGCAGTTTCAATCCCTCAAAGGGATTTTAGGGAATTTCGAGCATCGATACCTGCAGATCCCTCGGGAAGGTTGGAGGGGGGTTTCAATCCCTCAAAGGGATTTTAGGGAATTTCGAGTCAACCTGCCCGCCACTTGAGAATTGCTGAAGGATTGTTTCAATCCCTCAAAGGGATTTTAGGGAATTTCGAGGTACAAAGCGAGTACGCTTTCCGTACTTTTTAGGTGTTTCAATCCCTCAAAGGGATTTTAGGGAATTTCGAGGCGATCGGTTCCTCGTGGGAATGGCGCTAGGATTCGTTTCAATCCCTCAAAGGGATTTTAGGGAATTTCGAGAATTTGGATGGGCGAAAATGGCTCTCCCTGCCGCCAGTTTCAATCCCTCAAAGGGATTTTAGGGAATTTCGAGACATTATGCGCGGCAAGCTACACCGTTGGGCTACGTTTCAATCCCTCAAAGGGATTTTAGGGAATTTCGAGGGGAATTTTCTGCGGCCTGCCCGCAAAAGGTCGTGTGGTTTCAATCCCTCAAAGGGATTTTAGGGAATTTCGAGAATTTTGATAAACCAGAATTTCGGCGCCCTGGACAAACGTTTCAATCCCTCAAAGGGATTTTAGGGAATTTCGAGGGGTGATGGATGCGGGGAACTCCTTAAGAGTCCCGTTTCAATCCCTCAAAGGGATTTTAGGGAATTTCGAGCTTGCAGGGAGTTTGCGGAAGGCTGCTCGATCACCGAGTTTCAATCCCTCAAAGGGATTTTAGGGAATTTCGAGAGGTTTTGGAGCGGTAGCGCCAAAAATAAGTTCGGGGTTTCAATCCCTCAAAGGGATTTTAGGGAATTTCGAGTTTAGATTGTGAAAACTTTCCACAAAAAAGCCCCAGTTTCAATCCCTCAAAGGGATTTTAGGGAATTTCGAGCCAAAGTAAAAAAAATTGTGGAGGCTGGGATAGATGGCAGCGTTTCAATCCCTCAAAGGGATTTTAGGGAATTTCGAGAAAAGAGTTCCTAGCTTCCTTGGCTCCAGATCTGGTTTCAATCCCTCAAAGGGATTTTAGGGAATTTCGAGGGATCGCTAGCCCTGATCTTCAGCAAGATCCACGTTTCAATCCCTCAAAGGGATTTTAGGGAATTTCGAGCCGTTCCCGCTAGTCAGGTGACAGGAAATTTTCGGGTTTCAATCCCTCAAAGGGATTTTAGGGAATTTCGAGTTCCGAGAGCTTCCGCGCTTATGGCGGAAGCCTCGGGTTTCAATCCCTCAAAGGGATTTTAGGGAATTTCGAGAGCTGGAGAGAAGCGTGACGCCACGCCGGCCCTCAAAGGTTTCAATCCCTCAAAGGGATTTTAGGGAATTTCGAGGCCCCCCTTCTAGAACCTTGACAGTATGCAGTTTTCAAGGTGCATTTGCGCGAGACCTCCCAAGAATAACACCGATCGCCCAAAACGCACAACCCCCACCCCAAACCGAAAACCCCGAAACCCAGACTCCATAAGTATTACAGAGTTTGCGCGAGACCCCCCAAGCCGTAAAATACCCGAAACCGCGACTCCATCAGCCATCCCGCCCATTTTCAGTCGTGCCTCGTTCATACAACTACCCTCTCGCGCAAATCGCAACATTCCTTAACAAAAGAAGACCGTCGTATCCATCGGTGGCGGACAGCCAATCCGTTCGACTGTCCCCTGATGCTTCCCCCGGAGAAAATAGAAGAGGATATTGTCCGTCTCCGGCTGAATCAACCTCTCCAGTCGTCCCCGTAACCGGGCATACTGCATCTCCGTTAAATCACACTCAAAGACACTGAACTGCATCCACTCCCCATAAGACTTGAGAATCTTATGAATCTTCGTCCGGCGCTTGTTCTCAGAAATATCGTAGCAAACCACCACGTGCATAGCCCCAGTTTCCCCCTAACGCAACACCAACGGTGGATAAGACTCAATCTCTCCCATCAAGAACTTGGCCAACAGTCGTCCCTGAATCTCAAACGCCTCCTGATAGGTACATTTGCGCCCCATCACCGGATGCTTAAACGTACTCTGCTTTTTCTCCTCATAGGCCCGCAAAAATCGCTTCAACCCATCTCCCGTCAACGAAACTGCCCCATTGAGCGGTTCTTGCTCAAAATCCTCTAAACTTAAGCCATTGGGCTTCTTCAGCAGACTCAACACCATCGCATCGACCACCAGGGGACGAAACTCCTCCATCACATCCAACGCCAACGAAGGACGACCATAGCGTTCTGTGTGCAGATAGCCCAAATAGGGGTCAAAGCCAACAATGTTCAAGGCACTCTGAACGTCATGGCGCAACAGGGCATAGCCTAAACTAAGTAAGGAGTTGACTGGGTCTTTGGGAGGACGGCGGTTGCGATGAGTGAACTCAAACGGTGTTCCTTGCAATAACTCATTAAACACGCCGAAATAAGCGGCACTTCCAGCCCCCTCATAGCCTCGTAACTGGTCAATGGTGGGGGTTTTGGGTAAGGCGGCGATCGCCCCGTGCAACTGGTCAATGGCCCCGGTCACATCCAAACCATTACAATCGCGCTGCTTCCGTTGCAACAGACTACGATAGTTCTTCAACTTCCCACGCACAAACCCCCGAACCGCCACCACCGAGGTTGGGGTTTCCCCCGCCGCATTCCACTGTCCCCGACGCACAAAGATATTGCGCGTCACCTCCGGTTCTAACCGTCCCCGGTACTTCCCATAGCGAGTCAAAAAACTCAACGGGATATTGCGTTCGAGTAGCTCATCCACCACATAGGGGGACACTGTGGCACGTCCCAAAAGAACCACCCCATCCAACTTCAACAGAGGAACATCCGCAAGTCGTTTCCCCTGATGCTTAATCTGCAAGCGTTCATCCAACTTACCCAAAAACACATCTTCGTGGACTACATACATCGTACCCATGACTCCTTCTCCTTATGTATACAAATCTATTAGGCTTCGCGATATCGCGCCATTTTTGTCGCCGCCTGGGGAAGACAGCGATCGAACAAACTACAGCCGCGACAGGGTTTTTCATAGACGGCTGGAGGACAGTTCCCCGTAGTGAGAAGTTCTCGCACTGCCTCCAGAGTGGCGATCGCCGTCTGACGCAACTGAGGCGACAACTCCACCTCCCGCCGCCGTCGAGACTGCAAGGAATACACATAGCCCTTCGCCACTGGCGTTCCCGTCATCTCCTCCAAACACAACCCTTGCGCACAGACTTGTAAATCATCGTTTTCCCAAGGATTCTGTTTCCCCCGCTTATACTCCACGGGATAAAACTCCCCACTCTCTGACTCCACTAAATCCGCCTTTCCCACCAAGCCATAGCGTTGGGAACTCAGCCAAATACCACGAACTTGCCAAGCCTCCTCACGAAATCCCTCACCCACAGTATGGATGCGTTGATGTCCCGTGGTTCCCTCCACCGTATAAACATTGTCCACAAACTCCCCAGCACAAAACATTCGCCAGCAGCGATGGGGACAGTAGGCATAGTGATTCAACGCTGCAATGGGAATTTCTAACATCATGACCTCCGAAGTTAAATAGCGAGTGCCATGCCCATTCCCATGGTAGTTTTGCGACCAATTCCACAGTAAAGGGCATAGTGACTTAGGGTGTTTAAAGCTTTAATAGTGGCAGAGTTCACATCTCCTAAAATGCGAAAATCAATGCGCCCCACTGCCCCAATAAACTTACTCGATTTCCCCTTTTTACGAAAATCAAAGTCCAACATCTCAGTCCGAATATTGAAGTAAGAAGGAAAGACATTTTCCGTGGCAAAGTTCAACTCGATGTCGCTATACTTTTTCCAGGAATTATGTAAACTGCGAAACACGGAGTCCGGCGTGGGTAAAGCACTATCATATTTTTGCTGCCGGAAGGCCACCGGAGTCGCCAACTGAAACTGCAAGCGGCGATTGGAGTCAGACGCAGTTTCGTAGAGTTCTTCATAGGAACAAGCATTAGCCCAAGGCTGAGTCGATTGAGGGGTTCCTAAGATACTGGTAATATGTAGATTGGCCGCCCCCAAATGCCAAGGTTGACGAGGGTTGAGATTGAGCCATAATTGACTCAGTCGTCCAAAAAGTTGCTCGTCGAGTAGAGAAACACGCCACCAGCAAGGAGTTTTTGCTGGAATGGGAAGCTGATGTTGTGCTTGTAGAATTTCTGGAACCCGAGGGGGAAAGTCACGACGAGTGCGAGGCAATTTTTGCAGGGGAGAAATGGTAAAAGCTTTGGTTGTTTTTTGTTCGTGGAGAGTTGTGGCCAAGTCTGGATCGACGGAGTTCATGGCAGTAATAAATAGGGCGTTGAGATGTCTTCCAGTGGCATATTCAGGGGGTATTAAGGTTTCCGGAATGAAATTAAATACAAGACTATAGGGCATGGGTTAAATACACCAAAATTCTTCATTGTCTGGACATTTTAAGGCAAACCCGGCGGCGGCGATCGCCAAAATACCATCTAAACTGGGGAAGAAGGTATAGGTTGCCGTCTCGCCAAAGTCATCTTCAACGGTGATGGGATACGACCCCAATCCCTGTTTTTGCAGCTTACAAATTGCCCAACGATTACGACGATTTTCCTGGACAATTACCCCAGGCATTAAAGGCGGTGTGAGTTGAGAAAGAACCGCCGTTGGACGGGTCTGTTCGCCAAGAGTGCGAGCAATTTCACAGTTAGGAAATGCTGATAATTTGGCGAGTTGAGTACTTTTGAACTCCTCTAAATTCTCAACTTGGAGGTTGAAACTGAGCTGATAAGTTTCTTTGGATCGTTTTGTTAATACACAGCGATCGGCCTCACTGGCAAATTCATAAAATCGAAGCAAATGTAGGGGATCTAACTGGGTTTCTCCACAACTATCTAACAGAAATCCTTGGGGATCTTCAACCGTCACATTTTCCAACAGGCTATCCCGAAATCGAAACAGGGGAGCATAGCTAGTTTTTAGAACAATGGCATAGTCTTTAAGTTTTTGGATAACTCGTGGAGTTGCCAGGATTTGCTTTTCAACAACCTCTAAAGATCGATCGCCTCGTTTAACGTCCTCCCAATCTTCGGGATAATATGCCTGCAAAAAGCTCTTGACAAAATTGCGACCACCTTTGATGTATTTCCAATCTTTGGCAATTTTACCCGTCTCAGTTCGGGCGATATTTTCTGCCCCTTGCAAGATTTTCATCCGCCGACGATAATACTGCCAATCTCGACTCCCCCCGAAGACAACCTGAAGGGTTTCGTACAAGACAACAATTAAGTCAGCCCCCGGTGTCTTCTCTAAACTGGTTTCGAGTTCCAGAAGGGGACGGGCAATTTCTAAAAATGCCTCGGAACGCCAATAAATATCGAGAAAGGGTCGCTGTAAACAGTCGAGTTCTTCCAGAGTTTCTGTTAGCGGTTGCCGTCCAGCGAGAGAATCTATCTCATTTAAACCTTGGGACCAAGCCTCTTCTGGTAAGTAGGCGATCGCCTCTGAGGGAATCTCCGTTTGAGGCTTGCCTAAAACTCGTCCGACTCGTCCTAAGCGTTGCCAAAAGGAAAAGCGATCGCGCGCCGAAAAAATGAGCCAATCGAGGTTTTGGCGATCGCCCTCAATCTCCCGTTCAAAGTTAAAGCCAACATCCACGGTACTGGTGGCTAAAATTAGCGGTTTTTGTGCCTGTTCATGACGCATCTCCTTAGGAGTATCTCCCGTGATTTTTCCACAATCCTCCTGATAGCCTCGCGCCTTTAATCCATCATGAATGCGGTTGAGAGTATCCTTAGAATCCAGAATGACCGCCCCCTGTTGCTGAGGAAGATGTTGACGGCGATCGCATAGGTATTGAACCAGCGTCTCAATCATTTCCTCCTTCTCTAAATAGGGACGAATCTGCAACGCCACAGCGGTTTGAGAGGGGATTAACGACCCCCCATTTTTCTGGCCATCAACCCGATACACCCGAACCCCTGACTGCTGCAAAACCTTCAACGCTTCATCACAAGCGGGTTCCGGGGTCGCCGTCAGCAAAACCACTTTGCGGTTATGTTGGAAATAGCCAAATACCTGGGATACCACCAAATAAAACAGCAAACTCACCAACTGTTTGGCATCATACAGATGAAACTCATCAAAAATTACCGTGGCAAAACTGCTATAAAACACACTAGCAAGATTGCTGCGATCGAGAGGATTGTACTGAAAAAATGCCGCGTAATAAAAAATATCAGGATTCGTCACCAACAACAGCGGCCGACCCCCACCACATTCAGGAAACAAAATCGACGGTTCCCGCAACACATTGTAGAGTTTTTCCCCCGATCGTTTTCCCACACGATCATCCCGCCAACGACGAATCTGTTGGGCTGAGGCAGACTTTACCACATGGGGAAGTCCAGCCGCCGCCACAAATGCTTCCGCAGCGGCCGTTTGTTGGTCAATCAGGGCATTGGTGGGGGCAATATAGACCACATTGCCTTGAGGATTTTCTAAAATAACACTGAACGAAGCGTTGGTTTTTCCCGTTCCCGTGGGGGCTAAATCCAACAAAAGATCATGGCTTTTAGCCGCCTCATATAAATCCTGTTGATGCTGTAAGACCTTGCCCCCAAACACCCGTTTCAAGGCTTCAGGAAATGCAGCATCAGTTCCTACGGCAATTTGGGCCGGTTCGAGGGTGACATTAAGGGGTTTCATGGGAATTTCCTCCGCAAAAAGCTACATTAGCCGGACAAATCCAGTCCCCCACCTGCCAAGCCGGCCCGCGAAATTGCAGATGTTTGAGAAGGGGGGCCGGCGGAATCGACATCACATCAAACCGTAAGAGATCGAGATATCTGGGTAAGTCCGCTGAATTGAGATAGGTGTTACAGCAGTAGGTGTCCGTTGGTAGAACTTGGACGGGTAAGGGTTGACTGATATTCAGGCGAACTTTACTCATAAACTTACCCACCCGGATATACTCAGGTAACTCCACCTCGCCAAAAACCAGGGTTTGCAAGCGATTTCCCCGTTCCAACATCCGCAAACGCCCGGTTTGGGGAAAATTACTGGGACGATAGGTGTTGGGTTTCTTCCCCGTCCGTTTCAGGGGCAGATCTTCTCGGGCCGTGGCGACTCGGTTGTTGGTCATGGCATACCAGTAGGAGTCGGAGAGGGCGTTAAACCGTTCAAAACGGAAGCTGGGACGATGATCCAGAGGCCAGGCGGGTAGGATATACCGCTGTCCGTTGAGAGGGGTTAAATCCTCGATATAGCGGGGTCGTCCCGTGTCTTTACCCTGGAGGCGATAGGGCGATCGCGCCCAACCGAGGGCGTAGGCCAGGGCATAATTGCCAATAACTCCTTCGGTGTAGTAAGTATCCGAGAGTTCCCGGGAGGCGAAAAAGATGGGTTCGGCACACCAGAGTTCCACTAAACGGGCCTGGGAAAACGGGGAAACCTGGGGTGGAGGATTGGCTAAACTGTTGTCAACTTGGGTCATGATGGCAGTTTCCTTGAGTCTCGTTTCATCTCCGTTTAGGATTTAGCGTTGCGTCCTTTGTTGCTGGCCTTGGCTTTGGCTTTAATCTGACGATAGGGTTCGTAGGACTCATCGAGGCGTTGGAGAAAGTTGGCTTGTTCCTCTAAAGACCAATGGCGATCGATATCCTCAATCAAGTTATTGAGTTCGTCGGAGGAGAGTTTCATGGAAATACCGCGTTTCTGAGTCCAGGTGTCGAGAATTGCCTCGGTCGCCTGAGTTAAAATCTTGCTATCCAAGGGATGTTCTAGGGTGGCGTTTTTTGCGACGAGATGGTCATAGACCCCTTGCACAAGTTCCAGGGAACTCGGGAGTTCCACCATACCGCCAAAGACTCCCAACATCTGGTTATCCATCCGTCCTACACGGCTAGAAACTGCCCCGTAGCGAGTGGTGAGAAGGAGGTTGCCTAGGGCGTAGCGCAACTCATCGGCGGTGACATCTTTTAGGGTCAAAATGTCAAGAAAATGGGTTCCCGGCTTGATATATTCACTGGTGTTGAGGGCGGTAGAGGCTTTGTTTTGTTCGTCGCGCATGGTGCCATTTTCAAAAATAGCGTTGATGGTGCGATCGCTCACTAAGTCCGTCGCCGGTAAAACCGTAAAGGCATCTTCCGTCCAAACGCGACTTTTTTGCGCTCCTTCTCCCCCAGCGGCAAAGCCATAGAGAAAACAATCGATACACAATTCACAAGGGGCGTTGGTATTCAAAGAACAAATTGTGTTTCCTTTGGGTGCCGTCTTCAACAAGTCATGGTTACGCAAAAACTCCCGTCCCCGCCGCCGTTCTGGGGCGACTTGTTTACGCTTTGTCATCAACAAGCGCGGAATGGAAGTGGTGTCTTCTAAACCTGCTTGAACATACTCACTACACATGGGTTCTCCAGTGCCTTCGGTGCGAAAAATGGTCTCAGATTTGGTGGTTCGTAAGACCACAACACCGATAGTGCGTCCTTTGGGGAAGTTTTCGTACTCTTGAGCTAGAAATGGGGTTAAACGTTCGATAGACATGATGAAATCTCCAATTTTGAAGTTAATTGTTCTTATGCCATGGCTCTGCCGTGGCACAGTTTAGGGCGGCTCTGCCGCCAGTTCACGGGAGCAGGGGGAAGGAGGCAGAGCCTCCGGTAGAGCATTACTTGGCAGAGCCAAGTAACGAGGGAGATGAGGGAGTAATGAGGGAAATGAGGGAAATGAGGGTATCATTTTCTTAGGTTGAAACAGATTCAGAGGACTCTTTTGGGGAGTTTTTGTCTCGTTCTGCCTTAATCTGCTGACGCGCCTCTTGCAAGAAGAAAAGATAGGCGGCTTCCAAGGTTTTGCCATCAGTTAATAATCGTTCAGGACGGCAATCATAGACATCTTCAAACATCTGCTTAAGGACATCGTAAAAAGCCTTAACTTGCTCATACTTCGTTGCACCCACTTGATACTCACGAATCCGATCGAGACGATTAAAGTATTGCTGAACTAAGGCAGCAAACATGGTTTCCCAGTCCATGTGTGATTTTTTAGACCGCACTGCTTTGAGGAAATCGCTAAAGGGTTCGGTTTGGGCAGTGCGGCGAAAGGAACTGCCCCGTAGGGTGGCTGACTCCGCCAGATAAGCAGCTCGTTTTAGGTAGTCAGAAACCTGTTGATGTTCTTCGGACATAAGGCTCTCCAATAATTGATTGAGGGGGGTCGAAATTTTCTGCCATAGATGCTCTAAATGGGGGTCATCCTGTTCTCGTAAAATCCAGCGAAGGAGGACATGATAGAGCGTTAGGGGTCGGGCAGTAGCTCGGGCAAGCTGATAGAGACAGTCATCTTTTTTGCGTAAACTGGCCACGGCGATCGCCAACTCTCCTAAACAGCGCAAGCGCAGCAAAACCGTTTCAGCCGTTAGGTGTTGATGGTCTTCAGACTTTAACAACTGTCCCTGGCGATAATACTGCCCATCTCCTAACAACGGACGTAGAGAAGAGGGAATCCCATCCACGCTGGCAAAATAGTTCCAACTGGGTTTAAGTTCCAAGTTAGAACTAACTACAATGGGAAACCCCATATCAAACGCCAAACTCAGTTCCAACCCTAAGCGGAGGGACTTCAATAAAGCCAGAGAAGAATTCACTTCTCCCCAAAGAATGGGAATCGTCACCGTTCCATGGATAAATTGGGGACGTTTGGGAACCGCAAGACCAACAACGTTATGGGCTTGAAAAACTACTGCATTATCGCGATACAGTTGCAGTTCATCGACGCTAACGGTTCCATCTTCATTGATTTCGGCTCTCCGTTTCAGAAACTTCCGCCAAATTTGCCGCAGTGCCAGACTCGATCCTGGAGGGAGGGCAATATGCAGATAGAGGGGATCTTGTTTCACCGTTTTGGGAAAATTTGACCCTACCGCCATCAGTTGGTAACTCAAGGCCGAGAGGGCATCGGCCCGCCGTTTGGGGTCGCCACTCATACCGCCGGGCAAGCGATTGGAAAAGGATTGAACCTTTGTGCCTGGAGGCATTTGCGGAGATTTGAGTTCACCAATGTCGCCAGTCATGCTGCCCAGGGAACAGCGTTGGCGGGGGTTGGCTTGGATATAGGCGTTAAGTTGGTCGAATCCCCTGAACGGCTGAACCTGGGGCAAATTGAGTAGTTGTCTCACGGCTTGGATAAGATCCTCGGAGACGGTTTCCTCTCCCTGACTGCGACGCCGTTGAAAAGAATCTTCAATGGCACTGTAAATGGTATCTAAACCCCCAGTAACGGCCTTGGCGGCAAATAAACAACGTCCATATTGGGCGTTGAACGGTTCTAGGGCCTGACGCTGTTCGGGGGAAAGTCCCACGTTGGCGGCGATGCAATCCCAGGCGTCTTTGGGAGGGACACGAGCCTGGCGATAACTGAGATAGGCGCACTTCAAAGCTTCGGACTGGGCAAACTCTTCGGCGTTGGAGACAGGCTGTAATCCCAGGTTGGCGGCGGCGCTGACGGCTTCGGCATCGCTGCTATATTTATTGATATCTTGGGCGACTTTCTCGGCTTTGTAGCCTTTGGCTTTTTTCACCAAGAGGGCATCGATGTGTTCCAGGGCCGCTTCTGGGTTTTGTTGAACGGCCTGGTCGTCGATTTTGATACCGTCTTTGCTCGGTTTAACCAGTTGTTCGACGTTGGCGCCAAAGACAGCATCGATTTGACGTTGCCATTGGCGGGCAATGGCCGGGGCGAGATCCTCCTCGGGGAAGGTTTCCCCTAAAAACAGTTGACCATCGGGGTTAATGGCCAGGGGGATGAGGTGGCGATCGCACAAGACTTGTTCGCAAGCCCCCAACAACAGGGCGGTGAAGTAGCCGCGATCTTCGGTGAGTCTGATTTGGAACAAACGATAGGGCCGTTGCAGGGCGACGGTTAATTCGGTTTCGACTTTGCGAATCCGTTTCTCTTCTTCAATGCCCAAGTCAAACAAGTCTCCCGCCACCAACAGGGCGGCCTGGCGGTTAATGTCGGGGTCTTCGGGTAAAAACCGCATCCCATCGCTGACGCTATGGCCCGAATGCCGTTCAATCAGGCGACGGACGAGTTCTAAGTCGTCATCGCTGCGGATGAACTCAGCGACACAGGCGCGATCGAGTTGTTCTCTGAGAAAGGGGCGATCGCGGGCTAAGGTTTTGACGTTACGCCCCTGGTTATCGAGTTTGTTGAGGTCGTGAACGGCGGTGGCTGCCAGAATGAGCGATCGCGTCTCTTCAGTCCACCCTGCTAGTTTGCTGACGCTGAGAACCAACTGACAGGCGGAATCGAGATGTTCGGCCAGACTGCGCCGGGCGCGACTGCCATATTGGGCGTGTTTGCCGTGGTTTTCATAGAGTCGGGGGCGGATTTCCCTGAAATATCGCTCCTCCAAGTTGGGCGATCGCCCCTCAATGTCGTCACATAAACGTGCCATCGGTTTAGGTCTCCCTAGACTGCAAGTTTCAGTACAATTTTTTAAAAATCCTTGGTCTGTAACTGCACTTGATTTATAATGGCATATAAGACCCAAACTGTCAATACTGCACGTACAAATTAGTGAATGTCACGGAAAAAAGAGACAATTACACTGTCAATTTCCCCAGGAACCAAGGCAAAACTAGAGGCGATCGCCCGTCGCCTCGGGATTATGTGGGGCAAATCCCCCAGTATTTCAGGACTCATCGTGGCGATCGCCGAAGAAGACTACGAACTCGGCGAAAAATTTACACTCACACCCGAGCAAGTGGATGTGTTAGACCATGCCACCCAACTCCTGACTGACAAGGGATTCATCCACAAAGCCGAAACCCTACTACAACTGATGCTCGATCGCGGCAATCTCGATTCCCCCAGCCGTCAGGATTTAATGCGCAAAATCGGCAAAACGGGGCAAGCCTGGCGCAATCTTGTCGAAGACTATCGCCAAAAACGTCAACCGTTTCGGGTTCTCTATCGCAATGCCCAGGGAGAGGAGAACACGTACACCGCCCGTTACGTCCAGTTCGACTTTCACGAAAAACGCTACTATCTGCAAATTTGGTGTGACGAAACTGAGGATGTGCAAGGGAGTGATTTCCCGGAATTAAATCACAACCGATGTCTAAGGCTCGATCGCATTCAGTCCATCGTTCCCACCGATGTTCCTTGGCGAGATGAAGGCTTAGACCTCATCAAAGTACACTTACACTTTTATGGTGGACTGCTTAAAGCCTATGAACCCCGTAATGCGGTTGACATTGAGGATGAGGTGATTGGTGATGTTCGCCGGGTGGTGCGTCAAGTGGCCAATCCTTTCTGGTTGATGCGAGAGATTCGCCGCTATGGCAAGGACTGTGAAATTGTTTCACCGCCTCGCTTACGGGAGTTGCTGGCCCAAGATTATCGCCAGATGTGCGATCGCTACTCCAATCCCCCGCCGTCCGTTCCCTAATCCAAGATGGCATCCTACTCATCGCCGGGATACCAAAAATGAAGACGGTCTTCGATCTCTCTCATCGATCGCATTCGAGTTGTAGGTAAAGCGAACCTCATACCGATGCTTCAGTTCTGTCACAATGGTGGAGTCTAACGGTCTAAAACCATCGAACCAAGCTTTGAGTCGATCGATTTGTTCCAGCTTAGACCGATGATTCATCGCTAGATCGCTTCTGAACTCCAATGGATATTCTCGATATTCTCAAACAAGATTACCAAAACTTCCCCGAAGATCAGACCTACGAGATTTACGCCGAAGACGTTTACTTCCAAGACCCGATGAATCGTTTTCGGGGGCGCGATCGCTACCGCCAGACCATTAATTTTATCCGAACTTGGTTTAAAGACGTGCAGCTCGACATGCACCAGATCGATCGCCGGGGAAACACCATCACCACCCGATGGACCTTGCATTGGACTACCCCCTTACCCTGGAAACCGCGTATTTCCATCCCCGGATGGAGCGAACTCCAAGTGAACCCAGACGGTGCGATCGCCTCCCATATCGATTATTGGGACTGTTCCCGCCTCGATGTCCTCAAACAACACCTGTTCCCCAAGAAAAACCGCTAAAGTAAAGAGATGTAAACAATTCTCAGCCAGAGGACGATTTGCCATATGCGTTTGATCTTAATGACAGGTAAAGGCGGCGTCGGGAAAACCTCCGTTGCGGCTGCAACCGGGTTGCGCTGTGCCGAACTCGGTTATAAAACCCTCGTCCTCAGCACCGACCCGGCGCACTCCCTCGCCGACAGCTTCGATCTCGAACTCGGACACGACCCGCGTCCGGTTCGCGAAAACTTGTGGGGGGCCGAACTCGATGCCTTAGTCGAACTCGAATCGAACTGGGGTTCCGTCAAGCGTTACATCACCGAAGTCCTGCAAGCACGAGGTTTAGAAGGGGTACAAGCCGAAGAACTGGCGATTTTACCCGGAATGGACGAAATTTTCGGACTCGTCCGCATGAAGCGCCATTACGACGAAGGCGAATATGACGTTTTGATTATCGACTCGGCGCCGACCGGAACCGCCTTGCGGCTGTTGAGTTTGCCGGAGGTCAGTGGCTGGTACATGCGCCGCTTTTACAAACCGTTGCAAGGAATTTCCGTAGCGTTGCGTCCCTTAGTCGAACCGATTTTTAAACCGATCGCCGGATTTTCTCTCCCCGATAAAGAGGTGATGGACGCACCTTACGAGTTTTACGAACAAATCGAAGCGCTCGAAAAAATTTTAACGGATAATGTCGTCACTTCGGTGCGTTTGGTCACCAATCCCGAAAAAATGGTGATTAAGGAATCGTTGCGCGCTCATGCTTATTTGAGTTTGTACAATGTCGCGACAGATTTAGTGATCGCCAACCGGATTATCCCCGATGAAGTGACCGATGCCTTTTTCCAACGCTGGAAAGAGAATCAGCAAGAATATCGGCACGAAATTCACGAAAATTTCCGTCCTTTACCTGTAAAAGAGGTGCCGCTTTATTCTCAAGAAATGTGCGGGTTAGAGGCTTTGGAAACCCTCAAGCAGACGTTATATCAAGACGAAGACCCGACCCAAGTGTATTACAAAGAAACGACGGTCAGGGTATTACAAGAAAACAATCATTATAGTTTGGAACTCTACTTGCCGGGAATTCCTAAAGACGATATCAAATTAAGTAAAACGGCGGACGAGTTGAATATTCGCATCGGCAATCACCGCCGCAATTTAGTGTTGCCGCAAGCACTGGCGGCGTTGCAGCCTGCGGGGGCGAAGATGGAGGAAGATTATCTAAAAATTCGCTTTGCAGAAGCGGCCAAAGTCTAAGGTTTTGAGTCGGAAAGCAAGGCGATCGCGAAGCGTCTCCCAAGGAGAATCGCCGAGGGAGGTTCAATTCGATCGCCAAAGGAAAAGGTGCGTGAGGATCGTGGTTCTCAATGCACCTTTTCAATCTATTCCCCAGCGATCGCGAAAGCGTCTCCAAGGAAGAATCGCCGTACATTCTCGCAACTTCTAGCCTCTAAGTTGCTCTTGCCTCAAGCACCCTCGCGCAACTTATCTAAAACGCTACGGTCTTGCAACGTCGAAGTATCGCCGGAAATTTCTTCGCCGGAGGCGAGCGATCGCAACAAACGGCGCATAATCTTACCCGATCGCGTCTTCGGTAAATCGTCGGTAAAGCGAATTTCCGCCGGACGAGCCAGGGCGCCAATTTCACTGACGACATGTTCTTTAAGCTGGTTTTCCAAATCTTCGCTACCTTGGTAACCATCTTCCAAACTCACGAAAGCGACCACCGCTTCCCCTCGTAACTCATCCGGTTTGCCGACGACTGCCGCTTCCGCCACAGAGGGGTGAGACACCAACGCCGACTCGATTTCCATCGTTCCCAAACGGTGACCAGACACGCTAATTACATCATCGACACGACCCATTACCCAATAATATCCGGTTTCGTCCCGTCGGGCACCGTCCCCAGCAAAATAAAGGTATTGGCCGTCTTTCGGGGGAATGTGTTCCCAATAGGTCCGGCGGAAGCGATCGGGGTCGCCGTAAACCGTCCGCATCATCCCGGGCCAGGGATGTTTCACCACCAAATAACCCCCTTGATTTTCGCCGACAGAATTGCCGTCCAAATCGACGACATCGGCGAGAATTCCGGGAAAGGGCATCGTCGCGGAACCGGGTTTAGTCGGGGTCGCGCCGGGTAACGGGGTAATCATGAAACCGCCCGTTTCCGTCTGCCACCAAGTATCGACAATCGGACAGCGTTCGCCACCGATGACGCGGTGGTACCAGATCCAAGCTTCGGGGTTGATCGGTTCGCCGACAGTTCCCAACAGGCGCAGGGAGGACAGATCTCGGGCCTTGGGATGGTGTTCGCCCATTTTAATAAAAGCGCGGATCGCGGTGGGGGCGGTGTAGAAGATCGTGACGCCGTATTTTTCGACCACATCCCAGAAACAGCCGGGATTGGACGATCGCGGCGCGCCTTCGTACATCACCGTCGTGGCGCCGTTGGAGAGCGGACCGTAGACGATGTAACTATGTCCGGTAATCCAGCCGACATCGGCGGTACACCAATAAACATCCGTATCTTGGAGGTCGAAAGCCCATTTGTTAGTGACGTGGGTGTAGAGGTTATAACCGCCCGTGGTGTGGACGACCCCTTTCGGTTTGCCCGTGGTACCGGAGGTGTAGAGGATGAAGAGCATGTCTTCACTGTCCATCACTTCCGCATCGCAGTGACCGGAGACCCCCGCTTGCAGGTCGTGCCACCAGTGGTCCCGTCCGGGTTCCATGTGAGTTTTTTCGCCCGTGCGTTTGACGACGAGGACGTTATCGACGCTGGAGACGCCGT
Source organism: Oxynema mangrovii CENA135 (assembly GCF_016632315.1). Lineage (NCBI taxonomy): Bacteria > Bacillati > Cyanobacteriota > Cyanophyceae > Oscillatoriales > Oscillatoriaceae > Oxynema > Oxynema mangrovii. The sequence continues at coordinate 90,486 of NZ_JAEOXH010000003.1, read as the reverse complement.
GTTCGAGGGCTTTATCGACTTGAATTTTGAGGGGAATGGCGGCATCTTTGCGGAAGCCCCCGTCGGCGGTAATCACCAGTTTAGCTTCCGCATCGACGAGACGATCGCGCAGGGCTTCGGCACTGAAGCCGCCGAAAACGACGGTATGGGGGGCGCCGATCCGGGCGCAGGCGAGCATGGCGATCGCCGCTTCGGGAATCATGGGCATGTAGATGCCGACGCGATCGCCTTTTTGCACCCCGAGTTGTTTGATGACGTTCGCCATCTGGCAGACTTCCCGGTGCAGTTGGGCGTAGGTGAGGGTGCGCGAGTCGCCGGGTTCTCCTTCCCAAATCAAGGCCGCTTTATTTTTGCGCCAGGTCGTTAAGTGGCGATCGAGACAATTGTAAGAAATGTTGAGCTGTCCGCCGAGGAACCACTGAGCGTTCGGCGGCTGCCAGTCGAGGACGCGATCCCATTTTTTGAACCAATGCAGTTCGCTTTCGGCGAGCTCGGCCCAGAATTGTTCGGGGTCGGCGGCAGCGCGTTCGTACAGCTTCTGGTATTCGTCTAAATGTTTGATATGGGCGGTTTGGGAAAATTCCGCCGAGGGGGGAAACAGGCGTTTTTCTTTGAGGATGGATTCGATCGTCGGTTGTGACATTGTTTTGAGATTTGGTAACTTCGGTTACGGAATTCCTTGTTTACTGTACTTCATTGGGTTGTTTGAACCCTAGAGGGACAGCCGAGTGTTTTTGTCCCCTTGGGGAGTTAGAACGAGGGGGCGATCGCGCGAGTTATGAGAGTCCCCGGAGGTCGGATTTAAAAGCGTCGAAAAAATGTCAACAAATCGCTAAAAAATAAGGAGTGAATCGCTTTAATTGCGATGGTTCGCATGGTAGCTGGCTCGCAACCCCCGTATCGCTGGCATCGATAGCGTCAAACCGAGAAGGCGTGCGGCGATCTCCAGGGGTCAAGAGGCATCCCAGGGCAAAAATAAGGCAATGGCTAGTCAGGAATCCGTCGCAAGTGCGACACTAGAAGCGAGTAGAGGCTCGCGCGATCGCCTCGACCCCGATGGAGTCGCGACCCCCCACTCGCACCCGTGGGACGCACCGCGCGATCGCGCCCGTCGAGTGACCGCCATTGTGTTAAGGAGTTGCGAAAATGGCAACCAACTTAGAAAAACTACAGCCCGCCGACAATCGCGAAGTGGGCGTTTACATGCCTTATTACCAAGGCAACAAACGGGCCGTTTTACCTCGGGCGATCGGCCTGTATCGTCAGGGAAGTCTCGAAGGCGAGCGCAAAATCGAAAATGGCGAAGACGTTCCCTTCGTCGCCAGTTGGCACGTCTCCACCCTCCCGGCAGACCTGACGCGCTGCCGCCTCCAGTTCGACGGGAATGCGGAACTCAGCTATGAAATTACGATGGCCAATTTCGAGTTTATCGATTTCTTGATCGACGTGATTATCGGCTTCAAGCGCTATCAAATTGTCGATTTTTCCAAACCTTTCTACCGCAAACTGTTACAGATGGATGCTTAGAATAGAGACTCGCCCGAGTTGACCGAATCGCCGCACGGTTTTTTGTCGAAAGCGAGTGGCTTCGGACGGTTCTAGGGCGATCGCAGTACCCGCAGGCGGGGAAATCCGGTTCTCGAACGGCGAACCTCGTTTCCCCGTAACTTGCGAATAACTTCTAAATTGATGCAATAGCTCGTAGTTGATGGAGTCACGGCGTGCCAACATTGGGTGAACAAACCGGATACAGTCGGCCAAAATATCTGATCGTCGGGTCGAGCGAACCGTATAGCGGCAAGACCTCGACGATTTTGGGTTTGGCTGAAAAATTACAGACGAGAGGGTTAAACATTGGCTATAGCAAACCTCTGGGAACCTGTCTCAATGCAACAGAAAAAGATGGAATTGATGAAGATGTTCGTTTTTTAGGCAAAACCTTAGATTTGCCACACAATAACCTGGGAGAAACGCTTTTATTTCTCGAACCCGACACGATCGCCAAGCAACTCCAAGGAGACGACCGACGCGATTACCCCGAGAGCTTTTTGCAATCGCTGCAGGGTTTGCAAGGGGATCTGGTGTTAGTCGAGGGACCGTCTACCCTCGATCGCGGGCGGTTGTTCGATCTGTCGGTCCCGCAAATGAGCGCCTTGCTCGAATCTCCGGTTTTACTGGTCACTCGCTTTCATTCGGTTCTCGATACCGCCGCTCTGATCTGCGTCAAAGAACGTCTCGGCGATCGCCTCTTGGGCATCGTTTTGACCGACATTCCCGCAGACGAGTGGGAACGGGCCTCTCATGTGGTCGCTCCCTTTCTCGAAGGTCGGGGAATCCCGGTGTTCGGCTTGTTACCGATGAGCAATCTGCTCCATAGCGTCTCGGTAGAACAATTGGTGCGCCGTCTCAAGGCTGAGGTGCTCTGCTGTCACGATCGCCTCGATTTGATGGTCGAAACCCTCCGCATCGGCGCGATGAACGTCAATTCGGCGTTGAAATATTTCTCCGCCGCCGACAATATGGCCGTGATCACCGGGGGCGATCGGACCGACATCCAACTCGCCGCCTTGGAAACCGCCACCAACTGCCTGATCCTCACCGGACATCTACCGCCAACCCCGATGATTATCAGCCGCGCCGAAGAACTCGAAATCCCCGTGTTGTCCGTGGATCTCGATACCTTGACGACGGTGGAAATTATCGAACAAACCCTCGGACACGTCCGCCTGTACGAACCGATTAAGGTCGAATACATCAAACACGCGATCGCCGAGCATTTCGCCCTCGATCGCCTCTTGGATGCCCTCGGTTTGGATCCCGTCGCGGTCTGAGTGACTCGCTCGATCTCGACCGCCCGCGATCGCCCCCGTTCCTGAATTCGGGGGCGATCGTCGTCTGGTTTCCCCGACTCGCCAGAGGGTCACCCCCCAACGATGAGATGTTTCAGCCGCTCTCAAATTCCCCCGCTCCTGTGCGAAAATCTCAAAAAATCTGTACCCTTATCGCTCAAATACAGATTTAAGGGGGATCGGGTTTGGTAGAATAGCTGGGTTGTCCTGTTTAGCTCTATAGCCTCTTTGACTCAATCGGTAGACATCTCCATAGATACGTTGGCGCAAGAACTGGCGACGATCCAGCAAACGGGCTCTAAGAGAATCGCTCTCTTGGGGTCGCGTCACGTTCCCATTACCCATCAGATCCTGATCGAGATGATGAGTTACGCGCTCGTCCTCTCGGGAAATCGTCTGATCACCTCCGGTGCGACGGGTACGAATTCGGCAGCAATTCGAGGTGCCATGCGGGCGGATCCCAACATGCTCACCGTTATTCTGCCGCAAAGCCTGGATCGTCAACCTCGCGAATCTCGCGAGCAACTCAGTAACGTGATGCATTTGGTGGAAAATCACAACAATAACCACCTGTCGCTGGCAGAAGCCAGTGCGATTTGCAACCGGGAAATTGTATCTCGATGCCAGCAGTTAATCTGCTTCGCGTTCCACGACAGTCATACTCTGCTCGAAACTTGTCGGGATGCAGAAGAACAACGCCGTGTGGTGACGTTGTTTTATTTTGATTGATTCGGTACTCGTCTCGATCGCCTCTGTGCGTTCGCGAAGGAGTGCGAGTCAAGTTCGGCGAATGCCGAGTGTCGTCGCGCCATTCACCTGCTCGAATCTAGCTGTTACCGGGAGGGTGGACTAGTGGCCCGACGCCTGTGGAAACCGTCGATCTTCGGTGTAGTAGACCCGGATTTGTTCTCAGCCTCACTGGCAGTAGTCGCTCGGACACCACTTAACCAAGGATTCATGGCTTCTACCTATTCTTTTGATATCGTCAGCGATTTCGACCGTCAAGAATTAGTCAACGCGATCGATCAAACCCAACGGGAAGTTAAAACCCGTTACGATTTGAAGACGACCGACACCGAAATCGAACTCGGTGAAGACAATATCACCATCAATACCGATAGTGAATTTACGTTGCAAACAGTTCATACGGTTCTGCAACAAAAAGCCGTCAAGCGCAATTTATCCCTCAAGATTTTCGACTACGGCAAAATTGAATCGGCGAGTGGTTCTCGGGTCCGTCAAGTCATTACCTTGAAAAAAGGGATTAGCAAAGAAATCGGCAAGGACATTACTAAGTTATTGCGCGACGAACTCAAAAAAGTTCAAGGGTCCATTCAAGGCGATGCGGTGCGCGTGTCGAGTAAGTCTAAAGATGACTTGCAAGAGGCGATCGCCCTGATTAAAAGCCAAGATTGGCCCGTCGCCCTCCAATTTACCAACTATCGCTGAGGACGATCGCCGCAACGATCGCCCGGAGTCCCGATTGAGTGCGAGTCCGCTTCCGATGGGGGCGGACTTCTGCTGTTGGGGGGTTGCGATCGCCTTTACTCCTGCATTCCAGACTCTCTTTCTCGTTCCAAATCCTCTCGCTGTCGGCGGATCTGGCGATCGTCGGGATCGAGTTCTAAAGCGCGGTCGTAAGCGGCGATCGCCTCGTCAAACCGTTCGAGATCGCGCAGGATATCCCCACGCAACCCCCACATCAGTGCGTCGTTCGGTCGCCGTCCGACCACGCGATCGAACGCCGCCAACGCCCCGTTTAAATCTCCCTTTAAATACAAATCCGTTCCCTCGCGTCCCCACTGTTGCGCTTCTAAGATTTCGATTAACTCCTGCGGATTTGTACGGTCAACTTGCAAGCGATCGGCAATTTGACGCACTAAGTCCGGATCTTGCTGCATCAAATCCCATAATTCCTCCAAACTGACCGTTTTAACCCCCGGATTGTCCGGCAATTCCAACCCTTCAAACACGGGTAAGCCTGTAGGGGGACTCGTGGGGGTAGGGCTTTGGGCGTTCGCGTCGCCACTCGGTCGGAGCATCGCCGCGTCCGAATCCGGCTCCGTGGGGGGATGGGTGGCCCTTTGGCGCACGCCGTCGGCCATTCGATCCAGGCGATCGGACCATTCCCCCTCGGTCAACTCACTCAACCGCTTCAGCGCCTCGCTGACCTCTCCTTCTCCCTCACTCGCCGTCAACCACTCCTCTCCCGTCCGGTCCAACCAGGCGATCCAATCGCCAACGGTTCCCCGCGATACCAACCCTTGGAAGAATTGGCGGACTTGCGGTTGTTCCCAACCGAGATTGACTTTTTCTAAAAGATATTCCCATAAAATTTGATAATCGCGATCGCTCAACGGTTGTGAGGAGCGATCGCGCAACTGCACCGCAATCCCCGCAGCAATTTCGCCCAGCTTCCCGCCCTGGATCTGCCCGAATCGTTCTAATTTCACGGTTAATTCCGGTTGCGGTAAGGGCGAATCGATCGACTTTTGACCGAAACGACGCAACCACGAATGGAAAAAGCGATCGTCCGCACGCCGTTCTAATAATGTGGATAACTCCTCTGGCGAAGCCCCCGCCGCCGCGCGATCGAGCAATCGCATGAAGAGGGATTCGTAACTGGCATCGCTGAGGGGTTTGACGGTCGGTGCTGGGGGTTGGGCCATCGGGTCGCGACTCCGTCGGAGGATCGCCGTGTCCCGATTGGCAAACCAACGTCTCACCCACTGCCATATTTTGGCCAACCATTGTTTAAGTAAAACCGAATCAGCCTCAACTCAACCTACAATAAAAGTTTAGACGACTTTCCTGCAAATCCAGTCAATCGGTGAGATGGTTTTCGATCTCGGTTTTGATTTTGGCACGTCCGGAGCCCGCGCGATCGCGATCGATCGTTCGGGGACGATCGTTGCAGGCGCCCAAACCCCGTTAAGCGCCCAAACTCCCGAAGGTTGGCGGGATGCTTTATTTTTTCTACTGGAACAAATACCGATCGCCGTGCGGTCTCAAGTCCGCGCGGTCGCGATCGATGGCACGTCTTCGACCTGTTTGGCGTGCGATCGCGCCGGAACGACGATCGCGCCGCCGATTTTATACAACGACCGTCGAGCTGCAGCGATCTTAGATCGATTGCGGGCGATCGCGCCGCCGAACCATCTCACGATCTCCGCCAGTTCCAGTTTGGCCAAACTGTTATGGGCCTGCGATTCGGGCTATTTTGCACAAAATACGCCGCTTTATTTCCTCCATCAAGCCGATTGGATTGCCTTTCTCCTCCACGGGCAACTGGCGATCGGCGACTATCACAATGCCTTAAAACTCGGCTACGACCCGGAAACCCTATGTTATCCCGATTGGCTGTTAGATGCGGTTCCTGGCACCATCCAGTTACCGGAGACCGTAGCCCCGGGGACAAAAATTGCAAAAATTCGCAAAAAGATCGGCGATCGCTTCCGCTTGCCGCCGGATTGCGCGATCGTGGCGGGAACCACCGACAGTATCGCCGCCTTTCTCGCCAGTCCCGCGCGCCAACCCGGGGAAGCGGTGACCTCTCTCGGGTCTACCCTCGTGCTCAAATTACTCAGCCGTACCCGCATCGACGACGCCCGTTTCGGGATTTACAGCCACCGTTTCGGGGATTTATGGCTGGCGGGAGGAGCCTCGAATGCCGGGGGCGCCGTGTTGCGGCAGTTTTTCGGCGATCGCCAACTCACCGAACTCAGCGAACGAATCGACCCGAATAGGGCCAGTCCTCTCGACTACTACCCCCTCCTCGAACCGGGGGAACGCTTTCCGGTCAACGACCCCGAGTTAGCGCCGCGACTGGCGCCGCGTCCCGAGAGTGACGTTGAATTTCTGCACGGGTTGCTCGAAAGTCTCGCCCGGATCGAAGCGCGAGGTTACCAGTGCTTGCAAACCTCTGGCGCCACGCCCCTCGCCCGGGTTTACAGCGCCGGGGGTGGCGCCCAAAACCCGACCTGGAGCGCGATTCGTCGGCGTTGTCTCGGCGTCGAGGTGGTGACGTCCCCGCAGACGGAAGCGGCTTACGGGACGGCGTTATTAGCCGCGAGTGGCGCGGGTTCCTAACCGCCGCTAATTTTGGCTTGATAGCCCAATTTGGTGAGGATTTCGAGGATTTTTTGTTGGTGTTCGCCTTGAATTTCGATCGTACTTTCTTTGACCGTTCCTCCGGTACCGCATTGTGCTTTTAACTGTTTGCTGATGCTGGCGAGGGTGTCGGGTTTACACTGAAAGCCCGTAATTTCGGTGACGGTTTTACCTTTACGCCCTTTACGAGAGGCTTGGATGCGGATTTGTTGCTGGTTGGGGGGCAGTTCTTGAATCGGGCGTGCGGTGGCGTCTGCATTGGGCGAGTTACCAAATTCTCGGTAAACGACGCCGTCGCCCTTGGATTTGCGTTTGGAAGCGGCCATCGGTTGTCTGTGGGGTGAGCTGCAAAGGGATATGGAGAATCATCGGAGGGTAAGGGCGAGGGGCGATTTTCCTGACTCCTTTGGAGTCGCTTCGCGGAGGTTGACGCTACGCGAATCGCTTCGACGCGCGCGATCGCCCATCGCTGTCTAGGTTAACAATTTTTGAACTTTTTTGATGAAATTTTTCACAATTTTGAGGAATTCTAGATAAAAAGGATCGATTTAAACGCTCGATCGATCTCAATTTGACAAGTACGAACTGAAGGATTCTAGATGCATGAGAAAGATTCACTGCCCGAATCCTGGAAAAACTGAAGAACGTTAGTTTGAAAGGGAATTGTATTGAAATGACCGTCAATTTCTTGAAATTTTTGGCAAATTTAACCTCGATTTTGCCTCTTAATGTTACTATTTTGAGGTTCCGAGCCAGTCCCTCGACGACAATGACTCAATGAAGGTAAAAATTAGGGGAATTTTTACGACCAGGCAGGCTTGGGGAACCTACGGCGATCGCCTGAAGGGGAGTCAGGAGATCTCACGGAACAGAATAACGATGAGGACGATCCCCGCCGCCAGCCGTCCCCTAGGGGGCGATCGCCATACCCGGCTCGTTCTGGACGGCGATCGCAATCAAAGATAACTTTCTCTGTAGAAATTCGATCGTCAAGTTAGAATAGATTTAGGAAATGGCACGAGAATTTCGCACAAATTGGGTTTTCTAAGAAGTGGTAAAAGCCATAGATTGGGCAATGGAGTGAGTCTCCCTTGTCCGATGCTTTAACCCCGGATTTGTAGGCTGAATCAACAAATTCATCTCGGATTCGTCCGATCTATCAAAGCGATTGAGAGAAGAGTTTGATTGAGAGAAGAGTCAGCCACCGTACCCTAAATAGAGGACACAGCTTGTAGGAGGCGATCTGACAACGCCAGTGCTGACTCGACCATCGAGATCCAGTTTGGCACGGACTTCCGGATGCTTCCCCAGTCCGGATTATCTCCAAGCTGGGAAGCCGCAAGGGCTTTGGGAAAGGACATCTTAATTGCATTGGCCGAGGGGACTAAAACTCCGAAAGGAGAACGATCTTATGCAAGTACCTGTCGTTTCAAAAGTAGGAAAGCCACTGATGCCAACTAAGCCGAGTCGAGCCAGACGTTGGCTTAAAGAAGGTAAAGCAGTTAAGCGGCGATCGAATGTTGGTATGTTCTACAGTCAGTTAATCGTAGAGATAGGAAAAGCTACCCAACCGATCGCTGTCCGAGTTGACCCCGGAAAAAAGTGTTCGGGGATAGCTATTCGATCGACAAGGGCAAGTCTATTTCAACTCCACCTCGTTTTACCTTTCGACACGGTTCGCTTTTCGATGAAACAGCGCCAGATAATACACAGATGGGGTCAGTTTTCGGCGGGTAAGGTCTCTTTGATGGCAAGAAACACGGGTTTGCTGGTTTCGGACTCAAGACCCCGCCTCATCTGTACCGAGGTGGGGCTGTCTTGGAGGTGATTTGATGAAAAACGTGCGACTTTTGCTCGTCGCTTCCGAACTGAGTACGTACAATGCAATCCGCCAGTTACTACCGAAGATCGAACTCTTTTCCGTGGAACTGGCGTGGGTTCGTAGCGATCGCGCCATGAGGGAAAAGTTGGTCGGTCGAGAGGCGATCGATCTCTACCTGATCGCGGCACCTCTCGGAGAAGCGCACGATTACTGGAATTTACTATCGCTCCCTAACAATGAGGGCGCGAATGCCTCGGCAGTGGTGGTGGTGGTAGAGACCGCCGCTCAGGGACGGGCATTGTTGAGCCGAGGTGCCGCCGATTATTTAGTGCCCGACGAACTGAGTGCGCCTGTTTTAGAACGATCGCTGCGTTTGGGAATGAGCGCTCGCGCCACGGGCGATCGGCGATCGCGAACCACGGTCGTGCGGGAACGTTCCTCGGTGGACGTTCGCGAAGCGTCTTCCCAGGAGAATCGCACTCTGCGTCCCATTTCAGCCAGAGTCGGCGACGGGCGATCGCCGAGCGAGGGCAAAGCCCTATCGAAGTTAAAACAGAGTTGGCCCCCCCTGCACTGGTTCAAACCCCGCGATCGCGAACGATACCATCTCAGCCAGCAGAGTGCTTCGCAATTGCTGCGCGAGCATTCGCTGACCGAAGATCTGTTCGATCGCGCCGCCTTCGGGCTGTTTATTTTAGATGCCAGTTTTCGCGTCGTTTGGATGAATCGAACCCTCGAACAGTTTTTCGGATTACCCCGGGAAGCGGCGATCGGGCGGGATAAGCGACGCTTAATCCGCGATCGCATCGCCCACATTGTGGAAAGTGGCGCCGCATTTGCCGAAAAAGTGTTCAAAACCTATAACGACAATACCTATATCGAACAATTTGAATGTCACGTGCTTCCCGGGGACAACCGAGCCGAACGCTGGCTGCAACATTGGAGTCAACCGATCGCAGAAGGATCGTATGCCGGAGGTCGGATCGAATACTATACCGACATCACCCCTTACAAGCGGGCCGAAGCACAGTTACGCGCCAGTCAGTGCTTTGTCGATCGCATGACCCAAGCGCTGCCCAACATTATCTATATTTACGACCTCGATACTCGTCGCAATATCTACAGCAATCACCGCATTTTGGATGTTTTAGGCTATACCCCCGAGCAAATACAAGAAGGCGGGGAGCAGTGGATTTTGGACACCGTTCATCCCGAAGATCTCCCGATGTTGCTCGACTTGCACCAGCGTTGTCTTCAACTCAAAGATGGAGAAATTTTAGAAAACGAAATCCGCCACAAACACGCCAACGGTCAATATCGAAGCCTGATCTGTCGCAGCGTCGTTTTTGCGCGCGACGAGAACGGACGACCGACCCAAGTGCTCGGAAGTGCCGAGGATATTACCGAACAGCAATCGATCGCCACTCAGCTTTGGGAAAGTGAAAGCCGCTTGCAGACGATCGTCAACAATACCTCGGATGGGATCGCGATCGTCGATTTGCGCGGGAAAATTCGGTTTATCAATCCGGCAGCCGCGCGCTTGTTCGGGCGAGCATTAGATGAAATGGTCGATCTCGAATTCGGGATTCCGATTTCCGAAGGTGTCTGCGAAATCGGCATTCTGCGCGATCGCGGCGAAGTCTGCATGACCGAAATGACCGTGGCGCGCACGGAATGGTCCGGAGAACCCGTCTCTATTGTTTGCTTGCGCGATATCAGCGAACGCCATCGCGCCGAAACGGCCTTGCGCGAGAGTGAGGAACGCTTCCGTCAGCTCGCCGACAATTTGCAAAGTGTTTTTTGGCTGATGTCCCCCAATTGGGAGACCCTGTTTTACGTCAGTCCCGCTTACGAGAAGATTTGGGGGCGATCGCTGGCGGCGCTCTACGAACGACCGGAACGATGGGTCGAAAGCGTGCATCCCGACGATCGCCACTTGTTGTCCGACCTGATTGCAGAGCATTGGTTGGGGCGATCGACCATCCACGAATATCGCATCGTCCGTCCCGATGGTGAAATACGCTGGATTTTGGCGCGTACCGTGCCGATTGCCGACGAACGCGGCGAAATTACCCAAGTGGCGGGAATTGCCGAAGATATTACCGATCGCAAACAAGCGGAACAACAGCTTAAATATCGGCTGTCTTTAGAAACCGTCTTGGCGGACATCTCCCGAGAGTTGGCGACCAGCGAAGCCGTGGATTTCGTCGATCTGTTCCGGCGCTTGGGCGAAGTCATGGGCGCCGATCGCGTCGAATTGCAGCAGTTGGCACGGCAGGGGGACGAGTCCCACTGCGTCGCTTCCTGGCAAAATGGAGCGACCTGCGAGGACGAGTCCGCTCTCGCCGAACCCACGACCCGGGCGGTTGGAAGGGAGGAAATGAGGGACAAACTGCTCGTTCCCATCCGCGATCGCCTCGGTCGGATCTGGGGCGAAATTGCCGTTTACCACCGTCGGAACCATTGGCAAGCTTGGTCTGAAGAAGACAGTCAGTTATTGCGCGTGTTAGGCGATACGATTTATACTTACTACGCCCGTCGCCAAACCCAAGAACAGTTACGCGCCAGTGAGGAACTTTATGCGGGGATTTTCCAGCATTCGGCGGCCCGTATTTTCCTGTTAAAACTCAGTACCCAAGGCCAGTGGGTTTACGAAATGGTCAATGGGGTGGATGAAAAAGCAATTGGCTTGAGTGTCAAAGCGTTGCAGGGAAAACGCCCCCGCGCAGTTTTGCCGACAGATGTGGCTCTGATTTTGGAACGCAACTGCCGGGTTTGTCTGGAACGCGGAACCCCGACGACCTACGAAGAAACGTTGACGACCAGTGGCAAATTACAAATGTGGCGCACGACCTTAGTGCCGATTCGCGATCGCACCGGGGCGATCGTTCAGGTGCAAGGGTCGTCCTACGACGTGACCGAAGAGAAACAGGCGATCGCCGAACAACTGCGCCAAACCCGCTACTATCACCTCCTCAGTTCCCTCAGTCTCAAAATTCGCCAGTCGTTGCAAATTGAGGAAATTTTGGCGATCGCCGTGCGCGAATTGCACCAAACCCTACACAGCGATCGCGTGGTCTTCTACCGGATCGAAGAAGACGAAAGCGCTAGCGTCCTTCACGAAGCGATTCGCCCCGGGTGGCCCCCCATGTTGGGCAACGCCAAGCTCACCCCCCAGTGGATTTCTCAATACTTGCGTCGTGCCAGCGATCGCGGGATTTATGCCTGTTCCGATATCGCTACAGTTCCCTTCTTACCCGCCCATCGCAACTTGTTGCACCAATATCGGATCCGCGCCCATATCGTCGTCCCCATCCTGCTCAATCCCTTACCTGGTAGAGAAAGCGAAGTTTCGGAAGATTCCGGCCCGACTACTTATTTATGGGGGCTACTGTGCGTCCATCAGTGCGAGCAAACCCGGGAGTGGACGACCTTTGAAATTGAGTTACTGCAACAGTTAGCCAACCAACTGAGTATTGCCTTATATCAAGCGCAGTTACTCGCCCACGAGATCCGACAGCGACAAGAATTAACCCGGTCGAATAGCGAACTCGAACAATTTGCCTATATCGCCTCTCACGACTTGCAAGAACCTTTGCGAACGATCGCCAGTTTTACCCAGCTACTGGCGCGTCGCTATCACGACCGCCTCGACGCTAAAGCCGAACGGTATATCAATCACATCGTCGATGGGAGTTTGCGAATGCAAACGTTAATCGAGGATTTATTGCAATATTCCCGGGTGAGAACTCGCGCCAAAGCGTTTGAGGAGATCGAGACCGACAAGGTTTTAGAAATTGCTTTGGCGAATCTGCAAAGCGCGATTGAAAGCAATCAGGCGACGATTTCCACCTCGACGTTACCTGTGGTTAAAGGCGATCGCGCCCAATTAGTGCAGTTATTCCAAAATTTAATTGGCAATGCGATTAAATATCGCCGTCAAGATCCCCCGGAGATAGCGATCGACGCTAAACGCGAAGGCGATCGCTATCGATTTTGCATTGAAGATAATGGCATCGGGATCGATCCGAAACACCGCGATCGCATTTTCCAGATCTTTCAGCGTCTCCACACGATCCAAGAATATCCCGGAACGGGCATCGGTCTGGCGGTCTGTCAGAAAATCGTTCAGCGTCACGGCGGTCGCATTTGGGTCGAGTCCGAACTCGGTCGCGGGTCGAAGTTCTATTTCACGTTAGCGGTTCCCTCAATCTAAATAGGTTCGATGTTGACCCAGTTTTTTCACGGCAATCACTAACGGAACGATATCTTGTTTCGTGACATATTTAAAATCGGTTCCTTTTAAGGAGGCGATCGCCGTTCTCAATTCTTCGATTTGTTGTTGCAAACTGGGATGAGATTCCGAGGGGAGTTCGCCAATTTGGGTTTGCAATTGCATGACCGTATCGCTGACTTGTCCCAGTTCTAGTTCTAAATGTTTGACTTTCGTTGCGGGGGGTAAATGTTCGAGGCGATCGCGCAAATTGAGGACGGACGCCAACAGACTGTCGTACAAATCTTGCAAGGTCGAAATGGTGGTAGAATTCATTTCTAGACCTCGATTGAGACGGGTGAGATCGACGTCTTGCAAGGTATTGAAACGGCGCTGCATTTGACTGTTGAGTAACGTCACTTCTTTAGACAGTTTCTCGATTTCGGCTTCGAGAGCCCGATCGTGCGCCGGATCGATGGGGGTTGCCCCACTGTCCAATCGTCGTTCCAGTTCGTTGAGTTGAGTCCGTAGGGCGTCTAATTCGTTGCGGACGGAGGCGATCGCCTCGTCGGACAAGGGGATGTTGACGTCTTGATTGAGTCGGTTGAGTTTGGCTTTTAAACTGGCAAGGGATTCACTTTTTTCTAATTTTTTGAGAGACTGACTCAAGCGTTTTAAATAGGGTTTGACAATGTCTTTGTTTTGCTGTTCGAGGTTTTTAATCCGTTGAAATAAGGGTTGGTTGTGCGCGACGATCGTCCGAATTTCGGTTTGCATTTTGATGAAATCCGCAGAGATCGAAGCGACTTCTCGCTGCCATTCATCTTCGGTCGATTCTGGAAGGGTATCGTCTCCTTCATTGTCGCGATCGATGGTATCTTCCAAACGGGCGATCGCCTCGTTCATTAACGACAAGCGGACGTTGAGAACCCCCCAATCTTCCTCGGTCAAGGCCGTGCGATTGAGGCGATCGGTCACGTGTTGTAATTGAGCTAGAGCAGTTTTAATCGCTTCGATATCGACGGTGTTGGGATGGCGTTCTTGTTGTTGGAAAGACCCATACAGGGTTTCGACGACTTGGCGGACGTCGGCGATCGCGGCTTGAGCTTGCTGGCGGGTTTGGCGGTCGAAGCGGCTGCGATTGGCGAGGTTGAGGGACAGGGCCACGGTTAACGGGGCTGCCGCATAAAGCAACTGACCGGAGAAAGCGGCGGCAACGGTCCCGACAGCCGATCCGGCGACGCTGGCGTATTCGGCCCATTCGCGCCAGGGGAACTGTTTGAGGATGGGGGTGACCCGTTCGCGTCTCGGTTCGATAGTTTCCATGATTTTTGGTAAAATGCCCTTCGATTGACGACAGAAACCCTTAGCAGCGCTCTGGCCGCTTTTGGGGAGCGTTTGGCGATCGATGGTTAAAAGTTAAGCCTGTTATGAGATCGGGGCGATCGCACGGACAAGCAGTCGTTTTTATGGTTAAATTCGCTTATTTTTACTGTAAATTAGCACGGGCGATCGCGGTCTGGACTCGGGGGCGATCGCTCGGGGGAAATTCCCGCAGATCTTGCCCCTCGATCTTTAAAAAAAGGGCGACCGACGGCTGATGAGAATTGCAGTTACATTCTATCCTATTTTTAACTTCAAAAGTGAAAATTGAGGCGATCGCGATCGCGCTTTCAATGGCGATGGAATCGGTATAATTCAAGTCAGGGAAACTTGGCAGAATATCGAAGATCGGCCATCGGGGAAACGAGCGGCGATCGCCCCCGATCCGTCGGGGTTCGGCGCGTCCGGGTCAAGAACTGCCGATAAAAATCTGCAAGAGGGACGGCACAAAAGAATTGAAATTCTTCGAGTTTTTTCCTCTTGCAGATAGAAATCCCGGGCAAAACCCGGGAGAAATTGAACAATTTAGAAGCAATTTAGACAGTGCCAACGACGCGACTTTAATTGTTGGTACTTCTAAGTTTGTGCAGGGCTTCTAAAGCTTGACGTTCGTTCGAGCGATCGCCTTGAGTGGCAAACAGTTCGGCAGCGCGTTGCAAGTCGGCGATCGCCCCTTGCAAGTCGCCAATTTCCGACCGGGCCAAACCGCGATTGTTATAGGCGCCCGCATAGTCGGGATGGACGCTCAAGGCGCGATCGAAATCTTCGATCGCCGCGCGGTAGTCGGAAATCGCCGAACGCGCCACCCCGCGATTGGAGTACGCCACCGCATCGTCCGGGTTGAGGCGGATCGCCTGAGTGTAATCGTCGATCGCCCCGTGATAGTCCCCTTGGTTGTAGCGGGCCAGTCCTCGGTTGTTGTACGCCACCGCGTCGGTCGGCGCCAGACGGATCGCCTCGCTGTAGTCGGCGATCGCCCGTTGGTGTTCCCCGAGTTGGTTGTACGCTTCGCCTCGGTAGAAATAAGCCCCCGTGACTTCCGGCGCCAAGCGCAAGGCATTGTTATAATCGGCGATCGCCGCTTCGTACTCGCCGCGATTGAAATAGGCAAACCCCCGATTGAAATAAACCACCGACTCGTTGGGATTGAGTTCGAGAGAGGCGCTGTAATCGGCGATCGCCCCGTCCAACTCCCCGAGGTGGAAGTGAGCCAAACCGCGATTGTTATACGCCGTCGCCTGTTGGGGGTCGAGTTCGAGCGCCTCGGTGTAATCCTCCACGGCGCCGCGATAATCCCCCATATCCAAGCGCTCGAAACCGCGATTGTAATAAGCTTGGGAGTTCCCCGGCGCCAGGATCGGCTCGTAGAAGCGCTCCACCAGTCCTTCGAGGATTTCCGGATCGGTGGTTTTCAAACCCACTTCCCGTTCGGGAACTTCGGCGCTGGCGCTGAGAAAATGATCGCTCGCCAACAGTGCAAAGCCTTGGGGTTCGTCGCTTCCCTCCGGCGATCCGTCGCAGACCAAGAAATTCTCGTGAGTCCCGAGAATCTTTAACTCGAACTGTTCCGGATAGCGGCGTCGCAGGGCTTCGAGGTCGTTGAGGGCGTCGTACAAACTGCGTTTGTCCGTCGGATCGCTTTGCCATTGCTGGTTGACGTGGACGGGGAATTCGCCGCGATCGATGTCGCGCAAGTGACCCCACCCGATGCAGATTTTGACGCCGCGATCGAGGGCCGCCTCGAATTTTTGCAGTAAGGACGCATCCAAACTGGCGCGACTGACCCAGGGACAGACTAAGATCAGACGATCGCGGGCCGTATCGAGGGCTTCTTCTACCGTCGCGCGGATGTTGGGGCGATCGAACACCAACTGATAGCGATAGGGTTGAATCGCTTGCAGGCGCTGGTTGATTTCGCCGACGTGACGTTCGATACTTTCGGCGATTAACTGCTGCACGTCGAGTTCTTCCCCGGTCGCGATCGCCGCCCCCTCGTTGCGGGCCAGCATTAAGATCTCCCGGGACAGGTGTTCGATTTGACCTTGAACCGCCGCGCGATCGCGCCCTTTGGCGACTTCGTCGAGTTTCGCTTGCACCTGCACTAACGCCCCTTCCAGGCGATCGACCCGACCCGGCGAGTTCGCCGATAGGGTTTCGACGCGATCGCTCAACTCCGCCACCGTCGAATGCAGTTCGGCGATCTGCGATCGCATCGGATCGAGCTGTTCGCCGGAGAACGATTCCCCTTGCAACTGATTCAACCGGGCTTCCACCGCCGCCACGCTCACCGAGAGGCTTTCGAGGGCCGCATCGATGCCGCCGCGTTCCGGGGGATCGCCGTCCGGGTCGCTTCCCCGCTCTAAGGTCGCAATTTCCAGGCGTTGGTGTACTTCGCTAATGCTCTGCATCAGCCCCTGGATTTGGTCGAGTTCCGGGCGGCTGTCGAACTTCTGAGCGATCTCGCCGATCTCACTTTCGAGAGCTTGGAGATGCTGCGGGTTCGGCAAGCTGCGGGCGAGGGTTTCGAGATGTTCGCGCAAGGTATGAACTTCTTCGACCACGGGCCGTCCGCCATTGCCGAGGGCTTTTTGGGTCCCTTCCCGAACCTCGACACTCAGGGCTCGTAATTCGGCGAGTTTTTCGTAAACTTCCTGTTTGGGGGCGAGGGTTTGGGTGGCCGCTTCCAAGGCGGCGACGGCTTCGGCAACTTGAGATAACTCTTGTTGGAGTTGTTCGATTCTCGCTTCCGAAACCACGGCGGTGGGGGTCGTTTCTCCCTCCTCGGGGGTCGTCCCGGATGGCGCCATCAGCCGTTCTTGGATGTGTACGATCGCCGTTTCCATGCGATCGAGGGTGGCGGGAGACAAATCGATCGCCCAATCTTCCAGGGTGTCATCGACCACGGCGAGGGATTGGCGCAACTGCACGCATTGTTCGCGCAATTCGGCGATCGCCGCCCCTTGACCGGAGAGTTGTTCGCGGACTGCCGCCAGATCGACCGCTTCCAACGGACTCAAGCGGCGGTTCATTTCCGCCAGCACTTCGCCCACGGATTCGGAGATCTTGGCCAAAGCCCGGTCTACGCCTTGCAGGTCTTCGATTTCGGAGAACGCCGCCTCGCCAGTCTCGTCCCCCGCCGGGGCGGCAAACTCGCCGCGTTCGAGACGCTGGTTGATGTCGGCGATCGCCCCGAGGGCGTCGGCGAGGGAGCTTCTCAGTTCTTCGATTTGCGCCCGTTCCGGCTGCCGTTCCCACTGCTGTGAGATCGCTTCGATCTGCGGGGCGACGGCTAGGAGCGGCGCCAGACGGCGATCGAGTTCGCCTTGCTGGCGTTGGAGGTCTTCGATCTGGGCGTCGAGGGTACTGAGATCCCCTCCGCCCCCTTGCGGCGCGCGATCGCGCAACTGCTCGAATCCGGCGCGCAGTTCGTCGAGTTGCCGCTCGAAACTCTCGGCAGACGGCGTTTCAATGCTTTGCAAGCGTCTTTCGAGCTGTTCGATTTGGGCGCTCAGCGCCGCGCGATCGCCGTTTTCCGGCACGCTGTCGAGTTTTTGCAGTTTCGCTTGCACTTGCGCGATTTTGCCCTGAACTTGGGCGATCGCACTTTCCAAGCGTTCCACTTTCGCCGGGGCGACGGCGACGCCCCCTTCACCCTCGACGAGATCGAGCCGTCGGCCCAACTGGGCGAGGGCATCTTGGAACGTCGTGCAATGCTCGCGCAAAACTGAAAGATCTTGCCGGATCGGATTGAGTTCGACGCCCTGCACCAGCGATTGGGCGTTTTGAACTTGATGCTGTACTCTCGCCAACTCTTCCGACAGTTTCGCCACCGATGCCAGAACTTGATTTAATTCCGTATCGTCGGGCATTCCCTGAATTCGCTCGCGCAAGGCGGCCAATTCGTCGGTCATTTGTTGTTTGAGTTGCACGATTTCCGTGGCGGCAGCAGGTTGCGAAAGCTGCAGTCTGCGCCGATTGGCCAGATTGAGAATCAGCGAAAGCGAGATCGGGGCTGCTGCCGCGAAGAGGACGGTTTGCTGTGACGCCACAGCGACGCCGGAACCGACGACGGATCCGGCTACAGATAAATATTCTGCAATGTCTAGCCAACTTCGCTTATTCAAGGTTTTAACTCTTCTAGATATTCAGATGGCTGTTTCTGTTTGCGTTGCTCCACCCAAAGGGTAGGACAACTGGGTTCTCCCGGCAATCCAAACGGTTGAGGACTGCACTGGGATCGGGGTATTTTTTCTATGGAAATGTAGCTCTGACTTGACTAAGGGAGTGGGTTCAATTTTAGCGTGGGTTTCCGACAATCGGATTGACTGTTCGGATTGACTGTATTGACCCGATCGCGAAGCGACGGTTGCCGACTCTCCCCCAGGTTTCCCCCTTACCACTCGACGAAAATCACGATCGATAATAAAAACGATGATAAAATAAAAGATAAAACAATCGTCAATCCCCCTAAAAAAAGCACCTAGAGCATCGTTCGATCCTCCAGGCGAATTTCGATGGGACGCGGCGAGCGATCGCGATCGCTCGCCGATCTTATTTTCCGATAACATCAGATCGATCGATCCGGTACGGGGGACTCGGGGCGATCGCTCGCCGCTCTTTTATAAACTCGAAGAACTATCCGGGGCAATTTCAATCCCCGCCCCTTTTTTAATTTGTTGGCGATCGGTGATTAAATCTCCCAAACTGTCAATTTCAATGCCAATTTTTTGACAAGCTTTTATCAATTCTGCCTCGAACGCTTCCGTATTCTCTCCATAACCGCATTGGCGTGCGGCAGTGGCCAGACCTTGATTGGCGCTAGCTTTCGCACAATCAATCAGTTCGAGTCCTTCTAATTTTTGAGGTAAAGTCATATCATTCCACCCGATTGTTTTGGTTGGACCTGCTCCCACTCTAGCAAATTGGCGGATTGACGCCGATTTTCTCCCTGAAAAACCGTGGCGATCCTCCTGCACAGTCGCGACCCGATCGCCCGGTTCGATCGCCGAGCAATGTTCGCCAACCGATCTCGTCAATCTTCATCGGCGAGGGTTTGCCAATACTTGTACGCCGCACTCGCCAGGGTCACCACCCCAGTGACGATCGCCGACTCGTCGATCTCGAATTGGGGATGATGTAAGGGATAGTTGGTTCGATCTGGATGACCGACCCCGAGACGGAACATGGTTCCCGGCGCCTGTTCCAGATACACCGAGAAATCCTCCGCCCCTAACGACGGTTCCGTCAAGTAGACGACGCGATCGCTCCCCAAACTTTCCTGGGCCGCCAATTCGACAATTTGGGTCAGCATCGGGTCATTGTGTACCGAAGGCACCCCCCGTTCGTAATCGATCTCGTAGCGGGCGCCGTAAGTCGCACAAATATGGGCGACAATATTTTCGATCCACTGGGGCAGATTGGCGTGAGTGTCGGGATAGAGCGATCGCACCGTTCCCACTAACTTGACGCAATCGGCGATCGCGTTGGGCGCCCGTCCCCCACTAATTTGCCCGATCGTCAACACCACCGGATGCAGGGGATTGTGGGTCCGCGCGATCGCCTGTTGCAAACTCGTCACCACTTGCGCCGCCACCCAAATCGCATCGATCGCCTCGTGAGGGCGCGCCCCGTGACCGGATTCGCCTAAAATCGTAATTTCCAAGCGATCCGCCGCCGCCGTCAATACCCCGTGGCGGATCCCCACCGATCCGGCGGGAATCGTCGGGAACACGTGAACCCCCAAAATCCCCGTGACCCCCTCCATCACCCCGTCCGCGACCATCCAACCCGCCCCCTGGGCGATTTCTTCCGCAGGTTGGAACAAAAAGCGCACCGTTCCGGGCAATTTTTCACTCAATCCCGACAACACCATCGCCGTACCCAAACCCAGGGTCGCGTGCAAGTCGTGACCGCAAGCGTGCATCACCCCGTCATTGCGCGAGGCGTATTCCAATCCCGTCCGTTCCGGAATCGGTAAGGCGTCCATATCCGTGCGAATGGCTAACAGGTGGCGATCGCCGCCCTCCCCGGGCAGATCCCCCACGACCCCCGTTTTCCCGATCCCTTCGCGAACCTGTAGCCCGCAAGAGGAGAGCACCCCCGCAATATAAGCCGCCGTCTGATACTCCTCGCCACTGAGTTCGGGATGGGCGTGAAAATGACGGCGAATTTCGATCAAACGCGGTGCTAATTTATCGGCTAATTCTCGGATCTCGCAGAGCATATTTTGGATCGCTGTTACTTGGATAGTCGCGCTTTCATTATCGCGTTTTCATTATAAAGAGCGGCGATCGCGCACCAGTCCGTAAAAACCGACTCTCGATCGCCATTTCCCCAATTCCTCTAACTCGTCAACCTAGGATCGAAGCCCTCGAATTGCTAAAGTAAATAGGCAATCGGGTTTCTCTGCCCTTCTTATCGGTCGGTTGACTTCTTCTGTATGAAAGCTACTATCGAACAACTCAAAAAGCGCGTCAGTGCTGCATTAGTCGCAGCCTTTGGTGACGAGTTAGCCGAAACCGACCCGTTGTTGGTTCCGGCGAGTAATCCTAAATTTGGCGATTATCAAGCCAACGTGGCGATGTCCCTGGCGAAACCCCTCAAGCAACAACCCCGGGCGATCGCCGAGCAAATTGTCGCCAACTTGGATGTCTCCGACTTTTGCGAAGCGCCCCAAATTGCCGGACCGGGCTTTATTAACTTCACCCTGACCAACGCTTACATCGAATCCCAACTCAGTTCCATTATCGGTTTCGCCCGTCTCGGCGTCGAAAAAATCGACAATCCCCAGCGTGTCGTCGTGGACTTCTCCAGTCCCAACATTGCTAAAGAAATGCACGTCGGACACCTGCGATCGACCATCATCGGCGACTCGATCGCCCGCATCCTCGAATTCCTCGGTCACGACGTCCTCCGACTCAACCACGTCGGCGACTGGGGAACCCAATTCGGGATGTTAATTACCTACCTGCGCGAAGCCTACCCCGACGCCCTCACCACCGCCGACGCCCTCGATATCGGCGATTTAGTCGCATTTTACAAAAAAGCCAAACAGCGTTTCGACGAAGACGAGCAATTTCGCGAAGCCTCTCGCCAAGAAGTCGTCCAACTGCAAGCGAAATCTGAGGATACCCTTCAAGCGTGGCAACTGCTGTGCGAACAATCCCGACGGGAGTTTCAGAAAATTTACGACCTGCTCGACATTCACCTCAACGAACGGGGCGAATCGTTCTACAATGCTTATCTGCCCGAAGTCGTCGCCGATCTCGATAAGTTAGGCTTACTCGAAGAAGACCAAGGGGCGCAATGTGTCTTTTTAGAAGGATTTACCAATAAATCCGGCGACCCCCAACCGCTTATCGTCCAGAAGTCCGACGGCGGTTATAATTACGCCACCACCGATTTAGCGGCCCTGCGCTACCGGATCGACAAAGATCGGGCCGATCGCATTATCTACGTCACCGATATGGGTCAGGCGACTCACTTCGCCCAAGTCTTTCAAGTGGCGACCCGCGCCGGATGGATTCCGGAAACAGTCGAAGTGGTTCACGTTCCCTTCGGTTTGGTGCAAGGGGAAGACGGGAAAAAGCTCAAAACCCGTTCTGGCGAAACGGTCCGCCTGCGCGATTTACTCGACGAAGCCCTAGGACGGGCTCGCGCCGATTTAGAACAGCGCCTCCACGACGAAAGCCGTCACGAAAGTGAGGAATTTATCGATCGCGTCGCCGAAGTCGTCGGGATTGGCGCGGTCAAATATGCCGACCTCAGCCAAAATCGCACCAGCAGTTATATCTTCAGTTACGATAAAATGCTGGCCCTGCAAGGGAATACGGCCCCTTATTTGCTTTACGCTTACGTGCGCATTCAGGGAATCAGTCGCAAAGGGGATGTCGATTTCGGTCATATCGGCGCCGGGGCTCAACTCAAGTTCCGCGAAGAAACTGAGTTGGCGTTAGCGAAGCACATTCTCAGTTTGGGCGAAACCATCGGCGCGGTGGAAGCGGATTTACTGCCCAATCGCTTGTGTCAGTACCTGTTCGAACTCAGTCAGAAGTTCAACCAGTTTTACGATCGCTGCCCGGTCTTGCAAGCGAAGGAACCGGAACGCACGTCTCGCTTAGTGTTGTGCGACTTTACCGCTCGCACGTTAAAACTGGGTCTGTCCTTATTAGGGATTCCCGTTCTCGAACGGATGTAGTTTAAATGTGAGAAAATGCCGGAACTGACAACCGAATTCACCTTATTTTGCTTCGGTATTGTCATCGGCGCGATCGGCGCCATGTTCGGTCTCGGTGGCGGTTTTTTAATCGTTCCCCTGCTCTCTATTTGGGGAATTCCCGTGGTTGAAGCCGCCGCCACGAGTTTAGTGGGCGTGTTACTCACTTCGATTTCCGGGACGGTGCGAAATTGGTGGCAGGGGGACGTTGACGGGCGATCGTGCGTTCAATTGGCTCTTTTTGGCATTCCGACGGCACAATTGGGTGCTTGGTTGGGCGATCGCCTCCCGGATCGGATACTCAGTATCGGATTTGCTCTCTTTTTGTTCGTCGCTTTGTTTTTACTGCACTGGCGACAGCAAAAATTGGCCGGAGTGGAACTCCCGGAGGCGATCGCGACGGATCGAGAAGGGGAAATAAGCGACAGTTGGGGCGATCGCCTGGGTCAATTTGCCCAAATTGGCGCGATCGCGGGCATTCTCGCCGGATTGTTCGGCGTCGGTGGCGGCATCGTCATCGTTCCTTTATTGTTGCTGTTAACGCGGGCAACTCTGCGATCGGCGGCGGCTACCAGTTTGGGGGCGATCGTCCCTATTTCCGCCTCCGCCTTAACCCTGCACGCCTTCAACGGGAATATCTTGTGGCTTCCCGGCGTCTGTCTCGGACTTGGCGGCATTTTCGGCGCCCAATTCGGCATCGCATTAATGCCCTATTTACCCGCAAAACTGCTCGATCGCACTTTCCAATTCTTATTATTGGCCCTTGCTTTATATATGTCGAGACCCGTGTTAGAGATTAGATTTTAAAGATTAGATTTTAAAGATTAGATTTTAGATTAACCATCTCGAAGCCAGCCGGATGTCTATCCTCACCCTAACTCACTAAATCCAGTGTCTACCATCCCTCCCTTTGCCCTCATTTTCCTCGGAACCGTTACCGGAATTGCCTCCGGTATTTTGGGAATTGGCGGCGGATTGCTGATGGTTCCCGTGTTGACTCTCACTCACGCTACCGTTTTGCAAGCCACCGCCACCAGTTTAGTCGGCGTCTTCCTCAGCGCCATTTCCGGGAGTTTCCGCAACTGGCGCGCCAACCAACTCAATCTTTGGGAACCCCTCGGTTTAGCCCTCGGCGGGATTCCCACCGCACAATTGGGCGCCTGGTTAGGCGATCGCCTCCCCGATTCTCACTTAGGGATTGCTTTTGCCGTGCTTTTACTGGTTTCGATGTACCTAATCGGTTTGCGGCGTCAGTTACAACAGCCAGATTCTGCCCGATCGCCGGAAATTGGCTCGAATAGGCGATCGATCGCCCTTCCCCTACTCGGAATCGGCACGATCGCCGGATTCCTCTCCGGTTTATTCGGTGTCGGCGGTGGAGTCGTAATGGTTCCCTTGCAAATGGTCGGGTTGAAAACAGCGATCAAACCTGCGGTTCGTAATAGTTTAGGGGCGATCGCGCCCATTTCCGCATCCGCTTTATTTCGCCACGCCGACCAGGGTAACGTTCTCTGGGTCAGTGGTTTATCTTTGGGTCTCGGCTGTCTTCTCGGCGCCCAAATCGGTACTCGTCTGTTACACCGTTTGCCCTCTCAACTCGTCACCTTATTATTTAGAATCCTGTTAGTTTCTTTAGCCGCTTATATGTTGTGGGAAGCCCTCAATTCTTAGTTCGGGAAGCAAACCCCTACTGCTCTAGGGTTTGGGAACCAAACCCCTACAAGATTTTGTGATATTTTCTCAATTTTTCTCAATCGACAGTCTCTTAGGGTTATCCACCTGAAATCCTTGGGAGTTCTAGGGTTTGGGAAGCAAACCCCTACAAGATTTTGTGATATTTTCTCAATTTTTCTCAATCGACAGTCTCTTAGGGTTATCCACCTGAAATCCTTGGGAGGGGGAGCATCTTGCTCCCTACTTAGGTTACCAATCATTGAAGATCGCTATAGCAATCCTCAATGTTCTTGTAAAATTCATCAGTTTTAGGAACACGGCATTGCCGTGTCCTTACGGAGATTTGTATCATAAAATATCCTCAAATATCCTCAAATATCCTCCCTCCAACCCAAGCCGCGACCATGAATCCCAAGCAACTGCTGCGACTCAATCAAGGACTTCTCGCCGGAACTGCCCTCCTCGGCTTATGTTCCATCGTCACCGGAGGGTTAGCGGATTCGGCGGCGGGGTTAGCGGTTCCCGTGTTCGCCGGGTTTTCTAACTTTTTCGCCGGGATGACTGGCAATAATTTAGGCACAGTAATTGAGCGATTCCGCAACAGTAGCGAGGTCCTGCGGAATGAAGATATCGCCAAAGCCGCCGGGCGCACCGTAGCCAAAGCCTTGATGGAAAAAATCAGCCCCAACTATTCCGACAAGGAATCCTTAGACGATTTCGCTAATCAAATCGAGGCATATTGGGTGGAATGGGCGGAACAAGCCAAAACCCTCAACCTGTTTGAAACCCTCCAGGAAGAGCAACTCTATCAGATTTTCAGCCAACCACCGGAACAGTTTAGCGAGTATCAGGTGTTACCGGAAGCCGAATGGCGGGAAGTGGTCACCTGGTTATTTCAACAGGGATGCGAGGAAGGGGTTTTGGGGGATACCCTGGAGAATTATCAAGATGTCATCGGCGATTTGGCGGCGGAATTAGCCAGCAACTTTAATAAACACCTGCGCCAAGTTCTGAAAGATGATGCCAACAAAGGGGGTCAAGCCTTTGTGGGGATGTTATTTGACCTGCATGGGGCGACCTTGGCACAAATTGCCGAGATTCGGGACTATTTACCCGAAATCGCCACTCGTCAGGATATGCGCCGGATATTAGCCGCCATTTCCCAAATTCAAAACCCCAGCCAACCTGCACCCGCCCCCCCTTGGCACGGTTTAGGGGCTATTGATACCGTTGAAAAATTGCCAGACCATTTTCTCCCCCGTCCAGAAGATATTGCCGCCTTAAAAGAACGACTGTTGACCCCCAACCATCAAACCCTAGTGATGACCGGACAGACGCAGAAAGTGGGGTTACAGGGGATGGGAGGCTTAGGGAAAACCGTCTTAGCCGCAGCCTTAGCGCGGGATAACGAGGTGCGGCGACAGTTTCCCGATGGGATTATCTGGCTGACAGTGGGGATAAACCCGGACTGTATCGCCCTGTATCAACGCATTGCCACCACCTTGGGGGAACCCAACGCCTATCAGGAAGGCGAACCCCAGTGGAATGCCTATCTCTCCAATCTGTTGCGAGAGAAGCGCTGTTTATTGGTACTCGATGATGTCTGGTCACAAGCCGAAGCCGAGCGATTTGTAGAGGTGTTAGGGCCCGACTGTCGCCTATTGCTGACCACGCGGGATGCCCGGTTAATTGCGGGTTTGGGGGCGAATGGGTATCAAGTGGGGATGCTGGATGATAGCCAAGCGCGACAATTATTAGCGAATTGGGCGAGAGTCCATATCGAAATGTTACCGCCGGAAGCGGAGGCGGTGCAGAAACATTGCCGGAATTTGCCCTTAGCCTTGAAGTTGGCGGGGGCGCAAGTGGGCATGGGCAACAGTTGGGCGGATTTGGTCACGGCTTTGGATGCGGCAGATTTGCGCTTTCTCGACCATCCCGAGGGCAGTATTTATAAAGTCATCGAAACCAGTGTGGAGGAGTTAGACCCACTCTTGCAACAGGCTTATTTAGACTTAGGGATTGTGGCGCCGGACGTGGAAGTGTCGGAGGCGGCGTTAGTCAAGTTGTGGGGAGGGCGGGGGGATGTGCCGGACTATCGGTTGCGGCAGTGGTTGACGCAGTTGGCGCAACGGGCATTAGTGTTTGTGTCGGGGGAGTCGCCCTCGCGGTGGATGTCGTTGCATGACGTGCCGCAGAAGTATTTACGGGAACAGGTGCAGAATCCGGCGGCGCGGCATCGGGACTGGTTGCGCAGTTATGGCGGCGGTAAGTTTCCCTGGACGGGGGCGGAGGTGGCGGCAGAGGTTTATCTGTATCGGCAGGCGCTTTATCATTTCCGAGAAGCGGGGGAAATGGAGGTGTTTCGGCGGTTGTTAGGGGATTTTGATTGGTTGCAAGGGAAGTTAGAGGCAACGGATATTCGGGCGCTGTTAGCAGATTTTGAGGCGGCGACGGTTGGGGAACCTCCGGACAGTGTGCTGAAACGGGTGGAAGGGGCGTTGCGGTTATCGGCTCATGTGTTGGAGTCCGATAGCAACCAGTTTGCAGGGCAGTTATTGGGGCGGTTGTTGTCCTTTGTGGACTCTCCCCAACTCTATCGCTATTTTTGGGAAAGAATCCCCGTGGTAGGGAAATATTTACCGAAACATCAGAGGTCTGCCCGGGTTCAGAAGCGTCAGGGGGAATCTTCTCCTGAGCTTGAGCAGCTATTGCACCGAGCCGGACAAGCCCAGAACCAACCCTGGTTTCGTCCTCTAACCGCCAACCTTACCCCTCCAGGGGGGCCACTGATTCGCACCCTCTCCGGGCATAATGGCTCGGTAAGAGCCGTCGCCCTCAGCGCCGATGGCCAAATCGCCGTTTCCGGTTCGGGGGATAACACCCTGAAAGTGTGGGACTTGGCTCGGGGACGGGAATTGCACACCCTCTCCGGGCATCATCGCTCGGTAAGTGCCGTCGCCCTCAGCGCCGATGGCCAATTCGCCGTTTCCGGTTCGTACGATAACACCGTGAAAGTGTGGGACTTGGCGACGGGGAAAGCGTTAGCGACGTTTACTGGTGAGGGTGCGATGAATTCCTGTGCCGTTGCACCGGATGGGGTGACGGTGGTGGCGGGGGATAGTTTGGGGCGGGTAGATTTTCTGCGGTTGGAGGGGTTGAGGGGGTAAAAACAGAGTTTAACTTTCTCCCTAAAGTTTCCTAAACTTACTCATTTTTTATGCTGCAATAAGAATTGGAGTCAGTTTAGAATCGCCGAAGCCGCAAAAATCGCCGATTCACCCTCTCCATGGTTTTCTGCTAGTCTTTAGGGTAGCCGAAGTGAGCCGAACCCAAAGAGGGTTGAGGAGTTAAAAAGTGAGTGAAAAGCTTGAAGACCAAGCTAGACTTAAATAACCGATAACGAACGCTGATGGCGAAACACGCAGGAGTAACTCGACCCGCTTGGAATTGGGGACTGGCTACCTGTCAGGAAATATTAGAAGCCGGAGATAAACTCCCGAGTGCCATAGACTTACACAAAAGATGAGTCGCCGAGGTAAAACGTCAGAATCCTTGGTCCGATGAAGTCTCCAAATGTAGCCCTCAAGAAGCGTTGCGTCACCTCAATCAAGCGTTTAAGCGAGTTGGGCAAGTCAAAGGAACAGGTTTCCCCAAGTTTAAGAAAAAGAAGGTCAAAGATAGTTTTTACCTGGAAGGAAACATTAAAGTTTCTGGTTATTGGGTGAAGCTCCCTCGGATTGGTTGGGTAAAAAGCCACGAACAGCTACCGGAAGCCAGGGCTGTACCCCTGGCGGTCGGCGTCGGGAGGAAGTCGCAGCAGAACAGTTGCTCCCTACTTGAGTGACAAATCATTGAGAGCGGCTGTACAGCATTTTCCTCTGCTGTGCAAGACATTTAGATCCCCCTAAATCCCCCTCGCCAGGTAGGAGTTTGGTTACCAAACCCCTACTTTGCTCGTTCCCCCCGAAATCCCCCTTCGCCCCCTTTTGAAAGGGGGGCGAAGGGGGGATGTTGCGGACACAAAGCTGATGCGATGCCGTTGCAGGTCAGAGAGTGGACTTGTCCCAACTGTGGGACGGTTCGCGATCGCGACATCAACGCCGCACAGCCTCTTTTGGTGGTGGGAGACAGGGTTACAGTAGGGGGGGTTCGCGAACCCCCCCTACGGCGAAAAACCCCTGAGCGTAGTCGAAGGGGACAGAAGCTCCGAATCTAAATCGCGAGGTTTAGGAATCACCGTCCTTGCTTCGGCGGTGAGGATGTCAAGAAACGCAACGAGAAACGGTCTGGAAATCTTGAATTTGTCAGTGGTTTCGCGGAGAGGGCGATCGCCCCTCACCCCCGAATTCAGTAGAAGAACGATTGTTGCTGGCCGTGGCTGTAGACGAGAATTAATTAAGATTTCGTTAATCTTTTAGCAAATCTCCAAGCGATCGCCCCTAACTCACTCGGGGATGACCTAATTTGAGGATTTACAAGCATGGCAGATCGATCCTCTGTACGCTCTAGAGGGATGGAACTTTTAATCGCCTACCACCACAATCCCTCCATTCAAATTCGCAATCAAATCGTGCGGTTGAATGTCGGTTTGGTTAGAAAAATTGCCCACCGCGTCAGTCATCAATGCGCGGAACCTTACGAGGATCTCGAACAAATCGGCTATTTGGGCTTGATTCGGGCGATCGAACGCTTCGACCCCACCCAAGGATGTGCCTTTAGTTCGTTTGCCGTTCCCTACATTCGCGGCGAAATGCTGCATTTTCTGCGCGATAAAGCCTCTACCGTTAGAATTCCCCGTCGCTGGCGCGAATTGCAAGCTCAAGGGCAAAAAGTTCGCGAAAGTCTGACCGTCAGCCTCGGTCGTCCGCCCAAAGACATCGAAATCGCCCAAGCCCTCGACGTTTCCTTATGCGAGTGGCGCGAAAGTAAATTAGCCCATCAAAACCGCACTCCGTTGAGTTTGGATGCGACGGTCGCCCATCAAGTCGATAGTACGGTGACCCTCGGCGATACGTTGCTCGATACCCATTACCAAACGTTACAAAGTCTGGAAGAAGAACGCCAGCAGTTGCAAGGGGCTTTAAACAATTTAGAAGAAAAAACGCGCTGGGCGATCGAATCGGTGTTTTTCCAAGAAATCCCGCGCAAGGAAGTCGCCCAACAAATCGGCGTCAGTCCGATGACAGTCACCCGTCGCATCAAACGCGGATTGGGCGAGTTGATGACGTTGTTAAAACCGTCGTTGGCCCAGGTCGAATCTTAGGGGAATCTTAGGGAAATTTAGAGTCGCAACAACTCCGAAACTACCTGTCAGACGATCGCCCCTCCATCCAAGCGACGAACCGCAACGATCGCGGGTTTGGGGGGCTTGTGCGTACCGGGATCGGGCCAGTTGGAACCGATGGGAACCTCGCGGGTTTGGACGAATGAGGTGCCATCGGTCGTTTTGAGTGTAAATTTACGGGTTTCGGCGCGATCGCCCTCCCGGATGCCGTTCATTTCGCCGGGATGCTGGACCGCTAAAAATAAAGTGTCCCGATTTTGGGTTAAAAACGGACCGCAAATTTCGCACTCCATCGGTCCGGTGGCGAATAAATAAGCATTTCCCGCGTCTTCTCCTCGGGTGGGAATCAGCCACACGGAATTATTGCCAAAACAGCCGCGACGGTCGGCGCCATCGGTCTTATTCTGTTGGTCAGTGGAAATATCCGTGACCATCCAGACGTTGCGATCGCCGTCAATCAATACGTTATCGGGATTGGAGAACCCCGCCCCCCCGGCGTCCGGTTCGCCCCCCATCGCCAGCATTTCCCACTCAAAACTCGTCGCCGCCGGATCGTCGTCCGTTTCGCGCAGACGCATAATCCAGCCGTATTCCCACGGTTCGCCGTCGGGTCCGTGAAAAATCCGCAAGTCGGGGCCGCCTTGTCCGTCTGCCGATCCGGAAGTATAAGCAATATAAAGATTGCCCTCGCTGTCAGTTTCCAAGTCTTCCGGACGGGCGCAAGCGGTTCCCCCGACCGCATTGGCGGCATAATGGGCGTCGATCAGGATCGCCCCTTGTTTTTCGATCG
Organism: Oxynema mangrovii CENA135; assembly: GCF_016632315.1. Lineage (NCBI taxonomy): Bacteria > Bacillati > Cyanobacteriota > Cyanophyceae > Oscillatoriales > Oscillatoriaceae > Oxynema > Oxynema mangrovii. The sequence goes on along the minus strand of NZ_JAEOXH010000003.1, from coordinate 60,146 downwards.
CGTTACCCTCATACAGGTCGCCGAGGGTTTTAAACTGCTGTTTGAAGGCGATCGCCTCGCGATCGGACGCGACCTCGAAGGTTCCCCCATCCGGACGTTGCGGCAATCTCACCCTCGCCCCACCCAAGTGACTGGGTAACACCGGATCGATCGCCGTTTCCGCTTTCAGGGGAATCCAGCGCCCGCTTCCTCCCGGCTCAAAAATAGCAGTGTAGAGCATTCCCTCGGCGAGGAATTGGGAATTCGCTTTATCCTTGGGATCGCGAACCGTTCCCTTACTGACAAATTTGTATAAGTGACCGCCCCGGCGATCGCAGCCGGAATAGAGGGCGAGAGGTTTCCCCGCCACCACCTTAAAGCCGACCGCTTCGTGACGGTAGCGTCCCAACCACGTATGCTTCGTCCCGTAATCCTCCGGGTTACTCGGATCGACTTCGACCATGTAGCCGTATTTATTGCCCGCCAACCGAAACACGTTCCCCTGTCCGTACAACCCGCCGATATGAAACGGGAGGTCACTCGGGTCGAAGGAGGAACCGTCGGGGTAAACGGACTCGGGAACTTGGGCTTGAAAATTTTCTTCCGCACTGAAGACCGTTCCCCAGGGACTGGTTCCCCCAGCGCAATTGCCAAAGGTCCCGACGATGCGATCGCCCAATCCATCCTCAAATCCCCGTTTTTTGGCCTTTTTAAAAATAGCGACCCCGGGCCCGGTGGCGTTGAGATAGCGCCCTTTCAAGCCGGAAATACCCGAAATTCGGCGGTTGGCGGGAGAGTCGGCCAATTTCCACTCGCCATTGTTGCTTTTGCGAAGGCGGACGACGCCGATTCCTTGATCTTCGAGGGCAGCTTCGCAGATTTCGCGGATTTGGGCTTTGAGGGGAGCTCGATCCGGTAACTTCCCCGCATCGATCTTGCCCCCTCGGGATGTTAACGCCGTTGCAACTTCCTCGAAGGGGAGCGATCGCCCGATCGCGATCGGGTAGGTCTGCCGCCAGGTACCGCCACTAATATACTCGAAGTTGGCCGTCAGCCAGCCTTCGTTGTCGCCGACGGGAACAAATGAGAGGTAATCGTTGTTGTAGCCGAATCGCGAATCGCCCAAGGGATCGCCCCAGGCGGCGATCGTGTAGTAGCCGTACCCTTCCGGTAAAACGAGATCGTCCGCGACCCGATAACGGCTGTAGGCTTCGATTTGCGCTGCGCTACTGCGGGGGTCGCCGTCTAGAGGAAAGGGGCCTTGAAGGGGTTTAAATGCCGTGTTGAAGGTTGCCGTAGACGGCGATCGCGGGGTAGACTGCTGTTTTTGCGCGATCGAGGTGCAGGCGGCGACACCCAATCCGGCGCCGATAAACATGAGAAAATGTCTGCGCTTGAGGGTCATGGCCCTAGTGAGTTGCTGCTGTGGGTTCCGGTTCAGTTCGACGAGATTCGACGAGCAAGGCTGCGGCCTAAGCCGAGTGGTACCTTGCTATGAATATCACAACCTAGAGAACTTTCAGTTTAAGAAAAGGTAATTTTTCGATTAAATCCTCGGTACGCTAGGTGCAGGTCAACAGGGGCGATCGCCATCCTAGACGATTTGGCAAATAAACCGGGAACTTCTTGCCGTCGATCGCTTCTGGAAATCGGGACGCTTCGAGTGTCTAGACTCTGGAAAAATTATTCAATAATTTTATATAAAAGGGCGGTTATTTTTGTTTTTCAATCGCGCTTATTTTTCGAGAGAAAAAGCAAATTTATTGTTTTTAAAGATAGATTATTTTTTAGAAAAACTCAGTCTAGATAGGCAGTTCAACTTCTATCTATAAGATTTTGCGAGAGATTCACGCCGAGAATATTTCTGCTATAAATAACTCTAGATTGGTGTCAGTTTTTTTGAGGGAAGAGGAGTCAATTACATGGGTCAGACACTCGGGTGGGTGAAGCCGAAAGTCTGGGGAATTTTCGCGGGCGTAGCGGCGATCGCGACCCAACACGCCCCACTGGCGATCGCGCAAGCTTCAACCGCCCTCCCGTCGGGAGGATCGATCGCCCAGGAGAACGAAGCTGCAACGACCGACGACCCCTCGATCTTCTGTCGTCGGGTCGATCTGCCCGATGGGTTGCTGGTTCACGAAAAACCGAATAGCAGTTCGGTGATTTTAGGGGCCTTGCGATTTGACAGCGAATTGACTCTGGTCGAAGATTTCGAGGCGATCGAAACCTCCGAAGATGAGATTTGGATCGAAGTCGCCGCCCCAGTTCCGGGCTACGTCCTCCACGGGTTGCCCAGTGACAGCAATCTCGGGTTTTGCGGATCGGCAACGAGTAACGCCGCCCTGGACGCTACAGAAAGCCTCTGTCGCCAAGTCAACCGCCTGACGGCCCCGATTGGCTTAAAAATTCGGGCTGACGCTTCCGGGCGATCGCCGTCTCCAGGGGGATTGGATGCGGGCGATCGGGTGCTGTTACTGCCCGGTTACACCCTCGTTGACGATCGCGAGGGCGGGCGTCACCAATGGGTGCGTTTGGCGTATCCGAGGGATGGATACGTCCCAGTTGCCAATTTAATTTACTGTTTTTAGCCCAGTTTTGGCTATCTCGGCGCAGATCGCCTCCCAGGCAATGGCGAGGGCGGTCTTTTTTGCTATAACTACATCATTCAATCGAGACCGCACGCGGATCGCGAGGAGTCGAAAGGAGTCGAACCGATGTTTACCAAGAAGCCCTGGCGCTACAGTACAACTTTAGTGACCCTCGGGGCGATCGTTCTCGGGGTCGTACCCGTGAGGGCGACGATCGCCTCTCGAACCCCCGGGCGATCGGCGATCGCCCAAGCGGAAACGAGCTTGTGTCGTCGGGTCAACGTCCGCGAAGGGCTGATCGTCCGCCAACGCCCGGATCCGAACTCCCCGCGCATCGGTAGCGTCGAGTATAACAGCGCCGTCTATCTCGTCGAAGGCTATCGCGGTATTCCCGGACCGGACAATCGGGTATGGTTGGAAATCGTCGCCCCCTATCCGGGGTATGTTTCTAACGGAGAAGTGAATGGGGAGGGCAATTTAGGCCCGTGTTCCCCAGGGGAAGCGACGGCAACCCCGCCGCAACTGTCCACCTCGCCTCTGTGCCGCAAAGTCAACGGCGAAGTGGCCCCGCAAGGGATTGCGGTTTACTCCGATGCGTCCCGGTTTTCGACTCCCCGAGGGAATTTACCGCCCAATGGGCTGGTGTTACTGCGGGCGAACAGTTCCGCCATCCCGGATAAAAACGGGGAGTCGCGATCGTGGGTGGAAATTACCTCCCCCGTTGAAGGGTTTATTTCCACGGAAAACTTGATCCTGTGTAGCGGTAGTCCTCCCGCCACCGGACAAACGCCCCCTGTGGCGCGACCCCAAACCAGTAGTGTCCCTCGCGGTCCGCTTTGTCGCCAAGTCGAACCTCGGGTGGCCCCGCAAGGTCTGGCTATTCGCGCCCGTCCTTCGGAGTTTTCCGAATATGTCGGGGGGGTCGAACCGGGAGGACGGATGACTTTGGTGGAGAATTATCGGTTAATTCCCGATCCGAATGGGAATTCGCGCAATTGGGTCGAGATTTTGGCGCCCTATCGCGGTTTCGTGTCGGCGGATAATTTGATTATGTGTCCGTAGGCGATCGCTGTCCGTCGTCGGCGATCGTAAAGTCTTGTTTTTCCCGTTCGGAAATATATCCTTCTCGGACGGCGATCGCGAGGAGGCGATCGAGAAAGTCGGTTAAGGTTTGAACGGTGCGATCGCGATCGAACTCGAATCGTTCTCCCTGGGATCGAGGGCGATCGTATTCGTAGACTGTACAGGTTAGGCGATCGCCTTCGGGTATCAGGGCGATCGTCACCCAGCTTTCTGGAAAGTCCAACTCTACACGATCGCCTTGTTTGAGACTGGCAATTTTCTCGGGAAATCCATCTTCAAGCAACATGCAAATATCGGGATCGAGGGAGAACGATAACTCGCGATCTCCTAGGGCGATCGAAATGACTTGATTTTTCTCAAAACAAAACTTTCTCAATCCCCATTCAAAATGAGAAAGTTCGTTCAATGGATCTTTTGGTGGATCTGCATAATTCGTTTGCGGGTCGTGGAATTCAATGACAAAATTTTTCAATCCTTGCATACAGCGTTTCTTAGTCTGACGAGGTACAAATTTATGACTGAAGTCCTTATGTACTAAGGGTTATCTGTACTTCCCCGGTTAGGGAAACGCTGTAATATATAGTCATCGTCAATAAATTATAAAATTCATGGGTTGTAAAAACACGGCAATGCCGTGTCCCTAATAGAACGGCCATAAAATCAATAAAAACATCAAAAAAAAGGGCAGACGATCGCCTGCCCTTTCTGTTATATCTTGTCAGACTTTATAAATAGTCCGACATTATCTATTTAGACCTTAGTAGTCGAAGTCACCGCCCATTCCGGCACCTGCGGGAGCATTTTCCTTGGGTTCCGGTTTTTCGACGACGATGCACTCGGTGGTGAGAACCATTCCGGCGATCGAAGCGGCGTTTTGCAGCGCGGAGCGGGTCACCTTGGCGGGATCCACGATTCCGGCTTCAAACATATCGACAAATTCGTTGGTCGCGGCGTTGTAACCGACGTTGAAATCTTTCTCTTTGACGCGCTCGGCGATCACGGCGCCATTTTGTCCGGCGTTTTCGGCAATCCGCTTCAGGGGAGCCGCCAGGGCACGGGCGACGATGTTGGCGCCGATGAGGGCTTCACCCGTCAGGTTGCTGCCGGCCCATTCTTCCAGAGTCGGAATCAGGTGAGCGAGGGTGGTACCGCCACCGGGGACGATGCCTTCTTCAACCGCCGCTTTGGTGGCGTTGATCGCATCTTCCAGACGCAGTTTGCGGTCTTTCATTTCAGTTTCGGTCGCGGCGCCGACTTTGATCACGGCAACGCCACCCGCCAATTTCGCCAAGCGCTCTTGCAGTTTTTCCTTGTCGTAGGAAGAATCGGTTTCTTCCATTTGACGGCGGATTTGTTCGCAACGGGCTTTGACGGCTTGCTCGTTCCCTTCGGCGACGAGGGTGGTGCTGTCTTTGGTGATCGTGACGCGGCGAGCTTTACCGAGCATGTCGAGCTTGGTGTTTTCCAGTTTCAAGCCCGCATCTTCGGTGATCAGTTGACCCCCCGTGAGGACGGCAATATCTTCGAGCATGGCTTTGCGGCGATCGCCGAAACCGGGAGCCTTGACGGCGGCGACGTTGAGGACGCCACGCAGGCGGTTGACCACCAGGGTCGCGAGGGCTTCTTTCTCGATATCTTCGGCGAGAATCAGCAAGGGTTTGCCCGCGCGGGCGACTTGTTCGAGAACGGGAACTAAGTCTTGAACCAGGTTGATTTTCTTGTCGGTGATTAACAAGAAAGGTTCTTCGAGAACGGCTTCCATCCGCTCCATATCCGTAGCGAAGTAGGGGGAGATGTAGCCTTTATCGAAGCGCATCCCTTCGGTAATTTCGAGTTCGGTGGTCATCGATTTCCCTTCTTCGAGGGAGATGACGCCTTCTTTACCGACTTTATCCATTGCTTCGGCGATCATCTGGCCGACTTCTTCGTCGTTTCCGGCAGAGATCGTACCGACTTGGGCGATCGCTTTAGAATCTTCCACGGAACGGGCGTGTTCTTCGATCTTGCTGACCAAGAACGTGGTCGCTTTGTCGATGCCACGCTTGAGGGTGATCGCGTTGGCTCCGGCGGCGACGTTGCGCAGCCCTTCTTTAACCATCGCGTGGGCGAGGACGGTGGCGGTGGTGGTCCCGTCTCCGGCGGCGTCGTTGGTTTTGGAGGCGGCTTGACGGATCAGGGAAACGCCCGTGTTTTCGACGTGATCTTCGAGTTCGATTTCTTTGGCGATGGTCACGCCGTCATTGACGATTTGCGGAGCGCCGAATTTCTTTTCGAGAACGACGTTGCGACCTTTGGGGCCGAGGGTGACCGCGACGGATTCCGCTAAAATATCCATGCCCTTTTCGAGGGCGCGGCGGGCATTTTCGTTGTAGATGATACGCTTAGCCATAGGTTGAAATTCCAGTGAGTAACAGGACTACGATCTAGAAAAACCGTGTATTGAAGAAAACGAGAAATGGGTTTGAGGAGACTCGCCCTTAGCCGACAATGGCTAAGATGTCTTTCTCGGCGAGCAGGACGTATTCTTCGTTACCTAATTTGATGTCGGTGCCAGCGTACTTAGAGTAGAGGACTTTATCGCCGATTTTGACTTCGAGGTCTTGACGGGAGCCATCGTCGTTGCGTTTGCCCGGACCGACGGCGACGATTTCGCCGACTTGGGGCTTTTCTTTGGCGGTGTCGGGGAGCAGGATGCCTCCAGCCGTTTTTTCTTCCGAGGCGCTTACTTTAACAAAAACGCGATCGCCTAAAGGCTTGACGGTAGAAACGCTTAAAGATACAGCAGCCATGCTTAATCCTCCTTAATTCGATACAGTTCGCTTCGAGGGTTGGGTGACTATCGACAATCGGCTCGCATTCTTTTCAAGCGACCCGATCGCCGCTCGTTCGCTTGTGGCGATCTCGAATTAGCACTCTCAACTCCTGAGTGCTAATTTAGCGGACGAGATCTCTCAAAGGCAACAGATAGAACTGTACGGGTTCCCGAACTCGCTGGGGTGGGGATGCGGACCTGGCGCGATCGCCCCTGCTTTAGGGGCTTGAGTGCTCCGGACTGGGGGCGCGATCGGCACCGATCGCACGAGGGGACGGCTTGAGGGAAAATAAGGTTGGGCGATCGTCTTCAAGATCGCCGCAGCCATCGGGCGATCGCGCCCTTGATTTGAGGAGGTAACTCATGAACCAGCCATCGACTTCGACCGGGACGAACGACTGCACGACCTTAAGCCAATGCGTCGAAAGCTTGGGACTCGATCGCATCGAACGCCACGTTTTAATCTGCGCCGATCAAACCGTTCCCAAATGCTGCGATCGCACCGTCAGCCTCGAAGCGTGGGACTACCTCAAACGACGACTGAAAGAACTACAACTCGATCGCGCCATTGCCACGCGCCCCTCCTGCGTCTTTCGGACAAAAGCCAACTGTCTCCGGGTCTGTTGCAACGGACCGATTCTCGTGGTTTACCCCGATGGGGTCTGGTATCATTCCGCCACCCCAGAGGTCATCGAACGCATCATCCAGGAACACTTAATCGGCGATCGCGTAGTCCGAGAATATGCCTTTTTAGAACGACCGTTAACCTTAGACCGCCCCCCCGCGCCCAGTGACGACGCCCCGCAGCAAAACGTCCCAGGGCAACCGCAACCCGACGCGGACGGGGAAGAGAGTGCTACCGAGTCCCCCGCTTGAACGACTCCTCAGAGACAGGCGATCGCCAGCAAAGAAGGTTCCCCCTTTAGCCCCTTGGCTGCCTCGATTGGACTGAGTAGTTTTGCACCTTTTGAACTCGGACTTTTTCAATTGAAACGCTATAGTACCATAGTGATTTATAATAAGTTGTTTTCTCGTGCTTTATCTCTTAGCAATTGATGAAGCCACAAACGAGCTTGCCAACGAAAGAATCGACCCCTGCCATTGCCAATATTTCCACGAGGAACTTGCTAAAGTCGGATAACTGGTATCGGCGAATCGGTCGGAAGGAACACCGATCTCCTAGACTCTGGATTTATTCAAATGCACTGAGTAATTAAATATGACTGAAACCACGGTAGGAACTCAAAAGCGGCTGCTGCTGATCGATGACGACCCGAATTTAATCTTGCTCGTCAAAGATTATTTAGAATTTCGGGGTTATATGGTCGTTACGGCAGAAAACGGTCGAGAAGCCCTCGAAATTCTCGAACGGGAAATTCCCGACATGATTATCTGTGACGTGATGATGCCGGAAATGGACGGCTACTCGTTCGTACAACACGTTAGAAAAGATCCGCGTTTCGACTGGATCCCCATTTTGTTTCTTTCGGCGAAAGGGCAAAGCGAAGATCGCATTAAAGGGTTGACGAAGGGAGCCGATGTTTACATGGTCAAACCCTTCGAGCCGGAAGAACTCGTCGCTCAGGTCGAGTCCTCCCTCAAGCAAACCGGACGGGTTCTGAGCCATAAAACCAAGATTCCCGATGGGGGACCGAAAATGCAAGTACCGTTAGATGTCGAACTGACACCGACGGAACAGAAGGTGGTTCGTCTCGTTTCTCAGGGCATGGCCAACCGAGAAATTGCCAGTGAAATGAATGTCAGCCAGCGCACCGTCGAAAGCCACGTCTCGAACATGCTGGCGAAAACGGGTTTACACAACCGAACGGAGTTGGCGCGCTGGGCGATCGAAACGAACATGGCGTGAGTGTTGGGGGACGCCGATCTCGAAGAAGGACAATCGTTGGCAGCCCAGATCGGCAGTGGGGTACGACGGGTCTGGTGGACTGAATTCAGTGCTGCTGGGGGAGTCGAAAGATGTCGGGCGATCGCCTGGGGAAGCGATCGGCGGGTTCTGATTGCTCTTGAGGGGATCTCTGGGGATCCGGACGGGATGAGGGGGCGAGGGACCCGTCAGTGAGCCGGAAGACGGGCGGACGATCGCTCGGGATTCGCAAGAAGCGATCGATCCAGCCACAACCCCAGATTTAGCGGTAAAGTTGATAGGGAAGGGAGTTTATGCTCCTTTCCTGGGGAAGGCGACCGCTAGGAGAATCCCGGGGGAGCCTCAACCCGGCGATTGGGTTAATTGACTATAGACAATTCCTACTCATTATTTCATCATTTACTCTTAGTAGAATGACTTTCTTAAAATTGAAAACTATCCCGAAAAATCGTTTATTTTTACAGTTTAAAAGTTTCTTCCATCCGGACAACAGCAAACAACTAAATTGGGCGCTTTCCCCGAATTTGCGGGTAAATTGGGCTACTGTAGTTTTGTTGGAAATGCAACTACAGCAAGCGTTTTCCACTGGATCCGCTCGGCGATCGCGATCGCCTAAAAACCATCCGGCGAGCGAGCGGCTCGGATTGATTTTTGCCGCTCTCGAAAGAGAGAATACGCTAATTTTTTAAAAAAGTGATTCTCTTTTTCGATTCGTGCAGCTTTTGTAAGATGAATGTCAGTTTTACCGCATAGAGCTGGGCAGTTTTAGGTGAAATCATTGACTGTCCAAAAATAAATTTATTCTACTAATTTTAGGTATTAACTTCTATGACGTGTTCCATGAACCGTCTGTCTATTTTTGTAGACGGAAACAATATGTTCTACGCCCAACAAAAAAATGGGTGGTTTTTCGATCCGCGACGAGTTCTCGAATTTTTCACGAAAGAACCGGGCGTGATGCTGATTAATGCATTTTGGTACACCGGATTGAAAGATCCGCAAGATCAACGGGGATTTCGAGACGCACTGATCAGCTTGGGTTATACCGTTCGCACCAAAATTCTTAAAGAATATTACGACGACGTATCCGGTCGCTACTCTCAAAAAGCTAACTTAGATATTGAAATTGTCGTCGATATGTTTAACACCGTCGATCAATACGATCGCGTCGTTCTGTTTAGCGGCGATGGCGATTTCGAGCGGGCGATCGAACTGTTACGCTCTAAAAATACTCATATTACCGTCGTTTCTACCGAAGGCATGATCGCCCGAGAACTTCGCAACGCCACCGATCGCTACATCGACCTCAACGATATCCGCGATCGGATCGAAAAACTCGATTACTAAACGCGATTATTCACCCCTACCGGAAGCGATCGCTTCTCAGCCACGAACCCCTAAACTATTCGTTAAACTAGCAATTAGTCATTGACCATTCAAACTGATAGAACATCGAACCCAAGTCCGTAGCAGACAGGAGTAAAACCTACATGAGTCCATCCCAAGATCGCATTATTATTTTCGACACCACCCTCCGCGACGGCGAACAGTCTCCCGGGGCGAGTTTGAACCTCGATGAAAAATTGACGATCGCCCGTCAACTCGCCCGCCTCAACGTCGATATCATCGAAGCGGGATTTCCTTACGCCAGTCCCGGGGACTTTGAAGCGGTGCAGAAAATTGCGGAAATGGTGGGGGTCGAAGGCGGTCCGACGATTTGCGGTTTGGCCCGGGCGACGCGCAAGGATATCGAAACGGCAGCCGAAGCCCTCAAACCTGCGGTTAACAAGCGCATTCATACCTTTATCGCCACTTCGGACATTCATTTAGAGTACAAACTCAAAAAAACGCGGTCCGAGGTCATTGCGATCGCCGAAGAAATGGTCGCCCACGCCAAATCTTTCGTGGATGATATCGAATTCTCCCCGGAAGATGCGGGTCGGTCCGATCCGGAGTTTCTCTATCAGGTTCTCGAACGGGCGATCGCCGCCGGGGCGACGACGATCAACATTCCCGATACAGTCGGTTATACAACTCCCCAAGAATTCGGCGCCTTGATTCGCGGGATTAAAGAAAATGTCCCCAATATCGATCGCGCGATTATCTCCGTCCACGGTCACAACGACCTCGGCTTGGCGGTCGCCAACTTCCTCGAAGCGGTGAAAAATGGGGCGCGCCAACTCGAATGCACGATCAACGGCATCGGCGAACGGGCGGGAAATGCGGCCCTCGAAGAATTAGTGATGGCGTTGCACGTCCGGCGCCAGTATTTTAACCCGTTCCTCGGTCGTCCGGCGGAGTCGGAAGAACCGTTGACTCAGATCGACACGCGCCAGATCTATAAAACGTCGCGCTTGGTGTCGAACTTGACCGGGATGTTGGTGCAGCCGAATAAGGCGATCGTCGGCGCCAATGCGTTCGCCCACGAGTCCGGGATTCACCAAGATGGGGTGTTGAAAAACAAGCTCACCTACGAAATTATGGAGGCGCAAACGATCGGGTTGACGGACAATCAGATCGTGTTGGGCAAGTTGTCCGGACGTCATGCGTTCGCCAGTCGCCTCAAAGAGTTGGGTTTCGACCTCGGCGAGAACGAACTCAATAAGGCATTTCTCAAGTTTAAGGCGATCGCGGATAAGAAACGGGAGATCACGGATTGGGATCTCGAATCGATCGTCAATAACGAAATTCAGCAACCCCCGGAATTGTTCCGGTTGGAGTTAGTACAAGTGTCTTGCGGCGATCGCTCCCGACCCACGGCGACGGTGACTTTGCGGACGCCGAGTGGGGAAGAGCTCACCGACGCGGCGATCGGAACGGGCCCGGTGGATGCGGTGTATAAGGCGATCAATCGGGTGGTCAACGTTCCCAACCAGTTGATCGAGTTTTCGGTGCAGTCGGTGACGGCGGGGATCGACGCCCTCGGCGAAGTGACGATCCGCTTGAAGTACGGCGATCGCATTTTCTCCGGTCATGCGGCGAATACGGATATTATCGTGGCTTCGGCTCACGCTTACGTCAATGCCATGAACCGCCTTTATGCATGGTTGGAAACTCAAGGTCAGGAACAAGGAGAGGCGATCGCTTCTGTAGCTGGTTCCTAATTTTGAGCGAAAGCTACAACTGAACCAAAGGCGCGATCGTGACGATCGCGCCTTTTTTGATGGGAGGGAGGGCGATCGTCTTCCAAAAACGATCGCCCACCAAAAGCGATCGCCCCTAAAAAACGATCGCCCACCTAAAAAGCGATCGCCCCTAAAAAACGATCGCCCACCTAAAAAGCGATCGCCCACCAAAAGCGATCGCCCACCAAAAAAGCGATCGCCCCCCAAAAGCGATCGCCCCCCAAAAAGCCTCGTTCGTAGTAAGGACTTTAGTCTTACTACACCCTTGAACCCACTCAGAAGACCTAGAAACCGGGTTTGTTTTATTACTTCCACAGTTAACTGTTATATCCACAGAAGAAACCCGGTTTCTTTGCTTGGGGTAAAAATGCGATCGCCCACCCAAAAAACCTCGTTCGATCGTTCGGAATTTAGTCTGACAAACGCGATCGCCCCAAAAACAGCCATTCGGTAGGGTGCGTTAGCGGGGAATTAACTTAGGGGAAAGTCGAGTAAACTTTATTCCCCGCGTAACGCACCACCACAGAGTTTATTATTGGCGTATTTTGGTGCGTTACGGCGGTATTTTGGCGTGAGTAAATTATTTTGGTAAATCATAGCCGCCTAACGCACCCTACCACTACTACTATGGTGGGAATTAAAAGCCCTTGCGCCCTCCCAAAAACAGCCATTCGGTAGGGTGCGTTAGCGGGGAATTAACTTAGGGGAAAGTCGAGTAAACTTTATTCCCCGCGTAACGCACCATCACAGAGCGATTTCGGTGCGTTACGGCGGGCTTTTTAATTGACTGATTAAGTTCAAAATTTATGCCCGACTAACGCACCCTACCAGTTGAATTGCAAGATATTACCTTACTTTAACCCCAGGAACACGGATATAGCGATCGGGATTGCTTGCTGTATAATCAACGATTCGGTGTAAAGTTCCTGCGCCACCACCATCATAATTACTGCGGTAGTGTGACTCTGAAAGAATTACTCGCTTAACGCCATTTTGGTAGTAAACTTTTTCAACCACAGCAACGTGATTTTGCCCATTTCTTGTCCACTGAGCAATATCTCCTGGTTGGGGATCGCTAACGATATATGCGCCATTAGATAGTTGGGTATGCCATTGATTAGCATTACCCCCCATTGAGTTTAAAGCTGCAACATTACCTCCTAATTCCTTCACTCGACCATGTGCATACCAAGTACAGTTGCCTTCAGTATAACCACGACCACCAACTAGACTAGAACCATAAACACCCCCTTGAGCAAAAATGTTACCAGTCGTATAGAACTGAGGACGAGCATTAAAGTAGCTTGCATTTTGTCGAGTCAGGAGTGGATTAGTAACACTACCCCCACTACCACCATTATCTGGAGGTTTAACTGTCCGTTTCACCTCACCATTCAAAACCAAGTGATAATTGCCGAGATTACCTGAGTGAGCTTTAAGCCGGACATAGTATTCACTGTTTGCCTCTAAATCGTATTCGCCATAGATTGACTTCTTGTTAGCCGAATTAACTTTCTTCAACTCCTTGCCATTCTTGTCATACAAAACAAACTCAACATCTCCCTCCAGAGGTAACGATCCATTCCCGCTAGGATGACGAACGGCAAACCGTAAAAGACGCTGATTTGAGTCAGTGGAAAACTTGTAGTAATCCAAATCTTCGATTGGCATTCCCACATGATCGTTGACGGTAAGCCGTCCCTTTTGATCCGTGAGTTTACCTAGATTCCGAGCATCAGATCGAGTCTGCCCTGCCTGATCTAAATTGAATACCGTCTTGTAAGAGCCTCCATTTTTACTGGAGTTGGTGACATTGACCTGGACTTGGTAATTACCGGGTGGTAGATCTGTGAACTGCAAGGGTTCATTAATCTGAGGTTTGAGGGTGCTGCCCCATTGGCGTCCATCTTTGTAAAGGGTGAAGTTAAAATCACCTTGCTTCAAGGTCGTATTACGAATTGCCCAGTTTAGTGTTCCTGTATTCTCTAGCTTGAAGTTGTAGGAATTATGCAGTTTATTTCCTTGAACATCATGGGTACTGATGTTGACATTATATTCATGCCGTCCTGGGGGAACCTGTAAAGAAGATGATTGCGCCAGCAAATTCGTCACCAGTTGGTAATTAGTAGATACTCCCGGCTGGGCCGTCATCTTAATGTAGTATTGACTGTTGGGCTTTAAATTGGCTTCGATTATGCCATTGACGACTTTGTAAGAAACTGGGCTGTTGTTGGCATCAAATAACCCAACAGTCACCTTGCTATTGACCAGTTCAGCACCTTTTTGATCCCGCACCGCCAACATCAACTGACGGGGAACTCCATCGGTTGTGAACTTGTAGGCATCAATGTCACCATTAGGCTCCCCTAAATGATCGTTAAATGTGACCCGATTGCCGCCGATATTCCCAAAATTATAGGGTAACATTCCTATAGGATCGGGCTTCGAGAAATAACTTCCAGCTTGATCTAAATTCACGACCATCTCATAGGGAATGTTCGCTTTGGACTGCTCAACATCCACTTTGATTAGATATTTTCCAGCCGGTAAATCTTGGTAATTTGTATAATTGTCGTCAGAATTAATGTCAGTCAGGGGAACTTGTTGCAGCCGACCACCGCCGAGGTCACGATAGACTGTGGTGCGTAAGTCTGGGTGAGTCAGCACTGTATTCCGCGCCGCCAAATTTATCACGTTTTTACTACCCTTTAAATTCACCCGGTATTCGCTAGTACCCAGCATATTAGGATAGGTGTGACGACCATCGGGAACATCAATACGATTGGCTTTCGGAGTTGGCTGCCAAATCGGAGCAACGGTTTCAGGTAAGTCAATATTAGGAAGTTTATGCCCTGTCCCAGTGAAATAAGGAATGGCACTCACCCCGTTCCAGATAATATAACCACCATCAAAATATTGAACGGCAGGCACATTTTTTCCGTCAAATGCTTTCCAGTGAACTTGGATGTCTTCCAAAGCGTTACCCAACTTTCCTTTCTGGGCTTCATAAGCTTTGGTGATTGCATTCTTGGCTCGATTCTCTGCCAGTTGTTTAATGGCATCCGGAATTGTGATAGGTATGCCTTCGACGGGAGGTTGTGCTGGTTGGGGACTGGGAAGATAGTCAACGATCGGCATTTCTTGCCCTACACTACCTTCAAGAAAGTTCATTACCAAGCGATATTCATCAACTTTGGAATGATTTCCCCGATCGACTGTTAGAACATAGGAACCCGGATCGAGTTTTCCGTTTGAACCAGCGTAAAGCGGGTTGTTTCCATCAGGTTTACCCTCTAGGACGACTTGGCCATTCTTGCGAAGAACGGCACTTCCTAGAAAATCCAGCGAAAACTGTAGCGGAGTTGGTTCATCAATCGAGAATGAGAAAGTGTCACTGGGATTATTATCATTGAGCCAGCCGTAATACCACCGCCGCTGTTCTGGAGGCACCATCACATTCTGAACTGCCCGTTCATCTGGCGTAAAGACACCCTCACCACTCCAGGTTTCAGGACTCAAGATAGCTGGTGTACTATGCTCCTCTGGCTTCGTCACTTTCGCCAAATGAACCGCCGCCGTCATATTCAACAAACCAGCCCCGGTCTCAGCATCATTACCCGTGGCGCCCAAATCCGTCGCCGTATCGCGGATAATATCCACCACCTGGCGGTAATTCAACTCAGGATTGGCCGCCCAAACCTGGGACACTGCCCCTGTCACCTTGGCCGTAGCTACGGAAGTCCCCGCCATACCACTGGTTCCTTCCCCAGCTAAGGACAATTGGGGATTTTCCATCGTTCCCCCATAGGCCATCACATCCAAACCCTGACCATAGCTAGAATAATCGGTGCGGTCAGCCCCCTTCCAAGCCGACGTTTCCGGGTCAAACTGTTCCGCTGCACCGACGGTAATAATGTTGTCGAATTCTTGCGAAGATTGACCCAAAACGGACATGATGCCACCGTCATTTCCTGCTGCCACGACCAGCATCACATTATTTTGTCGGGCATACTCGATCGCCGCTCGTTCCATCGGCGTAAACTCATAACGAGTCGTCACATTCCCCTCAGCATCAATCTGAGTTAAATCTAAACTCAAATTCACTACCGCATTCGGTTTTCCAGACTCCCGCGCTGCATCGACAAACTCAACTAAAGATTCTGCCCATTTCCCGGATCCAACAGCCCGTCCCGCCCAAATTGGTGCAGTGTTGTTAATCCCATCAATGCCGATTCCATTATTTTGGGTGGCGGCAAGAATTCCTAAAATATGGGTGCCGTGTTCGTTGCCTTCTCCTGTCGCTAAAGTGGGGTCATCATCTCCATCAACGCGATCTTCGCCCCAGGTAATCCGCGAGTAATCGATATCGGGATTATCCCCACTAAATCCCGTATCAATAATACCGACTAAAGGCTGATTTTCTAAGGGAAAATTAGGCTCGATCGCCCGTCCGCTAACAATCGCCTCCGGTGCGGACTGGATCGCCCATTCTTCTAACCGCGAAATGGCTGTATTTGCTCGTTCTTCAATCGCTTCAGTCGGATTTTCTAGACCTTGAGAAATGACACCCAAACGGGCGATCGCCGTTTCAATACTAGCCGTATCTGTGAAGTCGGGATCTCGCGATCGCTGCTGCAAAACCTCAATTAAATTATCCAGGCGATCGCGCAATTCACTGCCACGATTTTCAACAGTTACCTCACGGATTGGTTCCAACGATTCCAAATTAGAAAGGTCGGCAGGCGCGATCGTTGGAGGAGTCGTTACACTTGGTGGCTGTACTGCCAAGGAAGGGGGTTCACTGGTGTTAACTTTCTCGTCTTGATTTTCCCGATCTACCGTTCGATTTTCATCCGAAGTTTTTGCGATCGCCTCCGAAGTTTCCGTCACCGAAATCGGAATGTAAATTTCATCTTCAACCCTCTCAATTTCAGGCTGATTTTCGTTAGAATAAGATAACTCTTCAGCGCTATCTAACTCTGGCTCGCTCTCATCAACGGTTTCTAGTACTTCACTCTCGGAAGCTTCAACAGAATTGCTATTTTCAGAAGATTCATCGTCCAGATCGTCAGTATTTTCTGCTCCAATCGGTTCGTCATCACTCAGACGAGTGGGTAATAACGGATCGGGATCTTCAGTTTCGGGATCTTGCTCGTCCGAGTCTGGAGAATCAATAATGTCTGTTGGTGTTGCAACCGTTTCCCCCTCGTTAGAACTAGAATCAGAAACATTCTCTTCAGATTCGCTATTCTCAGAAGTTATAGTTTCTTCTTCTACATTTTCATCGAAATCATTCTCAGTTGTTTCATCAGCTTCCAACTCATTGTTAACTTCTTCAGAACCCGATTCTTCATCGTTCGAGTCTTCTAAATCGGTCTCAAAATCTTCCTCAAAGGTTTCCGATTCCGATTCTCCAAATAAGTCTTCTAATTCGGCGATCGCCTCGTCCAGGTCGTCATAATTAACCGTCGGTTGTTCGGGAGTGATATACGGCTGGATATAGTCGATCAACGCTTGTCCCATATCGGTCGTGCGCCAATCTTTCTGCGGATCGACCACATCATTCATGTGAGCTGCAACGCCTTTCGCTCCTCGCACTTGGAAGATAATATCGTTGTAGTCGCGATCGGTACCCGCATCGACGCGCAAATCTTCCCAAGCAAAAGCACTTCCATCTCCCGTAATATCGGCAATTTGGCCGACATGATACTCGTCATCGGGATTGGCGGTGGCGAGGGAAAATAGGGGACGACTGGCACCACCGATCGCCGGATCGTTCGCCACGCGCTCGATCGCCCCATTCGGAACCATCATGAGAAAAAACTTGTCTCCGGGGCGCATCGCAAAGGTTTTCACCCCTTGATAATCCCCCTGATTCCACTGGCGTTCGCCGAGGGAACCCTCGAATTTTGCCCCTTGGCTGAGGTCGTCGATCGCGATGTGACCCAATTCCGACTCACTTAAAGCACGGCGAGCCGCCTCTTGTATAAATTCGACCGAACCCGGTTCGTACTCTTCCATTCCGGACAAACTGACGATCGCCACCTGTCCCTGATAGCGTCCGCCATCGAAGAGGTAGTCAATACCGACCTCACCGCTTTCATCCACGGTAAAAGTGCCTACGTCAAAATTAATATCGGACTCACTGATATTGGGATCGACAACGGGATCGCTCTCACTTTCTCCGGTTTCCTCCGTCGCAACGTCCTCGTCGGCATGATTTTCGGTCGTATCGGTCGATTCAGCTTCCGTCTCTTCGTCGCCGTTGTCCGAACTGTCCTCGGTGTTGACTTCCTCATCATTTTCAGTGAGAGTAGCTTCAGTCGGATCGTTTAATTCGGCTTGCGTGTCCTCGTTGCTGCTGTCGGAACCCTCGTCACTGCTAGCTTCTTGATGTTCTGCTACTGGGTCATCGGCGCCGGATTCGATAGACGAATCGGGTTCATTATTTTCTGTGCTATTATTTTCTGTATCGTCAGTTTTGGTGAGATCGCTTGTCTCCTCTCCTTCATCTTCGGCGATCGGCTCTTCTCCTTCGCCGCTCTCACTTTCTCCTTCTTCCGAGGACTCGCTAACCGTCTCTCCAGCCATTTCATCAGTTTCGCTGTCAGACTCGACAGAATTCTCGGACTGATTTACCGTTTCAGTGGGAGCATCATCGCTACTATTTTCATCCTCTTGTTCGTTCACCGTAGAATCGCTGGATTCCCCAGAGCGATCGTCTGCTTCCGCCTCGGAATCGACAACATCAGTTGAGTCTAAAATGCTGGTTTCCGACTCATTCTCGGCATCGGAACGATCGTTATTTTCTTCGTATTCGGCAGTGATTTCGCGATCGCCTTCCTCGATTGTATCTTCATTAGATAGCCCGGAGTCATTCTCTTGCTCCTCAGATTCTTCCGAACTATTTGACTCTATATTTTTATCCTTATTCTCGTTAGTAACAGAGGTTTCATTTACGGTATCTTCGTCAGATTCTCTGTCAATCCCCGGATTGGTAATGGGGTCGCTTTCCGCTTCTTCTGTAAAGCTTGATGTCTCTTCACCAAAAGGTTCTTGGGTCACCGGATCGCGATCGGAATCCCTCGTTTCTTCATCCGTATCTGTCCCAGAAGATGAACTAGTTTCCATTTCATCCCATGAGGTTGCCGTCGGATAGGGATTGAGATTCTTGTTAGATTCTCCATCAAATCCAGCGCTTTTAGTGAATTGGTCTTCCGGTTCACTCGATCCGCTACTGGTCGGTAAAGATGAGAGAGGATCTTTTGGCAATCCATCCAGTAAAGGATCGCCGCCAAAATTTTCTTGGATAACATTATTGGTAGATGTACTATCGAAAGTCATGAGAATAATCCTTTCTGTGGGAAACCATTCGGAAAGTGAATTGGCGCAAACCCTAGCGGTCTAACGATCTCGAAAGCTCGGTAACGCTCTTGTCATCTTTAGAGGGGTCGTCGCGGGTAAATTATGCAGTCACTAAAAAATAAATCAAAAAAATTCCCTGAATCTGAAGGGACTCTGACGGAGAGGTTGTTACAATATGTGACTATATGTGACTTTGCATCGATCGAAAGTGTCGAGAGTTCAAGGGAGTTCGGCTATTGACTTCCTTGAGATCGGGGTTAGGTTAGTGAGTGGGGAAGCTGATGGTGCAGTGATGTTGTGGAATTGGCAAGCGTCGTGGTTCGATCGCTCGATTGGGATAATTTGGGCGATCGCTTTGAGTCCAAACGGTCAAACGATCGCCAGTGGTGGTTCGCAACAACCGATTCAGTTATGGGACGTGCAAAGTGGAAAGTTGCTGCGAAGTTTGACGGAACACGAAGATTCTGTTTTGACCGTTGCGTTCAGTCCGGATGGAAAAACTCTTGCGAGTGGAGGAAGCGATTGTACGATTCGACTGTGGAAGATCGATACGGGAGAAACGATCGCCCAATTCAAACATTTAGGAAGTGTCAAGTCCCTGGCGTTTAGTCCGGACGGTCGAACTCTGGTCAGTGGGAGTTGGGATCGTACGGTGAAGGTTTGGTCTTTTTCAATTTAATTTTGGGTTGAGTTTCGGTTGATTCGACCGACTAAACGATTGGTAACAATCCGCTTGACGCCTAATTCTCCTAACTGGCGCACGATGTCCGGGTCGTCTACAGTCCAGGCAACGATTTCGACTCCGGCGCGATCGCTCGCTTCTACTAATTGAGGATTCGCCAATAAAATTTTATACAAACTAATCATAACGGTATTTCTAGCTGAGGCAGCTTTAGCTAACTCCTGTTGGTAGCTGTCGGCGTCGGCGACGATATAACCGAGGGTAAAATTATAATTCCGTTGGCGGACGCGATTGACGAAAGATTCGTTAAACGATGAAATAATGCAGCGCGTTTCCCATCCTTCTCGGAGGAGGAGGGCGAGTAAATCGTCGATTTGGCGATCGCTCCAGTCGCAGTGAGGTTTGACGTCGAGATAGAGATGTTTGGGAAGGGAGGCGATCGCGGCTAACACTTGTGAGAAGGTGGGAATCCGTTCTCCGGCGAAGCGATCGCCAAACCAGGCGCCGACATCTAACCCTTGCAAGACCGCGATCGGAGTTTCCCTCACTTTATCCGGTTTTCCCGCAATCCGTTCTAAACTTTCGTCGTGAATGACCACGGGTATGCCATCGGCGGACAGTTGCAAGTCTAACTCGATCGAATCGGCGCCTTCGCGGAGGGCGCTGGAAAAGGCGGCGAGGGTGTTTTCCGGGGCGATCGCGGAAAAACCGCGATGGGCGATGACTTCAAATTCCACAATTAAATCCCCTACAATAATCCCATTTATTGTACGTAGCGGGGGGTCAGATGTCGCCATCGGCTGCCGACGAATACGATCGCGTGCGCGCAAAATTGCGCGAAATTTGGGGATACGAGGATTTTCGACCGCCCCAAGGGGAAATCGTTCGCACGTTGTTAGAGGGACGGGATGCGGCGATCGTGCTGCCGACGGGAGGCGGTAAGTCGATTTGCTTCCAACTTCCGGCGCTGTTGCAAACGGGGTTAACCCTGGTCGTGTCGCCGTTGGTGGCGTTGATGGAGAATCAGGTGCAAGAATTGCGAGATCGCCGTCTTCCCGCCGCCTTATTGCACGGACAACTCGATCGCCGCGCCCGTCGGGATACGTTAACGGCTATAGAACGCAACCGCTTGCGCTTGTTATACTTATCCCCGGAAACCTTGCTCAGTCCTCCGGTTTGGGAACGCTTGTGTCAGCCCCAAGTCGGGATTAATGGTTTGATCCTCGACGAAGCCCATTGTCTGGTGCAGTGGGGCGATACCTTTCGTCCGGCGTATCGGCGGTTGGGGGCGGTTCGTCCGGCGCTGTCGAACAGTAAGGCGGCGGGAACGAAAATCGCGATCGCCGCGTTTACCGCGACCGCCGATCCCGAAGCCCAGCAAACGATCGCGACGGTGTTGGGATTACAACGCCCCCGTCAGTTCCTGTACAGTCCCTATCGAGAGAATTTATACTTAGCGCTAAAAGTGGCTTGGACGCCGCGCGATCGCCGTCAGAAGTTATTCAAATTTATTCGAGCTCAGGGGAAAACCTCGGGATTGGTCTACGTTCGCACGCGGGGAGACAGCGAGAAACTCGCCCGGGAGGCGATCGCGCGCGGTTATGCGGTGGCGGCGTATCACGCGGGGTTGAGTGGGGAGGAACGGCGGGCGATCGAACGGGGTTGGATCGAGAATCAGTTGCAATTTGTGGTCTGTACGTCGGCGTTCGGGATGGGGGTCAACAAGCCGGACGTGCGCTGGGTGGCTCACTTTCAGGCGCCCGCCTTACTCTCGGAGTACGTGCAGGAAGTGGGACGGGCGGGACGGGACGGGCGATCGGCGCGGGCGTTAACTTTAGTGAGTGAATGTACGGGGTTGCTCGATCCCGAGGACAAACAACGGCGAGAATTTGTCAGGCGCCAGCAGCGAGAGATCTTTAAGCGATCGCGACAGTTGGCGAAGCAGTTCCCGCAACAGGGGGAGGTCGAGGCGATCGCGCGGCAGTTTCCCGAGGGGGCGATCGCCCTGTCGGTGCTCCATTGTTGCGCAGAGTTACAATGGCGAGACCCGTTTCACTATCAGATCGTTCCCGGCGGTGGTTCCGGTCGCGGCGTACCCGCAATCGATGCTACGGGAACGATGGCGCGTTATGTCAAGTGGCGCGGTTGTCGCTGGCAGTTTTTACTCGCCGCCTTTGGTTTCAAGAGCGAATCGGCGGTTATGCATTGCGGACATTGCGATAATTGTTTTCCGCATAAATTCAACTCTAGCTAAAAACAACTGACGAATTTTGTGGCGATCGCCGAAGTCTGATTTCAAGGTTTCTCGATAATTTTAAAAAATATAAAAAAATCTAGATTCGATCGCCGTACCCTCGGTGCGATCGCCCTTAGAACTCATTTTTAGTACCGGAATGATAAGTTTTTGTCAAGATTTCAAACAAGTTTGTAACACTTTGAAGAAAAAATAAACTGGAGCGGGGTAAATTGAGGGTCAAGCTAGCTCAAAGAGGGATTTGATTTTGTGTAATTTGTTGCTGAAATCGTAGAAAAGATCGGCTTAAACTATTAACAAGCGGTTAAGAGTTGGATTCGTGTTAAACCAATCGGCAGCGCTTGGGCCATCCCACACCAATACCATGCAGCAAGTGGGGAGATACCGAGGGACTCACGCTCGCATCTGTCAAGCGGGAAGTGCCTTGTGGAGAGTGTTAGAAAGTTCGTCAGACGGGTTATTCGTCGTCAACTTGGAGTCGGAGAGCGCTTCAGTCTGGGTTGATTCTCGACACGGCGATCGCGACCCGTTCCGATTCGCTGTAGCCAATCGAGCCTGTCGCGAACTGCTCGGATGCCACGACCGCACGGGAGAGTTGACCCGCCTGGGGGACTGTTTGCCCCCGACGATCGCCCATCGACTGCAACAAGCCCTCACCCGGTGTCTGAAAGAACGCACCCGGGTCGAGTTCCAACTGGTCGGCCCTCGCCACCGCAGCCAACCGACCGAACCCCTGCACGTCCGCCTCGAACCCGAGATCGGCTCGGGGGGCAAAGTCGTGCGGATTTTCGGGTGGTGTCAGGCGATCGCCGCCCCGGGAAGGCGCCCGGGACTCGCCAGCGATACCGCCCTCGCCCACCAGATCGCCGTCGGCGTCGCAGCTGCCCAAACCTTGGACGATGGGTTTCACTTAGCCTTAGAACAAATCGGCAAAACCCTCGGCTGGGACTACGGCGAAATCTGGATGCCGAGGAGCGACGGCAGTCATTTAGAATGCGAGCGAGCCTGGTACCGCAGCACCCGGGCCCTGCTTCAATTTCGTCGCATCGGCGAAAAACTCACCTTTCCCCCCGCGATGGGATTGCCCGGACGCATCTGGGTTTCGCAGCAGCCGGAATGGCATCCCGATGTCTCTCAAGTGAGTACGGCAATTTTCCATCGCAGCCAATTGGCGAAACGAGTCAAATTAAAAGCGGCGGTCGGCTTGCCGATCGTCTTTGAGGGTCAAGTTCAAGCAGTGTTCGTATTTCTGGGGTACGAACGGCGCGAAGAAGACCCGCAAACCTTGCAAACGTTAAAGGCGATCGCCGCCGAATTGGGATCGGTCGTTCGTCAAAAACTGGCAGACGATGCCCTGCGTCAAGCCGAGCAAAAATATCGAAGTTTGTTCGAGAACGCCGTCGAGGGCATTTTTCAAACGACCCCAGAGGGAAAATACCTAACGGTCAACCCCATGTTAGCTAAAATTTATGGCTACGATTCTCAAAGCGAACTAATTGGCGAGATTGAAGATATCGAGGTGCAACTCTACGTCGATCCGAACCGTCGCAGCGAATTCAAACGGCTGTTGGAAAAACACGATGCGATCTGGGATTTTCAATCGCAGATTTACCGCCGCGACGGGAGTATTATTTGGATTTCCGAAAATGCGCGCACCCTCCGCGATGCCAACGGCAAAGCGATCGCCTACGAAGGCACGGTGAAAGATATCAGCGAACACAAACAAGCCGAAGAACGGTTTGCCGCCTTAGTCCAGAACTCCTCGGACATCATTATCGTTCTGGAGGAAGACGGAACGATTCAATATGGCAGTCCTTCTTTAGAACGCATTTTGGGCTACGCTCCCGAAACCCTCTGCGGTCAAAATCTGTTAGATTACGTCCATCCTCAAGATCGGGTCGCCCTCGACGCAGTACTCGACGATCGCCCCACCCCCTCCCCGTCCCCGGTCGAGGCGATCGAATATCGTCTGCGCCATGCGGACGGAAGCTGGGTTCATTTAGAATCCGCCATTAACAACCGCTTAAACGATCCCAACATTGGCGGCTGGATCGTCAACTCCCACGACATCAGCCACCGCATCGCCACGGAAAACGAAATCCGCCACCGCTTGAGCGCCCAAGAAGCGCTCTCGCGGATTTCCCGCTTGTTCGTGACCGCCCAAGACCCGGACTGGAAAGCCCTGCTCGCCATTTTGGGCAGCGCCCTCGGCGTCGATCGCGCCTACATTCTCCAACTCAACGCCCAAGGTCGTTTGATGGGCCACCCCCACTGCTGGCCGTACCGACAAACGGAGGGATCCCCCGCCAGTCCATCCCTGCTGCTGCCGGAGTCCTCCCCCTGGATTCTCGGTTGCCTGCACTCCGGTCGCCTGTTGCGGATCGGCGATCGCGATCGCCTCCCCGGAACCCGTCACCTGGAAAAAAGCTTACTCGAACGTCACCAGATCCGCGCCCTGATCCTGATCCCGATCCACTCCCAAGACGGCAACCTACTCGGCTGTCTGGGCGCCGATCGCATCGACAAGCACCACCCTTGGAGCGACACCGACGCCCACCTGCTCCAAGTCGTCTCGGAAATGCTTTCCGGGTACTACCAGCGCAAACAAGCGGAAATCGCCTTGCGCCAAGCAGAGCAGAAATATCGCAGTATTTTCGAGAATGCCGTCGAAGGCATCTTTCAAACCAGTCCCGACGGCCAATATCTCACCGTCAACCCGATGTTGGCCAAAATTTACGGCTACGACTCCCCTCAAGAGTTGATGGCGTCCCTGACCGATATCGAACACCAGCTCTACGTCGATCCCGACCGCCGCGCTTATTTCCAACTGCTGATGCAAGAACGGGACGCCGTGTGGAACTTCGAGTCGCAAATCTACCGCAAAGACGGCAGCACGATTTGGATTGCCGAAAGCGCCCGACCGATTCGCGACGAGGCGGGCAACTTGCTCGGCTACGAAGGCACCGTGGTCGATATCACCCAACGCAAGCAAGCCGAACTCGAAGTGCAACGGCGAGATCGCCTCCTGCAGGGGGTCGCCGAAGCCATGAACCACCTGCTCACCGAAACTCGCCACGAAGCCGCTATTTCTAAAGCCCTAGCTACCCTCGGCGAAGCGGTGGATGTCGATCGCGTCTATATCTGTCAGTTGAAAAACGGCATCCGCTCCTTTCCCCAACCGATCGCGATCGCCCACGGCAACGGACACGGCGCCTTTCCGCGACCGGACGCCGGGCCCTCAGAAAACCCCTTCAATACGATCGCCCAAGTCAACGCCGACGAGGCCCGCGATCGCGAGGGCTGGGAATTTTATACTCAGTTCGAGTGGACCCGAGAAGGTGGCTCGCGCCTGTGCGGCGATCGCTGTTCCCTGCTCGCCGAGCGCCGCGCCACCGCCGAAGCCCTATTCGCCGGAAACGCCGTCACCATCGCCGCCGACAACCCCCCCATTCGCGGAGATCGCCACTTCGACGACGATCCGGCCCGCTCGTTTCTGCTCGTGCCGATCGTCCTGAGCGATCGAGTCTGGGGCTATATCGGCTTTGACGATCGCGGCAACACCAACACCAGCGCCGCCGATCCGACCGTTCGCCGTTGGACCGAGAGCGAAGAATCGATCTTGCTGGCGATCGCCGGAAGCCTCGGAGGCGCCCTCAAACGGCACAGCTACGAAGAATTCATGCGCCACCAAGCCTATCACGACCTGCTCACGGGCTTGCCCAACCGCCAACTGCTCGACGATCGCCTCCCCCTGGCATTGGAAATCGCCCGCGAACGCGGTCACCAACTCGCCGTCATGTTTCTCGACCTCGACCGCTTTAAAATTATCAACGATACCCTCGGTCATGCCGTCGGCGACGAACTCCTCAAAAGCGCCGCCCAGCGCCTGCGCGGGTGTCTGCGCGAAGAAGATACCCTGGTACGCTGGGGCGGTGACGAGTTTATCCTCATCCTCGATTCCCTCGTCGGCGAACGCGATGCCATCCACGTCGCCGAACGCCTCTTAGAAGTGCTGCGCCCGCCCTTCGAGATCGACGGACACCAACTCTACATCACCAGCAGCATCGGGATCGCCCTCTACCCGCGCGACGGTGACGATGCCGAAACCCTGATTAAAAATGCCGACATCGCCCTCTATGAAGTCAAACAACGGGGACGCAATAATTACCACGTCTACACCTGTGCTACGAATGCGGAAACCCCCCAGTTTTTGATTCTCGACAACTACTTGCATCACGCGTTAGAACGGGAAGAATTTGCCCTCGAATACCAACCGATTTTCGACACGCGGTCCGGCAGTATTTGCGCGATCGAAGCCCTGCTGCGCTGGCACCATCCCGACCTCGGACTCGTTTCCCCTCAAACCTTCCTCCCCATTGCCGAAGAAAACGGGGCGATCGTCGAACTCGGTCAATGGGCCATTGGCGCCGCTTGCAGCCAAACCCGCGCGTGGCAAGACGCCGGACTTACCCGGGTTCCCCTCGTCGTCAACCTTTCCACCCGCCAGTTTCAGCAAAGCGATTTAGTCCCGATGTTAGTCGAGATTTTGCAAGAAACGGGATTAGACCCGCGCTGGTTGGAATTGGAAATTACCGAAATGACCGCCATGCAAGATGTGGAACTCACCGCCCAACTGTTGGTGAAACTCAAGCGCGCAGGGGTTTCCCTGTCGATCGACGATTTCGGGATCGGTTACGCCTCGCTCAACTATCTCAAACAATTTGCCTTTCAAACCCTCAAAATCGATCGCTCCTTCGTCGGTAATTTAACCGTCGATCCCGCCCAAAAAGCGATTGTCGCCGCCACGATCGCCCTCGCCGATGCCTTGAATATCAAAGTGGTCGCCGAAGGGGTCGAAACTGAAGCGCAACGGGAGAGCTTGCAAAGTCTCGGCTGCGATCGAATGCAGGGCTATCTTTTCAAACCTCCAGTCAGTGCGGAGGCGATCGCCCCTTTACTCGTCCCGCAACTCCCCCGACCGTCCCCCCGTTCGAGCTTCGAGCTTTGACCTGCCGACCCTAACCCGTCGCTCTCCCCGTCGAATGGCACGCCGTGGCGCCCACGGGGATCGCAATTTCAAACTCCGTTCCCCACCCCGGTTCGGACTTTAAATTGAGTTGTCCGCCGTGTTTGTCTTTGACAATTTCATTACTGATCGCCAACCCCAAACCCGTCCCTTTTCCGACGGGTTTGGTCGTGAAAAAATTCTGAAAAATACGCTGTTGGATCTCCTTGGGAATCCCCGGTCCGTTATCTCTGATACAGACCGACACCCACCCTCGATCGTTATTACACTCCAGGGTTTTCGTCTCAATTTCGATCCTCGGCTTCCAAGATGAATTTTCTGGAGATGCGGCTTGAGTGGCTTCTAACTGGTCTAACAGCGCGTCGATCGCGTTACTGATAATATTTGTAAAAACTTGAGACAACTGCCCGGAATAACACTCGACTAACGGCAATTCGTCGTACTGCTTGACCACTTCAATCTCGTATTTGAGACGGTTGTCCAGAATTAACAGGGTGCTGTCGAGGCATTCGTGAAGATCCGCAGGTTTGCGAGTGGTTTCGTCCATGTGGGAAAAGTTTTGCATCCCCCCGACCATTTTCGTCAGCCGTTCCGCCGCCACCCGCACCGTGCCGAGAATTTTGGGCAAATCTTGTTTTAAAAAGTCGAGATCGACTTCTTCTTTCTTTTCGACGATCGCCTCAGTTTCGCGATCGATTTCCCCTTCGTAAACTGCTAATAAATCGAGCAAGTCTTGGGAATAATTGGCTAAAAATCCCATGTTTCCCCAAATGCAATTAATGGGATTTTTAATTTCGTGAGCCAGTCCCGCCACCATTCGACCCAAACTCGCCATTTTTTCCGTTTGAATCATGTGGGAACGGGTTTGTTCGTGGAGCATTTTCGTCGTTAATTCGTGGATTTGCGATTGAGCGACGAGCAGTTGATGAACGTCGAGCAAGCGATAATCGGACGAGTTGAGTTGGACGACGATCGGTTCGTAGAGCAGTTCCGGCGATCGTTCCAGCGATCGCCGCGCCGCCATCACCACTAAGGTATTGCTCGGGAAAATTGATAGCTCGGTCTCGACAAAATGATATAACTTTTCAAGGGGTCTTCGGGAAAATAATTCGATCCCGTAAGGACGACTGAGGTGTTCTAAAAAACGACGCCGCGAAATCATTCCCACAAACTTTCCGCTATCTTTTAAAATCGCGCCGGGCATCAGAGGATTGTTGGTAAATGCTTTCGCCAGTTCCTGACCGGGTGCGCCAACGTCAATTTCAAACTCGTAAAGCGTCAGATCTTCTAGGGTCGATTCTAAGTGCAGGTTGCGATTGGACGAATCGTTCCCCCGTGCAGTTGATAGTCCTGAATGCTTGTCTGTCACGGCTAACATGACCCATTCCCCCTACTTTTTAAGTATAGACGACAACGTTCTAGTCTCGTAATAATTTTACAAGAATGTTAAAACTTCGAGCTTAAAAATATTTACTATAGAAAGATTTACGAGAAGATAATCTATTGTTAACCTAATATTAACCGAGCTATCTGTTCGCTAACATCTGGCTTCCAGCGTCGATCGTTATTGTTGGTTGCCCTTCCCCTTACAACAACGACGAAATACACCAGTATTTATTTAAAAGTAATTATGATTTTCTCTATTGTATGGGTTCTTTGCTTAAAAGAAAGTAAATTTTATGTTAAAACTTTATCAAGATTCTTAGCAACCAGTGGCATCAATTTCGCTACAAAATTTGTCGAACTATTGCCTGGTAAGGGTTCGATCGAGGTTGGTTCGATCGAAATTCTATATTGGGCGCGATCGCCGGATCGATGGCGATCGAAAATGAATTTAAAAAGTTCCGATATTTGAAAAATAGAGGGTTAAAATACCGGGAGACGGGCGATCGCCCCCTTGCATTGCCCCCTCGAACAGTTACGCCGGGTGGTGGTGCGATCGTCCAAAACCAGCGATCTGTCGCAACGCGGCGATCGCGCCGTGAGTGGGATCGAAGGATCGCGATCGCCCTGCGCCGACCGCCGCCGCAATCGGGACGATTTCCACGACGCTATTACTGTAGGCGATCGCCTCGAACTCGCTCACCCGTTGCGCCGTCCAGGGTAGCTCGCACACCTTTTGACGTTGAGCGTGCAAGGTTTCGAGGAGGTGCGATCGCATCACCCCCGGCAAAATTTCCGCCCCTAACGGCGGCGTATACCAGCATCGATCCCGCCATCCCCACAGATTCCCCGTTGCCGTTTCCAGCCAGTTTCCAGCCTCGTCAACGAGAATCGCTTCCGACACCCCCCGCCGTTTTGCTTCTTGCAACGCCAAATAACACGGCAGGTAGTTTCCCGTTTTATAATGAGCCAAACTGCGCCGATATTGCGATCCATCCGCAATCCAAGCGCCAATTCCCCGGCGTTGGCGTTCCTCCAAATCCGGCGGTAACTCCCGTCCGGTAATCCATTCCCGTCCGTCGGGAAAAATCGTAAGGCGCAGAACCGGATAAGCGGCGAGCATCGTCTCGGCGCCGAGGCGAACCCGTTCCCAATCCGGCTGCGACCAGTGAAAAGCGGCG
Organism: Oxynema mangrovii CENA135; assembly: GCF_016632315.1. NCBI lineage: Bacteria > Bacillati > Cyanobacteriota > Cyanophyceae > Oscillatoriales > Oscillatoriaceae > Oxynema > Oxynema mangrovii. The sequence goes on along the minus strand of NZ_JAEOXH010000003.1, from coordinate 30,783 downwards.
ACGGTTCGTTCTACCCGCCGACAATGGGCCTCCCACTGGGTCAATCCCCCATCGAGGGAGCGATGGTACACCCGCAAGGTCGTAAACGCCGTGGCGCCGTAGAGCAAACCGGGATCGGCGATCGACAACTTTAAGTTTTCTGAAGTATTTAACTTGCCGTCATACCAGAACATATTAATTACTTAAATAAGTATCTCCATTCAAAATATAATTTATGGAAAATAGCAATTTAACGAGTTACCTAGATTATCTCAATAAAATTACAGGTTCCCATATCGGTTTAGACTTATCCGATCGACTCAGTTACATTTTTGAAAATACCGATTGGGACGAACCTCATTCAGGTGCAGATTTTAATAACTTTGCCGTCATGGCCTTAGTCGAGGCAGAAGACTGTGAAAACTCTGGGATGCGGCAAATGTATTTAGAAATGGCGATCGAGGCATTGCAAGAAGGAATAGATACACATGACGATCTTCTCTGTCAGGCTCATTTTGCCCTCGTTTTAGTCATGACTGGGGAAAAACATCAAGCCATGCAAATGGCTTTTTCTCTGTGGGTAGCTAAAATTCATGATTTTTATGAAGATCGAACACAAACACATCCCGCTCTGATTTATCTTCCTTCTTCTAAATGTTTGCTGAATATCGATCGCAGCAATTCTATAATCCTCAAGCTGTTATCAGCTCAAAATTCTGAAACTCAAGGATTTTTGCTGTTAATCGAAATTATTTGCCAATCTCAGACCATTTTTTACAACGCCGCAGGATTGAGAATTCTGCATCTCGCCGCTCAAATTTTTCCCGATCTCGCTTCTGTCAATCTCAAGCTCGGTATCGCCAGCTTGATGAATGGTCAGCCAGAAGGAATATTGTATTTACACCGCGCTCAGAAAAGCCTTTCAAATAATCCATCAGTGTTGCAGGCATTATATTTAGCGTACCGAGATTTGAAAGATGTCGATAAAGCCAGTTTTTGGCTTGAATACGCACGAAAATTTTATCGGGACAATCCCCAACCTAAAGATTGTTTGTGGACAGATGTATCGATTAATAGTAATTTTACTTATGTTTTATTTGATGATTTTAATATCGCACTAGAGCCGAGTTTTAACAGCATTGCTACTAGTGTATTAATTGCTGAAAAAGATTGGTTTGAGTCAGAAATGGAGTTTTGGCGAACTTCGTTAAAACCGGGAATGACGGCGATCGATGTCGGTGCAAATGTTGGTGTTTATACCTTCAGTGCCGCTCAAAAAGTAGGATCTAAGGGTAAAGTTTTAGCAATTGAACCTTTTTCAGGTTGCGTGCAATGCTTACAGGAAACCTGTAGGATCGATCGGCTCGATTGGGTCAAAGTTGTTGCAGCAGCAGCGAGCGATCGCCCCGGAACGGCTCGCCTATCTCTGTACTCAGCTAGCGAACTCAATCAACTGGTTGCAGACGATTCTAGTGCTTTACAACCTGGTGATTTTGAAGAAGTCGAATGCTTGACTTTAGATAGTTTAATCGAAGCCGAACAGCTCCAGCAAGTAGATTTTCTCAAAATTGATGCAGAAGGTCACGAGTTATCTGTACTAAGAGGTGCAACTCGCATTTTATCTGAGTTTAAGCCAATAATTCTTTATGAAAATATTGCAGGAAGCAAAGGGAGTAATCTACCTGTGGCAAAGTATTTAAGAGAGCATGGCTATCATCTTTTTTATTATAAACCTTATGTAAATGATTTGGAGTCTATTGAATCTGCCGAAGAGTTCAATCACCAGTTAAATATTATTGCTATTGCCAATGAGAACAGTTAATTACAAGCAGTTTACAAAGGATTGATACAGTATTTCAAGTAGCAATTTCAGATAAAATCTCAATAATGAGGAGTTTTGCATGGCAGTCTTCTTGAAGAGTTTAAAAAAAAGTGGACATTTAGAAAGAGTATACATAACTATTTGTAATGTAGGCTCTCGCAAAGTCAATCAGCAAGATGACTATGCTACCCAAGGCTGGGAAATTTTTGCTCCTCGACTGAGCATTTATGGATTTGATGCAGATCTTGATGCTTGCGATCGCGCAAATGGTGATTTAGAACACAGACAAGTGAATTGGAAAGAGAAACATATTCCAATTGCTTTAAGTAACTCAGTTGGTTTATCTACGCTTTACGTAACCCAACATCCCATGTGCAGTTCACTCTATCCACCCAATGAAATTTATCTAGATAGATTTATTGGACTTCCAGAATTAGTAAACTTGGATTTCAGTATCGAAATTGAAACAACTAGTTTAGATAATGTTTGTATTACTGAAAAAATTAGCGAAATCGACTTTTTGCAAATCGACGTTCAAGGTGCAGATCTTCAGGTTTTAGAGGGGGCATCAAAAATTTTGTCTAAAAGCGTTCTTGGCATTCAAGTTGAAGTCGAATTCTCTGAAATATACTTAAATCAACCATTATTTGCTGATGTAGATATTTACTTGAGAAAACATGGTTTTACCCTCTTCGATTTGACCAAAGCCTATCGTAGACGCCGACATTCTCCAATTCATTCAAACGTTCATCCAGGACAACTGCTCTGGGGAGATGCATTTTATTTCCGCGATCTTATTGCAGAAAATCTCAATACAGACTTAAAAAATCCTGAGACTATTCTAAAACTTGCTTGTATTGCCGATGTTCTAGAGTTTTCTGATTATGCCTTGGAGTTATTAGAGTATTTAACCATAAACTATGGAGACGATCCAAATTATAATTTTGCTTCTGATATAATTCAAAGTTTATCCCAATTCCCAGAATTAGTAGATCGGGGGTTAAATTCATTACCAATCGTTCAAAGAATTTATAAACTTTCAAATCTTGATAGTATTGAATAAAACTACGAATAGTAAGAATTAATTGAATTTTTTAACTATTTCACTTTTGCAAAAAAATATCCCACATTTGTTCGTATGCTTGCTCCATATTCCGAGTAAATTTTTCTGCATTCCATAACGGTGCAGTTTGGCGCGATCGCAACAACCGACAGGAAATATTTTGTCGTAAATTTGGATCCTTACCCAACTTCACACCCCATTCTACATATTCTTCATCGGTCCAAGCAATCCCCTCCGTTATCCCGGCATTCACCATCATCGTATAGCTGTTACGCGCTGCAAATTGCTCGCCGACTCGCGTGACCAGAGGAACACCCATCCAAAGGGTTTCTAACGTCGTCGTCGCGCCATTGTAAGGATAAGTATCGAGTACCACATCGGCAATCCCCAAGTTAGCGCGATGAATTGCTTCCGCCGAATCTCGCGGGACAAAAATTAGGCGATCGCATGATACACCTTCTTCTTCTGCAAGCTGAATGAAGAAGCTTTTAATCAGTTCAGGATCGGCCAAACCTTTAATCAAAAAGTAGCTATTCCGAACTTCCTTGAGGATTTTCATTTGCAATCGGGCTATATGGGGATGTCGCTTATAGCCCCGTTGACCGCTATAATAAATGACTGCATCGTTGGGAATTCCCAGGCGATCGCGCCGCAATGTCGGTACGCCGATCTCAAACCCATCGACGGCAATATACGTTTGTGGTAATCGCCAAATAGTTTCGCTGTAATAGTCTTGCGCTGATTCCGGTAAAACATACGGATCGGCAATAAAGTAGTCAATCGCTGGAATTCCTGAAGCATCCCACCCTAACCAGGTTGCTTGAACTGGAGCAGGTTTTTGAGCCATGATGCCACAGCTAATATCGAGGGTAATACTATCAAGATCGACTAAAATATCGATTTCATCTTTAGCAATCTGCTCGGCCATTTTGAATTTATCAATCGTGTAATGCGCTTCGGCAACATGATTGAGATACCATTTCTCTAAAGGAGTATTTTGATAATCCTTATTGGTAAAATAACCAACAATATAAAAACGTTCGCGATCGTGATGGTGGAATAGCCATCTAGCTAACCAACCCACCGAATGCTCTTTAAAGCAAGCAGATAAATATCCAATTTTAAGAACTTTCTTGCTTTGGGGAGGATTGTTATAATAAAATTTTCGTTGTAAATGCTTGTACTGAAAATTCGTAGAGTGATTTTGAAAATCTATCAATATCCTCTTCTGACAAAAGTCAGAAATTTTATTTTGTATGACTCTATTAATTTTAGGGTTATCTTGGATGTAAGGAGCAAAGTAAAACGAATTAACTAACTCTAAGGTTAATGATGAATTCGTATTTTCTTGATTGGAGTTAAACCATTCCCTTAGTAAATCCTGCTGTTTTTCAAAGAAACTTAAAGTTTCTGGATTTGCTCCTCCAGCACTCATCAAGCACTTAATTACTAAATAAGTAACAAAAACTTTATCAGCCAAGCGATCTGTTAAATCAAAACATAATTGAGCTGTTTGTATTCCTTGAGCGTAACGTCCAGCTTTTTCACAAAAAGCCGCTAAAGCACGCAAAATCTCCAAATTGGAACGATCTGCTGTTAAGCACAGTTCTGCAAATTTTATAGCTATGTCTGGTCGGTGTTGCGTATATGCCAAATCTAAACTGCTAGTGAATAAAACCTGAACCAGAGGGTTTGGATTAGGCAGTAAAGACAAACTTATTTCTGCTAATTGAAATACAGCAGGATGAAATGGAATATAGTCTAAAAGTTGATTTAAAGTGCCAATTAAAAGATTAGTGTTTAATTCACTCAAATCATCGATAGTTATTGCTTTAGTAAGATCGATTACTCCCCATTCTTCCAGCTCGTCCCCGGTAAGTTGGTCTTGTTCAAGAGTCGCTTGAACAAGACCTAATAGATTGTTGAGATCGTTAGGGTTAATTTCTCGAATCTGCTGACGGATGAGCCAGACAGCACGGTATTCTTTCGTTTTTTCTCTCTGTCGTGCTTCAAATTCAAGGATTTCAAGGATTTCTTGAGTCCATTTTTCGATTTGTGCAGCGTCCCCCTCCATCATCCCGACAAGCCAAGTCGTATGAGCTTCTGAAACTTGTTCTGCTAATAAAAGAGATAAACCCAAATACCAGTAATTTGAGTGAATCTCCGGTCGATCGTTAATTAGTGTTTCATAAAAATTAATCGCTTGTTTATACTGCTTTTCTAGCAAATATTGATATCCTCGTCTTTGCAGCTCTTCAAAGTCACCTAGCGCTCGATCTGAAACCATTGTTATCCATTTAAGTAGACAACTGTAAGAAGGAAAAAAAGAAAAACAATGACTGTACCAAAGAATAAAGAGTGAGCAACTAGAGTACTCACTCTTTATTCAGCTAATCAAAACTCAGCGTAAAATTACTAACATAAACTAGATGTTATTCACCTAATTTAACGTCATCACCACAATCCCCCGTATCATCACCACCTTTGGTAGCCGTGATTCCAGCAGCATCTTGATCGGGTAATTGAGATTCACAAACAATTGCACGAGCGACAGTCTCAGTTACTCCATCTTGCTCTAGTTCAATGGTAAAAGTATAGCCTTTATAAGATTTCAGCTTGGTGTCTCTTCGGTTAGCGAGATTGTTAGCATCACTAGCTCCCGAACCACCACCATCAATGCTATACTCATAGTTTGTGGTCTGCGAAGGAATCCCCAAACCTAACTTACCAATCTGATCGGCAAAGCCAGGTTTTTCTAAGTTATAAGCTTGTTGGGCGCGGTTCATGGCACCAATGTTGTTACGGGCTTCAACCTGCTTGGCTTTATTGGCTTGGCTGAGCAACGAAGGTAACGCAACAGCTGCCAAAATACCGATAATGATAACAACAACGAGAAGTTCGATCAGGGTAAAGCCTTTCTCTTGCTTTTTGTTGTTGAGGTGTTGGAGGAACTTCGCTTGAAAGTCGCGCTTCATAATTAACGTCTCCTTGAGGTGTGGGATGGTCGATGTCTAACTCCTGGATATAACTTACCCACACCTTTTCCATTTGATATCACCCCCACGCAAAAATTTTTGGCTTCGACCTAAGCCGAATTCTCCAAAAGCACGTATAGAAACGGTTCTAAACTGCTCAAGAGTTCTTTGACTTGCTCGAAAGCACGGTTTTCGCTGGTTGGTTCGAGGTTAACGGGGTCGATGGGTCGGGTTTTGAGGGCGCGTTGTGCAAGATGAGAGACGGTTTGCGCTCCCTCCCAGAGAGGAAGCAGACAGGAAACGAGGGTGCTTTCCATGAAAAAAGTATTCCGGGTTTGAGTGTTGAGGTACTTGCTGCACTCAAACGGTCTTTGTTCCTCGATGCAGCGAACTAAGTCAGTGCGTACTTCTTCTCTTCTGAGTTGGGGGTGGAGGTGAACTTTCGCGCTTTTCCACTGAGCGTCCGTCCATTCCTCAATCGGAACAAACGGTTGTTTCCGATCTGGATGGGCACACCAAAAATCGAGTAAGCGAGAGGGACAATGCAGCAGTTCGACGAAGCGTAGCTTGTCTTCGATCCCCAATTCTGGCAAACTCATGGCCAGGAATGCAGGTAAGTCATCTGCATCTTGAAAGAGATCGAGGGGTTCCCAGTAGCGCCAGTTGACCATACTGACAAATTCCAGGTCGGTACCTTGGAGAGCTTGGAATAATTCAGGAATTGTGAACCCTTTATCTCTCTGGAAGAGATAATTCATGAAGAACCACTCTTCATTATGTTCGTGTTTTGTTTTCCAGGTCTGCGATTTGAGCTGAACGTTATCCTTGAGAGATTTCATCAAGTCGCGAACGATACCAACTTCCAATTCTCCCGGGTTTTCATCCATTAATCCCATCATTTTGAACAGTTCTTGAGCGCGGTAGAAGAACACGCGCTGTATGGAACTGTGGAGATTTCCACGAATTAAACCCTGTGGGTTGAGGACTGCTTTTAAACTCGATAAGCCCGAGACGAGATCGTCGAGTAAATATAAAACATCATCACAGTTGATGTAATCGAATGTCATGCCTAATGTGGGCAAATCCTCGATCGCCATCACGAAGAATTCGGCGCGATCGCCTTTCCCTTGAAATTCTAAACGCTTTTTAGCCAGCTCGATCGACTGTGCGGATAGATCGATGCCGACGATCTTTGCTTCCGGGTTGGCTTCTGCGAGAGCGAGCATTTTGTAACCACTGCCGCATCCGACATCTAAAATTACTTTATTCCTACGATCGATAACTTTTTGATTCCTGAGATAAAAAGGAGTCGTGATATCGTGTAGAAATAATAAGTTATAGTCTGATTTTGGACTTTTTTCTAAGGGCGTTCTTGGATAAGGCGAACCGTCGAATTGTTGTCTGATTTTTTCAAGGTTTTCTGGATCGAGCATTGGGTTTTAGAAAGTTGAAGGATAACAATCTGTCGATCGCGCGCGATCGACAGATTGTACAGTGCTGTTCGGCCCATAAACAGAGTAGGGACACGACATGTCGTGTCCCTACAATAAAGCTTATTTGGTGCGGTGAGTTGATTTTTTTTGAAACGGAACACAACCCAACGATCGCCGAACGTCATATCACTATCCGATTCAATTATTGGGCAGCAAGTCGGCTTCGGGAGTCGTCGTATCCCCACCCCCCTCACTCTCTGCTGGCGGGTCGGGGAGTTGCAAGTTATCCGGACTCGGGGGTAAACCGAGGGGATTGAGGCTATCCGGATCGGGATTTTCGGGGATTTCGCCGGAACTGGGGATGGTGGCGAGGGCCACACGATCGCCTCCCACTTCGCGCAACAAATCCAACACCTGCACCACGTCATTGTAACTGGCCATCTTCGACGCATACAGCACCAACAAGCCGTCCGGTCTGGCTTTCTTGTAGGCGCGCAACCACTGGCTGAGTTCCTGACGATCGCGCGGTTGGTCGTCGATGTAAGTCTGTCCGAAACGATCCACGCTGACAATCAGCATTTCGCGCATTTGGGCGCTTCCCGTTTCCGCCTGGGGCAAATCGACGTTAATCGCTTGCTGGCGGGTAAGCTGCAAGGCGGCGAGCAAGAAAAAGGTCAGAATGCAGAAAATGACATCAATCAGGGGAATCAGTTCGATGCGAACTTCTTCGTCGGGGGAATCGAAGTTAATCTTCATCAGGTCAACGAGTCGGGAGGGAAGTGGAAACGAACACTAGGGTCACAGGCGATCGCACCCGATCGCCATCCGTACTACTCTGGACTATTGGAGCGATCGACTTTACCCGTTTCCTCAGCATCGGGAGGCGGGGGAGGCGGTTCGCTCGGGCCGAGATCGCGATCGCCTCCCATTTTATAAGATCCCTGGGCGATCGGTTCCGGCGTCCAGGGCGCTACCGTCGGCGCCGTTTCCGGCGAAGAATGAAGAACTTGAGACCAGTGCTGGCGGTAGAGCAATTCTAATTCACTGCCGCACTTGCGAAACACCTTCATCTGAGAAAACAAGAACGCCTGAAACACCCGATAAAACGCTAAAGTAAAAATCGCGACCGCCAGACCCGTCGCCGTACTGATCAGCGCTTCCCCAATCCCGAGGGTCACCCCTTGGGTGGAAGCCGTACCGATATCGCCGATGCGGATCGATCCGAGGGAATTAATCAACCCCCACACCGTCCCGAACAATCCCAACAACGGGGATAACGCGATCACCGCTTCTAAGACTTTATCTCCCCGGCGCATGGAAGCCAACTCGTCATCGGCACTGGCTTCGAGGGCCAGGCGAAACACTTCCGGGTCGGGCGTTTCCAGCTTTAACGGCGCGTAGAGAAACCGTCCTACTGGGGTTTTGCGCGCTTGTCGGGCAATTTCGTGGGCGATACGCCAATCGTAGCGCGCCGCTTCCAAAATTCGGTTGACCAGTTCTTTTTCTCTGCTCAGAACCGATCCCCAAAACCACAGGCGTTCGATAATCGTCCCGAGCGATAAGATCGACAGAAATAGCAACGGCCACATGGACACGCCGCCTTTCTGAAAAATCTCTTCAACATTCACGCGCTTCACCCTCCTCTATCAAGACGGTTCCCTTCTGTGACAATCGGATCTCTTTAACCCATCTATCCTAGGGTATTTTGATTCCATTCGTTCACAATGCTTTACAAGGGTAGCGCCACGATTCCGAAAATTCACAGGAGTCGATCGCGCCGTTCGCATTTGCCCACTCTGTCTAAAGGATCCATAAGGATCCATACAAAAACGGAGCAGTGTCTCTCTCGTCAAGTCAGACACTGCTCCGATCGAACCTAGAACTACGATTCCCTCGTCGAAGGGCGAACGACCGGAATCGAACCGGCGAATGGTGGAACCACAATCCACTGCCTTAACCACTTGGCTACGCTCGCCATCGCATTAGCTACTATAACATACCGATCCCCATCGATCTACCCTTTTTTCGGAAAAAACGAAATTTTTCCCAAGGCGGCAGGAATAGGGTTAAAAACAGGATTTAAATTTCTACCTAAAGTTTCTTAAACTTACTCACTTTTTGTGCTCAAATAAAGATTTGAGTAAGTTTAGAAGGACTAAAGCCGCAAACATCGCGGATTTCACCATCTCCATTGTTTTCTGCTAGTCTTTATGGTAGCTGAAGTTAGCCGAACAAAAAGATGGTTGAGGAGTTAAAAAAAGTCAGTGAAAGGCTTGAAGACCAAACTAGACTTAAATAACCGACAACGAACGCTGATGGCGAAACACGCAGGAGTAGCTCGACACGCTTGGAATTGGGGACTGGCTACCTGTAAGGAAACATTAGAAGCCGGAGGTAAACTCCCGAGTGCTATAGACTTACACAAAAGATTAGTCGCCGAGGTAAAAAGTCAGAATCCTTGGTACTATGAAGTCTCCAAATGTAGCCCTCAAGAAGCGTTGCGTCACCTCAATAAAGCGTTTAAGCGAGTTGGGCAAGTCAAAGGAACAGGTTTCCCAAATTTTAAAAAAAAGAATGTCAAAGATAGTTTTTACCTGGAAGGAAGCATTAAAATTTCCGGCGATCGGGTGAAGCTACCTCGGATCGGTTGGGTAAAAAGCCACGAACAATTACCGCCAGTTCATCCTAAAAACGTCACGATAAGTAAACGAGCAGGGGACTGGTATATTGCCTTCAAAATTGATTTTGAACCCCAGGTCACTTTAAAAGCAAGAGAGCGGATTGGGGTAGATGTAGGAATCAAAACTCTCGCCACCCTGAGCGATAGTAAAATCTATCCCAATCCGAAAGCTTATCGCCAGGCCAAGAAAAAACTGGCCAAACTCCAGAAAGAACTAAGCCGCCGTCAAAAAGGAGGTAAAAACCGAGAAAAAACTAAACTCAAGTTAGCTAAAGCCCACCGACGCATCGCGGATATTAGAGCCGACCATTTACACAAGTTAACAACTTACTTAGCCAAGAACCACGGCGAAGTAAAAATTGAAGACTTAAATGTGTCAGGAATGCTCAAAAATCACAAGCTGGCTGGTGCGATTGCGGATGGTGGGTTTTATGAGTTCCGTCGTCAGCTTGAGTATAAATGCGAGTGGTACGGGAGCAAATTAACATTGATTGACCCGTGGTATCCCAGTTCGCAGATCTGTTCTAACTGCGGACACCGACAAAAAATGCCCCTGGACAAAAGACAGTATGATTGTCCGAACTGTCACGCCTCCATAGATCGTGACTTAAATGCGTCAATTAATTTGGAAAACGCGGAGAGCTCAGCCGTGTAAGCCTAGTGATGGAAAGGTCTCGGAAGATCCAAGCTAGGAACTAAACATCAAATGATTAAGTTTGAGTAAGTTTTAGAGAGCGGCAGAATGGTTACCCTGGAAAGGATTGGTTCGCTAACTTGGCAAAAATCGTGTTGCTATGAAATACGTGCATGGGATAGCCTTACTCGGGGGGGTGGCCACGATCGCCCTAGGCGCCGCGATGGCGATCTCCAATCCGGGACTGGATCGCTACAACGAATACGCCACGGACGAAATTACCGGATATCTTCGAGAACAAGGCTGCGATCGCGTTCCCATCGCCCGCGATCGTTGCGAGTCCCTCCTCGATTCGGCGCGCCCGCAAATTGGCGAAATCGTCGAAGAACATACGGAACGAGCCAACTTTTTCGTTTTCAGTCTTTACAAAACTGAGTTTTCTCCCCAATTTTTGCCCTTTATTCCCTCTTACGAATTAGAAACCGTTGGCGCTTTCAATCGGTTTTACACTTATCGCGCCGGATCGGGTAATTAGACCAAAATTGTTCGGTTCATTCAATGGAGGCGGGGCGATCGCGCGTTCCTTTCACGAGTGTTCTTTCCCTTCCATGAAGACCCCTCTATAAAGAAATATTGCACAGCCGAGGGCAGCCCTTGGCGATCGCCCCTGGCCTACTATAATGCGAATAGATAAAAAGCCATAAAAATAAGCCATGCAACGACCGAGACCCCAGACGCCAATTCACTCTAAACTGACTAATATTCCTCGAAATAATACTGAGGCGGGTGAGCAATTGGAACTTTATAAACTGCTCACGCAACGCCAGCGCATCGAGCAAGAAATGAAGGTAATGCAGCAGCGCCTTCAGGTCTTAGAAGAACAATTAAAAGTCATCGATCGCCACATCGAAAATAGCGAACAGAAAGCTCGACAGTTGCGCCAGTCCTCCTCTTTAAAGTCGGGAAAACTCTCAGGTTCTCAACGGTCTACGTCTTCTCAACCCGGCCAACCTCAACCAGCCCCTATCTCTAGACCCCCAGGATCGCATTCTGGCGATCGCTCCCGTAATTTTGAAACCTTTTATCTGGACTATTGATCGCTGGATACACCATCGCCGATCGCCCTCAAATCGAGTTAAATTAGGCGGGAGAATCCGGGGGTGCTTCGCCGGGGGATGGTTCCGACGAGGGGCGATCGTCCGTGCTGAGTTCGACGGGGTTGGTCGTCAGCGATCGCAACGATCGCACTTCTGCTTCCAACTGGTTCAAGCGGTCTTGTAATTGTTGATTTTCCGAGATTAATGCTTGGGCTTTACTGCTGAGATAGGGGTCATTTTCCCACCAATTAATCCCCATTTCTTTCGCTTTATCGACGGAAGAGATTAACAGGCGAATGCGGATGTGCAGCAGTTCCGTGGTGGCGATCGAAATTGAAATATCCCCTGCAATCACGATCCCTTTATCTAAAACTCGTTCGAGAATATCGGCGAGGGAGGAACTTTGGGTAGAAGTCGAGATCGCGCGATGGGAGGAAGAGGGATAATTTTTGGGTTGGATGGGGGTAGAAGACACGATAAGTTAGAACGGGTAAAATGGACAAAACAATTGTCGGATTTGCTAAAATTTAACAAATTGTTTGCGATAATCTTTCAAGGCTGACCGAGGCAGTGAATTCGGGGAGGTTATCGATCGCCGTTCGGGTTTCGGCGACGGGTTTCGAGAGAACGGACTTGGCGATCCTCTCCTTGGTTTTATTCTTGTTTTACTATAGATCGGGTTCGGCTTTTTTGAAATGGAGAATCGCTCAATGAGCAAGGGAGTAGAAACACGGACGATCGCTCGAAATACACCGTTTTTTGGATAGGGGAGCGATCGTCGGTCGGTCGATCCAAAATCTCTAGAAAATTGCCAAAAGATCGGCGAAGCCGTACCGAAGACACCGGGGATTTGGGCGATCGCTACTGCACGAAATCACCGAGCGATCGCCACAATTGTTAATGTTTGTAATGTTTTAGCTAATGTTTATAGACAGGTGCAGCCAGTAGAGCTACGATGACAAAGAATAGACTGACTCGCCAGCTTCCAAATCTTATCAGTCAAATTCACATTTATAAATAGAGTGGCGATCGCGTTTGAGCGGCTTCGTTCGGGCGGTTCGCAGTTACAATTACGGGATCGAAATAACCGAAATTTGCCAAAATAGAGTAGAATGAGAGCTTGAGTGTTTGGGGGAGCGATCGTCAAGAAAACTCAAAAACGGGGATCGATTATGCCCCGCGTCGATTGTACGATAATGGCAAAAGAAACCGGGCAAAATCCCTAAAAACGATCGCCCCAAATGCCAAAGATCTATCCGCTCGAACCGATTCGATCGTATTGGACGGGTCGAGCTATATAGACTGGGTTTAGCAGATCGGGGGAAGCAATCGAAGCACTGAACCACGAGGATTTTTCTTCAAAACGTAGAAAAACCTCAAATCGAGCTTGTGAGCGAATTGATAAGGAGCAACTATCATGGCTGTTGAAAAAGTTAACTCATCTTCCAGTTTGGCCGAAGTGGTCGATCGCATTTTGGATAAAGGCGTCGTGATCGACGTGTGGGCGCGGGTTTCCTTGGTGGGGATCGAGCTGCTGGCGGTGGAAGCGAGAATCGTCGTGGCCTCGGTGGAAACCTATTTGAAATATGCTGAAGCCGTAGGCTTGACCGCACAGGCGGCGGTTCCTGCAGTGTAGGGATCGAGACCGGGGGGCGATCGAACCTGCGGGGTGCTTGAGGACCGCCGCAGGTCTTTGCCCCGATCGCCGTGGAAAAAAAATTGGCAACAACAACCCTAGCAACGATCGTGTAATTATTAAGTAGATCGGGAGGACTCAGGCGTGTCTTTGCGAGAAGAATGGTACGCAGCCCGAGAGCGGCGTCAAGAAGAAGTCCAGTTACGCCAGCAGCAAGTTGCAGACGAGTTATCCGAGTTAACGGCGCAACGGTCGGCGATGGGGGCGAGTTTGAGACAGTCCCTCAGCGAGTTTCACGGGAATTTACAAACCGAGGTCGCCACGTTTCTAGAGGAGACGCGATCGCGGCAGCAGGAGATCTGGCTCGAAGAACGCGATCGGCGCCGGGCCTACGCAATCGGCCTCAAAGAGTACGTTTGGGGAAGTTCTGCACCGCCTGCACCGAAAGCCACGGCCCGTCCCCCTGCGATCGCCAAACCCACCCCCAAGCGTTAGGGTCGGGCCGTTTGATGCGCAGAATTTTAGAAGAGACCGATTGAATCGTGACCACTATTTTGCAAGCTAACTCGCAAAATTTTGTCGATACCCCCAGCATTCAGCGACTGAGCAGGCGCGCCTTACGCTACCTGCAAGCCGGATTTTCCGTTCACCTGCGCGGTCCGGCAGGAACCGGAAAAACGACCTTGGCGGTTCATCTGGCCAATCTGTTAGCCCGTCCGATCGTCTTGATCTTCGGGGATGACGAATACAAATCGTCCGATCTCGTCGGCAACCAACGGGGCTACAACCGCAAGAAAGTCGTCGATAACTTTATCCATACCGTGGTTAAAGTCGAAGACGAATTTCGTCAATCCTGGGTCGATGCACGGCTGACGACCGCTTGTCGCGAAGGATTTACCCTAATTTACGACGAGTTCAACCGATCGCGACCGGAAGTAAATAACGTGCTGCTGTCGGTGTTGGAAGAAAAACTGTTAGTTTTGCCTGCCAGTGTCCGACAACAAGAGTACATCCACGCTCATCCCGAATTTCGAGCGATTTTCACCTCCAATCCCGAGGAATATTGCGGCATTCACGAAACCCAGGACGCCTTGATGGATCGGCTGATCACGATCGACATTCCCGAACCGGACGAACTGACGCAACAGGAGATCGTCGTTCAAAAATCGGGATTGAGTCGCCCTCATGCTGGGACGATCGTCAAATTGGTGAAAGGATTTCGCGATCGCACCCCCACCCCGGAAAACTCCTCCGGATTGCGCGCTTGTCTGATCGTCGCGACGGTCTGCGAGCGCAACGAGATCGCCGTAGACCCCGCCCACCAGGACTTTCGGGAGATTTGTACCGACGTGTTGCTGTCGCGGTCTAAGGGGTCGGCGAGCCAAGGACGGGCAATTCTCGACGAACTCCTCGACGAGGCGATCGCCGCCGAACAACTGTCTGCCTGACATGGGCCAACCTTCCCCACCGAGTAGCGAACTAGGGACAGCGATGGTTTTCCAATCCCCTCCCCTCGGGCCCGAACCCAAAACAATCGACCTCGGGGCGACGCCGCCGGGGATTGTCTACTTTAATGGCAGTAGTGACGAGATCCAACGCCATCACTCTCAGGATTTCAATCCCGCCAGTTTTACCGTCGAGGTCTGGGTAGAATTCCACGGGGGACTCGGCTATCGAGCACTGTTGACCTCCGTAAGCGGATCCGCTGCCGAAGGCAGACGGGGCTATCTGTTCTGTGTCAGTGCCTCCGGACATTGGCAATTTTGGCTCGGTGGCGGTCAGAAAAACGCGCCTTGGGTGACCCTCTCCGGACCGACGGCCCCGGCGAAGACCTGGACCCATTTAGTCGGGACTTACGATCGCGCCTCCCGAACTGCCGTATTTTACGTCAACGGGGCGATCGCCGCCCGCCTCAACGACGTGGACTTTCAGCCCAACGATCGCCATCCCCTCCATGTCGGAGCAGGAGCCACCCACCAAGCCGGAGCCAATCCGTGCTTTTTCCACGGTCGGATCGCTCGAGTGCGGATCTGGAAACGGGCCTTAGCCGAAACCGAAGTCGAGACCCTGAGCCGATCGCGAACCCCCGAGACGCCACCGACCGACAGCGCCCCATCGGGCTCTATTCCCGAACTAGACGGCGAACGCCCCCCCGCCGTCCTCCAGTCCGTGTTAGCCTTCGACGGCATCGACAATCGCCTCGAAATCGCCTATCCG
This sequence comes from Oxynema mangrovii CENA135, assembly GCF_016632315.1. Lineage (NCBI taxonomy): Bacteria > Bacillati > Cyanobacteriota > Cyanophyceae > Oscillatoriales > Oscillatoriaceae > Oxynema > Oxynema mangrovii. Next base: position 15,247 of record NZ_JAEOXH010000003.1, on the reverse strand, counting down.
TTTAAAAACAACACCACCTTTACCCTGTCCCTGTGGGTCAAACCGTCCCAGCTTGATGATGGCTGGCGGCTCCTCTTCGGCGAAGCCGGGGACGAACGCGGCGACGACACCCCCCACGGGCCGGGACTGTGGATCGCCCCGAGGGAACGGGGTTTATACTACGATTCCTTTCGTGCGGACGGCAGCGCGCGCCACGCGGGGAGCCTGGATCGCTTCTTTCCGACGGGCGATCGCTGGGTTCAAATCGCCTGGGTGAAAGACGGCAGCGAATATCGCTTTTATCGTAACGGCGAACGGTTCGCCACGGAAGCCGCCCCGGAAAATTTTTATGGCAATCCGCAGATTTTATACAACATCGGCGGAAACGATACCTTCTTTCGCGGCGCGATCGCCCATCTGAGCCTCTGGACCGTCGCCCTCAACCCGAACGAAATTCGAGACCGCGTCACTCGCCCGCCCCACGGTGACGAACCGGGATTGTGCTATTACTGGCCCTTGGACGAAGGCCGTGGGGCGATCGCCCACAACCGCGCCCGTCGCCACAACCCGGCCACGATCTACGGCGCGACCTGGGGGGAATCCGACCTGGCGATCGCCGCAGACGACAGCGACGAAAAGCCCTTGCAGACAGTCTTGTGCTTCGACGGACAAGACGACTATCTCGAAATCGACGACCCCTTCGACAATCCGGAGAACTTCACGATATCCCTGTGGGTCAAGCCCGTCCTCGACCGTTCCGGCTACTCCTACGTGATGGGGAAACGCTGGTGGGCGTCGGCGTTAAAACCGGAATTGTTTATCGCCAAACGGATTAAATCGCTCTTATCGTATAGTAGCGCCGTTCGCGGCGATTCTCCTGGGGAGACGCTGGACGAATGCCGTCCCCAAGCGGTCATTTTATCTAACTTTTTTGACGGACTCGAACAGCAATGGGTTCACATTGCCTGGGTCAAAGACGGGGAAGAATATAGATACTATCGCAACGGCGAACTCGTTCGCACTCAACCCGCCCCGGAGCGAATTTATACAGAAAAAACTACCTATTGGTTCGGCAAAATCGGCGGCGGCCAACCCCTCGAACCGCCCAATATTGGCTACTTTGAAGGCCAAATGAGCGAGATTCGCATCTGGAGCGTCGCGCGCACCGAGGCCGAAATTCGCGGCGATCGCGAGCGGCGCTTGACCGGGAACGAGCCGGGATTGGCCTATTATTGGCCGTTAAATGACGGTGACGGCGATCGCGCCGACGACTGCGCCAACCCGCCCAACGACGCCAAAATAATCGGGGCAAGCTGGCAGCAAAGCGAAGGCCCGTTTTCAGAGCGTCTGCCCAGGGGAATCGCATCCCCGGACGCCGGAGGTGAGATCGAGGACGAGATCCAAGCGGCGGTCAGTTTGGACGGGGAAGACGACGCGATCGCCATCGACAACCCCTTTGAGGACGATCGCCAGTTTACGATCGCCCTGTGGCTGAAACCGTCGGCGATCGAGGACGAAACGTGGCACGGCATTTTAGGCGATCGTCGCTACGGCGATCGGTGTCAACCCGGCTTGTCCCTCTGTCCCTACGACGGCACCTTGTTATATCATTCCCGCGCCGCCGAGAGTCACAGCGATAGCAGCGATCTGTTATGCAACTTCTTGGAAACGGGCGATCGCTGGGTGCATCTGACCTGGGTGAAAGACGGCAGCGAATACCGCTTTTATCGCAACGGCGAGCCGTTCGCCACCCGTCGAGCGCCGGAGCGCGTGTATATCCGAGGATCGGTTTATTACTTGGGGAAAGTCGCCATTTCCGAAACCCTCAATACCTTCTTTCGCGGTCAACTCGCCGATGTGAGATTTTGGAGCGTCCCGCGCACCGACGCCGAAATTAGGGCCGACCTGCACCGACGCTTGCGAGGAACCGAACCGGGATTGAGCTATTATTGGCCGTTGAACGAAGGACGGGGAACGGAGATCGGCGATCGCGGACCGCAGCGATCGCGCGGGGAATTGTGCGGCGCCACCTGGCAACAGCTCCCGATCCCGATTGCCAGGGCGATCGCCCCTGCAAAAGCCCTCAACCAGTGGGTTTTACGCTTTGACGGTCGCGACGATTATCTCGCCGTTCCCGACTGTCCCGGCTTGCAGGTCGAGGCGTACACCGTCGAAGTCTGGCTCAACGCCGACGGGAAACCCGAGGAACCCGCAACGGGAATCGTCGGCAAACCCGGACGCAATTTTAATATTTGGTTGCACGATAACGGCGCGATCGCCCACCGCTTCCACAACGGCGCCGCCACCGACGCAGGCATCCCGGACACCCCGCCGGGGGCGATCGCCTGGAACCAATGGCATCACGTCGCCATCACCAACGATGGAACGACGGCTAAAACCTATATCGACGGTCAATTGATGGCCGAAGGCGCCAGTGACGGGCCTTTAATTGTGGATCGAACCCCGCTTTATATCGGTCGCCATTTAGACGGAGAACCGCGCGGTTATTTGAACGGTCAAATGAGCGAAATTCGGATTTGGAATCGCGCCAGAACGGCTGTAGAAATTGAAGCGGAAATGTCCTCGCGCTTGACCGGGGAAGAAGAGGGATTAATCGCCTATTGGCCATTAGATGAAGGCAGTGGCGTCCTGTTGCGCGATCGCACCGGGCGCAGTGCCTTCGCTCAGGCGATCGGAGGAACTTGGGAAGAAGTCGAGTTACCGATTGTTTGAACGAAGTCCGGGTTTTAAATCCTGTGAACGAAACGGTAAAATCTTGGAAAAAGAGAAGCCGGAGGGCGGATGAATTCGACTGCCAAACTGTTTGAGACCCTCGAAATTTACGATAACATTCACTTGGTTTTGTTGAGCGGCAAAGGGGGCGTGGGCAAAACCACCCTTGCTTGTGCCTTTGCCAGAGAGTGGGCGAAACGTTTCCCCGACGAACGAATTTTATTAATTTCGACCGATCCGGCTCATTCCCTCGCCGACGTGCTGCAAACTCCAGTAACGGATACGGGTTTGCCGTTAGCCGACTTGCCCAATTTGAGCGCGCGATCGCTCTGTGCGAAAACATTACTGTCAGAATTTAAAGCCAAATACGGCAACTTTTTAGAAATCTTGGTCGAACGGGGGAGTTTTGTTGAGGGAGAAGATTTAACTCCCGTTTGGGATTTAGAATGGCCCGGATTGGACGAAATTATGGGACTGCTCGAAATCCAACGGTTGTTAACTGAAGGAGAAGCCGATCGCATCGTCGTCGATATGGCGCCTTCCGGTCATACGTTAAATTTATTGGCGATTAAAGACTTTTTAGATGTTGTTTTAAATTCTTTGGAATTATTCCAAGAAAAACATCGCGCGATCTCCCACAGTTTTCGCAAAACTTATACCCCGGATGAGATCGATCGCTTTTTAGTGGAGATGAAAGCGGACTTAAATCGCGGGCGAGAATTATTACAAGATCCGACCTTCACCACTTGCTCGGTGGTGGCGATCGCCGAACCGATGAGCTGGTTGGAAACGCGCCGATTTGTAGAAAATTTGCACCAACTTTCAATTCCCTTTTCTGGATTGTTTGTCAATCAAATTGTCCCAAAAAACGAACTCGATCCCGATCGCTATAGCGAACAGCAGCAATTACTCGCCAAATTTCTCGATTTAAGCGCACAAAAAACGATGTTCGCGATTCCCGAATGGCAGTCCGAACCCGTGGGAGGGGACGCTTTAGATGCACTGTTTTCACAAATTAGACCGATCGAGCGCGTGGCGATCGCCCCCGAGGCGATCGTGGAATGGCCCGAACCCGTCCCGCCTCAGTTCGACGATTTCATCGCTGAAGGTCGCCAACTCATTTTAATTGGCGGAAAAGGAGGGGTCGGAAAAACCACCGTAGCGGCGGCGATCGGTTGGGCGTTAGCCAATCGATATCCCGATAAAAAGATTCGTATCATTTCCATCGATCCGGCTCATTCTTTGGGGGATGCATTCGGTCGAGAAATGGGTCACGAAGCCCGGGAAATTCTGCCGAATTTAAGCGGTCAAGAAATCGACGCCCAAATGATGCTCGAACAATTTAGAAATGATTATTTGTGGGAATTGGCGGCGATGATAAGCGGCGAACCAGCCGAACCGGGAGCGGTACAGTTAGCTTATACGCCGCAAGCTTGGCGGCAAATTGTGGCGCAAGCCTTGCCGGGAATTGATGAAATGCTGTCTCTGATTGCGACGATCGACTTATTAGAAGAACATCGGCAGGATTTAATTATTTTAGATACGGCACCGACAGGTCATTTACTGCGGTTTTTGGAAATGCCTTCGGCGTTGGCGGATTGGTTGGCTTGGATTTTTAAACTGTGGATGAAATATCAAAATGTTTTGGGTCGGGTGGAATTGATGGGACGGTTGCGAACCTTACGTCAAAAGGTGGTGAAAGCCCAGAAAAAATTAACCGATCCGAGTCATACGGAGTTTATCGGCGTGACCCAGGGGAGATCGGCGATCGTGTCCGAACATTTACGCTTGAGCGAAGCGTTAAAAACAATGGGGGTTTGTCAACGCTATCTCGTTCACAATCGCTATAGCGATTTGGGGGAAATTAATGCTAATTTATTTCCAGAACAAAAGATTATTCGGCTTCCGGTTTTACCGCGATCGGTCGAACCGATCGCCCGCGTTCGAGGGGCGGCAAAATTGTTGTTTTAAAAAGGGGCTGGAGGGCAGATCCATCGGGGGCGATCGCACGCCGATTGATACAGAGGGATATTCGGGGGAGTGAAAAAATTCTCTACGAACTGAGCGTGATGCTACTCGATTGAGCCTCACCAATCATTGACAATGCAAGATGGAGTACAACCCCGAATGCTCGATATCACCTTTTGTCCCGGCGAAGACTGTCCGATTAAAGAGCAATGCTATCGCTTCACCGCCGAACATTGGGGACGAGTCGATTATTTTGCGATCGCTCCTTACAACTTCCAGCGTCAAAGCTGCGATTATTTCATGACTCCCTACAGGCCGAGTGACGCAGATCTTCGCACGAGAGCGTATCATATTTGGCAAAGCTGGGGCTGTCCCGACCACAAGGCCGATGAGTGCTGGTTCGAGGCCCAACGGCAACTGCGCCGCCAATAATGGGGCGATCGCCTCTCACGCTCAACTTCACAAGATCCAATGGTTTATTGTATCAAACCCGGGTGTTCCGATCCCGATCGCAATCCAGACGGGGCGATCGTCTGCCAGTGTTGCGGTTCTCCCCTGTATTTGCAAGATCGCTATCGCGCGATCGCCCCCTTGGGACAAGGCGGTATGGGTCGCACTTTTCTGGCGATCGACACCCAACGCCCCTCACAACCCCAATGCGTCATCAAACAACTCTACCTCCCCCAAGCCGATCCCGCCCAACTCCAAAAAGCAGTAGAACTGTTTGAACGAGAAGCCCTACGCCTCGACACCCTCGGCGTTCATCCCCAAATTCCCCAATTACTCGCCCATTTCGAGCAAGATCGACAACTCTATCTCGTCCAAGAGTTTATCGAAGGCTTGCCCCTCGATCGCGAACTCCAGCAACAAAAATTCTATTCAGCCGCCGAAATCTGCCAACTCCTGCGCGACCTGTTACCCGTTTTAAGCTTTATCCACGATCGCAACATCATCCACCGCGACCTCAAACCCGCCAACCTGATCCGACGCGGCGACGGTCAACTGATGTTAATCGATTTTGGCATTGCCAAAACCATTTCCACCGTCACCGTCATGCAAACGGGGACGATTGTCGGTACCCCGGAATATATGCCCCCGGAACAAATACGCGGCAAAGTCGTTCCCGCCAGCGACCTCTACAGTTTGGGCGTCACCTGCATCGAATTACTCACCGGAGTCCCCCCCCGCCAACTGTTCGATGCGGATGAGGATCGCTGGATCTGGCGCCAGTTTTTACCCCCTCAAAATCCCGTGGGCGATCGCCTCGGCGCCCTCCTCGATCGACTGTTGCAAAATGCCCCCAAGCGTCGCTATCCATCCGCCGCCGCAGTCCTGCACGATCTCGATCGCGCCACAGTTCGACCCGTCCCGTCGCCTCCCGTCCCCACCCCAGTCATCGCGCCCCGGAAACCGTCTCTCATCCAAGCCATTTGGCGATGGCTGACCGGGGCGCCCTCGCCGACCGACGGCGATCGCCTCGATTCCGCCGTCGGCGTAGACTATACTCGTTTACGCGATCTACTGGCCAAACAACAGTGGCAAGAAGCCGACCGCGAAACCCGGGTTTTACTGTGCCAAGTCGTCGGAAAACCGCCCCTAGGCTATCTCGACGCGAACGACTGGCAGAAATTCCCCTGTCCCGACTTAAAAACCCTCGATCGCCTCTGGGTGAAATACAGTGGCGGACGCTTTGGCTTCAGCGTACAAGCGCGCATTTTCTACACTCTCGGCGAAGATTACGGCAAATTTTGCGATCGCGTCGGTTGGCAAAGTTACAATAGCGTGCGTCCTTACACGGGGGTCGATTTCTCGCGAACGGCCCGGGTCGGACATCTCCCCTATCGCACCTGGGCTAGTGGGATCCATTGGTGGCGTCATTTAAGTGCGTTGTGCGATCGCTGGTATCGATGCGAAGGAGGGTGGGAACCGGGAATGGGAAGTGGGGAATGGGAAGTGGGGAGTAGGGAGTAGGAAAGAAGAAGAAAAGCATCTCCATCTAAAATCTAAAATTCATCGGCTTCAGATGCGGGTAAATATCATTTTTCAAAAATAACGAGAGAGATCGAGGGTAGGGACACGGGACTGCCGTGTCCTTACAGGCGATCCATCTAAAATTAAAATGGGCTAAAATGACGATCGCTTGTGATTTTAGCCGCAGTTTATCTCAGGGTATCCGTGCCATCGATCGCTCCAACAATTCCTCTCCATTGCCTCGATCGTGCCTATCTCTTAGTCATGCATGGCAGTCGCGATCCGCGTCCGCGACAGGCGATCGATCGCCTCGCCGACCGCTTGCGCGATCGCCTCGCGGACTCGCTCAATTCTTCTACCCCCAATCTACCGAAAACCGATCGCCGACCCTATATCGAAACGGCTCAATTAGAATTACATCCCTTACCTTTATCCGAGCAAATTTGTCAGGTTGCCGATCGCGCGATCGCACGGGGTTATCGGCGGATTCAACTCATTCCCCTGTTTCTTTTAGAAGGAGTTCACGTTCGCGAAGATATTCCCGAACAAGTTAAAAAAGCGCGCGCCCTTGTCGGCGATCGCCTCGCGATCGAAATGAGTCCGGCGATCGGCTCTCGTCTCGATTCCATGTATCATTTATTAGCGGCAAAAATTGACCGTTTTGCTTCTCGGCAATGGATTCTTTTATCCCACGGCAGTCGTCGGGAAGGGGGCAACCGACAGGTTGAAGAACTCGGCAAGAAATTAGGGGTTTTTACAGCTTATTGGTCCGTATCGCCGAGTTTAGAAGAAACCATCGCCCAATTGCGCGATACGCCTCCGGCGTCGCTAGGCGATCGCGGCGCGCGCGAAATCGCCATTTTTCCTTATTTTTTATTCGTCGGGGGCATTACCGACGCGATCGCCGATTTAATCGGCGAATTATCGCTCAAATTTAGCGATTTACAGTTCCATTTAGCCGACCCTCTCGGAGACAGTGACGACCTCGCCCAAATCATTTTCGAGTTGATGGCAACCTGCGCCGCTTAAGGACTGAAAAACTGGCTCGGTCGTGCAGATTTTGTTTTTATTTGTCTCTACATTCAAGCTCAATCATTAATCTTGAGGATAGGGAGGAATGGAAATAACGAACTCCGTTCCTTTCCCTTGTTCCGAGATACATTCGAGTTGTCCTCCGTGTCTTTCGACGACAATTTGATAGCTAATTGCCAAGCCCAATCCGGTACCTTTTCCGGGGGGTTTCGTGGTAAAGAACGGGTCGAATAATTTATTTTTAGTTTTCTCGTCAATCCCGCCAGCATTATCGGCAATCCGAATTTCAAGCCGATTATCGTCGAGCATTTGAGTACGAATCCAAATCTTAAAGGAATGCCGTTCGCTGTCGAATTCGGCTAACTCTTCCAAGGCATCGATCGCGTTGCCCAAAATATTCATAAATACTTGGTTCATCTGTCCGGCGTAGCATTCCACCAGAGGCAATTTGCCGTATTCTTTGATAATTTCGATCTTGCACGAATTCCCTTTAGATTTGAAGCGATGTTTCAACAACAGTAAGGTGTTTTCAATTCCTTCATGGAGATCGACCACTTGGCATTCGGCGCGATCGGAACGGGAAAAGTTGCGTAAACTTCTGACAATTTCGCGAATTCGCTCGGCGCCAACTTGCATGGAAGCGAGCATTTTCGGTAAATCTTTTAAAATAAAGTGGAGGTCGATATCATCGGCGAGTTCCTCAATTTCTGCGATCGGTTCCGGGTAATACTTTTGATAGAGTTCGATGGTTTTGAGCAAATCTTCCATATATTGTTTGGTATGGTTGAGATTGCCGTAAATGAAATTAACCGGATTGTTAATTTCGTGGGCGACTCCGGCCACCAGTTGACCCAAACTCGACATTTTTTCGGTTTGAATTAACTGAGCTTGAGTATTTTTCAACTCTTCCAAGGTATGTTTTAACTGTCGGTTTTTTTCGCGCAAACGGGCTTCGGATTCGCGCAAGGCGGCTTCGGCGTCTTTGCGATCGCTGATATCGTGATTAATTTCTAAAATAGCGCTCGGATTGCCGTCGTCGTCGTATTGCAAAGTCCAGCGACTTTCGACGACGATGCGGCTTCCATCGCGTTTGCTGTGAACTAATTCCCCCTGCCAGTAGCCGCGATCGAGTAAAGTGCGCTTAATCTGTTCGGGAGGGTAGGGAAATTCCGTTTTCAAGAAATCGTGAACGGGTTGAGAGAGGGCTTCCGTGCGCGTCCATTTATACAAGCGTTCGGCTCCGTGGTTCCAATAAACGATGCGATAATTCAAATCGAGAATCATAATCGTATCGTTTGCCAGATCTAGCATTTGGGCGTGTCGCCGTAAGGCGATCTGGTCTTGTTCGTGGGCGCGGATTTCGTCGTGCAGTCGGCTGTTCGTCTGTTGCAGTTGGCGATTGCGCTCTTGAAAGCGCTTGTCCAACTCTTTATACAAACGTAACAAGGAAGAATAGGCGGCGTTGGCATTGTCGCGGAAACTCGGCAAGGCACAGCGATCGCCCATCCCCGGATTCAACACCTCGCGATAGACCACCACCCCTCTCACGTTTCCCCGTTCGTCGAACCAGGGCTGCATTTGCCAGCGAACCCAATTGGTTGTCTCTTCATCGTGCTGGTCGGGAATCAGCTCGCATTGTTCCTGACCCGATTCGAGACAAGATTTATACATACCCTGCCATTGCGCGCCGAAATCGGGCAAGTCCTCCTCGTCGTCCCTCGTGGGAGCTCCCTCATCCCCGGATTCCCTAAGATAAAGATCTCTCGTCCAGGAACGAGACACCGCTAAATAACTCATTTGCTCGTCGAGTAAGGCGGCGGGAATCGGCAGCGATCGGACAAAGCGACAGAATTGCTCGCGACAGCTACATCGGGAATCTGCATTGGCTTGAATGGACTCCACTGATGCCGAGAACCCGATAAGATGTTCGGAGCTTTTGTCGATTTTGGGGTTAGGATTTTGCATGATCGATCGAAAAAAACGGGGGTGAATCTTCGAGCCTATTTCTTCAAAAAGCTATTTTCTAAGTTAACCGATAAGCTTTATTTTTTATGAGATGATTCTCGATGTTGTCTGAGTTCTCAAACAGTCATCTCAATTCTTTTTCCTCCAAAAGTAGAATAAATCAGGGGATCGAGTCCAGTTGAGATCGGTAAGGGTTTTTAACCGCAAACAAACGGGCGATCGCCAAAGTTTACCCGTTTTTTTCGTTCGATTTTTGCATTAAACTCAAATGCGTAGACCCGATGGCTGAGGAACGATCCCGGCGGCGGCTCTACGGCTTCTTCCCGGCGAGATCCCGTCGGAGACGGATGACCCAGTTGGGTTGGACTCGCCTCAGCCGCCGTGCTTTAACGCTCCGGGATCCGATCTCATTCTAGTTTAAATGAAAAAATCGTGTTTCGAGATTCTAGAAAAAGTTTTAAACGCGATCGCGAAGCGCTTCTCGAATTAGTTGCTCGCCCTGGGTTTATTCGTTTCATTTTACCTGAAATCTGCGGACAGCCTAGATTTATGATACACATAAGAAAGCCTGACCATTTTGCCCGATTTCATCCTAATTTTCTCGAAAATGGCCTAAAAGCGATCGCCCCAACCGATCGAGTTCCGGTGAAATTCTCAAACAGAAGGGGTTAAACCTTAGACCGCTTTTAACGAGGGCTTGACCCCCACGGGAGCGACAAAAATCGCAGTAGCACTTGATGACAATCGTCACGATCGGATTTTAGATTTTAGATTGTAGATTTTAGATTGTAGATCGGGAGTCGGGAGTCGCAAGAAAAATCGATGAGAATCTGGAAAACTTTAGGAGTGCTAGCCCTCATACTGAGTGCGATCGCCTCTGGCGGTTGCGGATCCGACGCGCGAGGGGATCTCGGGGCACAAACCGAGACCCTGCAAGGGCTGCGCGATCGCAGTATCGACCTCGATCGCCGTCCCGAACTCCCGTGGCAAGACCCCTCTGAAGCGGGCTTTCGCCGTCGCAGTCGAGCCATCCGGGAAAAACTCGCCCGCGCCGATTTGAGCGAACTCGATCGCTGGTGGCGACGGGAACAGATCGGCGACCCTCACAAATACCTCCTTCCGGCGATCGTCGCCCGTTTGAGCTTGAGCGATCTCTACGGTCGCGGAGAGTCTCTCCAGGAGAATCGCCCCTCCCCTTGGGAAGCCCTTCTCACCTTAGAGCGCGATCGCCCGGACCTCTATCACTTTCGCAGCATTTTCGACATCCGCCTCTTTTTTCTCCACCGTGAAACCATGCCGCCAGCCGTGCGGGAGTCCTATCGCACCATGACCGTCAAACCCCGCGTCGAAGAATGGCTCGAAGGCGGCACCGAAAACCATCTGTTCATGCAGTACGCCTCCGGATTGGCCTTTCTCAAAGGCAGTCAGTGGCCCCCGGATTTGCCCCACATTCAAGCCGTCCAGGAAGGCTGGTTGCGATTGCAGCTCAAAAAATTTCTCACGATCGGACAAGGAGAATTTCACTCCTCCACCTATTACGGTTACAGTATCGCCGGACTGCTCAATCTCTACGACTTCGCCCCGACCCCGGAACTGCGATCGCTCGCCACCGCCCTGTTAGATTGGTATGCGGCGAATATGGCCGTGCGCTTCAGTTGGGGAACCGCCGGAGGGGCCGAAAGTCGCAAGTTCGATCGCGGTACCTGGGACAGTGGGTTGAGTTGGATCGCGTGGCTGTGGTGGGGAGACGAGGACGACCCGCGCGCCAACGTCGAAGAGGGGATCGACAATTACCTGCGCGTCGCCTTATTGCCCGCCCTGAGCGACTATCGACCGCCGCCGCACTTGCGCGCGATCGCCCGCAAAGAAATTCCCCTCCCGTTCGAGTTGCGCGCCAGCCATCCGGCTTATTACAGTTATTCCGAAGATAACCACCTGTGGGAGAACTTTTACGCCACCGAAGACTATACCCTCGGTACGTTACTCGAACCATCCCGCTCCTATCAAGTCGAAGGCACGATCCGCGCCCAATACGCGACCTACAAACTCGTCATTCGCGATCGCAACGGTGGCGATAACGCGATCGTCAGTCTCGCCGGAACCTACCACACCCCAATGGCGACCGGGCGATCGCCTGCGGACCAATACCTGCAAGATCGCGGTACCGTCCTCTACCAGCAAGTGCTTAACGCCGCCGATCGCGCCGCCGGAGTTCCCGCCCGGTCTCACCTAGTGCTGCCCCGCCGCTACGGCGAACCCCGATCCTGGCAAGGATGGCAAATTTGGAAGATCGAGAACGTCTGGCTGGTGGCCCGTCCCTGGGGCGATCTCCTCTGGTGGAACCCCTCGATCTCCGAAACCGATCCCGAGTACGCCGCCTTCGTCGCCGAAGGGGAACGGACCGCCTGGATCGCCGAAGTCGCCCGAGTGGCGGATTACCCGACCTGGGAAGCCCTCACCCGGGCTTTGGCAAAAACCGAGATCGACGATCGCGCCTGGAACGACGAGCATACTTTGATGTATACCAACTTGGCCGGACGATCCTTGCAGATGACCTACAACCGCCACGGGGCGATCGCCGCCGCCCAAATCGACGGTCGCGATCGCGTTCTCGACGACTGGCCCGTGTTGGAGAGCCCTTACCTGCGCGTTCCCCTCGATAGCGGTCTGCTCGAAATCGACCATCCGACCTTGGGACGCTGGCAGTTGAGCACGATCGGCAGCCGACCCGAATGGAAGGCGATCGCCGAATAAGAAGCGATCGGATAGGATGGGAGGGGCGGAGAATTCCTTCCCGATGGCGAATGGGTTATCTTGTCTCAAAGCTGTGGAGGCGATCCAAACATGAGCCGAATTCATCCCAACTTCGAGGGCAATCCTCCCTCAGTTCTCCTGGTTCACGAAGACGAGGCAGTGAGAGCGCAGTTGCGCCAACCGATCGACAATCGGGGCTATTTGACCGTCGAAGCGGCCACCGACACACAATGTTTACAATTGTGCGAACAGGTGACCCCGGATCTGATCGTCCTTCCGGCGAAGGGAGCCGGGATCGACGGATTCGCCTGTTGCGAGCAGTTACAGCAATTGTTAGGCGATCGCCGTCCCCCGATTTTAATGGCGATCTCCGCCGCCGACGACGCAACCGTGCGGCGGGCTCTTGCCGTCGGCGCCAGCGAGTGCATCTGCCAACCGATCTCCCCAGTCCTTCTAGAACGGCGCGTCCATCATTTACTCACACTCGGTTGGGCCGCCAGACAACTCGACGATCTCCGCCGCCGGGAACGACAACTCAACGATGCTTTAACGGACCTTCAAGAAGAGTTGGAACTGTTCGTCATCGACCCCTCTACTCAAATTCCCCATCGCCGTTATTTTGACGAGTATTTGGAGCGGGAATGGAAACGTTTGGCGCGGGATTTAGAACCGTTATCTTTAATTTTAGGGGCGATCGATTGCTTCCAACTTTATAACGAAGTTTACGGCACAGAGGCGGGAGATGAATGCTTGCAACAAATTGCCCGGGCGATCGCCGCTACGGTCAAACGTCCGGCGGATTTAGTCGCCCGTTATGGCGGCGATTCTTTTGCCGCAATTTTGCCAAAAACGGATGGCAAAGGTGCCACCGATGTTGCTGGGAAAATGCGCCGACAAATTAAGGATTTAGCGATCGCCCACGAACGCTCTCCGGTGAGTTCTTTGGTCACCGTAAGTTTTGGGGTGGCTAGTGTTATTCCCCGTCCGGCGTTATCGAGCGATCTCGATCGCGACGAGCCCCGAGAAGGACAACTGATCGAGGCGGCAGAAAATGCCTTACAAGAGGCGAAAGAACAGGGGCGCGATCGCATTATCTTTCAGCAAGTTCACCTCAGCCCCAGGGACTAATTATCATTCGCTTATTGTTCAGCTCAATATCATTAAAGTGGGGGGCGAGATCGTTAAATCACGATAGCCTTCCTCAATTGAGTCGGGGTAGTTTACCTGAATCCTTTCATCCCTTCTCTGCAAGCGAGGAAGGGGAATTCACGCTCGTGTTAGTTAAATCAATGTTCACTTTTAGAAAAGCCGATGTTCTGCTCTCTCTGGCGCTGAGGCGAGTGATTTTACTCCTCCACGGCGCGATCGCCGCCAGTGTATGCTACGGCGTGCTACCCACAGCCGCTCAAATCATTCCCGATAGTACCTTGCCGAACCCTTCCCGGGTCGTTACCGGCGATCGCGCCGTCGAGATTGAAGGGGGAACCCAGCGCGGCGGCAATTTATTTCACAGTTTCGCAGAGTTTTCCATACCGACCAACGGCGAAGCCATATTTAGCAACCCGGAAACCGTCAACCAGATCGTCACGCGGGTGACCGGGGGGAAACGGTCTGATATTGACGGCGTGTTACGGGCGAACGGAAGCGCGGATTTAATTTTCATCAATCCGGCGGGGATTCATTTCGGTGTCAACGCTCGCTTGGAGATTGGCGGCGCCTTCCTGGGAACCACGGCGCGATCGCTGGAGTTTGCCGACGGGACGAGCTTCGACGCCGTCAACCCGCAAGAGCGACCGTTATTGACCGTCAACGCGCCGATCGGACTCAATCTGGGAGTCGAGTCCGGAAACATCGAGATTGACGGCTCCGGACACCAGCTCGCGCGGGTCGTACCGGGGATGTCCCCCGCGATCGAAGGAGCGGTAACCGAGGGGGGATTGAGGGCGCGATCGCTCGCCTTCGTTGGGAGTGAAATTGCCTTGTCCGGGGGAATCGTCCGATCGTCGGGAGGGGCGATCGAATTGGCGAGCGTTCGCCGAGGGACGATCGCCTTAAACCCCGATGCTACGGGCTGGAATTTAGGCACGGGGGCGATCGCCGACTACGGAGACGTCACCTTAACCCGGCGGGCCTTAGTCGATAGCAGTGGGGCGCCGTCCGGGTCGATTCGAGTCGTAGCGCGTCGGCTCAATGCGGAAGACGGCTCGGTATTTTTAGCCCAGAATCGAGGCAGTGAGGCGAGTGGGGCGATCGCCTTACACGCCGCCGAAGCGATCCGACTGTCGGGATCTATTGCCGGAGATAACATCGGCAGTGGGGCGATCTCCGAAACCTTCGCTACAGGTTCCGGGGCCGACATTTCCCTATCCAGTCCGATCGTGCAGTTGGTCGATGGCGGTAAAATTGAGAGCTTTAGCTTCGGTTCGGGGAGTGGCGGGGCGATCGAGATCGTAGCCTCGCAACAGATCGACTTGTTTGGTACCTCACCCTTGAATCCGTTGGCCACTAGCCGAGTGATGACGATAAGTGCGGACATGGGAATCGCCGGAGCCATCGATCTGATTAGTCCTCGCTTGAGTTTGTCGGATGGAGCGGTCATTTCCTCCATCGCCAGGGGATCGGCCTCTTCAGGAGCCTTACGAATCCATGCCTCTGAAAAGATCTCTATTAATGGGTTCAGTGGTTTCAATCGCAACAATTTCCAGCCGAGCATCCTCGGGTCTTCTACCTTTGGAGAATTCCCAGAGAGTGATTAACTGACTTTGCGTTAACCTAGCGGTAGCAGGGCTAACCGACAATCAAGACCCGCGAGGGTCTTTTTGTCGCTACCTACTACCCCGGTGGG